>NZ_CP030847.1:0-1720730 GCF_013407385.1 Nitrosarchaeum sp. AC2 | reverse complement strand
GAATAGAGTGGAAAAACAGGTGTGTGGGTTAATCTTAATTGTTAACAAATTGTTAATTTGGTGTTAGGAAAAACCAAAAAAGGTCTATTTTACCCCTTAATTTCCATTCCAGGCGTTAAGTTTGATGTTAACACTGTGAATATCCTAAAACTTACCCCTTTATTTCCACTCCAGGCATGATAAAGGTGATTTAGAATAAGGAAATTTAATCATTAATGTTAATAACAAAAATTAACCTAGGCGTGGGTTAGGCAGTCAATGTTAACAAACCTCTTAGTTAACAAATATTCTGGGATCAATTGAACTGTTAATGTTAGATCCTCATAGATCTAAAAGATGGCCAAAAAACGGATTCGAATTGATATGGAAGATGCTGATGGAGCACGGTATGATATAAAATTAGAAGGAAATGTTACTAGAGAAAAGGTTCTAAAAATCTTTGAAATGATGGATTTGATGAATATTGAAGAGGATGAACAAAAAACCACTAATATGGACTCTACAGGCTCAAAAATATGGCATATTGTTGATAAATTCTTCCCTATGGGAAAATTTACATCTACAAACATACTTGAGAAATATGAAGATGAGTACAACGAGCCAGTGAAATTAAGTATAATTTCCACATATTTGTCTAGATTTTCTACAAAAGGTAAAATTGATAGAACAAGAACCGGCCGTGAATGGACCTATCAGGCCATTAAACTAACCCAAAAACAACAATAAACTAAGATATAGTAATTTTTCTAACTATAAGTCGGTCTTTTCCCAATATCACTTTAACATATTCCCCTTTTTGAATATCCATATATTTTCTAAATTGTTTAGGAATAGAAATAGTTCCGGCTGATGTAATTTTAACTAAAACCTCATTTTCTTGAACAGACACATTCTCATTATAATTTCATAATATATATAATTTAATGTATTATAATAATTATAAAAAATAATAAAAATACTGAATTTGATTTGATTTTTAACTAAATTGATGAAATTTAATACAAATAATAAACCAAAATTGGTTATGCAATTAATGAATTAGATTCAAAAACATTAATCTTTTCTTTTCCTTTTTCAGTAATTGAGTAAGTATATGGTTTTGTACTTGTATTCCTTTGAACAAATCCATCATCATAAAGCTTCTTCATTAACCTTGAAGTATGCTCCCTACTTCGTTTTAATGTGATTTGTATATCACGTGATGTCATAGCTTTGTTTGTGATTAGATGCAACACATAATCTGTAACATTATTATGATCCAAATTAGGCATGCGCTGAATCGTTTTAGGCTCTTTACTAACATCCTCTGTTTTTTTAGGTGAAATTACTGGATTTTCTATTACTTGTTGATTTTTAGTTAATTTTTCTAAATATTGTTTAATCTCTAGAGTCGGATCCTCCTTTTTCTGTTCAACACCTTGCATTTCCATTGAATCTAGGCGTATTTTCATATCGATTAATTGTCTTTCATAATATTCTAATCGCTCTAACTGTGATGAATCTATCATTTCACTCTTAGTTTTGATGAATGGACGTATTTTGTAATAACTATACAAACCAACCAAACCTACAACAAATGCAATAATCACGGCTAAAATCACATCTGGTTCAGGAATTTCAATTAACATCACAAAAATTAATCATATGTTGTGATTTATCGTGATTGAGCAACATTATTTCACACTTTAGATTAACATTAACACATATCACATCATAAAAAAACCACTTCAATTATCACTACTTAACTATAATATCACACATTACATGCCTGACGTACTAATCTATCAATCACATTGATGACCTCATCTTCTCTTTCTGGGAATATATCACTCTCATTTATCACACGAATCTGCTCAGAAAGTTTTGATATCACATCAATATCATCTGGTAAAAGTATGCCTAACCCTCGTAAAAGCATGATTGAATAGAATAATGCTACTAATTTGTCTCTAGATTGACCAACTTGCCTATAATACGCACCTTTACTTATACTGAATTTAGAGTTTAGAAGATCTTTCTGATTTAAAATAATTTCAATTTGTCGTTCAGTAAACAATGATTTTTTTATAATTTGTTTAATAATATTATTAAAATTAGATTTTTCAAACTCTGCCATAGCTATACAATTCTGTATACCACACTACAATTAAACTTTAAAGAGTCATCTACAAATCCCCTTTATGACTGGAAATAAAGTTGAATCCTTCCTAAAATCTGAACGTAAAAAGAAAAATGCATTGTTGTTTGTATTAATTGATTCTGAAGAATCTAAGTTAGAATCTTCACAAAAACTTGCTCAAGATGTTGAAAAAATAGGTGCGTCTGCAATTCTTGTAGGTGGCTCATCTGCAACAGATCAAATTGAAATGGCTAAAGTTGTAAAAGGTATTAAAAAAGGCATTAAAATTCCAATCATACTCTTCCCTGGAAACATCACAGGAGTTGTACCTGATGCGGATGCTATCCTTTTTAGTTCACTTATGAATTCTGAAAATCCATATTTTATTACTCAAGCACAGGCATTAGGAGCACCAAGCGTTCTTAAATTTGGATTGGAACCACTTCCTACTGCATATTTGGTTATTGGAGATGGCACTTCTGCATGGTTTGTAGGTTCAGCAAGAGGCATACCTTT
This sequence comes from Nitrosarchaeum sp. AC2, assembly GCF_013407385.1. Lineage (NCBI taxonomy): Archaea > Thermoproteati > Nitrososphaerota > Nitrososphaeria > Nitrosopumilales > Nitrosopumilaceae > Nitrosarchaeum > Nitrosarchaeum sp. AC2. The sequence goes on along the minus strand of NZ_CP030847.1, from coordinate 1,718,095 downwards.
TGAAAAACCAAAAATTGCAGCAGCATACGCACTTGCTGCACAATTTCTTGGAATGAGATTTGTCTATTTGGAAGCAGGTTCTGGAGCAAAATCTAGTGTTACTCCAGAGATGGTTAAGACAGTAAGAAAAGCATTTAATGGATTTTTGATAGTAGGCGGTGGAATTAGGGATACTAAAACTGCTTCAGATTTAGTAAAAGCTGGCGCCGATGCCCTTGTTATTGGAACTTTTCTAGAGAAAGGTGGAAGTATTAAGAAACTAGCTGAAATAACAAAAGCAATTCAAAGAAGTAAGTAATAAGACCGTAATATGTCTGAAAACGATGCCATTTCTCGTATAAGTGGTATTAAGATGCCAAATTATTATCTTGATTATTATTCCAACCTCTCAAAAGACACCTATGCTATTTTTGAACATGCAGCTATGGCCAAATCAACCTTGGTTGATTCATCAGGAATAATTGAGCCTAAAATTGCATTTGATTTAGCAGATCGAGTTTCAAAAATGCACGATATTGATATTGCAGAACCTTTACGAGTACTTTTAAAAATTCATGGAAAAGAACTATCAGCATTAATTTTATCAAAAGAAATTGCATTAGGAAAATATTCACTACATGATGCTACCCTAGAAGAAAAATTAGATCTAGCGGTTAGAGTGGGGTTAGCTATTGTTACAGAAGGAGTTACAATTGCTCCACTTCAAGGAATTAGTGAAGTAAAGATAAAGAAAAATAAAGATGGAAGCGAATATCTCTCCGTATCTATTGCTGGACCAATGCGTTCAGCAGGTGGAACCGAGTCTGCAGTAACAATCTTAATTGCTGATCATGTGAGAAAAGCGGTCGGCTTATCAAAATATCAAGCAAATTGTTTTGATGATGAGACTGGTAGATTTATTGAAGAACTTCGAATTTATGAAAGAGAAGCTAGTAGTTTTCAATTTCATATACTAGATGAAGACATAGAACATGTAATTTCACATCTACCTGTAGAATTAAACGGTGTAGATACAGATCCTTTCGAAGTTGTAAATCACAAAGGAATGACTCGTATCACAACAAATAGAGTTAGGGGAGGAGCATTACGAGTTTTAAATGATGGGTTAATTGGAAGATCTAAAAAACTACTCAAAAGAATCGAAATGTATCAACTGGATGGTTGGGAGTGGTTAGGAGATCTAAAAGGGGCTGTTCAAACAGGAGATAATCAAGAAGATGCTGCAGCAAAGAGAATGCGGGAAGTTATTACAGGAAGATCTGTACTATCTATGCCTAACAAACTTGGGGGTTTTCGATTAAGATATGGTAGAGCATGTAATACAGGGTTTGCAGCAGTGGGAATTAATCCTGTAATTGCAGAAATTTTAGATCATACAATTGCTGTTGGTACTCAAATCAAAACTGATATTCCAGGCAAGGGAGCAACAGTAGCTTTTGTTGATTCTATTGACACTCCAATAGTCCGACTCAAAAATGGTAATGTTATAAAAATTAAAGATGTTAAGCATGGAATTGAAATTAAAGGAGAGATCGAAAAAATTCTTCATTTGGGTGATATTTTAATTTCATTTGGTGATTTTCTAGAAAACAATGCACAACTCATACCTTCAGGATATGTTGAAGAATTTTGGATTGAGGAGTTAAAAGAAAAATTAACAAAATATACACCCAATGATGAATTTTTAATTCAGTTTCTAACTAAAATTCCTACTTTGGATGAAGCATTAAAACTATCAATAGATTTTCAAATACCATTACACCCACAATACTTGTATTATTGGGATCAAATATCGTCAGAAGAATTTTTACAAATATTACATCCAGTAAAGATCAATGAAAACTCTATTGAATATTCTATAGAAACAAAAAATATTCTTGAAAAACTTGGAGTTCCTCATAAAATGAATAATACCCAAATAATTCTTGAAAAAGAAGAAGCTAGAATTTTTTATAATCTTCTTTTTAAACATGAGCCAGAGATAAACGATTTATCAATCCCACAAATTATTTCAAAATCATCCGGAATTATAATTAAAAATAAATTTTCAACTTCAATTGGAGTTAGAATAGGAAGGCCTGAAAAAGCAGCACCAAGACAAATGAAACCACCAACTCATGTTTTATTTCCCATCAATGATAAAGGAGGTCCAACTAGAGATCTCTTAAAAGCATCAAGACAAGACAATTTTTTCACAAATATTTTCAATAGATCTTGTCAGGGATGTAATGAGCCATCAATTGGCATTAAATGCTCTAAATGTGGCATCAAAACAACAATAGTTTATCGATGTGGGAATTGTCGAGACATACTTGATAATCCATTTTGTGAAAAATGTAAACGAAAGGCATCATCTCATTCTCATCAGGCATTTCCATTAAAATCAAAATTATTGTTAGCACAAGAAAAAATGGGCTTACGTGCACAAGAGCCATTTAAAGGAGTTAAAGAACTAATCAATCAAGATAGAATAGCTGAACCATTAGAAAAAGGACTAGTTCGTCAAAATTTTGGTCTTACAGTATTCAAAGATGGAACTGTTCGTTTTGATGCAACAAATTCTCCTCTTACTCAATTTCAACCATCATGGATAGGCACATCTATTGAAAAACTAAACGAATTAGGATATACTCATGATATTGATGGAAAACCACTAACTGATCCAAATCAAACAGTTGAACTTCGGATGCAAGATGTAATTATTCCAAACGAAAGCGGAAAATATCTAGTATCTATATGTAAATACATTGATACTATTTTAGAAAAATTTTATGAAAAATCAATCTTCTATAATGTTAAAAACACAGACGATTTAATTGGTCATCTAATAATTGGATTAGCACCACACACATCTGTAGGTATTGTTGGAAGAATAATTGGTTATACTGAAACACATGTTTGTTTTGCAACTCCTAATTGGCATTCCGCAAAAAGAAGAGATGCTGATGGTGATGCTGATTCTATTATGTTATTGATGGATAGTCTTCTAAATTTTTCAAGACAATTTCTTTCTGATAGAATTGGGGGTTTAATGGATGCACCATTATTGATTCAACCACTTGTATTGCCACATGAATCCCAACCACAAGCACACAATCTTGAAGTTGTTAAATTTTTACCACTTGAATTCTTTAAATCTACAATTCAACAAAATAAAGCTCCAGATGTTGCTTGTGTAGAAATAATCAAATCACGTCTTGAAACAGAGAGACAGTTTTTTGGATATTATTTTACACATTCTACAACTTCACTTACAACATCAAAATCACGTAGCGCTTATTCCACACTTGGTTCAATGCTTGATAAATTTGATATGCAAATTAAAAATGCTGAACTTATAGATGCTGTAAATACATCTGAAATTGTTTCAAATGTAATTTCTACTCACCTAGTTCCAGATATTATGGGAAACCTACGTGCTTATGCCAGACAAAATTTTAGATGTACGGGATGTGGAAAATCATATCGTAGAATCCCTTTAATTCAAACTTGCATTTGTGGTCATAATTTAATTCCCACAATTACAAGAGGTTCTGTAGAAAAATATCTTAAACTTGCAAAGAGATTAGTGGATAAATATGATGTTGGAGCTTATCAAAGAGGACGAATTCATGCATTATCTGATGAAATTGATCTAGTTTTTGGAAAGAACAAAGGAGATCAATCACTCTTAAGTGATTATACTTAGAATTTTATCTTAATTTTACGTATTCGTAAGCCCCAAGTTTTTTATCAAAACAATAATGAACTTTTTGATAATTCTTTCTAAAAGATTTTACTTTTGTAAGAATTTTCTTGGGATCTTTTTTATCAATTATTACTTCTTTGATATATGATGCAATCTCTTTCATCTCGTTTTGTTTCATGCCTAGTCTAGTAATTTCAGAAACTCCTAGTCTAATTCCTCCAGGATGAAAATAATTACGACCAGCTTTGATGTCACCTGGAATAAGTTGTCTATTTACAATGATGTTAGCTTTTTCTAAATCTGCCTCAACTTTTCCTCCATCAGAATAATCTAAAACATTAACAGCAATTTGATGTGATTCAGTAAACCCTCTCTTTTCACCTAGAACTTTAAAACCTGCGTCATTAAGTGATTCTGCAAACACTTTGGCATTTTTAATAACTTGGTTAGCGTAATCTTTTCCAAATTCTAATGCTTCTGCAAATGCTACTGCTTTACCTGCCATATGATGAATGTGATGACTACTAGTTAATCCTGGGAATGTTGCTTTCTTGATTGGTTCTTCGTGTTTCTCAGAACCTAAAACAAGTCCTCCTTGTGGACCAAACAAAGTTTTATGAGTACTCATTGTCATAGTGTCTGCACCTTCTCGTAATGGATCCTGAAATCTTCCACCAGCAATTAATCCAGCAACATGTGCAGCATCATAATTGATATGCATATCAAAACTCTTTAGAAAATCTGCTAATTCTTTAACAGGATGTGGAAACAAAAACAACGATCCGCCAAACATTGCCATTTTTGGCAGATTACCTGCTTTCTTTAATTCCTCAACTTTCTGTTTTGTCTTTTCAACATCAATTGTCATCTCTTCTGCATCAAATGGATAAAATTCAATTTCCAAACCATGAACTAATCCGGCAGTTCCTGAATGTTCTTTCTTACCATGAGAAATATGACCTCCCGCAGGAATTGAAGGTGCTAGCATTACATCGCCTGGGTTTGTAAAAGCAGAATATACTGCAAGATTAGCAACCACACCAGAGATGGGTCTTACATCTGCAAATTTTGCCTTATACAACTTCTTTGCAAGCTTCATACATTCAAACTCAACCTCATCAATGTACACACATCCTGCATAAACTCTCTCACCTGGCCAACCTTCGGCATATCTATTTCCAAAATCTGATGTTATTGCCTCTCTAACAGCAGGACTAGGTATGTTTTCACTTGCAATTAATGGAATAGAATTTTCAAACCATTTATGATGTTCTTTTAAATTTGAGAAAATTTTATTATAAGATTCTTTATTTGACGATTTTGCCATGTTTTGCAAATTAAATTTCCCAATTTAAAAACACCGATTTTTGACTATTTTATTTACGATTTTTTGATCTGCAACGTATAAAAGGGGAATTGGGCGTTTTTCTTTCTATGGGTATGCAAGCAACTTCTAAAGGCACTATGCCGGTTGTATTACTAAAAGAAGGAGGCTCTGAAACCAAAGGACGAGACGCACAAAAAAACAATATAGCAGCAGCCAAGATTATTGCTGAAATTGTACATTCCAGTCTTGGTCCAAGAGGTATGGATAAAATGCTTGTTGACTCACTTGGAGATGTTACAATTACAAATGATGGTGCAACAATTCTCAAAGAAATTGACGTGCAACATCCAGCAGCAAAAATGCTAGTTGAAATTTCAAAAACAACAGATAATGAAGTTGGTGACGGTACAACATCTGCTGTTATTTTAGCAGGTGCACTTTTAGAAAACGCTGAATCACTTTTAGATCAGAATGTTCACCCAACAATTATTGTAGATGGATATAGAAAAGCTGCAAAAAAGGCAAAACAATTCCTTCAAGAAATATCTGAGACAGTATCTGCAAATGACAAAACAATTCTAAATAAAATTGCAAAAACATCTATGCAAACAAAATTGGTAAGAAAAGACTCTGATCAATTAGCTGATATTATTGTAAAAGCAGTTCTTGCAGTTGTTGAAAAAGAGGGTGAAAAATTTAATGTTGATATTGATGATATTAAAGTAGAAAAGAAAGCCGGCGGCTCAATTAAAGATTCTGTTATTATCCAAGGTATTGTACTTGATAAAGAAATTGTTCATGGGGGAATGCCAAGAAAAATTTCTGATGCAAAAATAGCCTTAATTAACAAAGCCTTAGAAATTAGTAAAACTGAAACTGATGCTAAAATTAACATTTCAAATCCACAACAATTGAAATCATTTCTTGATGAGGAAAATAGAATGTTAAAGAATATGGTTGATAAAGTAATTGGCTCTGGAGCAAATGTAGTATTATGTCAAAAAGGAATTGATGACATGGCTCAACACTATCTAGCAAAAGCAGGAATCATCGCAGTTAGAAGAATCAAAGAAAGTGATCTTACAAAACTTGCAAAAGCAACTGGTGCTAGAATAGTAAACAATCTTGATGATATATTTGAAAAAGATCTAGGAGATGCTCAACTTGTAGAGGAAAGAAAAATTGAAGAAGATAAATGGGTATTCATTGAAGGCTGCAAGCATCCAAAGTCTGTTACTTTACTTCTTCGTGGCGGCTCTCAAAGAGTTGTTGATGAGGTTGAACGTTCAGTTCATGATTCACTAATGGTAGTAAAAGATGTAATTGAAAAACCAGAAATTGTTGCAGGAGGTGGTGCCCCTGAAACTTATGCTGCAACTAAAATAAGAAGTTGGGCAAAATCACTTGAAGGTAGAGAACAACTCGCCGCTGAAAAATTTGCTGATTCTTTAGAATCAATCCCATTAACACTGTCAGAAAATGCTGGAATGGATCCAATTGATACACTAACAGTTCTTCGTTCCAGACAAATGAAAGGAGAAAAATGGACTGGAATTGATGTTATGAAAGGCAAAATTGGAAATATGAAATCAAGTGATATAATTGAACCTTTAGCAGTTAAACTTCAGATTGTTTCAGCAGCAGCAGAAGCCGCATGTATGATTCTTAGAATTGATGATGTCATTGCCACACAAAAATCTGCAGGACCACCACCAGGAGCAGAAGGTGGCATGCCTGGAATGGGCGGTATGGGTGGCATGCCTGGAATGGGCGGTATGGGTGGCATGCCTGATATGGGCGGAATGATGTAACTTTTTTAATAAAAATTATTTTTCAAAAGTTTATTTGATTATCATATTTACAAACCATATTGAATAAGACTACATCAAAAATGCTAACAGGATTCAAGTATGTTTATTTGATAGCATTTTTTGCATTACTGTCAGGATTTTTCCATCCATTAGTTACTCATACAAGTTTTGATAGTGTAGTAATAGGAGTTATTGTGTTATTCATTGGCTTAGCAGGTAGTATTTTGCTTTACAAAGCAGCTGTTGCAGAGAAAAAAAGAATAATATTTCTTGGTATTGGTTTTACTTTGATATTTATTTCATTATTTTATATTTTTCAAATTACTGGAAGAGCTTAGATATCAAAATACAGATAAAATTCATGAGGGTGTGGTCTTATTGCAATCTCCCGTTGATCTCTTTTTCCTAACTCAATTATTTTATCAATGACATCATTTGTATAAATTGGAAGAAGGAATTTTCTATCACTTTCTAATTCATCTATTGCTTCGCCTAAACTTTTTGGTAAAACTCCTATTCCTCTTTTAGCTCTATCTGATTTTGTCATTTTAAAAATATCATCACGAACTTGATCACCTGGATCCATTTTCTTTTTTACTCCATCCATTCCAGCTGCAGTAACTGCCGCAAATACCAGATATGGATTCGATGAAGGATCAGGAGCTCTAAATTCAAGCCTCTTAAGACTAGCATAATTTTTACCTTTAAGATGTTGTGGTACTCTAACTATGGCAGATCTATTACCTGCACTCCATGCGATATAAGCTGGTGCTTCATAACCTGGGACAAGTCTGTGATATGAATTAGTAGTAGGATTACAAATTGCAGATAATGCTTTTGCATGATTAATAATTCCACCACAAAAATATTTTGCAGTTTGACTTAATTCATCAGCATCATCAGGATCATAAAATACATTCTCTTTTCCTTTCCATAAACTAACATTAACGTGCATTCCAGAACCAGCATCCATTGCAATAGGTTTTGGCATCATAGTTGCAACTTTACCATATTTCTGTGCTACATTTTTTATTACATATTTGTAAGACTGGGCTGCATCAGCAGCATTTGTCATGTAATCATATTTGATATCAATTTCACATTGCCCAGCAGTAGCTACCTCGTGATGATGATTATCACATAATATGCCAAAATCATTATTCAAAATATTTACACATTCATTTCTATATGGAGTCAAAGTATCTGAAGGAGTACTTGGATAGTATCCTTCTTGAAGACCCATAGGATATCCACTTCCTTCATTATTCCATGGCGCCTCTTTTGATTCAATTGAATAGGATTGACCCTTGTATGGAGTCAGAACATCCCAATGTACCCTATCAAACACAAAAAATTCTACTTCTGGACCCCAAGCACTATAATCAAAACCCTGAGTTTTCACATATTCTTCTGCTTTTTGTGATATCCCTCGAGGATCCCTAGACAATCTTCCCCTATTACCGCCCCAATAGATATCACATAACAGCCTTGCCGTTTTATTTTCAGTCATCCATGGAATTATGGCAAAAGTATTAGGATCTGGTTTTAAAATAAGATCTGAATCATCAACATTAGTAAAACCAATAATCGATGACCCATCTAATTTTGGTAATCCATCCCTCATTTGTTCAGGGGTAAATGTTATGGCTGAAATAGTAGTATGATGAAAACGTCCAGTAAGACCAGTAAATTGAAGATCTATAAACTGAATTCCTTCGTGCTGAATTCTGGCAAAAACTTCATCTGGTGAATATGTTACTTGAAGTGCTTTTCCATGACTAACTTTATAGGGCAATTTTGTGCTTCAATCAAACACAAATACATCCGAGATTTAAGGATTAGGTAAGAAATGTCAGAAACAAACGAAATAGATCTAAACAAATTACACCATATAGTCTTACGAGAAACTGAAAATGATTCTATACAAGAAATCAACCCTGATTTCTATAGGAAGCTTTCAGATTTTATTGGTGACTTGAAAAAACAAGAATTTGATGGAGTAGAAAATAACATTAAAAAAGTAATAATTGATACTGCTACAGAACTAACATCACTTTTCATCAATATTAGACTAGAAAAAATTTCTAAATCAGGTAATATTTCTTTTCAAAATCTTTTGGATGAAGAAAAATTTATCCTCGATGCAGAAGAAGAACGTAGAGAAAGAGCTGAAATGATTCTTTCAGCAACAATAAATGGAAAATCAAAATTTCTTGAATCTATCTCTCAAAATCATAAAACTAAAACTGTTGTTGTAAGATTTCTTCAGGAGGTAGATGAACTCATAGGTGCTGATCTAGAGAAATATGGACCTTTCAAAATTGAAGATATTGCAACAATACCATATGAAAACGCTCAGGCATTAATTACTAAAAATATTGCCACCAAAGTTCGTTGGGAAGATTAGATAGAAATTATACCTTAATTACTTTCATTTATGACACACACAGGAGTCGATGTAATTGATTTTCTTCTTTATACTATTTATCCAGTAATTGGTATCTTTATTGTTGAAGCCATTTGTAGAGTAACTAAAACTCCAAAATGGATTAAACTATGGACACAAGCCACCATATCCATTGGATTTGGAATATACTATCTGTTTGTGTTACCAGCACCACAAAATTTTCCTTTAACAGCACTGGTAATGTTTGCTCTTGCTTTAGCATTAATTTATCAAGGAAGACGAGCAAAAATATCTCCTGACAAAAGTCCATATTAGTTCTCTCTAATCTTTGAATTTTCTAAATATTCTTTTGAAAACATTTTGTTTGTTTGGACCTCCATCTCTGATCACTTTTTTCTCACCAAATCTACGAGCTCTGATCTGAGTTAATTTTACACATCTATGTTCTTCTGGAAGTCTATGTTCAGCGCAAAATGGATCTTTACAATAATTACACTGAAATGGCATATCTACCATGTCACCACAATAAGCGCATTTTTCAGGCTTCATAAGCATCTTGTAGTTTTTCTTCTAATAAACTTGTTATGATTTATTAGAAAATTAATTATTTTTAAAAAATTCAGGTAAACGTTTTTACGATGTTGAAATTAAAAATAATTACGTGAATATTGATGATTGAAAATAAAGTAGCGATAATTACCGGTGCAAGTAGCGGAATTGGATTTGCTACTGCATTAGCACTTTCAAAAGCAGGAGCAAAAGTTGCAATAGGTGCACGACGAACAAATATGCTTTTAGAATTAGAAAAAAAGATTAAAGAAAATGGCGGAGAAGTTTATTCTCAAAAACTAGATGTTACTAATAGAAATGAATGCAGTTCTTTTGTCGAAAACGTTTTGAAAAAGTGGGGAACTATTGACATACTAGTAAATAACGCAGGACTTATGCCTCTGAGTTTTTTCAAAAATTTGAAGATTGATGAATGGGAACAAATGATTGATGTCAATATCAAAGGTGTATTATATTGTACAGGAGCTGTTGTTACACACATGCTTGAAAAGAAATCAGGTCATATTATTAACATCTCTTCAGTTGCTGGAAGAATAGTTTTTCCTGCTGGTAGCGTTTATTGTGCCACAAAACATGCGATCACTGCTTTTAGTGAAGGGTTAAGACAAGAACTTAGCGTAAGAAAGAATATCCGCGTTACATGTATTGAACCAGGAGTTGTTGCAACTGAACTAACAAACACAATTACTGATGAATCTTTACAAGCATTTGTTGAAAGTGCTAAAAAAATGGAAGCATTACAAGCTGAAGATATTGCAAATGCAATTGTTTATGCTGTAGAATCACCAAATCATGTAAATGTCAATGAAATTTTAATCAGACCTACTACACAAGATCGTTAAATTGACTTCTATCCCCCATATCTTAATTCTTGGTGGAGGATTTGGAGGATTAGCTGCAGCAAATGAAATTAGAAACAACCTTACATCATCTCAAGTTAAGATAACAGTTATTGACAAAAAAGATTGGTTCATGGTAGGCTTTGCCAAACTTTGGATTATCAAAGGTATACGAACATTTGAAAATTCAATAGGATCACTAAATCAACTAATTAAAAAAGAAATAAATTTTTTAAAAGAAGAAATTATACAAATTGATCTTCAAAATAAACAAATTAAAACAACTACCAAAACTTTATCGTATGATTTTTTAATTATTGCAATGGGTGCAGTTTTAGCACCTGAAAAAATTCCAGGCCTTTCAGAAAACGGAATGAACCTTTATGATCATAATCAATTAACTGAAATTCATAAAAAAATAAAAAATATGAGATCTGGTAACATTGCAATTTCCATTATGGGAATGCCATACAAATGTCCTCCAGCACCATTTGAGGCTAGTTTATTGATTGATTCAATGCTAAGGGATGCAGGAGTTAGAGAATCAATACAAATTCATTTCTATAGTCCGGCTCCAATAACATTACCTGCAGCTGGTCCAGAAATCAGCAAAAAAATTCTCAGTTTAATAAATTCGGAGAACATTATTTTTCATGATTCATGCAAAATAAAATCTGTTGAAAAAAATAAACTGATTTTTCAAAATGGAGAAGAAGCTAATTTTGATTTACTTCTTGCTGTACCTCCACATGTTGCACCTAAAGTAATTTATGAATCCGGATTAGCCAAAGAAGGTGGATTTATACCAATTAACAGAGACTGTAAAACTCCATTTGAAAATGTGTATGCAGTAGGTGATGTAACAACTTTAACAGTAATTGATACCATGACTGTTCCTAAAGCAGGTGTGTTTGCAGAAGGAGAAGCAATTACAGTTGCACAAAATATCATATCTAATATACAAAGTAAAAATGAGCTATTGTTATTTGATGGAAAGGGAGGATGCTTCCTTGAATCTGGAAGAGATACTGCATCTATAATTGAAGTTGATATGTTTACAGAATCTAAACCAACAACAAAGTTAACAGAATCTACAGCTAAACATCTTGATGAAAAGTTACAATTTGAGAAAGAACGACTTTCAAAATGGTTATGATTAATCAGTTTTTTTATTTTCTTTTGTAAGATGCTCTAAAATAGCTTTTACCTCGACACCCAAACTCAGAGTATCTTTTGCTAGATCTAATTTTTCAGGAATACTCTGTTTAAAATTTTCATCTTCATTTTCTATTCTTATTTTTTGAATACAATCAAGATGATCCTGATCATTTCCAGAAATTCTATTACAAATACTGCAAATTTTCATTAATAATCAGTAATAACCCGACGATTTAATAATTTCATTTTGCGCCTCACTCATGAGGGGTCGTAGTCTAGCTTGGTATGATACTAGTCTGGGGGACTAGTGGTCGCAGGTTCAATTCCTGCCGGCCCCATCATAATTTTAATATCTTTAAAATATCCTCAAAACTTTTTCGTGTTGGTTCTTGCTTATATTTTCTTAAAACATCAATAATTTTTTTCTTTTCGGGAATTTTATAGATTCTTTGAACTTTTTTAGCAATTCCTGATCCAATAAAAATAGCTTGAGTAATCGAAGTTACATTTGACGCTCGTCTATTAACACTCGAGCTTTCAAAATCAATTAAAGTTGTTCTTAATTTTCCAACAATAACATGCTTTGAAATACTGCTTAATTCACCATGATCAAAACCAATTTTATCTAATCTATAACAATCCTCTAAGATCATTTTGATTATTGACTTTAATTTTTTAGAACTTCCATTACCTTTTAGAGATTGTATCCAATCACCAATTTTATCGCCATCAAGATACTCCATTACCAAAAAATTCTTACTTACATCATATAACTTGGGTCCAACGTTTACCATATTTACCAATTTCATTAATTTTGCTTCACTTTTCATTTCACTTCTTTGAGAATCTAATCTTCTAATCTTTAATGCAACAACGGTGTTTCCTTTTTTTGCTAATACTACCACTCCAACATACCCCTTACCCAAAATTTGTAAACTACCGATAGTCGTTTGTCCAGTAAATGATATTGATTTTATTTTTAATTTTTCTAATTCGATAATTCTTGATTGAAGTTGACGTGAGCTAGCTTTTGGATAGCCAAGAATTTTTGAATACGGTTCTTTTACTAATTTTTTAATTGGTATGAAAAATAGAGTCATCAGTTGAAATAAGATCTAAAACTGCCTCTTTAATTGATTTGCTTAAATTTTTATTTCCAATAGTAATTTTAACTCCTTTCCTAAAATCACTCTGTAATCCTTTTGGTATGCCTGTTTGGAGATTGTTTTTTAATAATTCTGTCATAAATTTTACAATTTCATTATGTCTTCTTTTCTCAAGTGCAATAATTTTTCCATCATCATTAATCCACATTAAATCCGTTTTTGTAATGTTTTTTGAAATAAAACTAGTACAATCACTTACTCTAAAGAAATCAGGACCGCTTTTAGAATAATTTATTGGAATTTTAGTTGATTCTAAAAGGAAAAAAAGACAAGCTTCACCCGTATTATCTGAATGTGCTTTACTTCGTAAAACATTGAAACCTCCTAATTCTAATTGAGTTGTAAGCGAAGAAGTCGCTCTCTTAATTTGCCCCCAAATTATATCTGGGCTTCGATTTTTAAAACTAAATTTTATCACAAGTACGTTTTCCAAACCATTTTTTGATATTTTCAATTTTTTTTGAGTAAAAAATTCTAATTTAGGTTTGTTTTCAAACGCTCTACATAAAAGAATGAATTTTCCTATATTTTCATTTGAAATTGCTGCAGCCAAATTTCTATTACTGTCAATAGGATCTATAATTGAAATTAATGTCTCAAATACTTTTGATGTCTTTCCAATAATCTGACCTTGTTGAATTTTTCCAATTGATCTAATTGTATTTTCAAAATTACCAAAATTTAAAATTAAAACCTCTGATACATATCCACTAAAGCCTTGTTTTGCAATTTCCGAACCATAAATTTTATTTGCTTTTAGAAATATTTTGAGTATTCTTACTTCGTTTCTCATTTCATGAGTAAGTGACTTTTCCATGTATTTTGTATGAAAAGGCGATCTATCTGCAGAACTTTTCCATTCTCCAGAATTTACATCGTAACATGGAACAACATTTATCTTTGTTTTTTTAATTTTAGCCTCAACATACGGATGTTCAGAATATCTTACATATGGATTATATTTTTTCATTGATTGAAATCCAACCTTTTTTGAAATCTCTGTAAATTTTTCTTCAGAAATAGTTTTTTTAAATTTAATAAAAATATCAATATCTGCTTCTTCTGAAAGCCAGGTATCTTTTGCATAAGATCCTCCAAATTCTAATCCTGTAATTTCCGGATAATTTTTTATTTGATTTTCAACTAATAGATAAGCTTCATCAGCGATTTGTTTTTTTAATTTTTTTACATTTTCTGATATTATTACCGATTTTCTAATTTTAGATAGTACTTGTTTCATTATTCCGCTTTAACCTCTATTAAATCAGAATAAACAGGGCCCTTTGAACTAAGAACACTTTGTTTAAGCTTAAATCCTGTAATTTCTTGAGTTCCAAAATCAACTAATTTGAATTTATTCAACTCTTTTTCAATATCTCCAATCTTATTTTTAATTCTAAATACTGTGATATGAGGTTTAAACGGTTTATCTACAGTAAAACCTAATGGAAGGAGTACATTTTCAACATTTTTTGCTAGTTCTGTCAATAATTTACCTCCCTTTTCATCAGTTCCAATCCATACAATTCTTGGAAATTTTAATTTAGGAAACACACCGATACCTTTGAAATCTACCATAAATTTAGAAAATTTAACTGATTTTAAAGCAACTATTATTTTCTCTATAACATCTTGTGATATCTCCCCTAAAAATTGTAATGTAAAATGAAGATTATGTAATTCTACAGGTTTAGCATTAATGTTAATTTCAGATTGAAATTTAGAGATTGAGTTAATTATTTTATCAGAAGTAATTTCAATTGCTACAAAAACCCGCATGATAATTTTCTTTAATGATGTTTTATAATAATTTCCGGTAACTTCATAGACCAGACTGTTTTTTCATTCTGATATTGGAAAAACTAATTGTTTGTTTAACAGGTATGCCTGGAGCAGGTAAATCAACCATAGCTGATGGTCTCAAATCAAAAGGTTATGATGTTATAAACATGGGTAATGTAGTAAGAACTGAAGCTAAAAACAGAAATCTTGAACCAACAGGACCAAATCTCGGCAAATTAATGATTGAACTTCGAGAAAAAAATGGTCAAGGAGCAATTGCAGAATTGGTTGTACCTCAAATTGAAAATACAAAATCCAAAGTTGTAATAATTGATGGTATAAGATCTAATGCTGAAATAGAAGTTTTACGTAAACATGGAACCGTTAAACTCCTTGCTATACATGCATCAACTAATACAAGATTTGGATTTTTAAAAAATCGAGGAAGATCTGATGATCCACAAACAAAAGAAAATTTTGAAGAAAGAGATAATCGAGAAATTGGGGTTGGTATTAGTAATTCAATTGCATTATCTGATGAAACAATTTCTAATAATAATTTAACAAAAGATGAATTGATTGACTATTCCTTCAAAATTATTGAAAGTTGGATAAAATGAGAATTCCTAGTATTAGTTGTAAAATTGAAATTACTTCTTCAATAAATCCATCTGAAGATCCAAAAAAAATTGAAACTGCAATTTTAAATGTTTTTCCTAATGCAAAATTAAAAATTGAAAAATTTTCTATTGTATCAAACTCAAAGGATCTTAATTTACTTGAAAAGATCTACGATGTTATTCATTCAAATCAATCACAAAAAATCTATCAACGACAACTTGAAAAAAATTTAGAAGGTGATATAACATGGTTTTATCTCAATAAACAGGCTGCATTGGTAGGAACAGTTGCTCTTTGTGAAGAACCAGATGAATCACCATTAGGCCCAATCAAAGTAACATTGACTTCATCTAATATTGATAGTATTTTGGATTGGTTAATTCTTTAAAACTAATTTAATTATTACTAAAAATTTTATTTATTTAAAAATTGATAGTAATTGGGGTAGTGCAATAACACTAGTACTTCTTACTGATAAATCCATATCAGATGACATCATTGTTTTTTCAGGATTTAATTCTATGAGAAATGCATTATTTTGTTTGGCATAAAGTGGTAATGTATTTGCAGGTGATACCACTAATGATGTACCTGCAATTATCATAATATCACAATTACTTGAATGAATCATAGCTTCTTGCCATGTATCTTGTGGAAGCGGTTCCCCAAACCATACTACATTTGGTCTTAAAATATTTCCACATTTGCATAAAGGTGGAATATTTGTAAATTCGGTTAAAATTTTATTTTTAAATTTACAAACAGTACATTTTATTTCGATAATACTTCCATGTAATTCTAACACTTTAGTACTTCCTGCCCTTTGATGCAACCCATCAATATTTTGAGTTAATATGATAACTTTTACAAACTTCTCTAATTCTGCTATTGCTTTATGTCCTAAATTTGGTTTTGCAGAAAAAATATTCTTCCTTCTTTCATTATACCATTCCCAAACTAATTTTGGATTTTCATAAAATGCATCAATTGTAGCTAATTTCATTGCATCATAATTTCTCCATAATCCATCTTTTCCTCTAAATGTAGGAATTCCACTCTCTTGAGAAATTCCTGCTCCTGTAACAAATACGATTTTTTGAGCCTCTTTTAGCTTTTTTATGGCTAGCTCAAACATTTTTTAATTATTTTATCTCAATTTCTAAGAAATCTTTTGCTGCAATAACTGACTGATGAATTTGTTTTGCTTCTTCTAGATGTCTAGTTTCATCTTTATATCTTGCAGAAAAATGTGTTAAGATCAGATTTTTTACTTTAGAATTTTTTCCTAACATTGCTGCTTGTTTTGCCGTTGAATGACATGTTTCTTGAGCCTTATCTGCAGTTTCATCTAAAAATGTAGAATCAAATACAAGATAATCACAATTCTCAAAGAATTTTTCTAATTCTTTTGTTGGCATTGTATCTCCTGAAATTCCAATTTTTTTACCTGGTCTTTTTTCTCCTAATACCTGTTCTGGAAGAATAATTCTTCCTTCAATTTTAATTTCCATTCCGTTTTGTAATTGATTCCACAACTTTCCTTCCGGAATTGCTAATGCCTTAGCTTTTTCTATATCGAATCTACCGGGCTTATCTTTTTCTACAAAAAGATAGGAGTAAGTAGTAACTGAATGATTAGCTTTACAAGCATATATTGCATAAATTTTTGAATCAAATACTATTCCGTCTTCTACTATTGTAATAATAACAGAAAATGATAATCCAAAATTTAGAACTTTGATATTTGCAGATATAAATTCCTCAATTCCACTAGGTCCGTAAATTTCTAAGGCCTCTGTTCTATGTTGCATAGTCATTGTCTGAAGTAATCCTAACAATCCTATACAATGATCTCCGTGAAGATGTGTAACAAAAATTTTCATTTTTTTATTCCAACCTAAACCTGATTTTAAATAAGAAATTTGTGCAGCTTCTCCTGCATCAAACATTATAATTTCACCTTCTCTTTCTAAACAAATACATGACAACCCTCTATTTTCAGTAGGTTGAGCGGCTGAAGTTCCTAAAAATACTAGTTTCATTTTATTAAAATTATTCTTGTCAAGCTTTTATGCCTATAGATCTCATATTTTTTAATTGGGTTTATCTTCAATTTTTTTTCAAATCCCTTCTTGCACATAATACCAATTTTCTTACGCTTGGGCAAAATTGATACAAATTTCTTCAATAATTCCTCAGGATTTTCTGATGATTTTGAAGCGGTTCCATAAGGCAAATCTGTAACAATTCCATCAAATTCATTTATCATTTTAGTTAATTGACTGAAATCAGACTTGATTATTTTTGAATTGTATTGATTTGCATCTAAATTTTCTTTGGAAATTTTACACATGTTTTCATCAAAATCTAATCCAATTGCATGAATTCCCATCGATTCAGCTTCTAATAATGTAGTTCCAGTACCACAAAATGGATCACAAACAGTCTCTCCCTCTTTTAATCCAGCTAAATTTATCATAGCTCTCGTAAGCTTCCAGTCTAATTCATGTGGGTGTTTTTTAATTTTCTTTGGTCTGCTTTTAATTTCATATCTTTTTGAAAACCCAAAAAAATTTTCCTGATCGGTAAAAATTAGATATATGCTGATATCTGGATTTTCAAGAGAAACTTGAGCTTTTGAAAATTTAGTTATCATATCTCCCATCGCCTTTTCTAATTCTGGAATGTTGAAATTATTTGATGATAAATTAATAATTCTACATACAAAAGTTTTGGCATTTTTTAACACTTCAAAATTTTCTTCATCTAAAAATAAACCAGACATTTTACGAAGTATTTGACCCGAAATTTTTACAAAAGTTGCACGATTTGCAATTTCCTTCCAATTTGTCTTTGATTGAATTATTACTAAATTTGATATAATTTGTGCTTTGGCAAATCTATCATATGTTTTTGCTATTGAAATTATTTCGTCAATTGCAATTTCGAGATAATCTTTAGATAAAATAAAAAAACTCTCAGGCATTATATTATTGCCTTTGCAATTGTATCTGAAACATCAACCAATGATGTTTTTCCAGGAATTGTATTTGTACTAATTATTTTAGTTACTCCTGCATTTTTAATTTTCTTTTCAGCACCATTTCTAAGTAATGCATGCGTACATGCTACAAATACTCGTGCACATTTTTGTTTTTTAAGAAACTCGGTAGCTTTGATAATGCTTCCTCCAGTACTAATCATATCATCAACTAAAATCAAATCTCTACCTATAATCTCATCAAAATTTGTAGATTTAATTTCTACTTTTCCAGTTTTCCGATCTCTTTGTTTCTCAAGAGTTATGTATTCTGTCTTTAACAATTTTGCAAATTCTTTTGCTCTTTCTTTTCCACCGTGATCTGGGGACACTACCAACGGATTTTTTAATTTTAGTTTTGCAAAATATTTTACTAGATCTGGAATTGCGGTTACATTTTTTGATTTTATATTAAAATATTTCAAACCTATCATACTGTGAATATCTACAACAATTATTCTAGATGTGCCTACACTTTTGAATAACTTTGCAATTACTTTCATTGTTATCACTTCTCCAGGTAAAAATTCTCTATCTTGTCGGGCATAACCCATGTAAGGTATAACTGCAATTACTTCTGTTGCATATTCATTTGCTTTTGAAATTATTGAAAGTGTCTGAATTAAATTCTCATCAACAGGTGGATATGTTGATTGTATGACAATAATTTTATTTTTTTGAGGTTTTTTTTGAAAAGTAATTTTACTTTCACCATCTGGAAAAATCCTTAATTGTGATTTTATGAAATTTGCATCTAATTTTTTTGCTAATTTTTTTGCTAATTCTTCGGATGAACTTCCAGATATAACAGTAAATTTTGTCAATAGTTCAACGAGAAAGAAGGGGTTCTTAAATTTTGAGGGTTTTGGAAATATTTCTTTATCAGTAATTTATAGAACCTTTTTAAAACAGAAATGAATTTTTTTGTCATTGAATTTTAAAAATTTACTATTTTTGTTATTACTAATTTCTGGTACTTTTAGTACTGCTTTTGCTCATACAGTTGATTCTGTAGGTGAATATAGATTGGAAATTGGATGGATGAATGAGCCTGTAGTCTCAGGAGAAACAAATGGTATTGAATTGCTAGTTAGTCATCTTGAGCCTGGTCTAGAATTAAAGCAACAAAAATTTGATGATGGTGTATCTGGCCTGGAAAAATCTTTAAAACTAGAATTATTATTCAAGGAAGAAAAAATAATACTTTCTCTATCACCTGATCATAACATTCCTGGAAAATATTATGCATTTGTTAATCCGACAGTATCTGGGTTTTATCAAGTAAATGTTTTAGGTAATATTGAAGAAACTCCAATAAGCTTATCGATGCATCCTCCAAAAGTTGATGAACGTTCTTACATTGAATTTCCAAAACCATCTGATCTTACATTAACTCAACTAATTGATGGACATACAGCACTTCTTGGAGAAGTAAATAATTTAAAAAAATCATTCACTGAATTAGAACAATCTAATCAACAGATGAATGTTAGTTATGTGGCAATTGGTATAGGTGTATTAGGAATTATTATTGCATCCATTGCTCTTTTTAAAATTAGAAAATAATTATCTTTTTAAATTAACTTTTGATTTTTCTAATTATAATATATAAAGTTCAATAAGTATGATGTTTTGATAGAATTGAATCATTCACTTCTAAACGATTTTCTATTAAAAATTACATAAAGTAGTGCACCTATAGATACAATTACCAATCCCACCAGCATAATTTCCATCTCAAATTGAATTGTCATATACACCATAACTCCTAGTCCAATCAATGGAAGAACTGGAAATCTTCCAATATTACATGGAACTCTAAATGGTCTTTCTAATTTAGATTCTGTATATCTTAATATAATTACAGACAAATTTATCATGGCAAATGTTATCACTACAGCAAATACTGTTATGTTAGCTACAACAACAATATCTCCAGTAAAGGCAAATACTATCGATGTAATCGAAATTACAATTACTGCTATCCAAGGTGTTTTTGTTTTTGAATGAATTTTACCTAAAAATACAGGAATAGATTTATGATTTGCCATTCCATAAAGCATTCTAGAACCAGCTACTAATGTGATTAGAACTGTACTGGCTGTTGCAAAAAGTGCAATTCCAGATAGTATGATATTACCTTGTATTCCTAATGATCTCTTAGCTACATCTGCAAGAGGAGCAGCTGATCGTCCTAACTCTTCCCAGTTTATGACACGAACCACAGATAAAGAAACTAGAATATAGATAATTCCTGAAATTACAACAGCAAGAATTATTGCTCTAGGAAGTGTTTTTTGGGGTCTTTTTACCTCCTCTGCAATATTTGCCATATCTTCAAAACCAATAAATGCAAAAAATATCAAAATAAATGCCAAGATGATTCCAGTCATCCCATTTGGATTCTGAAAATAATCAATAGGTTCGGTAGTCTCAGATGACATTCCTAAAAATATTATTAACGCTAGTCCTCCAATTGTAATAATTGCAAAAATAGTATTTGCCCAAGCTGATTCTTTTATTCCAATAAAATTTACAACTGACAAAACTCCGATCAGTAAGATGGCTGATACTGTTATTGGTAAATCTATAAACTGTGTAAAATAACCTCCAAAGCCTAATGATACAGTTGCTGCCGTAATCATAGAAGTTATTGCTGTCAGCCATCCGATGATAAATGCAAGAAAATTATTCTTGAATGCATGTTTTACAAAAGTGTATTCTGCAGCTGCCTTTGGAAATAATGCAGTTAGCTCAGAATAGCTTAACCCTGCAAATACAGCAGCTATCATTCCAAGCAAAAAAGAAATCCACACAGAGTTTCCTGCAAATAATACAGCTTCTCCAATCAATACATAAATTCCAGCACCAATAATCATCCCTACACCATACATGGTAAGATGAAAAAGCCCCATGTGGCGTTTTAGTTCAGACATTTTAATTCAAAAATAATTTGTAAATCAAATTAATTAAATTATTTTCAAGTTAATACAATTCCTTGTACTGTAATCTTAATTTCTCATGCGGTTTTACAATAGAAAGAGCCCTTACAACATCAGTTTTACTAACTATCCCTACTAAATTATTATTAGAATCTACAACAGGAATTCCGCTAATTTTGTTTTTTATCATTTTGTTAGCTGCTACTACTAAATCTTCTTCTTCATTTATTGTTAAAAGTTCATCAGTTAGTAAATCGTTAACAGTTAGTTTTTCTGTATTTATTGGAATTAAATAATCTCTAGACCGTGTACTACCTTTAGTAAAATAATCACTATGTGTTAATAATGTATTAGTGCTAATAAGACCAATAGGGCAACCATCATCATTAGTTACAATCAATCTTGAAACTTGATTTTTATTCATTATACTTATTGCAAATTTAATTGAGTCAGTTTTTCTACACGTAACAATATTTCTACTCATAAAATTTTTCACTAAATACTTTCCACCAAATACAACAGCAAATGATTTCACTAAATCTGTTCTTGAAATAATTCCTGTCAATTCTCCTTTATCATTTACAATAACTATAGAACCAATTTTGAAAGTTTCCATTCTTGCTGCACATTGTTCAAAATAATCTTCTATTCCTTCAGATATGGTAATTATGTTTTTTTTCATCACATGTTTAATTGGAATTTCATTTATTGCGTGAGCAGTTTTATCTTCCTCTAAAAATTTATTGATGTCTCGTTCAGTTACAATTCCAACAGGTATGTTTTTAATAGAAATTACTATATGTTTTACAAAATTAGTTTGCATTTGTAATAATGCATCAAAAATTGATGACTCTGGATTAATAGTAATTACAGGAGATGAATAAATTTTTTTCATATTAACTATGTTTATAATTTTCATTTAAAACTAAACTTAGATTATCAAATTTGATTTCAACAAAAATAAAAATATCTAGTACCTAACAAATATTAGGTACAATTTCAACTTCGATGTTATTTCCAATATATGATGTAGATATGGCCTTAACTTTACTTTTGTATAGAAAGTATTTTTTGCCATCATCACTAATTGAACCAGAAATTCCCAGCAATTTGTTATCATGTAATGTTTGCAGTCTTCTGTAAACAGTACTTATTGGGATTTTGGTTTCACCACTTATCTCCATTGCTGATTTTGGTTTTTCCATGGTGTTTTCTAAAATAGATCGACAATATTTGTCTGATATGACCTCAAGAATTGCGTCTTTCCTTGATTCATCGTCTATTTTTTTTCCTGAAATTAATTGTTGCATGATTATTTACTATATCAATTTAATATAACAAGTAGGACTGCACTGCACTACAATGCAATCATTTTTAGTACAAATTTGCTTTGGAATTATGATATGCGACTTGAATTATATATTTTTATTAATTTAAACAATTTGTTTTATCCTAATTATAAAATGGAGAAGATTAGTCTACAATGATTACTATAATAGGAAGCGGTAAGGTTGGCACAGCAATTGCTTTTCTTTGCATATCTACCTCATTAGATGATGTATTATTAGTAAATCGCACAAAGGATAAAGCTATAGGTGAGGCATTAGATATATCAAATGCTGTACCTGAAAATTCTAATGTTTCAATTCAGGGAACTGATGATTTTTCTAAAATAATTGGTTCTGATATCATTGTAATTACAGCTAGTACGGGAACTTATCTAAAATCTAGAACTGAAATGATGGGTGCTCAAGTTAAAATGATTAAAGACATCGCACAGGAAATCAAAAAACATTGTCCTTCAGCAATAATTCTAATCGTTTCTAACCCATTAGATGTTTTAACATATGTTTTTCAAAAAGAAACTAAAATATTAAGAAATAAAGTAATTGGTATTGCATCAAGCTTAGATTCAAGTAGATTTAGGTATTTACTTTCAGAGAAATTTAAGCTCAAACAATCTCAAATTAACAATGTAATGGTATTGGGCGAACATGGAGATTCGATGGTACCAATATTTTCTGGAGTAAAAATCAATAAAATGAATCTACTTGAGATGATTGATGAAGCAGAACAAAATCTGATTACAACTGAAATTAGAAATTATTGGAAATCTTTGAGAAATTTCAAAAGTAGATCCCAATTTGGTATTGCTAAGAATACCTTTGATGTCCTAAATTCTATTATTAAAAATAATGAATTAATCATACCTGCATCAATTGTATTAAATGGTGAATATGATGAAAAAGATGTTTCAATGGGAGTTCCCGTAAAAATAAATAAAGATGGAATTAAAGAAATTATAGAAATAAAACTAAACCAAGCTGAACATAGTTTATTAAAAATATCAGCACAAACTATACGTGACTGTATAAATTCACTTTAATTAACACGCAATTAATCATTGAATTAAAATCTTTAAGCCATATCCTACATAATACGCAACTAATGATGCAATTCCACCAATTATCAATGTGTAAAAACCTGATCGTATTTTTGGTTTTTTAACAATTTTTCCTTTAATCATACCTACAAGAAAAAATGATGCCATTACTGAGATTGTAGAATAAACAAATGCTTCTGAATTTGCATCAATTTTCATTAATATAAAAATCATAAATGGAATTAATGGAATTAACCCTATCAAGTTAAATCCGATAAAAGTGCTTACTGAGCTCTCAAGTGGGTTTTTTTCATCCTCAATTAATCCCAGCTCTTCTTTCATCATTGTATCCACCCAAACTTTTCGTCTTGATGTAATTATTCTAACAACCTCTTCTAACAATTCATCTTTGAATCCTTTTTTCTTGTAAATCTCTCTGATCTCCTCTTTTTCTTGTTCTTCCAAGTTGTCAATTTCCCATTCTTCTTGTTTTCTTTTCATCTCGATGAATTGATTTCTAGCTTTTGATGCTTGATAATTTGCTGCAGCCATTGAGAATCCATCTGCAAATAAATTGGCAAATCCAAGAATTAAAATAATTCCAGGAGATAATGAAGCACCAACAACTCCTGCAATTATTGCAAAAGTTGTAACTGCACCATCAATGGAACCATAAATAAAATCATCAAAATGTAGTTTCATAATTTTTAATAAACACGTTCATTATTTAACAAATATTCCTACTTTGGTCATAAAATAGCTATTTTTACTTTAATTTACAATTATGAAATTCTACATCTAGTAAAAATACTATGAACTGTTATGTTATTATAAAAATGAAAGACAAACTCTTTGTTATTATTATATTGATGATAGGAATTATGGGATTTGCAGCAATTATTGGTGTAATAAGTCAAGGAAATGTAAGACACGTTCAAATTTTTTGGCCAGAAAAAATTGAACAAACTGTTGCCTTTATTGATATTGATGATGAAGTAAAACTAATTGGCATTTCTGGTACATCTGAAGATAACAATCCAACATTAATTATGAGAATTAGTTTTGCTTATGTTCTTACTGTCGAAAATAGAGGGAATCAACATCATAGATTATACATTGATGGTTTCAACATACAAACTGATCTATTAGAACCTGGACAAAAAGACACTATTGTAATCTATCCTGATAAAGAAGGAACTTTCAACTATTATGATAAAAGACAATATCTTTCAAAGCTTGGTCAACTAAAAGCTGTTCAAGTAACTCCCTCTGATAGTTTTACTGGATTTTTAAAAGACATGATATAGATTTCATTTAATGAAAATTCTCAACATTTTATATCGTAATAAACTAAAAGTATAGGAAATATGAAAAGAATAACCAAAAACTGAAAGAAAATGGTGGAGAGTAACTATGACATATTGGGAATTCTTGAAGGCTCAACTGAGCACGAAATTCGTAATGCATTCCGAAGATTAGCATTGCTTTATCATTCTGATAAAGGAGGAGAAAATGATCAATTCATAAAAATCAAACAAGCATATGAAGATCTCAAAATTGGTAAAAAATATCCTGAAACTGATCTTGAAAAAATTAGAAATTCTAGAGTTTATTCTGGTGATTCAGAAGAGGACATACGAAGAAAAAACCAAATTTTAGGCCAAGAGTTATTCAAAGAAATGAAATTAGCAGAAGAGTGGACAGCAGAACTTAATAGAACAAATTCAACCGGCATTAAATTATTTGGTTCAAAATCTCTTGGAGAAATTGAACTTGAAAGAAAAGCTAATGGTATACTTTCAATCAAAGGAAATTTTATGGCAGGCAATCTAACTTATGATGGTCCTATTATTATGCAGGGAAATATAACAAGTCCATCTTGGACTGAAGAATTTAGAACAAATATTCATTTGACAAAAGGAGATTTTAAATTTATTAATCCACTTGAAAATAAATACAAAATTGAAAATGGTGCTAGAGTAATTGCAGATAATGGTGATATTGTAGTTGGAAATATTTTTGGTCGGAAATATAAAATTCAAGATTCAGATGGGAGAGTTGGAATTTTTAAAACTCAAGAACAACGGACTTTTGTATCTGCACCAAACGGAAAAATAATTGCAGAAAATATAATTAATACAGTTTCTCTTGAGGCTGATGTTATTATGGTTCTTAATTTGGAAGATGATGTTGAAATTAGTGCACGAGAAATTTTATTTTATGGAAGTAAAATCACTTATGATTCTAAAATTAAATTAAAAAAAGGTGGAATGATAAGATTTTTTGAAAATTTCTCAATTCAAAGTCTTAGTAATGATGCACTTATCAAACTTGAAAATGGTAAGGAAATTAGGTTATTTGATATTAAAACTAAAAAAATCAAGGATTTACCGGATGAATTTGTGCCTAACAAAAGTGAGTTTGATAAGGACACCACAATGGTAGGCAATGGATTTACAATTACATATGAAATGTTAGATCATTTATCAAAAAAGCCAACAAAAAATCAAAAGAGTAAATGGGGTTCTAAATTTAAAATTTCTAAAAACTAAATAAATTTCTAAATTATCTATATTAAAAAACTAACTTAAATCATGAATAATTCCTTTATGAAAACTAATTATGTCCTAGTAAAGCTATTCTTATCATAGAAAATACACGAAGAATTGATATTGTATAAAAATAACAAAAATTGATTGCAAATTTCCTTTAGTATAGATAAAAAATTGATATTTTTAGTAATTATAGTATCTATAATTACACTTTTGGTTACAGCTTATTTGAGCTTTAACTATGCTGAACAAATTCTAATAGAAAGAGCTAGCGATCTATTATTAGGCGAATCAGCTACACGTGGTAATGCTATTAGACTTCTTTTTGAATCACGAATTGACCAAAATCAAATTTTAGCAAATGATCCAATGATAAAAATTCTTGTTAATGATTTAAACCAAGTTTCAGAAGATGATTTGCATAAAGAAAGAGAAATCAAACGTAGAGACTTCCTTACTCAAATCCAAGCATTTCAAACATTAGTTGGGTTTTCGATAGGTTTTGAGGATGTAAAAATTATTGGTGCAAATGGTAATGTTTACTTTTCACTTGGTAAACTAACTGATAATAATTTTCTTCAAGATCCACTATTTCAAAAAGGATTAAAAAAACCAATAGTGGATTTTGAGCCAACTGCAACTGGTAAAAAGATGATTATAGTTTCTCCAATTTTTGCTCTAGATGATAAAAAAAATGATGAACCAATTGGAGTAGTTATCTCTAGAATGAGAACTGAATCATTAGATAATATTTTGACTGATTCAAGTGGTTTAGGAAAAACAGGCGAAGTTTATATCGTAAGTGACGGGTTCTTGATGTTATCTGAATCTAGATTCATAGAAAACGCTATCTTTAAACAAAAAGTTGATACCGTTCCTGTCCAAAAATGTTTTAGGGAATCAGAAGATTTTTCAGGAATTTATTTGGATTATAGAAAAATCAATATTTATGGATCATCATACTGTGCTAATGATTTAGGATTTGTTTTACTTGCGGAAATTGACGAATCAGAAACAATTCAGCCTGTTATAATACTCCAAAATAGAATTTTTCAAACTGGTTTAGTGATCACTATAATAATGACAATTGTGGCATTTCTAATTTCAAAATCTATGTCACGACCTCTAATTAAATTAAAAAATGCTGCAAACAAAGTTGCAAGTGGTGACTTTAATGTTCGAACAAACATCACAACTAAAGATGAAATCGGTGAGCTATCTCAGGCATTTGATTTAATGACTGAAAAGCTTCAGAAATCATTAATTGAAATTAAAGAAAAAGAAGATGTTATAAAACAACAAGAAGATATTTTATTGCAATTTTCTGATCATAGTGAGCAATATTGTGTATGTATGGTTGATATTATGAATTCAACAAAAATCACTCTTAATTTATCCGAATCACAAACTAGTGAATTTTATAAAATTTTTCTTAATTCTATTGCTTCTACTGTGAGAAATTTTGGTGGAATTGTAATAAAAAATATTGGGGATGCATTATTGTTTTATTTTCCGGTTATACATTCAGAAGAAGAATCTACATTAAAAAAATGCCTAGATTGTTGTCTTGCATTAGGAGAGTTACATGATGATATTGTAAAAAAACTTGAAAATCACAAATTACCTATTTTTGATTACAGAACTAGTTCAACCTATGGAATAGTTAGAATTGCAAAAACATCTACATCCTCTATCAATGATATATTTGGAAATACTGTAAATCGATGTGCAAAAATAAATAGACTTGCTCCTGCAAATGGCTTAGTAATCGGCGAAGAATTCTATAAAAGTGCTAAAAATTTTGACGACTATATATTTAAAAAAATAGAAAACACATTTTCCTCATCCGAATCTGATTATCCAGTATATCGTGTTTCTAGAAAAAATAGATAATACTTTTTACAATTAAATTAATTTAGTTGATTTTTCTTTCGTACTAATATCGTATGATTCTTCTACATTTGTAACAAAAATTTTTCCATCACCTTTTTGTCCTGTGTGAGCAACATTCATGATAGCTGAAACTACTGATTTTACCTCTGAATCATGAACAACTGTAAGTATTACATCTACTGAGTTAAACTCTATTTGACGTCCTCCTATTTCTGGTCGTTCTCCCATTCCCTGTCCTAACGATTGAATTAGTGTAACACCACCGACACCAGATTTTCTTATCTCATTGATTACTTGTTTAGAAACATCACTTTGTACAATCGCTTCTATTCGTTTCATTATCAAATAATTTCTATAATACTTTAAAAACATACTTTAGATTATCACTGATTTTTGATAATATCAAAACTGAATATCATTATTGAAAATTAAGGTAATCTTTTATGCAATTTAAATTTTAAATTCTTATTATGTATTTTTTATTACTTGTTACTATTATTTCGATCTTGGGCTCTTCATCTCTAATTTTTGCAGAAGAATATAAAATCAGCATCCCTTTTGGTGCGTATAATCCAGAATTAAACACTCCTGCAGAAGTATGGTATGATCCTCCTCAAATATTTGTAAAAATTGATGACACAATTACATGGTATAATGATGATCGAGAAGGTCATACAGTTACTAGTGGTAAAGGATCAGGAAGATTCGGTTGGATGAGTGATGATTTTGGAACGCCAAATGGATATTTTAATAGTGATAGATTCATGCCAGGTGAATCATGGTCATATGATTTTAAAGAATCTGGCACTTTTTCATATTATTGTACCATTCATCCTTGGATGGAAGGAGTTGTAATTGTTGAAAAATTAATTCCAGATTATCCGCATGATGCAACTGGAAAAGAATTAAAATTTCCACTTTTACAATACACTCCAGATCAAAACATAGAAGTAAATCTTACATGGGATCCACCAATTATCAAAACTCATGAAAAAATCCAATTTGTATATCAGTTCTATGATCCTCAAACAAATTCGAACCTTGCCAAAATGAAATATACAATCATAATATTCCAAAATGGAAAAGAAATTCTTCGTGATGATGGTATAAACCAAATTGGTGGTGATTATAGAAATTTTGTTTTCAGTGATTCAGGTTCAATAATAATTCGTATTGAAGGAATTCAATCTTCTTCAATCTTAGCTGAAGAAAGTGTAACTGTATCTGGAAATGTTGAAAATACAGCATTAAGGGCAGTAGACTTTACAACTGTAGTTTATGACAATCCAGAAAAAACCACTCATGAAATTTATCATTTAAAACCAGCTCAAAGACTAAACACTTACTATGAATTAATGATAATTATTATTTTAATTCCGGCTATTCTATTCATAGGTATTTTATTCTGGCTGAAGAAAAAACCAGAATCTACAACAAAAAAAGCTGGTGCTGTTAACCTCTAAAATAATAAAAAGAAATTAAAAATGATGACCTAATCTAATCGATTAATTCGGTCCAACCTTTAACGAAGACTGAGTTCTTGTAGAGTGGAACTGGTTGTCCAACGGTAAAGTCCATTGGTCTCATCCAAAAGATTGCCTTTGTTGGGCAAACACCGATACATGCTCCATCGGAGATGCATCTTTCTGGGTAAAAGACAAATGCTTTTCCTCTCTTCCAGCCTTCGACTGGTTTTACTCTAAGTACATCTGGTCCTAATGTTGTACAGATTTCTACACATAGTGCGCATCCGATACACATTTGTTCGCTGATGTCTGGAATAATTCCTACTGGCATAACAAATTTTCTTTCGATTTTGCTCTTAATATAATTTGCCCAAAAAATCTGTTCTATAACGGCGTTTCAAATTTTATAACACCGTTTAAAATTCTGATCGCTCTCAATGTGTATTAGACATTGGATAATTCAATTTTGAATGTTTTTTCAGTATTTCCGATTTGATTTAACGACCTAATTATCATACTTTTATCAATTCTTTTGAGATGAAACATTCCAGATTTTTTTGAATCAATAATGTGTCTACCTCCTGGGGAAAGAATCCATTCCCCTTCATCATTTTTTCGTGTTATTGCTGTAATTATTACTGAGGAGCCATTTTCCCTTGAAACTGATGAAAGTAGCATTAATGACGCATTAATGAATCTCCCAGATTCTTTTTCATCAAATATGTTGTAGAATCCATTAAGTGAATCAATTATGACCAAGAATTTTTCACTTGATATTTTATTTGCTATTTCAGATATGATTTTTTTCAAATCAATCTTACTTGGACGATAAATTTCTACTCTCTCATTTTTTTAATTAATTCTGAAACTACATAACCACTATAGAGCAAATCAAAATCTAAGAAAATTATAGGATAAGTAATAGAATCTATTAATTCATTTAAAATTTCTGCTTTCAGAAATGGCTCAGCGCATAAAATCACATTTGGATTTTTGATTGAAAATTCCTTTTTTACATATGTTAAATCATTATCTAAAATCTCTTGAGGATTTTTATCCAACACCAATTTAGTATATTACAGATATAATAATGAATTTGGCTTCAAAAGATGTATCAGAAGATTTTCATAATTCTGACAAAATTTATCTAAATAATGCTTCTGTTTCTTTAATGCCTTTACAAAGCATAGAAGCCATGAAAGATTTTCAAATTTCATACAATTCTATGGGACCCGATTCAATAGATTCTCAACCATTTATTGCTGAAAAATTACAAAATGTTAGAAAAATTATTGCAAAAATTATCAATAGCCAACCAGAAGAAGTTGTCTTGACTCAAAGTACCACAGATGGAATAAACATAGTTGCCAATGGACTCTCATTTGAAAAAAATTCTAATATTATAATTCGTGGATTTTCACATGAACATCATGCAAATTTCTATCCTTGGCTTAGATTACAGAAAAAAACTAAAATTAAAAATTTATCCATAGATAAAAACGGTTTTTTTAATTTTGATGAATTTCAAACTCTTCTTGATAGAGATACGACATTGGTAGCTATTAGTCATGCATTATACAATACAGGATCAATATTGCCTGTAGAAAAAATTGGAAATATGCTTCAAAGTAATACCTCGTTTTTCATTGATAGTGCACAAACTATTGGCTGCATAGGTAATTTTGATGTAAAAAAAACTAAATGTGATTTTATGTCATTTAATGGTTCAAAGTGGTTATGTGGGCCTATGGGAACTGGATTATTTTATTGTAACAAAAAATCACATGAATTACTAGAACCAATGACTATTGGAGGAGAATCAGCAATGATTTATGATAAAATAAATCTTGCATTCAAAGACATGCCAGATAAATTTCAAACAGGATTTCGTAATTATGTTGGGATAGTTGGTTTAGAGTCATCTGCAAACTATCTTCTTAAATTTGGAATGGAAAACATTCGTAAAAAGAATCTTTACCTTTCAAATCTTTTAAGAGAAGAATTATCTAAAGTAAAAAATATTATTCTATATGGACCAGAAAATCCTGAAGAAAGAACAAGTATTGTTTCTTTTAATATTGATGGACAAAATCCACAAACAATTGTAGAAAAACTAGAAAAGCAAAACATTGTATTGGCTGTTAGAGAAATTTTAGAACAAAAAATCGTACGAGCATCACCTCATTTTTTTAATACTGAATCTGAAATACTTGAGGTTATTGATGCAATAAAAAATCTATGATTTTTCTTGCTCTTCTATTACCATCATTGTTAGTGTTGATTGTATTTTTCCAATTTTTCTAACTTTATTTGTAATAATCCCCCGTAATTTTTCGGCATCTTTAGATGATAATTTTAAGACTATATCGTATACTCCATAAACTCCTTGAACTTCATACTCTATGTCTTCAGTAGCAAGAATACGCTTGATATCTTCTATAATTGATTCATCAGATCCTAGGTCAGAATTTAATAAAACATACGCAGTAGGCACATTGCAGTTTTTCATAAAACACTATTTAACCTTTCATAGATCTCAAAAACTGATTAATCCCCATCGTAATTTACTGATGTGAAACCACTAGATCTTACATTGACAATATCTACATCCATTCCTACTTTTCCAGATTCACCAAAACCACAATTCATTCTTTGGTCTACACTAAAAGATGATGAATATAATCTTGAATTGTTATTTCTCAGCTCTCATACTGGAACTCATCTTGATGCACCATACCATTTTGTAAAAAATGGAATAAAAATACATCAAATTCCACTTGATAGATTAGTAGGAAATGGTATCTTGATTAAAATACGAAAAGGAAAAAATCAATCCATTACTAAAAATGATTTAATTTTATTTGAAAGAAAACATGGTAATATTCCAAAAAATTCATCCGTATTTTTTATACTGAATGGCAAAAAAACTTGAATAGTAATTATTATTTTATTAATAATCCTGGTTTATCTGAATCAGCTGCTACATATCTTGTTTCAAAAAAGATCAATTTAGTTGGAATTGATTCACCTAGTATAGATTTAGGTCAAGATAAAATTTTTAAAGTTCATAAAATACTTGCAAAAAATAATATTTT
Source organism: Nitrosarchaeum sp. AC2 (assembly GCF_013407385.1). Lineage (NCBI taxonomy): Archaea > Thermoproteati > Nitrososphaerota > Nitrososphaeria > Nitrosopumilales > Nitrosopumilaceae > Nitrosarchaeum > Nitrosarchaeum sp. AC2. The sequence continues at coordinate 1,685,355 of NZ_CP030847.1, read as the reverse complement.
AATTGTTGAGAATCTATCCAATTTGAATAAAATTTCTTTAAAACAATTTGATTTTGTAATTTTACCATTAAAACTAAAGGATGCAACTGGTTCTCCAGTTAGAGCAATAGCTATTCAATGAACAAAATGAAATCTATTTTTCTTATAATTTTTAGATAAATTACCAATAATTGGAACTTGATTTCCACAAAACTGGCATTTATTTTTCTCATCTAGATTCCAACCTTCAATATCAAAACCATATCTCTTAACCACAATGTTGTTACATTTTGAACAATAAGTATGCTCAAAAGGATGACCTGGCACATTTCCGATATAAGCATACTCCAATCCAACTTTTTTTGCAATTTCATAATGTTTTTCTAAAGTTTTAACAGGAGTAGAATCAAATTCCATCATTTTATAATCTGGATGAAAACGTAAAAAATGAATTGGCATTTCTGGACCAAATTGTTCATAAATAAATTTACATAATTTTTCTGCATATTCTAAACTATCTCCTACTTTTGGAATAATAAGATCTGTAATCTCTACATGAATCTTCGTCTTGTCACGTATTTCTAATAATGTATCAAAAATAGGTTGAGGATCAGGAACCCCGATAAATTTTTTTGTAAAATTAGGTTCTGCATTACCTTTGAAATCAATTGTTATAGAATCTAAAAATTCTCCCATCATATTTACTGATTCTGGAGTATCATATCCATTTGAGACAAATACATTGTAAAGATTTTTTTGATGTGCTATTACTCCACAATCTCTAGCAAATTCAATGAATATAGATGGTTCATTGTATGTATACGCAATTCCATCTGCACCATTATCTAATGCTGTTTGTACTACTTGTTCAGGAGTCATATCTACACCCTCTACTTTTCTTCTCTGACTAATGTCAAAATTCTGACAATATCTACAAAGCCAATTACATCCAGTGGTGGCAATTGAAAACACTTTAGATCCAGGATTGTAATGTATGACTGGCTTTTTTTCTATTGGATCAACATGTCCTGCTATTACTTTACCGTATACAAATAAGTCTAATTTTCCATTTTCATTACCACGTATTCCGCATAATCCTATTTGGCCTTCATTCATCTCACAGTATCTTGCACAAGCAGTACAACGTACTTTCTTGTTAGGTAATTTTTCATAAAGAATTGCCTCTTTGTTCATTTTAGTTAATTATAGATGATTTTCCCATATAAGGTGCATCACTTTTCGCAATCCTAAAAATATAGAAAATAACACATTACCTATGAGTAAACCAGGAAATATTTGGAGAAAAGTTCATGGTAAAATTACTAAAAAACCAACCAATTTCTCATGGTTAATTGAAAATAAACTTGCAGGTTCAGGAATACCAACAAGTTTTGATGAGTTTGATTGGATTCTAAAACAAGGTGTTACATCAATTGTAACTATGACTGAAAATGCTTTACCTGAAGAATGGGTAAGTAATATTGGTTATTTACATGTCCCCACCCCAGATCTTACAGCTCCTGACATGGATAGAATTGATACCGCAGTTGATTTTATCCATAAAAAAATTTCAAAGGATCAAGCTGTAATGGTTCATTGTGCAGCTGGAATGGGAAGAGCTGGAACAATTCTAGCTTGTTATCTGATAAAGTATCAAAATTATCCTGCAAAAGATGCAATTAAAAAAATTAGAACTGAAAGACCAGGATCTATCCAATCCGAAGTACAGGAATTAGCTATTACCTTCTATGAAAAACATGTAGGAAGTAAATAGATCACATAAACTGTGATACTAGTTTTCCATCTACAATCTTTATCTTTAATATTTTATTTTCTTGAAATACAAGAGTAATTCCACCATCCGAATCAGGATCTTCAACCTTTACCAATTCAATCATTTTAATTTGTTCGAATTTATCCATTCATTTTCACCTATTCTGGAATTGATACGGCATCTATTTTTCCGTCCACGACTTTAATGAACAAAAATCTGTTATCTTTAAAGATAAACGTGATGCCTCCTTCTTTATCTGGTTCTTCAACTTCAAGTATTGGTTGTCCTAACAGACCATCGTATTTTGCCATAATAATTAACTCAAAAAGTTCCTTATATCCCTAATTGATTGTGATCTCAATTTCCTTAGAATTGCTTTTAACATTTCCCGGTTCTGTATAGTCGTGTTTTTGCCATGAGGCAAATACCTCAGCACCGATCTTATGCTTGCCTTTTCCTAACTCAGAAGCTTTAATGATAATTTTTTCATTAAAATCAAACAACTCTTGTCTTACCTCTTCTTCCGATAATCGAATAAATGGCTCAAAATTTTTGGCTACTTGAACCCATATTCTTCTATCTTTATGGGGATTAACCAATTTGGGGTTTCGTGTCCAAAAAATTGCTGCCTTTCTATAAGTGTCAATAGTTTTACCGACCTCCTTTTTCCTAAATCCTCCAGAAGTCAGCTTTATGCCGTATTTCATCTTAAATGACACATCATTGTTGTTATATGCTTTAGTCCAATTTGTCTCATTGAAGGCCTCTCTTATCCCCCCATCTACTTTAAAACTGACATTTACTTCAATACTGTCGTTTAATGCGTATTCATCCTTAGTTTTCACTATGTCGATATCTGAAATCTTACTTTCTGTCATTCTATCCGCTCATAATGATTTATATCCACAATAAGTGCTTTTTCCGAATACATGAATGCTCAAGTAATCAGTTCAGAACCTAAGGAAATTAGCCTTTCTATTACGGAAACTGATATAGGAATTTTATACATAATTCAACATGAGCTTTTAAAGGAATCAAATATTGATTTTGCAGGCGTTATTGTAAAACATCCTCTCACCAATGAATGCTGGATGAGAATAAACTCAAACACAAAACCTTTGCAAGAAATCAAAAAAGCAACAGATTCTGCAATAAAAATGGCTAATGAATTTAAACAATTATTTAATTCTAAAATTAAGGTAAATTAGATGAAATTTTGCCCCAAATGTGAGGTCAAATTAAAAAAAGGTGATTCTGGTCTCCAATGTCCAAAATGCAATTATGTTGAAGGAAATGAAACCATGCAAACAAAAACTATAGTTGAAGAAGAGGAATCACAATTTAACGTATTATCAGAAAATGAAGGAACTGAAACATTACCTACGATAAAAATTGAATGTGAAAAATGTGGTAACGATGAAGCAGTTTGGTGGATGTTACAAACTAGAAGTGCTGATGAACCTACAACTCAATTCTATAGATGTTCTAAATGTAGATACACTTGGCGTAATTACGCATAACGTTTAACTGGAACATAAAACCCAAAAGATTTAGTTTGACTTTCGAAGCAAAAACAAGTGGTTCAGATGATCTAAAAGCAATCATCTCAGCAATATCTACACTTGTCGAAGAAGCTACTTTTGTTGCAACAGCTGAAGGAATTACTTTTAGGGGAATGGATCCATCTCATGTAGCTTTAATAGATATTTCTTGGCCTAATTCTGCATTTGAAAAATATGAATGTGATAGTGATATAAAATTTGGAGTTAGAATAGATGAATTTTCTAAATTAATTAAAAGAGCCGATAAAAAAGATAGTATTGAAATTAGTATTTCTGAACAAAACATGTTACTTGTAACAGTCGGTAAAAATAAAAAATACAAAATGCGTTTAATTGAAAGCTCTGCAACTGATACTCCTTTACCAAAAATTCCATATGATTCTAAAATTACTTTATCATCTTCTAGATTTGATAAGATTTTAGGAGATGTTCAAGTTGTATCTGATTATTTGACTATTCATACATCTGATTCAAAAGCAGATTTTTCTGGAAAAGGTGATTCAGGTGAAGTTGTAATTGATCTAGAGAAAGATACAGATGAAATTGGTGAAATCTCTTCAAAAGAGGACAGTGTTGGTACCTATAGCCTCGAATATCTCAATCCTGTAGTTAAAGCAGTAGGTACTACCGCAGGTCAAATTACATGTGAATTTTCTAGTGCAAAACCTCTAAGAATTGAATTCAAAGTAGCAAACATAGGCAGAATCCACTTTTATCTGGCTCCACGAGTAGAAAGTTAAAGCATTTAAAGATTAACTGATTCAGGTACTTTGAATTGAGACTTGTAATAAAATACGGTGGAACATCAATTTCATCGGCAAAAGATATTCAAACTGTAGCAAATTATGTTAATACATTATCCAAACATAATGAAATAGTAATAGTCTGCTCGGCAACTAGTGGTACCACTGATGATTTAATTGAAATATCTCAATCTATAAAAAATGAGAATAAAGACAAAGCCATACAACTAGCATCAAAAATTATCAATAGACATAAACAACTTGCAAAGCAGACAATAAAAAAATCTACAATCAGAAAAAAATTATTAGAAAAATTAGATGTAGATTTTAGAGAACTTGTTGCATTAATTGAAGGAATGGTATTGTTGGGAGAAGTAACTGCCAGATCTATGGATTATTTGATCTCATTTGGAGAACGTCTTTCAATAAAATTAATCTCTTTTGCAATTAACGATTTGAATAAAAAATCAATATACCTAACAGGTAAAGAAGTTGGAATTGTCACAGATTCTAATTTTGGAGAATCTATACCGTTAATGGATACTACAAGATTAAGAGTTTCTAAAACAATCGATCAGCAATTTACCAAGAAAACAATCCCAGTAATAGGAGGTTTTACAGGAGCCGATCAACATGGACACATAACTACATTTGGTAGAGGTGGTTCAGATTATACAGCTACAATTATCGGCACATGCATCAAAGCTGATGAAATATGGTTAATGAGTGATATAGATGGATTAATGACTGCAGATCCAAAAATAGTAAAAAATGCAAAATTACTCAAAGAGGTTTCTTATGTCGAAGCAATTGAGATGGCTTTGTTTGGAGCTAAACAAATTCATCCACGCACATTTGAGCCATTATTAACAAAAAAAATTCCTATGAAGATTCGAAATTCCTTTAATGTAAAAAACGAAGGAACCCTTGTCACTGACTCTCCTTCAATTTCTACAAAAAACACTGTAAAATGTGTTAGCAGTATTCGTCATAATGGATTAATCGATATACGTGGGGGTAGCATGGTTGGTAATCCTGGAACTGCTGCAAAAATCTTTGCAACACTAGCTAAAGCTGGTATCAATGTAATGATGATATCTCAAAATCCCTCAGAATCTAGTATCACTATAGTAGTCAAGAATACTGATTTAGATAAAGCAGTTAATGCATTAGAAATGGAACTTTTAGGAAAAATAATTAAAAAACTAGAAGTAACTACTGATGTTGCAATTATTGCTCTAATTGGTTTAGGAATGCGGGGAACTGTAGGCGTTGCATCTAAAGTCTTTGGAGCAATCCAAAAAAATAATGTAAACGTAGCAATGATTACTCAAGGTTCGTCAGAACTAAATCTTGCATTTGTTGTTAAAAATTCTGATACTAATGTGGCAGTTCAGGCTTTACATGATGCATTTGAACTGGATAAAATTAACTAGAGATAAAATCATTTAAGGGGAGCAACTTCAAATGATTTCATTGAATAGATTTGTAATTATCTTAATTGTAGGAATTTTTGTTTCAGGGATTCTTACAATTTCCTTTATCTCTAACAGCTATGTTGATGCAAATTCTACTAAAAAAATTCATTTTACCAAAACTATTATTTCATCACAAGATCCAGGTCAAGGGCACGAAAATCATCAACTATCATTAATTTTATCGCCAAATGAGGGCACTCTTTATGATGGTTCTATGACATTTACATCAAATGAGCCTGTAGATGTTGTTGTTTTACACGAAATTACTAATAATGATGTCAAAGGCCAACCGACTTGGACTATTGATGGAAAAACTATCTACGCAATGTCATTAATCGATCTTAAATCAAAATCAGATTCGATTGAATTTACTGGAGCTGCTTTGGCATTACATTCTTCTAATTCAAGAGAGTTTACTGCAACTGTAAGTGTTGATGGTTGGATTAGAGGTCAACCAACCGAAGTAATTATGCAAAAAATACAAGTTGACAAAGATCCATCACTAATGTTATCTAGAGCAAATGTAGAAGCAATTATCCCAATGCATGAAGGACTATACAAAGGAAATTCTATTTTTTATATTATAACAGATACTAGTAGAGAAGATTATTCTAAAAAAATTAGTGAAAAACAAGAATGGACAGTACAAACTTCCCACTTAATTGAAAAAATGCCTGAAGAGGTTCTACAAAAAATATTCATTTTTAATAACGGTGTTAGAGGAAACGGAATTTATGGACATCAAAAAGAAATTTTTTCAAGTACTCCAGTTCAAGAATCAAAGTACAGCGCACTAAATTCCGTAATTGAAGTTTCATGGAAAAAAGGTCAAAATGCAAAAGTTCTAAAATCTTTTGAAGATGTAATTGATGCTGAAAAAGATGGGAGAATCGAATTTACTAAAACTGGAGTAGTAATTAATTCTCCTCAAATAATTTGGCCTAATGGACAAATGTTAGTAAGAAATGATACCCAAATTACTGATGATTTAACGTTTAGTGGAGGTCAAATTACTAAAATTAACAAAGATGAGATGACAGTAACTTTTGTTGCTCATCGTATGTGGGGCCCAGATGGTAAAACAATCTATTCTATTGTAACTGATGCAACTCCTTCTAATCCATCAGAAATAATGGGAATTCCATTTTCTCCTGTATATGACAATCTAATTGCAAATTCTTCTGCAGCTGATCTTTTTCAATTTCAAAATGGCATTAAAGGCTCAGGTTATTTAGGGTATCAACCAGGAATATCAAGTGTAAATTCTGATCAGGAAAATTATAGTCCTATATGGCGTATCTATAATGTTGAATGGCACAATCCCGAAGATGCAAAAATACTCCAAACCATATCTGATATTGATTCTTTCAAAGCAAAAGACCTTATTTCAGTAAGTTTAGCTCGTCCCATGAATAGCCATCATATCATAAATGGTCCCCTCATAGATCCATTCCAATAAAAATAAAATCACTAAACGGATAAATTACTTGAAAGAAAATTTAATGTTAAATTGACTGGTAAACTCTACATCGTCGGTGTTGGTCCCGGACATCATGATCATATGACATTTCGTGCTAAAGAAGTGATTGAAGAAAGTGATACAATTGTTGGATATGAAACATATGTTAACCTAGTACAAGATCTTATTGAAGGAAAAACAGTTCATCGTTATGCCATGACTCAAGAAGTTGAACGTGCTCATCAATGTATTGATCTGGCAAAATCTGGAAAAATAGTTTCACTTGTTTCTAGTGGTGACCCAGGAATTTATGGAATGGCTGGATTAATTTATGAAACACTTGCAGCAACAAATTGGAATCCTAAAGATGGTCTGCAAGTTGAAATAGTTCCTGGCGTTTCTGCATTGAACTCATGTGCATCAATTATTGGTTCACCACTTATGACTGATTTTGCAGTTGTAAGTATGAGTGATTTATTGGTACCATGGGAAATAATAACAAAAAGAGTTGAAGCTGCTGCACAAGGTGATTTTGTAATTGTAATTTATAATCCAGCAAGTAAAAAAAGAATACATCAACTAGTAGATACTAGAAAAATTCTATTAAAGTATAGAAAACCAACTACACCTGTTGCAATAATTAAAGGTGCATTTAGAGAGTCACAAACTATTGTAATGACCGACTTGGAAAATCTTCCAAATCACTCTGATCAATTGGGAATGATAAGTACAGTAATCATCGGAAACTCATCTACTTACACTTACAAGGATTTAATGATTAATCCGAGAGGATACAAATCAAAATATAATCTAGAAGAACAAACAAACCCCAATCTTAAAATTCAATAATTTTTCTTAATTGCGTTAAACAACTCTTCACTAAGGTTTAATTTTTCTCGGATTGGCGAAATCACTTTAACTAGATATTCTCCTACTGTTTGTTTTAGATCAGTTGGATGTAATTTTTTTTCTGCAAAATCAGATTCTAATTGATTATAATTTGCATATGTCATGTTTCCACCAAATTTTTCTGGTCTTTCTACATTAATTTCCTTAAACTCATGGAAAATTACATTTTTTGAAATTTCTAATAATGGATTATTCTGAATATTTGCTTCTTCACACCATGCTTTTTTGATCTTTGTTCTAATTTCATCATCAGAATTATGAATAAAAACTCCTGAATTTGGATCTGACTTACTCATTTTTGTTGATTCCCCATTTGCATTTGCTGGTTTTGTTAAACCTGGTAATAGTTTATGATGAACAGCTACTGGAACCTTCCATCCCATTTTAGGAAAAATCTCTCTTACAAGCATGTGTATTTTTCTTTGATCCATTCCAGCATGAGCGATATCTACACCTAAAGAATGAATATCAACAGCTTGCATTGCCGGATAAAGTAACTTAGCTACATCTATTTTTGTATCGTCTTCTGAGCGTCCCATGATTGTAAGGGTTCTCATAGTTCTAGCTATCGACATATGTTTTGTAAATTTAACAAGATTAGCCCAATACTCTGTTTTTTCTTCATACAATTTTGATCCTAAAACAATTTCTACATTTGGACAAACTAACTTGAAAGCATCTTGGTAATATTTTGAAACTTTTTCAATGGTTTCCCAACTTCCACCTAACTTATCATTAATTATAGTGTGCCAATCTGCAAGAAAAACTGTACATTTAACACCTGCTTTAATAAAATCATTAATTTTGAAACCGGTACTAATTAAGCTACCAAGATGTAAAAATCCAGAAATCTCTAAACCAATGTAATGCTTTGGGGATGAATTTGATTTGAACAATTCTAATAATTCTTCATGCGTAACAATCTCTTCAGTTGGGGGTCTTTCAATTAATTCAATTTTTTCAGTAATATCCAAATCAAAACAACTTCTGAGATGTAGGTCTATAAAGTTATTTGAAATATGATTTAGTTCATATTTGCAATATTTGAATTATTAAATGAATTATCAATAATATGACACTCGAAGAAGGATTAGAACTAATTGAAAACTACAAAAAAGGATTACAAAAATTTTTAGATGTACTACCTGAGCAAGCAGTTCAGTTAGGTTCTGAAATGATCAAAACACTAACAATAAATTCAAAAAATGAAATTGCAAATTTGGAAGCAATAGAAAAAGCATTAAAACGTACATCTAAATCAGGACTATCTAAATAATTGAGTTTTTTATTATTTAGAAGTATGAAAAATATAGGAATTGAATTATAATTATGACTGAAGATAAATGGAGTAGAAGCGAACAAAGAATTATTTCAATTATAGAAAAATTTACAACTTATAAAAATTGGATTTCTTTTATGCATTTATCAATAGAAGCAAAAATTGATCATCAAACGTTAACTAATCATATTGATTTGTTAATTAAAAGAGGTACAATAACAGAATATAGAGGAAAAAATAAATCAAGATTATTTTGTATTTCCGGACATAGTGATGATATAGAATATAATGAACAATTTCGAGATTTTACTCAAAGAGATCTACTAACTAAAGAAGAAGCAAATGAAAAACTTTCTAAATTATACAAATTAGGAACTGATAATCTTTACCATAAATTTTAATCATTAATTAATTTTTAAAAATAATATTTTACTTGCAATTTTTTTTATGTTTTCTTAGATCTTCTGAAGAATCAAATTCTGAACCACATGCTCTGCATTTTTCCTTTTTTTTGTTGTGTGCAACTTCTTGATGTTTTTTTAGCCTTTCAGGATCTGTTAGTACTGTTCCACATTTTTTACATTTTGTTTCATTAGAACTACCAAACAATCCCATGTTTAGTATAGTATCATCTAGTAGAAAAACTAATTTCCTCTTCCCAAGCCATTTAATTCTTAAAAATTCTTACAAAGGTAACAATTGTCAATTTACAAGATTATCTTTTGGGAATGCTTTCATAGGCGAAACTGTGAATAGAATTGTGGTATCTAAACACTTTGAGGAACAATTTTATCAATTTTGTACTGAGAACAATATCAAATGGGATGAAAAAAAGAGACGATGGAATAAACCATTTCATCCTAAAATTAAAAATATTTGGATTAAATCTGAGAAGGGTGATTTTCTAAATTCTATACGTCCAAAAGAAAAAGGATACTATGATTCCAAATTTTTAGGATGGGAATTGGGAGTCATTAAGAAAGAATATTGTTTTTGGTGTGGTAGAATTATTGAGGAAACAAGAAAAAATGATCCACGTTCAGAAACTGTAAAATTTTGTAATCAAACCCACAGAAAAGCATTTGGTAAAGTTAAAGCTGATCAAGAAAAGCTAGGAAAACTATTTGCATCTAAATAAAAATTATAATTCACTATTCTAAGACTTTTCTTGGTTTAGTACTAAGATAAAATGCGTGGGCACTAATTATGAATGCAGCAAGGAAAACCTTTGTTGCAAAAACCAAATTCCATGGTCTATTTTGATCTGGATATGCAATTGATAACATGTCAATATTGGGGGCATTACCTTTAATCATACCTGCTGTGATCTCTGCGTTTAAAACTGTAAAATTGTATAATACTTCATACAATGTAATAATTGCAAATCCTAACAACATAAGCTGAAGTAATGCCATTCTCCACCCAATGATTTTATTTCCAGCAGTTCTTCTCCATCCTATTCTTGAAACGCAATACCATCCAATAATTGTAGAAAAGAATATCCAAGTAGAAACCCTGGCAAAATTTTCAAATGGTATGAAAGTATTCTGAATTGCTTCTCCCATAACATATTTTCCATTTTCCATCCATTCTATCATAGTGATGTATACTCCAAAAACAAGACTTGAGACCATGATAAAACCACAAACATAGAAAATGTATAGAAAAACTTTGTACCCTGCATCTGATTTTTCAAGATGATGTTGACTCATTATGCGAATTTCCTAATTTTGAAATATAAAAATTCATGCCTATTTCATGAGATTTATAGACTAGTTTTATAGAGATTCCTTGTTGAAAATTGCAATTAATGTTCCATTTGTAGGTAAAGATGAAATTTCTGCAGTTACTTCAATTCTTAAAAATGGTTCACTTACATCAGCAGCAAGTCATGGAGGAAAGCATGTACAAGCATTTGAAAAATCAGCATCTTTATTCATAAAATCAAAATATGTAGTTGCTGTAAATTCTGGTACTGCTGCTTTACAGGCTGCACTTTATGCTTTAGATATCAAAAAAGGTGATGAAGTACTTGTTCCTTCATTTACATTTGTTGCAACTGCCAATTCTGTTGTCTCTACTGGAGCAAAACCAATTTTTGTTGACATATTGAAAGAAAATTATACTATGGATCCTGATGATCTACAAAAAAAGATTACAAAAAAGACTAGAGCAATTATGCCTGTACATCTTTATGGCAATGTAGCATATATTGATAGGATCCTAGAAATTGCAAAAAAACATAATTTGCCTGTAATAGAGGACTCTGCTCAATCTTTAGGTTCTACTTACAAAGGAAAACATGCTGGAACTTTTTCTGATTTAGGTTGTTGGAGTATGTATCCTGCTAAAGTAATGACATCTGGCGAAGGAGGATTTATTGGAACTAACAATAAAAAATTACATGATAAATTATTGATGATCAGAAACCATGGAATGGTTCATGGATATGATACCAGAATATTTGGATTAAATCTTAGATTACCAGAAATAAGTGCTGCTATTGCAACAATACAAATGAAAAAACTTCCGGGATTTCTAAAAACCAGACAAAAAAACGCAAATCTATTATCAAAACTTATTTCTGATTTGAATATTATTTTACCACATCAAAGAAAAAATGAAAATGTGAACTGGTATCTTTACACAATAGCAACTTCAAAACGAGATAAAATTTTGAAAAAACTTAATGAAAAAGGAATAGGTGCAGCTTCTTACTATCCTATTCCAGTTCACAAAACACCATTTTACCAACAAAAAATCAAACTTCCTATTACTGAATGGGCCTCATCTCATACTTTATCTCTGCCAATACATCCTAAAGTTACTAGTAAAAATATTGAATTTATCGCACAATCTCTTCGTGATATAATAAATGAATAGTATTGGAAATACAATTGGAGAATTATGTAAGATTATACTGCCAATTCCAGAAGAATCATACCTAGGAAATCCTCATTCTTCTATAGCAATTTGTACACTTTCAAGCATGAATTTACTTAAAAAAATCTCAAATTCTGAACTTTTGAATCATATTTCTATTGCTGGAAGATTACTTTCTGAAAACAAAGGAATTGATTCTATAATTAAATATCTTAACCAAAATAAAAAAGTAAAAACGCTTATAGTTTGTGGCAAAGAAGTCTGGGGTCATAAAGCTGGTCATTCATTGATTAAATTACATGAAAATGGAATCAATGAATATGGAAGAATAATTAACTCTTTAAGTCCTGATCCTTTTCTTACTTCAACAAAATCTGAGATAAATTATTTTCAGAATGAAATCAATCTAGTAAATATAATCAATGAAACTAATTTTGAAACAATTAAAAAATATGTAAACTAGTATCCGTTTCTTTGTCTTTCTCGATTAATCTCATTTTTCTTTTTATATTCTTCAAGAATATCATCTGGAGTCAAATTTAGTTCTAAGGATGCTTGTACCACAAAATGCCAAATATCAATTAATTCTTCTCTTGCTTCTGATACATTAAATGGAACTGGAGTTTTCCACCATTTCCAATTTGTAGTTCTTTGTAGTTCTACTGCTTCATGTATTATTGCTGTAGATAATGCAGAAATTCTTCCTTCAGAATCTTTTGGATATCGATCTAATTTCATCATTTCTGATAACCCCTTTTGTAATTTGAATATAGTATCTAAACGATCTTCATTTTTTTCAGACATATCTTAGAATATACAACTCAATTGCGGAAATAATCAAACTTAAATCTTTTTAGAAACGAATCATTTTTTCATATAATTTGACTCGTTTCATGATATCTGTTTTTTTAATTTGAAGTAATCCCTCTAATCCATATCTTTCAACAGCAAATGAACCCAAAACATTTCCATAAACAACAGCTTTTTTGATCTCTGATAACCTGACTGAATTTTTACTAGCTAAATACCCTATCATGGCTCCAGCAAACGAATCTCCTGCACCTGTTGGATCCACCACATCTTCTAATGAAAATCCTGCTGATGGAAATACTACATCATCAAAAAACATCATTGAACCATGCTCTCCTTTTTTAATTATTACGTATTTTGCACCCCATTCCATCATTTTTTTTGCACATTTTATTAAATTGAATTCTTTTGTTAGTAATTTAGCTTCTTCATCATTTATGACCACTGCATCTACAGCTTTAATCATCTTAATTACAGATTCACGTTTTGTAGAAATCCAAAATTCTATAGTATCACACATTGAAAATTTTACTTTATCAAATTCTTTAATTAACATTAAATTTTGATCAGGATCGTTATTGGCTAGATACACAAATTGAGATTTTTTATATTCTTGTGGAACAGTTGGTTTAAAATCTGCTAATACATTTAGCTCAGTCTTCAAAGTTTCTCTTGTGCTAAGTGTTTTATCATAACTTCCATCATAACGAAATGTTTTACCATCTTTTATGGTCAAGCCTCGTAAATCAAGATATTTTGCTAAAATTTGATGATATCTTTCAGGAAAATCTTTTCCAACTACAGCTATTAGTCCTGTATCAACAAAATTACTTGCTGATATTGCTGCAAATGTAGCAGCACCACCTAAAACATCTTTTAAAATTTTTTTTGGTGTTCTAATTGTATCTAAGGCAGTAGAACCAAAAACAGTTAACATTCTTTAAAAAACTAATTTTCACGTATAAATTCTCTTGCTTGATCAGGTGATGGGTAATATACAAAAGGTACATCAATCGAAGTAAAAATCACATCATATTTTATGACACCACTTATTTTTACTGTTGAATCTTCTTGTGTATTTACATTAGAATCTCTCATATACGTACCGCTTACAGAACTACTTCCTAATGCTGGCAGTACAAATGATTCCAAATCTCCCCTTCCTATCATTTCCTCATTTGTTACTACAAAAAACTCTGTTTTACCAGCAGTCAAATACAATAATGATGGATTACTAAACTCTAGTACAACGTCATGAATTACTCCACTTTCATTCTCTTCAAGAAGATCACTTTGAGTAATTTTCACGCCTATTTGTGAGGCTAATACATATTGTGAATATGCAAATAGACTTAACGCTATAACAATAATTATGATTACTTTCTTGGCTTTGGAAACCATACATCACGTTATCTCATGATCGCTTTTTAACTCAATAGGAAAAAAATCCCATTTCTATGTGTAAAAGTTTTGATCTAATCTTGAAGCTGATTAGAGCTAGCAGAATAAATCAAAACCTTACGATTTATGGGTGATGGCTAGAATAAAACTCAAACTTGGTGAGAGTGAAATTGAGGTTGAGTCTAGAGATTTCTATGTTGATAATCAAACTTTAGGTGAAATTATTGAAAACATATCTAGTCACATACATGCAAATCAGGCAAAAATTATCTATGAAAATTCAAATGAAGTTTCTACAAAGCCAAATGAATCAATACAATCTAACCGATTTGGTCTTGAATATTTAGATGATGCAGAAGCATTTGAGCCAGAGTTTAATGAACCAAAACCAATTACACCTCATGAAATCAAAGCAAAATTAAGAATATTAGAAACTAGTAAATTCTTTGATTCTCCTAGAACCGTAACAGAAACCGTCCAACAACTTCGAGAATATGGTTGGAGTGCTAGTCCCTTAGATGTATCAAAAGCTTTAGCAAAAATGGCATCTAATAGAGAAATTCTAAAAAATTCAAAAGAGAATAGAGCCCATTATTTTGTTGAAAACGCATTAGTATCTAACTAATTTTATACTCACACTTTTCACAACTCTCAAAAATTTCTCCATCTAAATGATCAAAATGTGTGTTGCACTGATTACATGTGTGATGCATATCGAAATATCCATCTTTCTCAATTTGTCCGATTCTATTTGATTCAAGATTAGTACTTTTACATTTGATACAGTGACATCCACATTCAATTTTCATTTATTTATTCTCCAATAATCTATGTATAGTTGTTTTACATATACAAATCATTGGGAAAGAAACGGGAAATCCCACTTGAGATTGATGATCATTTTAAGTTATATGGAAAAGAACCCTGGGAAGTAGATTATGGCGAAAAATGTGTAATCTGTAATGTTCGGATTGATGAATATGGTTTTTGTTCTTGTGGTTCAGGTGGAGAATAGTTTTACATTATCTAAAAATATATTCATAGTCTATTGAGATATTAAATTTCATCTGCATTTTGAGTATGCTCATCTTCGATATCTTTTGAAGTTACTGATGATTTTTTCTTCATGATAAATATGGTAATAATAACTCCAACTATGATTATTACGCCAAATAAAACTATGATGTTCTGATTAATGTCTGATACTAGTGGTAAATCTCGCATATTGGGATTTACTTGATCAGTATTTTTTGAATCTACGATTGATACCATGCCTGTAGTATCGGATCTTACGTTAATCCATACATGTGTTCCATTATTGATGTATCCATGAAAGTATATTCTTTCATTATCTACTAATACATCATATGATTCTGGTAATAGTTGAAGAGGAACTACCAATGTTAGAAATTGATTTTCTCCATTAACATGAAAATTAATTCTTTTGGTTAATTGTTCAAAATTAAATTCATCTGTTTCTGCAAACGATCTAATTTCAATTAAAAAATCTTTATTATCATATTTTATATTTTTTAATATTTTTGGTTCATTGATAGAATACTCTAGAATCATTTGACAACCATGACATGCAATTCCCTTTTTCTCACCCAAATACACTGGTTTATCATTTACAAAAACTAGATCTACTTCATTTGGAAATATAAAATTAGTTGTTTGAAGATATCTAAAATCTAAAGTCCATACATTATTTTTTAGAACTAAAACATCCTCAAGATCATATTGTACAACTATGTTTTTTTGTGATGGAAAAATAATAATACCATCGTTATCTCCAATAGAGCCAAACTGCTTCTCATCTCCTTCAACATCAGTAACACTAAGATTACTTACCAATCCATCGATCAATTGTAATTGTTTAGGCGAATTTGCTGCAATGACTTCATGTACAACGTGAATTTGATTCAATTCATTAATTATTACATTAACTGTTTTTTGCTTTACTTCTTCGCCAATAGATACTTGGGCATAAACTGTAGGAATTGCTATAATGAATAACAGTATTATGAAAAAACCAATCTGCTTTATTTTCATTTATTCCACTTTAACGTGAATCATTTTTGCTTCTTGAAGAGGACAATCATTTCCATCTCTTTGTAACTTTACAATTTTATCTGCAATATCCATTCCTTCTGTCACTTCTCCAAAAACCGTATATTGTCTATCGAGGAAAGTACTGTCAGTAGTAACAATGAAGAATTGTGAGCCTGCACTGTTTGGATCTTGGGCTCTAGCCATAGAAACAATCCCACGATGATGTGATCTGGAACTAAATTCAGCTTTAATCGTATAGCCTGGGCCACCTGTTCCCCAAGTACTCTTATTTCCACTTTTTGTGTTAGGGTCTCCTCCCTGAATCATAAATCCGGGAATAACTCTATGAAAAAGTGTACCATCATAGAATCCGTCTTTTGCTAATTTCTCAAAATTTCTTACAGTTTCTGGAGCCAAATCAGGAAGTAATTTAAATACAATTGTTCCCAAGTTTGTTTCAATAATTGCTGTACTCAATGAGAACTATCAACAGCATTATCATAAGAGTCTTTTTGTGCAAAGTAAATTAATATTTTTATAGTCTGTTATTTTTTTTTGAAAAATTCATAATAATCTGTACGTTTTTCGTTAATACAATAATTATTTAATAATTAGCGAATACTCTAAATGAAAAATTTTTCCAACTATTAATACTTGAATTAAAAATTAAATCATGTCAAAAAGTTATAGTCTTATATAGAACAACTAAAATTTAGAATTCGTTGAATCGTACAAACCAAAGCACGATCATTAAAGAAGCAATTAATTCTTATCTTGACAAAGGTGTAACAGACAAGCAAGATATCTATACCAAAGTTGTAGATGAACTTGGTGTCCCAAGACCTACTGTAAGAAGGGTCGCAAGAGATTTGAGAACTGAATTACTACAAAAAATCCAGATCTTACAATCAGATATGCCTAAAACATCTAACGAAGACGAATAAACTAGACTCTTTTTTTCTTTTTACTTAATATCAAATTTTGACATTAGCATTACTGTTATAAACAATGAATTTTTCAAATAAATTATGGGATACCTTGGAAACCATTTAGCAACAGTGGTTACTGGAGTCTTTGCAGCTGTACTTACTGGATTATGGCCTTATTTTGTAGATTTTGCTCCACTCCTAAACTTTGTGTTTATTATGGCTGTACCGATAACTTGGTTCCTTACATTCACTTGCTGGATTTCTCAAAAGAGTGCTGATTATATGCATAAATATGAAATACATGAAAATCATAGCGAAAAAAAAAGCTTGAGTAGCTCACAAACAACTCAAATTTACACATCAGATGGAAAACAAGTTAGTCCTACTGAAATTAAAGTAGCACAAAATGAATTATCTGGTGAATTAAACAAACTCAAAGAAAGTGTGAAACTCAAAGACAGTGAAATTGAAAGACTAAACCAAGAAATTTCAAATTTGCAAACTTTAGTTCAGATTGAATCATTAAAAACAGAACTTGCAAATCTTAAGATGTTGGCATCTAAAAGTAAATCAAAAAACAAATAGATCTACTTGTTACAATGACTACATACTATGCCATGATTGCTCTTACAACTTGGGCAACTAACAGCACCGCCATAATGGCATTTACATGAGCACAA
This sequence comes from Nitrosarchaeum sp. AC2, assembly GCF_013407385.1. Taxonomy (NCBI): domain Archaea; kingdom Thermoproteati; phylum Nitrososphaerota; class Nitrososphaeria; order Nitrosopumilales; family Nitrosopumilaceae; genus Nitrosarchaeum; species Nitrosarchaeum sp. AC2. Next base: position 1,667,417 of record NZ_CP030847.1, on the reverse strand, counting down.
CTCTGTTGGATCTTTTTCCATATCTAGTATCATTTCTACGTCATGTTAATATTTGACTCTTTAATTTTTACCTTTGATGAATTGGAATAAATCTTTTAAACTAAGTAATGTAATTCCAGATATGTCCAAAAATATTATCTTTGCAAGCGTTATTGCATCAATAATATTTACTACTGTTTTATCAACTAATATTTCGTTTGCTGAATCAATAAATTCACAAACAGAAATTACTCCAATCAATAATTCCATTGGACTTGAAAAAACAACTTTACAAATGCAAATTTCTGAAAATAATAAACTCCCTTGGGGATTCGTTGAAGGAAAAATTGCAAACCATGTTGCTGGTCATCCTGTAATTATTCAGATATTTGATAACGATGAAATTATTCCAGGAAACAGTGTTGGTGCAGTACACTTTGCACAAACTATAGTAAATGAAGATGGCTCATATGAATACAAATTTAGGGTATTAGATTCCAATAACGGAAAAATAACTAAAATCTTTGATGGAAATTATACTGTTAAAATTTTCAAAGTTGTATACTTACAACCTAATCTTGATGTAATTTAGAGGCTATTTTCAAAGTCTCATCTACCATATCTCTTAATCTTTTCTTATCCTCTTCTTTTGATATAGCGTTTTCTGATATTGCTTCTGTTGTGAGAAACACTGCTTTAGGATTGGCAATTACTCTAAAATATGATAATAATTGAGTGATGAGTGTTTGTACATCAATAAATCCAATATTACTTGCGGCTAAAATTACTATGCCTGCAACTTTACCTTCAGTTTTTTTATAATTGATATATTCAAACAAATTTTTCAATGCAGAACTAAAAAATGAATTGTAAATTGGAGATCCAATTAACCAAACATCTGCATCCATGATATCTTTAGCTGCATTTTTTGTTTGCTCATTATATTCTTCTTCTGGTCCTCTATAACATTCAATTTGTCCGTCTGAAAGATTGATAAATTCTGTATCTACATTTTTTGATTTAGTATATTCGTAAACATATTTCATTATCACTTGAGTATTTGCATTTTTTCTAGGACTACCTGAAATTACTACAACTTTCATAATTCTGACCATTTACAACTGTATTTAAGTTGCAATAATAATTTTTAAAAAACGGGCTTGGAGGGCTTCGATCCCTCGACCTGTAACTTAGGAGGCTACTGCGCTATCCAAGTTTCGCGTCTTAAATGACTCTGCGCCACAAGCCCAGCAAAAAAAACATTTGTAATTATTTAAGCGTAATCAAGATTAGTTTTGATCATCTCTTGAATTTGATTCCATTCTGTATTCTCAGTATCTTGCCATTTTTCAAAATATACTACATCCTTCAGATCAAGTCTTGGAAGCCATCCTGCAGTTTCAAGATCTGGTTTTTGTGCAAATTCATCCACATATCCCAAACATAGATATGCTATCGGAACAACATGTTCTGGTAATTCTAAAACTTCCTTAAGTGCATCATTTGAAAGAATGCTTACCCATCCAAGTCCAATTCCTTCAGTTCTTGCAGCAAGCCATAAGTTTTGAACTGCACAGCATACACTGTATAACCCTGCTTCAGGAATACTTGTTCTACCAATCACAAATGGACCAAATTTAGTTGGATCATATGTTACACATAGATTAATAGGAGATTCTAAAATTCCTTCAAGTTTAAACGAAAGATATTTTGATCTTTTGGGCTCTTCAATTAATTTTGATGAACGACTTTTTTCTTGTTCAAATGAATTTTTTATCTTCTTTTTTGTAATCATTTCTTTTATTAAAATAAAATTCCATGGTTGAGAAAAACCAACAGACGGTGCATGATGTGCTGCATTTAGAATTCTAGCTAAAATATCATCATCAATAGATCTTGATGTAAAATGTGATCTAACATCTCTTCTAGAATAAATTGCCTTATAGAGGCCTTTTTTTTCCTCTTCTGTAAAATCTTCTGTCAACTCTTAACCGTCTTCCTTCTTTTTATTCAATCCTTTCTTTTGTTAAACGTTAATAATGCCTGCACCTAATCTTTTACTTCAATGGGCCGGTAGTCTAGCCGGTTAGGATACTGCCCCGACATGGCAGTGATCGTGAGTTCGAATCTCACTCGGCCCACTCTTTAACTTAAGTTGAAGACTTGAATTCTTTTTCTATCAAGCTCCAAGACGTTTCTGTAGTTATGATTCCTTCAGCACTAAAACTATTGATCCTGCCATCCAAAACCGCTTGATATATTTCTGAATTTAATTCAGATTTTATTAAAACGAAAGTATTTTTCAATGGAATTTCTGAATCCGGATAAAACACTGCCCTGCCAGGCATGGCAATATCTTCAGTGGAATATTGACCAGAACCCAACAATTGATCATCTGCATAAAGCTGGTATCCAATCACAGGAACTGTAAAAGTTTTTTCACTTGGATTTTTTACAAGAAAAACAATTTCTAATTTTGCAGAATTTTCAATTGAATTAACGTCTTTTACTTCTACACTAGATAATCGAATTTCAACTTGTTCTAACTGTGAATTATCAAGACTGGCATACCAGATGATTATGCCCATCAATCCAAATAATCCTGCTATAGAAGCATACACTATCATTTTACTTTGTAATCCCAATTCAATGATATCAGATTATGAACAACTAAAAAACGTTGTCAAGATCCAAATACATAATATTTGATTTGAAATATGAAACAGTATGACTCCATTAGAACAAGCAATAATTATGTGGATTCATCTTCTTGCAGCTGCAATCTGGGTGGGCGGTTCTCTTTTTATTGGAATTGTTTTTTCACCACTTCTAAAAACAATGTATGGTTCAATTGAAGAAAGATTACAAATTATGATTAAAGTTGGTAAGAGATTTAACAAAATTGCTGTACCGTCATTAATTATTCTAATGGGAACTGGATTATACAATTCACATGTGTTGTTGAGTAAACCTGATCTGTTAATGGCAACAAGCTATGGTAATTTTCTTATTATAAAAATAATTTTAGTCATAGCATTGATCATTACATATATCATTCATGTTAGAGTAATTAGAAAAGATGTAGAAGAAAAAATAATGTCAAAACAAATGTCAACTCAACAAATTCAAAAACTAAGAAAAAAAATCATCATACTTGGAGAAATTACTGTAATCCTATCTGTAGCAATTCTATTTTTTGCATCATTACTAGATGCTGGCGTATGAAATACCTTCAATTCTAATCTCAAAACAATCATTTAGTTTACCTACTCCATATTTACAACCAGTTATTTTTGAAGCCACAAACAAATTTGTCTCTAAATGTTTTGAAATATTTTTAACTCTAAAAACTGTCATTTCGTTAGTAAGACATGCTGGTAAAACAAGCATATCTGCTAGTCGTTCATCAACGCCAAGATTATTTTCAATAAAACTTTCTAGATCCAAATTAAATTGTTCAGTTTTTTTATCAAAAATTGAATCAATTCCATTTATTGATTCGTCGTCAATACTACAAATCAACAAAGATGCTCCTGAATTAATAGCAATTTCTTCATTAATTTGAGATTGAACATTAAATTTTTTTTCAATTAATTTTTTTTCAAAACTTTCTACATTTCTTTTTATTAATTCATTTGGTAAATTAGAAAATGAACAAAATAATTTTACATTTCTTGTTTTTCTTTGATTCAGTGTAATTGATTTTACTTTGGATGGTAAAACTTCCAAATTTATTTCTCCACCACCTTTAGGATAATAACCACGTTTGATTACTTTCATTGAAAATTTAATTCCCATTCTAGAATATGCTTCTTTCAAAACATATTGAGTATAATCAATTGTAGGACTCCAAAGAGTATCTGTACCTCCTTTGATTGTTAAATTTATTTTTTTTTGACATATTGCAGCTACTGGAATCAATACTTGTAGTATGAGAGATATACTTCCTGCAGTTCCAACATCTTCAATTAGATTACAACTTTTAACATTTCCTGGAATGAATTTTAAACTTGTTGATCCTATTTGTGCTCCTTCTACATCTGCATCACAAATTTTTTGTAGAATTTTAATTGCTGTAAGATGTTGCGGTCTTAATCCTGGAACATTCCTATTTTTTCTTATATTTTCTATTATTACAGATCGTTTTGTAATGCATGATAATGTAATTGCAGTGCGAATTATTTGTCCTCCACCCTCACCAAATTCACCATTAATTTTTAGAAATTCCATGTATTTTCTTGATATACAGCACTTTATGATAGTTTTTAAAAAGAAATTATCTAATTATTTTGTATGAATGGATTACTAATAGGGAGATTTCAACCATTTCACTTAGGTCATTTAGATGCTTTACATTTTGCATTATCCAAAGTTGATAAATTATGGGTAGGATTAGGCAGTTCCAATAAATCTTTAGATAAAAACAATCCATTTTCTGCTGAAGAACGAAAAGAAATGATTTTATCTTCAATTGATGATTCTATGAAACAAAGAATCCAAATCTATTTCATTCCAGATCTGGATAATCACATTAAATGGATTGAACTTATCAATACAATAGTTCCAAAATTTGATATTATTTTTACTAATGATGAATTAACTAGACATCTTTATTCAAAACGTAATGTTACAGTACTGTCAATTCCATTTGTCAAAAGAGATGTTCTCTCCGGAACAAATATTCGAAATATGATAATATCCGATCAAAAATGGGAGGATCTTGTTCCTGAAGGAACTAAACATTTTTTGAATAAAATTAGTGGTAAACAACGATTGAAAAATCTCTAATTATAAATAAACCTCATTAGAAAGCTACGATGGAGATATAAAATTGGAATATTTGTCAATGCTTCCTGGTCCTACCAATGTACCTGATAGAGTTATGAGAGCAATGCTTGCTCCAATAATTAATCATAGAAGTGATGACTTTGTTGAATTATACACAGATGTAGTTGAAAAAACACAACAAGTTTTTCAAACTAAAAATGATATAGTTGCATTATCTGCCTCAGGAACTGGAGCAGTAGAAGCAAGCGTAATTAATATTGTAAAAAAAGGCGATAAAATCATAATTCCTGTAAATGGAGAATTTAGCGGTAGACTTGCAGAACTAATTGAAGCTCAAGGAGCTCATGTAATTAAACTTCAAACCCCTCCTGGAGAAAATGCAACTTTTGATAAAATAAAAGAAGCTTTTGATAATAACAAAGATGTCAAAGCATTCTATGTTGTTCATAATGAAACATCTACAGGAACAATGGTAAATTATCTTGATCGAATATCTGATTTAACATCACGTAACGATGCAATGTATGTTGTAGATTCTGTTTCTATACTTGGCGGTGTTAATCTTCCAGTTGATAAATGGAATATTGATGTATGTATGACTGGTGCACAAAAAGCAATCGCTGCACCTCCTGGAATTTCTCCAATATCTATTAGTGCTAAAGCCAAAAAATACATGATTGCTAATCCTCCACCTACAATGTATTTCAATTTAGCAAGGTATTTCAAATATTATGAAGAATCAAAACATACTCCATTTACTCCAGCATTGCCTTTACTTTATGCATATAGAGAAGCATTATCCATTATGTTAGAAGAAGGACTTGAACATGTATTCAAACGACATAAGATTTGTTCTGATGCACTATATTCTGGTTTAAGTGCAATAGGCCTAACACCATTTGCAAAAAAAGAAGACCGGTCAATATCTATTATTGCATTAAATTACTTAGATGGTCTAGAAGACAAAATTTTCAGAGATACACTAGCTGAAAAATTCAGAGTGTTGGTAGCTGGAGGATTTGGAAATCTCAAAGGTAAAGTTTTCAGAGTAGGATGTATGGGAGAAGTTAACAAATATCATGTTATGAGAACAATATCTGCAATTTCATCAACATTGGCAATGATGGGTTATGATGCAGATGCCCAAGCAGGTCTCAAAACAGCTGAAGAAAAACTAAAAGCTCTCTAATCCATGTTAACTTAATATAAGGAAATTCGAGACCGATCACATTGACTTTCAATAAAGGTTCATTGATACTAATTGATTATACTGCTAAGGTTAAAGATAATGCAGAGGTTTTTGATACTACTATTGAAGAAGATGCAAAAAAACATTCTATTCATGAATCAAATGTAAAATATCAACCAAAGCTTGTTTCAATTGGTGAAGTATCCTATCCTGTTCTCAAAGGATTAGATGAAGCATTAGCTAAAACTTCAGTAGGTGATAAACTCACAATTGAAGTTACACCTGACAAGGGATTTGGCGAACGTGATTCTGGTAAAGTTAGAATGATTCCAATTAGAAAACTTGGTGAAGACGCTGAAAAAGTTTCTGTAGGCGATACAATTGAAGTTGATAATAAGAGAGGAATTATAAGATATATTGGTTCAGGAAGAGTCCAAATCGATTATAATCATAGATACGCAGGTAAAACAATTCTTTATGATGTTAATGTAGTAAAATCACTTGAAACTCCAAATGATAAAGTCGATGGAATTCTAAAAAATAGACTACCACTAGAAGATTCAAAGATTGCATTTGAATTAAAAGATAAAGAAGTAAACATTACAATTCCTGAAGAAATACTACGAGCTGATGGACTTCAAATAATGAAACACTTCATACAATTAGATATTTTCAAATTTGTTCCATCATTAGAGAAAGTTAACTTTATTGAAACACATCTCAACAAACAAACTCAAACAAAGAAAGCTGAAACCAAAGAAGAAAAAACACCAGAACCAAAAACAGCTTAAATCAAATTACATTAGTTACTTTTGCAAGATTCAACGCCTTTTTCTCTGTCATTTCAATTTCTTTTAAAATAGTATATCTTTCAGGCCTTAATTCTTGTGCAATCATTAGAGCAGTTACAATTTCTTCAGATTTTAAACCAATTTGTTTTGCTGATGTTGGTGCACCAACATCTTTTAACGTTTTTACAATTTTTTTCCAATCTTGTCCTTGTAATTTTGCCATCATAATAGAACCAATACCGCATTTCTCTCCATGAAGACCTCTTCCAGGTGCAATCTTATCTAAAGCATGTGAAAAAAGATGTTCTGCTCCTGAACACGGTCTACTACTACCTGCAATACAAGACGCAACTCCTGCACTAATCAATGCTTCAACAATTATTCTTACATCTAGTCCGTTTTTAGCATAATGACTTGAATTTTCCATAACTATTTTTGCACTCATCAATGCTAAATCTGCAGAATATCTACCGTAATACTCACCTGTTTTTTCATGTCCTAACCGCCAATCTTTAACAGCTATGATATTTGCAATAAGATCACCGCAACCACTAGCTAAAAGTTTTGGAGGCGCTTTACGAATTATATCAATATCTACAAATACTCCTAATGGTGCTGATGCAACAATTGAGTGCGGTTTATCGCCAACAATAGAAACAAATGGACTTGCCATTCCGTCGTGCGAAGCAGCTGTTGGTACGCTTACAAACGGTTTATCTAGGTTAAATGCAATCATTTTAGCAGTATCTACAGAACGACCTCCTCCAATACCTACAATCAAGTCACTTTGATCTTTTTTTACGTCTTTTTGGATCGTATTTATGGCTGGAATTGTATTGTTTCCAGACATATGCCAAACAAATTTTATTTTATTGGATTTTAACGAACTTTCAATTTTTTTCTGAATAATTTTTGTTACATTTGTTCCGCTGATTAACGAAATTCTTTTTGATTTATTGAGAGAATTAACAAACTTTCCAAAATCACCTATGTTTCTCTCCCCAATCTCAATGAGCCTGGGCAGTTCCATCGTATGCGACTGCATACGATCATGACTTTTTGTCATTATTTATCATTTCAATGGAACAAAAAGTTATTTAAAAGGGTGTCATGCATTTCCTAATATCTCTAATAGGTGTATTTTGTCAAATAATGTTGAAGAAAAAATTCTGCACGGGACTACCACTGTAGGTATCAAGGCTAAAGACGGTGTTGTCTTATGCGCTGATATGAGAGCCAGTGCTGGATATTTCATTGCAAATAACAATACTATGAAAATTCAAAAAATTGATGCACACGCAGGCTTGACTTTAGCTGGAGGTGTAGCAGATGCTCAAAACATTGTGGATATACTTCGTTATCATTCAAATCTTCATAGAGTAGAAAAACAGGGACCGATTTCAATTCATTCTCTTGCTAGACTCTGTTCTCTCATATTTCATCAGAATCGTGGTTATCCATTCATGGCAGATATTCTTGTTGGTGGTTATGATGCAAATGGCCCTGCATTATTTAATATCGACATGTTTGGTTCAGTTGAACAAAAATCTTATGTAACAACAGGTAGTGGTTCTCCTGTAGCATATGGTTTGTTAGAAGAAGAATATAGATCTGATCTAACAGTAGAAGAAGCAAAAAAAATTGCTCTAAGAGCAGTAAAAGCCGCAATAGTTAGAAACATTGGTACTGGCGATGGAATTAACATCGCAGTTATGGATAAAGACGGATTCCGTCTTTTGACTGAAGAACAAAAGAAAGCAGTCATCGAACTTTAGTGATTTAATGCAAAGAAAACAGCAACAAAAAGAATTACCTCCTAGCCAAAATATGATGGCGATCATACTGCAAAGTATACCCAAAGAAGCTAAAGTAACAAAAATTGAATATGAAGGACCAAGAATTGCGTTGTATACAAATTCACCACGTTATTTGATGGAAAACAACGAAACAATTTCTAATCTTGTTAATATAATTAAAAAAAGAATTGTTGTACGAACTGACGAATCTATTAGAAAATCAGAAGAAGACGCAAGAAAAATTTTAGCTGAATGTATTCCAAAAGAAGCAAATTTTCAAGGGGCATTTTTTGATACTGCTACAGGTGAAGTTTCAATTGAAGCTAAAAGACCTTGGTTACTACAAAGAGATGCAAAAGAATTCAATCATGCTGAAATAACTGAAAAAATAGGTTGGAAACTCCGTATAAGAAAAGCAACTACAATACCATCTCGTACTATTCAAACAATAAATGCAAATCTAAAACTCACAGCTGTTGAACGAAGCAAGCAATTCAAACAAATTGGAGATGAGATATTTAGACCTAGATTAGCACAAAAATCTGAGGTATCTCTCATAACACTTGGCGGTTTTAGTCAAGTGGGGAGATCTTGTATGCTCTTATCTACTCCTGAAAGTAAAATCCTAGTTGATTGTGGTATAAATCCTGGTGCTAAACACCCAATGGATTCTTTTCCTAGATTAGATTTTCTAGATATTACTTTAGACGAACTTGATGCAATAGTGATTGGACATGCACACTTAGATCACACTGGGTTCTTACCTGCATTGTGTAAATTTGGTTATAAAGGACCAATTTATTGTACAGAGCCAACACTACCCATGATGAATCTTATTCAATTAGATGCAATCAAAGTTGCTGCTGCACAAGGTAGAACACCAATTTACTCCGAAAGAGATGTTAAACAAATCATGAAACAAGCAATTACTTTACCATATGGTACTGTTACAGATATTTCTCCTGACATTAAATTAGTACTTGCAAATGCAGGTCATATTTTAGGTTCAGCTTTATGTCACTTTCATATTGGTAATGGTGATCATAATTTTGTTTATTCCGGTGATATTAAATTTGGAAAAAGTATTTTATTTGAAGCAGCCAGTTGGAATTTCCCTAGAGTTGAAACTCTGTTAATTGAAAGTACATACGGTGCAAAAGAAGACATTCAACCAACCAGACAAGAAGTAGAATCTGCTTTCATTAATGCAGTAAATAACACTCTTGCTGATGGAGGAAAAGTTCTCATTCCTATTCCTGCAGTCGGTCGTGCACAAGAAATCATGATGGTAATTGATCACTATATGAAATCCGGTGAAATGGTTGAAGCTCCTGTTTTTACAGAAGGAATGATTTCAGAAGCTTCTGCAATTCACGAGGCATATCCTGAATACCTTGCTAGAGAATTAAAACAGAAAATCTTAGAAACTGATGATAATCCATTTGACTCAGAATATTTTACAAACATTGAGCACGCTGATACACGAGAAGAACCTATGCGAGACAATTCACCATGTATTATTTTGGCAACATCTGGAATGTTAGAAGGTGGGCCTGTTTTAGAATATTTCAAAAATATTGCTCCTGATAAAAAGAACAAAGTCTTGTTTGTTTCATATCAAGTCAATGGAACTATGGGTAGGAGAGTATTGGATGGTTCAAAACAAGTTACTATGTTAGGTAAAGAAGGAAAAGTAGAAGTTGTTACAATTAATTGCAGTGTTGAAAAACTGGATGGATTTAGTGGACACAGCGATTATAATCAATTAATGTCATTTGTTCAAAGACTAAGACCAAAACTTCGTAGAGTCCTTGTAAATCACGGAGAACGACGAAAATCAGAAAATTTGGCAATGAATATTAGAAGAATGTTTAGAGTTCCTGCACACTATCCTCAAGTTCAAGAAGCGATCAAATTATTTTAGATCATATTCTGGTTTCCAGATTTTAATATTTGATGGTGCCACAATAATCCTTTCTTCACCCAATCTTGCAATATCTGCACCCTCAGTTTTTGCAATAGAATACAACTCCTCAACTACTTTTCTGAGCTGTTCAACATTTTTTTGAGCCAATGGTGTAACTCTAAGAATTAAAATCATTTCTTTTTTGATATCTTCTTTAATCGAATGTACATCACTAATGTCTCGTATAGTAATGGCTTTCAAATATGTGGGATTTTCCTGTTTTTGCATCCTTGAAGAAAATGCGATCTACTCCTTCAAAAACTCTTCCTTAGTTTTAACTAATTCCAAAAAAAAATCATGCCTAAATTCTAAATTTAATGTATGATTCTTCTTCAGCATGCTCTGCTGTGATTTCGTTTGTTATGTTGTTTTTAGAAATAGTAATTGTTGATTGCATTCCCTTTGGTGCATCTGAATATCTTAAGGTAATAGAAGATGCAAATTTTACATGCATATCTGCATTCTTTCCACGTAAAATTGAAACTGGCCCCATATGATCACGAGCCTGTAATAAAATATCATCAGGTAATGCAATTGCTTTTATCATTTCATTTTCATCTTTATTCCTGCCAACAACAAATTTAGTTTGTTCATCTAATCTGAAATGTCTTCCTACTTTTAGTAAATCAATATCATTTATTGTAGGAGTTTCAGTGTGTGAAAACAAATCTTTTGCACGTAAACCAAATGTTGGATCAGTTAAAAGACATCCACCACCAGCATTAGGTGGATTTTCAATTCCATATTTCTTTGCCATCTCTAATTGTGCTCTTCTAGTTCTTCCTTTAATCATCCCAAGATTTTCTCTTTTGATCAATCCATTTTTTTCAGGATCTGTTTCTGGAAGCAGTCCTGCAGATAATGGTCTAACAATTTTTCCTATCAGACCTGAATCTTTTTCAATTGTTCTTAATGAAGGAGCGTGTTGACTCATTGGTCTTTGTCCTAACACTTCTCCCGAAATTATAAATTCAGCACCGATCTCTTCCATGTGTTTTTTTGCAGCATCAAACATCATAGTCCTACAATCAACACATGGATTAAATCCAGCACCAATACCATGTTTTGGATGTTTTAACATCTCAATGTATTCATCACCAAGATACACAGTTTTTAAATTGACATTAAGATCATCAGCTCTTTCTCTAATCTCAAAACCACAACCTCTTCCACAATCAAAATCACAAAAAGGTGTTTTTATTGCAACAGCTGAAACTTCAAATCCCTGTTCCTGCATCATTCTAACTGCAAGCTGGCTATCTAAACCACCAGATAACAGAGCAACTACTTTCTTTTTTTCGTCTGCCATATTAAAAAAAATCAAAATTGCTGTATACAAACTTTACATCATACATAAATTGAGAATTGCTGTGATATTTTTGTGAAGGAACGAAGAAAAAATCTTCTCAAATTCGCTCAAAAGATCGACTGTGATACACTAATTGCATTTGAGCCTGAAAATTTATTCTACATGACTGGATTTTGGGGGGAGGCAATTGGTATGTTAGAAAAAGGAGGAAAAACTACCATTATTGCTCCTGAACTTGAAGTAGGTCGTGTTAAAGAAGAATCTGAAGACTGCGATGTAATTACTGCAGAACGTGGTATGGGATTAATCTCTTCATTAATCAATAAAATCAAAAAAAAATCTGTCTGTACTGATTGCCAAAATTATTCAGTAATGACATCTCTCAAAAAATCTGTCCCTAAGATAATATCGTCTACTGAACCATTTTATGATTCTCGTATTATAAAAGATGAATTAGAGATCAATATTTTGAAAAAAGCTTCAAAGATAATTGATGAAATGTATGAACTTTGTAATAAAAAAATGAAAGTAGGTCAAAAAGAGTCTGAATTACAAACAATCTTGATGTCATACGCAATGGAACAAAAAATGTTTGATACTGGATACAAATCAACACTTAACCCTTTGATTATAGCTGGAGGATCCAATGGAGCATTACCACATGCACAAGTAACTGATAGAAAATTCAAAAAAGGAGATCTCGTAGTAGTTGATCTTACATTGAGATACAAAGGATATGTTTCAGATGCAACTAGAACATTTGCAATTGGAAAAATATCTCCTAAAGAAAAACAGGTCTATGAAATTGTAAAAGAATCACAAAAACTTGGATTAAAATCAGTTAAACCAAATATTAATTGTAAAGATGTAGACTCTGCTTGTAGAAAATATATCGAAGAACAAAACTATGGAAAATATTTTATTCATTCAACAGGTCATGGTATTGGACTTGAAGTTCATGAGTTACCAACTATCTCATATCGAAGTGATACCAAATTAAAAGAGAATATGGCTATTACTGTAGAGCCTGGAATCTATATACCAAATAAATTTGGAGTAAGAATTGAAGACTCCTTAATTGTAAAAGATAAACCAATAATTTTGCATAAATTTACAAAAGATCTAATTACTATCTGATTCTAGTCGTAATAGTTTACAATATCAATTACGTGTTTTGCATTTGAGCTTTCAGCCTTGATTTCTTTTGTAATTTGATTTACATTCCAGATATAGTCTATCTTTCCTTTATAGGATTCAAATATTAAAACTACTTTGTAATTTTCAGTAGAATCAACTTTAGTAATGTTTAGCTCCACTTTTGTCTTTTTGTTATCGTATATTTTTTCATCAGGATATTCTTTAGCAATTTGTTCTTTAATTGCATTCAATACGGTTAATCCTTTTTCATTTGGACCATTATATGCCATTAAAATTTCTAAAATTTGTTTTTCTTCATTTGTTAAATTGTCTGGAAAACTACTTTCTAAGTTGCCTTTTGTTAATTCAGGAATTACAAATACCACAAAAATTGCTACTATGCCTAGATAAATTGGAGCTCTTTTTTTTAGAAATGACTTAAAATCTGACTTTTTTGGTTCATCTTCTTTCTTTTTGTTATTTTTACCCATTCTACTCCCTACTACCAATCTAGTATTTTGCAGTTAAAATTAAAACTTGCCAAGGAAATACTATTACCTCATTTCTTTTTGTATATGGAATAGTATTTTGTTTAACTGCCTGTTTCAACTCACTTCTCTGAAATTTATCTAGTGCATCTACTTTTTCCTTAATTGGTTTGGCAATGTATTTCAGATAATTTTTCCAATACTCTTCAAAATTTCCAGGACTATAGCTAAATGTAAAATCTTTTATTGAAATTTTTGAAAATCCTGCATTTTTTATTTCATCGTATAATGATTTTTTTGTTCCAAATCTATCTAAATTAGGTGTACCAGGTGGTACATAATCTGGAATAAATTTTGTAATAGCATCTAAAATACTGCTAAAAAATGGAACTTTGTCTTTATGACCATGAACTGATATTCCTAACATTCCTGTTTTTTTGAGGCTATTTCTGATATTTTTTAATGCTTTTTGTGCATTTGGGAAAAAAAATAATGCATACTGACATGTTATAATGTCAAATTTATGATTAAAATTAAATTTTTCAGCATCGATATTTATAAAATCTAAATTAGATTTTTTACCATTCCATTTTTTTGCAATATTAATTGCAGTAACTGAAGCATCTGCTCCAATAACACATCCTGAATTTCCAATTTTATCAAGAATTTTTTTTGTAACTGCACCTGTACCACATGCAAGATCTAAAATACTATCACCTTTCTTTACATTTACCAGATCAACTAATTTTGAAGTACTTTGAAATGGTCCTTGATTAACACCGGCCCATCTTTTATGATATCTTGGTGCTATTTCATTCCATATCTTGATGTTTCTTTGTTTATACTCTGTATGATCTAGTTTCATTATATTTTTGATATTTGATGATATATTTTATGTAATCTCTTTAAAATCTGATTTAATTGTTCTTCCTGTCTCGTGAAAATATCTATGTTCAATCTCTTTTAGCTTATCTAATGTTTTTTCGTTTTGTATTTTCTTTAATTTGATTTTATTATATTCTGCTAAAAGTTTTTTTATTTCTGATTTTTTCATTTTATCTTTTTATTTTATTCTCGATCTCTTTTATAATTAATTTGGCAATCTTTTCTTTTTTCATCCAACCAGATGAAATTACATGGTTTGAATCTATGATCAATACCTCATTACTTTCAGGATTTTTCTTATATCTTTTTGAACCAATGTCATTTGCAATGATCATATCTGCATTTGATTCATTCATTTTTTTCTTTGCAAGTGAAATTAATTCATTTTTTGGAATATTTGCCTCAGCTTTGAAACCTACCAAGAATACATTTTTCTGATATTTTTTAATAAGATTAATTATTTTTGGAGTCTTTTTGAGGCTGATTTTTATTTTATTTTTAGAACTTTTTATTTTATTTTTGCTAGGATTTTCTGGAATGTAGTCTGATATAGCAGCTGCCATTATTACAATATCAAATTTATTTTGCATCTCTTTTTTTACAACATTAAATATTTCATTGCTTGTAGAAATTTTAATTAATTTTACTCCTTTTGGTGGTTTTTCACTTCCTGGACCATAAACTAATGTGACTTTAGCTCCTGACGAAATTAATTCTGAGGCTAATAACATACCAGTTTTTCCTGAGCTTTGATTTGTAATTATTCTAACAGGATCAATATATTCAATTGTTGGTCCAGCTGTAATCAAAACTTTTTTATTTTTTAAAATAGATGAAAACCCAAATTTTTTTAATACATAATCTAAAACATCTTCTGGTTCGGTAGCTTTTGCTTTACCTTCAGTTTGTTGAGGAGCTAGAAATTCAATTTTATTCTTTAAAAATTCAACATTCTTTTTTACTGCTGCATTTTCATACATCGATGCATGCATGGCAAGACACATCAAAATTGGAATCTTTGAACCAAATCCTACTGTAAGCACCGTAGATACTGGTGTATCGTCAATACCATTAGCTAATTTTCCCAGTGTGTTTGCAGTTGCTGGATAAACTATGATAAGATCTGATTGGTTATAGTCTGCTAATTTAATATGTTCTAATTCACCTGTTAGCTTTGTTATTACTGCATTTCCTGTTGCCCACTTAAAATAATCTGGTTGTACTAATTTTGTAACTGCATCACTTGTAACACATCTGACATCTGCACCATGTCTCATTAGCAATCTTGCTAATTCGATTGCTTTGTATGCTGCTACACTTCCTGCTACACAAAGAACGATTTTTTTCCCAGAAAGTTCAACTCCATATGAGCTCACAATATCTAATGATGGATGATTCTTTTCCTTAATTATCTTCTTTTTAGCTGCCAATTTGTTCTCGTAGTTTTTTAAATTCATCTTCATCCATTGAAAACCAGTTTTCTTGGGCAGGAAATATGCCTGATTCTACTTCTGTTTTATAATTTTCAAGAGATTTTACAATTTCCTCTGATAAATTCAAATATCTTTTTGCAAATTTCGGTTTGATTTTTTCATACATTCCCAACAAGTCTTGCACAACTAGAACCTGTCCGTTGCAACCAACTCCTGAACCAATTCCAATCGTTGGTATACTTACTGTCTCTGAAATTATTTGTGCAACCTCATGACTTACCATTTCTAAAACAATACTAAACGCACCAGCTTCTTCAAGCTCCTTTGCATCTTCAATTAATTTTATTGCAGTGTCTTTTGTTTTCCCCTGTACCTTATACCCTTCAGATAACATTGTTGTTTGTGGTTGTAATCCAATATGGCCCATTACTGGAATACCGATATCTGTAATTGCACTAATTGTTTCTGACATTACAATTCCACCTTCTAGTTTTACTGCATCAGCTCCTGCTTGTATTAATCTGCCAGAATTTTTTATTGCATCCTCAATACTTACTTGATATGACATAAATGGTAAATCTGCAACCAACAAAGCATTTTTCCTTGCTCTACTAACTGCTTCTGTAAACATACACATTTGATCCATTGTTACTGGTATGGTATTTTCATAGCCAAGCATTACCATGCCCGCACTATCTCCAACAAGTAAAATGTCTATTTCTGCTTTATCACAAAGTGAAGCAAGTGTATAATCATAACTTGTAACGACTGAAATTTTTTTACCATCTTTTTTCATTCGAATAATATCGTAGACTGATTTATGCAAAATGAGATCTCCTTGTTAAATTATTTCTAATTTCAATTATGTTATCTGAAAGATTTTTTTTATTATTAAAATTCTTGACGATCTTTTCAAGTGTATTTTTGTTATTTTTTGATAATTTTTTACAAGTTATAGATAACAATTCTACGGCACGAATCACATTATCAACTATTGTAATATTTGCCGTTTGTGAAGTTCTTGAAAGTGGATTAAGATCAAATGTTATGACTGTTTTTCCAGCTTTTCTCAACGCCATGGTTCTATCTCCATCTTCTAATGGAACAATTACAACGTCAGCTGCAAATATTCCATTTTTATCAACTATTCTTCTAGCAGAATCTAATCCTGATAGTGTGGTTGAAAAATTAGGATTTATACCTAAAATTTCGTTTGCGCCATTCTTTTTTAGAATCTTTATGATATTCTTTTTTCGTTTTTCATTAGCATAAAACAAATTTATTTCAACTTTTGCACCCGAGATTTTAGAAAGATTGATTATTTCTTTTGGGCATAATGCAGCAATATTTCCATTGATTGAAATGATTGGTAGTTTTGCCAAAAGGATTTGTGCTGCAGCAGCCTTGATTGCTAGTTTTGCAGTCTTGCTTGTTTTTTCACCAAGTAAATAATCAAAAGCTTCTCCTCTGCCATGTGCTAAGAGACCTTCTTTAGCTACTAATCCCTGTTCAAATCCTAAAACAAGTTTTTCTCTAATTAAAAGAGATTTAGCTCTAGGATGAGATTTTGGAATTAAAGACATCTATATTCAATTAATTATTGAGCACTCTTGCTCCTTGATTATCCAATTCTGATTTTATAATTATTGCTTCAGAATATTTTTTTAAAATTTGTAAAACCTTCTCTTCTTTTTCTTTTGGAATCATAGTAAATACAGTCTCACCAAATAATGCAACACCACATTTTATTCCATTTAAAGATAATTCTTGAATTAAATTTTCCATTCTTAATGTCATTACTTGAATATATTTTGCAAATTCTAATGACATATCTTCAAAGTGTTCATAATTTTTTGATTCTAATAATTTAGTTACCATTTTTCCACCAAGACCATTAATTTGAGACAAACGTTCTTTGATGAACTTATTTGTTGAAATTGGGGAAAAACAAATCATGATTATTGTGATTTCTCCAGGATTAATTTTTTCTACTTGACCTATTCCTGGTGCTCCTGGTTTGATTCTAATTTCAAAACCTCCATGATATGATGCTAAAACATCACCTAACCCTGTATTGCAATTTATTTCTGCATTATGAGCAATCTGACCAATCATAGTGTGATCTAATTTTGTTTTAAGCACATGATCTAATGCATATGATAATGATAACGCAACAGCACTGCTAGAACCTAAACCATATCCAACAGGTATGGTAATCTCATGTCGAATATCAAAAAACATATCTTCAAAATTTCCAAGCTTTAAAAATTCATTTAAAACATATTCTGAAACATCTGTCTTGTCTGATTCATAACCTATGGTTGTAATTTTAAAATTAGAATTTTGATTAATTTTTGGTAAAATATTGATATGTGTGGTAACTCCCTCTCTTATTGAAAATCCAGCACCCATAGAACCTATTTTTTCTGGAGTTTTTTGATCATCTTTTTCTAAATACGCTTTAAAAAAACCTGTTACATGAGCAGGACAAAATGCAGTGGATTCCATTGATCATAGTTTAAATTTTACACAAAATATAAGAATATGGCTTAAATTAATTATACTAGTATAAATTGACTAAATTCATTCGACGCCTACAACGGATAGGTAGCAGCATACTAGTTTCATTGCCAAAAGAATGGATAGTTGCTAATAATCTAGATAAAGGCAGTCAAATTGAACTGGAAACTGGACAAGATACAATTTCTATTTCTGCAAATAAAGAAATGCGTCCTACCAAAGAACTTGTAATTTCATATCCATTACCTAAAGATGAAAATATCGTTGCTGATATCACTGGAGCATATCTATTAGGATATGATGTTATACTAATCAATTCCAAATCAACTATACCTGGTGTTGATAGAGAACAAATTAGAAATTCCATGCGACGATTAGTTGGAATGGAAATTATTGAAGAAGATGCCTCACATATTAACATGCAATTTCTTTTAGATGCTACAACACTTAATCCAGAAAAAATTCTAAAAAGAATGAGTTCTATTGCACTTGGAATGTATGAAGATGTATCAAATGGGTTAATTTTAAATGATAAATCTAATTTACGGACATTATCAAATAGAGATGTAGAAGTAAACAGGCAATATTTTCTTCTTGTACGTTTAATCAGAAGTACACTTGTTGATAAACGATTAGCTAATGTATTTAATTTAGAAAATATAGATATTTTAGATTATCGAGTAGCTGCAAATCTTTTAGAAAATGCTGGTGATACAATAGTTGAACTTGCTGATTTTATATATAATTCATCTTTACCTGATCAACATTTAAAGAAAATTTTTGATGTAGTTCAAAATTTTAATGATCTTGCAGAAAAGTCTATTGATGCTTTTACAAAACCTGATCGACGTTTAGCTATTGAAGCTATTGCATTACACAAAAAATATCAGGAAAATCTTTCTAAACTAAGAAACACAATTGGAAATAAAAAAGAAATTCCAATTGATCTTCTTGATCTTGTGTATATGTTTGAACGAATTACTAAATCATGGGCAGATGTAGTAGATCTTGTAAAACCAATATATAATAAATAATTAATTTAATTTATTTTTTAATGCATATGTTAAAACTGCACAAATTGTCTTTGAATCTTGAATTTTTCCATTTTTTATCATCGTAATTACTTTTTTAAAATCCATCTTTACTACAGATAATATTTCATCTTCATCTAGCTTCAAATCTGTAATTTTTTTCAATCCGGATGCTACAAAACAATGAATAGCCTCAGTGTTGTACCCTATAGAAGGATAATATGTGATTAATGGAATCATTTTTTTAGCACTGTATCCTGTTTCTTCTTCTAACTCTCTAAAAGCACATTTCTTTGGGTCTTCTTTTTTTTCTAATGTACCTGCTGGAATTTCAATTACATAACCATGAGGATATCTATGTTGTTTTACAAGTATCAGTTTATTATTTTCATCAAATGCTAAAATTGCTGCTGCTCCTCTATGTTCTATCATTTCTCGTTTTACTTTTCTACCTTCAATTACTAAATCATAAATGCTAAGGCCTAGTATTTTACCTTCATAGATCTTCTTCTTCATGTTTAATTCATAATTTGATTAATATTTAATTTGTTTGATACGAAATATGTAGTGTTGGAGATTTTTTAGCAATATTGATAGCTTGTTCTAGCCATTTCATTGGAAATGATATCTCTTTTGGTATGAATAAATCTGCAGATTTTACTCCATTCATGTTTCTAACTATTTTAGTTAATTCATCCATTTCAAAAATGTCATGACTATACATGAATAACACAATTTGATTTTTTGCAATAAATGGTATTTGCATAAATGATTCAGAAAGTTTATCATTCATTTTGTCTAATGTTTCTTTAAGATTTCCATCAATCCATGCAAGTATGGCATGTGAAATAAAACCTTCAATTTTTCTTGGATTGTAAATTAATGTAAATTGAATACCGTTATTTTTTTGTAATTTGTCAATACATCTTGTAACGGTTTTTGTAGACATTGACATTTCTTTCGCTATTTTTTCAATTTTTTGTCTTGGTTCTTTTATCAAATATTCTAAAATTTCTAGATCTGTTTTAGTTAGATTAGAACTATATCCTGGACTTTCGGCTTCAAAAATTGATAGTACTCTTACATCCTTCATTAGTTTATTTGCAAGTTCTATTTTTTGTTGTAAATTTTCTTTTATTACTATACTACACACTGTGATTCCACCAACACATGGCACAACAAAAAATGGCTCTCCAACTAACCTGATTTGCTCTAAAATATCTTTGATGTTTTGTCCTGATACCACAATATACAAAACACCTAGTCCTAAAATTGGAGGTTCAACTTTAATCGTAAACTTTTCAATTATTTTGGATTCCTGCATTTTTTTAATACGTGCTCTAATTGCCCCACCTGATATTCCTAATTCCTTTCCAATCTGTCTATCTGATTCTCGGCAATTGTTTAGTAATCTGCTTAGAATTTTGATATCTAAATTGTCCAATATGTCACCTGAATCCATTTCATATTGTTTACAATTAACTAATAAGATATAAAAATGTCTATACTGTTAGCACTATAGATAATATACATTAAATATCAGACTATTTTTAGTCTTCTTATGGAATATCGATTACGACTAGCAAAAAGAATGCTGTTTAATAAAAAAGGAAGTTTAATCGGGGCTGTTTTAGCTGTTACTATTGGAATTTTGGTAATTCATGTAAATTTTGTAATTTTTCAGGGATTGTTTGATGCAATTGTTAGAGATATCTCAAATTATAGAAATGGGAATGTTCTAATCACAGATGAAGAAGACTATATCGACAAGTCTGATCAAGCATTAGTTAATTGGTTTGAAAGAATTCCGTATGTAGAAGCAGCTACTCCCCGGTTGTCATCAAGTGCATCAATCAATATGACAAAATTTGGCACATTACATGAAGAAACAAGAATTCCTATAGTAGGTGTTGATCCATTTAGAGATATTCAAGCCTCCACAGTTCATGAAACTGTAACCGATGGACAATATGTTTTTGCTAAAAATTCAATTGTATTAGGTTCTAATGTCGCACGAGATCTTGGTGGCGCTCAAGTAGGTGATAGTCTAAAATTAAAAATTGTTGATAGATATGGTCAAGATCAAATTAGAAGATTTGTAGTTACTGGCATAGCACAATCACCAGGTGGACAAGGCTTTGATTATAGTGTCGTTGTACATATTGATACTTTACGTGACATGATGAATAGAAATGGTGAATCAGGTTCAATAATGGTAAAACTAAACGATCCAACTAAAGCAGATGATGTTAAAAATTTCTTTTTAACTGCTTTTCCTAATGACGATTTTATTGCAGAAACAATAGAAGAATCAGCTGAAGAGCAATTAGCTGGTTTTAGATCTGGTATTGCTATGATAAACATGATTGGCTATTTTGGAATGATGTCATCGGCATTTGCTATTGTTACAATTCAAATGATGTTAGTTAATGGAAAAACTAGAGAAATAGGAGTAATGAGATCAATTGGCGCTACACGAAAAGATATTTTGGTTATTTTTATTTTTCAAGGAATGATAATTGGTGCAATAGGTGCTGGGGTTGGTACTGCAGCAGGCTTAGGTTATACATTTTATGCAAAGGAGACTAAAATGTCATTCAATAATAGCCTCCCGTTGGAAGTAAGTTACAACTGGGAAAAAATTATTCAAACTGCAGTAATGTCTTTTATGTTAGCAATAATTGCTTCATTATATCCATCGTATAGGGCAACTAAATTATTACCTGTGGAGGCAATGAGAACTGTCTAAAGTACTTGAAATTAATAATTTAAGTAAAATTTATGGCGCCGGCGAAAATATGGTAAAAGCCTTAGATAATGTATCATTTTCAATTGAAAAAGGAGAATTTGTATTAATTGTAGGTAGCTCTGGCTCTGGAAAATCTACTTTACTTAACATGATAGGTCTTTTAGATCGTCCTACAAATGGTAAAGTCTTCATAGATGGAATAGATACATCAAATCTATCTGACAACCAAATCTCAACATTTAGAAATAAAAAACTAGGATTCATTTTCCAATTTTCAAATCTTTTAACTGATCTGACTGTTCTTGAAAATGTATTACTGCCAAGAGAAATTGCTGGAACTACTGAATCCGCTGAAAAAAATGCTAGAGAATTATTAAAAGCAGTTGGATTAGAGAATCAAATTAACAAAAGAGCAAATAAAATTTCAGGTGGACAAGCACAAAGAGCAGCAATTGCTAGAGGTTTGATAAATAACCCTTCAATTGTTTTAGCTGATGAACCAACTGGTAATTTGGATTCTGTAACTTCTAAAATAATTGTTGATTTGATGAAATCAATGGCAAAAGAACTGAATCAAACATTTATCATTGTTACTCATGATCAACAACATTTTGGAGATGCTGATCGAGTAATTACAATCAAAGATGGAAAAGCATCTGAGGGAAATCAACCATCTGAATTGGAGGTTTTAGTATGATAAATTACAAAATTCTATTTTCATTGACCATGTTGTTGTTCATTCCATTAATTATTGATGATTCATACGCTCAAATCAAATCTGGTGGTTTTGGCCAATCGCCATTTGAAAGAGAGTTTGGAGATGTAAAATTCCTAGAAGGATATTTTGGAACATTTAACAATAAAATTGAAATTGATCCTGGCGATGATAATGTCCCATTTACTGTAGTATTTGCAAATGTTGGTACACAAGATATTACTGGAATCAAAGGCCAACTATCCCTTCCAGTTGGATTTTCTTCAGCAGATGGTCCTGGTTCACTAATAACTGCTAATAGTGATTCTAATTCATTGGCTGGCGATACTTTCTATATGACATTTAATGTTAATATTGATAAAAATATTCAAATTAAACAGTATCCTGGTACTGTTAAAGTTGATTATTCTAGAATAAGAGAATCCGGAGTTAGAACTTCGTTTTCCGAATTTACCTTTAAAGTTACTGGAGATAGCATAATCAATGTTAAGGCATTGGATCCATTCCTTACGTCTTTAAAATTAAACAATGTTGTAATCGAAATTACAAATGATGGAACTGCACCAATATCTAGTGTAGATATTGTAAATACCAACACTCAAACAGAACTTGCATCTACTTCATCGTCAACTACCAATGTTGAAAATGTAGTAATTTTAGAGTCAAATTGGGATGTTGGTAACATAAATCCAAAATCATCTAGATATCTTACTGCTACAGTATACGTACCTGGAAATCTTCAACAAGATACATTACGAATTCCATTATCTATTCAATTCTATAATGCACATGGTGATTTACAAACTGTTTCTAAAATTGTTGATTTTTACATTAAAGGATTGATTGAACTTAACATGTATGATGTAGGAGTAATTGAACTATCTAATACACAAATGGTTGTTGGAGAAATAATAAACGAAGGAAACGAAAATGCAGTGTTTGGTTTTGTTACAATTGAACCTAGGGGTGACTCAAATATTAAAACAAAAACTCAATTTATTGATGAAATTGAAATTGATTCACCTGTGCCATTTAATATTCCATTAGAATTTGATGGTGAGCCAAGATATGGAGAACATGATATCAAACTAACTGTAAGATACAAAGATAGTGTTAGAGATGAAACACTGTACACGCATGATGCAACAATATTTGTAAAAGAACCAGAAAAAGTTCAATCTGATAATAGTTTTATGATTATTATTCCACTAATAATAGCAATTGCAATAGGATTCTATGTGATTCGTAGGCGTAAAAAATCAAAAATTCAGGCCAGTTAAAATTAAATTTTAAATTAGAAATAGAAAAAGAACTGTTTAAAATGAGATTATCTATTATTGTCATTATTGCAGTTTTAGCTGTAGGAAGCATAGTGATCTTTTTTGGTTATATTACAAATCAAAATTCTCCAGAAACTCTTGAACAATCAGATCCATACGAAAAATTACAAATCTACAAAGAAGAACTAGAAAAAATTAACCAGTATAATCAACAACTGCTTCTAGAATTAGAAGACAAACTGATTAATTCTGATAATTCTAGTTTAAACCAACTAAACCAAGAGATCTCAGTTCTAAAACGAGTAATTAATGATAATAAAGTGGAACTCGAACAAGTTATAAAAAAACTTTCTACGATGAATTCCTCGCCTTAAGATCGATCAATTCTAATTCCCTATTCTGGGACATTTGCATTATTGTTATATGATTAAGTTGAGATGATATGAATCAGGCATGGCAAATAGCATATTTCTATTTCTAGTTGGTAGTATAGTTGGATTCATAACAACACCATTTCTCTGAATCCTTTTTTATTTCTAAATTCATATACATAGAAAAAAATCAAAAATAATGCGAAATCATCAAAAATTGACAATCGTTGGTATGATCTTATTGGCTGCTACCTATTTGATTTCTAATCATGAAACAAATCTTCTTGGAATTGGATTTAATTTTGCTTACATTACTGGAATTTCTATGTTGATTGTATTCATTGCAAGTTTTGTATTATTTGGAAAAGAGAGAATAAAAGAATCAAAATCTAAAAAATAAATTTTTTAGGCATAAAAAATATGAAAATTTTTTAATTTTATTATGGCTAAGATTATAAACGAATAATGGATCTTGCGTTTATGCAAATAGATGAGATTGAAGTACCAAAGGAGTTAAGAGAATTCATGATAGATGGGGCACATGAAACTATGCTTGGACAAAAAAATGGCGCAAATAAACAATATCGATATGGTAATTTGCACATAAGAGAATATGATGATAAATTTCTAGTTCATACTGATAAAATTGATCCTAGAAAAGATCCATTTGGTCATTTAGTATATGATGCCCCAGAAATTCTAATTGGAGTTGCATGTTCAATTTTAGGTGGTTCAAAAATTGCAAAATTATTTCTTAAGAATAATAAATCCAAAAACTCAACTGTAGCAGCTACTATAACATCTTCTATTATTGCTGGATACATTGGGTATGTTGCAACAAAAAAAGCTAAAAATTATTTAGAATAATAATGTCTAACGTAAGAACAATTCAAGTACTTTACAAACTACTACCTTCAATTTTGGCATTACGAAAAGATAGAAGAAAGTGGGTTAAAACAGAAGGCAAGGACACCGATTTAGAAAAATATCGTAAGAACGCACGTAAAGTTTTAAACACTTTCATTTCATTAGGACCTGTTTACATAAAATTAGGACAGTGGCTTTCATCAAGAGCGGATATTTTACCACAACCATACTTGGAAGAACTTGCCAAGCTACAAGATAGTGTTCCAGCAGCTCCATTTGATCTGGTAAAACCAATAATTGAAAATGACATCGGACCACTAAATGAAAAATTTGAAAGCATAGATCAAAATCCTCTTTCTGGTGCATCATTAGGTCAAGTTTATCGAGGAAGAATATCTGGTCAAGAGATTGTAATTAAAGTAAAAAGACCTGGTATTGAAAAAGTTGTAGAAGAAGATCTTAAAGTCTTAAAAAAAATACTTCCAATGGCATTGAGATTTGTAGATCCAAACTTACGTTTTTCTGCAAGAGCAATGCTTTCACAATTTATTGAAACTATTCATGAAGAGATGGATTATACGATAGAATCAACAAATCTCAAAAAAATCAAGCAAGACATGAAGAAAAGCAACATAGCGATTCCCTCAGTGTATGATGATTATTCCTCAAAAAATGTACTTACTATGGAATACCTTCCTGGTATCAAAATTACCAATATAGAAGCACTTGATGAAAAGGGAATCGATAGGCACAAACTAGTCATTGATGTTCATAAGGTCTTTTTCACCATGCTTTTACGTCATTCTTTATTTCATGCAGATCCTCATCCGGGAAACATTTCAGTAACAGACGATGGAAAATTGATTCTTTATGATTATGGAATGGTTGGGAGATTAGACAATGATACTAGATTAAGATTGATTCGACTTTATCTTGCCCTAGTTGAGAAAGATCCACCTCGAACAGTTAACGCGATGGCGGACCTCGGAATGCTAACTCCTGACTTTAACCGAGCAGTAATAGAAAAAGGAATCGAATTGGCAGTTCGCGCAATGCATGGAAAAAAGCCCGATGAAATGGAAGTACAAAGTTTGATGGAACTTGCAAACAAAACAATGAGTAAATTCCCATTTGTTCTTCCAAAAAATTTGGCGCTATACATGAGAATGGCGTCTATCATTGAAGGAATTTACAAAACACATAAAGTTGATTTTAAATTTGTCAAAGTACTGAGAGAAATTTTACAAGAAGAACATTTAATCAAAGATGCATACATTGAAGAACTCAAATATTCATTTCAAAGATTTGCAAAATCAATTGATGCCACTATCTCAATTGCTCCAGAACTGAAGAAACTTATTGATGAAAATAGATCAATCCAACTAAATACAAAACCTAAATCCAATGTTTTGCTTTCTGGAAGTATACTTTCATCTGCAATATTTGTTGGTTCTACGGTTTTGTATACTGCAAATGAATCTCTAGGAATTACCGGAATAATTGGTTCTTTGATAATAATGAGTATTTTTACAATATTTAGAAAACGATAATTATTCTATGGGAATATCTTTACCGTGTTTTTTAACTAAAATTGTAATTGTTAATACACCATTATCATATTTTGCAGAACTTACTCCATTTTCTCCTTCTCTAAGTTCAATCGGCAATCTGATTTTTTTATCTATGACATTTGGTCTCTGATTGCAGATAATGTTATGATTTTTTTCTTCAGAAATTTCTTTTGATGCGTTTATGGAGAGAATGTTTCCATCTAATGATAATTTTATGTCTTTTTTTGTAAATCCTGGCATGTCAACTATTAATGTCAATTTGTCATTATCCAGATACATATCTACAGGAGGTAGAACAAATTCGTAAAATTCTCTAGATTTATTCCCTATTTCTTTGATCATTTCTTTTGCCATTGATTTAACTAGTCCCATTTTGAGATATGTGCTTAATTTTTAGTTATAAACCTTGATAGATTTTTAATCAATTAATTTCTCTGATTTTGTAACTTATGATAATTGTTATTGAGGGCGGAGATCAGGCAGGAAAGAAAACTCAAACTGCATTGTTGGCAAAAGCATTAAAACAAAGAAAAATCAAAACAACTACCTTTAGTTTTCCTGATTATAAGACTCCAGTAGGAAAAGAAATTGCAAAATATCTTAACGGTAAAAGAAAATTCCCACCACAAGTGATTCATTGTCTTTTAGCTGCAAACAGATGGGAAAAATTAAATGAAATTTTAGCAGCACAATCAAAAAATTCTATTGTGATAATGAATCGATATTATCACTCAAATCTGATCTATGGTTTAGCAAATGGAATGAAAAGCAAATGGCTAAAAAATCTAGATAATGGTCTCCCAAAGGCTGATCTTGTAATTTTACTTGATGTGACTCAAAGAGAATCATTTCGTAGAAAAAAAACTAACAGAGATAAATTTGAAAAAAATGAAGAATTTCTAAGAAAAATATCAAAAATTTATCAAACTATTGCAAAGAAGGAACATTGGAAAATTATTGATGCATCTAAATCAAAACAAGAAGTCCATGAAAATATTTTAAAAGCAATTTCTCAGAAAATAGGCTTATGAAAAAAAATTATTCAGACATAGTTGATCCGATACATGATTTTATTCGTGTATATGATCATGAATTAAAAATAATTGATAATCCAATCTTTCAAAGATTAAGACGAATACGTCAACTTTCTGGTGCTCACTTAACATATCCAGCTGCACAACATACTAGATTTGAACATTCTTTGGGTGTAATGCACATTGCAAGTCAAGCTGGTAAGGCATTAAACGAAAAAGGAATTTTAAAATCTGAAGATATTGATCTATTGAGACTTGCAGGACTTTTACATGACATTGGTCATGGACCTTTCTCGCATCTTTTTGAGGAAGTCATTCAACAAAAAAAATTTTCCCATGAAGATTTTGGTAAAGAAATTATTTTAAAATCTGAAATTGGTGATATACTATCAAAAAATGGATATGACAAAAAACTTGTTACAAAAATTGCATTTGGAGATTCAAAATTACAATACATGAATGAAATAATTTCTGGAGCATTAAGTGCTGATATGATGGATTACTTACTAAGAGATGGATATTTTACAGGAGCAGAGCATGCACAAATTGATCATAAAAGAATAACACAATCTCTTGATGTACACAAGAAAAAACTTGCTCTAGAAAGATCAGCACTTTACTCTTTTGAATCTATGATGCACTCTCGTTATCAAATGTTCAAAGCTGTATATTTTCATAAAACAGTAAGATCTGCTGAAGTAATGCTTTTGGAGGCATTACGATTATCTGACGATGAATTTGGTTTTACGTCATTTAACATTAAAGAATTTGTCAAACTTACAGACGAATATGTTTTATCTACACTAATCTCATCAAAATCATCTAAGCTAAAACGTGCTAGACAATTTGCTGAAGATTATCAAAATCGTAAATTGTTAAAATGTGTATTTGAACGAATTCTAACTAGCAGAACTAATTTAGGAAAATCTAGAACCGATGAATTAAGAACATCAATTTCCAAAAAATCCAAAGTTGATGAGAGTGAAATTTTTGTTGATAGCTCCGTTACTCCATCAATTCCATTAGCTCCGTCCAAAAATGAATCAAAACATATCATTTTGATTTCGAATGAGAATGGAAAATCTACTGCTCAGGAGATGCCTATATCTGAAATTCCTGTAGTTTCAGCAATATCTGGTTTTATGAATATTCTTAGGATATACACTCATCAAAAGAATAGAAAAAAAGTTGAAATTGCCGCAAAATCAATCCTCGGTGGTTTAAAGTAATGAAAAAAAGAATTGTCATAAAACTTTCAGGACGAATTTTTGGTATGGATAATGCAAAAGTACTCAAGGATTATGCTTCATTTCTAGTCAAAATTAGTAAGATTTGTCAACCGATAATTGTTGCAGGTGGAGGAAATATTGCAAGACATTACATTACTCATGCAAGATCTTCTGGAGCTGATGAATCTACTTTGGATGAACTTGGAATTGAAATTTCTAGATTAAATGCAAAACTATTGATTTATGCCCTAAAAAATAAAGCATATTCACATCCGCCAACAACATTACAAGAAGTGAGACATGCAGTTGATGATGGATTAATTGTGGTTACAGGCGGTTTACATCCTGGACAAAGTACCAATGGCACCGCAGCTCTTATTGCAGAAAAAATCAACGCAGAACAATTTCTTAATGCTACTGATGTTGATGGTGTTTATGATATGGACCCTAACAAATTCAAAAATGCAAAAAAATTCAAACGAATTGAACTTAAGAATTTAAAAAATATGTTAGTTCATGAAGATTCGGTTGCAGGAGGCTATGATTTGATGGATATAGTAGCTCTAAAAATAATCGAACGCTCTAAAATTAAAACACGAATTATTAAAGCTGACCTCAAAACACTTGAAAAAGCAATCAAAGGTGGAGAGGTAGGAACAGAAATAATTCTACAATCAAAATAATTATTCTAAAATCTCGTTTTGTACGGTAGAACGACTTTCTGACCAAATCTGAATCTTATTTTCAGGATATTCTGGAAGTCCAGACTCTCTTAATTTATTGTAAATTGTTAGTGCTTCTTTTTTTTCTACTGCCTTTGATTGAGCCTTAGTAAATCCATCCTTATCTGCAATTATTGTAACGTATCCCTCAGGTGAAGTAATGACAGCTACAAAATCTTCCTCTCCGACTGGAAAAAACTCACCATTAATTTTTTTGTAGTCAGTGTTAACATTCCAAATCCTGCAACATCAAACATTTTCATTTGAGATTTACTTGCTCTTTGTTTTCCCTGCTGGACTGCTTGGAAATATTGCATGATTCATTTTACTCTTTAATATTATAATAACTATCTCAACATTTAAGATATGTAAAAATTAAGTAAATTTACTGAATTCTAAAATCTTTGTTTTTGTAGCCGTTATTGCTTTAGCAGCAGCTTTGGGCATGATTCTTCTGTCAGGTTCATCATCTGTTATAAATTCACCAGAAAATACCAATCAAGAAATAAAATCCGATGTATCACAAGAACCAATATCAGCTCAAATACAATCACTAAATGTTGAACTAGATGATATCTCAATAAAAGAAGTTACTCCTAGAGGGGCTACGATTGAAATATCATTTAAAATTAACAACCCAAATTCCAATTCTGTGATTGTACAAGTTATGGATTATCAGTTATTTGAAACTGGATATTCTAACGTAGAACAAATCTCAGGCGGTCAAATTGGAAGTAGACCAGAAGGAATGGTGGAATTTGGATCTGATTACTATGTACTTCTAGCTGAAAACTCGATAATTTTAAAAGATAAAATACAATTGAAAAATACAGGTAACACTCCCAAGTTATGGTCTGATTTAGAAAATGATACTGCAAAATGGCGAGTTACTGGTACTGTATTTTATAATCTCAGTTCAATGACTAGCGGACAAGAAAACACACTTCATTTTGAATTTGAAAAATAAATAAAACTAAAAATCACTAATAGTATCATAAAAACTAAAAATTATGATAATTTGTTTTTAGATAAAAAATATTGGCAAAATTATAAAAGCCCCTGAAGTAGTTTTTCATTAAATGGCAGAAGCAGGAATGGCCGCATTTGGCTCAGCAGTAGGAGTGGCAATTGCACTCGCAGTAGTGTGTTTTGCACTTCGTGGTAAAGGACATCCTGAACCACTGGACTAATCAAAGGAAATTATTCCTTTACAATATTTTTCATTTATCTAACTAATCTTTACCCAAACCTAGCATTTCTGCTAATGATATCTGTTTGGTGTTTTTCTTTGTGATAAAACATCTTTGATAGTATTGGCATTCCATACAGTCTGTAGATGGCTCTAAAATTGGAGTCTTTTGTTCTTTAAGAAGATCATTTAGAACTCTTACTCTTCTAATAATTTCTTCAAACATTTTTTTATCACGAGTTAACGAGAACATGATCTCTTCTCTATCTCCAGTAATGTAAATAATCACTCCATCTGTTTTATCATAAATCCACATGCAAGCATTGAGATAAAGTAAGTCATTTGCCAGAGGTGATTCTAAACTAGTATTTGTCGGTCGAAATAAAATAATTGAATTATCTGCAATCATATCTGCATGGCCTCTTAACTTAATATCATCGATAGAGAATTCTTTTGGATCACTGCCATATTGTAATTTTCGAAGTAGACCAGAAAGGAGATCATTAAAACCCCGTCTTTCAACCTCTTTGGGATCAATTCTATCATAATATGAGCGTCTTAAACATTGGACCACTTCTTTTAGATGAATGGTTTTGATGTCTTTAGCGTCTATTTCAATCTCTAATTCTCTTCCAATAGAATCGACAGCATTTTTTATAATGCTTCTATAGTCTCTATCTCCCATCATGATAAATCACTTAACAAATTCATCTTTATAGACTAGCTCATTACTTTGGTCAATAATTTTGAAATTTTAGTAGAGAATGCTAATATGATAAAATGGGTTCCAAAGCCTAGAATTGCGCCTACTATGATATTTCCTGTTAGAAAATAAATGCCAAGAAATAATCCTAATGGAGGCAATGATAAAATCATGGCTAAAAACGTGCTAACCCAAATAGTATTAGTCAAAACCTCTGTAGTAATTTCAGTTTTTTTCTTTGGAAATCTGATCATTTTAAAAATTCTATTCTACTTCCAAAATTAACTTTGACATGGTAATTTCAGTTGGTATTTTTTGTTCAACTGCAAATGCAATAGCTGCTAAATTTCTAACTTCAAATGCCGTTAGTTTAGTAATTCCCACAATTGTTGCAAAACTAAACATTTTTGTGAAAGATCTTATGGCTGTTTGGTAAATTGCCATTTCAAATGCTCTTTCAAATTCAGCAATAGCATCAAGTTCTTTTTCAGTTTGAGGGATCAAAGTTTTGTATTTTGTATTGGATAATTCATTAAATGCATCTTTAATTGTTGCAGATGCAATCATTCTTCCAAGTAGTTCTTTTGCAGTAGGAGTTTGAGCAACAATTAGATCTTGAATTTGTTCTTCTTTTAAACCCCAGAATTTTCCTCTAATTACACTTAGAATATTGTAAAAATCTACATCCATTCCGACCAATTTTGTAGCATCCTTATCTGCATAATTTTTCATAGCACCGGCTAAATGTTGAATTAAAATTTTATCAAAATACGTATCAAAAATCTGGACATTTTTTCTTTCACTGTATAAAGCTGCAGCCTTTGCAATTTCCTCCCCAAATTGTACTGAATTCAAGCTTGCAACTGCCTCTTCCAAATCTTTTGAAACTAATGCTTTAATGACAACATCTCTTTGTTTGATTAATTCTTCAGCATGAAGATTTACGTGAGTTTCAATTTCTTCTTGAGGTTTCCCTAAAGCTTTTCCTTTTAAAATTGATTTTAAATTTGAAACAATGAATTTCATATAATATGCATCTAAAACACCTGAATTTCCTGATGTTTTTGCAATTGAATAATGTGTATCTGCTAAATGACTTCTTAGTGCAGATTCGATACCTTGTGATGTATATGGTTTTTGTACCTCTGAAATAGAATCTCCATAAATTGTATTTTTGATTCTAGTCATTAATTCATCAAGATCCCTTGATTCTGCTAACGTTTGAAAATCCGATTTTTTTAATAATTTACCTCGTTTACTATATGATTTTACAGATGCATAGACATTTTTTGCTCCACCCATTTAGGTAAATTTCAATAGATGCGGATTTTAATGTTTGGCGATCCGTTCCTAAAAGCCTGATATTTTAAGTAATTTTATTAAGAAAACTGATGGTTTCTTCTTTATCCTGCTTTGGTAGATTCAAAAACGTCTCTAAAATCTCCTTTTGAATCAATAAAGACTCATCAGAAATCTCCTTTAGTTTTGAGAGTTCAAAGGGAAGCAAGTCTTTAATTTTATTATCACAAAATGCCTTTACATATTTTTGAAAAATAGAATAAGTAAAATTTGGACTGGCCTTTGATAGATTTTTAATAATTCCTTCATAATTTTTCTCCTTTGAATCTGCCTGTGAAAAAAATTTTTCTAACAATCTGTCTTTATTTCCAACATTGCTTAACGATAATGCTACAAGTATCCCTTTTTTTGTTAAATGATAATATGGAATACCTTTTTCTTGAAGAGCTTTTGGGCCTCGTTTCATAGGTAATCTCCCATCTTCTTCAGCAATTCCCATTGGGATCAAAATTTCATCTAGATCTCGAAAAATTCCAGAATAGATATTTTTCCATGCAATCTCATGAATCTTTGCAATTCTCTGAGAAATCCCTGTTCTTGTTCTCTCCGCTGGATTGGCATTACTTGCTAATATTGCAATAATTGATCTTTGTCTATTTGCTTCCCCTGTTAATTCCTCATCTTTTGTCTTGAAAGTATCAAAAATTGATAATTTTGTACCTGTTTTCTTCATTTAATCACCAAATGACATAATATTCATTTTCTATGATAATATCAGAATATACTAAAATATAATAATTTACATTTTTACAAGTTTTTACATCTTCAATGCTTAAATAATTTTCAATTTCGATTAATTTAATGAATTCTAGGAACCACAAGTATGCTCTATTACTTGTGGCCGCAGTAGCCATTACAGCAGCAGGTGCAATGTCACAAGCATTCGCACAAAATGTTAATGATGGTATGGACGGATACGTTGCAGGAACTAGTGGAATCTACACTGGTAATCCTAACGAATGTTGGTATGATGATGGCGAAGGTAACATGATGCCCTGTAGAATTGATACAGGTGATACAGCATGGATACTAACAGCTACTTCATTGGTACTCTTCATGTCACCCGGAGTCGGCTTCTTTTATGGCGGATTAGCCAGATCAAAGAACGTCGTCAACGTACTTGGTATGACCATAATTGTTATGGGACTTATCTCAGTACAATGGGTTCTATGGGGATATTCTCTAGCATTTGGTCCAATTGATAGTGATGCAAACATGTTCATGGGCTCACTTCAATATGTTGGCTTCAATGAAGTCTCTCACTATGCACCATTAGGTGAAGCAGGTCCATGTGCAGACACATGGTCAGCGGCTTACCAAATGAATGCGATGGTGGAAGCAGATCAATGTAGTCAAGGTTGGCCAGGTACTGTACCTCATCAATTATTCGCAATGTTCCAAGCAACATTCGCAATTATCACACCAATTCTAATTATTGGTGGATTAATTGATAGAATTAAGTTCAGCGCATTGATAATCTTCATACTCCTATGGGCTACCTTCGTTTACGATCCAGTTGCACACTGGGTTTGGGGAGGTGGTTATATCGGAGGAGGCGCATTAGATCTTAATCCTGACTTATCTCCATCGTTTGCATTAGACTTTGCTGGTGGTACTGTAGTACACATTACTTCTGGATTCTCTGCATTGGCAGGCGCCTTAATCCTTGGCAGAAGACTTGGATATGGTAAAGTGCCAATGGAACCACACAACATCCCAATGGTAGTCCTCGGAGCAGGAATACTCTGGTTTGGATGGTTTGGTTTTAACGCAGGAAGCGAAGTAATGGTAGACGGCATTACCGTAAGCGCATGGACAGTTACAAATACTGCAACAGGTATGGCTGCTCTTACTTGGGTCTTGATGTCATGGGCACATACAGGAAAACCAAGTATTGTAGGAGCTGCATCAGGTGCAGTAGCAGGTTTAGTAGCTATCACTCCAGCTTCAGGTTGGGTAGGTCCAATGGCTTCAATTATAATCGGTATTGCTGCTGGAACAGTTTGTTATGCAGCTGTAACATTCAAAAACGCACGTAAATGGGACGACGCATTAGATGTATGGGGAGTACACGGAATGGGTGGTCTTACCGGTGCAATTTTGACTGGTACATTAGCTAGTCCGCACATTTGGGATACCGGTGACGGTATTGGTGCTTGGACTGGTACTGCAGAAGGAATGGAACAGCAAGCAATTAGCATCATCGGTGCAGCAATCTCAGTAGGTTATGCATTTGGTGTTACGATTGTAATTCTCAAAATAATGGATGCCGTTTGGCCAGGTGGAATCAGGGTCACTCCAAAAGAAGAGGAGATCGGTCTTGATTTGGCACAGCACGGAGAAAGAGCATACGTTAACGAATAAGGAAACTTCCTTTTTCTTTTATTTTTATTATTCAATACAAATCAATTTAGATTTGATCATTTTATCCAAATCATGTTAATTTCTACATCTGACCTTAACTCAATTCTAAATGATCCTAATGTCATAATAGTGGATACTCGTTCATTTAAGGAATATTCTGAGGGTCATATTCCTAATGCTGTAAATTTAGATCTATTTGCATTTCATTGGATAGATACGACAAAAGAAGGTATTACAAATTTTAACAGTCAAACTTCAACTCTTCTTTCCTTTCTTGGAGTGACACCTGAAAAAAAAGTAATCTTTTATGATACTGTTTCTGGAATGCTTGCAGCTAGAGGTGTTTGGATGTTACTTTATTTTTCACATCAAAACGTCTCCATATTAGATGGCGGAATAACAAAATGGAAAAAAGAAAATCTACCACTTGAAACAAAACCAAATGGATTCAAGCCATCCAAATTTACAGGAAAGATTAACCCCGATATAATTTCTGGATTTGAATATATCAGAGATAATCTAAATAATGTAAAAATTATTGATGCTCGCTCTACAGGAGAATATACTGGAAATGTAATTAGAGCCGCTCAATCTGGACATATCCCAAACTCCATCAATATTGATTGGAATGAAAATATCGAAAAAGATGGTACTTTTAAGACTAATTCAGAACTGTCAAGACTATATGATTTTCCAAAGGATGCAGAAATTATTATTTATTGTCAAGGCGCCTATAGGGCAGCAAATTCTTTTCTTGCTTTAAAAAAACTAGGATTTGATAAAGTACGTGTATATCTTGGTTCATGGGGAGAATGGGGTAATAAACCAGAATTACCCGTTGAAAAATAATATTCAATTTTGACATATATTTTTCCAAAAATAGTATATGAATTCCTGAATGTGGAATCAAATTATTTTCTAACCAGATTTTTTACTAGTTTGATAAGATTATCATGAAGTTCATACTTTGCAAATAATCTTCTTAGTAGAAAACTTCTAGTAAAATTAATTGAAGCATAAACTCCTGTAATTGTTATGTTTGCAACTAGAGGATCTTCTTTAATCCAATTTGCAGATAATGGTAAGATGATTATTCCTGCCACAAACATCATTGGATAACCACCCATCAAGTTAGCTGTGGCTTCAAAGAGACTCTTTTTGTATGAATCAATCTGTTTAGTCATTGTATTTCATATGCCTCATGATTTTTCTGTAATTGTGTAATGGTTTTCATGAATTAGTTAGAATATCTAAATTATTAAATAACATGTTAATAGTATGCATACTGAGAATACTATTATGGATAGAATTTCAAAATTACGCATACATATTGCTCCTGTGGGATATGAGATTGACAGAGTGGTACTTCCTGCAAAACAAGAAAAGGCAGACAGAGTTTGGTTGCTACTTCATGAAAACAAAAACGAAGACAAATCAGGTCCATTTACTACAAAAATTACAAATCAGTTAGAAAAATTAGGAATTGAAGTAAAGCAAGAGGAGCATAACAGACGAGATTTATTTCAAATTATTAGAGTAATAAAAAATATTATTGAAAAAGAAAAAGAAAATGAAATATTTGTTAACTTAGCATCAGGTAGTAAGATCCAAGCAATAGGTACTATGATGGCATGTATGATGTTTAATGACAATAAAAACATCCATCCATTTTATGTGGAGGCAAAAACATATCGAGGAGTTGATGCAAAACAACCAGTATCCACTGGAATTAAAGACATTCAAGATGTTCCACCATATTCAATAAAAATTCCTGAAGAAAAATTAATTCAAGCACTGGAGATCATTAAAGAAAACAATGGCAAGATAACTAAAAAAGAGATGGCAGAAATTTCAGAAGAAAAAAATATTATTACAATTAATGCACAAGAGGAAAATCACTCCATGGCAAGATTTGCAAGTCTTGATAAAAATATTATTCAACCACTAGAAGAACAGTGGAAGTTTATACATATTGAAAAGATAGGGCGTAATCGATGGATAACACTTACTCAAGAAGGTAAAAATGCAATAGAGTTCTTGTTATGATGAACATTATATGAGAAAATAAAATGAAAACTAAATTTCACGTCTATCTACATCCATAAAAATAATTTTACATTTGTCAAGTATTCATATTATATTTTAGTTTAGTATATTTTACATTTGTAAAGTCCACTGTTTTACTATCTCCACTTTTTAGAATATCTGAAGAAAAAATGAACGTAACACAACAAGTTACAAAAACAAATAAACTCCATGAGATAACCTATTGGGGAATCAGAGCATCAGTAGGTGTAATCTTTATCGTATATGGACTGCAAAAATTCAATCCAATATGGAAAGAATATCTTATAGGGTTTGGCTTGCCACCAGAACTGCAAATCCCAATAGCATTGGCAGAAACTATTGGAGGAATATTCCTCATTATAGGATTCATGACTAGAATTACAGGAGTAGTATTCAGTGTGATTCTACTTGATGCAATATTTCACATTAGATGGGAAAAAGGATTTCTCATATCACAAGGAGGTTGGGATTATGATCTTGCCTTACTTGCAATGGTTCTTTTTGTTCTAGTTACAGGTTCAGGAAAAATATCTATTGCATCAAAAGTGAAGATTCCAAATCTTCTTCACTAATTTTTCTTTTTTTGTTTTCACATCAATCTGCACCTGAAATGATGTCTCTGATGGGACTATATCCCTCCCATGCGGAATCTATGCTGGACTGAATACAGTGTCCTTTCTACTCACAAGATAAATTCCTAAAATCATGATTCCTGCAGCAATAATCTGATACCAACTAATCTGTTCTGCCAAGAATATACTAGCTGCTACAAGACCAAATACTGATGACATTGAAAATATTGTAATTGTTCTAACTGTACCTATTCTTTTCAGCCCCTGCAAGAAAAAGAAGAGAGATGCTGCAAATCCTACAGAACCAAGAACCAAAATTGGAAGTATCTGTTCTGTTTGCAAATTAACATCTACTCCGAATACCAATAATGCAATTACTAGTAACATTCCACCTCCTATTGCAGATTTTATCTGTACAATATTTGCAACATCCATTTTTTGTGCAAGGTATCTGCTAAGATTGTTATCCAATCCCCAAAATAACATAGATATAATTAGTAACATGTCTTTGTAGTGAATTTGTTGTAGAGTAAAAGTTGTGAAATCTAAATTTGTAGTAATGATCGCCATACCAGATAGAACCAAGATAATTGCAATCCAGCCAACAACTCGAAGTTTCTCTCTAAAAAATAACACTGCAAGTAAAACCGAAAAAAATACTTCTCCATTTGCAATAAGAGCAGCATCAGATGCACTTGCATGAGTTAATCCAACAAAATACAAGCTTGGTGCAATTACTGCACCACATAATGCTATTGAAAGAACCAATAGAAGATCTCTTTTTGTAAGACTCTTCTTTTTCTTTTGTGCAAAAGGACTTAGAGTAATTGCTGATATGATGTAAACCAGAGATGCAAGTAAAATAGGATCAACTGAAGAGACAAGCGGTTTTGCTAATACTGATACTGAACCAAATGCGACAGCAGACCCTATTGCAAACACATAGCCTAGTTGTACCTGATCATATTTCTGAAGCATAATTGACATTTGATAACTTGGATTAGCTAAACATTTCTAGTATTTTCATGCTTTTCTGTGTCGCTTTTTATCCAAATTGATGTTTGAGTTGTACTAAAAAAGTTATAATCACTTTTTACATTCTGCAGAATATGAGTTCTAATTTAGAATACAAAAAAATTCTAGGAATTTGTACCATAATGATATTATTCTTAACTTTCATTTCAATACCAAACTCTTTTGGTCACGGTGCTCACCATGACACTACCCCTTCTCAAAAATTGGGTGACAAAAATGTGACTCTAAAGTTTACATCTTCACCAGTATACGATCCTGACTCAAATGCTAGAGAGGTTTCTTTTCAACTCGTTGAAATGATTTCAAATAATATCGTAAAAGATACCGTATTTGAAATAAAAACAACAATAACAGGCGAATTTCTATTTGAATATGTATCAGAAAAACAAGATGATGGACTACTCGTAATGGAATTTGTTCCAGTGGAATCTGAAATTATCACAATAGAAGAAAAAGAAAATGTTACTTCAAAAGAATTTCCAAATGATCCAAAATATGACTTGGTTTCTGTAAAAAGTAATGATTTTGATAATGGAGGATTGTATTTTTTTGAAGTTAAAATCCTAGAAGCAGAAAACACAGTAATTGATGAACCACTAATATTTTTTGCTCAGATACCTTTTCCTCATAAAACTTTTCATGATGTTGAAGACTCTGACTTTGGAACACAAACCATAAGGCTGATTTCTTATTTTGATAAATTAGAAAATTTTCAATATGAGCCACAAACAAGAACACTTTCTTTTGAAATGCCTTTTGAGTGGACTAATGAGAACATTAATCGAACATCAGTAATCCATGAAGAAATTACAATACCCAAGACTTTTGGGAACTTGATGGTTGCAGAATACAATGCATACGTCAACGATGTCCAAATTCCAGAAAAATTAATTACGATAGATGAATTTTGGACAGATGAAAGATTGGTTCATATCATTCTCAGCCACGGAGATTTGTTGGAATTAAAAAAAATACAAGTCAGTGAAATAAATGGCATGAAGTTTGTTCTAGAACCTGCCATGAAAGATATTCCATTTAGTGCTATGACTGAAAACGGAGAATTTAGAATTATTATAGAACCAAAAAACTTTGAAGTAGGCTCAAAAGCAAAAATCCTTTTTAATATTTTTGAAACATATCCTAAATTAATTCCTGTTAAAACAAGCTATGATATTTCAATAAGTTCGGGAGACAAGACAATCTTTACTCATAATGGAAGATCAACGGATTCTATTGATAATCCAAACGAAATAGAATTTGTTATTCCTGAAAATTCAAGTAACTTGATTAATTTGAGATTTTTTGAAGTAGGAGATAATCCATTTGCAATAGCAACTTTACCTGTTAAAGTTCTAAACAACGATGAAACTAATATCTATGATAATACTTTACCCGCAAAAGACTCTTCACAACCATCAATTTTTGATGAAATTCTTGCATTTTTTGAAAAATTATTTAATTTTTAATAACCTGCGTCCATTTTATTCCCCAAAATGTAGGTGAATCATCCTTGTGGAGTTGAACTAGAAGATGAATTATTTTTTCTTCCAAATAAATTGATTGTAAATTAGTTCTGGTCTGATTTGTCTGAATGGTTGAGAACCGCCTACATACCATTTTGTAAAGAATTCATACAGATGCAATCTGAGTGACTGAATATACACGATCAACCCTTCAATCATCATAATTCCCAAGTTTCCACCAATAATCATTGCCATAGCTCCGCCAGATTCTGCACCGCCCAAAGATGCAAATGCATTATTTACTGTCATTAACAATGCAGCATGTACAAGTAACATAATTCCAAGTCGAGCATAACTAATTGTGTGAGCTAAACTTTCTACGGTTTTACCAAGTAATACTTCCATGAGAACACTTGCAGGATCTCCTCCGCTTTCTGGATGTTTCTTTGCATGTAAAATACCTCCAACCATCATCAATACCATTGATGCAATAACAATGATAACTGCAATTCTTGTAACGATCCAAACCTGTGCCCAATCTCCAAGAAATATTGTAACCCAAGGAACCGCTTCAGTATGTACTTTTGAATACATGTTCATTACATCATATTGTGAACCAATAGCACACATCATTATAACAACAATACCTCCATAGAGTGTAATGTTTGGAATTGCTTCAGTAAACATTACAAGTTTATGTCCTTCTGCAGCTAATCTTCTGATTCGCAAAACCATAGCCCACACTAAATGAACAATTCCAATGAATAATGATACTTTGAGGA
The DNA here is from genome assembly GCF_013407385.1 of Nitrosarchaeum sp. AC2. Lineage (NCBI taxonomy): Archaea > Thermoproteati > Nitrososphaerota > Nitrososphaeria > Nitrosopumilales > Nitrosopumilaceae > Nitrosarchaeum > Nitrosarchaeum sp. AC2. The sequence goes on along the minus strand of NZ_CP030847.1, from coordinate 1,626,033 downwards.
TATTGATTACTTGATCAAAAGTAAGTTCAGCAACACTAAGAATTCCAACAATCCAACTAACTGAATATAGTGCTCCTCCTTCTGCTAAAAGCCCTTCAAATGGACCCATATGAGAAATATGATATCCAAACATCTCTCCAGTACCTACACCTGCAATTGCAGCTGATGCACCTGAAATTGCAATGAGCATTCCCCATCTTGCTAAATCGCCCTGTCCTTTTACTTTGAATAACAATCCTAATCCCATTAATAATAATCCGTGACCCATATCTGCAAACATCAATCCATAAAAAATTGGCCACATTAGTGCAATCATAGGAGTTGGATCCGGTTCTCCCTTCTTTGGAATGCCCTGACTTTTTGTAATAACCTCAAAAGTTCTTACAAATTTCTTATTTTCAAATAACGTAGGTAATTCCTCTACATGCTTTGGATCAGTAACATCCTCAATTATTGACATCCATTGTTTTGTAGAATCTTTAAACTTGGTTTCCATTCTTTTTGGAATATATCCTTGTATTACTGCAAAATTTTTAGTACCTCCAGGTTTTCTTAACATTTCAAGAACATCTTTTGCAACTAATGCTTTTTCATGAATAGCAAGAATATCTTGACGAATTTTCTTTTTGTATTTTAAAAGTTCTTTAGATATTGAAGTTTGTTTTGTGGTTAATTCTTTAATTTTGGATTCAGCCAACGCATAGGCTTCACTAGGAACTTGTGGAAATCCCTCTGGAATTTTAAATGAATTGGAATTAAAGCTTCTTAGGATCTTGAAAACTTTTTCAGAATCTTCAATATCAGAAATTACTAAAAGGGCAGTTTTATCTTTACTTTCTAAATCATATTTGTATATTGTAATGCCTTCAAGTGAGCGACTAATCTCTTCATAGTCTGAAGAATTGATAACAAAAAGATTTGTAAAAAAATACCTCATTAATCCAAATCCGGTAAGATCTAGATTCATTTTTCTAATTACTTCCAAAGTATCCTTGAGTGATTTGTATTCCTCAATGGCAAGTCTAGTGTTTTGTGCATCTTCTAATAATTTAGTAGGTTCATCAATAACTGATGGGGTTGTTTTTCTCAAATCATTTATCATATGTTCAATTTCATCAATTTCATAATTTTTTTTCTTGATTACAGTGCCTTTGAAGAGTATCTCCATAATTCCCACTGTTAATGGAATTCCCATACCCTTGACCACATCATCAATTGATTGGAATATTTTTTGGGCCTCTAATAGTAAATCATCTATTTCAGGTGTTACTTGATCACTTGACGAATCAATTTTATGAAACCATTCAAACTCTGTTAATCTAGATATTGCCTGTGGAGATTCACTTCTTGGCAAAACTATAGTTCCCAGTTTTAGATCGGCGGTTCCCAAGACATTCCTGTGTAATTTTATTTAGTTTAATATCTTTCCAAAATTGCCTTTTTTCCCAAACATTAAAATCTATTATGAATTAACGCGTCACATTGGGATCTAATTCTGCATTAGAACAAACAATCGACAAAATACTTACAAAAACCGAGAAAGATGTTTTGTCAAACATCCGATCTGCCCTAACTGAATCTAATCAAACCCTTGATGATTCTATTCCTAAACTGGAGCGAGAATATGATAAAATCGTCTCAGATGGCAAAAAAGAGGCAGATAAAATAGAAAAACAGCTTATTGGAAGCTCCGATCTTGAAGCCAGAAATAACAGACTTTTGGCATTGGAAAAAGCAGTAGATGATGTATTTACAAAAGCAATTGAACAAATTTCAAATACAAATCGTAATGATGATTATTCTAAATTAATGACAACTTTATTGGATGAAGCAACTGCAATTTTAGGTACAACCAAAGTTGTAATTTCAACAAATTCTAAAGACAAAAACATAGTCCAATCTTTATTATCCAAATATTCTGGCGCAGAACTATCTCCAGAACCAATTACCTGTATGGGAGGTATTACGGTAAAATCAAAAGATGGCGGAATGAAATTTGATAATACTATTGATGCAAGAATACAGCGTATGAAGCCTTTAATAAGGAAAGAAATTGCCACAAAATTCGGAGTAGGTAATTAGTATGGCAGCTCAAGGTAGAATTGTTTGGGTCAGCGGTCCTGCAGTAAAGGCCGATGGAATGTCTGATGCTAAAATGTATGAAACTGTAGTTGTTGGTAACTCAAAATTAGTTGGCGAAGTTATTCGTCTGACTGGCGATGTTGCATTTATTCAAGTTTACGAGTCAACAAGTGGACTAAAACCAGGCGAACCTGTAGTTGGTACAGGAAACCCACTTAGCGTTTTATTAGGTCCAGGTATTATTGGACAAATTTACGATGGAATTCAAAGACCATTAAAAGAATTATCAAAAGCTTCTGGTTCATTCATTGGTAGAGGTATTACTACAACACCAGTTGATATGGTAAAGAAATTCCACTTTGTTCCATCTGTTAGTAACGGTGATGAAGTTACTGCAGGAAATGTTCTTGGAACTGTTCAAGAAACTGATCTTATTCTTCATTCTATTATGGTTCCACCAGATCATCCTGGCGGAAAGATCTCAAATATGGTAAGTGAAGGAGATTATAATTTAGAAACTGTATTAGCTACAACTGAAAAAGACGGACAAAAAATTCAACTTAAAATGTATCACAGATGGCCTGTTAGAAAACCACGTCCATACCATACCCGATACGATCCAACAGTTCCACTTCTTACCGGACAACGTGTAATTGATACATTCTTCCCAATTGCTAAAGGAGGAACTGGTTCTATCCCAGGTGCATTTGGAACAGGAAAAACTGTTACATTACATCAGATTGCAAAATGGGCTGATTCACAAGTTGTAGTTTACATCGGATGCGGTGAAAGAGGAAACGAAATGACTGAAGTACTAGTTGAATTTCCACATCTTAAAGATCCACGTAGTGGTAAACCACTTATGGATAGAACAGTTTTGGTTGCAAACACAAGTAACATGCCAGTAGCTGCAAGAGAAGCAAGTATCTACACTGGTGTAACAATTGCAGAATATTACAGAGATATGGGTTATGACGTCGTACTTGTAGCTGATTCTACTAGTAGATGGGCAGAATCACTAAGAGAAATGAGTGGAAGATTAGAAGAGATGCCTGCAGAAGAAGGATATCCATCATATCTTGCATCAAGATTAGCAGAATTTTATGAAAGAGCAGGACGTGTTAAAGCAGTCGGTAGTCCTGATCGTGACGGATCTGTTACATTAGTTGGAGCAGTTTCACCATCAGGTGGAGATTTCACTGAACCTGTAACAACACATACCATGAGATTTATCAAAACATTTTGGGCTTTAGATGCAAAACTTGCTTACTCTAGACACTATCCATCAATTAACTGGATGAACAGCTATTCTGGTTATCTTGGAGATATTGCAAAATGGTGGGGTGAGAATATCAATAGTGATTGGTTATCATTAAGAAGTGAAGCTTATGGTGTATTACAAAGAGAGGATACACTAAAAGAAATCGTTAGACTCTTAGGTCCTGAAGCATTACCTGATGAAGAAAAGCTAATTCTTGAAGTTGCAAGAATGTTAAAGATTGGTCTATTACAACAAAATTCATTTGATGATGTTGATACCTATTGCAGTCCTCAAAAGCAGTACAAATTATTAAAATTATCAGTAGAATTTTACAAACGAGGTCAACAAGCACTTAAAGAAGGTGCATCATTAGCTGACATTCGTGCAATGACAATAATTCCTACATTGCTTAAAGCAAGAATGGATATCAAAGACGATGAAATTCCTAAACTTGATCAATTAGATATTGATATGAAAGAACAATTCAAATCTATTACAGGAGTGAAAGTTTCGAATTGACAGCTAAAGGTGGAGTTCAATACAGCAAGATTGCTGAAATCAAAGGTCCATTGGTCGTTGTTGATGATGTTGAAAATGCAGCATTTGATGAACTTGTAGAAATTGAAACTAAAGAAGGTGAAAGAAGATTAGGTAAAGTTCTTGAAGTTGGAAATGGTAAAGCAATAGTTCAGGTATTTGAGGGAACTACTGGATTATCTATTTCTGGTACCAGTGCAAAATTTGTTGGTAAACTAATGGAAATGCCAGTATCAAAAGAGGTACTTGGCAGAGTATTTGATGGACTAGGTAGACCAAAAGATGGACTCCCAGATCCAATTGCTGATAAATTTATTGATATCAACGGAGAACCAATGAATCCAGAACAACGTGAATATCCAAAAGACTTCATTCAAACTGGTGTTTCTGTAATTGATGGAATGATTACTCTTGTAAGAGGACAAAAATTACCAATATTTTCTGGCTCCGGTATGTCTCATAACATTCTTGCAGCACAAATTGCAAGACAAGCAAGTGTTGTTGGTACAAAAGATGACTTTGCAGTAGTATTTGCAGCAATTGGTGTGCAATACAGTGAGGCAGAATATTTTAGAAGAAGTCTTGAAGAGTCTGGGGCACTAAAAAGAAGTGTTCTATTTTTAAACACAGCAGATGATCCAGCTATTGAAAGAATTATCACTCCAAGAGTAGCATTAACTGTAGCAGAATATCTTGCATTTGATCTTGGAATGCATGTTCTTGTAATCTTGACTGATATGACAAATTATGCAGAAGCATTAAGAGAAATTAGTGCAGCAAGAGAGGAAGTTCCAGGCAGAAAAGGTTATCCAGGTTATCTCTATACTGATCTTTCAACAATTTATGAAAGAGCAGGAAAATTAAATGGTAGAAAAGGCAGTGTAACCCAAGTTCCAATTTTATCAATGCCTTCAGATGACATTACACATCCAATCCCTGATCTTACTGGATATATCACAGAAGGCCAAGTTGTACTTGGAAGAGATTTATTCAGACAAGGTGTCTATCCTCCAATCAATATTTTGATGAGTCTTAGTAGATTGATGAAAGATGGAATAGGTGAAGGAAGTACAAGAGCAGATCATGGTGAAGTTTCCAATCAAGTTTATGATGCATATTCTAGAGCACAAGAAGTAAGAGCACTGGCTGGAATTGTAGGTAAAGCAGGATTAACAGAAATCGATTTGAAATACATGGATGTAGGCGATGTCTTTGAAAAAGAATTTCTTTCACAAGCAACTGATGAAAATAGAACAATAGAAGAAACTCTAACTTTACTATGGAAAATTGTTTCAAAACTTCCAAAGAACGAAATTACTAAAATCAAAGACAAATACATAGATCAATACTATCAGGAAAACTAACAGCATGTCATTTGGACAAAATGTAGCTGCAACAAAAATCGAACTTCTAAAATATAAAAAATCTAGTCAAGTTGCTACAATGGTTCAGAAGATCTTAGATGATAAACGTAAAGTTCTTTTAAAAAATATTGAAGAAATGATTGAAGAAGCCTCAAAAGCAAGAGGTGGAATTTGGGATCCATTACAAGATATTTACAAATCAGTAAATGAAGCGTATCTTGCATTAGGAACCAATACGGTAGATTCTGTTGCTGAATCCACACCACCTGTAATGCAAGTTGATGTTCATGTACGTAGAGTTGTTGATGTAAAAATTCCTGCCCTTACAGTAACGGAGAAGGATACAAAATCAATGCCTTACGGATTTGCTGATACGAATTCATCTATAGATCGAGCAGCAAAACAGATCAAAGAACTACTTCCAAAAATCTGCAAAGCGGCAGAATATGAAAATTCTATTTTTAGTCTTGCAAAGGCCCTTGAAAAAACTCAAAAACTACTAAATGCCTTAGAAAATGTCATTATCCCTCAATATCAACAAAAAATACGATTTATTCTTGCTACTCTTGAAGAGAGAGAAAGAGAAGAATTCGCAAAGTTAAAAAAAGTGAAAGCAAAGATGGTGAGTAGGAAATAATGACAAAAGAAGAAATTAAAAAATTAGTTGAAAATTCAAAAAAGGTTTTAGAACAAGATCATGATAATTTTGTTAAATCAATCAAAAATGATTTAACATCATTCAAAAAGAAAACACTCGATCAAATTTAGCTTTAAACATCATCATGATTTAAATATGGAACTAGAAGAGTCGGTACATAAATGAAATCTATCGTATTGCTACTTTTGGCAACAATTGCAATATCTGCAACTGGATTGACTGGAATTGCTTATGCACAGGAAGAATCCGCAGCAGGTAGTGCAGACTCGATGAAACTTCTAGGTGCAGGTTTGGCCTTTGGCTTAGCAGCAGCTGGAGCAGGTATCGGTTTGGGTCAAGTTGGCGCAGCAGGTCTTGCAGTAATTAGTGAAAACCCAGCATTGCAGTCAAAAGTATTCATTTTCGTAGGTATGGTTGAATCAATCGCAATCTACGGTATAGTAATGATGTTCATCATCCTGGGACAATAAACCCAGTAGTACCATCTTTTTCAAATTTTTAATTTAATTATATTTCAGTTTGTTAACATCTAATACTCTTGAACAATATCTGCATTTGAGTACTCTTCCTTCTTTGTCAATTACATCCATCACTGATTCAATATGCTCAGTACTATTACTGATGCAATCTGGATTTGAACAACGAAAAATTCTATTAATTTCATTTGGAAGTGCTACTCTTCTCTTTTCAATTAATTTGTAGTCTTTGATGATGTTTATTGTTGCTTTAGGTGCAATCACTGCCAACTTGTTTGTATCATCGTCTTTTAGAAATTTATTTTCTACTTTGATTATGTCTTTTTTCTTAAATTTTCCACTGGGTACGTTTAGAGCAATAGTAATGAGACTTCCATCTTTACCATCTATTCTTAAAGCACTAAGTACCTGAAGGCCTTTACCCTCATCAATATGGTCCAACACTGTACCCTCCTTAATTCGTCGAACCATAAGTTCGGACTCTTGCATCAGAATACTTTGTATAGTCACCTGTATATATCATTGAAAGAATGAACGAGTTCTACCAAAAAGACATAATTTCAATCAAGGACTTTAACAAGGTTCAACTCGAACAAATCTTTGCATCCACTGATAAAATTATAAAACTTAGCCCGATAGAAAGAAGGGAAATTTGTAAAGGAAATGGCTTAGGCTACCTCTTTTATGAGCCCAGTACTAGAACTCGTCTTAGTTTTGATGCTGCTATGGCCTCAGTTGGCGGTAATTCTTTGGGAATTTCTGATATCTCATCATCATCTACCAAAAAAGGTGAGAGCCTTGCAGATACTGTGAAAATAATGTCAAATTATTCTGATGTACTTGTACTTAGACATCCTCTTGACGGCTCTAGTAGGTTTGCAGCTGAAGTTTCTTCAAAACCTGTTATCAATGCAGGTAGTGGAACTGAAGAACATCCTACACAAGCAATACAAGATCTGTTTACAATAAGAAAAGAGAAGAAAAAAATTGACGGTCTAAAAATAGGAATTATCGGTGATCTAAAATATGGAAGAACAGTTTATTCTCTCTTACATGGACTTGGAAATTATGATGTTGATGTCCATTTAATTTCTCCTGAATCATTACGAATTAGATCAGATTCAATCTATGAAATAAAAAAGAAATTGTCTTTTACTGAATCTACTAAAATTGAAGATTACATAGATGATCTTGATGTTCTATATGTAACACGAATTCAAAAAGAGAGATTTCCAGATGAGGAAGAATATCTCAAAGTAAAGGGAAGCTATGTTGTAGGATTAGATTTATTGCAAAAAATGAAAGATGATTCTATTATTTTGCATCCGTTACCTAGACTAGATGAAATATCAACTGATGTTGATAATACAAAAAACGCAAAATATTTTGAACAGGCTGAATATGGAAAACATACAAGAGCTGCATTACTTGGATTAATTCTCAACGAAAACGGCTTTTAAATTTTAAAATCTATTTTATAATTAAAATTGATTGCGCATTCCATATATCTGGAGTCATACTAAATAACAACAGTTTGACAGAAACAAAAATTCTACCTATCTTTCCTTTAGATTTAGTATTGTTTCCTAGACAGGAATTACCTCTAAGAATTTTTGAGCCTAGATATAAGCAGTTAGTTGATGATTGTATGATAGGTGATGGTCAATTTGGTGTATGTCTTATTGATGCAAATAACTCAATTAGTGGTTGGACTGCACCAAAATCAGTTGGTACTATTGCAAAGATAACTAAATGTGAAGATGTTGAATTAGATGGGATGCAATTACACATCGAGACCATTGGGCGTAATAAATTTAAAATTAATAAAATAATTCCACCCTCTTTTCCACAGCCTCCTGACTATGATCCATATTCTGTAGAAGGTCATAGAAATATTTCAGAAATACATGAAAAATTAGGAACAGAACAAAAAATGTACATTCGTGCTGAAGTTGAATTAATTCCAGAAATTGATGATAACATATCTTTAGACACATGGGAAAAACTAGTAGCAATGTGGAAAAATAAAATTATTCACCAAGCATTACCACAAATTGTCGAACCTCATTCACTTGATCATGTTTTAGAAAAATATTATCTTACAACAGAAATGCCTACAATTGATTATGTTTACTCGTTATCAGCTATTGGTGCTAAAGATCCACATGAATTACAACCAATATTAGAAGCAAATAATATGGATGATTTAATTCAGAGAGTTAAAGAATTACTCACAGTAAAATAACCCAACATGAACAAAATAATTCTGTCATTATCGAAATTTGGAATTTTTGCATTAACAATCTCTTTACTAATTCCTATTTCTAGTGTTTATGGACATGGATTTGGAATAGATACCATTTCATCTGTTGATGTAGAGGGTAAGAAAATTTCAATCTCAGTTGAAACTCCAATGTTCTTTGAACCAACTGGTGAAAAACAAATTACTGTCACTGTAACTGAAACCGAAGCAAAGGAACAGGCAAAAAATGTTACTCTTCTAATTGGCTTATTTCATGAAAACAAAATGATATTTAGAAATTATTTTTTTACACCCGATGGAGTTCTTACAATCAAAATTAATCCTACACAAGATGATGAAATTATGATTCATGGAGAACAAGATTCTCTATTAGGTGCATGGCATGGAACAAAAGAAAATCCAATAGTGATCTCTGGTCCAATATTTGATTCAGGTGGATTATACAATTTTGAAATAGAAGTAAGAACAATAGATGAGCCTACAAATATTATTGAAAATTCTGGTGTTTACAATGCAGATTTGACTATAGTGGATACAACTAATTTTCTACAAAAAGATGCTGAAAATCAGGATATAGAGTTTAAAATAAAATCATATTTTGATAATATCTCCAATTTTCAATATGATCCTATTGCCCAGCAAATAACATTTGAGATGCCTTTTGATTGGAGTGAAAAAAAAATGTCTCATATTCCAGTAGTTCATGAAGAAGTACATTTTCCTAAGAGTTTTTCAGAATTTTTCTCTCCAAGTTATACTGGTACAGCTAACGGAATAGAGTTGTTTAAAGCATCTGTTACAGTTGATGATTATTCAGTAGAAGATGAGAGAATAGTTCATTTTGTATTGTTGCAGGATCATCTTAGATTCATAAAGAACCAATTAGAAAAATCTGGAGAACCTTTACCTAATTCAATTGTTTTTACACTTAGTAAATCGGAAAATCCTGGATTTCCATTAACTGCATTTACAAAAAGTGAAGACTTTCAAGTAAATCTTTCATGGGATCCAATAGAAATAATGCCTGGACAAAATACTAATTTCATCTTTACAATTAGGGATGGTAAAACTGGAGAACCAATACGCAACTCTGCTTATACTTTTGTAATCTTACAGAACGGTCTTGAAATCTATAAATCCACTGGAGTTGCACAGATTGGAGGAGAATTTGAGCAGTATACATTTTCAGAAGACCAAACAGGTCCTACCATAATTAAATTTGAAAATATTAGAAACTCTGGTCAAGAGACAGCTTTTGGAATTGTTGTCGCTCCTGAATTTGGAACAATTGCAACTATTATCTTATTTTCTATGTTATTGACGGTTGTTTTAATATCTAGAAATTACTTTCCTAAAAACTTGATTTCTAATTAATTTTATAAAGTTACTAATTTTACAGTATCCATGTTTTTGTTTACTTGAAAATCTTTTGTAATAGTTGAAACTCTTTTTGCATCACCATCAATTACAAATAACTCCATACATTTTTCTCCTTCAATCTTACTATGAAGATGTGTTGTGATAAGATCTTCAAAATTATGTTTTATTCCAGACACCACATGATCAAACTCATCATTATGAACAACTAAAAGAATTGCATGAATATTTCCTTCTAATTCAGATCTTTGTTTTTCTTCTGAAACAAATGTCCTGATTCCAGCTCTAATTGCTTCAGACCTTCCTGAAAATCCCATACTCTTTTGCAATTTATCTAATTCTGATAAAATCTCAGGGTTTAATGAGATTGAAACTATTGGCATATGTTAATTGTTATTAATTATCTTATAAGTTTAACAATTAAAGTTATTAATATTTTATAGAGTTATTAATAACATATCTTAGATTTGGTTGTGAATAACCAAGTAAAACTTGCAATTATTGCAATCATTATTACAATTCCTTTGATCTCATTTGGTGTTTTTTCAAGTGATCCAAACCAATCTAAAAAAACAAATGAATCAAAATTACAGGTAATGTCATCATTTTACCCATTACATGAGTTTTCTCAAAAAGTTGGTCAGGACAAGGTTGATGTCAAATTACTAGTTCCAGTTGGAATCGAACCACATGATTGGGAACCAACAATAAAGGACGTACAACAGATGCAAAAATCTGATCTTATTATCATTAATGGAATTGGATTTGAAAGCTGGACTGATAAATTGACTGAAATCAATTATCAGGGAGTAGTAGTTGATACAAGTAATGGAATTATTGAAAAAAATATTGAAGAATCTTCAATAAATGAAAATGTTGTTACATCAGATGATCCCCATATCTGGTTAAATCCTGTTTATGCAAAAATCCAAGTACAAAATATTGCAACTGCCTTTTCTAAATCTGATCCTGAAAATGAAAAATATTACAAAGATAATGCTGCAAACTATATTGCTGAATTGGATTTACTTGATTTAAAAATTCGAAATGAATTATCAAATTGTAATCAGGATTTTATAGCATTTCATAATGCATTTTCATATTTTTCAAATGAATATGGTCTTACTCAACATACAATACTTCCATCAAATACACCACATGCTGAGCCTACTGCCAAGACTTTAGAAAATGTGATCAATAAAGCCAAAGATCTTAATCTTAATGTAATATTCACTGAAGAAACTGCTGATCCAAAAACTTCTCAAGTAATTGCAAACGAAATCGGAGGAAGAGTACTTGTTTTATCTCCACTAGAAATTGGTGATGATGGAACTTATATTTCTAGAATGACTGAGAATCTCAATAATCTCAAGGAGGCATTATGTTGAAAATAGTTGAGATTGAACATCTTACGATAGAATATCCTGACGTCAAGGCTATAGATGATATCAGTTTTACAGTCAATCAAGGTGATTTTTTAGGCATAATTGGTCCTAATGGCGCAGGTAAATCTACTCTTTTTGCTTCAATGCTTAGTCTTAATACAAAATACAAAGGAATAATCAAATTTTTTGGTACTGACATTAGAAAATCAAAAAACTATCTCAAAGAGATTGGTTATGTACCACAAAAACCTATTTTTGAGAAAAATTTTCCTGCAACCGTAAATGATGTTGTTAAAATGGGATTACACAAAGAGTCAGATGAAAATAAAATTGATGAAATATTGCAACAGCTTTGGATACATGAGCTAAGTGAAAGAAGAATAGGTGAGCTATCAGGTGGTCAACAACAGCGTGTCTTTATTGCAAAAGCTTTGGTTAACAATCCAAAAGTTTTGATTTTAGATGAACCTGTTACAGGAATTGATCAACAAAGCATAGATCTTTTTTATAGTATTTTAAAAGAACTAAATTCCAAACAAAACATTACAATCATTTGGTCTTCACATGATTTGGATGCAGTAAATCAATTAGCAAATCATGTAGCTTGTCTTAATAGGACTCTTTTCTTTCACGGAGAATCTGACGAATTTTTTAATAATGATGATCTTGTAAAACAATATTCTGAAGCTTCTATGCAGGAACACATGCATCATCATTAGAAATGACTTTTGAAATTTTTACATTTAGTTTTATGCATAGAGCAATAATTTCAGGTATTGCAATTGCGATTTTATGTTCTGTTGTAGGACTCTTTCTAGTCTTACGTCGTTATTCCTTATTTGGAGATGCGATTGCTCATTCATCATTTGGTGGAATTGCACTAGGTTTGATGGCAGGAATATATCCACTTTGGACTGCATATGGCGTTTCAATAGTTAGTGCTCTAATAATTACACGAATTAAAGATAGATTCAACATATCTGGAGATGCTTCAATAGCTGTTCTTTTGTCATCAGGAATAGCAGTTGGGCTCGTAATTATTGGATTATCTGGGGGTTTTACTATTGATATTTTCAGCTTTCTTTTTGGAAGCATTTTGCTTGTTAGTGTCAATGATACAATTCTGATTTTATCTTTAACAGGAATTATTCTAATTGTGATTCTTTTACTTTATCGTCAGCTTCTTTACTCTACATTTAACGAAGAGCAGGCCAAAGTAAGTGGAATTCCAGTTGAAAAAATAAATTATCTTATTGTCTTTATGGCAGGAATTACAGTTGTAACTTCGATACAGCTAGTTGGTGTCTTACTTATTTCTGCATTATTTGTAATTCCAAATGTAACGGCAATAATGTATGGAAGAGGATTCAAACAAACTGCACTACTTTCAATGTGTTTTTCTATATTTTCTGTAGTTTCAGGCATTTTGATATCATATGTTTTTGATATTACTCCAGCTGGAACAATTGTTTTATTTGCAATTGGAATATTGGCATGCACTCTTGGAATAAAATCTGCTGGATTATTATCCAGACATAATTAATTCATTTAATCTTCTTTTATCTCTTAGATTTTTAACAAAGAATAACGATGTTGCAATAATTCCCATTGCAATTAATGGTGATACTATCTCAGAATATTTAAGTGAAAAATTACTCTTATCATCTAATTCAGATATTGTGACTGGAATTTCTGTGGTCTTTACCATTGATAACTTGTTTCCTTGTTGTTCAACAAACCACACATTGCCTTTACTGTCTGATGTTGAAAATTGTACAAATGATGTAACAGTAGGAATTGTAACCTCAATCAAATCTTTGTTATATGGATCATATACTGCAATCTTATCTATTGTATGCTGTGGGATCCAAATATTTCCATATCTATCAAATGACATTCCATATGGTAACGCCTCTTTGTCTATTACTGAAACTCTCTCAAATGTTTCTAGAATTGGATTGAATTTGGTAATTGCAGTACCAGTATGTTCTGCAATCCATAAATTCCCTTCTTCATCAAAAATTATTGCTTCTGGGGATGCAAGAGGTTTTTCAGGCATAAATTCTGATATTTTGTTATCTTTAGGATCGATAAATCCAATTTTACCTGAGTATGATTCTGTAAACCAAATTTTCCCTTCACTGTCAATTGTTAATGCAAATGGTAATGATTCTCTTACAGGCATTTTGATTTCTTCAAATGTATCTGTTTTTGGATAATATTTTAAAATAATATCTTTGTTAGTAATTGATATCCAAATATTTCCATCAAAATCTGCTTGTATGAAAGTTGCAGTGTTACTATCAATAACAGGATCTATTTTTGGTAATGTTTTTGTGGTGATTTGTTTATTGCTTGGATCAAAATATCCTATTTGATTCCTTGGCGTATCTGTAAACCAAATTTTTCCCTCACTATCTTTAGTAAGCCACATTGTTGTCAATCCATCAAATGAATATGAAGTAAAATTCTGTGATTCAATTGAGAATTCCCATAATCTAGGAGAAGATGGATCGCTTATCCAAATTGAATCATTTCCATCATACAATGGATAAAGTGGTTTTGAAGGTTCAGGCAACGGGTATCCAATAATTTTGGTTGATAGATCTGCCAATCTTGGTTTAACTACTAAATCTATAATTACTGATTCATTTGCATTATGTTTTCTTTGAGCTTCTACTTCTAATTTCCATTTGCCTGAAAACCCAAAAGTGATATCACCTTGAAATTCAAGCGGTTTATCTTCTTCTTGATTAATAATTTTCATTGGAATTTCTATTGGTGAAATACTTCTTTCAGGATATGAGATCTTTACTTTAATTTGATCTGAATCATACAACGGTTTATTTTCAAAATCACTAACCTTAACTAAAATCGTGTTTGTTCCACTTGAAAATGATGATATCTTAACATCAAATTTTGTGTTTTCTGAAAATTCCAAGCTGCTAAATCCGTGTGACACTTTTTGAGCATCTACCTGATTAATTTCTCCAGCTGGTAATGTTCCATTAATTAGTAATGCAACCACTCCCAAGAGTGTTATTCCTAATACGACATCAAATTTCAATGATTTTCTTAGTCTTTTGTATATGGCAATAGTTCCTTTTTGTAAATCCCTCTCAGCATTTTTTTGAATTTTAAACTGAAAATATCCACCAAAACCAATCATAGCTGCAGCGATTGCAATTTTTACAAAAATTAATTTTCCATAAATTGACTCTGTAATCAAGCTTACATCACTTTCCAAAAACCACATTAGTGTAGGTCCAGAGATAATAACAATTCCAACTGCAACTATAAACATCATTGAAAATCTTGGAATTAAAACAAGTGACATCTTTTCTCTCTTTGTTTCTTCTAACTGTGAAAATGTTGGTAGTAAAGCAAACACAAAATAAATTATGCCACCGATCCAAACTGCTGCTACAAAATTATGAATATAATCTAGAATTAATGCAGGAGTTTCACCACTAGCTGCACCATGTCCAATTAAACTTGATGTACCAATTAATCCTAATGTGATTATTAGCATTGGAATTTTGTTTTTTATAGATAATATCTTTTTTCTATCCATTCCAAACCATAAACCTAACAGAATAACTGTAATTATCATTCTAATTGTCCAAATATTTCCAAAATCAGTTTTAATTACTTCAATTACTGAAGTTTCTAATCTTATAGTTTGTACAGCTAATACCAAAATATTTGATGCAAATACTAGTACTAGCCCAGCACCTGTGAGTGTCATGAATTTTCCATGATGAAAGTTTTCAAGTTTGTCAAATTCTTTTCTAACAAGTTGTTTGTTTTGTGTTCCCCAAATGATTATAGATGCAATTATAGCTCCTAAAACAATAGTTTGACCAACAAGTCCTGGAAATCTTGCTCCAGCTTCAGGCAAAAATACTATGTCTGAAATATCTTGTTTAGTTAATGATCCTACATCGATTTTGGCCTCTCCTACTCCAAAAATAAATGCATTAGGAACCAAATGACCATCAACTTTTGATAAAACTTTGCTAGATACTGTGTAGGCTCCTTCTTCTAATGGTGGTGTAGTTACAATTAGGGAATAATCCCCTTCATAATACTTGGTATCTTTATTGTCAATTTGATCTCCATTACTGTCAAATACCTTTAGTGAACTAAAATTATTATCAATTGGTTCTGAAAAATAAACAATTACCTCTGTAATTCCTATTTGTGCATTTACTGATGAACTTGGAATAGTTTCCAGAGTAAATGGATGAGCTGCAGCATATGGAATCGATATTGATAAAACAAATAATGATAAAATTAGAATTTTTTTCATTTAATTTTCAGGCTACGTTTATCAATTTAAACAATTTTTATTTTATTCGAAGTTTGTACCAATTCACGTAAAGATAATAACATGTATTCATAAAATAACGTCATGAAAGTAATTATAGTAAGTATTATTGGATTATTACTTTCATTTGGCTTTACATCCCAAGCTTTTGCTCATACTACAGTTGAAGTAGAACCATACAAAATTGAAGCTGGATGGGGATTGGAACCTCCAATTGTAGGTATAAGAAATGATTTTGTTTTTAAAATTACTGAACCTGATAAAACCTCAGGTCAATACAAAGGAATTACAAATGCGTTCAAAAATCTAGAAGTTACTGCCATGTTTGGAGGTGCCTCTAAAAAAATTGATATTAACTCAGATCCAAAAATAGGATATTATTTTTCACCAGTAATTCCTACAAAAACTGGAAGCTACATCATGGATTTTAAAGGCGAAATCAATGGAGTACCAATTAATGTACAAATTCCAGTTGAAGATGTAGAGAGTACTGCAATATTGGACTTTCCACCAACTAGTGATTCATCAAATCAAGATGTAACTTCACTCAAAAATGCCATCTCATCATTACAAAGAGATGTATCTGCTATGAATGATGGCTCAAAAAATGATGGCGGAGCAGCATATGACTTTGCAATATTTGGACTGTCTATTGCATCAGCAGCTATTATCTTAGCAATAGTTGCTTTAATAAAAAGAAAATAGAAAAAAGATAATTCCCTAAAATTTTGGAATTACTTTAGATTTTGCAGTAACGGCTACAATGCTTATGATTGCAACAGCAAGTATCATCATTGCAATTGTTCCAAATTCTGGAACAATGTTTGCAAATACTACTACTTCACCAATTGGTCCTGTTTTTGGATCTTCAATTCCATAACCTTGGAAGGTTATAGTGATATCCACTGGATCTGCTGAAGTAAGTGCTGCTGTTTCATGAACGCCTTTTCCATCATGGCTATGAGCACCAATATCATTTAGTACTTCTTCACCATTTTGTGTTACCATGATATCATAGTTGACATGCTCTGATTCATTAAAATCTACAGAAATTTCCATTCTTTCATCTGCAGCAACTGCAGATGTGTGGATTTCAACTTCAGTTCCGTCAGATAACATTCCACTTGCAGATGCATCACCTGCATGATCGTCATCCATCGTATCGTCCATCATATCATCGTCTTGTTCTTCTGCTCCTACTTCTTGTACTACAATTAATCCTTCCATCCATGGATGTACCATACAATAGTATGGGAATTCGCCTACAGTAGCTGCTGTCCATTCATATGAACTTCCGGCAATTACTAAGCTAGTATCAAATTCTCCTGATGGGCCTTCTGCTGCAGTTCCTGCTGTGAATGTATGTGCTGCAGTATCTGTGTTAGAAAATATTACTTTTCCACCAACATCTACTGTAGCAGTACTTGGAATGTAACATCCATCTGCTGTCTCTTCACATCCTGGAGCACCAGAACCTGCTGCTGGGACAATTGTAACTTCGCTATGATCTGCAAATGCAGCTGGTGTTAATGCAACTAATCCTGCTACAATGGCAAAAAATACGAAGATAGAGCTAATAGCTATTGTCTTCATTAAATCAAGTACTCTACTGGATAAATAAAAACCTGACTAGAAATTCTAGATATGAAATCTATCTTCTATTAAATTGGTATATTTTTAGGATTCCAAATACTGGAATTCCAATATACATTCCAATATTCATCAAAATTATCCCTATGCCGTATCCTACCATTTCTTGTTCTGAATCAATGTTGACATGATTTAATATGGAAAGTGATGTAAGCATTGGTGTTAATGAAATTTTTACAGCTTCTTTGAAAATTGGTTGTTCTCTTTCATAGTCTGCAATTATTGGTGAAAATGAATAATAAAACTGATTAAAAGTTGTCATAAATGCTGTTCCAGAATCAGTGGAAAGAATGGTATTATCTCTTAATTCTCTAAGTTGTTGGACCTGAGGAGATAATTCTGAACCAAATGCTGCAGTGGCAATTAGGCAAGCCCCACCATTTTTGTCATTTATTGGAGGAGGTTGTGCAAAAGCTTCTCCAACTGAAACATCAAATGAAACCTTTTCAGCTGGAATTGGTTGGAATAATATTCCTTCAATTTCAAACTCTACAAGATAAATTCCTTCTTCAGGAAATTCAACTTTCAAGCCTTTGACAACTCCTTCAGACGTATGTGTTAGTGGTATTGGTCCAAATACTGGTTCACCATCTTTTGATACTACAAGTTTATAATCAATATGCTCCTGAATTTTTTTTGTAATAGGATTGATAAACTCAATTAACAATCTTGTTTGATCTCCTGTAGATATATCATCATATGATAATTTAACATCCAAAGTTCCTTTCTCTGTTTGTAAAATTTGAGAATTTGTTTGGGCAAATGCTGGAATAATTAATAATGGAATTAAGAATACAGCAATTAGAATTTTCATATTTTTATTTTTCATTTATTCTAAATAAAACTGCACCTATTATATGATTTTTCAAGACCATTATTAGGAATTATGAACCATCTTTAAATATGGAATTATGACAAAAATAACTATTGTATGACAAATTTACATTATTTATTTTAGTAATTGGGGCTTTTACAATTTCAGCTTTGACTCCAAATGCATTCGGACATGGATTGGGTGGTGATATGGCACCACCGATAAGTTTTGGTGGAATGAATGTGACTGTAATGACACAACTAAATCCTGCAGATATTACAGTTGGTGAAGTCACATCTGCAAATATGCAAGTCAGATTTTTTGATACTCTTACTGATAAGAATCTGGATAAAGTTACCTATAGAGTAGAAGTTTGGAGAAGTGGAGATCTCTTGGCAAGAAATCTGTTTTATGATTTAGATGGAACATTAGATGTTGAAATTAAACCTGAACTAGGATGCAAAGAAATGGAACTATGGAAGTGTACAAAATATTATGGTTCTGAGCATGCTAGTGCACCTGAAGCTTTGTATGCAGAGGGGGATGGAAGAACACAAATCAAAGGCCCAATATTTGATAAAGGTGGATTGTACAATATTAGAGTCGACATTGAAGGAGCTACTAGTCCAAAAGCACTATTAGCTAATAGACTCAGCTATGATACTTTTGTTAGTGTTGCACAAGATCAAGATTTTTTCATTAAAACTGCAAATGCACAAGAAGTTCCTGTAGTGGTAAAAACTTACTATGATGAAGTAGAGAATTTTAAATTCGATAACTCTGATAATTCTATCTATTTTGATATGCCATTTGATTGGGATCCAAACTATGTAGATTTAGTTCAAGTGGTACATGAAGAAGTCAGAGTTCCAAAAAGCTTTACACCGTATGCAGAAGGTAAACAATTCAAAGGATACGTTAACGGTGTAGAAATAGATCAACGTGCATTGTTAAATGATCCTTACTCATATGATGATACAAACATTGTACATTTTCTTATAACTAAAAATGAACTACAAAAAATCAATGATTCTTTAGGTTCGGAAAATTACGACAGTGGAATTATGAAATTAAAACTAGTTCCACAAAGTGGTGTTTCAAAAAGTTCCACGCAATTTTATTTAGTAGATACTAAAACCAACAAACAAGTTCCTACAACAGTAAATATTGCTTGGGACGGTAGTTATGGTGCAGGCGAAGAAATTCCATTTGAACTAACATTTTTTGATGAAAATAGAAATCTACTAAAAGATGTAAGATATGCATATTCACTCATTGATGAAATAATAAAGAAATAAAACGAAATTCTGGTACTGATCCGCAGAATCCTGGTATAGTTGCATTTGAAGGATTAGATACTCAAAAAATATTTGTTCCATCTCAAGGACAATATAGGATTGATATTCTAGTTTATGGAACTGGAATAATGTATGATGCAAAATATGCTGGTATAGGTTCTGGAATAATTGAAATTGGTCCAAGTTTGCCAAAAACTTCTGGAACTTCAGTATCGATTCCATCTTGGATTAAAAACAATGCAGGATGGTGGGCAGATGGATCTATTGACGATAATTCTTTTGTTCAGGGTATACAATATCTGATTAAAGAAAACATTATGAAAATTCCATCAACCACTCAAGGTCCAGGTACCGGAGCAAATGTAATTCCATCTTGGATTAAAAACAATGCAGGATGGTGGGCAGATGGATCTATTGACGATAATTCTTTTGTTCAGGGTATACAATATCTGATCAAAGAAGGTATAATGAAAATTCAGAAATAATAAAGTGATAATATATGAAAGATATTAACGATGTTCTTCCAAAGATACCTAACATGAGATGGGGAGCTTTAATGAATAAAGCACCAACTAATGATAAAGTAAAAGAAATGAATAAAATTTTTCCTCACAATGGAAAATGGCATACTGTCTTTGAAGAAAAAGATTTAGTGACAATTGATGGCAAACAAATTTGGAAAAAAGATCCAACCAAGTGGACTTGATCATTATTTCTTAACCCTGAGAAACAAACGTCATGTTCAAAATATGTATCAGGCAACAAAAAAATGATGGTAAACAATTTTTTTTACATATAATATCTTTATCCATCATTTCTATTCTAATTCCATTTACTATTGTAGATGTTTATGGTCACGGCGTTGGAAGTGAAATATTTCCACCTGTAGATCTAAATGGAAAACAAGTGAGTTTAGAAGTTTCTTCATCTACAAACAATCCTGATGAAAATGATGATCAACAAATATCAATTTCATTAATTGATTTTAACTCAAAAATTACTCTTAGAGATGTCACATTTTTGGTAAAATCTAGTCATGGTGAACAATTTCTTTTTGAAAAAGAATTTCAAAGTGACAATGGATTTCTAGTCTTTAATTTTATATCTGAAAACACAGAATCAATTCAAATCCAAGAAGAAAGTGAGAATAATTTCTTTGCTTCATTACTTGGATTAGATAATAGGAAGATCAACATTAAGGGTCCACGATTAAGTGATGGTGGACTTTACAAGTTAGACGTAACTATTCTTACGGCAGATGGATATTCAAAGAAATTAGATATACCTCTTACATTTAACGCTGGAATTTCCATTGCACAAACCTCTAAACATGAAATCAATCACCCCGTTTTTGGTTTGCAGGAAATCAATGTTATTACATACTATGATGAAATAAAAAATTTTCAATATGATATTGAATCCAAAGAGATCACTTTTTCAATGCCTTTTGAATGGAGTCTAGATAATATCAATCAAACATCAGTTGTACATGAGGAATTAGTTATCCCAAAAACATTTGGTGATTTGCTGGTATCTGGATTTTCTATGTATGTCAATGGTATCAAACTCTCTGATGATATTGTAACCATTGATGATTTTTTTTCTGAAAAACGAGTAGTTCATTTTATCATTAGCCAAAAAGAATTACAAAACATTTACAATAATCAGTCACCACAAAATGGAATGAATTTTCTTATAAAACCAAATTCCGATGATATTAAGCTAAGCTCGGTTACTTCTAATGGACAGTTTAGAATTATTGTAACTTGGGAACCTGAAAACTTGAAATCAAATTCCAAAGCTACAATTTATTTTGATGTAATTGATGTTTTTCTTAAAAATAGACCTATAGCAGTTAATTATGATTTTTTAGTTACTCAAAATGATAGAATAATTTTTAAACAAAGTGGAATCAGTACTGATTCAAAAGAAAAACACAATATTGTAGAATTTACAATACCTGATAACATAACTGGAATTGTTAAATTAAACTTCCAAAATCTTGCAGATAATAATCTTGCAAGCACATCAATTCCAATTGTAATTAATAATCCAATTAATGAAAATAAAATTTCAATACCAGATTGGATACGAAATAATGCAAAGTGGTGGGCAGATGGACAAATTGATGATAGTTCATTCGTAGACGGAATTCAATATCTTATCAAAGAAAGAATAGTTAAACTTCCACCAACTTCTCAAAATACAGGTGATGTCACAAATGAAATTCCATCATGGATTAAAAATAATGCAAAGTGGTGGGCAGATGGACAAATTGATGATAAAACTTTTGTTCAAGGATTACAATTTTTAATAAAAAATAGAATTATTCATGTTTGATCGCATCTACTTCGACACATGAACCAGTCTGTTTAAATCTATAAAAATAATATTTTTTGTGATTTGTTTAGAGCTCAGAGTTTACTAGAACGAAAATCAACCATATTTTCTCTTGTTGTAGTGGGAGTAATTGCAATATTAGCAATTCCTGTAATAATGCCTCATCTTTTACATGGTTTTCATTTAGCTCACATATTTTTGCATATAGCTGGAATCACACTTGCAGTGTTTATCACAATATTGGCAATTCTAGCATATTCAAAATTAAAAACAAAAAGATTGCTTCTTAGCATGTTTGCTTTTGCAACTTTCATAGTTGCTGAAGTGGTATTAGTGATGGATGCTACTTGGCCTACACTTTATGATTTAAATGATATTTCTCTTTTAGAGATAGGACATATATTGACATTTTGTACATTGGGATTATTAGCAATAGGTGTATTTAGAAATGACTGATAGAAATATACAATTACAAAAAATCATTGATCAAAATCCTGGAATCCAATTCAGGGAAATTATGCGTTCATCAGGATTAAAAAATGGTGTTCTTAGCCACTATCTTGGTAAATTAGAAAAGCATGGAATAATCAAAGTAGTACGGGGACCTAGACAGACCAGATTTTATTCACCAAGAATTACTGAAGACGAATCAAAAATTATCAAAGCATTACGTAGACAAACTCAAAGAGATCTTTTGCTAGCACTAGTGAAACAAGATGGCCTTGAGTTTAATGAATTAGTAAATGAAGTAGTAAAATCACCATCAACCGTGTCCTTATATTTGTCACAGTTAGTACAAGATGAGCTAGTTGAAATTAAACTAGAAAATACAAGAAAGAGATATTATATTAAATCTAGAATGGTAATAGATCAATTAATTGAAGACTATAGACCAAGTTTACTTGAAAAACCAACATCTGGATTCGAAGATATATTCAACTCTTTTAATTTACTCCATTCAAAAATAGTATTTGTTTTACTTGTTTTTGTTTTTATTTCATTATTGATTTCTCAATTTGCTTTTGCTGATGTCATTATTCCTCCTCAAGAGTATATTGGATATTTTGATTTTGAGGGCGTCTATACTGTGGGAGGTAATGTAAAAAACCAAAATGATTATGCAGTAATCCCAACAATCACTGTTTCAGTAATTGATGGGAAAAACACATTTACTTCAACCTTACAACACGTTCCAATTCCACCAAATACTGATATTCCGTTTAAGATAAAAATTCCTGAAATTACCGGTGAAAATCCAATATTATTAGATGCAGATCTCAAATTTATCAAAACAGAAAAATCTTCAATTCCAATTACAATTATTTATGATAAAACACTAATCAAACATGATGATGGCCATGTTACAGGAAGAATTTCTAACATTGGTAATCAAACTGTCTTCAATCCAAAAATACTTGCAATAGTTCATGGACATGAAAAAGTACTCGATGTAGTTCATAATATTGAATATATTGATAAGATAGAACCGGGTCAAATTCTTGAATTTTCAATGTATCCTGATCCTTCGATAACTGAAGATATTTTTTTCTACAGTTGTTTTGCTCCTGTGGATACCACTGTTATCCCTGTAGTTGCAAAGAAAAATAACGGTGATTTTAACTTTAGATATGATTCTGGCGCATGGTATTCTGCTGCTAAATTTAATGAAGAGGGAACAACTCTTACAATGCGCGGATACAATAGTTATCCACTTGAGACTTATGCAAACTTTGAATTTCCACAAATTTCAGGTAAAGAAAAATTCAATGTAACTGTAAACGACAAGCCTGTAAAATTTATTCAAAGTATTGACGATATGGGATTTTGGCATGTTGCATTTACTGTAGGACCAACATCGCAAGGAATTCTAAAGATTACTGGTTTTGAAAAAGGCTTGCCTCCCGAAACTTCTAAAATTCCGCAATGGGTAAAAACAAATGCTGGTTGGTGGTCCACAAATCAAATATCCGATTCAGAATTTCTTGAGGGAGTAGATTTCTTGTTTGAAAAAGGAATTGTCGTAGTAACACCAAAAGAAATAACTTCTCAATCAAATTGGAAACTACCATCATGGATCAAAATTACTGCTTCTTGGTGGTCCGAAGATAAAATCTCTGATGACGATTTTTTAAATATGATTGAAAACCTTGTTAAAAGAAAAATCATTATAATATAATATAAAATAAAAAAAATAATTAAAGAAACTTGAACTATTTTGCTAGAGGAATTGGATTCACTGGCGTAACTGTATCTCCACCTGTAATACTATTGATTGCAATCGTAATATCACGTAGGAAATTCCACATGTCAATTCCATTGTTTCTGTCTTGTCCAATTGCGTTACGCAAGTTATCAGGTGTTGTTGCATTTGTAATACCTGATGTTCCTACGCTAGCACCGCCTGGTCCTGGCCAATACACTTGCGTGATATCAGCTAAGCCAAAACCACCATTAATTGTAGCTGGTACACCATTGATGTATGCTACTTTGATAGTTTTTCCATCATACCATACATCTATGTTAGCCATTTTTTCTGGACTATTTTGGAAATAATTTACCTGTCCGTAAAAGTGATACAATGTTCTACCATATTGTGTATAGTATTGGGTAGCTCCAGTATATTCTCCAACTTTTCCAAATACACTTGATACATATCTTGTTCCAGTAGCTTCTGAATCTGTAAAGCCTGGAGCTGGTCCACATCCACCTATGCCACCTGCTGCTGCACTTTGTACATCATTTGTTGTACTGGTATTGCATACTCCTGCTCCACCACCGTCAGCATCAATCAGATATGGGGCACCATCTAAAGATCCACCAACTAATAGATTCTTTGGATAAAACCAAGTATCTAGTTTCAAACTATTTGTACCATTATTAAATTTCACAGCTACAGTATTTGGAAGTCCAGTAAGTTTGTCTGTGACTCTCATCTCCATGTTATGAACTCCATCAACGTATGCTGGCTCTCCTGTTTCTCCAATTACAAATCTTAATGTCTGGTTTGTATTTCCACCAAAGACAACTTCAAAGTTACCATGTGCTGAAGCTTCTTGTACACCAAGAGATAATAACGGAATTCCAATTGCAGCTAGCAATACAAACGTTAGATATTCTCTTTTCATTAAATCAAAAAAACTAATTCTGTATTTAATGAAATTGGTACATAATCAAAACAACTTCTATCTTTGTACTATAATCTTTATTTACAATTCTCAAAATTATTCATCAATGAAATATTCAAGAAGTAACATTTTACTTATGGTACTGCTTGTTGGAGCTATTAGTGGAGCAATTTTTACTTACAACTTTGCAATAGGAGCTCATTCATTTGAAACAGGAGCTGCAACAGGTACACTACCAAATGCTGTTACTGTAGTCTTGGCAGGACAAGTCTTGCAACCAGGTGACTATTTGCCGTTAGCCGATTATAGTCCTAACTATGTAACTGGTCATTTTCTTGCAAGGATACCTTGTGATAGTACAGGTACACCACTTGTAATTCCTGTAGCTGGTCATGTTGATGAGCTGCCAGATAGAACATGGCTTGATCAAGCACAACTTAATTTGATTGAACACGTATCAAACAAAGGCAAGACTTGTGTATATCACTCACATATCCCGGCTGTAGACCTAACTCAAGTTGGTAATCCAGGAGCACCTAGAATTACTGATATTGGTTTATTGAATCTTAGCGACAAAAATGTAGTATTTCGAACTGGTAATGCAATGTCATTTACTATACTAAATGTAGTAGGAAACATTAACCCTCCAAACAATTACGGTCCTGGAGGAAACATGCCACTTCCATACAGTTGTGCAGATAGCAACAGTGATGGTGCATGTGATACACCTGCTCATGACATATATCCAAAATTCCCAAGCGGATCTATCAGTTTTGACAATGGTACACATGCAGGTCATTAGATAAAAGGTGACCACATGATTTCTTTTTTATTTTTTAATAATTTTTCTAAAGTATCTTCTAAATTTCTAAATATTCGAATTTTATTTTTATTTGTGATTGTTTTATTTGTAGCATCTAATTCAAATCTAGTTTTTGCACAACATGATAATCATAATCATGGTTCAAGTTCATCTGGCAGTGAATCAGGAGGTGCAGGATCTTTTGTTGGTCTAGAAGGTTATCAAGCAATGGTGGAACTATCTGAAATAGGTAATTGCTATGGTTGTAATAATAACACAAACAACCAAGTCCTTACAATATTCAAACATGGAACTGCAGACATGCCATTTCTTGCTGGTGGAACAATGTTTATGATTTCTCCAAACCCATATGCATTTACAAATTTTAATAGTTCTGCAAATCCTCAGTTTTTTGGTCCAACTTTAATTGTTAGTGACAATGATCCTTTAGATTATGATCCAACACTGGGTGTAATAGAATTAATCAAAGTCAATCCCGGAGTTTATAGTGTATGGGAATTAAGAGGACCGCAAGGTTTTATAAAAAATAATGCTCCTCATTCTTCAGCTGAAGTAGCAATAGGAAACTATCCATCAGTTCCTGTGACAAACTTATTTTTGAATAGTTCAAGTGGACCACAAACTATGTTACCTCCACCTTTGCCCACATCCAATCTTAATACAATGAATACATATGCTCCAAAAGTTGGTAATCAGGCCTTAACACAATTACCATCCTCTATTGTTTCTTCAAAAAGCACTGTACTGTCTACACCAGCTCCATCTCCAATAGTATTTGGAACTGTTTTACCTGCAAATGCAGTAAA
This sequence comes from Nitrosarchaeum sp. AC2, assembly GCF_013407385.1. NCBI lineage: Archaea > Thermoproteati > Nitrososphaerota > Nitrososphaeria > Nitrosopumilales > Nitrosopumilaceae > Nitrosarchaeum > Nitrosarchaeum sp. AC2. Next base: position 1,599,444 of record NZ_CP030847.1, on the reverse strand, counting down.
CTGGACTTCTACACAACGCTTTTCAAATTTGGGCATTCCAACTTATGATGCACCTCCTTCAGGTGATTCAAATAATGGATATATTCCACCAGTATTTTCTGCAAACAATACTGATGGAAGTCGTATCATATCAACTCCGAAATTTTCAAGTATTAATTTTAATACCAATCTTGTCTTAAGACTTGATGGTGTAACACAACACAATGATGATCATGGAACTCATGGTCCATCAGTGTTAGGAATTAATTTACCATTGGCAGTTGCTGGCAGTGATTTTGGTGTTAGTCTTCGAATTAATAAAAATCCTCCAAGCACATTTCCAAACCTTGATCCTGCAAATGGTTTTGAAGCATTGTTTATTGATCTTAGTGCTGTTGGCGATATTGATCTTAGTAATTCAAATTCATTTTCAGAAAACCCAACAATTACTTTTTACTTGGATAAAAATTCAGGCTCATGTGTTAATCCATCAACAGTCACTGTTTATCTCTTAAATGGTAATCAATGGAATTCAGTACAAGTTAGTGGACATGCACATCCTCCAACACTTGTTCCGTCACTTCATACTTCAACTCAATGTGCATATGAGCAAGAAGTTGAACACTTTTCATCATATTTAGTGGGTACTGGTACTGAGTCTAGTCATGATCATGATAGTCATAGTAGTCATGGTAGTAGTCACAGTCATTCTTCAGCTGATCATGCAGGACATGGTGGACTAGTGAGTTACACAATAAATGATTGTACTGTCAATGGATTGATTCGTGACATATACAATAATCAAGTGTATCTCCAAATACATACAGATTCAGATGGCGATATTACAACCAATTCAGGTCCTGGCGACTTTTACACTCCAGGTGAAGCTAGAGGGCAACTATATTATCAATATGGCAGTAAAGTGTTTTCTACATTAGCAAAACCAACTAACGAAGTTCTTGATACTGAACAAGACTCAATTTTATGGGCAAAATCAAGAGCAACTGCAACTGCAAGTTTTGAATCTACTAGTTTTAACGAAATACAATATACTATTTCAACAAAGAATCTTCCAAACATAGTTGGGATCAGTCTTTATCTTGGTGATCCATACACAAATTCTGAGATTCATCTTATAGATATTCCATATACAATAAATCCATTCAAACCAAATTCTGATACCATTACTGGAAAACTCACAAACGACGACATGTGCAAAATATCTCATGAGGAACATGGATTTGCTTCACATGATGGCCATACAATGACTGATGATGAAACTACACATGATGATCATACAATGGATGAAGAAGGAATTGTTTCACATGATGATCATGTAATGGACCAAGTAACAACCAAAGAAGGAATTATTTCAGATGATCAACATTCGTCTCATAACGAATCTAACACATGTTATGGTGTAAGTTGCGTTGATCCTGAACCAAAAGAATTTCTTGTAGCATTAGTTGATGGATCTTTTGATTCTAGTTATGATTTTGGTAATATTTTAGGTAAAAAAATATTTGCAAGCACACATTACAAAACATTTCCAATTACATATGACCTTAATGGTGAACTTAAAAAAATGACTGTAAATGAAGAAGAAAATACACTGTCTCTATATTTTGATAATGTTATTGAAGATAAACTCACTTTGCGTCTTCCAAGAGCACTAGTGGATGCAGAAAACAATAATTTCCTAGTTATGGTTACAGCCTCTCCAGAAAGAATGATTGATTATGAAATAATCTCTTCTGATGAGTCATTCTTTACTATACAACTTGATGTACCAAGCAATACATCCCAAGTATCTATTATTGGTACAAGAGTTATTCCTGAATTTGGAACCATGGTGATGATGATACTTACCATATCAATCATTAGCATTATTGCAGTAACTAGAAAAACTAAGATATTTGTGTGATTTTTCCTTTATAGCAAGTCTTGAATAATCTTATTATACAATTTTTATTCAATCTTAATATCTAATGTTTCCATTACGCGATGAAAATCCCCATCCTCCAGGATTCAAACCAAAAGTAACTTATGCATTAATTGCAGCTAATGTTCTAGTATTCCTTATAGAAATTGCATATACTGGACAATTTATTGAATTTACGAATCAAAATGCATTTTCATTATTTTATAATTGGGGGGCAGTACCAAATTGTGTTACAGGTGCAACTGTTTCTAACATAGATTTTGGACAAGGATCAACACAAATCAAATGTCCTACTGAACCATACATCTCTCTTCTTAGTTCTACTTTCTTACATGGTGGTGCAATGCATCTTGGAGGTAACATGTTATTTTTGTGGATATTTGGCGATAACATCGAACTAAAGTTTGGTCGATTAAAATATCTGGGAATTTATCTGATGTGGGGAATAAGCGCAGGACTAATTCACATACTTGGTGATCCTACAAGTGTAATTCCTGCAGTGGGAGCATCTGGCGCAATATCTGGAATACTTGGTGCATATCTTGTAATGTTTCCAAGAGCAAAGATTCAGACTGTTATGATAATGGGATTCTTTATCCGAATGTTGCATATCCAAGCTAGATGGTTCTTGCCATTTTGGCTTGTTTTCCAAAACTTACTTCCGTTTTTTATTGGTGGATTTGGTGTTGCAGGAGGCGGTGTTGCATATCTTGCTCATATTGGTGGATTTGTAGTAGGACTTGCTACTGGTTATCTATACAAGAAAACACATAGCTCCGAGTACACATACGGAACACGATATGGGTACAAGGGCTAAGTCTAAAGAATAAATCATTGTAACTTTTTCAAACTAATCATGCCATTGATTACAGTTTCAATGTATCCAGGAAGAACTCAACAACAAAAAGACGAATATGCAAAAGCAATCACAAAATCTGCAGTAGAAATTCTAAAAACAAAAGAATCTCATGTCATTGTAGTTTTTGAGGATAATCCAAAAGAAAACTGGTTTCTAGCAGGAAACCAACTTTAATTATTTTTAAAAAAAAACACTGGAATAATTCCCTTCCAGTTAGAGGGCTACACATACACATTATGGTCGGTTAATTTCTTTATCCCTAATTTACATAATAACAAAATGGTACATTTCATGTTTGTACCACTTTATCTTTTTATCCTCTTTAATAATACAAATTTCATGAAAGTTGCGATTATACAGTTTAAGGCATCTACTAAAAAAGAAACTAATCTAAAAAAAATTATTGATTATATTACAAAAGCAGCAGAAAAAAAAGCTACACTTGTTGCATTTCCAGAATTTATGATGTTTTATACAAATTCATCACAATCATCAAAACAGCTAGCAACTTTAGCTGAAACTATCACTGGAAATTTTGTAACTAGTATTGCAAAGTGTGCCAAAGAAAATCACATAGATGTTGTAGGATCATTTTATGAAAAAAGCACAAAAAAAGATCGCGTATATGACACTTCATTTATTATTGATAAAAATGGTAAAGTAATATCAAGATACAGAAAAATTCATCTCTATGATGCTCTAGGATTTAGAGAGTCTGATAAAATGGTTAAAGGCTCAAAGATTGCAAAGCCTGTATCTACTACTATTGGGAAAATAGGAATGATGATTTGCTATGACTTGAGATTTCCAGAGATGTCAAGATCACTTGCTGTTGCAGGCTCTGAAATTCTAGTTGTACCATCAGCTTGGGTGAAAGGTAACATGAAAGAAGAACATTGGATTACAATCAACAAAACACGTGCAATTGAAAATGGTTGTTATGTAATTGCCCCTGATCAAATTGGAAATATTTACTGTGGACGAAGTCTTGTAATTGATCCATACGGAAAAATTTTGCTTGATATGAAAAAGAAACAAGGAATTGGATATGTTGACATTGAATTAAAAAATGTAAAACAAATTAGAAAGATTTTACCGTTATTAAAAAACAGACGTACTGATATCTATCCTACTTTGAAGATTTAATTTTTCTACTTTCACAATTAAAGTTTGAACACTGTCTAGTCCATTTTTGTTTTCGTGAATAACGGAAAATTATCATTGGCCACTTGCATACATCACATGGAATCTTCATTGCTCTAAGTCTTGCTTTCTGTAATAGCGGTGATGATGCTTTACAACCTCCATAAAAGTTTGAACAACCCATGAATCGCTTTCTTGTTGTTCTAGATCTGATTAGCATTATCTGGCCTAATCTACATTCTGGACATTCAACTAGTCCATTTTTTGGAGAATTTGTCCCAAGAATCATGTATTTTCTATCTTTTGATGACCAAGACAAGTATCCATTAATGTCCAAATATTGAATGATCTCTTTTTTGAAAATTGCTGTCTTTGACTTTGTAGTTTTTGCTACATGTCTGCCAACAATCCTTTTAACCTGAATAGTTTTGAGCAATGATTTCTTTGGTGGCATATTCTATAATGAATTTACTAAAACAATTTTTATAGGGACTTGGGTCAGTGACATTTGTGGAAAAGGTCTGTGTTCTTGGCGCAGGTAGTACCAAATATGGTAAATTATCAGAAAGTATAGCTGATATCACTACTCAGGCATCCGTTTTAGCTATAGAAAATGCAGGAATCGATCCAAAGGAGATCAAGGCATCTTACATTTCAAACGTCTTTGGGGTTGCCGATAAGCAGGTACATCTTGGACCTGTTTTAATGAGTAGATTGGGAATTCCAGATAAACCATCATTAACAATAGAGTCTGCATGTGGAAGTGGTTCAGTATCATTTAGAGAAGCATATGCCAATGTTGCGGCTGGATTTTATGACTGTCTTGTAGTAACTGGCGTTGAAAAAGTAACTCATACAGGAACTGAATGGACAACAACTTACTTTGCATATTGTTCTGATTTTTTTTATGAAGGCCAAGCAGGTGCATCTTTTCCAGGATTATTTGCATCAATGGCAAGAGCTTATTTGACAGAGTTTGGTGCAACTGAAGAAGATTTTGCAAGAGTTGCAGTAAAGAATCACGACAACGGTTTTCTAAATCCTAAAGCTCACATGCAAAAGAAAATTACAATCGATGATGTACTAAAATCTCCTGTAGTTGCAAGTCCACTAAAACTTTATGATTGCTGTCCCTTCTCTGATGGCGCAAGTTCTGTTATTCTTTGTTCTGAAAAGTTTGCAAAAGCACATGGTGGTGATTACATTGAAGTAATTGGGTCTGGTAGAGGTGGTTCACCTGCTGCATTGCAAGGACGTGAACATATGACTACAATTCCTAGTACAAAGATTGCAGCTGCAGATGCATACAAAATGGCTGGTGTTACTCCAAAAGATATTGATTTTGCTGAAGTACATGATTGCTTTACAATTGCAGAAATTGTTGACACTGAAGATTTAGGATTCTTTGAAAAAGGTAAAGGTGTACAAGCTGTAAGAGAAGGTAGAACTAGTTTGAATTCAGATATCTCAATTAATCCATCAGGAGGTCTTAAATCAAAAGGACATCCAATTGGAGCTACAGGTGTTGGACAAGTAGTAGAAGTATTTGATCAATTAACTGGTAAAGCAGGAGCACGAACTGTTAAAGATGCAAAAATTGGTTTAACTCATAATTTTGGTGCAACTGGTGCAAGTTGTGCTGTTCATATATTCCAAAGTGTGTAAAATGACTATTGAAGAACAACTTATTGAATATGCAAAACAAGGTAAACTCTTAACTCACAAATGTACAAAGTGCGGATACATTCACTTGTCTACTGCCTATTACTGCCTAAAATGTGGAAGTAAGGGCTTTGAGGACCTTGTTTTAGAAGGAGTAGGCTCAATTGCCACTTATACGATAATAACCGTGGCTCCTGCGGGATTTGAAAAATTTACACCTTATGCATTTGTGGTGCTTCAGTTAGACAACACACATTTGAGAATTTCAGGATTTATGGCTGGAATTGCAACACCTGAAGATCTACCTGTAGGAACTAGAGCCAGAATAGCCGGCTTTGAAGATGGTTGTGGAATCATTATTAAAAAACAGTAAAAATATTTGTTTGAATTATTAAAAAAAATCATAATCATTTCTTAATACTTTTCTACCACTGTTTCCTTTCATGTCTGTAGAAATTACATGTGGTAAATGCGGAGAAAAGATCGTTAATATGAAAATGCTAAAAGCACTCAAAGATGTAATGACACCATATAGTGGAAAATGTCCTTCATGTGGACAAAAATTGTCAACGTCTGAATTTTCTCTTGATGTTCAAGAAAACTGATCTAAAAATCTTTTCATGATTTTTTATTTTTTTTATTGTCAACATCTAATATTACAACCCCCTAAATTTTATTTCAATTAGAAAATGGATCTAAAATCTACAAAAATGATCTAGTCATAAGTCTTAATTACTCCTTCCTTTTTTATTGATTTAGTATGGAATTGGATGAAGAGCTAGAAGAGCCAAAGCGAAGCGGAATTCTTCAATCCACGTCAAAACGTGTAAGAATGATCTTTTCTGTAATGGCAAGTCCTAACAGAATCGATATTTTACGAATCTTAAATTCAAAGGGCCCTCTGACTTATTCTGAATTAAAGTCACTAGCCGGATTCAAATCTAAAAAAGAGAGTGGAAAATTTGCATACCATTTAAGAAAATTATTGAGACAATCGCTTGTAGCACTAAATAAATCTGAAAGACGTTATACAATTACAAATCTTGGAAAATTGGTCTTAAGCTTAGCAAGACAAATTGAAGAACGTTCAATTATTGAAAGTGGTAAGATGTATGTTAGAACATCCCATGAATCAATTGAAGAATTTAATTCTCATAAAATTATTCAATCACTTGTACGCGAAGGTAGCTTACCACTAGAGTTAGCCCAAAAAATTACTGAAGAAGTTGAAAATAGAATTTACAAATATCAGACAACCTATCTTACGGGATCTCTCATTCGAGAAATGGTAAATTCGGTCCTTTTAGAGCATGGTCATGAAGAATATCGCAACAAACTGGCACGCCTAGGTCTGCCTGTATATGACGTTCAAGAGATGCTTACAAATCTAGACAATGTAGATAATGGCGCAGAAGGCTTACTTTTCAATACCGGTCAAAAAGTGTTTGCAGAACACTTACTCACAAATGTATTGCCAAAAGATGTTGCAGATTCCCATCTTTCTGGTGATATGCATATTTCAAATCCTGGAATCTGGTCAATGATACCTGATACAATATTTGTCAATGTAAAAGAATTGATTGAAGACGGAGTTATTCTTGGCGGAAAATATCTTGATGTATCAAGAATTACATCATCAAAAACACTAGATGATGTCACATCTTCTTTATCTATTATCATTTCATTACTTTCCAAAGAAGCTTCACAAGAAATTGTTCTTGATGGATTAATTCCATTATTTACAAAACATGCAAAGAACATTCCAGAGTTAGAACAAAAACTGACAGATGCATTTTCTACTGCTTCCACTACATCAAAGTATAATAGAAAAAGTACTGATGTTTCAATTAGACTTCAATTAGGTTCTGATCTAAAAATTGTTAATGCAATAATTAATGCTTACAAGAATTACACAAAGATAACTCCAATTCCAAAAATTGGTTTAATTGTTGATTTCGATAAAGGAAAAATCACTGATGTCTCTGATGCATTATCTGAAATTATTACAATTGGTGGCAAAGTCATGTTTGCAAAAGGTGAAGTATCAAGTTATGGTATTACAAATGGCACAACTAAAAATTCTGGTCCACTTGCAATTACACTACAATCTGTATCGATCAATCTTCCAAGACTTGCATTTGAATCCAACAAAGATGAAACATACTTTAGAGCAAGACTCGCATTGCTAATGAAACCTGCATTATCTTCTATGGCATTAAGAAAGAAAGACATATCTGATCTTACACGAAGAGGATTAAATCCAATACTTGCAAAAAATACTCAATATATGCAAAGAAGTTCTGTGTCACTAATTGTTAATCTAGTGGGTTTGAAAGAATCGGTCTTCAATATACTTGGTTTCCAAGATAATAAAGAAGGAAGAGACGTACTCAATAAAGTAATAGAAACTGCAGTTGATGTTGCTGCTAAGAAAGGTAAGGAACTCGGTGATACTGTAGCGATATCCATGATTGAAACAGAAGGATCTAGCCGATTTGCAAACCTAGATGGTGAAAAATATGGTAAAAATTCTGCACTAAACTCTATGGATAGTGACTCTTATTCACAAGGAATAGTGTTAAAAGCATCTGAGATATCTGATTATACAACTAAGACTGAGATTATCACAGAATGTACTAGACTATCTAAATTGCTTAATGGTGGTTTACTAGTTAAACTAGACATTGATCAGAACGCTACTCAAGCTGATATTAAAAAATCAATTGAGAAAGCAGCAGAGCTTACATCTTCCTTTAAGCCTGTGAAAAAAGTAGCACTCTGTGGTGAATGCGGATTCAAAGATGAACCCTTTGTTGACAAGTGTCCAAAGTGTAAGTCTTCATATGTCATCTGAAATTCGTAAGTCTAAAACTAGTTCCGATCATCTTAAAAAAATATTACGCTTTACATAAGCGATCATCGTTGTAGCTTGTTACTAAATTCATAATACCATTATGATATCGATTGGACCGTTGTCAATATTTTTCCACCGAATTTTTAGAAAAAACTGCCAAATCATTTATACCATCATATTTCTTACCTCTTGCGGGGAGATTATAATTGGATAAATCACAAATAGAAAGTACTATCAATGAGATCCGTAAGCGCAGTGGCGCTATAACGGCCTTCAATCAAAATAAAATTTCAAACGCTATATACAAAGCGTTGGCAGCCACCTCTAAAGCCGACCGTGCGCTAGCCGATCAACTTGCAAATAAAGTTGTACAAAAATTAGTCGAACAGGGGTTCACAAATTCTAGAGCTCCTAGTGTTGAGGATATTCAAGACATTGTAGAGTCAACTCTTATCGATTGTGGAAACAGCGACATTGCAAAAGCATACATCGTTTACAGACATGAACGAAGAAAATTAAGGGACGAAAAAATGAAAGTCTTAAACCTAAAATCTTTAGATCCTGTCTCTAAGAATTTTGATCTAAATTGCTTGAGAGTATTGGCATCTAGATATCTTTTCAGAAATAACAAAAATGAAATCATTGAATCACCAACTCAAATGTTTGAAAGAGTTGCAATTCTTGTTGGAATAGGTGATGTCTTATATGATTCAAAAGTGTTTGAAAAAACTGGAAATATAACCCAAGATATTGAAGAAGCACGCACATATCTTGAGAAATTAGATAATTTTGATTATAAATTCAAAATTGGAGAATATTTTCTCAACAAGTGGCACTTTAGATCTCTGATCAATCACTATGTGACTCTTGCAAGTAAAGGTCAGATGAAAGTAAGCTTTAAAGATCTTCTAACACTGCTTGCAGCAAAAGAATTAGATAGTTACGCAGACAAAATCACAGAATATTTTGAATTGATGACAGCACAAGACTTTCTGCCAAATTCACCAACAATGATGAATGCTGGTGGTAGACTTGGTCAGCTTTCTGCATGTTTTGTTCTTGGAATGCCAGATGACATGGAAAAAATTATGAAATCAACTTCTGATGCAGCACTAATATTCAAATCTGGAGGCGGAGTTGGAATCAACTATTCTGATCTTCGTGAAGAAGGCGACATTGTTGCATCAACATCAGGTGTAGCATCAGGTCCTGTCTCTTTTATGAATATCATCAATACCGTAACTGAAGTTGTAAAACAAGGCGGCAAAAGAAGAGGAGCTAACATGGGAATCATTGAAGCTTGGCATCCTGATGTTGAAAAATTCATCACAAATAAAACCGAACCTGGTGTTTTGGAAAACTTTAACGTCAGTGTAGGTATTTGGGAAGACTTTTGGAATTCACTAGTAAATACAACTGATGGAAAATACATGTTACGTAGTCCACGTGACAGAAAGCCAGTAAAAGAAATCAATGCACATCAATTAATTGACTTGATAGCTCTCTCTGCATGGAAGAGTGCAGAGCCTGGATTGATCTTCTTTGATCAAATTAACAAATACAATGTATTTGCTAAAGCAAGACAAGCTCCACTAAGAGCTACAAACCCATGTGGTGAACAAAGTCTTTATCCATACGAATCATGCAATCTTGGTTCTATCAACTTGGTAAATCTTGTAAAGAGAAAAGCTGATGGAGAATACGAATTTGATTGGCAAAGATATGAAGAAACAATCAGAAAGACAACCAGATTCTTAGATAACATCATTGATGTAAATCACTATCCTGTAAAAGAAATTGATATTGCATCAAAAGATTCTAGAAGAATTGGATTGGGTGTAATGGGAGTAGCAGATCTATTATACAAATTAAAAATTCCATACAACTCCAAAGAAGGATACGATCTACAATCAAAACTATCTGAAGCATTGACTTATTATTCAATGGAAGAAAGCGTAGCACTTGCAAAGTCTAGAGGTGAATTCCCACTATGCTCAAAAACAGAATATCCTGAAGGAAAGATACCAATTGCAGGATATTATGAGAAACCAAAAGAGTCTCACTGTTATGAGTGGGATGCGCTAATTGATAAGATAAAGAAACATGGAATAAGAAATGTTTTGACTACTACAGTAGCTCCAACAGGAACATTATCTATGATTGCAGATTGTTCAAATGGAATGGAACCAGCATTTGCTCTAGTCTTTGAGAAGAGAGTAACAGTAGGTAGATTCTTCTACACCAACAAAATTGTTGAACAAGTACTACAAGAACATGGTCTATACAGCGATGAGCTCCTTGCAAAAATTGCAGACAATTATGGTTCACTAAAAGGAATTCCTGAAATTCCTCAATGGATGCAAGATGTCTATGTAACTGCAATGGATATTCACTGGGCAGATCATCTAATGGCTCAAGGTGTATGGCAAGATTGGATTGGAAATGCAATTGCCAAGACAATTAACATGCCATATGATGTTACAGCAGAAGATGTAAAATCTGCATATCTGTTGGCACATGAACTGGGACTAAAAGGAATCACAGTATATCGTGATGGTTCAAGACACAAACAAGTACTTCACATGACAAGTGACAATGCACAAAAGACATTTGATGTTACACCAAGCGAACACGTTACTAGATATGTAACAACTATGATATCAAATCCATATATCAAATCACATGTACATGATTCACTTGAACTCAAAGTATATGATGAAGAAATTACATCCGAACCTGTTAGACAAGAAGTAGATGAAAATCGTCTTTGTCCAACATGCAAAAACAACCTTGTATTTGTAGAAGGATGTAGTATTTGCATCGAATGTGGGTACAGCGGTTGTACTTCTGGATAAAATTACACTCAACGGATTACTAGAGACCTGCTACTTTGCAGGGAGGCAATAGCTGCCTGCCAAGCAGAAGTAGTTGCCTATCGGCAATTTGTTGAGCATGGTAGTACATGAAAAAAGGCAAAAACCTGATCTCCAATCAGGTAGATAGCTATCCGGGCAGGACGTGTACTATCATGAAATTATTATTATAATTTCTTGCTATAATGATGTAATAAAAACCAACATGAAATAATTAACTAATTGAAAAAAATGACAAATAGAATTGAAACATGTAACAACTTTTTTACCTGCGATCACTTTTGATTCAACATGGATAGGAAGATTCTTGGTATATCTGGAGGTATTGCAGTAATGATTGTTATAGTTGCAGTAATGCTGCTTACACCAAATTTAGAATCAACTCCAATTCAGAAACATAATGAAAAAATCGGCCTTGTAATTAATGCACCACATTCAGCAATATCACTGCAAGACTTAAATCAAATTTACGCTGAAGCATCTTCTACAGGTATTGGAAGAAGTAATGTCTACTTGTTTTGGAATATTGTTGAGCCTGTAAGAGGAGAATATGACTGGAAACAATCAGATGTGTTGATGAGTTTTAATAAAAATAATAATCTCAAAGTAACATTATTTTTTTCTGTTATTAATGGAGAAACATTAGGACCATTTCCAAATTGGATAGGAAAGCCATCACTTAATGCGATTGGAGAAGATCGACTAGTAAACGTTCTTGATGCAATATTATCTCGTTATGATATTATAGATACAGTTGTAATTGCAGGGGAAACAGAATCTCAATTTCGTTATCATGAACAAAATATTCCTGTATACAAAGAACTATTCAATGGGGTATACGCCAAATTAAAAGAAAAACACCCCGATGTACAAATTGGAAATGGATTTGCGTTACATAACGTATTAAATAAAAACTTAGAGCATATTGTATCTGATCTGGCAATAGGTGATTTTGTAGCTTTTTCATATTTCCCAGTTGATACCTTAAATGATATTGTCAAAACACCAGAAGAAGCTAAAGCAGACTTGCAAAAGACATTTGAAATCATACCTGATAAAAAAGTTGGATTTTTTGAGGTTAGTTGGAGTACTTCTGATTTTGTAGGAGGTAATGAAACATCACAGCAAATATTTCTAGAAAAATCATTTGAATTTTACACTGAAAATGAATCTAAAATAGAATTTTTTACTTGGTACAGGCAATATGATAGACCTGATGGCACATGTGTGATTGACAAACCAGAAATTGCTAATCAAACTCTAACTGTAGGCGGTGGTTCTGGTTTAGGAAGCAGTGAATACATAATGGAGCGACTGAGTCATTACATTTGTAATTCTGGATTATTGGGTGTTGATGGAACACCAAAATCTAGTTGGAATGAATTTAAAAATCAGATAGAACTAATCAATTAAGATGCTCTCTCTTATTTTAGCAGAATCTGCATTAGAAACAATTCCCACAGAACTACAAGATCATCCTTCAGTAATTTCACATGCACAAAAACTTGGAAAACATCCGTCTGAAATATTGCTTGATAACTCATGGCATTTTGCTGCAATGAAAGGAATCAACGATGAAATTAAAAGAGGAAGACCTGATCTAGTTCATTTTTCTATATTGGAAGCTACAACAATTCCATTATACTCACAAAATAAAATTAAAATTTATATTCACACAATTGATGATAACGTAATTTACATTGGAGAAAACGTTCACATTCCAAAATCATATCATAGATTTGAAGGTCTTATTGAAAAATTATATTTAGAAAAAACCATACAATCTGGCAAAGATATGTTATTGGAAATTAAAAAAAAATCGTTTACTGAGTTAATCAATGAGATAAAACCATCTGAGATTATTGGATTTTCAACTAAAGGAGAACCAAGCTCATTTGAAAAAATTAGCTCTCAAATTTCAGATAATTCTTGTATAGTTATAGGTGGATTTCAAAAAGGCCACTTTTCTGCGTCAATAAACAATAAAATAAATCGCTTATTTTCAGTTGGTAACTTGTCTTATGAGGCTCATGTAGTGATTGCACGTATGCTCTACGAGTATGAAAAAACCGTTTTTATGTAGGAAATTAAGTTTGTTTTCTTGTGCAGTCATAGTATAGCCTGGTTAGTATTCGGGGTTTCCAACCCTGTGACGCGGGTTCGAATCCCGCTGACTGCACTTTTCTATCAAAAGAGAACTAATTTTTAGGTGGATAGTGATTAATTATTGTGAAACCCGCACTTAGACAAATTGCATTAGAGAGAATGCAGATTTTAATTAATAGTGCAATTTCTAATGCAAAAATGAATCCAGTACTATCTCAGAGACAGGCATTACTGGCACAACGAATTAGCACAAGACACAAAATTCACATGCCTTATGAATTAAAAATTGTATTTTGTAAAAAATGTAAATCATTTATCGCTCCAGGGATAAATTCTAAAATTCGATTAGGCAGAACATCAGTAAAGTCGATCAGAATTTCGTGTAACCTTTGTGGGCATACTTATCGCAAAATAATAGCTCAATGATTTATAAGACGATTCCTGAGTTTTTGACCTTATGGCAAAGGTATACGATGTACCATCTGATGTATTGATTAGTAGATTGGCAGCTATTTTAAAAAATGAAGATATTCCTGCTCCTTCTTGGATTCCATTTGTAAAAACTGGAGCTCATGCAGATAAACCACCTCAAGACAGAGATTGGTGGCATACAAGATGTGCATCACTAATGAGAAAAATTTACCTTCATGGTCCACTTGGAATTAACGAATTAAGAAAAATTTATGGTGGAGGTAGACCATCTGGATATGGTGCTGCTCATCATAAAGATGCTGGAGGCGCAATAATTCGTAATGCAATTCAAGGATTAGAGAAGCTTGGATATGTTGAGAAAGTTGAGAAAAAAGGCCGTGTCATTTCAAAAAAAGGAATGCAAAAATTAGATAGATTATCAACAGAAATTCTAAACGAACTGATCGTTGTAAATCCTCAACTAAAAATATACTCTTAGATTTAAAATGAGTTTTTCTGAATCACCTGATCAAGATAAACAAAATCACGATATGACTGCTCAAAAAGAGCAAGTCCTCAAACAAATACTTTCTCCAGATGCAAGAATGAGATTAAATAACATTAAGATGGTCAAACCTGAATTATCTGATTTAGTAGAGCAGTATCTAATTGGAATGGCATCACAAGGAAAGATGAATTCTCAAATTAATGACAATCAACTTAAACAAATTTTATTATCAATTCAACAACCAAAACGTGATTTTAAGATAAATCGTATCTAATCAGAGAAAATATAATTAGGGGTCTGATCAGAGTTTATTCATGAAAGGCGTTGTTTATGAAGAATATGCACCTGATGATAATTATGCTAAAATTTTAAAAGTAAAAGATGTACCTGATCCAAAACCAAAAGCTGATGAAGTAGTCTTCAAGGTTAAATCCGCCGCTCTAAATTATAATGATATATGGGGAATGAGAGGTTCACCAGTACCAGTTCCATTACCTCACATCTCTGGTTCTGATGCATCTGGAGATGTAATTGCAGTTGGAGAAGATGTAAAAAATATCAAAGTTGGTGATAAAGTAGTTTCACATTCTAACATGTCATGTAGAGTTTGCAAAGCTTGTACTGATGGTAGAGAATTTGATTGTGTAAATAGAATTATTTGGGGATTTCAAACTGGACCAACTTGGGGTGCATTTTCTGAAATTACCCATCTTCCAGAAGTGAATGTTTCGAAAATTCCTGAAGGTGTAAGCTATGATGAAGCAGCAGCTGCATCTATGACTCTTTTAACTTCTTGGCATATGTTAGTTGGAAGAGCAAAGATAAGACCTGGACAAACTGTATTGATAATGGGCGGTGGCTCAGGAGTTGGAAGCTTTGGTATTCAAATTGCAAAGTTGTATAATTGTGATGTAATAGCAACTGCTAGTCCTGACAAATTGGATAAGTGTCTTGAACTTGGTGCAGATTTTGCTGTTGACCACAGAAAAGAAGACTGGTATAAGGAAGTAAGAGCAATTTCAAAAGAATTAGCCAAGAAAAAAGATGAGGCACCAGGCATTGATGTATCATTTGATCATATTGGTCAAACTCATTGGAATCAACAACTTACACTACTCAAATATGGTGCAACATTAGTATCCTGTGGAGCAACAACTGGTTATGATGCAAAAACTGATTTACGACATATATTCTTTAAAGGTACAAATATTCTTGGTTCAACACAAGGAACTAAAGCAGAATTAGATCAAGGTTTGTATTGGATGGGACAAGGTAAAATTAAAGCAGCAATCGATTCTGTTTATTCATTTGAGCAAGCAGCAGAAGCTCATACTAAAATGTTAACTGGAAAAGGACTCTTTGGCAAAATCTTAATGAAGCCAGAAGGCGTCTAGCCATTTAATGACACAGCTTTTTCGCAGTCTTATTTTTGTTCCAGGAAATAATTCCAGGTTTTTAGAAAAGGCAAAAAATATTCAAGCTGATATAATTTGTTTTGATTTAGAAGATTCCGTACCAGATGAGGAAAAAAATAATGCTAGAAAATTAATTCAAGATGCACTAAAATCACGTCAATCTTACAAATCATCAATTTTTGTGCGCACAAATTCTCCAAAATCTGGAAAAATTCCAGATGATCTAAAAACAATTATTCAAAAAGGAATTGATGGAATAGTGATTCCTAAAGTAAACAATGTTGCTGAGATAAAAAAAATTGAAAAGAATCTTTTATTATTGGAAAAAAATCGTAAACTAAAACCAATTCAAATAATTCCTTCTATTGAATCAGCTGAAGGAGTAGTTAACACATACAATATCGCATCATGCAGTAAAAGAATCCAAGCAGTAGTTTTTGGAGTTTTTGATCTCTTAAACGATTTAGGAATTGAATACTCAAAAGATTCAGAAGGTGGAAGATATTCTAGGGCAAAAATTCCAGTAGATGCAAAAGCAGCAGGAGTTTCTGCAATTGATGCCATTTGGCAAGACCTTAAAGACATTAAGGGATTAGAAAAAGATTGTAAAGTTGGAAAGGATCTTGGTTATACAGGAAAAAGTATCATACATCCTGACCAAATATTAACAACTCACAAAGTTTTCTATCCAAGTAAAAAAGAAATTCAATGGGCAGAAAAAGTTTACAAATTTTATTTAGAATCAACAAAAAAAGGAAAAGGAGCTACAACTATAGATGGAAAAATGATTGATGAGGTTCACTTTAAACAAGCTAAAACCGTACTTGAAATTGTAAAATCTACATCAATTTAGAATTTTCTTATGAATTATTTTCTAATCTTATACTTTTAAAAGTCGATACAAGTACTTTTATCATAAATTTGTTCATTTATTACTCCTTGAAACACAATATCATTCTTTTTCATTTCAATCTTTATTTCGTCAAAAACACATTTGTATTTTGAAATTCTTTTACTCTCACTAAGTACTTTGCCAGATTCTACAATTAATCCATTTATGATTAAATTTTCAATTTTTCTATATCCAGATGTTTTTGGAATTTGAGCTTCACTTAAAATTTGAGGGATGGTTAGCTCGTTTTCAAAAAGACAATTCAGCATTTGTCTAGTTTCATTATCTCCACATAACACTAATAGTGAATCTAATAGATTTTGATCAATTATTCTAACAGAGTATTTACCACCTTTTCTTTGAATTTTGATTACTTCGTTTAGACATTCATTTTCAAATTTTTTTCTATTTAGATTTAAAATGTTCTTTAATACCAAATTCAATTTATCAAAATGCTCTATGGATAGCTTTATTGACATTCCATGTTCTAAGAACAACTCTCTTTCTAAAATTTTTAATTCATCTTCATCCAGTTTTTGTTTAATTTTTTGAGATAATGCTTTAGCAATTAATCTGTCAATTCCTCCCATATACTATTAAAAAATAATACAAAATATTAAAGCATGTGTGATTAATCATGACTATGAAACGTTCAGTTATTGTAATTGATGATGATGAAGATACAGTTAGATTATTTGGTGAATTTTTGGAGGAAAGGGGCATTAAAGTTGCGGGTAGTGGTTATGATGGTATAACTGCAATCAAACTTTACAAAGAAAAAACCCCTGATGTTGTCTTAATTGATATAATGATGCCAAATGGAAGTGGTTTTTATGCAATCAAAAAAATTCAAGAAATAAATTCTAATGCAAAAATCATCGCGGTGAGTGGAGATGGTAGTTATTCAACTGAAGAAAAATTAGAAAAATTATCTATTCCCTTGATCCGTAAACCGTTTAACATGGAACAAATTATCTCTGTAATTAATGACTAAATCCATTCCCACAATTGGGACATTTCATATAATGTTATATTGAAATCATCATAAATTACTAAGTACAATGAGTAAACGTGTAACAATAATGATTGATGATGATCTGGATAAAAAAATAAGACTTCGTCAAGCAAAAATGATTCAGCAAGAGCAATCTTCATACAGTTATTCTAAGGTCCTTAATGAAACTCTTAGAAAAGTATTGAAATAATTTTATTAAATAACATTTTTTATCTTTTCGAATAGAATAAAGACTTGTTATCCCAATATTGTAATGGTACAATTGATTAATCTACTAGACCCTACGGTTGTAATCAAAAGAATGTTTGAATCTGGACAATATGATGAAATGTACAATTATTGTCAAAAGTTACTTTCTAATGATCAAAATGATATGGTGGCACTTCAAAATTCTGCATTGGCTTTAATACATTTAGCAAGATATGAGGATGCAATCATCTATTGTGATAAAGTATTAAAAATAAAAAATTATGATAACTATGCTTTAAAAAATAAAATTTACTCCCTTGAAAAATTAAAACGATATAATGATGTTATAATTTGCTGTAACATTATACTTGAACACGATTCTGCAGATACTTGGACATTCAATAGTTTAGGTCTGTCACTAAATGAATTAGATCGACATACAGAAGCTATAGAATTTTATGATAAAACACTAAAAATTGATAGTAACGACATTACTGCATTGATGAATAAGGCTATTTCCTTAAACCATTTAAAAAATTATAAAGAATCTATTGAGTTTTATGATAAAGCACAAATTGAAGATCCTAGCTTAAACGAAGCATCAATTGCTAAATCTAAAGCGTTTGAAAAATTAGGTATGACTGATGAGGCTTTTTTAGCCGCACAGGGTGTTTTAGTCAAAGATATGACAAAAATCATTGCTGATGCCAAAAAAAATAAGTGTACTGTTTTTCATCAATTCTGTCAAAACGAATTTGATGAATTATCCAATAAAAAATAAAATTCACATTAACAAGAAAATCAATTTATACAAAGAAATTTTACAACATAAATGATGTTTACTGGAATAGTTGAGGGAATAGGAAAAATTGAGAAAATTTCCAAAAACACAAAAACTAGAAGTTCTATTCAAATGACGGTAAATTTAGGAAAACATGCAAAAGGTTTGAAAATAGGACAAAGTGTATCTTTGAATGGAGTTTGTCTTACAGCTACCAAACTTTCGAACTCTAAATGCATTTTTGAAATGATCGAGGAAACTACCAGTAAAACTGATCTAGGGAATCTAAAACCTGGTGATATTGTTAACATTGAAAGAAGTCTAAAAGCTGGCGCTAGATTAGAAGGACATTTTGTTTTAGGTCATGTAGATGGTGTTGGCACCATTAAAAAAATAGAAACTAAACCTAAAGAAGTTCAAGTTTGGTTTGAACTTCCAAAAAACTTGACAAAATATGTTGTGAAAAAAGGTTCGATTGCAATAGATGGAATTAGTCTAACCGTAGTAGATATTAAAAATAATCTTGCTTCAGTATGTCTAATTCCTCATACAATGGAAAAGACCAATTTTAAAATCAAAAATGTTGGTGATAAGATTAACATTGAGACTGATATACTAGGTAAATACATTTTAAAATAAAATTATTATAGTACCATTTTTGTAGTAATTACCAATTTTTTAGTAAACTTTATAATTAGTTTACTGCTGATTTTTGCATATGTCTCTTGAATCTGGGATTGAATCATTAAAACGCGGTGAGTTTGTATTATTATTTGATTCTGCAGGAAGAGAAAATGAGATAGACATGGTAGTTGCTGCAGAATTTGTAACTCCAGAACATGTTGCAAGGATGCGACAACATGCGGGTGGACTTTTGTGTATTGCAATTGAACATAATTTTGCAAATTCTCTAGAATTACGGTACATGCATGAAATTTTAGCAGACTCCCCAATTTCTAATAAAGAGATGATCATGGGACTTGCCCCATATGGTGATCATCCAACATTTTCAATTTCAGTTAATCATTATCAAACTTATACTGGTATAACAGATAAAGACAGATCATTAACAATAAGAGAAATGGCCAATATTTTCAAGGTAGAAAACAAAAAGAAAAAATTTGTTTCGTCTTTTAAAACACCAGGTCATGTTCCATTATTAATTGCCTCAGAAGGATTATTATCAAAAAGACAAGGTCATACCGAAATGTCTGTATATCTTAGTAAAATTGCAGGATTGACTCCAGTTACTGCAATTTGTGAAATGATGGATGCTCAAACTTATACTGCTTTATCTATTGATAAGGCAGAAAAGTATGCAAAACAAAATGCAATTCCATTAATTGATGGAAAAGAATTATTAGAATTTGCTAAGGTGCATTAATTTTGAATATTGCTATAGTGGTTTCGGAATTCAATGAAGAGGTGACTTTCAGGATGCTTTCTGTTGCAGAGGAAAAAGCAAAAAAAATGAAATTAAAAATAAATTATACCTGTAAAGTCCCGGGTGCATTTGATATGCCTATAATTATTGATGCATTGTTACAAAAAAATGATGTTGATGGAGTGGTTACTCTTGGTGCAATAATTAAAGGACAAACTAAACATGATGAAGTAATTGCCCATTCTACGGCAAATGCGCTTACAGCATTATCTATTAAATATAAAAAACCTGTATCTTTAGGAATAACTGGGCCTGGAATGCAGGATAGACACGCATATGCCAGAATACGACCAGTAGCAGAACGTGCAGTGGAATCAGTTGTAAAAATCTTCAATGAATTAGAAAGGATTCAAAAATGATCCAGCTTAGCATATTGAAGATTAGTGGATATGGCCCATGGACTCTAACTCTTGGTAGTGATAGAGAGCATGCGCTTCAAATGCTTCAGGCATCGTTATACCAAGAAATTCAAAAGTTATTCTCAGAAAAAAATTGTCTTGTTTTTTTAAATAGAGCAGATGAATTTTTTGTAGTTTCTAATGGATTAACCTTGGAGGATCATATTGAAATTCAAAAAAATCTTGAAAAATCTTTTGATATGCGATTATCCATGTCTATTGGCTATGCTGATTCCCCCTTTGCTGCAAATCTGAAAGCATATGAAGGTAAAAAAATGAGATCTTTCTAAACAAGGATTTTTCAATTTTTGGATTTATTAATGGTCGTTCTGACAACAAAGTATCCATAATGCATTTTGATGTAGAGAATCTTACATCAAGAAGAAAAATAATTTCTCCCTATGAAACTACTTCCATAATTTTTAATCTATATGCAAAAATGTCAAAATTTTTCCTACAAAAAAACTCTCTTACATTTTTTATGGGTGGAGATAATTTTATGGTTGTTGCAAACGATGAAGCTAAACAATCCGTTAAAGATTTCATTAAATTAATTCAAAATGAAGATGATATTACTTTGAATTGTGGAATAGGTAATGCCAAAAATGCTAGAGATGCTGTAAAACTTGCAACAAAATCTCTTGATACAATAAGAGAAATTAGAGATTCAGGAAAAGAAAAACCAACAGTGTATGAATTATCATGCTAATCAAAAATGTTAGTGTTCTATTAGGTAAAGAATTAGATTTTGTTCCAAAAACTGATATAAAAATTCAAGATTCAAGATTCAAACAAATAAAATCCAGTATTGGAACAAATACAAAAGATGAATTCTTTGATTGTGAAGGTTTATTGTTAATTCCAGGATTTGTAAATTGTCATACTCATATAGGCGATTCTATTGGAAAAGATGTTGTTCTAAATAGTTCTGTTGATAAAAGAATTCATCCTGTGTCTGGTGTAAAACCATTAATTCTAAAAAATACTGAAAAAAATCATCTAGCAAGTTTTATGAAATATTCCTGTCAGTCTATGATAAATAAAGGAATTACAACTTTTGTAGATTTTCGAGAAGGTGGATTTGAAGGTGTTTTACTACTAAAACAAATTCTATCTAAATTACAAATACGTGGAATTATTCTTGGTAGATTAGAATTCTATCAAGGAACATCTGAAATAAAAAAAAACAAACCTATGCCTAAAACTAAAATGAATGAACTTGTAGAATTATTAAAAAAATGTGATGGAATTGGAGTAAGTGGAGCAAATGAAAACAGCTTGTCTGTACTAAATTACTACTCTTCCACGCC
Organism: Nitrosarchaeum sp. AC2; assembly: GCF_013407385.1. Lineage (NCBI taxonomy): Archaea > Thermoproteati > Nitrososphaerota > Nitrososphaeria > Nitrosopumilales > Nitrosopumilaceae > Nitrosarchaeum > Nitrosarchaeum sp. AC2. Next base: position 1,577,663 of record NZ_CP030847.1, on the reverse strand, counting down.
TAAACTTCGTGCTATTCATTCATCTGAAACAAAACAAAGTGTTTCTAAATCCAAAAAGATTACCGGAATATCTGAAACCACACGTGCACTTACAATGAAACCCCATTTTTTGGTACATATGACACATGCATCATTAAATGATCTGCGCTCTGCATCAAAAAAAACTTCTGGAATAGTAATTTGCCCAAGAGCAAACGCTGCACTTGCTGAAGGAATTCCTGATATTGAGTTAATTAAAAAAGTTGGTTGCACTGTAGGATTAGGTACTGATAATGTGATGATTAATTCACCAGATATGTTTAGGGAGATGGATTATTTGTGGAAAGTAACAATGGGTATTCATAAAAAAAGAATAGAGCCAAAAGAAATTTTAAAAATGGCTACTGTGAATGGTGGAAAAATTTGAATAAAGATATTGGAGTAATTGAAATTGGTAAACTTGCAGATGGTATTTTTATCAACAAACATGCATTAGACTTAGAGCCAATGCATAATATTCACGCATCTATAGTTCATAGAGCATCAGAATCTAGTATTCGTGCTGTGATGATTGGAGGTAAAATAGTTCATGGAAAAATCTAGACCACATGTAATTTTAAGTGCAGCCATTTCTATTGATGGAAAAATTGCTACACGTTTAGGAGATTCAAAACTATCTTCAAAAAAAGATAAAATAAGAATTCATAAACTTCGTTCAAAAGTTGATGCAATTCTTGTAGGAAAAAACACAGTTCAAAGGGATGATCCACTGCTTACAGTAAGATACGTAAAGGGAAAAAATCCTATAAGAATAATTTTAGATTCAAGAGGAACAATTAACGTTGATTCAAAAATTTTACAAACATCTAATAAAATTCCAACTATTATTGCTGTTTCAAAAAAAATTAGTAAATCAAATTTAAAAAAATTAAAAAAATTTCCAGTTGAAATTATAATGACTGGTGAAAACTCAGTGAACATAAAATCTTTAATGAATCATCTAAGTAAAAGAAAAATTAAAAATATTTTGGTGGAAGGCGGCGGTACTGTTAACTGGCAATTTATTCATAATGATCTATTTGATGAAATTTTGATTGCTCTCTCTCCATTTATTATTGGAGGAACCAATGCAATCACATTTGTTCAAGGAAAAGGTTTTGATAAAATCAAAAAATCCCCTAGACTCAGATTAAATACAATAAAAAAACTAGAAAATTACCTGATTTTGCATTATACAAAAGTGTAAGTTCTTATACTTAATTTAAAATATAATAAGAAATTGGCAGCAAAAAAGAAAGCTACAAAAAAGAAAACTACAACTAAAAGCACTAGTAAAAAATCAAAAACTGCAGCAAAATCATCAAGCAAGTCCAAAAAACCAGCATTTGGTGGTTATGCAATTAGTTTTGCAGGTCGTAAAGAAACTGTAGAACAAGTTTTTGGTAACAAACCTATTGCACCAAGTGAAATGACAAAAAAGATTTGGGCATTTGTTAAAGCAAAAAGCCTCTCTAATCGTTAAAGACACAAAATTGTTAACGAATAATTCGTTAACTAATTTCCTATCTTTTAATTATTTAAAATCTGAATAAGATATAGATATTGGATTTTATTTGTAATAGTTGTGTCAACTACATCATTAAGACGAGATCATGAGCTAATTGAAAAAGTTATCAAAGCAATGGAATCAACAATTCAACTTCTAAATGATGGTAAACAAATTCCTGAATCTATATTGTTGCCTGTTATTGATTTCTCTAAAAATTTTACAGATGTTTGTCATCATAGTAAGGAAGAAAATTCTTTATTTCCTGCATTAGAACAAGCGGGAATGCCACGTCACATGGGCCCTATAGCAATGATGTTGATAGATCACGAGCGTTCTAGAGAAATTGGAAAAGAAATGGAAGTCTCTGCCAAAAATTATATTTTAACAGGAGATTCTACAAAATTGATTACTGATATGCAACAATATGTAGAACACATAACAGAACATTTATGGAAAGAAAATAATAAATTATTCATGATGGCTGAAGCACGCTTACAATATGTTTCAAAAAAGGTCGATAAGGAACTCAATGAAATTGAAGAATCAAAATTAAAAGAAACTGGAAAAACTAGAGAACACTATGAACAATTAGCTGAAACTCTCACTAGAGATGTTTTAAAACAGGGAAGTTAGATTTGGCTTACAGCATATTTGGTCAGGTTGTTGGAGTCAGAAAATATGTAAATGGCAATATAGAGATAGATTTCTATCATGAAGATGAAATTACTGAGTACAAATATTCATCAAATTCTAGTCTAGATAGTAATTTTCCAAAGGATCTAGCTGAAACTTTAGCCTCAACTTTAGCATCTGATATATGTGTAGAAATCTACTTTGATGATAATCGTAATCCAACTCATATAGAGTTAGAAGAATGTGATTATGATGAAGATGATGATTAATGATAACTTATTCTACGTAATGATGATGACTCAAATTATCATAAAATCTAACAGATTTAATATTTACAAATTCTAGTATTCCGTATCTTGATAATTCTCTTCCAAATCCACTATGTTTTATTCCTCCAAAAGGAATTCTTGGATCTGAAATAACCACATTATTTACACTAACTATCCCTGATTCTATTCTTCTTGACATTTTTTCAGCTTTTGCCAAGTCTTTGGTCCAAATACTTGCTCCTAATCCAAACTCTGTATTGTTTGCCAATTTCACTGCTTCACTTTCATTTTCAACTATAGTTATGGGTGCAACTGGCCCAAACGTTTCCTCCTTAGCAATTCTCATATTTGGTTTAACATTGGTAAGAATTGTAGGTTGATAGAAGTATCCCTTTCCATCAATTTGTGAACCACCTAAAAGAATCTCAGCTCCTTTCTCTTTAGCATCTTCTACAATTCCTGAAATTGTTTCTAATCCACCTTTACTTGATAAAGGTCCTATGTCAGTTTCAATTAAAGTAGGATCTCCAACTTTTAGTTGTGAAGCTTTTTTAATAAATGATTCAATAAAATCTTTAGCAATATTTTTCCAACAAAAAATCTTTTAGATGCAACACAGCTTTGTCCACAATTGATGAATCTACCTTTAACAGCACCTTCAGCAGCTTTTTCAATAATTGCATCATCTAATACAATAAATGGATCACTTCCTCCAAGTTCTAAAACGCATTTTTTTAAATTCATAGCAGCTCGTTGACCTACTTTTGCACCAGCATCAGTGCTTCCTGTAAATGTCACTGCATTGACATCAGAATCAATTAAGTGATTGGCAGATTCTACACTTCCTACTACTGTTTGAAATATTCCATCTGGTACTCCAGATTCTGTAAATGCTTTTTCAATCTCAAGACCTGATTGCATGGTTACTCTAGAAGGTTTCATTACGATTACATTTCCTGCCATTAAACAAGGCGCAGCAAATCTCAGAGCTTGCCAATAAGGAAAATTCCATGGCATGATCGAACCAATCACTCCAAGTGGTTCAAAAGTAAGAAAGCTTTTCTTGCATCCGTATTTAATACTTCATCAGCAAGTAAACTATCTCCATTGTCAGCATAATACTCTAAGGCCCAAGCACATTTTTCAACTTCACCAATTGATTCTTTGATTGTTTTTCCCATTTCAGATGTTGCAACTTTTGCCAATTCCATTTTGTTCTTTTTTAAATATTCAACTAAATTGTAGATGTAACTACGACGTTTTTCATAATCTTTTTTCCATTCAGGAAAAGCTCTTCTTGCCTTTCCAACTAGCTGAAATACTTGATCTTTATCCATTGGATTAAATTTAGAAATTTCTTCACCAGTTGCTGGATTTATTGTAGTTATTTGATTCAGGATGTATCTCACCAATTCTCCTATTTAATTTAGTAACTTAGATCCCAAATTTTTAAAAACTAATATTTTCTAGCATTAATGCTAGAACGTCTGTTGCATATCTTTTTTAATTTCATCAATTTTTTTAGAATATGCTTTTTTTGATTTATCATTCTTTTTTAAGTTCAATACATTCCCACATGATGGACACTTGAACATTCCTTCTAAAGCATCCTCAAAAGTAACTCTATGGCAATCTTCATTTCCACAATGATAAAAATCTGAATAATTTTCATAATCAAATCTTTGTTGCAATCTTTCTGTAATTTTCTTTTTTTGACTTTCTATGAAATGTTCTACTTCTTCTCTACGAGTTCTCCATCGATAAACAAACCATCCTTTACGCTCATCTTTAACTCTAATTCCTGTGATTAGTGATTTTCCAAAGAGATCATACAAAACCTTTCTTACCATGTTTATTCTCAAACCTGTAGAACTTGCAATTTCTTCATCCGTAGCATCTTCTGCCTTCAAAAGTGATCTAGCGACTTTGAGATATTCATCTCCTCCTATCATGGATGCAATTCTAACAAAAGGGTCTTCGTATTTGTCTACCAACTTTATTGATTGATAATTTTCTATTATTAATCCCTTGTTCCTCTTACAAGTACATTTTTGCCATTTCTCGTGGGTATGATCTTTCTTTTAGCCCCGGGAAAACTATTCTTAAATTGCTCCCCTTTCTGAATGCGATCAAGAATAATTGCCAATGCACTAATCTCAGAATGGGGTTGGTTTCCAATTCCTACATTATAATCTGCAAGTTCATAGATTTCTCTTGGAACTTTTTCAGCACCTACAACTATTAGTAAATTTTCTTCTTTTCTAAGTTGCATATCTACATCATTAATGCTTTCTCCATACATTGTGAGATGAACTATTTTACTATCTTTTTTCTTCATTTTTACAATTGATTTCCAATTATCAATAAATTCAACAACAAAATCTCCGCCCCACGTATTGTTTATTTTTTCTAATGTATCTTTAATTTCTGGATTAACTTCAGTCATGAATATTTTACTACAACCAAAAGCTCTAGCAACTAAAGCTACATGTGTGGTAACTCTATCATCTCTTACCAATCGTTGTCCTATTCTTACAACTTCAATTACCATATGTATTATCAAATCCAATTGATGTATCTTTTTTATATTCTGGCGATTTTTGATTTTGAATAATTGCTTTGATTAAATTTTTTAACTCTATAAGATTATGTCCTGTTTTAGATGATATTGTAATTCGTTTTTTATAATCTTTTAAATTCAGAATTTCTATTTTTTCTTCAATTTCTTCAGATGTCAATAAATCTGATTTATTTAAAGCAAAAATTATTCTATCCATTTCAACACCTAATTCACTTAAAGTTCTCATACAACTTGCAAATTTCTTTCGTAATTCTAACAAAGAATCATTAATGTCGATTACAACTATTATGATATCTGTATGGATTAATTCTTCTAAGGTTGATTTGAATGCATCAATCATATATGCAGGTAATTTACTGATGAACCCAACTGTATCTGCAATTAAAAATGGTTCTTGTTCTATAGAAAATCTCCTTGTAGTTGTAGAGAGAGTAGTGAATAGACTTTTACTTTGTTCTTTTGATTCACCTGTAATTTTATTAAATAATGTCGTTTTTCCAGATGAAGTATATCCTGCAAGTGAAATGGTCTTAAATCCAAGTCTTTTTCTTCCTTGTCTGTGAAGCTCTCTTTGTTTTCCAGCTTTTTCAAGTTTTGATTTTATTGATTGCATTCTATGTTTAATATCGTCATGATAAACATCAATCTCAAATTTTCCTATTCCCATAAATCCTGGTTGCTCTCCCATGCTAGAAAGCCGTACTTTTTCTTTAGCTCTAACCAATTCATATCGAAGTTGAGCTAATTTAACTTGCAATTTAGATTCGGCACTTGATGCTCTAGTTTCAAAAATTTCTAGAATAAGTGCTTCTCTATCTAGAATCTCTCTATGCAATGCTGAAGCTAGATTATAATTTTGACTTGGCTTTAATATTTCATCAAAAACAATAACATCTGGTTTGAGTTTATCTGCAATTTCTATTAATTTTTCTAATACACCTCCGCCTATTCCGTATTTTGGTTTTTTTAGAAAATGCTGTTTTATTGTATGAATTACTCGTATTCCCGCTGCATCACATAATCCAATAGCTTCAGTAACTGCATCTTCTTTATCATATGTGATTAGTATTGCAGAATTCATTTTATTTATTATACTGCCACGAGTTGCTCAAGTTAAAGCTTCACTAATTATTTTAATACAAAAATCATTGCTTTATGTCTATTTTAGGCATAATTATGTAGTCTTTTTTAATGATTTTTCTATATTCATATTGAGAACAATTTCTGCTATGTCACTAGCATACTCTGATATTCGCCTTATGTTTTCAGTCATTCGTCGAATTCTATAGATTTCTTCATCATCTTTAAGCGATTTTGATGCATCTCTTACTTTTTTCTCATATTTTACAATCTCACTTGTCTTCTCAATTGTTTTTTCAGCTTGGACATAATCTTCTTTGAATAATGCTAAACATGAATCATCTAAAACCGATAATGCAAATTCGTTCATATCCTGAATTTTTTCTACGATATCTTTCTTTACTGGTTTTTTAAATTCTATTATGTCATTTGCTATAAGCACTGCATGATCTCCAGTTCTTTCAATATTTTTTACTACTAATCTATATCCTAGACAATCTCTAGCATTTTTAAATCCCATTTCTTTTAACATATGTTCATTTTGAATTGCAATTTTTAACTGTCTAATAATATAAAACCCAAATCTGTCTACCTCATCATCGGTATTGATTACTTCATGGGCTAATTCTAAATTATTTTCACTCATTGCTAAAATTGCATCATTTGACATTGATTTTGCTAGATGAATCATACGTTTGATTGCACCATCGACACTGAGTTCTAGTAAATTAACAAGAACTTGAATTGTAATTCCACTACTAGAATCTGATATTATTTCAGAACCCATCAACATTCTTTTTACAGCTTCTTTTACAGCATTTCTTTGATTGGGATTAAGCCTTCCACTTTTTGGTTTGATGTTGATTGTTTTATACCCTAAAAAATACAATGAAATTAATTTTCTTACAATTGCAAATGTTTCTTCATTTTCTATCTCAATTGTGGCATCTTCTTTCTTTTGAGATCTAGTTTCAAATTTTGGCGGATAAATCTCTAATGTTGATGAATCTTTTCTTACCATTCTAATTTGGTCTCCTTGTTTAAGACCAAGATCCATGACCCATTGTTTTGGTAATGAAACTATGTATGATGATTTACCTGTAAATTGAATTTTTCTTGTTTCTTCCTTTTCATCCATAAACTATGTTAAAGATTACAATCTATATAGTTTATCCCTAACAATATATACTTGCATTGAACTAATATTCCGAAATTTATCTATGGTATAAGTGGATCAAACTCTGAAATTAAAACACACACTTGATGCATTATTTGGAAGTGGAGTTTCAAAGTACCTACCTAAAAATATTGAAATTGTATTCTCAAGAAAAACTGGTAGAATTAAAACTGTATCTGAAAAAGGCAAATTACTATGTACCTTGAGAATCGATGGGGGCTTGGCTATTAGTCCCTATTTTGCTCAGATTTTGTTAAAAAGTAAAAAATTCAAAGAAAATTGTTTAGAAGTTAATCAGGAAGCAGCACCATTTGTTCAAGATGGAAAATCCGTCTTCTGTAAACATGTTGTATGGTGTGGCAAAAATATACGAATTGCATCTGATACTCCAGTACTTTATAAAAATAAAGTAATTGCAGTAGGAAAAGCAGTATTGTCTTCTGAAATGATTTCTGATTTTAATAGAGGAATGGCTGTTAGGGTTAGAGATAGTTTAAAAAGTCATAGAGGGGAATCAACATCATGATGCGCGGTGGAAATCGTGAAATGCGAAGAATGATGGATAAGATGGGTCTTGATATGAAAGAGATCCCAAATGTTCAAGAGGTAATAATTAAGACTGATAAAAAAGAGATCATTGTTTCAAAACCATCTGTAACAGAAATGAAGGCTAAGGATAATTCTATTTTCACAGTTACTGCTGATAGTTATGAAGAACGAGAATTAGAAGTCCCAATATTTTCTGAAGAAGATATTCAACTAGTAAGTCAGCAAGCTGGCGTAGATGAAGAAAAGGCTAAAACTGCTCTAGAAGAAGCCAAAGGCGATCTGGCCAGAGCAATACTTCTTTTGACTTCTGGATGATATCTCATTCTTATTTATGCCTAAAAATGTCCATAAAATGAATGATTTAAGTAATGGATTTGAAAAAATAACATTATGAGTAGTATGGCCGAATCTAAAGTAACTGGAATTATTCAATCATTAAATGGCTTAGAGGATAATCTAGACTCACTTAACGGTAAAGTGGCTGATATGAAAAAACAGCTCTCAGTAAAAGCAATAAATGAAATTGATAAACTTTTAGAAAAAACACGAGAAATGGCTACAAAAGAGGCTGAAAATATAATCAACGCTTCAAAATCCAAAGCTGCTGTAGAATCTGAAAAAATTACTAAAGAAGGTAAATCTAAACTATCTGAAATTCAATCAAATATTGATGCTCATTTTGATGAAGCAGTGAAACATGTCGTGTCAACTGTTTTGAAGGCATAAACCTAAATCAGATATTTGTTAAACTCTAACATCGATCCATTACTGAACTCTCGTATTGGAATTGCTACTACGTACGGTAAACCATATTATAGATTTTCCATTTCCTTGAAGGCTCTGAACATATCATTTGATTCTATACTCCCAGAAGACATCCTAAATTATGATGGAGATTTAGTTTTGACTACTAGAAAAGAAGCTCCATTGGAATGTGAAAAACCTATGTTACATGAGGATATACTCGAAGAACATCCCACAGTAATTCGTGGATTAATGATTCAAAAATTATCCATGGGTTATGAACAAGATCTAATCATTGGAATTGATCCTGGTCAAATTATTGGTCTCTCTGTATTTTATTATGGAAGAGAAATTGAAAGCTCTTTTAATTCATCTGTTGAAGAATTAGTATTACATATTATCAAAATTTTAGGGGGTCTACGAGCCAGACGAAAAATAATCAAAATAGGCAATGGTAACATGAACATTGCAAAAGAAATAGTAAATATGCTGAATCTGAAATTTTGTTCTTCTTTTGAATTAGAGTTTGTTGATGAACATAAAACCAGTTTAAAAATTAAAAATTTTAATCAAAGAGGAAAACGTGATATGCTCTCTGCAAAATATATCTCTCAAAGAGAAGGATTTCGTTATTCAATTTTGCCACTTTCAATAACCGGATGATTTTTTAATGAAAATTCGATCTTTATCTCCATTTTTTAATTATAGATACGAATAATTTTTGAAAAAATTAATCTCAAATTAGCTATACATATTTATTGAAGATTTTGTGTTTTTCTTGCAAACAAATAACATTGATCGCATTATAACTTAAAATTATTTCATATTTCTTATTAATATTTTGAAAAAATTATCTATCCATCCTTATATAGTTATGAATTCTATAATAAATTACTAAGATGACTTGTAAAGGAATTTGCGTTAGATACAAGGCTCAAAAGCCTGTCGGAACCGGAAGATATGCTTCTGGACAACGTCGATGTCAAATTTGTGAAATATTCATCAAATGGGAAGGTCTTTGGTGTCCATGTTGTGGATACAGATTAAGAACAAAACCACGAAACCTGAAATACAAAGCAAAACTTCGTGCTAGAGTAGAAGCTGATTCTATTGAAGCAAAAACAATTGCAAAATCTCAACCAGAAATTGAAGAGGAAATAGTAATCAAAGCTAAACCAAAAGCAAAAGTTGCTAAAGCACCAAAAGTTGCTAAAGCACCAAAAGTTGCTAAAGCACCAAAAGTTGCTAAAGCACCAAAAGTTGCTAAAGCACCAAAAGTTGCTAAAGCACCAAAAGTTGCTAAAGCACCAAAAGTTGCTAAAATAAAATTGGAATCAATCCCAAAAACTGAATCAATAGCAATAAAAGCATAAGATTTGTTCATAGCACATTGAACTCTCCAAATGGGTTTTTACAAAAAACCATTGATTTGGAGGGCCGTAGCTTTTTTTTAAAAATAATGAAGTTTGAAAATGGCTATTTTGTTTCTATATCAGAAAGATCTGATAAGATAGGTTCAATGGTCGTCTCATTAGCTACTGGTCCAACACCTGTTACTACAACTGTAATCCCCTCCAGAACTGAATCTTTATTTCTCAAATTAACTGCAGAAAGAATCAGTACTAGAATGAAAGGTATTGCAATTGTTTCAGCATTTATTCAAAAAGAATTAGATCCTAATACTGCAAAAACTATAATGACTGAAATTATGGAGATGATTCAGAATTGACAGATTTACGTAATTATCTTTCCTTGATAAAGAAAAGCGGTGAACTAAAAATTATTAAAAAAAAGGTATCAACAAAATATGAAATTGCAGGAATTACTGCAAAAGTTGATGGCTCTACTGCTATTTTATTTGAAAATATTGCGGAAAGTGACTTTAATTTAGTTGCCAATCTTGTTGGTACTAGGAAAAGATTTGCTCAAGCAATTGGAAGTACTGAAGAAAAAATTCATGAAAATATGATTTCTGCAATTAAAAAAGCAAAAAAACCAAAAGTTATTTCTTCAGGAAAATTCATGGAAAATAAATCCAAAAACATCTCTATCATGCCTATTGTTACGCATTTTGAAAAAGAATCAGGACCTTTCATCACTTCTTCTATTGCATATGTTAAGAATCCTGAAACTGGTGAGCAAAATTCATCTTTTCATAGATTGATGCCGATTGATAAAACTCATTTTTCGATTAGAATGGTAGAAGGAAGACATCTACACAGATGTTTTATTGATGCTAAGGAACATAATGAAGATCTGAAAGTTGCAGTAACTATTGGTGTGCATCCCGCAATATCTATTGCAGGCGCATATCAAGCTGAATGGGGTAAAGATGAAATCGATATTGCAAATTCACTTTTAGGTGGAAAACTTACATTATCTAAACTTCCTTACACTGGATTACATGTTCCTTCAGGAACTGAAATTGTAATGGAGGGAAAAATTCTACAAGATAAAACTCATCAAGAGTGGATGGTAGAAATGCTACAAACTTATGACCACCATAGATCTCAACCAATTTTTGAGTTAGAATCTTTATACTATAGAAATAATCCTATTTTTCATGATGTTCTTTCAGGCTTCTCTGAACATCGATTACTGATGGGAATGCCAATTGAATCAAAATTAAATGGAGAACTAAAAAAATCATTTCCTCAAACTAAACAAGTATCTATGACAAATGGAGGATGTAACTGGTTACATGCAGTAGTCCAAATAAAAAAGAAAAAAGATTCTGATCCTAAAAAAATAATTAAAAAAACATTTGAATCTCATCGTTCATTAAAACAAGTAACAGTTGTAGATGAGGACATTAATCCTAATAATGCCGAATCTGTTGAATATGCAATGGCAACAAGATTTCAAGCTGACACAGATCTTTTAGTAATAAAAAATGTACGAGGATCCAGTTTAGATCCTTCTAGTGATCAAAAGAACTTAAAGACTGCAAAAATGGGTATAGATGCCACTAAATCCCTTTCAAAACGTCAAGAGGGATTTGAATTAGCAAAAATTCCAAAAATAAATAAAATTAAACTAGATAATTATTTCAAATAGTAATTCGTATAACTGATTAAATTAAATTAGATTAAATCTAAACTGTCTTATTGCAAAATAACCCTAAAAATTTACCCAAAAAGAAAAAAGCCCTGAAGAATCTAGTGCACATGTAATTGTTAGAATGTTTCCTTCAGATGCCAATCCCGCCGGAAACGTATTCGGGGGTGAAATTCTCAAACATATTGATATGGTTGCAGGTATTGTAGCACAAAGACATGCTCAATCAAATGCAGTAACTGTGAGTATGGATAGTGTAAATTTCATAAAACCTGTTTTTGTTGGCAATGTTTTAAAATTAAATGCAAGAATAAATTATGTTCATAACTCATCAATGGAAATTGAAGTAAAAGCAGAAGCGGAAGATATTGTAACTGGAATTAAGACTATTACTGGTACAGCTTTTGTAACTTTTGTTGCATTAGATAAAAATGGAAAACCTACCCACGCTCCAAAACTTTTACTTAAAACTGATGAAGATAGGCAAAAATTTGCAGAAGGGAAAATTAGAATGGAAGAGAGATTAAAAAATCGTAAAAAATCTAGCAAATAATTTTTAGGGAACAGTTTAAGTGTCTCAAGGACAAATATAGTTTATGACCTCTGAAGAAAAATCAAATCATTGGGATTCTCTTTGGCAAGAATATTCAAAATCTCTTGAAAATTGGAAAACCGTATTTGAACAAATACAAAAAGCAACAAATGAAATGCAAGCCAAATTTAATGAGGTTTGGGAAAAAGCAGCCAAAGAATCTAGCGTAGATACTATGAAGGCGTTTGGTGAAAATTGGCAAAAATCACTTAATGAAGCTGGAATAAAATCTTTCAAAGAATTTGGAGAAGCTTGGCAAAAATCACTTAATGAAGCTAATGCATCTACATTCAAACAAGTTGCAGAAAATTGGCAACAAACTCTAAATTCATCTGGGATGGAAAGTATGAAAGCTTATGGCGAGATGATGAAAAAATTTGCAGAAACCTGGAATACTATGTGGCCCAAATACAAATAATCCTATGAATTAAGAGTTAATCTTATTTTATTTATTAGAAAAAATATCTAACAAATTTTTATCACTGCGATTTTAATAATTATGGCCATCTAGTTAATTCTTTAATTTTCTCTCTAGCCTCAAATACAATCTTTTTCAAAACAGATAAGTAATTTTTAGATGCATCTAAAATATTCATATCTTCATTTCCATCAATATCTAAAAATGTTGAAACAGAAACTTGATTTTTATTTATAATTGGTTCATTAAAATTATTTCTTTTGTAATTAATTATTTCTAAAAATATTGGTAACTGCTTTCTAATTTCTATCTGTATCTCTTCCTTTGATCCTATTTTTCCATCTTTCATATTACATATAATTTCTTGATTAGGATCATTGACGTATCTTTTCTTTGCATTAATCATTATCTTGACTTTCGGAAGTCTTTTACCGTCATTTTGAAACTTGCAGCATTTTTTAATAAAATTTGGATAATCGCTTTGATGATATTCATCATACTTTTTTTCAAACCATATGCCAAAACTAAATGCTTTTTGATCATTTTTTTTAGTTGCTTTTTCTAAAAAGGCATCTTTAGTATATTCCCTTATGAATAATCCAAAATCTCTATTTGCCTCTTCAAAAATTCCATGATATGCATTATTTACTGAAAAAAGATATGAATTAAAATAATAATTTACATAGTATGGATCTGGTTCAAATTGTTTAATCTTTTTTAGAATGGATTCCAACTCTTCGATTTCTTTTTCTATATTCATTATATTTTGCCAGAATTAATTGCAAATTTTGATTGTTTTTTAAGATTTAGTGCAAGTTCTTTAAAGATTTCATTTACGCTAACATCCACAAGATTAATCGTTGCGTTTTCAATTACTATCTGTTTTTCAAATTTTTCTTTAATTGCAAAAGATACAGATGACCAATGAAGAATTCCCTTTAATTGTTCTTCAACTGTAACGTTTGTTGTTGGAAAATTAGCAGGAGAAAAAACAATTCCGTTTGTCCATTGCATTGTTGGTATTGCACCTCCTGATGATCTGGTGCTAAATGCTATTTGCTTTACCCAGTCATCGAATTTATATTCAATAACCTCATGAATTACCAATTTCTTCCATGGTTCTATTGAAATATCCATTTGAAATCAAATTCAATTAGACCAATTATAATCCTATTTTTTGTGGCTATCATAAGTGTAAGTCATTATCTTATACACTCATACCCCTAAATTCATCAATGTTGTTTATAATGTATGACTAGAGTTATGATAGTTGATGATTCTGAGGAATCCCGTTCACTCCTTAAAGATTTTCTTTTAGCTCATAATCATAATGTTGTAGCTGAAGCTAGTGATGGTATTGAAGCAATTGAAAAATATTACTCTAGTAAACCTGAACTTATTTTCTTAGATCTAGTAATGCCTAACCTTGATGGATTAAGTGTTCTAAAAAAAATTAGATCTCAAGATCATTCCTCAAAAATTATTGTAATAACTGGAAATGATGATCAGGATATTTTTAATGAATGCACTAAGTTAGGAGTACTTGCATTTCTTGTAAAACCATTTAATCTAAATGATGTGTTAGACATCATTTATTTTTCAAATGAAATTACATTAATGAAATAATAAAAAAATAATTAATTTGAATTAAAAAATATTAAAATTATGTATGAGTATTTTGCCAAGCTTGATTGAATTGTTTTATGGCTTCTTGATATGCTTTAATTGAATCGTCGCCAGATGTTTTTAGAAATTTTTCCCATTGCTCATTGAATTTTTTAATTGACTCGATATTCGTTTCTTTAAAGATATTTTCAATCATTTTGGTTTGTTGCTTAATGTATTCTGGACCTATTTCTTGCCAAGTATTTTCCCAACTGGAACTGACTTTTTTTAATAATTCTGTATCTGACTCTAATGCTCTTTGGCAGGCATCATGATATGTCATTAATGTATCGTTTGTAGCTTTTTGCCATTGGGCAAGTGATTCTTTCCATACACTTAATGCTGAATTGTATTCTTTCCAAGCTTTTTCAAATTCTGGCTTATTTGATGTAGTTTTTGTTTGCTTGATTGGTTTAGAAGTTGCTTTTTTTGCTGGTTTATTTTTTGACTTGGTTTTTTTACTTGTAGCCATAAAATGTATTAAAAATAGTAGATGTTAAAGTTTTCAATTATTCTTTAACGCCGAAATTATACTTAGTTTATTTTTTCTTTAAATTCTGATGCCTTGCTAAAGTTTGGTGGGTATTTTTCGTCCCTATTTTTGAATAAATTATAGTGATATTTACATAAGTTTCTGGTTTCTTTTAGTCCTATTTTGACTGGTTGTTCAGCTTTACTCTTGCATTCTGTTATGCTGCATTTCAATATCTTTTACTGCTCATATTCACTAATAAAATTATAAAATTATATAATTACCATTGAAGCAAAATTGTAAATTTATTTTTAAAAAACGAGTTGTGTTCATTTGATATCAAGATATTCCTGTTAACTTTTTATGATTGTATAATATCAAAAAATTATGTCTGAAGATGAAAAAGGGAAAAGATTTCTTGAGTTAATTGATCAACAAAATAATCTTCAATGGAGTATTGTTACAAAATTAACTATGTTGATTAAATCTGACTGGAATTCATCTCAATTACAACATGAAATTGAATTACTTGTTGAATCTCATTCTGAAATTACAAAAGAGCTAAACAGTTTAGATATCAATAACAGTATTTTATAATGCTGAATCTACCATTAATGCAATAAACAAAACTGCCAAATATGGACTAGAAAACTTAAACAAAGTCCACGATGCTTTTTCCATTGGTTTTGCAATTACCCATGCTGATAATATTATCATTAAAGCACCTGAAGCTATAGCAGTCCAAAGATAAACTGGACCCACCATAGGTTCTCCATTTTCTGTTGTTAAAAAGAATGGCGCAATTGAAAAAAGTACCATAACAAAAGTTGAACCCGCAATTGCTCTTGCCGATGTCTTTTCAGATTGTACAGCAGTTAACATTGGAACATTAACTTTGTTGTAATCTTCTTTGAAATGCAAAGTCAAAGCCCAAATATGCATTGGAATCCAAATAAACACAAGGCCTGCCATTGCTAAACCCATTGTCCATAAATCTGTCATAGTCACTGCTACCCAACCAATCATCGGTGGGGAGCCACCACATAAACCTCCTAAAATAATATTTGTTCTAGAATTTCGTTTTAACATGTATGAATATACAAGAATATTGTTTACCAAACCAAATGCAATAAAGATTGTTGCCCAAATTCCTTGCTCTAAAGTTGTTGTAAATGAAATTCCAAATGCTAATACAAGAGAGATTCCTGCTAATGCAAGTCCGAAATTTCTTGCTTTCTCTGCTGGATGAATTCTTTTTGAAGGAAGAGGTCTATTTTTTGTTCTCTCCATAATTGCATCTATATCTCTATCATGATAGTTAGTTAGCGTATTGGCTGCAGCAGAACCAGCAGCAACAGAAAATAGCATTAATGCCCATGTGGGTAAAGAAATTTCAATTCCGTAAATATTGGATGCTGTTAAAGTAGCTCCAAATGCTGTAAAAACTAACAGATACCAAATTTTTGGTTTAGTTAATTCATAATATACTGCAACACGAGATTCAGATTTTTGCTTTTGCAATGTTAGTCGCTATCCTTTGATGATTTATATGGCATTGCTTTTGAACGTGACTTCATTTCTATAAATGATTCTGATGACTGTATTCCTTCAATACGTCCAATTTTTTCTGATACCATCTTATGCATTTGATCTAATGATTTTGCATACATAGTTACCAGAATATCAAATCTTCCTGTAACTTCGGCAACTTCTCTAACACCTTCTATTTTGAACAATTCTTCAATTATATGGTCTCGTTTTTTTGTATCCATATTTATCCCAGTTAATGCCTTCACATTATATCCGAGTTCTGTATCATTTACGACAATTGTGAAACGTTCAATTAATTTACGTTTTATCAGCCGTTTAATTCTAGAGTAGACTACTGATGAATTTACATTGATTTTTTTTGATAATCTTGGAATTGAAATTGAAGCATCATTAGACAACTCAGATAAAATTTGTAAATCTAGCTCATCAACTTTTACCATTTAAAACTCTCGAAACGATCTAGATTTCTGGTTCTTATAAAGTTATTATTGTAAAAATTTCAAAAAATACTCTAAATTTTACCTTTTTTGTAAAGCATCTCTGCTAACAAAACAGCTCCTTTTGCAGAACCCATTTTTTTATTATGTGAGAATAACACATACTTTAATCCATGATCAAATAATTCTTCTTTTTCAACTCTTCCAATTGTTGTCGTCATACCATCACCCACGCTACGTTCCATTCTTGGTTGAGGTCGTGTTGGATCTTCATGAAATGCATAATACTTTTCAGGAGATGAAGGAAGTCCTACTACAGTACTCTCATTATTAGCATCATCGTAAACTTGTTTGGCTCTTTGTGAGTCAATCTCCTTTTCAGTTTCCACAAACACTGATTCTGTATGACCATCAATTACTGGAACTCTAGTACATGTACAACTGACTTTAATGTTAGCATCTTGAATTTTTCCGTTTATCAATTTACCTAGGATTTTTCTAGTTTCAATTCTTACTTTTTCTTCTTCTTTTGCAATGAATGGTATGATGTTATCTGTGATGTTCATTGCAGATACACCAGGAGCACGACCTGCACCAGATATTGCTTGCATTGAAGTCATCATCACTTTTTTTGCACCATATTTTTCATAAAGCGGTTTTAAAGTAATTGCTAAACCTGTAGTGGTACAATTTGGGAGAGGTGCAACCCAACCCTTCCAATTTCTATTCTTTTTTTGTATTTCTAATAACTCTGATTGTTCATCATTAATTCCAGGAATTAGAATTGGTACATCCTCTTCATAACGATAAGCTGAACTAGTTGAAATAACTGGTAATTCTGCTGCTATCTTAGTTTCAATATCTCTAGCTGCCTTTGATTCAACTGCTGAAAATACCAAATCTAATTGAGTTAAATCTAACTCGCTAATATTTTTCACAGTCATTTCTTTTATGTATTCAGGAATTTGTCCGTCTACTTCCCATGAAATTATTCCACTATTGGGATCTCTGATTGCTTCAAGATATTTTTTTCCAGCAGATCGCTCAGATGCTGCTATCTGTGTAACTTGAAACCAAGGATGATTATTTAATGATAATACAAATTCTTGACCTACTGAACCTGTAACTCCTACAATTGCAACTCTTTTCTTATTCATGATCTAAAAATCCATTCATACAATTAATAATCGTTTTCTGAATTTAACCAAAACATACTATATTAGCACAGAATATTTCAAACTATGAGAATTAATCCCTACATATCTGAACATAAACGAATTCATCATGGGGGCCCATTTTCAATAAATAATTCCAATTCAGATATTGTGGATTTTAGCTCAAATATTAGCCCTCTTGGAATTTCTTCTATTGTTCGTAAAACAATAAAAAATCAGATATATTCAATACAAATCTATCCTGATTCAGATTCTAGCCAACTTAGAAAAAATCTAGAACATTATACCAAAATACCATCTTCTCAAATTGTTGTAGGAAATGGGGCTACAGAAATAATCTATAATTTCTGTAGAACTTTTCTATCCAATAAAACACCTGTTTTAATTCCGATTCCAACATTTGGTGAATATGAATCTGCAGCAAAACTATGTGGGGCAAAAATTACATTTTTTAAAACCATGGATCTAGAAAAAAATATTGATGAATTTATTTCTAAAATTCCAAATAATGGATGCATCTTCATCTGTAATCCAAACAACCCTACGGGAAATTTACTCTCAAAAAAAACATTACAAAAAATAATCATATTAGCAAATAAACACAAAACTTTAGTGTTTGTAGATGAATGTTTTATTGAATTAGTGCCAGATTATGATGAATCCATTATTCATCTAATTAGAAAATATAACAATTTGTTTATTTTAAGATCTTTGACAAAATCATTTGCATTAGCTGGGTTACGAATTGGTTATGGAATAGGTTCAAAACAAATGGCTATAGTTTTAAATAAAATTAACATTCCTTGGAATATTTCTGGATTGGCACAACAAGCAGCATCTGCTGCTCTTTCAGATAGATTTTATTTAGACAAAGTTAAAAAACTAATCAAAAAAGAATCTATGTATCTCATAAATAGCATTTCTAAACTTAAAAATTTTCAATGTATTGATACCTCTACAAATTTTATTTTAATCAAAACAAAAATAAAATCAAACGTATTACAAAAACAACTACTTGAAAAAAAATTTTAGTTCGTGATTGTAAAACAATTCGGGGATTAAATAATAATTATATCAGAATTGCTGTAAAAACAAGACAAGAAAATCAAAAATTAATCAATGCTTTGGAGAGATTATGAAATCATTAATGATACAGGGTACATCATCTGGATCTGGAAAAACAACACTTGTTACATCTCTATGTAGAATTTTTTCAGATAAGGGATTTTCAGTAGCACCTTTCAAGTCTCAAAATATGTCAAATTATGCGTATAAAACAAATGATTTTGAAATATCTCGTGCACAAGCAATCCAAGCAATAGCAGCTAGATGTGAAATTACCTCAGATCTAAATCCAATTTTGTTGAAACCTCTGGGAAATTACTATAGTGATGTATACCTCAATGGAAAACTGTTTAAAAAAATGCATGCTTCAGAATATTATAAAAAATTTGTAACAACTAAAGGACTAACGATTGCTACTAAATCATTTAAACATCTTCAAAAAAATCACGATTTGATTATTTTGGAAGGAGCTGGTTCTCCTGCTGAAATTAATTTGCAAAAATTTGATATTGCAAATATGAAAATGGCAGAAATATCCAATTCTTCAGTATTATTGATTTCAGATATTGATAGAGGTGGTTCATTTGCCAGTATCATAGGTACCATGGCTCTTCTAGAGAAAAAATATCAAAAGTTAGTCAAAGGTTATGTAATTAATAAATTTCGAGGTGATATCAATATACTAAAACCAGGTTTTAAAAAAATTAAAGAAATAACAAATCGACCAGTAATAGGTACTATACCTATGATTAACTTAGATTTACCTGAGGAAGATTCTTTGAATGTTAATGCCAAGAATTTGACTTGGAATAAGAAAAATCTTGTTAAAATAGAAAATGAAATTGATAAACTAAGTAAATTAGTAAAATCAAATTTGAATATTGCTGAAATAGAGAGGATGATTAGTTGATAATTGAATCAATCCTAATTGTATTTTTTGCGCTCGTATTAGATTTCACAGTTGGTGATCCAAGAAATAAGTTTCACCCTACTGCTTGGATTGGATCCTTAATTGCAAAATTGACCCCTCATACAAAAAATTCATCAGAAACTTTGGAAAAACTTGGAGGTATTTTCATTATTTTAATTTCTATTGGAATAATTATATCATTAGTTATTTTTTTGGAAATTGGAATTAACTTAATTTCCATAGATTACATCTACATAATTATTTCAATAATCGTAGGAAGTGTATTGCTAAAATCAACTATTGCAATAAAAGGAATGGAAAAACATGCAATAGCAGTTGTTACTGCACTAGAGCAGGACAACATTTCTTCTGCTAGAGACAATTTATCGATGATCGTAAAGCGAAATACTAAAAATCTTGATAAAAATCACGTATATTCAGGTGTACTAGAAAGTATTAGTGAAAATACAGTTGATGGTATAACTGGACCTCTTTTCTATTTTGCATTTTTTGGTTTACCTGGTGCCTTTGTTTATCGGGTAGTTAATACCGCTGATTCTATGATTGGATACAAAACAGATATTTTCAAAAATATTGGGTGGTTTGGAGCAAAATGTGATACAATTTTGAATTACATTCCATCAAGACTTACTGGATTTATCATGGTAATCAGTGCTATGATTCTAGGAAATAATTGGAAAAAATCTTTTGAAATAATGATTCGTGATGGAAAGAAAACTCAAAGTCCTAATGCCGGATATCCGATGGCAGCTATCGCAGGAGCATTAGGAACAAAATTTGAAAAACTGGATCACTATTCATTAGGTGATGGAAATATTTCATTTACTAAAGATCATGTCAGATCAGCAATTTTAATAATGAAAGTTACATCGATATTATTTTGTGGAATAGTTGTAGTTCCACTTCTTTTACTTTTATCATATTTAGGTTGGTGGATTCATGCTTAAGGAAATTGGCTCTGTTTTTTCATTTCTGACTATCATTCCAATTGGTAATTCAAATCTTGAAACAATTGCAAAATACATGTATATTTTTCCAGTTGTAGGAATTGTAATTGGTTTAATTGTTGGATCAATAGGATTTGGACTCTCATTATTTTTAGATCCATTGATAGTAAGTTTACTAGTTGTTACTTCATTTGCAATACTTACAGGTATACATCATACTGACGGTTTAGCAGATTTTGCTGATGGTTTAATGGTAAAAGGTACAAAAGAACAAAAACTTGCAGCAATGAAAGATCTCTCTACTGGTTCTGCAGGAATGGTAACAATAGTTTTGCATATTGTGGGATTGTTAATTGTGATATCATTATCTACTGGATATCAATTATTTTTAGCAATTTTACTAAGTGAAATAATTGCAAAATTTTCAATGGTTTTAATGGCAAGTATCGGAAAATCTGCCTCTCTAGGTTCCAATTCTCCTTTTATCGAGATGATGAAAAATAAAAATAAATTATTACTATCTACCATCATTACTTTAATCCCTATGATCTTGCTTGGTGGTCACATAGGTTTACTTGTATTTGGAATAGGCGTGACTTTAACTATGTTCCTAGTTATTTTGAGTACTCGTAGCTTTGGGGGAATCACTGGTGATGTTTTTGGGGCTACTAATGAATTGACACGACTAGCATCTCTTTTGGTTTTGTTTCAGTATGATTGGCATTGTGATGGCAGGTGGCAAAGGAAGTCGAATGAGTTTAACTGGAGAAAAACTCCTTCTAAAATATAAAAAGCCTGTAATACTTCATGTTCTTGATGCTTTAAGAGATTCTGATTGTTTTTCACAAATATTGGCAATCACTAGTTCTAACTCCCCACAAACAAAGAAATTTTTAGAAGAAAATAGTATTGAACTTTTTAATACTCCTGGTGATGGTTATGTAAATGATCTTAATTTAGTTCTTAAATCATTAAATGATTTTGTTTTGATTGCATCAGCTGATTTACCTTTTTTAGATGGTGATATTATTAAAAAAATTATAACTCAATGTAATTTAGAAAATGTTTGGACGACAATCATTATTACAAAAAAATTTCTTGATTCTTTACATCTTTCATCTGATTATTGGTTTGAGTTTGAGAATCAACAATGCTGTTATTCTGGAATTTCATTAGTAAATGCAGAAAAAATTTTAACTATGGAAAATATATCTGAAAAATTTATAATAATTGATGACAAAAGAATTGCTTTTAATCTAAATACAAAACAAGATTATGATTTACTCGGCACTGCCTGAGATCTTACCATTAATTTTTGCTTTAGAACCTGTTGGTTCTGCAATGTTATTCCCACAAGAATTGCATACAACAACTTGTGAAGCATGAGAATATACCACTTGTAATTCACCGCATTCATTACAATTAACTTTCTGGAATTTACTTGATGGCTTTGGAATTTCAACGTGATCTTTTTTCATGCTGCCACCAACTCAAATTTTCTAATTCTAATGCCTATTTTATTATATTTCTTTTTGCATACTGTGCATGTCATTATAGGAGTCACTTTCTTTGTAGTTTTTGCAGGTTTTGCAAGTTTTGGGAATTTTTGTCCACCATACCCTCGTTTACGCTCAGCATGTCTACGTTCTCCTCTTGCTGAACCCCTTCTTTTTCCAGCCTTGTATATGGAGACCTTTTGCTCAGTATGTGTTTTACATTTTGCACAATACTTTCGCATAACCTTGGGTATGTTCATATGAAAAAAACCGCCTCAACGGTAATTTAAGCATTGAATCTATAATAGGTGCATAATCTAAGAAAATTTGTGACTTCGAGCCTAGCAAATTCGATTTCTTCATTAAATTCAGTAGCTATGGGTGACAAAAAAGCAGATCTTGTGTTAAAAAACTGCTCATTGGTGTCTGTTTATACTAAAGAAATTATTCCAAAAATACAGATCGCAATAATAGATGATCGTATAGCATATGTTGGACCAGATGCTGGACATGCAGTTGGATCAAAAACAACTATTATTGATATTGAAGAAAAATATGTAGGTCCAGGTTTTGCTGATCCGCATTTACACATAGATCAATTTGTTTTACCATCTGAACTTGCAAAAAAATCACTACTATGTGGTGTAACATCTCTTTTCTCAGATCCAATAGACATTGTTAGTGTATCTGGATACAAAGGATTTCAAGAATTTCTAAAACTAGGCGAAAATTTACCAATTAGAATATTTCAAGTTGTTCCAGGAGGTCTACCAGTAGATGGAAAATTTAGTAATAGTAAAACTTTATCGTTATCACAGGAAAAATTAGCAGTAAAACATCCTCACGTTTTAGGACTGGGAGAAGTTTTTTCATGGACCAAAGTAACTTTACGAGATCCTAAAACAATGAAATCTTTGAGTGCTATGTTGGAAGGAGATTGCATAATTAATGGACATACTGCTGGAGCAAGTGAAAAAAAACTTAATGCATACGTTGCATCTGGAATTCTATCTTGTCATGAACCTATCAATTTTGATCAGGTTTTAGAAAGATTACGTCTAGGAATGTGGATTATGATTAGAGAAGGATCAATTAGGCGTGACTTGAAAGAAATTATTCCATGTGTTTTGTCTCATGGGATTAATCTGGATAGACTGATGTTTTGTTCTGATGGACTTGATCCTACAGACTTGATACAGTATGGCCATATTGATCATTGTGTAAGGGAATCTATCAAACTTGGTCTAAACCCAATTGATGCTATTTCAATGGCTTCAAAAAACTGCTTTGATTATTACAACATGAATAAAGACCTAGGTGGCATTGCTCCAGGAAAGCTTGCCGACATCTTAATTTTTGATGATTTAAAATCTGTAAAACCTAACAAAGTCTTTGTTGGTGGAAAATTAGTTGTATCTAACGGTAGTATTGTTACTTCGGTAAAGAAAAAAGCAATTCCTCCATGGATTAAAAAAACTATCAAATTAAAAAAACTCTCTCCCAAAGATTTTGTTATCAAGTCAAAAAAGAAAAGTGTTTTTGCAAATACTATTTTTATGCAAACTGAAATTATAACAAAACCCAGTTCTGTTGAATTATTTACTGAAAATGGAAACGTTTTAACTTCTTTGGATAAGGACGTGTGGAAAGTAGCTTCTTTTGATAGAATTCATGGAACTAACAAACATGTTATAGGATTTCTTGAAAATTTTGGAGCAGATATAGGTGCATTTGCATCTACTTGGAGTTTTCATGAAAATGACATGATTGTAATTGGATCTAATGATTCTGACATGTCCATAGCTGCAAATATTCTTATCAAAAATCAAGGAGGACTTGTCGTAGTAAAATCTGGAAAAATTATTGCATCATTACCATTACAATTGGCAGGAATTATTTCTACTGAATCGTTTGAAAAAGTTTTAACTAATTTTCAGCAAATAAATAATTCAATTGTAGATTCTGGATGCAAGTTTTCACGACCTCATTTGATCCCGCTTTTCTTACCTTTTCTTGCTCTTCCCTCTATTCGAATACTTTCTGGAGGGATTGTTGATGTAAAAAAACGATCTTACATTAACCCAATCTGCTAAGTAATGTTAAAAAGGGGGATCACGAGGATTGTAGTTTATCTAAATGGCATCAATTCAACAAACTCCAAATGGACCAGTTTTAGTTCTAAAAGAGAGTGCGTTACAACAAAAAGGTAAGGACGCTCAACATAACAATATTGCTGCTGCTAAACTAGTTGCTGAGTTAGTTAGAAGTAGTTTAGGGCCACGAGGATTAGATAAAATGCTAGTTGATTCCTTAGGTGATGTTACTATTACTAATGATGGTGCAACCATCTTAAAAGAAATTGATGTTCAACACCCAGCTGCCAAAATGATGGTGGAAATTTCAAAAACAGTTGATAATGAAGTAGGAGATGGAACCACATCATCAGTAGTTTTTGGTGGTGCTCTTTTAGCTAAAGCAGAAGATCTTCTCAAAAAAGATGTTCATCCTTCTGTAATTATTGAAGGTTATCAAGCAGCAGCTGAAAAGACATTGGAGATCTATTCTCAAATGGCAAAAAAAATCCTACCTGATGATAGAGAAACACTTCTCAAAATTGCCACAACCAGTATGCAGTCTAAATTAATCTCAGAAGATAGTGATGTACTTTCTAAAGTTGTAGTTGATGCAATCTTAAAAGTTGCAACAAAGAAGGCAGAGACATATTCAGTTGATCTTGAAAATATTAAAGTTGAAAAGAAAGCCGGTGGTTCTATTACAGATACTCAAATTATCAAAGGCATTGTTTTAGACAAAGAAGTTGTTCATAGTGGAATGCCAACAAAAGTTGAGAAAGCAAAGATTGCATTGTTGAATTCCGCCTTAGAAATTGAAAAGACTGAGATGAGTTCAGAGATTAGAATCACAGATCCAACACAAATGCAAATGTTTTTGGAAGAAGAAAATAGAATGCTCAAAACAATGGTTGACAAACTTCACAATGTTGGTGTTAATGTATTAATTTGTCAAAAAGGAATTGATGATATTGCACAGCACTATTTAGCAAAATATGGTATCATGGCAGTTAGACGTGTTAAAGAAAGTGATATGATAAAACTTGGTAAAGCAACCGGTGGACGTGTTATTTCTAACCTCGATGATCTTACAGAAAAAGATCTTGGTATTGCAGATATTGCTCATCAGAAGAAAGTTGAATCTGATAAATGGGTATTTGTTGAAGGTTGTAAAAATCCACAGTCTGTTACCTTGCTTATCAGGGGTGGTTCACAAAGAGTAATTGATGAAGTTGATCGTTCCATACATGACTCCTTAATGGTAGTAAAAGATGTAATTGAAAAACCAGAAATTGTTGCAGGTGGCGGAGCCCCAGAATCATACGCAGCATCCCAACTTAAAGAATGGGCAGATAGTTTTGATGGTAGGGAACAACTTGCAATCAAAAAATATGCTGAGGCACTTGAAATAATTCCTCTTACAATAGCAGAAAATGCTGGAATGGATCCAATTGATACAATGGCTACATTAAGAGCAAAACAAAACCAAGGTCGTAAATGGACTGGAATTGATGCACGAAATACAAGAATTGCTGATATGCTCTCCATAGATGTTGTAGAACCGCTAGCAGTAAAAGAACAAATAATTAAATCGGCAACAGAAGCAGCTTGCATGATTCTCAGAATCGATGATGTAATTTCTGTTTCTGGCGCACGATAAAATAATTTAACAAATTTAGCTAAAACTTAAGCAATCCTAACTGTATTGAATTATTGTTGTACAAACTAGGAATAGATCTAGGCGGTTCTAAAACAGAGGCAATTCTACTTGATGAAAATTTAAACATTATTCAAAGAAAAAGAGTTCCAACCCCCAGAAATGATTATTTCAAAATACTAGATACAATTACTTCATTGAGTTCCGAACTTTTAGCAAATGTGAAAAATTATTCTATAGGATTATGCTCCCCTGGTGCAATTTCAAAAAAAACGGGTTTGATAAAAAACAGTAATACTCAATGTCTTATTGGGCAATCACTTAAAGAGGATTTAGAAAAAAAATTAGGTCAAAAAATATCTATGGAGAACGATGCAAATTGTTTTGCAATGGCTGAATCTACATTAGGTGTTGCAAAAGGATTTGACGTAGTTTTTGGCATAATTATGGGAACTGGTGTGGGCGGAGGAATAGTTATCAATGGAAAGATTCACCAAGGAAGGACAAATATCGCAGGAGAATGGGGACATCATACATTACATCAAAATGGAAATAATTGTTATTGTGGAAAGAAAGGTTGTGTTGAGACATACATTAGTGGTCCAGCATTAGAAAATCGATGGAAAGAACTTACTGGAAAATCACAAAACATGCCTGAAATTTTACAAAATATCGATAATTCTAAACAATGGAAAGATGAGTTTTTGGAAAATTTTGGATTTGGATTGGCAAATGTTATTGATATCTTAGATCCTGATGTAATTGTCTTAGGGGGAGGCTTATCTAATATTGATTTTTTATATACTGAAGGAAAAGACTCAGTATATCAGAAAGTTTTTTCAGATTTAGTTGATACGCCAATTTTACAAAACAAGTTGGGTGATTCTGCTGGAGTCTTTGGTGCAGCATTATTATAAAATTTTATAATAGATTCTTTTTCATTTTACGTTTAATTATTTTTTAAATTATATTCTTTTACAATTTTCCATTTTTTTATATCTGGAGAAAATTTTTGTATTGCTAGTTTGCTTACCTGAAATTCATTTTTAATATCTAAATTATTTATTATTTTCATTTTTTCTTTAATTGGTAAGATTTTATAAATTAGACTTATGTGTGGTTTGAACTGATATCTTGATACTCTGTCAAAATGTTTTTTAAAATTTTTA
Source organism: Nitrosarchaeum sp. AC2 (assembly GCF_013407385.1). Classification (NCBI taxonomy): domain Archaea; kingdom Thermoproteati; phylum Nitrososphaerota; class Nitrososphaeria; order Nitrosopumilales; family Nitrosopumilaceae; genus Nitrosarchaeum; species Nitrosarchaeum sp. AC2. The sequence goes on along the minus strand of NZ_CP030847.1, from coordinate 1,550,398 downwards.
TGAATTAACTCCATCTGCTCATTTGATTTTAATTCAATGAATACTGTTTTCCATAATTCCTCAGACTGCAAAATTTCTGATTTTTGAACTAAAAATGAATTTTGGTTTAAAATTACTTCTTTCATAATTTTATCAATTTCGTTAATTTCTGTATCTATTAATCCATAAACTGTAATATGTGGTTCAAATTTTGGGGCATGATATTTTTCTGAAATTTCATCAATTGTATTTTTTAGATACTCTCTATCATTTTTCGAAAATGTAAACCAAATAGCATGCATAATTTTTCATATTTTAATTGGGGCAGCCTTCCATTTTTGCAATAAAATAACCATTTGTCATTATCTCAATTTCTATTTCTTCAGATACTGATTGTGTATGGCAAAATCTACACTCTTTTGTTGTAACCACCACATCTTTCTCTCCAATGCTATTTAGCCACTCTTTTGCAAATATGATTGCGTTTTCTATATTATTTTTGTCAGTTATTACATCAAAATGCATAGTATGTCCATCTTTAGATTTGACATATGTATCAAATACATGAAAACCCATACCAATCTCAAAAAAATTTGATTATTAATGGATTACTTTTGAAACAATTGAGTTGAATCTACGTCAGATCCTATACACATATCACTAAATTCATCTGGATTTAATGAATAACATACTTTTGGCTCAAACCGTATGACTTGAACTTCTATTTTTTCACTCAATTTTTTTATTTTCTCTGATGAATTTTTTTCTAATATTTTTTTGATGATTGATTCTTTTATTTCTAATTTTGTTGGCTCATCTGTTATAAAATTTACAATTCCTCTAAATTGAAATCCTTTCAAATCATCTTTATTAAAAACAGATATAGTTACCCATGGATTTGCTTGTATATTCTTGTAAGATTTATGTTTAAAAAAATCTAACCAATAGATGACATTTTCATCAACCCTAAAAAAAATTCTTGGAGATATATTTGGTATATTATTTACTCCAGTAGTTCCTACTGCAAAAATTCCTTGTAACTCAATAAACTCTTTAATTTCTCTAGGAATTACTATCATGAATTTATTATAATTATTTTGTATTAAAAAGGTCTTTTGAACATCAAACTTGAGAGCAATCTGAGTTGTTTGAATGTAATTGTTTTATTGTGGCTCAATCGTTGCAGGAGGTTTACTTGAAATAGCATATGTTACCCATGTTACATCTTCAACCTCATTTGTGATTCTATTACTGATTTTTTCTAGTAATTCATGCGGTAATCTTGTCCAATCAGCTGTCATTGCATCAATAGAGTCTACTACTCTAATCATTACAATGTTTCCGTATTTTCTCTCATCGCCAACTACGCCTACTGCTTTATCATCGCCTACTGCTGCATATGCTTGCCAGACTTTACCGTAAAATCCAGATGCTGTCAATTCATCTTCAACAATTTTACTTGCTATTTTTGATATTTGCAGCTTTTTTGGAGTTACTTCACCAATAATTCTTACAGCAAGTCCAGGTCCTGGAAATGGATGTCGCATGAAAAGTTTTTCTGGAACACCTAAAATTTTAGCAATTTTTCTAACTTCGTCTTTGTATAACTCACGTAAAGGTTCTAAAATTTCCAAATCGAGCCAATCTGGCAGTCCCCCAACATTATGATGGGATTTTATCACTGCCGCAGGACCTTTTGAAACTCCACTCTCTATTACATCTGGATACAACGTACCTTGTGCAAGCCATTTGAAAGGGCCTTTATTTTTTGCAAAATCTGTAAAAACATTGATAAATTCTTCACCTATGATCTTTCTTTTTCTCTCAGGATCTTCAATGCCTTTTAATTTACTTAAAAAATCTTGAACAGCATCAACCATTGTAAAATTAACATTAAAGTTTTTTTCAAACATCTCTTTGATTTCTATCTCTTCGTTTAATCGTAATAGGCCATTATTTACAAAAACACATTTTAGTCTATTACCAATTGCCTTGTGAATAAGTAATGCAGCTACTGTTGAATCTATTCCGCCACTAACACCGCATAAAACATCTCCTTCAATTTTTGAAATTTTATTCACTGCAGAATCTATGAATCCCTCCATTGTCCAATCTTGTTTAGCTCCACAAACTTTCAAAACAAAATTTTTGAGAATTTCAGTTCCTTGTTCTGTGTGAACCACCTCTGGATGAAATTGAATTCCATAGATTGATCTTTCCTCTGAAGCAATTGCCGCAGCCTTTGCACTTTCAGTGTGCCCTATTACTTTAAATCCTGGCGGTATTTGTTCTGCTTCATCACCATGACTCATCCATGCTCTGACCGAACCTCCAATTCCGCTTAACAGATTCTTATTGTTATCAATTGTTAGTAGTGATGAACCATATTCTTTGTTAGCCCTTTTTACCTTTCCTCCAAACTTATTTACAATTAATTGATGTCCATAACAGATTCCTAGTAACGGTAGATTCATGTCAAAAATTTTATTTTCAGGAACTGGAGCATCGGAGTTATAGACACTTGATGGACCCCCAGAAAAAATAATTCCTTTAGGATTGTGCTTTTGTAGTTCTTCAAGACTGATATCAAAAGGGACTAGCTCTGCATACACAGAAAATTCTCTTATTCTTCTGCAGATCAAATGACTATATTGAGACCCAAAATCTAAAACTACTATCTTATCCATAAAATCACTTTTTGATTTTTTCAAGCATTCGTGTAAGTGACCATCCCGCGGTGTTGATTATTTCATTTACTCTTTCTTTTTGTCTGTAATTTTTAATGATTATTTCTCGTATATCTGAACCATTTTTGTTAATAATATAATCAATAACTGATTCTTTCTGAATTTTACCATTTTCAGCTTCCGCAGAATCTTTTCGTTTCATCTCTCCAATGATTCTATCAATAAAGAATGATTTGAAGGGTGGAGTATCTGCATTTATCTCCATATTTTCTGCTAAAATTATTGAAACTTGATCAGGTGTGATGTAAGCATTTGCAATAATCTTGCCATCACTTCCACTAGTTATTGGAATTGTGCTTTTTTCTAATTTTTCAGTAGGCTCAATAGGGATATTTTTTGATGATTCTGATGTCTTTGCTTGTTTAATGGCAGAAGCTTTTGTAAAACTAGATTCTTTTAATATTGAATCTAAAATTGCCAAATTTTTCTGTAATGTCTCAATAGCATTTTGATGCTTATCCATTTGTTTGACAATGTTGTCCCTCATGGCAATAATATCTTGTATTTGCTCGTCTGAAAACTTCATAATTTCTTTGATATGTATATGGGTATTAAATGCATTCTAGGTAATTATAATATCAAGTTCATTATATGATATTTTTTCAAATCCATTAATTTGGCTTGATGTTGTAAATAATTGCGATCTTGAATTTTCTGATAGCCATTCCAAAAGCAATTTAGCTCTTCTTAGTTTCTTTAATTTGATTTGTCTTTCTGATGCTTTTGTTTGGGAATATTTTCCAATTTTTTTTCCAAAATCCATTCCAAATAAAATAATTTTCTTTGCCTCAAAATGATCTGCAAGAAAAACACATCTGTCCCCATCTGTAAAGCCGCCAAAATTTTGTATTTTTTTAAATGGGTTTGTTTGAGTTGTTCCAATACAATTTTTAAAATTTTCAGCAAGTTGTAATTTACTAATATTATTGCCATGTGCATGAACCACAAAAATTGAATCTGTTTTGCCAACTTTTTTCAAAGAATACTCATCTCCATCCAAGTCTGTTACAACAATGTTTGGTTTTATCCCATTCTCTATCAATGGTTTTACTGCACTATCGGCTACAATTTTTACAACTTTTTTAAATTTTTTCAATTTTGGTATGGCTAATGACAATGAAGGTCCCGCACCTATTACAAACACTGTTTTTCCAGATATTTCATCTCTAATTTTTTTATTAGAAATATTTTTCCTTAAAATTGAATCTAAAATTATTGCTGATTCTCTATCTTGTTCTTCGCTATATTTGAATTCTTTTCGAATCGTTGCATATTTTTCATCCCACCCGGCAATCACCATATGACTCAAATTGACATGGTTTATGATAAATCATGTGACTAAGCTTGGAAATATAGGCGTAGGAGGAAAGAACCAGATTCGAATAATGGCAATTTTAAACACTAGTCCTGAGTCATTTTACAAAAAATCAATTAAAGTAACAAAACAACAGATTGCAAATACAATAAAACAGATGGAAATTGATGGTGCAGATTTTATTGATGTTGGAGGAATGTCCACTGCACCATATCTTTCGACATTAATATCTGAAAAATTAGAAACAAACAGAATTCTAAATGCAATTAAGATTATTCAAAATGTATCTAATCTGCCAATATCGGTTGATACATGTAGGGCCAATGTTGCAAAGTCTGTTTTAGAATATGGAATTGAAATAATTAATGATATTTCTGGCTTAAAATATGATGATCAAATGATTAATGTGATCGAAGATTATTCTCCCTCACTTGTTTTATGTGCGTTTGATTCAAAAACTGTATCTGGAGATCCCAAATCGACCAAAAATCTCTTAAAAGACAGTATTGCACTTGCAAAAACTGCTGGTATTCTGTCAAGCAAGATTGTTTTAGATCCTGCTATTGGATTTTTTAGAAAATCTGGAAGTGGATCTTTTTTTACAAAAATTAAATCTGATTGGATAGACAGAGATCTTTCTATTATTCAAAATTTAAAATCTATTAAGATGGGGTATCCAATCTTGATCTCAGTTTCAAACAAATCATTTATTGGAAAACTTTTAGGTAAGGAAAATGTTTCAGATCGATTATTTGGATCTCTTGCAGCCGAAGTTGTATCTGTTCTTAATGGTGCCGATATAATTCGTACTCATAATGTAGCAGAAACAAAAGATGCCATTACTATTGCATCAAAACTGTCTGGGCGACACAAAGGCTTATAATCCATCTTAGACCATCTTTACAAGGTTTCATTGGAATTCAAAGAAGGATTAACTTTTGATGATGTTCTTCTCGTACCCAAATATTCTGACATCACTAGCAGGTCTCAAACGGATTTAAAAACAAAATTATCCCGTAATATTTCAATTAACATTCCATTTGTTAGTGCAAATATGGATACGGTAACTGAATCTGCTATGGCAGTAGCAATGGCTCGGGCTGGAGGAATAGGAATTATTCATAGGTTTTTGACAATTAAAGAACAGGCAAATGAAGTTCTAAAAGTAAAGCGTTCAGGAAGCGTAATGATTGAAAATCCATATGTGATTAATCTTGATAAAACTATTCAAGATGCAATAAATTATGCTGAAGAAAAAGAAATTTCTGGTCTTTTAGTTATTGACTCAAATTCCAAATTGGTTGGAATAGTTACTGATAGGGATCTTTTGTTTGAAACTGATACTACTCATCTTATCAAAGATGTTATGACAAAAGATGTTGTAACTGCCAAACTAGGTGTAAGCTTGGATGAAGCAAAGAAAATTTTACATCAACATAGAATTGAAAAATTACCGATAATTGACGATAATGGCTCTATTAAAGGTCTAATTACAAGCAAAGACATTACAAATATTGAAGATTATCCTTCTGCATCAAAAGATAAGAAAGGAAGGCCTCTTGTTGGCGCTGCAGTAGGTGTAAAAGGAGATTTTATGGAAAGATCAGAATCTCTACTAGATGCAGGTGCAGATGTACTAGTTGTTGATATTGCACATGGTCATAGTGAAAACGCAATAAGTACAATTCGTAACATCAAAAAGGCATTTCCTAAGTGTGAATTAATTGCTGGAAATATTGCAACTGCACAAGGTGCTGAGGATCTAATCAAGGCTGGAGTAGATGCAGTAAAGGTTGGCGTAGGGTCTGGCTCAATTTGTATTACTAGAGTAATTACGGGTTCTGGAGTACCACAATTAACTGCAGTAATGGATTGTGCAAAGATTGGAAAAGATTATGACATTCCAATTATTTCTGATGGTGGAACTAGAACATCAGGTGATGCCACAAAAGCATTGGCAGCAGGTGCATCTTCTGTAATGGTGGGAAGTATGCTAGGAGGTACTGATGAATCCCCTGGTACTGTATTGACTAAAAATGGCAAACGATTCAAGATATATCGTGGAATGGCCTCCCTTGGAGCTTCTCTAGGAAGAAAATCAAAAGAAACAGGTTCAATTTCACTTGATGAAGATCTTAATGATTATGTTGCAGAAGGAGTTGAAGCAATGGTTCCATACAAAGGAACAGTGACAGATATTTTAAAACAATTAACTGGTGGCGTTCGTTCTGGTCTGAGCTACTGTGGTGCACACACAATTCCACAAATGCAAGCAAATGCAGAATTTATCAAAATGTCTAGGGCAGGGTTTGCTGAAAGCCAACCACACGACGTATCTTTGATGTAGTTATTTTTTTTTAAAATCTAATACTAAAAAAATAAATATGAAAAAATAAGATCTACAAAAGATATTATCCTAATTTGTAGAGTTTTTTCAAAGCTTGTTTTGCATATGCCTCTGCGTAAATTTTCTTATATGCTTTAACTTCTTCTTCTTTTATTCCATCAAAGATATTATGTTTAATGTTTTGTGAATCCATTGTTGGTATCTTATCTTTTATTTTTACACCAAATGATTTTGGTTTTAATTTTTCAGAATTATCAGCTTTTACTGGATAAGCATGTGTCTCTTGTAATGCTGGAGCAATTAGAGCAGTTACCAAGATAGCCATTAAGGATATTCCTAATATTGTTTTCATTCTTTTCAAGTACACCTCCTCTTATTTTGATAAGCATAATCATATTCTTCATCCATAACTAGACATGATAACCCCATTAAGTCTGGATTAATTTTTACTTCACTAGTTAGAAGAGCGTGTTTGGGCTCTCTTCTAACTAGAATTGATGACATGTATGGCTCTACAACGGTTTTGTACTGGATTGCAGTTTGCATGATTTAGTTATATCTGAAAGATATTTGTCTATGACTTTCATTTTGTGGCATGCTAAAAATTGATTCTCCTTTCCGGTAATTTTTTAAACTGCATTCCAAATCATTCATTTGTGTTATCCAAAAGAACTATCATTGGAATTATTGTAGGAAGTGCTATTATTGGAATTGGAGGATTTTCTTTAATTCAACATATTGGAACAATTACAATTAATGAAAATTATGTTGTAGCAGTAGGTGATTCAACATTTTATACAATTCCTGCTCCAAATCATACTCCGCAACATATGGAAATTTCAGGTGACGCTTTTGATCTTAAACTTGAAAGTCCAAGTCTCGGATTACAAATTCCTCCTAAAGATTCAGAAAAAATAATGGAATCATTCAAAAATCGAATTGACGTACCATTGATTTTAGATTGGGTTCATTTAGCAGATGGTGAAACAAAAATTAAGATTCAAAACACTGGTAATTCTGAATTAACCATTACTGGTGTTTTGATTAGGAGTTCTGATCCAATATGGTTTACTTATGATCTTATGGTAATAATATCTGGAATTATCATTATTGGCTTTAGCATGGGCTTTACTTTAAGAAAGCCAAAAGGATTCTAGTTTAACTTTGCAGAAGGATAAGATCCAAGTATCTTCATAAATAATGTTTCATCTTTGATTTTTACTAACATCTCTGCAATCTTTGGATTTTTTGCATGACCTTCAAAATCCACGTAGAAATTATATTCCCATGTATTTGTCTTGGTAGGTCGTGATTCAATTTTTGTTAAATTAACATTATAGTTGTAAAATTTTTCTATAATTCTGTGCAATGATCCAGGTTCATGTTTTATTGAAAAAATTATTGATGTCTTGTCTTTTCCAGTTTCTTCCTTATTGTTTTTTGATAATATCAGAAATCTTGTATAATTATTCAGATTATTGGCAATGTTTTCTGATATTACAGGCATATTGTAAATTTTAGATGCATCTTTGCTTGCAATACATGCTATGTTTTTTTTATTCAATTCTTTGATTATCTTTACACTTCCTGCAGTATCATACGAAGGTACTGTCTTCATGTTGTGTTTTTCGATAAAATTCCTACACTGTCCCAATGCTTGTGGATGAGAGTAAACTGTATCTATCTCCTCTAACAAACCACTTCCTATCAAGCAATGTTCAATTCTATGATAAATTTCACCAATGGCATTAAGTGATGTTGAATACAGTAAATCATAACTTTCTCCAATACTTCCTTCCAATGAGTTTTCTACTGGTAAAATAGAATACTCTGTTTTGTCTTGTATTGTATTTTCTAAAACTTTTGCAAAGGTCGGAAGAGGAGATACGTTAATTTCAGTATTGAAAAATGCCTTAGCTGCTGCTTCACTGTATGCCCCTCGTTCGCCTTGGAACGAAACACTAGTCATTTCTTACTCTCTCAGCTTTACGAAATCACTATTACCGTAATTTGTTGAAAGTTTTCTTTCATCAATCCAAGAACATTCTGTACACTTTATGGCATCGCGCATCTGGACTACTTTTTTACCACATTTTCTACATTTTGTAAATAATACGCCCAAATGTGGTTCCTCAATTGTTGCATGAATTGTACCATTTAGATGATTCAAAATTTTTAGTGTAACAATATCGTTTACCAAAGCAACATTCTTTTTTCTAAGATTTCTTGTTGAGCAAATACATTCAACTTTAGAAGTGGTTGGTTTACCATTAATGTAATCAATTGATACTGCTATCATAGAAGACATTACTGCTGCTACAGTTCCAATAATGATGTCTCCTACTTTAGGAATTGATATCATCTTTGGATGTTTTATGTTTGCAACTCTAGCTTCTTTGTCCAGTTCTGTCTTACCTACAGTTGATGCACGGACCATATCTCCGTCATCAAAAGTATTGTAGCCTGTTTCATATTCTTCAATAGATGCTATTTTGTCTCCTGGAAGTGCAGCAATTTCAGACATGTTGTATTTTTTAGAGTTATGATTATAATTGTTTGTGGTTTGAGCCTAATTTAGGGTTCTGTCAGATTACAAGATCTTAAAACAACTGACATCATCTATAACAAACAAGAAATCATATACATCCTGTGTTGTAAGCCAGTACATAATACCCGTTCTTTTCTTTTATTATGATAATCTGACAGAACCTACTTTGACAAATCATATAACTGGAAAAAGTTTGAAATAATCATGAAAGCCCTAGTATATGATAATTATACTTCCGATGATGATTTTTCAAAAATTTTAAAAATCAAAGATATTCCTGAACCAATCCCAAAACAAAATGAAGTTGTTTTCAAAGTAAAATGCGCCTCTTTGAATTATGATGATATTTGGGGGATGAGAGGAAAACCTTTAGCTGTACCATTACCTCACATCTCTGGTACTGATGCTGCAGGAGAAGTAATTGCAATAGGTGAAGATGTAAAAAATATCAAAATTGGTGATAGAGTTGTATCTCATGGAAATATGTCATGTCGAGTTTGTAAATTATGTACAAGTGGACGAGAATATGATTGCAAAAAGAGAAAAATTTGGGGATTTGAAACTGGTCCACTTTGGGGTGGATATTGTGAAGTTACACATTTACCAGAAGTAAATGTTGTAAAAATACCTGATAATGTAACGTATGAATCTGCAGCTGCAGCTTCTATGACTTTGCTCACATCATGGCATATGTTAGTTGGTAGAGCAAAGATTCAACCTGGACAATTGGTATTGGTTATGGGTGGCAGTTCGGGTGTAGGAAATTATGGAATTCAGATAGCTAAATTATTTGGTTGTACCGTAATTGCAACTGCTAGCCCTGACAAATTAAATCAATTATTAGAACTAGGTGCTGATTATGCAGTAGATCATAGAAAAGAAGATTGGCATAAAGAAGTTCGTGATATTGCTAAAAAAATTATCAAACCATTTGGTGATTCTTCCGGAATAGATGTAATTTTTGAGCATATTGGTGGTTCGCATTGGAATAAAGAATTAACTTTGTTAAAGTATGGTGCAACAATTGTTACAACTGGAGCAACAACTGGATATGATGCTAAAACCGATTTACGACATATTTTTTTCAAAGGAATTAATATTTTAGGCTCAACTCAGGGAACTAGATCTGAATTAGAACAGGCCCTATATTGGATGTCTCAGGGAAAAATAAAGTCAATTATTGACTCTGTTTATACATTTGAACAAGCAGCAGAAGCACATACTAAAATGTTAACTGGCAAAGGTCTCTTTGGTAAAATCTTAATGAAACCGTAATTTAGAATCAATTATGACTGGTAATCCAAAAATTGATTCACTTCTTGATGAAGCAAATAGATTATTTTTAAAAGGAAAATTACAAGAAGCAATTGTTTATTATGATAAAATTTTAAGTGAGGATTCAAATCATATTGCATCGCTTAACAACAAGGGATACGCACTAAATAAATTAAAAAATTATGATGGTGCCATTCAATGTTATGATATTGCATTAAAATTAGACCCAAATGATCTATCTGTTTTAGTAAACAAAATATCTTCCTTGAGAAAAAAAGGCACATTTACTGATGCATTAATTTATTGCAATACTATTTTGAAAAATAATCCCAAATACAACATAGTTCTATATCATAAAGAAAGAATCTTGTTTTCACTAAATAGTTTTGAAGAATCAAATCAATGTTGCGATATCATTTTAGAGGATTATCCTAAGAATGGCGATGTTTTATTTGACAAATCTTGTAATCTTGCAATGCTTTCTAGGTTAGACGATTCACTTGATGCACTTGAAAAAGCAATTTCACAAGGAATTCAATATAAAATCAAAGCAAAAAAAACTAAATCCTTTGAAAAATTAATTGGGAATCAAAAATTTCAAAAACTAGTATCTTAATTTTAAAGCCAATGAGGAATCTCTAGATACTCATCAACGCTTTCATGTCTTAATATTTTTAAAAGTGCGTTTGCCTGTGGTGTTGAAAGAACAGGCTTGTCAAATTGATTATCTGTAGAAATTCTAGGACATGCTACTTGAATAAATGCATCAATTCCTTTTAGATTTTTTAATCTCTCATTTGTGATGTCAGTTAATGCAAATAATTGAACAGTTTTTCCTTCTTTTTCTAATTCTTTTTTAAATTTTAAAGCAAATACTTTGGATAACTGTCCTTCTTTGAGACCTATGATTATTCCAAAGGACTGAGCATCAGCTGCTTTGTATATTGCAAGTGTGGCTTTCTTTTTTAATTTTTGAGCAAATTCGGTTACTTCTCGTACTTCGTTAAAATATGGATCTAAAACATAAGTTGGTTTGTTAGTTGATAGAGCTATTCCAGCTGCATGAAAATTGCTTTGTCCTAAGAATACATATGCATCAACTTTGTCTTTAAGTTCTGTGGCTGGATAAAACTCACATCCAAATACTTGTCCATCATTTAACTGTCCTTTACCTTTTCCAATTTTCACTTGGATTCCACCGTTAGTTAAAATTTCATTTACTCTATCCATTTGATGTAAATGCTGACTATCAGTTACCAGTGATATTTGCTTTCCCTTAAGAACATCAACACATTTTTTGGCAACGCTGTCAAATTCAACATCATCAAATGCATTAATTAGAATAAGATTTTTTTCAATTGATTCGGTGTTTATTGTATGTCCAATATTAAATTGAATTTCAGCTCCTAATACCTTGGAACCATTTGAATTTAGATCACATGTTCCCCAGGTTGTATCAGCTAACACATATGCAGGAATCCCAAACCGTCTAGTAATATTTATGGCAGTTTCTTGAACTTGAGGCAGAATTCCATCTGGACCGTTTAGAGACACTGATGCAGGCTTCTTTGTTTCAATTTCTTTAAAGATACGCTCTTCATCTATTACAATCAATTCCAGCTAAAAGTATGGCGTTATTAATTTAAACCAATTGTACCTTCCAACAACTAAAAATGTCTGAAATTCTATTATTTGTTTATGGCTGATGCACAAGTACTCAATATTGGTTTTGATGATACAGATTCTCCAAAAGGAATGTGCACAACTTTTCTTGCCTACAAAATTGTTGATTTGCTAAAAAAACAAGATATTGAATTTCTAGATTTTCCAAAATTAATTAGATTTAATCCAAACATTCCGTGGAAAACAAGAGGAAACGGTGCGGTTTCTATGAAAATAAGAACAAAAAATCCATCTAAAATTAAAAATCAGATTAAAAATCTAGTTGAAAAATATTCTGATATAAAAAATGGTGCAAATCCTGGGTTAGTTTTCTATGAGAATAAAGAAATACCAGATCAGTTTTCTAAATTTAGTAAATTAGCTTTATGGCAATTGATAAACAGAAATTATGCAAAAAAATTTGCCAGAAAAAATAATATGGAATTTTTTTATCAAGGAAATGGTCAAGGTCTTGTAGGTGCTATTGGAGCAATTGGTTATGATTTTAAAGATCACACATTGGAGCTATTAAGCTATAGAAAAAATTCTAAATTTGGAAAAGAACGAAATCTTTCTGCAAAAAGTGTAAAGACAATGCAGGAAAAAACATTACCGTTTACATTTAACAGCTTTGATAATAGAAAAGAGCGAGTTTTAATTACTCCTCATGGCCCTGATCCTGTTTTTTATGGTGTACGTGGCGAAAATATAGATTCACTATTACATGCAACCAAAATTTTGAAAACAAGTGAAAAATTATCCGGTCATATGATATTCAAATCAAATCAAGGAACGGGAGACCATTTAAAAAATGAATTAAATCCAAAAAATATTAAACCATATGCTTCTGGAAAAATTACTGGTATTATATCTGATGAACCAAAGATAGTAAAAGGTGGTCATGTTTTTTTCTCTATTAATTCAAATGGATATGAATTACGTTGTGCTGTGTACAAACCTACTGGAATAACATCTGTAGCATCAAGTTTGATCAAAGGAGACAAAGTTTGCGTTGGCGGTGGTATTAGAAAGGCATCAAAAAATCATCCAAGGATTCTAAATCTTGAGTTTATTGATATCATTGAACTTGAAAAAAATATGATAACATCTAATCCAATTTGTAAAAAATGTAATAAAAAGATGAAATCAAAAGGCAAAAATCAAAGTTTTCAATGTATAAAATGTGGTAACAAATCTGAAAATAAAATCACTATAGAAATTCCTAGAAAAATCAAAAAGCAACTGTATATTCCAATAGTTTCTGCACATAGACATCTTAGTAGACCGTTACAAAGATTTGGTAGAATTAACAAGGAATCAATATTTGATAAATCATCTTCATGGTTTTGTGTATATGATAACTAAGTAGCGGGGAGTAGATTTGAACTACTGAACTGCGGGTTATGAGCCCGCCGGGATGACCTAGCCCTAAAGAGTCTGGCTTCCCCACCCCGCTGATACGTGAATGAGCACGAGCCGTATATACGCTTTATCAAATTCTTGAAAGTAATTAATAGGATTTCAATTGAATGATTTTTTATGGACAAAAAACTAAGAATTGCAGGAATTATAGCAGCATTATCGTTTTCAATATTTTATTTGACATTCTCTTCTAATTCTTTACCAATTCCAGAACCACTTTCGCCAATTCCTGAAAATAATTCTGTAGATATTTTAGCAGAAAATCTTGATGAACCACGTTCCATTGCAATATCTGATGATAGAATTTTTGTGACAGAAAAAGATGGACTAATTAGAGTTATTCAAAATAATACTCTGCTTGATGAGCCACTTGCTGCATTGCGTCCGGCAAAAGTATTTGATGGTGGATTACTAGGAATTGCACTACATCCTGATTTTTCAAACAATCATCTAATCTATGTTTTTTTAACATATGAAGAAAATGGAGAACTGTGGAATAAAATACTCCAAATTACTGAATCCGAAAACAAATTAGTTGACGCAAAAACTATCTTTGATAAAATACCTGGCTCTGTATTTACAAATGGTGGTTTTTTAAAATTTGGTCCTGATAAAAAATTGTATGTAGGTACTGGAACCGTATCTGAATCTTCACATCTACCACAAAATCTTGATTCCTTATCGGGAAAAATTTTACGATTAAATGATGATGGTACAATCCCAGATGACAATCCATTTTCAAATTCTCCTGTCTATTCTTTAGGTCATAGGAATCCACAGGGAATAACCTGGGATGATATGGGTCAAATGTATTTGTCAGAACTTGGACCTGAAAAAAACGATGAAATTAATCTCATTAAACCTGGAAAAAATTATGGTTGGCCTGAGCAACAGTGTTCAGGCAATGGTAAATATGAAAATGCAATAATGTGTTATGATCCTAGCATTGAACCTGGCGGTATTTTGTATTATTCTGGCGATAAGATATCTTTAGAGGCTGATTTTGTCATGGCTTCCTTACGTGCAACCAATCTATACCAACTAGATTTTTCTGAAGGTCTTTCATCTCAAAAAACCATACTAAGCGGGGTTGGACGTATACGTGATGTCGTGCAAAGCCCTGATGGTAGTCTTTATGTAATTACTTCAAATACTGATGGTAAAGGTTTTCCAGATAGCATGGATGATAAATTACTGAGGATAAAAAAATGAGCGATTCATCAATTTCAAAATTTTTTGAAAAGACACGAAAAGAAAGATTAGATATTGTTGGTAATTTTGCAGATTTGACTGCTGAAGAGTTGGAAATTTTACAAAACAATGATGGTGGTATCACTTTTGAAAAAGCTGATAAAATGATTGAAAATGCTATTGGTACTTTTTCCTTACCATTGGGAATAGCAACTAGTTTTAAAATTAATGATAAAGATTATCTTGTTCCAATGGTTATAGAGGAGCCATCCGTGATTGCTGCAGCTTCAAAGGGTGCAAAAATTGCAAGAATAAAGGGTGGATTCAAGGCAACAGCTGACGAGTCTTACAGTATAGGCCAAATTCAAGTATTAGATGTCGATATTGACTTAGCAATTAAAAAAATACAAGAAACTTCTAAAGAGATTATATCTCTTGCAAATTCAACGAGTAACACATTATCTAAGATGAATAAAGGTGCAAAAGAAGTATCTTATAAAATAATTGATACTGATTTTGGAAAAATGTTGATTGTTGAGCTGTTAATTGATGTAGGTGATGCAATGGGTGCAAATGTTACAAATACAATGTGTGAAGCTGTTTCACCATTATTAGAAAAAATAACTGGAGGTAGAACACTACTTCGTATTTTATCAAATTATTCTACTCATAGAATTGCAAAGGCTACAGCAGTTTTTGATAAAAATGAAATTGGTGGAGAAGATGTAGTTAATGATATTGTTTTAGCATATCAGTTTGCCAACAACGATGTTTATCGAGCTGTAACTCATAATAAAGGAATAATGAATGGTGTTATAGCTGTCGCAAATGCAACTGGCCAAGACAATAGAGCCATTGAGGCAGCTGCTAATGCATACGCTTCAAGATCAGGCTCATACCGCTCTCTCAGTAATTGGACTAAAGATAGTGACGGAAATCTTGTCGGTTCATTAGAACTTCCTTTATCTGTTGGAATTGTTGGTGGGATTGCAAATGTTCATCCTATTGCAAAAATTTGCATGAAAATTCTTAAAGTTAAATCAGCACAGGAGCTTGCATGCATAATGATTGCAACTGGACTTGCCCAAAATTATAGTGCAATTAGAGCACTATCAACAGAAGGAATCCAAAAAGGTCACATGAGATTGCATGCAAGAAATCTTGCTGCTGCTGCGGGTGCAAAACCAGAACAAATTGATAAAATTGTTCAGAAAATGATTGAAGAAAAGAAAATTTCACTTGATAAAGCCAAAGAAATACTACAAAGTCTGAATTAGATTATAATTCTTTTAAAACTTTTAAAAATTTCTCATCTTTCCAAATAATCTGCTCTGGATAACAATTTAGCATCTTACCATTTGTAATATTGTAGAATTTCCAATTTTTACATTCTTTGTCGTATTCATATGGATCTGTATTTTCAAATTCCCAATCAAAACCGTTCTTGATATCTTCATCTGGATAATTATGACCTCTAATTAACGAAATTGTATTATCTTCAAAATTTGTTGATATCTCAGCATATAACGCATTAGGATATAGATAAATCACATTTGAATGCGATGTTATAGAATCAAACATCTTTCTTGTCACATATTCATTATGTAACAATATGATCTTATCATATTTTTTTAATATGTCTGGATTTTTATCCAATTCAATATCTGTAATTGAATCATATCCCAATAATTCTAAAATTTTAACAGCATTTGCACTTGATTGTTCTCTCAACTCATCAATTGATACAATTTTTGTTGTTAGACAAGTATTACAATAACCACTGTAAAAATCATAAAAACCATTTTTTGAATATGCACTTGCAGTATATACTGGTATGATGACTAGAGGTTTATTTTTTTCATCATAAACTCCAATTTCAGAATAAGTTTCTGATAAATTTGGTTTTAATTTGAAAGTACCTTTCAATGGTATTTGTCTTCCATCTATGTTTACAATATCTTTTGGATATACAAAAACATCAAACAAGATTCCATCACTCCATTTTATTAATTCTGAATTTATCGGATCGGAGTTATTTTGTATCGGTATGTCCTGCTTTGGTATGTCTTGAATGTTAAATCCAAAATAAAATACTAATACAATAACTGATAATGCTATCGAACCTAAAATGACTGGTTTTACAAATTTCATAGATATAATTTTAAAAATAAATGAAGTTATTATATACTAAGTTTAGAGACATATAAGAAATGTCTCCAATTCGTTTTGCTATACCAAAAGGCAGCCTTGAAGAAGCAACATTCAAACTTCTTGAAAGGTCTTGGACCAAAGTAAATAGAAAAGATAGGACTTATCGAGTATATCTTGATGATCCAAATATTATAGTAAAGATGCTAAGACCACAAGAAATACCTACACTTGTCTCTGAAGGACTGTATGATGTTGGCATCACCGGAAAGGATTGGGTGGGTGAAACTAGTGCTGATGTTGAAGCAATTTTGGATTTAGAATATGGAAAAATACGACTGGTTGTTGCATTTCCTGATAAATACAAGTACAAAAATCTTGATGAAATGATTGCTGATTATGCAAAAAGAAAAAAACACTTCGTATATCCTCTGAATATCTAACGACTGCGTCCAAATTTCTAAAACAATGTAAATCCTATAAAAAATATTATAGCTCAAAAGATCCACTAATTGTGACTCCTTGGCTTCGACTTGGTACAAACAAAAATGTACAAATTCATTTATCGTTTGGTGCTACAGAAGCAAAACCCCCTGAAGACGTTGATGCGATCATGGATGTTACTGAAACTGGAACTACACTAAAACAAAATAAATTAAAAATTGTTGATGAAGTTCTAACATCGTCTGCACACTTGATTGTTAACAAAAAATCTCTAAGAGATCCACAAAAACGTGAGAAAATATTTGACATTGTAACTCTTATGCGTGGTGCAGTACATGGAAGAAAATATCTACACATTTATCTTAACGTGGAAGAACAGAATCTCAAAAAACTCTTACAACAAATACCTTCTCTTAAAAAACCAACAATAAGTCCACTTAGTGAAGAAGGATGGTATGGAATTAACACAGTGATTCTTAAAGAAGATTTTCACAAATTAATTCCAAAACTACGAAAAATTGCCCAGGGACTCGTTGTTCATGAACCGAGACAAATTCTAGAGCTAGAGGAGATTAAGCGTGATGAAGAAAATTGATGAAAATAATTCGAGTAACTAATGTTGAAAAATTTTCAGCTCAAATATTGCCAAAACAGCCTCAAAAAAATAGATCCATAGTTGAATCTATATTAAAAAATGTACAAAAAAATGGAGATTCAGCAATAAGAAAGTATGAAAAACAATTCAGTGGAGCTAAAATCACTTCATTACGTTTATCCCAAAATGAAATTAACAACGCTTTTTCCAAAGTATCTAAAAAAGAAATAATTGCAATACAACAAGCTAAAGTGAGATTAGAAAAAACTGAATCCATTATAAAATCAATTCTAAAAAACAAAACTATCTATGCCAATGGAATTAAAATATCAAAAAAATTTATTCCAATTCAAAGTGTTGGATGTTATATTCCTGGAGGTTTAGCCAGATATCCTAGTTCCGTTATCATGTCTGTTATTCCCGCAAAAATTGCTGGTGTAAAAAGAATAGTAGTTGTATCTCCTCCAAATTCTGATGGGAATGTTGATCCTCTTACTGTTGTAACTGCAAAAATTTGTGGTGCAACTGAAATTTATCGCATTGGAGGTGCTCAGGCAATTGCCGCTTTATCATATGGCACAAAATCAATCATTAAAGTAGATAAAATAGTTGGACCTGGTGGGGCACTTGTAACACTTGCAAAATCTATGATTAGTGATAAGACATCCATTGATATGCTTGCAGGTCCTACTGAATTAGGAATTATTGCAGATGTAACTGCAAATCCAAAATATGTTGCGCTAGATCTCATTTCTCAATCAGAACATAGTAATGATACATTTTGCTTTTTGATAACAAATTCAGAAAAACTAGCAAAATCTGTAAATAAAATTATTACAGAATTGATTAATAAAATTAAGCGAAGTGATTATGTCAAAACCAGTCTTAAAGAAAATGGCTTTATTGCAATATGTAAAAATAATTCCGAGATGATAAAACTAGCAAATGAATTGTCACCTGAACACTTGCAAATTATGACAAAGAATCCTAATTCTTTTGCATCAAAAATCACTTCTTCTGGACTGATATTGCTAGGACATGATACTCCATCATCTGCAAGTGACTATCTTTTAGGCTCAAATCATATCTTACCTACAAACAAATTTGGTAAAACAAGAGGTTCATTATCTGTTTTAGATTTTATCAAGACTAACACTGAGGTGTCTACATCAAAGCCAGTTTTATCCAAAATTTCAAAACATATGGAACTATTTACCGAAGCAGAAGGACTTCCAAATCACTATGAAGCTGTTCGAGGTAGAATACAATGAAGCAAGATTGGATTGGAACAAAGATTAAAGAATTAAGCTCTCTTGGTGGATATCAAAAACCTGAGATGCATCCTGATGCTCTTAAACTTGATTCTAATGAAAATTATGTTATATCAAAACAATTTCAACAGGATATAATTACTAATGCTAAAAAAAATTCTGATATACGTGAATATCCATTGGGAGGAGTAGAACGTCTAATTAATCAACTATCAAAATTTCTTAAAGTACATTCATCTATGATCGGTGTTGGAAATGGTTCTGATCAAATACTTGATTTGATTCTTTCAAATTTTGCATCAAAACAAACCAAAGTTATTACATCTAATCCGACATTTGGATTTTTTGAAGAACGATGCAAATTATATTCTATTCCAGTTACCGCAATCCCTTTTTCCAGTACTATGACGCTAGACATTAATGATTTTCTTAAATTATCCAAAAGTGCTGATATACTATATCTCGATTCTCCAAACAATCCAACAGGATTTCAATTTCAAAAAAATGATCTACAAAAATTAGTTAAATCATTTGATGGACTAATAATAATCGATGAAGCTTATGGGGAATTTGGTGATTTCTCATTATCTAGCATGGTAAAAACTCAAGATAATTTGATTGTAGTTCAAACACTATCAAAATCATTTGGTTTAGCTGGATTAAGATTAGGATATTTTATTGCAAACAAAAAATTCACTGATGTTTTTAATCGTGTTCTACAATACCCATATCCCGTAAGTACACTAACAATAGAATCTGCAATTATAGCATTAGATCAATCAAGTCAAATGAAAGAATCTGTACAAATAATCAAAGATGAGAGAAAAAGAATAATTGAAAACCTCAAAAAATATGAAGCATTTGAGGTCTTTGATTCTAAGGCTAATTTTGTCTTATTTGACGCTCATGGATCTCACAAAAGAGTTTACAATGCACTTGCAGAGCAAGGTATATCGATTAGAACATTAGGAAAAATTGGAAAACATGATGGGTGTCTTAGAGTTACAGTTGGAACAAAGGAAATGAATTCTAAATTTTTACTTGCAATTCGAGATCTGTTAGGATGATATTATCAGAAAAACAACTAGGAATACACATTGATGATTCTATCTTAGATGATCTCATTTCAACAGATGGAATAATATTTGATTGTGATGGAGTTTTAATTGATATTACAAAATCATATGATCTTGCAATAGATAAAACTGTACAATATGTTTTAGAAAATTTTTCTCAAATTAGAAATAGTATTAAAATTGATTCTAAAATTATTGATGGATTCAAATCAAGTGGTGGATTTAACGATGAAGTTGATTTGACATATGCATCAATTCTTTCTCTAATAGCTGCTACAAAATTAAAAAAAGATCAACATGAATTTATTTTTGACGTAATATCTAATGCTGATTCCTCAGGAATATTGTCCGTTGAAAAATATGTTGAAAAACTTGTAGACATTAGTGATATTAAAAATAAATTAGCATATCCTGGAACTCATCAAAATAATCCATTATACAAAATATTTGATCAAATTTTTTATGGTCCTGAATTGTATTTGAAGCTTTTCAAACAACACTCTCAATTTTCTGAATCTGGATTGATAGAAAACGATGTTGTTATACTTGATCAATTATTAATTAAACAATTAAAAAACAAATTTACAAAAAAACCTTCAATTGTTACTGGAAGGGGAAAAGAATCAGTAAAGCATTCACTTAAGATACTTTTGGATGAATTTGATCAAAAAAATTCTGTATTTTTAGAAGATGAGCCAAGAGAACTTGCAAAACCTAACCCTGCATCTTTAATTCGTTCAATTAAAGGAATGAATTCTAAATGTTGTATTTATGTTGGAGATTCTATGGAGGATTTTATTATGGCTAAAAAGGCAACAGAGCAAGGTTGTAAAGTTATTTTTTGTGGAATTATCGGTACTAGTAAAAATCCACAAGAAAAATTGAAATTATTTGAGAATAATGGTGCAATGTTGGTAATAGAGTCTATTCATTTACTTCCGAAGGTATTAAATTTAGAATAATACAAAGTACATCTCCTGTGAAAAATATGAAACCACGAAAAAGTTCCATAAATCGTAGTACTAGGGAAACTACAGTATCGGCATCTGTGAATTTGGATGGAACTGGAAAAACTAGTATTCAAACTGGGATTAGTTTTCTTGATCATTTGATTACGGCTTTTGGAAAACATGGAATGATGGATCTGAAGGTTAATGCAAAATCAAATGATAAAATCGAGCATCACTTAATTGAAGATACTGCAATTACAATAGGTTTAGCAATTGACAAAGCTTTGGGTACAAGGAGTGGAATTACTAGATTTAGCTATGCATCAGTACCGATGGATGAGTCTCTAGCTGAGGCTTCAATTGATCTAGTTAAAAGACCATTTTGGAAACTAGTTTTATCAATTAAACGAAACACAATTGAAGGTATTTCAAAAGAAGATTTAGAACACTTTTTCCAATCTCTTTTACAAAATCTAAACATCTGTGTTCACCTCACTGTAAAGTATGGGGATAATGATCATCACAAAGTTGAAGCTGCAATCAAATCATTGGCAGTTGCATTTAGAGAAGCATCTTCATATGATAAAAAACAAAAAGGAATTCCAAGTACTAAAGGTTCTATGTAATGGTCAATTTAGCAATATTTGATTATGGAGCTGGAAATATTTTTAGTCTAAAAAACTCACTTGAAAAAGCAGGAGCTACTGTAGATGTTATTACAAATTTTGACAAGCCTAACATTTACTCTGGGCTTTTACTTCCAGGAGTAGGAAATTTTGATCCTGCAATCAAGAGCATATCTAAATCAAAAATTAACTTTCATGAGTATGTCAAAGACAACACACCTGTTTTAGGAATTTGTCTTGGTATGGAAATGTTTTTTGAAAAAAGTGAAGAAGGAAATGAAAAGGGATTAGGTGTAATTGAAGGAGATGTGATAGTACTTCCACAATCTATGAAAGTTCCACATATGGGATGGAATAATTTGGAAATTAAAAAATCTGGAAAAATCCTTGAAGGAGTTAAAAATGAATCTTGGGTTTATTTTGTACACTCGTATAGGGTAAACCCAATTAATTATGATGCTATTACTGCAGAATCTGATTATGGAATTAAGGTGCCTGCAGTTATTGAACAAGATAATTTTTTTGGAACACAGTTTCATCCAGAAAAATCAGGTAATGTAGGAAAAATTATGATTCAAAATTTTTTAAATGTGTGTAAAAAATGAAAGTTATTCCTGCAATTGATCTAATGAATGGCCAAGTAGTACGACTCTACAAAGGTGATCCTAACCAGAAAACCGTATACAGTGACAATCCTGTAGAAGTAGCAAAAAAATGGGAAGCAAACGGTGCTGACATGCTTCATTTGGTAGACCTTGATGCAACTCTAGGAATTGGTTCAAATCTACCAATAATTAAGAAAATTCTTGATCAGATTTCAATTCCGATTCAAGTAGCTGGTGGATTACGAGATGAATCTACTATTATTGACATCGCAAAAATTTGTAGCAGAGTTGTTTTAGGTACATTGGCATTTAAAGATAAATCAATACTGCAAAAATTATTATTAAATTTGGGTTCTGAAAAAATTGTAATTTCCGTTGATCATCTTGATGGTGAAATAGTTATACATGGATGGCAAAAACAAACAGGAATAAAATTAATTGATGCTATGAAAGAATTTCTATCAATGGGATTCTCTGAATTTTTATTAACAAATGTTAATAGAGATGGAACACTTGACGGTCCTGATTTAGAATTTTTATCTCAAGCATGTCAATTAAATAATACACATGTAATTGCAAGCGGTGGAATTTCAAATATTAAAGACGTTCAAAATGTAAAACAAGAAAATGCATTTGGCGTAATTTTAGGTAAGGCGCTTTATGAGAATAAAATATCAATTCAGGAGGCAAAACAAATCGCATGACTTTAACAAAAAGAATCATTCCCTGTCTTGATGTAAAAAATGGACGGGTTGTAAAAGGCCTTCATTTCGAATCTATCAAAGATGCTGGAGATCCTGTTGAATTGGCTGAAAAATATAGTAACGAGGGTGCAGATGAACTAGTTTTTTTAGATATTACTGCATCTGACGAACAAAGAAAAACAATCAAGGATTTGGTAAGAAAAGTTGCATCTGTAATTGATATTCCATTTACAGTTGGAGGTGGAGTAAAATCATTAGAAGATGCAAGAAATATTTTACTTAATGGTGCCGATAAAGTTGGTATCAACACAGGCGCAATAAAAAATCCTAATGTTATTTCTGAATTAATGCAGCTATTTGGGCGACAGTGTGTTGTAGTTGCTATAGATGCTAAAAGAAACTATGATCTTAAAAAAGACAAGAATATTTTTTCTGAAAATGGAAAAAAATTCTGGTTTGAAGTCTTCATTTATGGTGGAAAAGAAGCAACCAGTGTTGATGTTATTGAATGGGCAAAAAAAGTAGAAAAGCTGGGTGCAGGAGAAATACTTCTAACTAGTATTGATAAGGATGGAACCAAAGACGGTTATGATCTCGTTCTAACTAGGGAGATTGTAAACTCCGTATCTATTCCAGTAATAGCCTCAGGAGGATGTGGTAAACCCGATGATATGGTCAATGTATTCAAGGAATCAAACGCTGACGCTGCATTGGCTGCTTCAATATTTCACTATCAAACTCATGGTGTGAATGGCGTAAAAAAATATCTCAAAGACAAACAAATTCCTGTAAGATTATAAACAATACTTTGTGATTTTAAATGATGAAAAAATCTATTGAAGATATTGATTTTGCAAAAAGTGATGGATTAATTCCAGTCATTGTTCAGGATGCAAATACAAAAGATGTATTGACATTAGCTTACTCAAATAAAGAATCATTGGAACTAACTAAAAAAACTGGTAACTCTTGGTTTTGGAGTCGTTCTAGAAATAAACTCTGGATGAAAGGTGAAGAATCTGGAAATACACAAAAAATTAAAGAAATTCTTGTAGATTGTGATTTTGATGCAGTTATTTATCTTGTAGAGCCATCAGGGCCAGCATGTCATACTGGTGAGAAAGTTTGTTTTCACAATAGTTTAGAAAAATAATCTAACATGCAGGTTCTATGTTTGTTCCTGGAACAATTTCATCTGTAATTTCAAAATATAAATTTGGATAGTCTGTTCCTCTAAAAACTACTGCCCATTTTCCAATCAAGTCATCTATTGAACATATTTCTTTGGTTTTTGAAATCGCTGGTTCTACATAATAATTAAAAAGATCTTTTTTCATACCATCAAAAGGTATTGTCATGTATACGGAATAATGTGTATTATTTAACGGTCTCATAAACGCAACCTGACCTTTTTCGTTTCCATTTAATCCTCCAATTACTAAGAAAATTTTTTCACCTATAGCGTATTTACTTCGGTCAATTTGAAATGGCCCCGAAGTTATCCATTCTCTTGGTTTAGGTGAATATTCATTTTCTAAATTGATCTTTTCTACATCGTCTGTTTTTTCTTCAATCTCTGGAGTTTCAGTTTCTGCAATCACTTCTTTATCTAGTGTATCTTCAACTTCTATTGAATCTGATTTTAATTCGGAACTCAAACTTATAGCTAAAATGATTATCGCAATACTTACACCAAGTATGCTTCCTATAATCAGTCCCTTTTTCATGGTTTTTCCTTTCTAAAAATATCTAAAAACCTTCCTCATAATTGTTAATTTATTCATATTTTTTGCAAATCTTCAAAATTCTACCTAATTTTTAAAATATGACTATGTTTTCATTATATTTTTTACTCTGTAAAGTTAAGTGTTACTTAACTTGATATTAGGATTTTTTATGTATTATTTCAAAGGAGAAACTGATCTTGGCTAGAACATCACTACAATGCAGAGAATGCAAAAAACAATACGATACTGCTTTCAAGTATGTCTGTGATGACTGTTTTGGACCGCTTGATGTAAAGTATAACTTTCCTACAGTCACAAAAAATACCTTTGTAAATCGTGAGCATAACTATTGGAGATATTTTGAATTATTGCCAATAGAAAACAAATCTAATATTATTAGTATTGGAGCAGGAATGACACCTCTTATCAAAGCTGATAATCTTGGAAAAAAATTAGGACTAAACAATCTATACATCAAAAATGATTCTGTAAATCCAACATTTTCATTTAAAGACAGACCTGCTGGAGTTGCAATATCAAAAGCAAAAGAATTTGGATTATCTGCTGTTGGTTGTGCATCTACTGGTAACTTAGCATCTGCAACTGCAGCACATGCCGCAAAAGCTGGATTACCATGTCATGTATTTGCACCAAGTAATATTGAGATGGCAAAAATTGCACAGGCATTATCTTATGGCGCAAACTACATTGCAGTAGATGGAACATATGATGATGCAAATAGAATAGCTGCCCAAATTGGTGATAGTAAAGGAATAGGAATTGTAAATATTAACATGCGTTCTCATTATGTGGAAGGCTCTAAAACACTTGCATATGAAGTTGCAGAACAACTTGACTGGCAAGTCCCTGATCAACTTATAGTTCCTGTAGGAAGTGGTGCAATGCTTAATGCAATTTGTAAAGGATTTGAAGAATTACAGACAGTTTCATTGTTAAATGATATAACAAACATGCACATGATAGCAGCACAACCACACGGATGTGCTCCTATTGTTGATGCATTTAAGAAAAATAGCAAAGAAGTGATCCCAGTAGAGAACCCAGATACTATTGCAAAGAGTTTAGCAATAGGTGATCCTGGAGATGGTAGATATGTTTTGAAACGATTAGAGCAATACAATGGATTTGCAGAAGAATGCAACAACAAAGAAATTTTAGATGCAATATTGCTTTTGGCAAGAACTGAGGGAATATTTACAGAACCTGCAGGTGGCGTCTCTGTTGCTGTGCTTCAAAAGATGATTGAACAGGGAAAAATTGACAAAAATGATTCTGTAGTGTGCTATGTCACTGGAAATGGATTAAAAGCTACTGAGGCAATAATGGAAGTATTACAAAAACCAAAAGTAATGAAAGCAAACATTACAGAAATATCGGCGGTAGTAAACTAGAATGGCAAATATCATATTTACAATTCCATCAGTGCTAAATCAAGGTGGTGGAGAAAAAAAAACAGATATTTCAGCTGATTCACTTACTGATGCATTTGTAAAAATATCTCAAATCATGGGTGATGACTTTAAGAGACGAGTTTTAGAAGGTGATGGAACTCCGCGTTCTTTGATTAATATTTACATTAATGGAAAAAACGCAAAATTTTCTGATGGAATGAATACTGTTCTAAATAATGGAGATGAAGTATATATCTTACCTGCAGTAGCTGGTGGCTCTGATGAATTATCTGCAAAAGAACTAGATAGATTTTCAAGACAAGTAATGTTGGAAGAAATTGGTTATACTGGACAATTAAAGCTAAAAAATTCCAAAGTATGTGTTGTAGGTGTAGGTGGACTTGGAAATCCAATAACATCAAGACTAGCTGCAATGGGTGTTGGTACTCTGAGAATTGTTGATCGAGATGTAATAGAATTATCTAATTTACATAGACAAACAATGTTTGATGAATCCGATGTTGGCCAAGTTAAAGTAGAAGTTGCAGCTAAAAAATTACAGAAACTAAATCCTGATTGTAAAATAGAATCTTTGGCAGTTTCAGTAAACGATTACACTGCACTTGAAGTTGTAGAAGGATGCGATGTTGTAATTGATGCACTTGACAGTGTTAATGCAAGATATGCTCTAAATAATGCATGTGTAAAATTTGGAATTCCTTTTGTTACTGGTGCAGCAGTAGGAGTGTCAGGACAAGCATTTACTATTTTACCAAAAGAATCTGCATGTTACTATTGCATGTTTCCTGAACTAAATGAAGACACAATGCCAACTTGTAGCATTGAAGGAGTTCATCCGTCCATACTTTCTATTGTTGGTGGAATAGAAGTATCTGAAGCTGTAAAAATCATTACTGGAAAAAAACCTAGTCTGTCACAAAGAATTCTTCACATTGATTTGGAGAATCTTGATTTTACAAGTACCAGAACATTTCGAGCTGAAGAGTGTCCGATTTGTGGAACAGGAAAAATTACATCTGTACCAAAACAAGAATTGATCTTAGAAGAACTATGTGGAAGAAATCGTGGAAAGCGAACTTACTCTGTAACTCCTACTGATACATTT
Source organism: Nitrosarchaeum sp. AC2 (assembly GCF_013407385.1). Taxonomy (NCBI): domain Archaea; kingdom Thermoproteati; phylum Nitrososphaerota; class Nitrososphaeria; order Nitrosopumilales; family Nitrosopumilaceae; genus Nitrosarchaeum; species Nitrosarchaeum sp. AC2. The sequence continues at coordinate 1,523,228 of NZ_CP030847.1, read as the reverse complement.
GATGTTGATACTGTTATAGTTTCTAACATCGCAAAAAAGCAAGGATTCATAGTAGAAAATCTTGGTGACTTGGGGCTATCATTGCGGACAAATGATCTCTCTGTAAGTTTTATGAAAAAAGGTTCAGCAGTAATAGTTGGCTCAAAAGATGAAAATGATGCCATATTATTATATAAAAGTCTGCTTGGTAGGGAATTGAGTACAAAAACTAGCCTATAAAAATTTCATAAATTATAGTAAAAAGATACAAAATACATCGATCATATTATAGAAAAAAGTTAAAAGTATAAATTTTATGTTACATATATCTAATAATTTCATAAAATCTAATAATATGATAAAAAAATCTTAAAAAATTGTCTAATTGTGGACAATTCGTCCATTAGCCTTATATACAAATTTTAAAGAGAAAAACCAATAACATGAATAACGAAATAGGACGAAAAATAACTAGTCTTACATTAATGACAATTATGTTAGCCGGTGGTTTGACATTTGCTGCTCCATCTATGATGCCAGTAGCACATGCAGCCAACGCTAACCTATTTGTTTCCGCAGAAAACTCGCAGTTCAATAATTACATGTCAGGTCCTCAAGTAATTGAGGTCGTGGTAATAGATTCTGATATCAATGACACTGATGAGGGTAAAGGTGAACCAAACATTACCGTAAACGGCAAAAGCCTTAGAATGGTTCAAGCCGTAGATGGTAACTGGTATGGTTACTTTGCAGATAAGACAATGGCACAAACAGCAGACCAAACAGTTGTGGGTAATACCGCAGGTGAAGGTCTTGACTTTGGTACATTTTGTGGTCCAGCAACAAACATTGGTTCCGCAACAGGTCCAGTAGTATCCGTTACTGATACCGTAGGTATCGCAACTGGTGCAAATGCTCCTGGTGGTTCCAATGGTACAGCTGCATTTGCAACATGTACTGCATTCTCTTTCACAGCACAGGATACACAAAATGTAATCCGTGAAGAAAAAGATGTAAATGCATTTCCAAATTCAACTAACGTTGGACAAATACAAATTGATCCAGATGTATGGCCATTTATACAACTCTATACTCTAAGTGCAGGTGGAAACGTTGTAGTTCAATATAACAAAGGTGGTGGTGTTCAAACAACAACACTTACTTTTGATACAGTTGACCAATTTGCCGGTGTATCTTTAGATAGAACAACTTATCCGCAAAAAGCCCAAGTTCATACAACAGTAACAGATCTATGGTTAAACATTGACCCAACTGATGAAGATTCTTGGACATTTGGTGCTAATGCAACCAATGCAACTAGCAAAGGTACATACTACCAAGTATTCAATGAGAATGGCGATCGGGATGGCGATGCAGCAGCAGCCGGTGTGATTAATGTTGACTCAGTCTTAGCTTCACTGATGTGTGAAGATAACTGTAGACTGTTAGTTAACATTAACAAACAAGGTGCTACAAACCCAGTACTTACACTCCAAGATAACGGTGATACTGTATTAGAAGCTGGAACAGATGCAAATCTTGCATCTGCATTCACAGTAAACGGTACAGGATTACACGGACAATTGGGTGCAAATACGGTGCCAGTAACACTTACTGAACAAGGTCCAAACAGCGGCATATTTGGTACATATGATGAATCAGATGTCTCTGTTTTAAAGATCACCAGTAATGCAGCAAGGGGAACCTCTGCAACTGTTGATTATAATGCGACCCCACGAACAATTCTTGTAGGATTTGGCTTTGCAACAGTCGATATACAACCAACAGATGCTGAATGGACCTCTGGCGAAGAGATTCCAGTAATCATCGTTGATAGTGATGCTAACAAAAACAGTAGAGCAGATGAAGACCTTGACTTGTTTGATACTAATGTGACATTGATCCCAGCACTTCAAACTGGTGATCCATTCACATTGGGTGAAAACGGCACAGGAAGTTCAACAGCTGCAAAAGCTCTTTGGACTACTTTCACTGCATTACCTACCGGCACTAACATAGAACTTAGTGGCGCAACAGGTACCAATGCTACTGCAACCTTAGCTGTTGACAAATTTAGTGAACGAGGAATCGTCACTCCAACAGCTGGTGCAGGTGCAACTAACGCTCTTATCATAGATTTTAGATCAACTTATGGTGAGCTGAAAAACACAATTAGAGATCCATCTGCAGGTACTTTCCATGGTTTTAACTTCCTTAACTTAGATGTTAGAAGTTTGAATACCACAGGTACATTTGATGTTTATCTATTGAATAGCACAGGTACTATTATCAACACTTCAACCGGAATATTGTCTAACAATGTATCTATCGGTGGTTTGTTACTCGGAGATAATGTTAACCCACAAAGCTTAACATTACTCAATACAACCGCTACAAACGCACAAATATTCAACTCAACTAGCACTCCTTCAACTAACAGTGTTGGTTTGTTGATAATTAGCAGCGTAGCAGGTGGTGTAATTACAACCCCCGGTACTGATGCTATTACAGCAGACTTTGTTTCCTTTGGATACTTGAATGATGGTTTAGCAGCTGGAGACAGAATAGCTAACCAGATTGTAAGAATTGAAGCAGAAGAAACTGGTGATAACACATCTACCTTTGCAGGTAGTTTGGAGTTTATCATGATTAATCAGCTAAACATACTTGACGTAAACACCTACTCAGACCTAACTTTAATTGCCGATGATCCAAACTTCATCGTCATTGAAGATCTAACTGATGAAGATTCACCTAGAGTCAACTATAATGACTTAGGTGCAGATGGTGTTACAACTCAAGTTGCTGATCAACAGGCAGCTCCAAGTCACTCAGGTGTTGTATCTTTGAATGCAGAGTCATACAAGAATGCTGACACAGTTATAATTACACTACAAGACTTAGATCTTAACGTCGATTCTGACTTAATTGATATCTATACTACTATTACCGACGGAGGTAGTTTACGTGATGTTGTTGGAAGCAATTCTACATCAACAGTACTATCTACCGGAGATGATCTTGGTAGGTTATTAGATGTCACTTTTGATGATCAAAAATGGACTACACCAGTAGACAGTGCATGTGCGACATCCTTGTCGAATGCAGGTGTAACAGATACAGGATTAGGTGCAACCGGATTCACTATATATGAAACTGGACCTGAAACTGGTATCTTTATTGGTGATTTCCAAATCCCAGGAGCATGGTGTAGATCAGGTGCAACAACATCTGAATCTGTCACAGGTCTCGATATTGAAGTCAACTATGTTGACTTTAGAGATGCATCTGGTGAAGTCATTGAAGTAACTGATGGTGCAGGCGTTCGCGCTAACACCGGATCCGTCAGTCTTGATCGAACCGTTTACCCAGTACCATTTGGTGTCCCAACGGACTTTACCACTGATACTGATACAACCCCAGATGGAAGATCCATATTCCCAATCCATCAAACTGGACAGAATACAGCTGGAACATCACGTTCTGGTTCAGGACTTCAATCTGGTGAGTTTATTGGTAGCGGAGATCTAGCAATTCACATCAGAGTTAATGATCCAGACTTCAATACATCCGCAAGTGGTGAAGACATTATAGGAACCAACAGTACAGCCGGTAACGGACCTGTTAAGATCTCTGTATTAAGAGGTTCTTCAACAGTAGTCCTTGGTTTTGCTGGTGGTCCAGAAGCATTAGCTGGTACAATTGATACCAATAATGTAAATCTTAAAGATGTCAGACAATTTGGTCCAATGGGCGAAATTGCACCAGATGCAGGAATATTTGAATCTGATATAGTCATTAGATATACCGATGGTCCAGCAAGTACTGTTTGTCCAAGCACAACAAGTGTATGGACTAACCTTGATGGTGCAGGTACCGCCGAAACAGACAGATTTGATATTGCCGCAACTACTGGTGATTATTGTATCTTACAAGGAGATATTCTCCAAGTAGAATACACTGATCCAGCTGATGCATCAGGTGATATCAATACTGTAACTGATTCTGCTACCTTTGACCTAAGAAACGGTGTATTACAATCTGACAAATCAGTGTATATTATTGGATCCGACATGATCTTGACCCTCATTGAACCAGACTTCGATTTGGACAATGACCAGGCTGAGACATATGATTTGGACTTAATTGAATGGGACTCTGATGCCGCAACCGTTACCATGGGTGACGCTGACGGACAAGGAGCCAACTTCGACCCAGAACCATCTAACTTTAGAGAAACAGGTGACAGTACTGGAATCTTCCAGATTGTCGTCGAAATTCCATCTGAATTAGACGGTGATAAACTAGAAAGAGGAGAAGAAATTGTTCTCGAGTACAGCGATTGGGGTCCATCCGGATCTGACTACGTAGGTGATGAAGACGAAGATGTCAACTTGACACTCTTTACTTCGAACTTCGGAGCAACTGTAGAGCTTGACCAAAAAGTTTACACATGGACTGATAAAGTATACATTACTATTGTAGCCCCAGATCACAACTTCGATAGCAACTTAGTCGATGAGATTGGTGACACTAATGAAGACCCAATAAAGGTCTCAACTAGAGGTAACAAACTCAACAACTACAAACTAGTCGAAACTGGTACTGACACAGGCATTTTCACTGGTGAGGTAATTCTTACCGGCTTTACACATAATGCTGATGGCGATACCACAACTGGTACTAACGGTAATGATGTAACAACCACTTCTCCTTCTGGTACTGGTCCAACAGATGGACTGTTGCCAGCTGATGATGATGACGGCATAACTATCTCCTTTGAATTCTCAGAGGATGAGACTATTGTCGGCTCAGCATTAATCAGATGGAATATTGGTGAGGTTCAGTGGCTTGAAGCAAGCTACCCAGCAAGCGGTACAGGTGTTGTAAGAGTAATTGATCCAGATATGAACTTAAACCCAGAAGCAGTTGATAATTTCAACGCTGACGTGTGGTCTGACTCCGATGCCGGAGGTATTGATCTAACTGTAACTGAGACTAATGAGGCAACCGGAATATTCGAAGGTACTGTGTTCTTCACAACTACTGACGAATCATCTGGTCACAGACTCAGAGTCGCAGAAGGTGACACTGTCACTGCAGAATATTCAGACAATACATTGCCTAATCCATACACAACAGCAGATGAACTTGATATTACTGCCACTTCGCTAATCGGTACGGTTGTACCACCTCTTGAGAGAGCACCAGCTGCTAACTTGAGAGTTGTTGACGCATTCGGTAACAGCTTAAGCGCTGTTAACGTTGATCAACAGGTGCAAATAACTGCCGACCTAGCAAATGGTCAGGATAGAGAGCAAGCATTTGCCTACTTGGTACAGATTCAGGATGGTAACGGTGTTACAGTCTCACTAGCATGGATTACAGGTTCATTATCCGCTGGTCAATCATTCAGCCCTGCTTTATCATGGATCCCAACTGACGCTGGCACTTATACTGCCACTGCATTTGTCTGGGAATCTGTTGATAATCCAACGGCATTATCACCACCAGTAACTACGACAATAATCGTACAGTAAGAAACTAGTTCACATTTTCCTTTTTTTCTTTTTTTTGAATCAACACTTAACGTAAGTTATAGATAATTCCAGAAGCAATATCTAGGAGATATTATCCAATTATTTTAAATTGAAATCACAAATTTTGTTATTGTCTTTTATTTTATTATTGATTATTCCTGTAAATAATGCATATTCTGAATTAAAATTATCTGCAACCAATCAAGTATACTCAGAAGGCGAACCTCTTTTTGTGTATGGTAATGGTAACCCAAATGAAACTTTGATAATTAGATTATTTTCACCTGATGATACTATCGTAGGGTTTGATCAATTAATTACTACTGATGATGGTTCTTTTAATCATGTGTTACTAATATGGCCAAAACCAACTTCCAGTTTTCCATTTGGCACATATACTATAGAGGTAATCAGTACTGAACAAAATGGAATCTCTCAAAAATTAGATGTAAAATTTACATCTACAACAGACTTGATGGAAATACCAATAGAGCGACATGTACTCACATCTGTGTTTGCTCCAGAGACTGCAGCAATAAATAATCCATTTAGAATATTTGTACAAACTACAAGTGATGGTTTGTTAATAGGTGATGATCCAAAAGAATTACTTCAAACAACTCACATTCACTTACCTTCAGGAAAGGTAGAAACAATATCTAATGCGTTTTCAACACTTCATCAAGGATTATACTATCTAGATTATATTCCAAAAGAAGAAGGAACATATGTTTTTCATGTAGTATCATTTAATCAAGGAACAATATCGCATGCTTCTGTTGCAACTAATGTTCTAAGTCAGGATCTGGGTGGAATTTCAAATCAAATTATAGAACTAAATTCAATTTTAAAAGAAACATCAGATGAATTAGACACATTGCAATCTGAAATTGAGAGATTTGGATCTACGTTGGAGGGCGCCAGTACTAATATTGATGCAAGTGTAACATCAGTATCAAATTCTGTGTCTAACATTGAAGAGGCATCATCTCAACTAAACTCGCTATTTTTCCCAATTGTAGCATCAATTGGAATCATTGTAGCACTTCAAATTGCAATACTTGCCAGAAGAAGATAGTTATAATAATGCAAGAAAGGAAAAATTTATCATAATGCCCAAAGCGGCGATTCTTTTTAGCGTTCTTCTTGTTTTAGGAATGCTTGTAAATTCTTATGCATATGTAGGTGGAGATCTACCTCTTGAAAATGAGATGTCAACAAACAATTCTGTTTTATTTAATTCTGATATTATAAAAATAGATTCAGATTTTTTTAAACAAAATAATTTTAAGCGGTACATTATTTTTGGAACAGGTTCTGACGAATCCAGTTTTTTAAAAAACAATTCTCTTTATGGGATTGAATCTGGTGGAGGATTTTTTTATGTTGCAGTACTTCCAGAAAATTCCATTTCAAATTTCGTTTCTAAAGGATATAATGTAATAGAAGATTTCAAACTAGACTTTCATTCAGATACATCTATTCTTGATGCATCAAGAATTGGAGAAATAACTGGATCTACTTTGGCACAAACAAAATACGACGTAAATGGACAAGGAATTAAAATAGGAATAGTAGATACTGGTGTTGATTTTTCAAATCTTGATATACGAAGTTCTTTAGCTAGAGACAAAAACAATCATCCCATCATGCTTGATGCAGATGGACAAGGAATAATTCTTACAAATTCCACTTTTTTTGCATTCATTGATAAAGATGGAATCATTCGAAACAACACAAAACCACTTCCAGAAGGAATGACTTCATCTGTATATCAAACAAGAGATGGAATTTTTTTAAACATCTCTCAAAATGGTAAAGGAACAACAATTCCAATTTACAACTCTTTTTTTCCACAATCTGGAAATGCTCCAATCTTTAGTGGAATATTAGATATTGATATGAAAATTGGTAGTGATAATAGAAATTATATCAAATCAAAAAGTGGAATTTACCATTTAGGTGTAATGTATCAGGGGGGTTTAGAAGGACCATTAGCAAGAATACAAGTAGTACCTATACTTGTAGTTGATTCTAATACAGCTGGAGTTTACGATACTATAATTCCTGATATGAGTACATCTTGGGAAGATTATACTCGATTTGATTTAAAATCAGGAGAGAGACCAAAATATGATTTTGATTTTACTGATGAAAAACCTATAGTTTTAGGAAGTGGAAATGAGTTTCTTGTTTATGATTCAAATGGTGATGGTAAAGCAGATTATAGTGCAGGAACAGTCGGTGCTCAAGTACTAGATGTTTATGGCGTGATTCAAAACAAAACATCAGACATTAATAAAACACTAAATGCAATTAATGGTACTTTATTGCCTGCATTTGATTCTAAAGGAATGTTTTTTGGAGTGATGACTGATTTTGTAGGACATGGGACATCAAGTGCTTCTTCTATTACATCAAAAGGTAATCAGACATATGACATTTACAACAATACCAGTAAATTTACTATCACAGGTGTTGCACCAGGTGCAAAAATTGTACCTGTAAAATCATTGTGGGTAGGTGATACTGTTTATGCATGGTTGTGGTTATCTGGTTTTGACAGTAATGATCATAGTTGGAATTTTACTGGAAAACCAAGAGTAGATATAATTTCCAACAGCTGGGGCATCTCAAATTTTCCATCATTTAATTCTGCACCTGGAATGGATATTCTTTCTATAATACTTAGCATACTTGCTACCCCTCATTCACTTGATGATAATTATCCCGGAATAACAATTGTATCTAGTGCTGGAAATTCTGGACATGGATATGGAACAATTGGAATGCCAAACTCTTCTCCATTTGGAATTACAGTAGGGGCTACCACAAACAATGTCTTTGTTGGATATGGTCCGTTTAAGGATCAACCTAGATTTGGTAATGGCACTTCTCACTTTAATGATGTAGTAGATTTTTCAAGTAGGGGTCCTGGAATCATTGGTGATCCAAAACCTGATTTGATGAGTATTGGAGCACATGGTTTTACACCATCTAATGTTATTAAAACAAAAAAAGATTCAAAGGATGAATCTTTTTCATTATTTGGAGGAACTAGTATGGCAGCACCTCTGGTTTCTGGAAGTGCAGCACTTTTAATGGAGGGCCTAAACAAACAATCAAAAGAATATGATTCTTTTACAATCAAAAATATCTTAATGTCTACTGCTAAAGATCTTAAAAATGATCCATTTACTCAAGGAGCTGGATTAGTGGATGCAAGTGCTGCATTAAGTTTTGTAAACGGTGAGGATGAAAAATTTATTGTTTACAATGATGCATCATACAATAATATCAAAGAAATTTTAAAATCCCCACTTGAAACAATCAACTCTACATCACTTGGATTTGAGAAATTTGAATTTCCAACAAAAACCATGCCTATGACAAGTTGGTTTGCAGGCCAATTACATCCTGGAGAATCTAGTAAAACAACTTTTACAATTAAAAATCCAACTGAAAAGCCAATTCAATTATCAATCAAACCAACTACAATGACTTTGATCAAAAATACTCTATATGATGGAACAACTAAAGTACAACAAAAAGATTCCATACTAAACAAATCAGATGCGTTCATTCCAAACTATATCAAGTTATCAGATATAAAAAACCCTAAAGAATTAGGAGAATTTTTTGATAGTAATTCAATTCCAACTGAATCGTCTTTAATGATATTGAATCTTAATTTCCCATTTGATAATTTTATGAATAAAACTGATATTCTTTATGCAAATGATATGAAAATTTCTTCATTATATCTTTATGATTGGATTGATAAAAACAGTGACACCAATATATCTAGCAATGAATTGTTAATGGTTAGCAGAGCTGGATCATGGGGAACAGTTCAAGAACTTAGAATTTCTGAACCAAATGAAAAATTCAAAGGAACTCCGCTAGTCGGCGTATATCCTACTCCAACTAGATACTCTTACTATATAGGTGACACAAAACAAAATTCAACTTCAATGGAATACACATTATCTGCAAGCTATTATCAAAAAGATAAATGGTCTGTAATCTGGCCAGAGTTTGAAACAATTACTGTTCCTGCAAACGATGTTGCCAAATTAAATGTCTCGTTAATTGCGCCAAATGATTTTCAATCTGGTAACTATCAAGGATTCATATCATTTGAAGGAAAAAATCATACTGTAAATGCCCCGATATCATTTGTTGTTAAAGAACCCGTTAATCAAAAAGATTCACTTGTATTAATTGATGGAAAGCAAAGTGATGATATTCTTTATGGTAACGGTTATGTCAAAGGCGCATTTGATATGACAAATAGATACATGGCAGGTGATTGGAGACAATATTATTTTGATGTAGTTGATGACTCGATAAATTCTGCAGCAATAGAACTATCTTGGAAATCTGATGACACAAACTTGTCAGTATTTGTTGTTGATCCTAAAGGAAGAATAATTCAATCTAATATGCCATCAGGAGTATTTGGTCATTTTCTAGGTTGGCCTTCACTTGATTGGTTAGGTAATTCTGTTTTTAGTCAAGGAGGCGGTTTCTATCCAGTAAAAAATAAAGATAATAATTCTACTGTACTTTATGTTCCAATAAATCAAACAGGAACATACTCTCTTTTAGCTCATACTACATTGTTTGGTGGAAATGAAACTACAGAGTCAATTACACTTGCCGCTAAATTTTCAAACATTTCTTCAAAAAATCAACCATCCCAAATTCAATTAAATAATACAGAAATTATGTCAACTCTCAAAAACGAAACTAATTCTGAATTTATTGATCAAACCATCACAAATGATTCTCAAACCATCACAAATGATTATCAAACCATCACAAATGATTCTCAAATCATAACAAATGATTCTCAAATTATAATAACTGATAATGATGACAATTCATCTTTTAATGTTGGATTATCTATTGGCATTGGAGTTGGGATTGCGATCGGAATTGTTCTATTTTTGATTCTTAGACAAAAACCAACAAATTATTGAATAAGGTTTATAAGCAATTTGGCGAGTACGACAGCTTGAATGTCTGAGCAGGGGACAAAAAAGTCTGGCGGATTATCTAGAAGGGATTTTCTAAAGTTAATGGGGGCTGCAGGCACTGGGTTGGCTTTTGCTCCTTTTGTTCCATTTGGAAATTTCATGCCAAATCCTTCACAGGCAACTCTAGAAAAAGTTAAAGTCATTTTGCCTGATGGTACCCAAGCAAACGTCAAAACATTTCCACTTAACCATGCTGAAGTAATTACATATCCAAGTACTGGTGATCCTGCACTTGATGCAGAGGCATTTAGAAAATGGCAGTTCATTAGATTGCCAAAAGAACTTGGAGGAGAACAACAAAATGTTTCAGCTTTTAGGGCATACAGTATGGTGTGTCTTCATCTTTGGTGTTTATGGAAATACTGGCCTGAAGAAGGACGAAAGAGAGGAGAATGTCCTTGTCATGGAAGTATGTATGATCCTACAACAGGAACCGCATTTGCTGGACCTGCATCATTACAAGCTGCACCATCAGACACATTGGCACAATTAAATTTTGAAGCTGATGCAGATGGCTTTTTATGGGTTTTACCGCCAACATGGGGTGTGAATGACAATGGAGTAATTGGATATGGCCGTTTCGCTTCATAGACGTACTGGCGCAGTTGCCTTTTTTTATTGGCTCTGGGATGGACTAGACAGAACAATCTTTACTGCAATTAAATTTTCATTTCCTGCTAGGTTTGTAAGTCCATTTGGATTTCTGGGGATGCTTACATTTGTTGTATTTGTAATTCTTGGAATTTCAGGTGCACTTCTAATGTTTTATTATCAACCAATGTTGGATAGAGCATGGGATAGTGTAAAGTTCATCAATGATGAAGTCCCATTTGGTTTTCACATTAGAAATATTCATTATCATGGATCCAACGCCATGGTTCTTTTAGCAATTTTACATATGTATTACCAATACTTTAGTGGAAGATACAAAATTAGAAATGAAATTTTATGGGCAACTGGTGTAATTCTTGGAACCGTTACAATTCTTGAAGCTTTTACTGGTTATGATGTGATATTTAGTGAAAGGGCAGAACTTGCAATTAGTATAGCTGCATCTCTTACCACGTCAATTCCAATAGCAGGACCGACAATCCGTGATGCGATGTTTGGTAGTGGGTTTTCAGACTTTGTGTTACGATTTTATGCACAACATGTGTTTCTCTTACCTCTTGTAATGCTTGGACTGATGGCTGTACACTTTCCAAGATTTCTTGTGTTTGATGTACCCATGGTTATGGCAATCGGTGGTGCGATTCTGATAACTGGTGGCGTGTTTCCAATTGATATGGGATTCAAGTTTGAACCAACTGTTCCACCTGGAATCACTGTGCCTGAATGGTATCTTACAGGCCTCTATGCATTTTTGAGAACTCAGTATGACAAGTTTGTTACAGGTGTATTGTGGCCTGGACTTTTCATTGCGTCATTTTTACTGATTCCATTTATTGATCGATATAAAAAATTCTCTTGGAAAGATCGTCCAATAATTACTGCATTTGGTATTACTGGAATAGCTCAAATCATGGTTACAACATATTGGGGATTCTATATTCCATCTGACACTACTATTCCTCTAGTAGAGCGTTTGGTAATTGATCCAGTGTTTCTATACACAGTAATGATATTGTTAGTTCCACTAGGATTTGGATTCTCATATATGATGATCAAACTTGCAAAAGAATCTGAAAGAAAAGCTAAACTTGCAAAAGACAAGGGTCCAAAGAAAGTGGCAACAATTAATCTATCACAAAAATGGATCAATTGGCTAATTGTTGCACTGTTGGCATTCCAAGTATTTCTAAACATTGCAGCATATAATGCAGCCTTGACAGGAATGAAAAATATCTCTTTATTTTTCATAGGAATAATCTTGATAGTGTTTGCTGGATTCTTCCATCTTTACAGATATGGACTAAACCAAGCAAAGAATGCCCCTCCACCACCACCTACACCTATACATGAAGAAAAACCAAAGGAGCTACCACAATCAATTCCAACTAGTGGAAAACTTCCAGAAGAAAAATCATTAGATGATAGTAAGAAAGAAACAAAAGAACTTGCTCCACAAATTACACCGCCAAAAGTTCAAGCTGATTTGGGAGTTGGTACTAATACAATTCCAGATTTAGGTTCTTCAGATCTAAAAAAACCATAACCTTTCAAAATTCTAAAAAAGCTTTATAAGAACTCTAAAGACCTACAAAAATCGTTGAGTGCAACATCAAGTCATGCATATGGCATTGGAGTTATGGCAATAATTATCGGCGTATCTGTTGGAGTAGTTTTTTACACATCATTTTATCTTCCAGAATCTTTATTGAAACCATCTGTTGATGAACATATTTTACATCCTGTCAAAGAGACCATTATTGAAATAATTGAAGGCTCTGCTAGTTCTGCCCAACAGGATAATTATGTACCAAAATTAGTAAATATACAGTTAGGAATAGACAATCAAGTTATTTGGAAAAATGTTGATACCACTGCACATACAGTTACACCCGATCATAGAACTGAAGATTCTTACAGTGGTGTCTTTGGTTCACAAGGTGTTATAAAACCTGGATATGATTATGAGTTTCTTTTCACAGAACCTACAGTAATAGAATATCATTGTGAACCACATCCATGGATGAAAGGTAAACTGGAAATTACAAAACAAAGATTTTAGATAGAATATTTTGCAAATATTATTTTACTTTCAATTTCTTTATGTTGTTCAATAATTGATGCTCTGAATTTTATCTCATGTATCTTTTTTGGTTCAAATTCTATTATTGCCGTAAAATCTGCTTTATTTTCAGGCATAACGTCTTTGCTGATGAATAATCGTGCAACATTTTGTGATATTTTTTTTCCATTGTATGACTTGTAGATAATGTGTTCATTTGAATCTAAAATTTGTGTATTGATTACTACTCCGTCATATCTGCCTGGATATGATACAACAATTACCCCCTTTATCTCGGACTTTGGATGAATCTCTTTAGGATTCAACTCAAATTCAATATCTTTCACGTAAACAAACTATTTGAGTCTGCATAAATAATTTTGTTAAAACGGGCCGGAAGGGCTTCGATCCCTTGACCACTGGATTAGAAGTCCAGCACTCTATCCAAGCTGAGCTACCAGCCCAAGAATCTAAAAATTAATTGTCATTTTAAGGGTTTACAACCATTTTTTCTGGTAATTTTCTCTTTCCATTTTAAACAAAAATTGCTGTGCATATCCAGCATATGGGCCAAAATAATTTACAATTTTTTCATGTAATATGTTATATTGTTTTTCTGTAATTGATTTTGTCTCAATTTCAAATTTTTCTAAATAATATTTTTTTAAAATTCTAATCATCCAAGTATCTAATGGGAATGCTTCTGTCTTGTCAAGTGAAAATAACAAAACACAATCTGCAACTTTATTTCCAATTCCCGGTACTGTTAGAATTGTCTCTTTTGCATCATGATAATTTAATTTTTTAAGATGTTCAAAATCTATCTCTTTTGATTCTACCATTTTTGCTGCATCAATAATGAATTTTGCTCTATATCCAACACCACAACTTTGAATTTCTTGAATAGACGCATTTGCTATTTTAATTGGCTCTGGAAAACTGTAAAATTCTTGGTTGTCAAATTTAATCTTTGTACCAAATTTTATCGAGATTTTTTCTAGACTTGATTTAATTTTCTGAATATTGGAATTTGAAGAAACAATAAATGATATAAAACACTGAAATGGATCTTGTCTGATCAATCTTAATCCGAGATATTTTTTTACAGCGAGTTTTGTTGTTTTGTCTTTTGAGATTGATTTAATTATTTTTTCAATGTCATCATTACTTCTAAAAAAATCATATTTTTTACTACTATATGATATGATGTTTCCTGAATTATTTATTTTTAAAATATCTTGACCATTAACACCATACCAAAAATCATCTTGTTTTTTCCAAAGAAAAACTTGCCCACTATTTATTGTATTTTCTATGTTAATTGTACTATAATCTATCATCTCAGATAGTAATTATCTCATTTACATCTGGAGCATGTGTATCGAAACCAAATTTCTCATGAATTTCCTGAGCAAATTTTTTACATGATTCAGAGTCTCCGTGAACTGTTAAGACTTTAGGATTACCTTTGATTTTTTCAATTATTTCAAAAAGTTCATTTCGATCTGCATGACCTGAAAATTCAAATTGTTTTACCTCTGCAGCAACTCTTAGATCTTTTCCTCGGGTGGATACTTTTCCTGTATCTAGTAATTTTTTCCCAGGAGTTCCTTCACCTTGGTATGATACAAGTGCAATTCCGTTGTTGCTATTAAATGAAAGCTCTTGCAAATAATATGTTGCATTACCTCCTACTAGCATTCCAGCAGGTGAAATAACAACACATGGTTCCTCCAAAGCATGCTTTCTTTTTTCATGATCTCTTATTGCAACTGATTCATTGATTGCATCTGCAAACACTTTTGGATCTCTTAGATATTCTGGATGATTAAACATTATTTCATTTACTTTTAGTGCCATTCCATCCATTATGATTTTGTGTTTAAAGTTTGAACTTCTTAAAATACATGCCATTTCTTGAGAACGTTCAACTGAAAATGATGGGATAAATAATACTCCTTTTCTATCCATGACCTCATTTGCAAATTCAATTAATTCTTTTTCAGATTCTTTTCTAGGTTTTTGTTCTGTTTGTGAATATGTGCTTTCAATGATTAAAAGATCAATATCTCCTACATCCAAATCTGCTTCACGAAGCATTCTTGAGCCATGTGTTTTGATATCACCCGTATAGAAAAGTCGTTTCTTTTGAGATTCTACTAATACAGAACCTCCTCCAATTACATGTCCTGTCTCTCTTAATTCAAAAGTTGCATTGCCTTTAGTAATTTTTTGTCTAAATCCTATCTCTTTTGCATTTCGCATCATATTGTTTAATTCAGGCTGTCCAAACGGTTGAGCATCTTTTGTAATTTTCAGCATATCTTCTATGAGTAATCTTGTTAAATCAAAAGTTGGTGGTGTCGCATAAACGTCTGTATTGCCACTGACAAATAATGATGGAACATTTCCTGAATGATCAAGGTGGGCATGAGTAATGATAATTGCATCAAG
This sequence comes from Nitrosarchaeum sp. AC2, assembly GCF_013407385.1. Classification (NCBI taxonomy): domain Archaea; kingdom Thermoproteati; phylum Nitrososphaerota; class Nitrososphaeria; order Nitrosopumilales; family Nitrosopumilaceae; genus Nitrosarchaeum; species Nitrosarchaeum sp. AC2. Next base: position 1,507,542 of record NZ_CP030847.1, on the reverse strand, counting down.
ATCTTTTGGTTTTACATGAAGTGGATATTCTGGTGGCGATCCACGTTTTCCAAATAATACTCCATAATCTAATAACAAATTTGTTCCATTACAATTTACCAAAAAACCTGAACGCCCTACCTCATTGGCTGCTCCTAAAACTTTAACCTCCAAGAAATAAATTGAATTTTGCTCTACCTTAAAACCTTCTTAGCATAGAACCGATCATTATGCTTATCATAGAATCTACAAAAGCTTTAATTAGTGTAAGCTAAGACTCGATCCTCATGGGAAGAAGCTTCCAAGAATGGTTAAAACAACAAGATCAAGCAGTAGTTGCTAAAACACGTGCAGGCGACGAAGCAAACAAACCACTTCTTAACCAACTTAACTGGATCTGGGTTAACAATCTGATGAAACAGAGAGCAGACCTAAATCCATCTTCAGCTGAATTACTTGACTGGGTAACCTCTGGTCAAATTGATGCAATGAGAAAATAAACGTGTAACACACGTTATCTTTTTGTTTTTTATTATACTGATAATTTTTCTTCCTTGATGTTATTTCATTTTTAGCATTTTTATTTCCGATCAATTTCATAACAGGGTTATGATTTTTGATTATGGTTTAAATAGCAACCAAGCAGACATTATGTTGTAATGCCAATAGCAATACTTCCAGACATTGATGAACAAAGATGTATCGGATGTGCACTATGTGTAGAAATCTGTACAACTCTTGGTCCTGATGTCCTTAGAGTAAAACCTGTTGAAGGCTGGAAGAGAGGTAAAGCATTTGTATTTTATCCAGAAAGATGTATTTCTGATGGTGCATGCATCGGTGTATGCCCAACAAAATCAATCTTTTGGATGAGACCAATGAATTACACAGCTGGACAACCAGTACCTCTTCACAAAAACGGTATCTTCATCAAAGGTTGGGCAGAAGACGCTGCACTATAAGCAGAATCTTTTAGCACACACTTTTTTCTTATTTTTGTTTAAACAATAGATTTCTTTTTGATATCTTTTGGAAGCATTTTGATATAGTACTTCAAAAATTCATCGGTTTTATCAAAATAAATTTCTGAAAATTGATTATTTTTAAAAAATACATTCCAGGTGTTTTCAAAAGTTGGAAACTCTGCGGGGTTGAATTTTAATCTTGAAGTTTCATGATGTGATGCCGGAAAGACATCTGAAATTTCTAGTGGGATTAATCCTAAATGTGGACTGTATTGGCAAACTTGAATATTTTTCATCTCTTTGAACTTTTGTTTTAGTGAGAAATACTCATGCGATAAGTATGCTGGTTTTGTATTGGATTCTTTGGTTATGATTAAAGTTTTTTTCTTTGACTTGAATTTTCTAACCGTTTTATGGTATGACTGAACTTCTGGACGATACTGATCCTCTTTCCCATAAAGGAAAATGGCTTTTTCTTTGAATTTTGGCGTTGATGTTTCAAAGTAATTTGAATTTTCAGTAAAAATATCAATCATCTCAAATAACTTTGGATGTGCTCTTGCTTTTTTTAAGACATATTCCCACAATCTTCCTTCATGAATTGCCTGTTTTACTTTATCTACTTCGTTTTTTATTGAATAAAGGTTGTGTAGCGCAATTTCATTAATTTTTTCATGAATTTCTAATTGACGTAACTCATCAGGCGTATACTTTGAGCATACTTCACAGTTACATGGAAATACCGAAATATCTGAAAGATTTCTTGTGCCATCATCTGTGATGTACCTTTCTTGTTTAGCATATAACATGTAAGATGCAGAATCAAAAGTATCACAACCTAGTGCAACTGCAAATGGTATAGTTAATGGGTGTCCTGCACCAAACAAATGTAAAGGAATGGAATGCGGCATCTGTTTTTTTGCAGTTACAATCATCTGTGCTAATAATCTGTATTCATATGATTCCATAAATTCAACTGGACTACCTAAAGCTAGCATTTGAAAACCCATATCGACTAAACCTTTAGTTGATTTGGCTACCAGATCAAAATGTTCTCCACCTTGAATTGGTCCAATCCAGATCTGACCATTACTTTCACTGTCTTCAAGCGTCTTCTTTGAGACTTTGAGAGTATGGTTGACATATGATTCAGCTTTTTTCCATGGTAATCCATAACCTGTTGGTTTATCCAGCGGAATTGCAAAATCTGTAAGTATCTTTCTTTCAAATTCTGCCATCTCTGGTGGTAAAACTTTGACATCACCATACTCTAAAACCTGATAACCTCCAGAGTCTGTCATTATTGCGCCGTCAAAATTTATTATATTATGAATTCCTTTTTTTACGGCTTCGTCACCGTAATTGTTTCTGGTGATGTATGCATTTGTAATTACTAAATCAAAACCAATCTCTTTGATTTTCTTAGCTGGAATAGTCTGTTTTACAGGATGAATAACAGGGACATAAGCAGGAGTTTCAATTTTTCCATGATTTGTATGAATAACACCAATTCTTCCAGCCAAATCGCTTTTTAAAATCTCAAACAAGTTACAGATTCTCAATAATAGCGTTATTTAATCAATAAGCAAAAAATTTTTTCAAATCATCATGTTTTGCTACTAAATCAAGCCAATCAACATCTTCACTTGAATCTTCATCGTTGATAACACTCATCACTTTATCTGTCACCTCTAAAACACTCTTTGCTGTAACATCCACCTGAAATACCTTTACTCCAAATTGATTTATTGCATCATGTGCTATTATTCCTAAAATTTCACTACCTGTATTTTCTTTAGTTTTTTTATCTGAATACTCTCTTTTTTTATAAACTGAAATTAAATCATATGGATTTCTTCTCAACACAATCATTTTCTTTATTTGCTCTAATGATAAAACATATGGTGCTAAATGTCCAACAACTAAAGTAGATTTTGAAATTTTCTTGTTAATTATTTTTTTTAATTCTGCTGTATCCACATCATTTGTATCTTCATCTCTTTCAAATAATCCAGAATCTTTAGCGATATTGTTTATGTCTAATATCTGTAATTCTAACCGCTTGGCAATTTCATTGGCTATAGTATGCTTCCCAACTCCAGGATTTCCAGTAATTACTATTGACATATTATAAAACAAACATGAACCAAATTAAACAATTTCTGCAATACTAATAAGTACAATAGCATTTTTGTGTGTATTGCAAATTGGTTTATTAGGTAAAGCAAATGTTGGAAAATCTACATTTTTTTCAGCTGCTACTGAAACTCCTGTCCCTATAGGTAACTTTCCATTTACAACAATTCAACCAAATGTTGGTGTTGCTTATGTAAAATCTGATTGCGCCTGTAAACATTTTGAAATTAAACATCAAAACCCACTATGTGTAAATGGGACTCGTTTTATCCCCATAAAACTAATTGATGTAGCAGGATTAGTTCCTGGAGCACATGAAGGAAAAGGTTTAGGAAACCAATTTCTTGATGATGCAAGGCAAGCTGAAGTCTTGATACACGTTGTTGATATTGCTGGAACAACTGACATTCAAGGTCAACCAGTTCCTATCGGCACACATGATCCTATAGAAGACGTTAATTTTGTTGAAAATGAATTTGATCAGTGGTTTACAGATATTCTTAGAAGGGAATGGGATAAACTTACTAGGGAAATAGAACAAAAAAGAGCAAAACTCACTGATGGAATTGCAAAACGATTTACTGGTTTGGGAATTAAAGATTATCAAATACAAGATGTTTTACATAAACTAGAACTTAGCTCAAAAAATCCTAAAGAATGGAACGATTCTGACATTCAAACTTTTGTTAAGGAATTAAGAAAAAACACAAAACCGTTTATCATTGCAGCAAATAAAGCAGACCTTTGTAAAGATCTTGATATAATCAAAAAAATTCCTGATACGATTGTAGTTCCCTGTAGCGCTGAAACTGAATTATTATTACGAAAAGCTTCTAAATCAGGAATGATACATTATGAATCAGGCGATGAAAAATTTTCTATAGTTGAAAATAAAGAAATACTGCCACAACAACAAAAAGCTCTAGATCTAGTAAACAATGTTTTTACAAAAATTCATTCGACAGGAATTCAAAAAATTTTAAATCTTGCAGTGTTTGATTTGTTGAAACTCATTGTTGTTTTTCCTGTAGAAGATGAAACAAAATTAACTAACAAAAATGGTGATGTTTTACCTGATGCAAAATTATTGCCACATGATTCCACTGCAAAAGATTTGGCAGGTTTAATTCATGCTGATATTGCCAAGGGATTTTTACATGCAATTGATTGTAAAACAAAACAAAGAATCGGCGGTGATCATAAATTGAAACATGGAGATGTGATCAAAATCGTTTCAACATTAAGTAGGGGATAATATGCTTGGTCTTGGAGTTGAAAGCACAGCTCACACTTTCTCATGTGCTATAATAGAAAAAAATGAAAATAAAGGAAAAATTTTATCTGATGTTAGAAAAATTTATCGCCCACCTGAGGGCGAAGGAATTCATCCTAGAGAAGCATCAAGGCATCACGTTGAAAATAGCTCCATTGTATTATCCGAATGCCTTAAGGAGGCTGGCGTTAAAATCAAAGATCTTGATATTATTTCATATGCTGCAGGTCCTGGTCTAGGTCCTTGTTTGAGGGTAGGTGCAGTAGTAGCACGTTCTCTTGCATCTTATTATAAAATTCCAATCTATCCAGTTAATCATGCATTAGGACACATTGAATTGGGAAAATTACTTACTGGCGCAAAAAATCCACTAGTTCTTTTAGTTTCTGGTGGTCATACAATGCTTCTTGCATTTCTAAATAAACAATGGAGAGTATTTGGAGAAACATTGGATATTACATTAGGTCAACTACTAGATCAATTTGGAAGATCAATTGGTTTTGCATCTCCCTGTGGAAAAAATATTGAGGATTTAGCTTCCTCAACTTCTAATTATGTTCTACTTCCATATTCTGTAAAAGGCAACGATGTATCATTTTCTGGATTGTTGTCTGCATCAAAACCAATAGCACAAAAAAGTAAAGCTGATGCATGTTTTTCATTACAAGAAACTGCATTTGCAATGATCAGTGAAGTAGTAGAAAGAGCACTATCTTTTACTGGAAAAAAAGAATTGCTAATTGTTGGTGGTGTTGCTGCAAATAAAAGATTGTCTGAAATGCTACAAGATGTTTGTAAAAGACATGTTTGCAAATTTTTTATTGCCCCTCAAAAATATGCAGGTGACTGTGGTAGTCAAATATGTTGGACAGGATTGCTAGAATCTCAAGTAAAAAGCGGTGTTCCTATTGAAGAAACCTTTGTACAACAATCATGGCGATTAGATTCAGTTAAAATAGATTATTGATTTTTATGCTCTTTTATGGCATTTTCAATATTTTTTAGCCAATCTTTAGTATTAAAAACTCCAAACTTGTATGTCTGTTCACCTTCTTTTGTTTTGGAAGTAAAACATACTTTTTTTATCAGTCGTCCCTCTTTCCAAACTTTGTCTACATCATTTAGTGAAACATCCATTACTGTATCTCCAAAACGTTTTGAAAAGTCCATCATTCGTGATTTTGTCTTATCAAAAGCCAATCTTTTATTAGTTAAAGTTAAGATTCCTGCACCGAGTTTATCTTCGTTACAATCTTCCTGCTTTAACCTCTTTTCTCCATCTTCCATGATTCGTTTTTACCCGTATCTCTAGGTTATAATTTTAATGAAAATTATGTTAAATAACTCTAAATTATAACATTTCAATTATCTATTTTATGAAGCTACTAAAAAAAGGCGCAGAAGCAGATATCTATCTTACGAAATGGAGTAATTTACCATCAATATTGAAAATAAGAAAGACAAAATCATATCGTAATTCTATTCTTGATGCAAAAATTCGGAAACAAAGAACAATTAAAGAATCTCAAACAATTTCAGAAGTAAAGTCATTTGGAATTCCAACTCCGCTTGTATACTTTGTAAATTTAACAAATTCATCTATTCTAATGCAAGAAATTCCTGGCATACCTGTTCACGATTTACCTGATTTGAAGATAATTAAATTATCCAAGGAAATTGGTAGACTAGTTGGAATTATGCATAAAAATGGTATTATGCATGGTGATTTAACAACCTCAAATTTTATCTTATACAAAAATAAAGTATATGTGATTGATTTTGGTTTATCGCAGAAAACAATCAAATCTGAAGATCATGCTGTTGATTTACGATTAATAAAAGAAATTCTTAACAGCGCACATGCAAAAATCATGGAATCTGCATGGAAAAATTTTATTTCTGGCTACAAATCTGTAGTTGGTACTATAACCTATTCAAAAATTATGCATTCAGTATCTGATATTGAAAGTAGAGGAAGATATGCAACAGTCATCTGATCTTTTCTTTGTATCATCAAATCCTCACAAATATCAAGAAGCAAAAAAAATTTTAGAGTCATTTGATATTAATCTTAAATTTTTTAAATACGATCTTGAAGAAATTCAATCTTCTTCTCTCAAAGAAATTGCATCTAAAAAAGCGATACAAGCATTTCAAAAATGTAAAAAACCGATAATAATAGAAGATGATGGACTTTTCATAGATTCACTAGGTGGATTTCCTGGACCATATTCTTCATATGTCTTCAAAACAATTGGTAACAAAGGAATTTTACACCTTTTAAAAAAAAATAGAAAAGCCAAATTCATCTCAATTATTTCTTATCATGATAATAAAAATTGTAAATCATTTGAAGCAAAAATTGATGGAACTATTTCTAAATCACAAAATGGAACAGGGTGGGGTTACGATCCAATTTTTATTCCTAAAAATTTTAATCAAACATTTGCACAGTTAACAACTAAAAATGATTTATCTCATAGATACAAAGCATTAAAAAAATTTTCTAATTGGTATTTGAATAAGCTGAAATCCAACGATTAATGGATCTTTGATTGTTTTGCAATATTACAATTCTTGAAACGAGACTTTCATCCATTATTGAAAATATTTCACTATGTTTTGCTACTTCTTCACTAAATCTCCGCACTTCTTCCATTTCTAACATGTTTGAATGTTCTAATCTATTAGTTGAACGACCAATGTGCATGTAAGATTTTATTTCAATAAAGTGTGGACTAGCTTGTTTTAGCATTGCAGCAAAAGCTGGAATCATCTCTTTTTGGTCATTGTAATCTCTTATGAGCGTAATTCGAAGTACAGTTCTTGTATCTAAGTGCTTTAGCATTTCTAATGTTCTATTCCATCTTTTCCAAGAGTCATCATATTTTGGTCTATTAATTTTCAAAAATGAATCATAATCTGCCGCATTAGTAGATAAATACAATTGTGTTGGTAACGCAGCCTCATCTTGCAATCTTTGAATCATGTCTGGTTCTTGTCCATTTGTTACAAGAAAAATTGACTTTGTTGCTTCTAATGATTTTAGATATTTTATTAATTCTGGAAGCTTAGGATACATCGTTGGTTCACCGGAAAGTGAAATAGCATAATGACTTGGTAATAACGATTCATCTAATCTTTGTTTATCATTTCTCGAATCTCCATAATACCCCATTATCAATTTTTTTCGCTCTTCCATCAACTTAGTTAGTATCTCTTTTGGCTCAGATACTTTTTCTGGTTCCATCTTTAATGAATCATAAAATTCCATTGGTCTCCAACAATATACACAACGATTTTCACAATGCATTCCAGCAGGAGAAAATTCCATACATCTATGAGTTGAAATCCCATAAAATTTGTGCTTGTAACAACTTCCTTCATGTTTGAATGATTTTTTTGTCCAATGACAAAGTTCTACTGTAGAATGATCTGCAACACCGTATTTTGCTTTTTTTAATTGCTGTGAAATTCCAGGTTTGATCTGTATTAATTTCTCTTCATCAACTATTTCTCCAGAACAACTCATATGCAAAAAATCTGTTTTGCTTTACTTAAATTGATCGTGATCCTTGTTTTTTCTTAAAAATAACTCTCAAAACTTTTCCCATTTTTAGCCGATTTCAGAGTGAAGTTTAATAACTGGATCTTTGACGTAAATTTAAGCTTTGAAAAAAATACGTATGGGATTCATATTTTTATTTTTAGCCATAATAATTGGCATTTCCACAAGTCCTGTATTTGCTGCTACTGATGATTTAGATCGTGATGGAGTTACAGATGAAACAGATAGCTGTCCTAATCTTCAAGAAGATTATGATGGTGTAATAGATGGTTGTCCATCTAATTTTGTTCCATGGTATGATGAGGACTTTGATGGAATTCAGGATAATATTGATCAATGTCCAAGTTTGAGAGAAAATTATAATAAATTCCAAGATACTGACGGTTGTCCTGATACTACTCCTGGAACTACTGGAGGACCTCCTGATTCTGATGGTGATGGTTTTATTGATGTTCTAGATTTGTGTCCAACTCAACCTGAAACGTTTAACGGTATCTTTGACACCGATGGTTGTCCTGATACTTTTGGTTCTGGTTCAGATAGAGATAGAGATGGTGTTCCAGATCATTTAGATTCCTGTCCACTAAGTGCTGAGACTTATAATAAATTCCAAGATACTGACGGTTGTCCTGATACTATTACTGATTCATCATTTGTTGATACTGACAATGATGGTATAATTGATAAAATTGATTTTTGTCAAACAGAACCTGAAACTTTTAATGGTTATAGAGATACTGACGGCTGTCCTGATGTTGTTTTAGATACTACATTTAGTGATGCAGATGGCGATGGTGTTCCTGACAAATCTGATACATGTCCTAACCAAAAAGAAACATTCAATCAATTTGCTGATTACGATGGCTGTCCTGATTCAGTTCCTTCATTCACAGGAAAACTAAACGATTCCGACCGTGATGGTATTATGGATATAGATGATGCATGCCCATTAGAACCTGAGCGATATAATAAATTTGAAGACACCGATGGTTGTCCAGATATTCCTGTTTATTCTATTACTGTTGATTCAGACCAAGATGGAATTCCAAACAATGTAGATCAATGTCCAACAGTGAAAGAAACTTACAATAAATTCCAAGATGATGACGGCTGCCCTGACTATGTTGCAGATGATAAAACATCTCCAGATTCTGATGGTGATGGAATTCGAGATTATGCAGACTTGTGTCCAACTCGTGCTGAAACATTTAATGGATTCCAAGATGACGATGGTTGTCCTGATAATGCATCATTGATTGATAGAGATGGAGATGGAATTATAGATACTAAAGATGCATGTCCAACAGAAAAAGAAACTTACAATAAATTCCAAGATGAAGACGGTTGTCCCGATAAAATATCCAGTGCTTCTTCTTCAGATTTTGACGGTGATGGAATTGCTGATCTATTAGATAAATGCCCATTAGAACCTGAAGTTGTTAATGGTTATCAAGACACCGATGGCTGTCCAGACATTTCTATATTGGATTCTGATAACGATGGAATTAGAGATTCCTTAGATCAATGTCCAACTCAACCAGAAACTTGGAATAGATATATCGATAATGACGGTTGTCCTGATAATCCTGGTGATTTAGATGCTGACTTTGATGGAATTTTAGATTCTACTGATGTTTGTCCGCTAGTTCCTGAAAGATATAATGGATTTGAAGACACTGACGGCTGTCCTGATTTCCCATCTTATTTGACAGATGTTGATTCAGACTTTGATGGTATAGTAAATACTCTAGATAATTGTCCGCTTGTTCCAGAAACCTACAATAGATTCCAAGACACTGACGGTTGTCCTGACTATGTTGCAGATGATAAAGGTATGCCAGATTCTGATGGTGATGGAATTCATGATCGTATAGATAACTGTCCAAATCAGCCAGAAACCTTTAATGGAATTTTAGACTTGGACGGCTGCCCTGATAATTATATCTCTAATATTGATTCAGATCAAGATGGATTACCTGATGGAATAGATGCATGTCCAATGGCTAAAGAAACTTACAATAAATTCCAAGATGATGACGGCTGTCCTGACAAAATTGTTGAATCATTTGTAATAGATTCTGATAATGATGGAATAAGCGATGTACTTGATCAATGTCCTTTGGTTGCTGAAACATTTAATGGATTTGAAGACACTGACGGTTGTCCTGATACTAACATATCTCAACCTGATGCAGATGGTGATGGTGTTCCTGACATAATGGATATGTGTCCAACACAAAAGGAAACTTGGAATAAGTATGTCGACTATGACGGTTGTCCTGATACTATTCCAATAGGTAAAACCACTATAGATACAGATGGTGATAGAATAAACGATGATGTTGATAAATGTCCTAATGACAAAGAAACTTTCAATAAATTCCAAGATGATGACGGTTGTCCTGATACTTCTCCTGAGCAATCACGTTACAAACATGACGATGATTTAGACGGTATTGTGAATAATTACGATTTATGTCCTACAGTGCCAGAAGATTATCTAGGTGTAATTGATGGATGCCCAGAACAATAGGTGTGTCATAAAATGAAAAAATATCAAATTCTTGGATTTTTACTTTTGATTGCCTCTATTGGTATTTTCCAAAGTAATGCCTTTGGTGTTGAAGACAATGACAATGACGGTGTTACAAATAATGTTGATCAATGTCCTAACCTTCAAGAAGATTATACCGGTACAATTGATGGCTGTCCATCTACATTTGTCCCATGGTATGATGCTGATTATGATGGAATTCCAGATCATATTGATACATGTCCTACTGTTAGAGAGATCTACAATAAATTCCAAGATGATGACGGTTGTCCTGATTTATCACCTTCAACAGATAAGGCAGTTGCAGATACTGATGGTGATGGTATTATTGATAATCTAGATTTGTGTCCAACTCAACCAGAAACATTTAATGGTGTTGATGATAAAGACGGTTGTCCTGATAATATTTCATCAACAGACACTGATAGAGATGGCATTTCTGATCATTTAGATTCATGTCCACTTATTCAAGAAACTTACAATAAATTCCAAGATGATGACGGCTGCCCCGATGTAGCAATTGGTACTACAACTGACTACAAATTCCCAGACGCTGATGAGGATGGAATTGATGACAGATGGGATTCATGTCTTAGCGAAAAAGAAAACTTTAACGGGTATCTTGATCGGGATGGATGTCCAGATGTTCCAGGTACAACTGCTGGTAATTTAGCTGATTCTGATTATGATTCAATCCCAGATTCTGTTGATCAATGTCCTCAAGAGCGTGAAAACTTTAACAAATTCCAAGATGCTGATGGATGTCCAGATGTAATTGATTATAAAATAATAAACGATGTTGATGGTGATGGAATTTTTGATCAAAATGATTCATGTCCATTTAATCCAGAAACTTACAATAAATTCCAAGACGATGACGGCTGTCCTGATAATATTGCTGATGATAAATCAACTGCAGATACTGATGGTGACGGTATAAATGATTATTTTGACTTGTGTCCAACTCAACCAGAAACATTCAATGGATTTTTAGATAAAGACGGTTGTCCTGATAAATCTCTTTTGAATAATGACACTGATAGGGATGGCATTTCTGATCATTTAGATTCATGTCCACTTATTCAAGAAACTTACAATAAATTCCAAGATGATGACGGCTGCCCCGATGTAGCAATTGGTACTACAACTGACTACAAATTCCCAGACGCTGATGAGGATGGAATTGATGACAGATGGGATTCATGTCTTAGCGAAAAAGAAAACTTTAACGGATATCTTGATTGGGATGGATGTCCAGATGTTCCAGGTACAACTGCTGGTAAATTAGCTGATTATGATTATGATGGTATTCCAGATGCTGTAGATGACTGCCCAACAGTTGCAGAAAGATACAACGGATTCCAAGATGAAGACGGCTGTCCTGACGGTATAGATCTAAAATCTGGAGGTGATTCAGACAAAGATGGCATTGCAGATGATATTGATCAATGTCCACTCATTAAAGAAACATACAATAGATATTTGGATTTAGACGGTTGCCCTGACTATATTGCAGATGATAAATCAACTACAGATACTGATGGTGATGGTATTACAGATCGTTTAGACTTGTGTCCAACCCAACCTGAAACTTTCAATAACTATCAAGATAAAGACGGCTGCCCTGATAAATTTACATCTACTCTTGACACTGACGGTGATGGTATTTCAAATACAATAGATGCATGTCCATCAAACCCAGAAACTTACAATAAATTCCAAGATGATGACGGCTGCCCTGATGTAGCAATTGGTACTACAACTGACTACAAATTCCCAGATGCTGATGAGGATGGAATTGATGACAGATGGGATTCATGTCTTAGCGAAAAAGAAAACTTTAACGGATATCTTGATTGGGATGGATGTCCAGATGTTCCAGGGGCTGAATCTACTATATCTGACCGAGCTGATTCTGACGGTGATGGTTATCCTGACTCTGTAGATTCATGTCCAACTGCTCCTGAAACATGGAATAAATACAATGACTCTGACGGCTGTCCTGATACTGCTCCAGAACAACAAAGATTTGTTCACGATGATGATCTTGATGGAATTATCAACGATGAAGATCAATGTCCTCTAAAATCAGAAGATTATATTGGAATAATTGATGGTTGCCCAGAGCAATAGGTCTCTTTTGTTGTTAGATATTTTATAGAAGGATCTTTTTAACGTGAGATTTAATAAATACTCAATAATATCGAAGTCAAAGATAATGAAACAATATTACATTCTTGGATTTTTACTTTTGATTGCCTCTATTGGTATTTTCCAAAGTAATGCCTTTGGTGTTGAAGATAATGACAATGACGGTGTTACAAATAATCTTGATTTATGCCCAAATCTTCAAGAAGATTATACCGGTACAATTGATGGCTGTCCATCTACATTTGTCCCATGGTATGATGTTGATTTTGATGGAATTCCAGATCATATTGATACATGTCCTACTGTTAGAGAGACATACAACAAATATCAAGATGAAGACGGCTGTCCTGACTTGACACCCTCTACAGATAAGGTAGCTGCAGATACTGATGGTGATGGTATTATAGATAATCTAGATTCATGTCCAACTCAACCAGAAACATTCAATGGAGTTGATGACAAAGACGGTTGTCCTGATAATATTTCATCAACAGACACTGATAGAGATGGCATTTCTGATAATCTAGATTCATGTCCAACTACTCCTGAAACTTATAATAAATATCAAGATGAAGACGGTTGTCCTGATGTAACTTCTGATACTACTACATCTTACCAATTCCCAGATGCTGATGGCGATGGAATTGATGACAGATGGGATTCATGTATAAGTGAACCAGAAACATTTAATGGATTTTTGGATTGGGATGGTTGTCCTGACACAGTAACAGCACGTTCTGGAAGTTTGATTGATTCTGATTATGATTCAATTCCAGATTCTATTGATCAATGTCCTCAAGAACGTGAAAACTTTAACAAATTCCAAGATAATGACGGTTGTCCTGATGTGATTGATTATAAAATAGTAGGTGATGCTGATGGTGACGGTATTTTTGGTGACAATGATTTATGTCCATATAATCCAGAAACATATAATAAATTCAAAGACACTGATGGCTGTCCTGATAGTATTTTCAATGAAAAATCCATCGCAGATACTGATGGTGACGGTATTATAGATAATCTAGATTTATGTCCAACTCAACCTGAAACAGTTAACGGATTCAAAGACACTGACGGTTGTCCTGATAAATTTACATCCTCACTTGATTCTGATTATGACGGTATTTTTGGTGACAATGATTTATGTCCATATACTAGGGAAACTTTCAATAATTTCCAAGACACTGACGGTTGTCCTGATGTAACTTCTGATACTACTACATCTTACCAATTCCCAGATGCTGATGGCGATGGAATTGATGACAGATGGGATTCATGTATAAGTGAACCAGAAACATTTAATGGATTTTTGGATTGGGATGGTTGTCCTGACACAGTAACAGCACGTTCTGGAAGTTTGATTGATTCTGATTATGATTCAATTCCAGATTCTATTGATCAATGTCCTCAAGAACGTGAAAACTTTAACAAATTCAGAGATGACGATGGCTGCCCTGATAGTCTTGATTTAAAATCAGTTGGAGATTCTGATTATGACGGTATTTTTGGTGACAATGATTTATGTCCATACTCAAGAGAGAATTATAACGGATTCCAGGATGACGATGGCTGCCCTGACAGTATCTTCGTTGATAAATTTGCTGCAGACACTGACGGTGACGGCATTTTAGATAATCTAGATTTATGTCCAACTCAACCTGAAACAGTTAACGGATTCCAGGATGACGATGGCTGCCCTGATAAATTTACATCAACTCTTGATATTGATCAAGATGGAATTCTTGATGCCGTAGATGCATGTCCATCAAACCCAGAAACTTACAATAATTTCCAAGATGAAGACGGCTGCCCTGATGTAGCAATTGGTACTACAACTGACTACAAATTCCCAGACGCTGATGAGGATGGAATTGATGACAGATGGGATTCATGTCTTAACGAAAAAGAAAACTTTAACGGATATCTTGATTGGGATGGATGTCCTGATGTGAGAGGAGCAGATTCATCAGCACCAACACGACCTGATTCTGATTCTGATGGATATCCTGATGATGTTGATTCATGTCCAACTGCACCTGAAACTTGGAATAAATACAGAGATTGGGACGGTTGTCCTGATACTGCTCCAGAACAACAAAGATTTGTTCATGATGATGATCTTGATGGAATTATCAATGATATTGATAAATGCCCACTAAAATCTGAAGACTATATTGGAATCATTGACGGTTGCCCCGAGCAATAATTTTTTGATTTTTCTTATATAAAAAAATCTATTAATATGATAAATATATCCAAAATTCAAAACTATCATAATGCTTCCAACTTTTTCAAGTAGAGCCTTTTTAGCACCAATGGCAGGTGTTAGTGATGCTGCCTTGAGATTACAATGTAAAAAAATGGGTGCAGGGTTGGTAGTAACTGAATTTACTAGTATTCATAGTATTATTGCCAAAGAAAAACAACTAAAAGAAAATAAAAAAAACATTCAGGAATTTTTAGAATATTCTGAACAGGAAAGACCTTTATCTGTTCAATTATTTGGTTCTGATCTTTTAGCATTAGAAAAAGCTGCAAAGATTGTTGAACCTTTTTTTGATATAATTGATTACAATATGGGTTGTCCAGCACCACATATTACACAACAAATGGCAGGTGGAGCTCTATTACAAGAAATCAACCTTACCCAACAAATTTTTAGTACTCTTGTTAATGCTGTTAAAAAACCAGTAACTTTGAAAATACGTTTAGGAGTTACTGAAGCAAGTAGATATCTCTTTAAAGATATTTCAGAAATTGCTGAAGATGAAGGAATACAAATGATAACACTTCATCCTCGAACTGTAACTCAGGGATATTCTGGTAATGCTGATTGGCAAATGATTAAAGAACTAAAAGAGATATCAAATATTCCTATAGTTGGTAATGGTGATATCACAACTCCTGAAGATGCTAAAACAATGATAGATCAAACTGGTTGTGATTACATTATGATTGGTAGAGGTGCAATGGGTAATCCTTTTTTGTTTGAACAAATTAATGATTACTTGGCAACTGGAACTTATAACAAATATACATTCAAAGATAAACTAGATGCGTTTTTTGATTACCTTCACCTTACAACTCAATACAAAATAAAATTTTCAAACATCAAAAGTCAGGCTATGAGGTTTACTAAGGGAATGAATGGTGGTGCAAAATTGCGACCAAAAATTTCTCAATCAAAAAATCTAATTGAACTTGAAAAAATTATGAACGATGCTTATGTTTAACTTTACTACAATATTCTAGATTCAATTACTGACAATTTTCTTGAAATTTTTACAATATGTATACACATATTCGTTTTTTAATTTTTAATCTATCAATATTTAAATAAATTCAGATTATTCTTATATAATTTCTAATGATATTAAAAATATAGAAATGGGGACGGATAATTGAATGCCACGAGCATATGTGCTGATAAATTGTGATCTAGGATCTGAAAAAAGTGTAATTTCATCGTTAAAATCAACTGAAAATGTTATCGAAGTACATGGTACTCTTGGTCTTTATGATATTGTTTCAAAAATAGAATCAGATTCTGAAGAAAAGATTCAAAAAACCATTACAAATGTAATACGTAAAATTCCAAAAATTCAGTCTACAGTAACTCTTACTAGATCAGAAGGCAAAGAACTATTCCAAGCATCTGAAAAACTTATTGGATCTATGCTTGGTAAAAATGATGTACAGGCTTATGTTGTCATTCACGGTGATAAAGGGGAAGAATATAATATTTTAAAAAATTTGAGTCATATTCAAGAAGTAAAAGAAGCTGATGTGGTATTTGGTTATTATGATGTCATTTGTAAAATTGAAACATCTGATTACAAATTAATGGAAAATATAATTACAAAAGGTATTAGAAAATTACCTCATGTCAGAACTACTATGACATTAAATGTCATTATAGAGCAAGAGACTTAGTGTTTCAAAGTTTTTATGACATTCAAGTAACATTTTTCACATAATTCAAGTTTATCATATTTTTTTGTTTTTTCTTTTTTTAGACAAATACTGCAAATTGTAATGCAATTATCACAAAAGATGGCTGGTAATTCCAATCCTCTTTCAAAAACAACAGTTGATAAAATGCTTGGATTATCGTGCTTGCATCCATACATATATTTTATTTTTGATGGCATATTGTTAATTGGCTCTGCTAATTAATTAGATACTTTATTATTTTTTGAAAATTTGTTTGATTTAAAATTTAAATTTGAATGAATTTATGTATGCATCTTATTATCTATTTTAACATCCATTATTTTTATCATGAAAATTTTATGCTATTTTTCAAGAATCTGAAGAATTTTGTATGCTAATCTATCTATGTTTACATTTGGTTCGGTAGTGATTAAAAGAATGTTTTTCTTAAGAGGAAAGCTCATCATTACTAATTTTTCACGTCTTGATGCTGAATATTTTACAGGACCCATAGAATAATCAAAATTTTTTCTGGTTGCTACTCTATATGCTAATTCTCTAAATATTTTCTGTTGCTCGTCATTTGTTTCAAAAGGAACAATATCTTCTCTAAATTTACCTTTTATCAAATTCCCTTTACTATCTATGAATCCCGCAAATCTTATGTCATTTTCTTGGAAAATCTCATCTAATCTCTGTTGGTAAAAATTATCATTCATTTTATTATCTAATATTTGTTCTATGGTTGATGATTGTATAATAAATGATTATTTCTGCTAACTATGAATTAATCAAAAATTATGCCTAATCTAAAATCTTTTTAGAAACACTAAATCATTTGCTTTTATACTTAAATTGTAATGGTTGATTATCCCTTCAAAACACATGTCCCCCAAAGGGATACCTCACTGAGAGGAAACCATTGTTATCCTCTCAGTTGATTATTTTCTAGATTTTTTATTCTTCGTATCTTCATTATTTTTTGATGCTTTGCGTTCTTTACGAGTTGTAATTACTCCTTTAACAATAATTGGTAAAGAGATTGCAAACAAAACGATCACTAATTCTTTTGGAATATCTGAAACTGCTGCTTCTGCTGTTTTTAACGAATCCTCAGATGTAATTATTATTTGAAATATTATAGTTGGAATGAACCAAACAGACAATCCTAAAATCAACCAATATAGTCCCTTCAATGACTTTTTACTTTAAGGCCACTTTATAATTTATGAACTTTCATTTTTATATTTTCAAATGTTATTCTAAATAATTTAAAACTATTCACTTTTACCATCATTTTATAATTTTGATGAAAAGAAAATAATTAGAGGGCTTCTGAGCCTCTCTTTTTTGATGCAATATTTATAACATCATCAACTGCTGACACAACAATAATCCCATCACCTGCTTTTCCTGAAAATGCTGCATCTGAAATCGCTTTAATGACTGCTTCTACTTTTGAATCGTCTACAATTGTGCTAACAGTTGCAACTTTATTGAATTCTGCAACAAAAGTACCAGTGCCTCTTCCGCCTCTTATGGTTTGTCTTTGACCAGAACCTCTACCATTTCCTTCTAATACCGTAAATCCTCCAACCATCTCTTTTATGGCATCTGCAACTGGACCTATTTTGTCATTTTGAATTGTTGCCTCGATTTGCTTCATTTGCTTCACTAAATTTTTATTATTTAAAAAAGATCACATGTTTTAATTCCAATTCTATGATACATTGAGATCAACTGGTTATAACATAATCCTTTGGCCTTTTTAGTATTAAGATAAAGTAGATACATGAAAAGTGAAGAGAAAAGATCTCACCGACTAAATTATCTTTTAAAATATTATTTGAGTAATCCACAAGAATATGCTCTATATCAAAGAGCTAAACAAATGGGTGTTTCTGATTCTACCGCAAAAGACTACATCCGAACTGTCATAATTCAAGCTCAAAAAATATATTCTAAATAATTGCCACTATCTGGTTTTATTAACCCTTAATTCAAGCCTATTTGTATTAATTCTTAGTAATCTTAAACAAGGTAACTTCATAAATAATCTGTTAGGAGAATAAAATAGTATGACAGATCCCTTGTTTGATGATGTTCAAACCTTACTTGATAAAGAAAAGGGAGATGAACGTATACTAAAACAAATTCTTAGAGCTTGTGAAAATAATGAAGTAATTAGTAATTATGAGAGAAATTATGTTAAAAATTTAGCGGAAAAATATCTTGGTAGATTGCCTGAAAATACAGACGATCAATCTACTGAAGAAAAACAAACTATTTCTGATGTAATTATCCCGACAACATCTTTACAGCAAAAAATTGAAATTCCAACTTCAATGGCTCCACAAATCATTCAGAAAAAACCAAAAAATCCAAAAATGTTGATAGGTGCTGGTGTAGCAGTGCTAGCAATCATAATTGCCATTGGTATCTCTCAATCTGGAATTTCTATTATGGAGTCAGATTCTATAATGGATTCTGATTCATCATCTGCCTCACTTTCCATTCAAACTGATTTATCATCATATCAAAAGGGTGATATCATCTCAATTAGTGGAAAATCTAATACCTCTGAAACAATTAACATCTCAATAGAAAATCAAAACGGTCAGTTAGTTTGGTCTGAGCAAGTATCTGTAAAAAATGATGGTAGGTTTTCTACCCTAGCAATTGCTGGAGGACCTGGTTGGGACCAATCTGGTACATATACAATAAAAGTAGAAAATAACATGGAAACAAAATCAAAAACATTTTCATTTAAGGTTTAATTCTTTCAAATTCTTTCCAATGCGAATCAATCATATCTCTTAATTTTTCTATGCTTATCTCTTCCATATATTCCCGATAAACGATAAATTTATTCTGTTTTCCTGAATCTTCTCCATAAATATCTCTAGTATTTTTTGGAATTACTCCAATTTTCCATTGTTTCATTTCAAAGATCCAAATTGATGAATCAGGATTTAAAAAATCAATGTCATCACAACCAATAATATACAAATAACATTTTGTGGTTTGATTTAGTTTCTCATGTAACTTTTCATACGCAATAATTTGCCCTTTTGGAATGTTTATCTTATCGTTATGAAATCCCTTGAATTCCATAATGATAAAACCTCCGTTATGCTCAATTAGCCAATCAATATCGGTTCCACCTGAGGCTATCATGCCATGAACTATTAGATCTCCAAGTATCTCTCTACCACGTGTAAATTCAGATTCATCAAAAATCTGATATTTTGCTCTCGAACTTTTTCTAATTTGTTGCGAATTTAACTCATTTTGAATATTTTTTCCTTTATCATAAAATATGTCAATTAAATCACTGGTTTTATCAGTCAATGATTGGATTTGGAGAAGTTAATGATAAGATCTTTTGTAAAATTAATTGAATCTTTGATATTTTTGTAATCTATCTGCAGAGGTTTTCTCCACTTGCACCTTTATACAAAATAAAATAATCTTCTGAATTTTTGCGTTCCTTTTTTGCATTTAATGCATCTTGATACATTTCAAAATGCTCTACTAAATACAATTGATTATCTGAATCTGCAAAATAGTCTATTCCAACCAAATTAAATCCGTTTTCAGGAGTAAGCATATTTTTTTCTTTTTCATATGTGTCTTTATCCAATTAAGTTTAAATTTTTTATAATTAATTTGAATATTGTGATTGTTATTACTGATCATATATCATGAGGTTTTTTTCCTCTAATAATGAGTGTAGGTTATGTACAGACCGATATACATCTGATTCTTTTTTTGCACCTGTACACACTAGCTTTCCTGAGGCAAATAATAGTATGACTGTTTTTGGATCTAGCATTCTGTGAATTAATCCTGGAAATTGTTCAGGCTCGTACATACTCCTTGGTAATGTTCTAGCCGCTTTTTCTAAGTGGATTTTACCACCAAGATTTATTGCTGCTACTATATTTTGAACTGTTATCACTGCGTCATTTTTTATTTTTATTTTACCTTTTCTTAGTTTTTGAACTACTGTATTAACAGCTTTAATTGCCATATCTTCGGATTTTGCACCCGTACATACCATTTTTCCTGTTCTAAAAATGAGCGTTGCCGTTCTTGGATTTTGTAATCTAAATACTAATCCCGGAAATTGTTCTGGATGATATTCTGTATCTGGAAATTTTTCAGTTATTTCGTTTAGATCAATTTTTTGCTCCACTGATGCAGAAGCAACTACATTTTCAACACTAACGATAGGTTTTGTTTGAGGCATGTCGAGGGACTTTAAATAGTCCCTTTATATATACTAGTAATGCTTTTTTGATGATACCTTATTTTTTCAATGATGATTGATCCATTGATATCTATACTCCTCATCTATTATATCTGACAAAATATCTTTGTTTTTGATTTTTGTTAATTCTACATTGAAAAAACCTAATTGTCCTTTACATGGAATAGGAATTTTTAAGATTTTTACATTTCTTATTTTAAATCCATAAATTTTGTTTTGAAATTTTTTTGCCGCAAAATGAAATTTTTGATCCTCTCTTATTTCTTTAAGTGAATTATATTTTTTTACATCATATAGTTCTGCTTTTCCAATTATGACACCTGTTACGAATTTTTTTTTAATTTTTAATCTCTTACAATCTTCAGTTTTTATTTTAAGTGGTGCATGAATCAAAAATTCTCCTCGAAAATTTGTGTTCCAATTTCTTAGTTCTATTGTTTTTTTACCTGAAATTATTAAATCTGCAAATGGTTGGGATATTGATAAACACTTCAAAACTATTATTCAGTAGCTGCTTTTATGAATTCACCTGGATTTCTACCTCTTCCTTCAGGCAAATTAGTAATTCCCCCATTCAAGCTTTGAGTAATTATTCCTTTACTGGCAAGTACTTGTGCAGTCATAAGGGAGGTATTTCCAGCCATACAAACTAATAGTGATTTTCCTTTTGAACCGTTTAGTTCCTTACTTAACTCTTCAGGAATTTTCTGGGTGGATAATAATTCGTTAATAGTTCTCGCTTTGGGTATGGAAATTTTAGATTTATCTACTCCTAATGATTTTGCAAGCATTTCAATTCCAGCTTCTTTAGGAGTATATTGTGTATGTACCCAAATAATTCTGTCATAATCATTTACAATTGATGAAGCTTCTTCTAATGAAATATTAATTGGCAATTGTTTTTTTGATATTTGCTCGAAATTCTTTCTGTATTTTTCAATTCCATCCGCTACTATTATGATGAATTTTTTATAATTTCCTGATTTTGCCATCTGCATAGCAGCAAATAATTCTAGAGCAGTACTCTCACCTATGTCGTGTCCCTTATCTACAAAAAACTTCAATAGGAATTTTGCTTTCTCATAATCTATCTCATGTTCTGCAGCAAATGTATCTGGTTTGTAAAGTGTCAAACCTGAAGCTTTGGCTTTTGTTCTAATTCCCGCAACATCCTGACCAGGAATAGGAAAAACAACATGTATCGATTTCTTATCATATTTTTTAGCCATATATTGACTTAAACCTCCGGAAGTTCCTCCAGTACCAAATGAACAGATTATTTGATAATTTTCCAACGAATCTCCATTTTCTCGAAGTTGTTGATCAATTTCTGGAGCTGTTATAATTCTATGAACATCAACATTCAATTCGTTATCGTACTGTTTTGGACAGAATAAATTGTAAATTTTTGCAAGAAATCTTGCTAAATTTATGATGTCTTGTTTAGCTAACAGTGCTTCTATTTCTTGAATATTAATATCAAAAATTTCAGGATTAAAACCAAGTTCTGATAACTGTGAACGAATATTTCCAGCAGTTGCTTTTGCAGCTAACTCATCTGCTCGATTTTCCATTCCTGGAGCTGGACAAATATCCATATCCAAATCCATAATTCGAATATTCTCATTTCTTAATTCTTTAAACACTCCCTCTTGTAATTTTCTTGACACTAGTGCAACTACACTTACTCCAATTTTTGATAATAATCCTAAAGCTATTCCAAAATTTCCAGAAGTAGCTTCAATTACAGTTTGATTTCCTTTTAGTTTTCCAGATGCAATTGCATCATGAATGATATGAGTAGCAGCTCTTACTTTGATTGAACCGCTTAGTAGTGTAGAATCAAACTTTCCATAAACTTTCAAATTGTTATCATCAAGTTCGAATTTATACACACTTTTAGCACATTCTTTGAAATCTTCTGTTAGATCAACCAGCGGTGTTGAATTTACAATCTTTGTACCTTCTAAATGGGGTACTTTACTCCAAATTTCTTGTTCAAAACGTTCCAATAGGACTTTGTCTATATTATTTTCTTTTTCGTCTGACAACTTTTCTCTAACTGTTCTAATCTAATAAAGCTCATATAAAATATCTGATAGTATGTTGGGTTGATATGAATTCTAAATTATACATCTAAAATGCTAATCACTTTACTTGGAATGTCTTTTAATCTACTGACTGCCATTGTTTTTTCATATCCTAGATGTTTGAGATTATTTGCTATTGTTGTAGCTCTAATTGTATTTGGACCCAAACCCAAAGCTACCATGTTTATGCCTAATCTTTTGAAAGATTTAGTCATATTTCTAACTGCATCAGGATCAGATGGTTCTCCATCAGTTAATGTTAAAAAAATATCTGGTCTTTTTGCCTGTAATGTTGAGAACATTTTACCGTACACTTCTGCTAATGGTGTTGAACCGTTTGCAACCACTTGAGCTAATCTTTTTGCAGAAATATTATTCCATTTCATATTATCTGGTTTTATCAACCAACATACAATATCTCTGTTATGTGTATTAAATGCATAAACAGCGAATTTTACTTTAAGATATGCTAGTACTTCACAAAGTGCAAGTGTTGCTTTTTTGTATTCTAATGCATCTGATGCAATACTCGATGAATGATCTAATAAAATAACTATCTTAGATTTAATTAATTTTTTAATATCTGTAAAAAATGGCTCATGCTCATCAATGTAGTTTTCTTCATCAAATTCATCTCCGCTAATATGATGTTGTTCTTTCCACCCAGATTTTAATTCTTTAAATTTTATTTTAAGATTATTTATTAAATTCATGTCATAAATTATTGTTTCATCAATGTTAGTTACAATAGGAACCTGAACTCCTATTGATTTTGGTCCTAATCCTTTTTTTTCATTTTTTTTTTTCCTCAAGAATTACTTTGTATTCATCATAGATATTTTCTCCACTCAACGCCGATTTTGGATCAATCTTTCCAAAATCTCCTTCTTTATTTTTTGAAATTATTGTTAGAAATTTTAATAACTCTTCTTCTGATAATGCCATACCTACTTTCATAAACGGTAACGATACTGGAATTGTAAGTAACGAATCTATGTCTAGGATCTTAATTATTTCTACCACTTTTTTTTCTAACCATTCTGTACCATATTTTTTTCTTATAGATTCATCAACAATTTTCTTAGCAAAGTTTGAGGCTTTTTTTACTCTTTCAAAATGACTAGATTGCACTTCGCCTTTTATTGTTCCAAACATAAAATATTGATAAAATGCTTCTACAATTCGTGCTTTTCCATAAACTGTATGTAATTGAGGCCTGCCTACAAGCATGTATGCATAATTAAAGATAATCTCTTCATCCATTCCCTTCCAAAGTTTCCTTCCTAGCTGTTCTACTCTTACTGTCTCCATTGTGTTTAAAATAAATCCAAATGCATGATCATTGCTAAGAATTTTTTTGCAAAATTTTACTCTCATAGATTCATACCATAATGAACTTCTAAATTGTCTGTATCTCTGAAATTCATCTCCAATTCTTTTTTCAATTGGAGTTAAGATTACTCTATTTTCTTGTAATCTTGTTTTTGTGTTGACTCTATCTGAAAATTCTACTGTGATGTTTTCTCTTTCTGACCACCTTCTAATCAAAAATGTGGCTATCTCAACTAGTGACTCATTTTGTAATTGTAATGATTGCATCTAATTTCCAAACATTGAGGTAATGATGTCACTTACTTTTTGATATTCTATATTTCCCCATTGTGTATACACATTACCAAAAACAATGTTTGCTGCTTTTTTAGGAGTCATTCCCTCATCAAGTAATTTTCCAAACGCAATAGTTTCCCTTAAACTTGGAGAGTAAAATAATTCTTCAACTGCAGCTGCCTGTCTTAATACATTTGCAAGTTTAATTGCTTGAATGATCTCAGAATCATGATTTCCAGAAACATGTTTTTTAACAATTTCTAATTCAATTTCTTCTGGTGGATATTCTAAGCTAATTCTAACTGGAAATCTGCTGAGTAATTGTGGTGGCAATTCTTTGGTTCCGCTATGTGTTAACGGATTAATTGTTGCAATTACAAACCAGCCTTCTTTAGCTTTTACAATCTCACCTGTGGATTCTTTTAATACGATCTGTCTTCTGTCATCAAGTGCTTCATCCAATCTAAGTAATACATCAGCTTCAGCAGCATTAATTTCATCTAGATATAACATGTTACTTTCTTTCATTGATTTAATCAAAAGACCTTCCTCAAAACTAACAGTTCCATTGGTCAAAGTTTTAGTTCCAATTAAGTGACTTTCTCGTGTTCGGAGGCTAAAATTAATAGATTCTAGCTTCATATTCATATTTTCTGCAAAATCTCTAACTAGCGATGTTTTTCCTGTACCCTTAGGACCAATTATCAACACAAATAATTTTGCCTTATAGGCTTTCTTTAAAATCTCATTTGAATTATTCCAATCTAAATACTGTATCTCTTTTAACATCTGATATTTTTTTATGATTAAGTTTACAAATAAAGCTTAGTTTTGATATTGAGGTAATTTAGCATTAGATTCATCAAGAATATGATGTAGTTTCTTACTCCACTCATCAAATCCTTCTGGAGATTCAGGATATTCGTAATAGTGTTTTGTTAAGAGTCTATTTTGTTGTGTAGTAAAACGTAAACCATCAGCTAGTTTTTTGTTTAGTGCCCCTCTGATCATCATTCCTAATTTTGTAACGTTTGAAAAGTCAGGATGCTCTCCTTTTGAAATTGCTTCAACGTCTAGATTACCAAAAAGTGTTTCATTCCATAACTGATTTGTTCATTGGTGAGAGTTTGAATTAATTTTCTAAAAATTTCCAATCCTGCTGTTTTGTAACCATATTCATTAATGAATTCTTTATTGTATTTCCATAATCCTTTTTCCGTAACATCTCCTGATTGAATTGCTTCTACTACACATTTTCCAACAATAGTTCCTGCAACTAATGCTGGTCCAATTCCTCCGGCATCAAGTGGTTTTGGCATCCATGCAGAATCCCCTACTATTACAAATCCATTTGCTACCATACAATCATTTTGTCTTCTGACTGAAACTTGGAAATTTCCAGTTGCATTATTCTTATCTTGAGGATCCTCTGATAGTCTTGCATTTTTAATTGCTCGATTTCTTTCAACGTATTGATTAATCAACATGGATACATTATCGTTTTTTCCTAATCTCTGATTTCGTTTTTCAAGAAGTGTTTTTTCAACCCCAAGACCTATGTTTACTTTATTTTTTCCTTTAGGAAATACCCATCCATATCCACCTGGAGCAATATCTTGATCAAGATGAATTATGCAATAATTTGGATCAAATTCTGTTAGATCTTCTTCTCCTTGGTCAAAATACATGATATGTCTTCCTGTTGATTCTACATCTGTACGATCTATTTTTTTTTCCATCTTTGTTGTGTTGGAAATTTGATTTCGAAGCATAGATGTCATTCCAGTTGCATCGATTACAACTTTGGCTGTCTTTTTGTATGGAGTTTTTGTTTTGTTGTTTATTCCTTGAACTCCAATTACTTGATTTTCATCATATACTAATCCAGTAAGATTAATTTCAAAATCAAAATCTACTCCCATTGCCAACGTTCTTTCATTTTGACGTTCTGGTAAAACTTGTCTATTGAGCATATATCCAGCACCATCAAATGGAATGGATGTTTCTCTATCTGGAGAAAATGCCATTACACCTTTTACTTTATGTTCAATTTCTGGCTCACTCCAATTAACTTTAATTCTGTTTGTCATGTAGTCTACAGCTTCTTTACTAACTGCATCTCCACATATCCAACCTGATACACTTTTAGATCCTGGTAAATTTGAAGGGCTTCTATCAATAACTAGAACTTTTAATCCCTGATTTGAATAATATGAAACTGATTGAGCAGCTATAGTTCCTGCCAATCCGCCTCCAGCTATAATGATGTCGTAATCTACCACAAAAGAACGCCCCGTTTATCCGTATTTAAAATAATACCATGGTTTCAGTGAGAAAATTTTTGATCTTTATAATAAATTCAAAAATGGGGTCGGTTCGTCGCGGCGTCTTCAAAGCTTTCGCTCAGACTGGAGCGGCTATTATCTCCTCATTCCCAAATTAAATTGCCTTCTCATTCCTATTTAATCTAGTTGGCAATTTGGAATACCTGCCTGAATATTTTGACAGTATCTTTTTTATTATAAATTGGTGTATGAATTTTCACTTTTATTGCATCTCTTTCACTTAATACTAGATTTCCTCTGATGAATTCTTGTTTGTCTAATCTAATGTGAAGTCTGGAATCTACTGTTCTTTCTTCTATCTCTTCTAATAATTTGATAATTTGTTCCTTTGATATAGCTTCAATTAATCTTAGGACAAATTTTTGAGCCTCTTTTTTTTCAATTTTCCTACTTAGTATTGTTATTGTATTCTCAAAATGACCTAGTGTTTCATTCACTGTGAAACCATCATCTAACTCAAATATGTCTTCAAATGATTTTAAGAATTTGGAAATATCTTCAGTTGCATGTATAATAACATCAATTGTAACTTCTAATTTGTCAACCATTAGCTGTATGAATACAATTATTGTTTAGGCTTCAAGCAATGCTATTTCTTTTTCTGCAGTTCTGATGAGTTTGACTTTCTCTAGACCTACATGTCTTACTCTAATGACTTTCTTAAATGCAGCCATGATATCAGAATTAATCTTACTATAACATGTAGCCTGAACAAACTGGTCGATTGTCATTTGAGGTACAGTGTTGTTAATTACATCTCTAGCAATCAATCTTAATGCATGTTTTCTAGATGTGTTAAGTTGTCTATGTGTAAGTGCAAGTATTTTGATTCTAAAGACATAACCATCTTTTGTTTTAATATCTATGATGAAATTGATTTTAGATGAACCTCGTCTTACCAAACTTCGCAAAAATTCTTTAGAATACTCATATCTTTTAAAAATCGTAGTAGCTTTGTCATCTTCTACTTTGTTTATTTGGAAGTAAATCTTGTATTGATGTTGTGATGGGTCTCCTTTTAGAATGTCATACAATGTGACTTCTAAAACTCTACCTACTGCATTTTCATCATCAGTAATTGGAACATAAGCAATTGGAACATTGTTAAATGAATCTGGGGCGCTTACAGTTACCCATTTCTTTTCTCGCCATTTGTCCTTTACTCGTCCTTTTCTACGTGCCAATTATTATCGACCTTTGAATCCAAAATATAAGGGTATGCGACTAGATTATGTTTTTGCCCATGTATTTTTGTAAAACTTTTGGAATAACAATATGCCCATCATTAGTTTGAAAATTTTCCATTATTGAAACTAAAACACGTGATGTGGCAACTAATGTACTGTTTAACGTGTGTAAATATTGTGTTTCTTCATTTGTTTTATCTCTAAACCTGATCTTTAGTCTTCTTGCTTGATAATCTAAACAATTCGAACATGAAACAATTTCTCTATATGCATTCTGACCTGCCATCCATGCTTCGATATCATATGTTTTTGCAGACACTTTTCCCATATCGCCTGATGATAGTAGCATTACTTTGTATGGTATCTCTAATTTTTGATAGAATTCCTCAGCTACAGATAACATTCTTTCATGTTCTTTCCAAGATTCTTCTGGCCGAGCAAAAACAAACTGCTCAATTTTGTCAAACTGATGTACTCTGAAAATTCCTTTTTGATCTCTTCCATGTGCCCCAGCTTCTTTTCTAAAACATGGACTTACTCCTGCAAATCTTAAAGGAAGATCTTTACCTTCAATAATCTCGTCTGAGCGCATTGCTGCCATAGCATGTTCAGAAGTTCCAATCATGTATAGATCTTCATTATCAATTTTGTAAATTACTTCTTCAAAATCATCGGCTATTATCGCTCCTTCCATAGATTGACGATTGATCATATATGGTGGTTGTACTAGAGAATAATTTTTTTCTGCAAGAAAATCTAATCCATAATGAATAAGAGACTGGTTTAATCTGACAAGATCGTTTTTCAGATAATAAAATCTTGCACCTGCAACTTTTGCTGCTCTTTCAAGATCAACTAAATCCAAATTTGCAGAAATGTCTATGTGGTCATTAATTTTAAAATCAAATTTGGGAATTGTTCCCCATTTTTTAATTTCTATGTTAGCAGTTTCATCTTTGCCAATAGGTACAGACTCGTGAATCAAATTTGGAATAGTTAATGCTAAATTAGAATATTTTTTTTCTACTTCTTCCTGTAATGATTCTAGTTTTGTAAGTTCCACTGAAATATTTTTCATTTCAGATAAACTAGATGAAATATCATTTCCTGATTTCTTTTTCTGAGAAATTTCTAATGCTACTTGGTTTTTCTTTTTTCGCATCTCATCTGTTTTTAGAATAAGGTCTCTTCTTTTTTGATCAAACTCTACTAATTCATCAAGATTGAATTCAACTGTTCTTGCTTTTAGCATATCTCTAATTCTTTGTGGATTTTCCTTGATTATTTTTGGATCTAACATTATTCAATCACCTTTAATGCAAGCTGAACATGTTCTAAAACTTCATCAACAGTACCTATCAATTTTTTCATGTTCTCCATACTCTCAAAATTAAAAACTAGTTTGTTATCAATATTTTCAACATTTAGACTCAATCCTTCTGGAAAATTTACATTATCTGGCTCCAACACTTTTTTTACAGTTTCTATCTTTTCTTTTGATAGGTTATTGAGAATTACCTGTACTTGGCATGTTAACGACATTTACTTCTAAATAATCTAGAAATCCATCTAATTTGTCTTTAGTTATTTTTGCACCAGCTGCTGCATTATGACCTCCGCCAACTCCGTCAAATTTCTCAGCTCCTGTTCTCATTAACTCACTTAAATTAATCTCTGATTTGCATCCAAATGACTTTCTTGATGAAAATTTTATAGTGTTTTCTTCTCCACCTGTCCTTAAAATTATGATTTTTCCAGCATTCTTTGGAGAACCTGCAATTAACGATGAAATTGTACCTGTCATCATCTCTGGTACAATTCCTTCCCCATTTACCATGACACATGTTTTGCTTTCTGAAATTCTCCATCTTTCGTTTGTTAAGATATTCATGTATTCTCTAATCATTTTTCTATAATCTGTAAGGATCATTTCTCCTTCTCTTAGAATCTTGTTTCTATCACCCATGCAAACAGCAATTCCAACTCCGGAACGACTAATTCTTCCACAGGAATTTAGCATAGTTGAAAATTCTCTTCCATCTCGCAAAAAACTCCTCTTGTCTTCTCTTGGAAATGTATAGGTATATCCAATTAATTCTGACATTATCTCTGTCGCATTTTTTCCTGATGTAAATTTGGTAATGGTTTCAATGACTATTCTTTTTTCATCATCATTTAATTCTGCAGGAACTCTCCATCTGCCTCCTTCTTTTAGTTGAATTCCTGAAGAATTCAAAAGTGATAGGCAGGCATCTCTATTCCAAGTTAAGCCTTCAATAAATGGCTGAGATGTAAATGCTAAAGAATCTGAAATTGGTCTTGTCTCTCTTCCAACCAACAATAAATCTAAATCAATATCTACTAACCCTTCTTCTTTTGCAGTATTGGCAATTTCAAAATTTTTTCCAACAAATGATTTTCTTTCTCCTTGGTCTTGTCTATCCCCAAGAGCTGAAACAACAGCTATTGCAGACAAATCAATATTCTTGTCGTCTAATGCCATTGCTGCAAGATATGCCATTCCACCTGCACAAATTTCTGTACCTCCATCAATTCCGTATTTCCATGCATTGATGACTCTTTGATTTTCTTGTTCTTTTTCAGATATCTGGTGATGATCTAATACAATCCAGTTTTCACCTAACGATTCATCTAAGTTGTTTGCAAATCCACCTGCAAGATCTGTAATAATATGAAAATCTCTAGAATCTTTTTTTAGAGAATCAATAACTTTCTTACTAAATTCTTTTGAAGTTCTAACTGTGCATTTTGCCCCAGATCTCATGAGCGCTTTTGTGATGATACTCCCAGATGTTAATCCATCGCAATCAATATGAGTTGTAACTGAAATCGATTTTCTTGATTTTATACAATCTGAAATAGTGTCTTTGAAAAACGAAAGCGACTCATCAAGAGTTTTTGTCATTACTCTAATTGAGCAACTACTGATTTATATTTCCAGTTTTCAGGAATACGATTTATTCTTTTATAGTACACTGATAATCTGTGCACTTTTGCCTCAATCAATTCAAGTGATCTGACGTTTCTATTATCTCCCTTGTTTGCCTTGAGATGTTTTTGAAGACCTACTGCTTTTTTTACAATATTGTCTAGATCTTCTGGCATTTCTGCTTGGAGATTATTTTCCTCTAGTATTTTTCCAAGACTTTTCTTTGTAATCGATTTGATGAGTGGAATTGAATGTTGATCTCTGAGTTTTAATCCTATCTGACTTGGAGATAATCCGTCTTTAGAATATTTTACAACTAATTCTTCTATTTCTTTAGGACTAAGTGTGTTCCATGAAGGTGCACGTAGTGTAGCTGGTCTAATTGTGTGTGATTTTCCGTGTCTATGTGTGTGTAATCGTCCCATGATTGGGCTGATTATAAAACAAAATTAAACGTTACTTATTCCGATTCTCGTACATAATGTCTGCATTTTGAAGCTTAGAATAAAAGTTAAATATGTACAATTTTATCAGAACGAACAGGTAAACTGTATGAATACAAAAATACTTTTAGCAGCATCTCTGATTGCTGTGTTCACCATCGGTTACTATGCAGAAAATGCAATCGCATTTGCACAATACATGGGTAACGTTGGTTCAGAAGGAGAAACTGGATCATATACTTTGGAAGAAGCACTGGAGATTCAACGAAGAAGAATTGAAGCTGCAGAAGCTAATCCTGCATCTGGATCAGGTACACCTTATCTTGATGCAAGTGGTGTGCTTGGTGCAACTATTATTACAGCTGCAGTCTTTGGTGGTATTGCAGGAGCTTTCTTCATTAGAGGAAGATCTGGCAAGTACGCAGCAATGGGACGAGGATAATCAAACCTTACTTTTCTCTTATTTTCTTTGATATACTTTAGTGGATACTGATCTCGTACTTTATGATAATAAAAGAAATGTATATATCGCACAAATAGAGCCAAAATATACAATGACTCCTATCGTAGGAACTTTCCTAAGCATCCTGTCTTCACTTACAGGTCAGTTAGGACCAAACTATGATCCATTATTCTATGATGTAATGATTTACATCTTCGGAACCATAATGTTCTCAGTATTCCTTCTTGGAGTAATCTCATTCTGGTTACGTGTACACGGATGGGCTTACAAAGACAACCGTGAGAGATGGGTCGATGAATTAGACAGACACTTTGAAAGAGAAGGTATCGGTTTAATTCCAGACAACGGTAAATACTGGTAAAATAATTCCTTTCCTCTTTTCATTATTTTTATAATTCTGAATAATCCTGTTTGTTCAAGTTTTATTCTAAAGTCCGATTTGAAAATTTTTTATTAGTTCTGAGGAGGTAGGAAGTCTGTGTCTTTTGCCTCATCATATGCTTTTGAGGTAAACATCGCCTTGTAATGATATCCATCTTGTAATGGGGTCTTGATAAAATTTTCTGAAATTCTATCGTTAACATAAATCACCGATTTTGATTCATCCATATCTCTTAGTGGAAATTTGAAAATCCATAAAAAGTGCCCAATCTCAAAATTAGGATCTTCTTTCCATTCTGCATATGCCGTTCCATCATTACTTAGTGTATAAATTGCTCTTTGGCATCCGCCTTCCATGAAACCAACATTAGCTGGTATGTCTGCTTTTTGATTATCGACATAAATCTCTACAGTAAATGATATCTTCCAATTTGTTTGGATATCGTTGATACATGCACTACGGGGTTGTTCTCCGATAAATGGATTTACAACTAGAATTGTAATTAAAACCGCAACAGCTCCTACTCCTGCACTTAAAGCCAAAAACTGTAGTGTCTTTTTTCTCTTATACGGATCCCCAGTTCCTGGCCAAATCATATATGTAATTTTTTTGTGGATTATTTAAAGTCCTTCTGTTAAGTATCCATTATCTCAATAGTGTCAAATTGGTCTTGATGGTCTGCAAGAAAATATGTAATTTCATCTGAATCGATTTCAAGCCATTCTGATTGACCGCAATACGGCAAATAATCTTCAACAAATAGATCTTTTGATCCTGTGATTCTCACTATCATCTTTTCTTTTTTTGAATTAATCCCAAAAGGTAATTTGAGTACTTTTCCTCTTTTCTGATTTTGTATGTTTATTTTGTAATTATCATTACGAAACTCAACATCTCCAAAAAAATAACTTTGAAATATATCTAATTTTTTTATTTTAAAACTTAGCATATTCTTTCTATTTTTTTCTTACAGATAAAACTTGGTTGATTATAATACTATAATCGTAATGAGTATCTATAAAATGAAAAGGAAAAGTGGGTGGCTTAGATAACTTGCCAGGGTCGTGTTGCAAACGTGATTACATAGCCAACACCAATGATAATTGATTGATATGCGATGTTGGTATATGGAATTGGTTTGATGATTGGTTCTCCTTCAACAACTACTGTTTGACCTGGACCTAGACCTGGACCTACTTTGGCTACGTTAAGTTGTGTGTGTACGTGATATACACCAGCTTCAAGTGCTTTTGCAGATAATGAATATTCAACAACAGCGTTACCTGGAATGTCAAAGACGTTTCCTGGTGGGTCTCTTGCTAACATCTCCCATCTGTTACCTGCGTTAGTAGATTCTGAGAAAATGGAAATCCATCCTCTAAGGTCTCTTTCTACAAGACTAACTAAAGTACCTTGAACAGTCAAAGTTTCTCCAGTTTGTAGTGATTGTCTATTGAAGGTTTCATCTTCGATTCTGATGAAACGACTCTGAAGTTGTGCTTGGACACCGTGTGCATCTGCAGTTGGAATTATGGATTCAACCCAGTTGAAACCAAGTGTACCTAATGCAAGTACAGCAGCGAGTCCTAATACGAAAATCTTTTTTTCGACCATAGTCCTAATATTCAGAATGATAATACACATTGTTATATATTTTACCTTGATAACGAGGATCGATACTTCGTAGTTATGATCAACATCGATGATTAACATTGAAATTAAGAAAAATTAAGTATAATTATTTCAAAATATATTGAATTTTGTATGAAATATTCCAATAATCTATTGTTTTGTTTACCAAAATTCCGATAAAATATTGTAATTTCAAAACCCTTGCTTTATATCCAGAATTAACACTAAAGTCAACATGGCACAGATGCCCGCATTAATCCCAAAAGAAGTTGAGATTCAGAGACTAAAGAAAATCTGGCTCATCGTCATTGCTATGGGATCCACTGCAGCATCAGTCGAAGTAGACAACTTCGTTGATGGTTCTTTACATCAAACCTCTATCAGAGATAGTGCATTTACACCAGCACACTGGTGGTTATACTCCCACTTCATCACATTACCACTTGGATGGGCAGCCGCAGCAATCTATGATAGAAAAGTACCAGTACTCAGAGGTCCAAATAACTCAATTAACACTGGATTGAAGATGACCATTCTTGGTTACCTTGCAACCATGTTTACAATTGGAGTCAATGAGATGTGGCACTTCTGGTTTGTAGAAGAAATCTTTGCAGTACCAAATCACTGGATGTTTAACATGGGTGTCGTAGTAGCATTCATGGGTGCACTAGCATACGTAGTTAGAGTATATGCTCGACTCGTAGAATTAGGTGCAGAAACTCCAGGTGAGAATCCGTACGTTGCAGAGATGTACAAGATGGCTTTAGAAGGCAAATTGTACAGCAGAGCAATTCCATAGACACAAAGTGCAATAGCACATTTTTTCTCTTTTTCTTATTTTAAATATCACGAAGATCGTACTGGGCCTCACATTTAAGAAAGATTTAAAAGGATTCTGATTAGTATAATTCCAGAATGACTCTTCCGAAAGGATTTGGTTCAAGTGGCGCAGGTGGCGCATCTAGTTCCGATGTAGAAAAAATGATTGGTCGACGTGTCGAAAATATGACAGGTATGATCACTATATCTTACATCGCAGCTTGGTTAGCAACTTTTGGTGGTACTGCAGCAGGATACTTCTATTATCCATGGGCATATCCAACAAGCAGTGGTCACTATGCGTTCATCGTTCTAACAATTATCGAAGCAATCGGTTATCTCTTCTGTGTTAAAGTTATGGAAGAAGGCTCTAAGAAGAACAGCAATGGAATAGTTGCTGCAACTCTAGCCGCAACCGCTGTGGGTACTGTACTTATAGTACTATTTGTTGGACATTAGAAGGAAAATCCTTCAGTTCTTCTTTTTACTTTATTTTAAAAAATTAACGATCTCCACCACACTCTAAAATTTTATATACTGACCGTTTATTCTACTTGATAATGGTCTGGCTAAGACGATGTACTCACTACTTGTTCATAGTAGTAGTTGCAGTTAACTCTACACTGTTAACAATTAATGCAGGAGACTACATTTTCTATACTGACTGGGCTTGGACATCGTTTACGGTATTTTCAATATCGCAAACTTTGATGCTTTGCGTAGGTGCAACATATTACCTAACGTTTACAGGCGTTCCAGGAACAGCGACGTATTACGCCCTAATTATGACAGTATATACATGGATAGCAAAAGGTGCATGGTTTGCTCTAGGTTATCCATATGACTTCATTGTAACACCAGTTTGGTTGCCATCAGCAATGTTGCTTGATTTGGCATATTGGGCTACAAAGAAGAACAAACATTCATTGATACTGTTTGGCGGTGTACTTGTAGGAATGTCTTTACCATTATTCAACATGGTAAACCTGATAACAGTAGCAGACCCACTAGAAACGGCATTCAAATATCCAAGACCAACATTGCCACCATACATGACACCAATAGAGCCTCAAGTAGGTAAATTCTATAACAGTCCAGTAGCACTGGGTGCAGGTGCTGGTGCAGTATTGTCAGTTACGTTTACAGCATTAGGTTGTAAGCTAAACACTTGGACATACAGATGGATGGCCGCTTGGTCAAAGTGGGACTAAAACTTCAACCCTTTCCTTTTCATTTTATTATTTTAGTTTAGAGTATTCTATACCGATTCTAGAATTTGATTAAAAAATATTGTACATGTTGTGATCTTTTGTTGTCTCTTTTGACAATATGTGTTATTGTGATGATATCATGTGAAGCAACAATATGAACAAATTCTTGTTACTCCGAAGCCATTTGTAAAATGGGCTGGAGGCAAAAGACAGTTAATTCCAATATTACATCAAAACCTTCCAGAGGCTTTTGGTACGTATTATGAACCATTTCTTGGCGGAGGTGCTTTACTTTTTCATATTCTTACTGATAAAAATGGTCAAAAATGCAGTATCTCTGATCTAAATTCTGATCTTGTATTGGCATATACTACAATTAGAGATAGAATTGATGCCTTAATTTCATCTCTGAAAAATCACGAAAAAAATTATCAAAAAGATTCCAAATCATACTATTACTCTGTAAGAGAAAGTAATCCTAGAAATGAAGTTGAAAAAACATCCAGACTAATTTTCTTGAATCGTACTTGCTTTAATGGACTTTACCGGGTAAATAGCAAAGGAAAATTTAATGTTCCATTAGGAAAATACACAAACCCCAATATTGTAAACGAAGAAAATATTCGCGCTGTAAGCAGTATCTTGCAGACAAATAGAATCTCAATCAAATGTAGGGATTTTGAGTCGGTTCTAAGGGATGCAAAAAAAGGAGATTTGGTATATTTTGATCCTCCGTATCAACCAGTAAGCTCTACTGCAAATTTTACGAGTTACA
The DNA here is from genome assembly GCF_013407385.1 of Nitrosarchaeum sp. AC2. NCBI lineage: Archaea > Thermoproteati > Nitrososphaerota > Nitrososphaeria > Nitrosopumilales > Nitrosopumilaceae > Nitrosarchaeum > Nitrosarchaeum sp. AC2. The sequence continues at coordinate 1,470,802 of NZ_CP030847.1, read as the reverse complement.
CTACAAAAGATTTCACATATGATGATCTTACTAGACTAGCTGAACTTTGTTTGAAATTAGATTCTAAAGAATGTCATGTATTGTTGTCAAATTCTGACTCTAAGGAAGTATCTGATATCTTTGCAAAGAAACCATGGAAAATCACTAGGATCGAAGCAAATCGATCTATTAATTCAAACTCTAAAAAAAGAACTGGTCATTTTGAACTTTTAATAAAAAATTATTGAAAGCTCCGAACGGGATCTGAACCCGCGACCTTTACCTTACCAAGGTAACGCTCTACCAGGCTGAGCTATCGAAGCACAAATTTCAGCGTTTGAAAATCCTTATAATTCTTGATTATATCTCAAAAAACTGTAAACTGTTAAATTTCACACAAAATTCTACCTTTTTGGAGGAGTAATCAAGCCTGGCCAAAGTAAGCACATAGTGCTTTTGGACATGCAGGACTTAAGATCATAAAAATGGGTGATCCTGTCTCTCAGGAGTTCGTGGGTTCAAATCCCACCTCCTCCACTGCTCCTTTATTTTGGATGTCTGATTCCTCTAGAATTCAAAACTTCGTAAACATCTGGAAGTGAAAATACAAATCCAATATGGACACAATCTTTCTCTTCACAAAGCTGACAAAACAACTCTCCTTTCTGTACTGCAACTTCAGCTATTCTGTTTTTGATATTGTCTTTTAGTATGACACGATCATCATCAATTGAAATTTTCTCAATCTTTGGAGCATATCTTGCAAATGTTTTGTCTTTTTGCATCATCTCCTCTAACATGTAAGTGACATAACCTGAAAAACTGTTAACACCTTTCATTGCAAGGTTGTCTTTATTTTTCTGATAGACGTCTTGGAATTTATCGTAGACGGTTTCAGATACAGTTATTGATTTGAATCCAGCTTTCGGCAATTTACTTTCCCTTACCGTACATTAAAGTACCCAACTATATAAGATTTTATTTTGTTGGTGCTGTAAAGTCTATGGGACATTTTCTCTATGTTCGATGTCGGGACATGAGTGAAAATTAAAATAATTATCTTATTTCTAGAGGGTGTGAAAAAAACCAAGCATGTAGAATATCATAAAGACGGAAGCCCACACGCAAAAGGAACCAAAGTAAATGGAGTGCTTGAAGGATATTGGGAATGGTTTAGATTAGATGGAACAAAAATGCGTTCTGGAAATTTTAAAAATGGTGAACAAGTTGGTGAATGGATAACATATGATAAAAAAGGAAAGCCATACAAAACAACTCAAATAAAAGAGAAAACCAGCATGACAGAATCTAAAAAACAAACTCAAACTATAGATGAGTATATTGCTACATTTCCGAAAAATATTCAAGATATTTTAGAACAAATTAGACAGATAATTAAAAAATCCGCCTCTAAATCAGAGGAGACAATAAGTTATGGAATACCAACATTCAAACTAAATGGTAATTTAGTGCATTTTGCAGCATTTAAAAATCATATTGGATTTTACCCAACTCCATCAGCAATCAAACTTTTCAAAAAAGAATTATCACCATATAAACAGGCAAAAGGTTCTGTTCAGTTTCCATTGGATAAACCAATTCCATTTGAAATCATAAAGAAAATTGTAAAACAAAGGGTAAAAGAGAATTTGTCTAAAAAATCCTAAATCATAAAATTACTATCTTTTACACTTGCATTTTGAATCAGGGTCTTCCACTTGTCTTTCCCCTCTATCATAATTCCACAAGCCTCCGTTGAAAATTAGTCTTTATACAATACCTTAACTTTGGAGCAGTATGGGTAAAGGATACGAATCTTCAGAAATTAGACAGAGATTGATTGAACTACTTGAGGATTCTAAAAGTGGAATGTCTGGAGTTGAAATTTCAAAAAAACTTGGAGTGAATAGAACCACTATGACAAAATACCTCAAAGTATTTGCAGCCGAAGGATTCCTTCGTCAAAATAATATCGGAAATATCACATTATGGTTTTTAGAGTCAGGACAAGAGGCATATTCTTTTCCAGATGATTACTTTAAAGTTGCACCACAATATCTTGATAAATTAATCAAAGGACAAGAGACTCAAATTTATTCACTAATTAAAAACTGTATTAATTCTGGGGCAACTATTCCAAAACTTGTTACTGAAGTAATTATTCCATCTGTAGAATCAATTCAAAAATTATACGATGATGGAAAAATTGGAAATACCGAGCAGAAATTATTACAAAATATTATATCAAAATCCCTTCAAATTTTTAATCAAATTTCAATTGATTCAAACCCAAAAAATAACATAATTGTAATTTCAGCAGATGCTTATAGCAACTTGTTATCTGAAGCGGCTTCTGCTTCTCTGCATTCAGATGGATGGAGAGTTTTCCATCTGGGTGATATGTCGTCTGCAATCAATGTCTTGTTTGATCTTGATTTGCAAAAACTCATGGGAAAAATTTGGAAACAAAAATCAGGAATAATGATTATTCTTGTCTTTTCAAATACAGAAGAAGGACTACATTTTTTTGCAGAATCTGTAAACTCAATTAAGGAAAAATTGGGAAAACGAATACGACTGGCATTGTGCGGAAAAGTTGGAAAAAAGACAAAAATCCAATCTGATTTACTTTCTGAAAAATTTGAAGATGTTCTTCAATGGTCAAAAACTGTCTCTGAAAGTTCAAAATAAAAAGTGGGCCCGATGTGATTCGAACACATGACCTTTCGATTATCAGTCGAACGCTCCAGCCAAGCTGAGCTACGAGCCCTTAATCCAACCTCTTGACAGGACTCATTTAAGTTTAATTTTCCTTCCACTTGATGGAGCACCCAATTGATGGGTCAAAATCTTTTTCAATTTTCTCTCCAGCTAGTAATTTTTCTATATTCTTACTCATTGTTTTTTCAGTAGCAATAGCATCAGGTTTCATAGCATTGTCTATCTTTCCATGAAATACTAACTGTTTGTTGCTATTGAATAAGAAAGGATCTGGTGTACATATTGCACCATATTTCTTTGCAATTTCTTGAGTGTCATCCACTAAATAATCAAATTTGAATCCCTTTTCTTTTGCAGTTACTTTCATATTTTCAAAACTGTCTTCTGGATAGTCTTTGGAATCATTGCTGTTTATTCCAACTATTGCTATTTTATCTCCAAATTTTTCATATAACTCGTTTAACGCATCTACTTTTGCCTTGACATATGGGCAGTGATTACACATGAAAATAACTAATATTCCATGATAATTGTTATAGTCATTTAATGTGTGTTTTTTATCATCAATGCCCAAGAGTTGAAACTCTGGAGCCTTATCTCCTGGTTTTAATTTAATCTGAGATTCTAAAAGTACCATGAAATGAGATTTTGTTATACAAATAAAATTCTTCTCAAGAAGACAACAATTAAAATCCACACCTTATCCCTTCTTGATGTGGGCTGGTAGTATAGCCTGGTAGTATACCCGCCTTGCACGCGGGGGGTCATGGGTTCAAATCCCGTCCAGTCCACTTACACACCCTTCGATCAATTCTGAATATCGGATTTCTGGATGGATTTAAATAGGATAACTTTTCGTTTTAATCTATGACAAGCGCAGCAGATGCATGGCCAGTTTGGATTCCACTCATTGTTGGATTGGCACCAGGATTAGTATACTGGTTTGCAATTACAGCAATGAAGAAAAGACGATAAAATTTTTATTTCTTTTAACTTCTTTTTATTAATTATTCAGTGGTAACTGGGTTAAACGTTCTTACCTTTCTTGTTGACTATATCATATGTTGCACAAAATTAATCTCTAATCAATAAAATTCACATGAAGAAAATTATTTTTACCATGTTTTTGATTTTAATGTTATTTCCTATTACCTCGATTTTTGCTCAAAAAACTGATACATTACCTACGTTATCTGTAATTCTTACAAGTAATACTCCATATGTTTACCAAGATGAACAGGGATATACTGTAGTTGTAGGTGAAGTTAAAAATACTAATACTCTTACTTCTGTGACTGATGTACGAATACGTGTTATATTTTATGACGATACTAATCCTGAGCCTCTAGAAATTGTTGAAGGAAAATCCTCTTTGCAAGTAATCCCACCCCTTGGAACTTCTCCTTATATTATTAAATCAAAAACTCCAAATTCTGAGATCACACATGCCTCTGTTTCTCTTGGTTTATTCAATTCATCAACTTCTAAATCAAAACAACTATCTGTTGAAGTAAACAATATTGATTTAGATGATACTCTTCGTTTTTCAGGTGTTCTAAAAAATGGTGCTGCACCATCAAATAATACTAATGTCTATCTTGCCTTCTATGATAATTTTCAACCTCCTAGAATAATCGATGTAATTACCATTCCTATTGGCAGTGTTGAATCAAATGAAACAATAAATTTCAATTTCAATGAAAAAATTCAATCAAGAATAGTAGGATTTACTATTTCAGCTGAATCAAATGTATTTTATTCTGAACCTAAAAATGTGATAATTCCAGAGTCTGAAATAGCAACAAAACTTGTTACGATATCTAAAGTATCAATACTTGATAAGGAGGGAAAAAACCTTTCAGAAATTAAAGTTGGTTCAACAGTGATAATACAAAGTGATGCTTGGATTCAATTTTCAGCAGATCAAAAAACTAACGAAACTCCGTATACATATTATGTTCAAATTAAACAATCTGGGACGCCATATGTAGAATTTATAGGAAAATATGATGGACGATATATTGAAACTGGTCAACAATCTCAATCTGTAGATTGGATTCCAGAAAGTAGCGGTTTATTCTTCATTGAGACATTTGTCTGGGATAGAAACAATGTTCCAATTGCAAATCCAGGACCGATAGTATTGATACTTGTAAAGTAGATTTATCTTTACATCTTTTCTATTTGTTAGTATGTCTCAGTTTACTCTTGTTGCAATGGGAGGGACTTTTGATATCATTCACAAAGGCCATCTCACTTTACTTGCAAAAGCATTTTCAATTTCGTCTGATGTGATTATTGGTTTGACCAGCGACGAATTAGCTGAAAAAAGAGGGAAAAAAACACTGAACAATTATGAAAAAAGATTTGTTACATTAACAAATACAATTAAAACAAATTTCCCAAACCAGCACTTTCAAATAAGTAAACTAGATAATGATTTTGGACCTGCTGTTTTAGAAGAAAATGTACAGGCTCTTGTAGTAAGTGATGAGACCGGAAATCAAGGAGAAATCTTAAATCAACTTCGTAAAGAAAAAAATCTATCTCCTGTAAAAATTGTAATCGTTCCTATGGTCTTGGCTCATGATGGAAATAGAATTTCTACAACGAGAATAAAAAATTTAGAAATAGACACAGATGGTAACGTATCATCAATTGACTAGAAGATTGTCTATGTTTGAGTAATTGTAATAAAACAATATTTTTGGATTAAGGCTCAATGGCGATTATAAATAACATGATGAAAAAATTCGATGCTGACATTTCAAATCTTAAGGAGGGTCTACATCCCAAAAATCTTTCATTTTGGTATAATAAAATTATTAAAGAAACTATTGATATGGCTCCTCCATGGTTGCAAGATAAAATCAAGGTACACCAAGATCCAATTCTTCCTATGAAATTTAATCTTGATATCTCAAAAAGGGCGGTTCGTTATTTTATGATTGTAGTCGATAATAATTTAGATGATATGCCATATTCTACAAAACTATATTTTCTAAAAGTTCAAGAAATTATGGGCACTGAAATGGATAAATCCCTGGTTTAATCTACAAATTTTCTATCTAGGCACAAATTCAAGCTCTAACTATCTATAATCAATAGTGATGAATATGTATAAGAAAATGGATCTCTATAAAGCAAAATATTCTGATAAAAAATTTGATCGACATTCTAAACCTAATCAAACTTCTAGAAATTCTAGAGATGACATACCTTCACGTTCTTTTAGAAATTCCAGATATGAAAGACCTTCTCGAGATAGATATTCTAGAGATGAAAGAAAACCCGAAATGCATACTGTAACATGTGGTGATTGTGGAGATGAATGCCAAATTCCATTTGAACCAAAATTTAACAGACCTGTATATTGTAGCGAATGTTTTCAAAAAAATAAACCACAAGAATCTCGAGATAGATATTCCAGAGATGAACCAAGATCTCGAGATAGATATTCCAGAGATGAACCAAGATCTCGAGATAGATATTCCAGAGATGAACCAAGATCTAGACAAGATGATTTTAGAACTTTTAAATCTAAAAGTGAAAAATTCCTAAAAAAATCTGAGAGTTTCTATTCAAATGGTTCTGAAAAATTCTATTCTTCTCTAAAAGAAAAATTATTTGAAATTTTAGGTGGTAAAATATGCTCCAGTTGTGGATTTAAAGATGAGCGAGCTTTAGGATTTAATCATATTAATGATGAAGATGCATTTGATAGTATTCGTAGAGGTGGATTTGCTTCATCCTGGGGAAAGTATATTTCTGAACCCGAATTGGCTAGAAAAGATTTGAGAGTATTATGTTTGAACTGTAATGAAATTAGACAACCTCAAGCCAAAACTGAACATAAAAAACCGAAATCTATGAATAAAAAAAGTAGATATTTTCCAAGATAATTGAATCCCTTTTAAGAATTTATTAACATTTTTAATAATGATTATTTATTTTTCAAATATGGATAATGACTTTAAAGCATTAGGTATCAGTCTTGTTGTAATGGTTGGAATTGTAGCAATTTACACAATATTCTCAGGTTAATTCACTCTTTTCCAATTTCTACATATTCATCCAACATTACAGTAGAAACTATCTTGTGTTCTTTTTCGATAACTGACTGAATAAAATCTACAAAAACATCCACATCTACTTTATCTTTTAAAAGAATACTATGAGCCGATTTGTCTTTTAATGCTACAACTATTTCATTATCAAATATGTTTAAAATTGCTGTAATGAAAGTTTCATTCATGTCTTTGATAAATAGAAGGCTGGATAACTTTTGAGCCTCATACTTATCATCGCATCTAATTTTGATTTTCATTAATTCTCAAAAATGAATTGATCGATCTGATCTTTTGCTTTCTCTCTTTTTTCTTGATGAATTACAAGAAACTCGTTTATTTTTTCAATTAATATTGCTTTTAATTCACCAGTAAGCATTTTTCCAGATTTATAATCATCGTAAATTGATTTTAATTTATTATCATCTGGTTCAAAGAAAATTCTAAGATACTGATAAGAAACATCAATATCTGGATTCCCTCCAAGTTTTCTATGTTGTTCAATATCTGTTTGGCCTCCAGAAAATGCATGCTTGTTAATTTTTTTCTTTACTGTATTTGGAGAATCAGTTGTATAGATAGTTCCATTTTCATCTGAAGCTGACATTTTTCCTCCAGGTCCTGATAGTCCAGGAATCATGATATTATGAATTAAGGCCGGTTTTTGTTTTCCAATTTTTGGAGCTATGTCTCTTGTTAATCTAAAATGAGGATCTTGATCAACTCCTAATGGAATCAAAACTGGTTTATCTTCAATGAAACACGGTGCAGATTGTAATGCTGTATAAAAAATCATTCCAATATTTGTCTCATTTGTAAATCCAAATACTGCTTTTGTATTTGAAAAATTAATTTTTTTAGCAACTTGTGCAGCAATAGGATATAATGTTTGAATATTTTTTGTATTGATAATTATTTTTGTATTGTTTGGTTTAAAACCCAAAGCAATAAAATCAAGTGCATTTTCATATGCAAATTTACTAGTTTCTTCTAAAGTGAGATTTGGTTTTGCATAAAATTTTTCATCATCTGTTAATTGAAAATACATATTTACACCAAATTTGTCTTGTAGCCATTTAGAAAATACCCAAGGAACCAAATGACCAATATGAGTATGTCCTGACGGTCCCCTGCCAGTATATAAGAAAAATTTCTTACCTTTATCATAATCCTCTAAAATTCTATTTAATTCTCGATGAGAAAAGAAAATACCTCTTCTTAGCATAAAATGGTCTTCGCCTGTAATTTTTTTGATTCTATTAAGAATATCAGATGAAATTTTTTCAGTTCCAAATTTTTTGATTAACTTATCATAATCAATATCACCTTCAACATGCCAAGGAGTTACTATAAAGTCATCAGCTGACATTCATTTTGACTTAGGTTAAGGTTTAAAAAGTCTTTTTCAGTCTTTCTGCTGATGTCACAGGTACTTCATGAGATTGAAAAAAAAATTATTACCTCTTTGAAAAATAATGAAAAACAAACTCCTGAAAAACTTGAAAAATCTACAAATCTCTCCCCTGACCAAATCCGCCGTGGAATAGAATGGCTTAAACTAAAAGGCTTAGCTGTTGTTACCGAGTCTCAAGCTATAAGTCTATCACTTGGAAAAAATGGATTAGAATCATTTCATAAAGGATTACCTGAAAGAAGATTACTTGATTTATTAAAAAATGAATCAAAAAAACTACAAGATCTACAAAAAGAACTTGGAAATGTTTTTGGTCCCGCTATGGGATTGGCAAGAAAAAATAATTGGGTAGATGCATCTGAAGAAAAAATCTTTCTAAAAAATTATCCTTCTGAGCTTCCAGGAGAAAAAACTCTAAAACAAATTGGAGAAAATAAAATATCTAAAAATGAAATTGATGCTGATGATTTATCCTTTATTTTGAAAAGACCTGATTTTATAATAGAAAATGTGATTAAGACAAAAGAAATATCATTAACAGATACTGCAAAATCTATTGAAATAACTGCTGGTTTGTCAGGTGAGATAAATGTTGAATCTAAAGTGCCTGACGTATTTGTTGCACGTACTCATCCTCTCAAGGATACTATTGATGAAATTCGTGAGATCTTTGTTACATTAGGCTTTACGGAAATAATTGGTAGTATGACTCAACCAAGCTTTTGGAATTTTGATGCATTATTTACTCCTCAAGATCATCCTGCACGAGAATTACAAGATACATTTTATCTTGATGGTATATCTGCCAAAAAAATTGGGACCTCAGAACAAATCAAAAAAATTTCTGAATCTCATAAAAAAGGATGGCGATATAATTGGGATATTAATGAAGCACGAAAAATGGTTCTTCGAACCCATACAACATGTGTAACAATCAAACACCTCGCAGAAAACAAACCTGATGAAGCTAGAGTATTCTCTCTTGGACGTGTATTTAGAAATGAAAAAGTAAGTTACAAACATCTAGTAGAATTTAATCAGATTGAAGGAATAGTAGTTGGAAAAAATGCTACTTTGCGTGATTTAATGGGAATACAACGAGAATTTTACAGACGAATAGGAATCACAAAAATAAAATTCTGGCCGACATTCTTTCCTTATACCGAACCATCTTTACAAACAATGGTTTACAATGATCGATTAGAAAAATGGGTAGAGCTATTTGGTATGGGTATTTTTAGACCTGAAGTAACAAAACCTCTTGGAATTACAAAACCTGTACTAGCTTGGGGTGGAGGTATTGAACGAATTGCAATGCTAAAATATGGTTTGGATGACGTTAGAGAATTTTACAACAATAATTTGAGTTGGTTGAGGAGTACAACAAAATGCCAGTAGTTGAATTATCTTACTCTAGACTTCAAAAATTAATTGGAAAAGTTTCAAAAAAACAAATTTCTGACTTGCTTCCTTTCTTAGGACTTGATATTGAATCTGAAGATAAAGATCTGGTAAGAATCGAGTATAGCCCTAATCGACCTGATTATTCTACTGATTTAGGTATTGCACTTGGTTTACAAGGGTTACTTGGAATCAAAACAGGAATTTTCAAATTAATCATAAAAAAATCAAATAATTATATTATTCATGTAGATCCATCGGTATCTAAAATCAGACCATTTGTAACTGGAATTATTGCAAAAAATGGAAATGTTGATGATAATTTGATTAAACAACTAATGGCAATGCAAGAGGATCTTCATTTTGGAATTGGTAGAAAAAGAAAAAAATCTTCTATTGGAATTCATGATTTGGATAAAATCATTTTCCTTTAACTTATACTACTACTAATAGGGATCACAGATTCATTCCATTAAATTCTAAAAGTGAACTTACCATATCTGAAATTCTTAGTAGTACTGATGTAGGGAAAGAATACGGAACAATACTTGGAAATTCAATAAAAATTCCTCTTATTCTAGATTCGAAAAAACAAACAGTGTCATTTCCACCTATTATCAATGCAGCAGTAACAACTGTTACTCCAAAAACAAAAAATCTCTTTGTTGAAGTAACAGGTATTAACAAAGAGGATGCAGAAGACATGCTTTCTGTAGTTGCCACAATACTTCAAACTGCCGGATTTACTCTCTATTCTACAAAAATTTTTGGGGCCAAAAACACTTCACCAAAATTAGAGTCAAGAAAAATCTTGATTAATTCTAATCTAATCAATCAAACACTTGGACTTAATCTTAGTAATTCTCAGATTATCTCATCTCTTAAAAAATCAAGACTCGATGCTACTTTGAAAGGTAAAAATATTATTTGTTCTGTTCCTGCATATCGATTTGATATATTTGGTCCGATGGATTTAGTTGAAGAAGTTTCATTGGGTTACGGTATCGAGAATTTAATTCCAATTTTATCACCATCTCAAACTTTGGGACAACCAAATTCAATATCTGTAAAACTCAAATCTCTAAGTCTAATAATGGTTGGATTGGGATACACTGAAGCTCTAAATTCAAGCTTGACAAGTAAACGAGTTCTATATGAAATGACAAACAGAGAACCTAGAAACATGATCTCTGTATTAGACTCAAAGAGTCAAGAACATACAATTTTGCGAGATTCAATTCTTCCTGGATTGTTAGAAAATCTTTCTAGAAATATTCATACTGCTTATCCACAGAAATTATTTGAAACTGGTACTGTTTTTTCATATGGAAACCCCATAAATGAAACAACTAATCTTGCAGGAATTAGTGCACATCAAGATGCAACTTTTACTGAAATTAAGTCCATCTTGCAGTCTGCATTAAAAACAGGATTTAATTTAGAAATTGAAACAAAAACTTTATCTCATCCAATTTTTGAAGAAGGACGAACAGCTTCAATTTCAATAAATGGAAAAACAATTGGTATGATTGGTGAAATCAATTCAAAAACAATTGAAAACTACAAAATACGTGTCCCAATAGTTGGATTTGAGATTTCTCTTTCTGGATTAATTTTTGAGTAATTTTTTATGTTTTGATTTTTTTCAATTATATTTTCTAATTGAGACTAAATTTGTGCTTAGTTACTTTATATCGCTGAGTAATTCTGATCAATGGTTTTAGCATAGCTAAATCTATAGTTAAACGCCCAAGAGCAGGCACACAGACGGATTAGGATGATGTCGATCGTATTGATACCAATGATTTCTAATTCACCCAGGTGTGCTACAATATGGGCAAACCCCGGTTAGAAAACCCAAGGAGGTTTAGGCTAAAAATACCAATGATCTTGCGCGAGTCAGAACCGGGGAACATTTAACAATTTTAAAACGTAAAGCATTCATAACGATGTAAATTTTGAAAAATGTGAATTATTGGTTAGCAAAACAAGAACCTAGTGGACCAAGAGGATATAATTTTGAAACTCTAAAAAAAGATAAAACAACAATATGGGATGGTGTTCATAATAATTTAGCTCTAAAACATATGCGTGAAATAAAAAAAGAAGATCTTGTTTTATTTTATCACACTGGTGATGAACGACAAATTGTTGGAATTATGGAAGTGATTTCAGATCCATATCCAAATCCAAAAGAAGATAACAAAAGATTCATTGTGTTTGATGTTAAATATAAAAAATCATTAAAACGTCCAATCACATTAGATGAGATGAAAAAACAGAAAAAATTTCAAAATTGGGAACTTATTCGTATTTCTAGATTATCTGTAATGCCTGTACCTCAGCAAATTTGGGATACTATTATTGATATTTCTCAAAACTAAATTCGGCATAATCGGTTTATTGATATAGTCGTTTTGTTTAATGGTTATATGGCAACAGCTTATGTTTTAATAAACTGTGAACTAGGTTCTGAAGAGGCTATTATACAGCAACTTAAGGGTCTAGACGGTGTGAAGGAAGTTCATGGCACTTTCGGAGCATATGATATCTTAGCCAAGATTGAATCTGATACTGTAGAAAAACTCAGAGAAACAATTACTTGGAAGATTCGAAAAATTGAAAAGATTAGATCTACTCTAACCCTTATGGGTATAGAAGGTCAATCATAAACATTCTTTTTTCTAACCATGATTTTACATTTTATTTTTGTTGTAAAAGAAGAAGATCTTGAAAAACGTAAACCTGAATTTGAATATGTAAAACAAATGGGAAGTTTTTTCAAGGTTTGGATCAAAGAAAAATTTGGTAAAGATTTTGAAGTTCAGTGTGATGAATTAATTACAAAACCAAGACGTTTATTTCAAAAATTAGATACACATACGCTGCTTCAAGATCATCAACAAAGAGGTTCTGAAATTTTTCATTTCTATCTTTGTCATTTTAAACCGCTATGGACTGATTGTACATGTGAAGGTTATCAAGCAGAAAACTTTGGAATGGTTTGGTGGCAACCTCCTAAAGATAATTTTGACACGCTATTTCTTGCAGAAAAAAATTGTACAACTGTTTCTCATGTATTAGCACATGAACTTTTACGAACATCAGGACATAAAAAATTCAGAGAGGCAGTTCACGATGTGTGGACAAAGCATTTCTATGATCAGTTGGATTTTGAACAATATGGGACCGATTTTGAAAAAACTGATGGCAAACCAATGTTTCTTACAATTGATACCTCTACTCTTAGAACAAAATAATACCTAGTTAACTAAACTATATTTTCAATAAATTCGAATCAACACTTTGTTACTGAATAAATATTGTTTTCAAAATTTGCTGTTTTGAAATCAAGTTTGTTTTCAATATCATGTGTTCTAGATTTACTCAAATTCTCAAGCTCTACTAATGCATCTCCTCTAAACCCTACTGAAGAGCCATAGATTGCATCACTTAACATGGTTCCATGATCACCTTTTTTGATATCGTCAACCATTTCATAAAACCGTGTAGTTTCTTTTTTATTTACTGGATTTCCAGTTGCTTTGTTAACTGCAACTGCAATATACATTCCATTATTTTTTACTGCAACAGGTATTTTGTGATTTGTTCCAGTCGCTCCTGGAATAGTTTCATTTACTAAAACCTCGCATTTATGATACATACTAGAAACATAAGCATAGAATCTGTATTGTGCATATTTTCCTGCAGCATCTTCTTCACATCCCACAAATACCTTGTGTAAAAGTTCTAAGGCATCATCATTCATGCTCTGTAATCTATCATCAATTCGTCCTCTTTCTAGGAGATCAGATTTACATTCTTTTGCAATCAGGACTAAAATAAAGTCTGGTAAATTATAATTTTTTAAAGCTGCAACAAATGCCCCTGCTTGGGACATTCCAAATTTTGGAAAACCTTTATTGACCATTTGAATTCCTCACTTTAGAATATTTGATATTACTCAACAATCAATTATAAAGCTGCTTTTAGTTTATAATTGTTAAGAAATTTACATGCCTATCACATTATTTGCAGTAATTTAGATTGCAAATATTAAATTCCGGTTAAATTGACATACATTTGTGGAAATAGATACTACCCCAAAATTTGTAACTCGTATTTACAATAAATCACGTGAAAATATTCAAAAATATCGAAAAATAATTGGCAGACCTTTAACACTTACTGAAAAAATACTTTCAGGACATTTTGAACAAATGGCTGAAAAAAATCTCGATGAGGGTAAAAACTACGTTTTCCTTATTCCTGATCGTGTAGCATTACAAGATGTAACTGGACAAATGGTAATGCTACAATTTATGCAAGCAGAACTTAAACAAACTGCTTTACCTACTACAGTTCACTGTGATCACTTGATTCGTGCTAAAGTATCAGGTGATTCTGATATGAAAGTTGCACTAGATGAAAACAGTGAAGTCTTCAAATTTCTACAATCAGCTGCTGCCAAATATGGATGTGGCTTTTGGAAACCTGGTGCAGGAATAATTCATCAGGTTGTTCTTGAAAATTATGCATTTCCAGGAGGATTAATGATTGGAACTGACTCACACACTCCAAATGCCGGTGGATTAGGAATGATTGCTGTAGGAGTAGGAGGATTAGATGCAGCTGAAACTATGGCTGGATTGCCATGGGAATTACTTTATCCTAAAAGAATTGGAGTCCACTTAACTGGAGAACTTAATGGGTGGACTGCACCAAAAGATATCATCCTAAAAGTTGCTGAAGAACTAACAGTTTCGGGAGGAACAAATTCTATTATTGAATACTTTGGACCCGGTACAAATACAATTAGCTGTACTGGAAAAGCTACAATTACAAACATGGGTGCAGAAGTGGGTGCAACATGTTCAATATTTCCATATGATAAAAGAATGGAAACTTATCTAAGATCAACAAATAGAGAAAAAATTGCAGAACTTGCAAATCAGAATATGGAATTACTTGTTGCAGATAAGGAAGTAGAATCTAATCCTGAAAAATTCTTTGATAAAGTTATTGAAATTAATCTTTCAACATTAGAACCACATATTGTTGGCCCACATACTCCTGATCTAGCAAGATCAATTTCCAATTTAGCTAATGATGTAAAATCTAATGAATACATTGATTCAATATCAGTTGCATTAATTGGAAGTTGCACAAACTCTTCTTATGAAGACATGTCTAGAGTAGCTAGTTTAGCAGAACAAGCAAAATTAAAAGGTATTAAATCTAAAATCCCCCTTCTAATTACCCCTGGCTCTGAACAGATTAGAAGTACTATTGAAAGAGACGGACAAATGGATTCACTAAAAGATATTGGAGCTACAGTTTTGGCAAATGCATGTGGTCCATGTATTGGTCAATGGGATAGACCTGAATTGAAAAATGATGAAAAAAATACAATTGTTACTAGTTTTAACAGAAATTTTCCAGGTCGTAACGACGGTCGCAGAAATACTCTAAATTTTATTGGTAGTCCAGAGATGATTATTGCATTAGCTCTAAGTGGTAAACTTTCATTTAATCCTCTAAAAGATGAATTAATTGCTGCAGATGGTTCAAAATTTAAACTTGAACCACCAAAACCTGCCCCCGAGGTTCCAAAAAATGGATTTAAGATACCTGAGGGAATCTTTGTTTTACCTCCTGAAAATTCAAGTGATGTAGAAGTAATTATTGATCCTAACAGTAACCGACTCCAACGTTTAGAACCGTTTTTGCCATGGAATGGAAAAGACTTTGTTGACTTGCCTATTATGGTTAAAGCAAAAGGAAAATGTACTACCGATCATATTTCTCCAGCAGGTGCTTGGCTATCACTTCGTGGCCACCTTGATAATCTTAGTGATAACATGCTTTTAGGTGCCGTCAATGCATTCAATGATGAAATCGGTAAAGGAAAGAACATCTTAAATAATCAACTAGAATCTTTTTCAAAAATTGCTAGGCAGTATAAAGAAAAAGGAATGCGTTGGATAATAATTGGTGATAATAATTATGGTGAAGGAAGTAGTAGAGAACATGCAGCAATGTCTCCTAGATATTTAGGATGTGCAGCTGTTATCACAAAAAGTCTTGCAAGAATACATGAAACAAACTTGAAAAAACAAGGAATTCTAGCTTTGACTTTTAGTAATCCTGATGATTATAATAAAATTCAAGAAGATGACAAGATTAGTCTTATCGGATTAAATAATCTAGAACCACAAAAACCCGTAAAATGTATCATTAAGCATAAAGATGGAACAAACAATGAAATTTCTCTTAATCATTCTTATAATAAATCACAAATTGAATGGTTCAAAGCTGGTTCAGCACTAAATGTTTTAAAAAATAAATAATATTCTAACGTGGGGCCGACCGGAATCGAACCGGCGACCTACGGGTCACTACAGCTCCAAACTTACATCATTCGTGAGTCAGTTTAGCTTAGTTTACCTTTGGAGCCCTTAGCGGTGATCTAACGTATGCACTGTCGCCCTACCAGGCTAGGCTACGACCCCACGAACAAGAATGAAATAGACTAGAATTTTAAGTTATTTTAACCAAGATTTATTTGCGATTAATCATGAGCTTCATTTGTTAAGGTAGATCATGGTAAAACCAATTGTCATAGTAATAGCTGCAATTCCTGCTATTCTTGCAATTTTAATTGCAATTCCATTATTCACACAACCTGAGATTCCATATTCCGCATCTAATTCAAGTGATGTAATGGAAATTGAATATGCAAAATATCAATTAAAGAAAATATCTTTTGGAGTAACTGAAAGACTTGGAGCACAGAAAACGGAAATCTTACTAATAAAAAATAATGGGGAAATAAAATATTCTGTAACTGAAGACGGATATCCAAAACCCGATATCAAATCAACTATAGATGAACAAAAACTTCGTAAATTAAAAGCTTTGATTAAAGAAACTGGTTTTATTTCAATTCCTTCAGAATCATTTCCTATTCGCGATAATGTAACTGATTTTCAAAAATCAAATATCAAAGTTATTCTTAATGGAAGAATTAATCAAATTAACTGGCCCGAACAAAATGCAACTGATAAATTCATACCTCCAATAATATCTATGGTTGAATCTCAGCTTGATAATATTATAGAGCAAATCGGTGAATAGGTACAAATAACCTTCTAATAAAACTCTGATTATGCTTTCACTTTCAGGCGAAAGAACTGATGCAAAAGGAATCATTCAAGAAAAATCTAACTCTGATAATATTTTACGCGGAACATCTACTTTAAAACGTGGTTTTGCTCATATGCTAAAAAATGGTGTAGTGATGGATGTTACAACTGTAGAGCAAGCTCAAATTGCAGAAGATGCAGGAGCTGTATCTGTTATGGTTTTAGATAAACTGCCATCTGATGTAAGAAAAGCAGGCGGAGTTGCGCGAACTGCAAGTATTCGAATCATCGAAGATATTATGGATTCAGTTACAATTCCAGTTATGGCAAAATGTAGAATTGGTCATGTCTATGAAGCAAAAGTTCTTGATGAAACTAATGTGGATATGATAGATGAATCAGAAGTTTTAACGCCAGCTGATGAACATCATCATATTTGGAAATGGGATTTTACAACACCTTTTGTTAATGGAGCGAGATCACTGTCTGAAGCATTAAGAAGAATTGAAGAAGGAGCTGCAATGATCAGAACTAAAGGGGAACCTGGTACTGGAAATGTTGCAGAAGCTGTTACTCATATTAAAAAAGTCAACGATGAACTTAGAACAATAAAATCCATTTATGATTCTGGTGATGATCAAGATCTGATTAGAATTGCAAGAGAATTCAAAGTCTCATATGATATAGTTGCAAAAACTGCTAAACTTGGAAGATTACCAGTAGTTAATTTTGCAGCAGGAGGAATTGCAACTCCAGCTGATGCTGCATATTTGATGTCACTTGGTTGTGATGGGATATTTGTAGGATCTGGAATTTTTAATGCAGACGATGCTAAAGAAAGAGCAAGAGCTATTGTTCTAGCAACTACATTTTGGAATGAATCTGATAAAGTAAAAGAGGCACAAAAAATGATTGATGAGAGACAATCCATGTTAGGATTGGATGTTAAAACTCTTGAATTAAGAATGCAAGATCGTGGTGGTTTAGCATGAGTCTTACTGTGGGAGTTTTAGCAATTCAAGGTGATGTTCATGAAAATATCACATCTACTCAAAGAGCAATTAAAGAATTAGGAGTAGAAGGTTCAGTTATAGGTGTTAAAACATCTGAAGAGATTTCAAAACTAGATGGTTTGATTATCCCAGGTGGTGAGAGTACAACTATAGGACAACTATCACTTGTAAATAGCTCACTTAAGATAATTAAAGAAAAAATTGAACAAGGAATGCCAGTACTAGGAATATGTGCAGGTATGATAATGCTTTCAAAAACAGCAAACGATCGCGTTGTGGGAAAAACAGATCAACCTCTTTTAGATTTACTTGACATTAAGCTAGAAAGAAATTCATTTGGACGACAAAAAGAATCCTTTGAGGCAAACATCTCTATGAATTCTATTGACATTCCAAAGTTTAACGGTGTTTTTATTCGAGCTCCATCTGTTTCTGATACTGGTTCAGGTGTAGAAGTTTTAGCAAAGTTTAATGAAAAAATAATTGCAGTCAAAAAAGGAAATATGTTAGGCGTAGCATTTCATCCTGAATTAACAGAAGATGTGTCATTACACAAATATTTTATAAATTTAATTAAGAAATCAAGAAACTAGTTCATTATGATAACTTCATCGCAATTCTTTTTAACCATAACTTTTAAAATTTTAAAATGAAAACAAATTTTATTTTATCATATACATTCTGTTCTATCTTACTATTGGGCATATTTGGGTTATTTTATGGTGATGCATTTGCACAAAATCCATCTTTGAATGATGATGACTCTAAAGCTGAAGAAAGACAAAAGGAATTAGAACAGAAAAAAGCTGAACAGAAAGAAAAAGCTGAAGAAAGACAAAAGGAATTAGAACAGAAAAAAGCTGAACAGAAAGAAAAAGCTGAAGAAAGACAAAAGGAATTAGAACAGAAAAAAGCTGAACAGAAAGAAAAAGCTGAAGAAAGACAAAAGGAATTAGAACAGAAAAAAGCTGAACAGAAAGAAAAAGCTGAAGAAAGACAAAAGGAATTAGAACAGAAAAAAGCTGAACAGAAAGAAAAAGCTGAAGAAAGACAAAAGGAATTAGAACAGAAAAAAGCTGAACTTGTTACAAACAGGGAAAATCTTGAAGCAAAACAATCAAAAAAATTCCAACAATATGAAGAAAAATTAAAAGAAATCAAAGAGAAATCTCAAAATAAAATTAAAGAAAACATATCTAGTGATGAAATTTCTCTAAAATCTAAACAGATTGAAGAACAAATTATTAAAAAATCCGAAGAAATTCAACAAAGACTTGCAGAAAAATCTGATAAATTGGATTCTAGAATCAAAAATATTCTTGATAAGATAAATGATGGACAATATATGGGAGTAAAAACTCCGACCAAAGATTATACTGAAACATTTGAGCTGACTTTTGATTCTGTAGATGCATCTCAAGTATCAAACCAATCACAAATGTCTACTCTGACTGGCAAAATGTCATTTACATTATATGATAAAAGTAAATCTGATCTTAAATTAGAATTAAATGAATGTAATATTGTTGTTGATGAAATTAATTATAATTGCGGATTTGGAAAAGCTAGAACTGTATCTTCAGGACAATCAGGCGCTAAAGATTCGCTTGTAATTATGGCATTTTTAGAGGATGGCGTGCTTGAAGAACTACATACTACAATGAAGCTTTTTGTAAATGCTAATATCCCAATTAACAATATTGATCAATCTCAAGTTTCAATAATTGGTCCACAAAGCAAAATTTCTAATTTATGGATTCTTAATGGTAATGCAACTCTAACTAAATTAACTTCTGAAAATACTGTTTCTGGAAATAATATTACTACTTCATTAGAAGAAGGAATGTCATTTGGCGATAAATGATGAATAGTGTTAAATCTTTATTTTTATTTAGTTTAATCTTCGTTGTTTTTTTTATTCCATTAATAATTCCAAACTCATTTGCAGATTCAGGAGTTGTTGCTATAGAATCAATTGATGTAATTTATAACATTGAACACGGAAATATAGAATCCATTTTTCTGGATCCTGATTTTTTTGAATTAATCATTACTATGAATACTCAAGATGATGGGACTATTGAAATTACAATTCCACGAGAGATCTTAGATGCAACATTTGAATCAACCGATGATATGTTTTTTGTTTTAGTAGATGGTTTTGAAACTGACTATGTTGAATCAAAATCCACATCAACATCAAGAACTTTGATGATTCCATTTTTTAATGGAGATTCAATTGTTGAAATTATTGGTACATATGCATTAAACCCATTTGTCTCCGATACTGAAATTGTAATTCCAAACTGGATAAAAAATAATGCTGGATGGTGGGCAGATGGATTAATCGAAGATGCTGATTTTGTTTTAGGTATTCAATATTTAATTAATGAAGAAATAATGACGATTCCTCAAACTCAGTCAGAACAATCTTCACAGCAGCCTATCCCGAACTGGATAAAAAATAATGCTGGATGGTGGGCAGATGGATTAATCGAAGATGCTGAGTTTGTTTCTGGACTTCAATATTTGATAACAAATGGAATCATACATGTATAATTTAGGCTCAATTATCGTCTAAATTATGCATTGATTTCAAGTCCTTTCTAAAAGGCTCTAAACTTTCTGGGATGATAATTTTAATTGAATCCTTTAATGAAAGATTTTTCAGCTTTTTCTCATTCCATACTTTGGAATTAAATTCAGTTATCTCTTTTGTAATCTTACTTTGTTCTTGTATTGATTCAGACTTTACTTGAAGTTGCTTATGTATGCTATCTGATGAATACAATGTCTTCCAAAGATATTCTGTTATGAATGGTGTAATTGGTGCTAATAATTTCAAAATTGTTGACAGTGTTTTATGTAATGTATAGATTGCCCCATCTCTTTCCTCGTCTGTAAATCCAATTCCATACGCTCTCGCTTTGACCATTTCAATGTAATGCGCTGCAAAAATATTCCATGTAAATTCTCTAATTGCAATTGCAGGAATAAAGAAGTTATATTCATCGTATCCCCTCTTACATTCTTTGATTAGACTATCTAATTCCGATAATATCCATTTGTCTGACTCTGTTGGAATTCCAGATTTAATTACTGGGAAACTAGACAAAAATCTTGATACATTCCATAGTTTACTGAGAAATTTTTTTGTAGATTCAATTTTTTGTTCATTACATCTAAAATCATATCCATGATTAATTTCACTTGCACTCCAAAACCTAAAAGTGTCTGCTCCAAATTGTTCAATTACTGGTAAAGGATCAATCGCATTTCCTTTACTCTTGCTCATTTTCATACCTTTTTCATCAAGACCATATCCCATAATCCATGCTTCAGACCATGGTTTTTCTCCTGTCAGCTGCTCACATCTTAGAAGTGTATAGTACAACCAAGTTCTAACAATATCTTTTGCTTGAGGTCGAAGTGATGCGGGATAAACTTTATTGAAAAAATCTTGATCTCTATTAAATTTACAAACATAAAGTGGTGAGACACTGGAATCCATCCATGTATCAAAAGTTCTTTCTTCTCCTACAAACTCACTATTTCCACACTTGGAGCATTGACTAATGGGGCATTTTTCTAACCATGGTCTATAGTACTTTCCAGGCTCAGGAACATGTGGTTCTGAACATTTTTTGCAATACCATATAGGTATCTCAGTACCATAATACCTTCTTCTTGAAATTGGCCAATCAATATTGATAGATTCTAGCCAATTCATGAGAATTTGTTTATGCATTGATGGATAAAATGTAATTTCTTGTCCTAATTTTTTCATTTTTTCAACTGATTCTTTTTGTTTTAGATAATATTCTTCCATTGGGATAATTTCAATTGGGTTTTTACTTCTTTCAGATACAGGAGTTCTGTGATTAATATCTTCAATTTTTTCAACTAATCCACTACTTTCTAAATCTTCGATAATTTTTGTTCGTGCTTGTTTTGGTTTTAATCCTGAATAACTACCTGCAGCTTCTGTCATCTTCCCATCTAATCCTATCGCAACAATTTCTTCTAATTCTAACTCTCTAAATAATGCAACATCGTTTTGATCTCCGTAACTACAAACCATTACTGCACCAGAACCAAAATCTTGATGTGCAGAATGATGTGTTCTTAGTTCTACCTCTGCATTAGTAATTGGTACAATTACTTTTTTACCGATAAAATTTGTATATCTTTCATCTTCTGGATTTACAATTACTGTTTTACAAGCACATAGTAATTCTGGTCTTGTACTTGCTATGATTATTTCTTTGTCTGTCTCTTTAATTTTAAATTTCATGTAGACTAGTTTAGTTGGCAAATCTTCGTAAATTATTTCGGCATCTGCAATTGTTGTACCTGATACCCAATCGTAATTATTTGGTCTGTTTGCAAGATAGACTTGACCTTTCTTCCAAAGTTCAATAAATGTAGACTGTGTTAGTGTTCTATATTCTTCAGAGTCAGTCCTATAGTAATTAGAAAAATCACCGCTGATTCCCAAGTTTTTCATAATCAATATCATTTCAGCTTCTAAATCATCAAGTGCAGCTCTGCATAGTTTTAGAAATTCACCTCGTTCAGTTTCACGCATTCTGATATTGTGCTTTTTTTCTGTGTAAATTTCCACAGGAAGGCCGTTTCTGTCAATACCTATTGGAAAATACACATTTTTTCCAGCCATTCTTGCAGTGCGTGCAATCATATCGATTTGAGAATAATGTGCAGCTGCACCGATGTGCCACGGTCTACCTGATGGATAAGGAGGTGGTGTATCTATCGTAAAATTATCTTCCTTTGGAGAGAAGTCATAAATTTTCTCATTTATCCATTGTTTGAGAATCTCCTTTTCTAACTCTGGGTTCCAAGCTTTTTCTGCAATTTTTGGTTCCATTTCTTAATTATCTTGAAATATTTGAAATAATGTGAGATCCTTTATTGTATCCTTCATAAATGTAAACACCAACGGCTTCTACATTATGAGGTAATTTAGGAGCAAGGAGTTTGATTATCTCACTTGAAAGATTTTCTACAGTAGCTTCTCCTTCTAATAGATATGCAGTATTTATTGGAACTTGAATGTCAAACATTCCTTTTGGACCATCAAATTGTATTTGATAATGTGAATCGTCTTCTCTTTTTAGATATTTTCTGTTAATGAAAAATTTATGATCAAATTCTGCAACAACCTCTTTGATTATTTTTTTTGCAATACCAAAATCAACAAGGAGGTTATCTTTCATTTGTCCAACTAATTCTACCATGACAGAAGATGTATGTCCATGTAAAATTGAACATTTCTCTACTAACGGAAGAATATGTGCATAATCAAATGAAAATGATGCATCTTCTAAAAATATTGAACCTGTTTGTGGTGTCTTATCGTAAAACACAATGTCCTGAAGTTCTTTGATTTGTGCTACATATTTTGCATGGCCTATTGCCATTACTTTTTGTTCTGGAAAATCTTCTTTGATTTTTTTGTATTTTATAATATCTGCATCATTATCAATTACTTCGATGAGTCCTTTTTCTGTTTTAAAATCAACTGTCACTTCTTTACCGTTTTTTAATGTAATTTTGTGATTGTATTGGTATTCTTGATCTAAAAATGAGAGCATCTGAGCTACTGTTAATTCTGTTCTCGTTTTTAGCAAATTTCCTTTTTTATCTATATATCTAAAATCTGAATCTAGAATTGTGGGACTTGTAGCCATGTGAAATAATTTGATTTTGGATATAATATAAATTCTGTAATGATTTTGTCTGAAATTCTTTGATTTTCTCTATTGTAATGAATTTAGAATTTTGGCTAGATTGACATCATTTTTTGTAATGCCTCCAGCGTCATGAGTTGTTAATTCTATAGTTATCCTATTGTAGACATTAAACCATTCTGGATGATGATTCATTTTTCAATCTCCATAGCGGCTCTGGTCATAAAACCAAAAGCTTGATTGAAGCTCTCAAACTGAAACTCTTTGTGTAGTTTTTTGTTAACCACACTCCATCCTGGTAGATTTTTTAGTTCTTCAATGATGTCATTTTCTGATAATCGTATCATATTTTTTTAGAAATAATCTTAAATTAAAAGATTGATTCATTACCTTTCTATACATTCAAACTTATGAGCGATAATGAATGAAATGAATAAAAAACTGCTTGAAAATATTAAAAATTCAATTTCTGAAACTGTTAGTACAAAGAAAATTGGAATTGCATTTTCTGGTGGTGTTGACAGTACACTGATTTCAAAAATTTGCTTTGAGATGAATTTTGATATTACTCTGTTGACAATTGGATTTGCTGACTCTCATGATATTTTATTTGCAAAAGAAGTTAATTCGTTTCTAAAATATACTCATCATATTTTAGAAATTAATCCTGAAACTTTTGCAAATATTACAACAAAAATTCATCAAATTATAAAGACTGAGAATCTTTCATGGAATGAAAACTGTATTGCATTTTATTATGTTTCTAAACTTGCAAGTAGTCTGAATATTGATACAGTAATTACTGCAAACGGAATCGATGAATTATTTTGTGGGTATAACGCATATAGAGAAGCATTTTCTGGTGGGGAATCACAAATAATGGAAGTAATGAATACAAAATTAGATAATGAACTAAAAATGATGAAGGCTGTAAATTTGATTGCATCCGAATTTAAAGTACAAATTCTCCAGCCATTACTATCTGCAAATTTTATAGAGTATGCAAAAACCATTCCAATTTCTGAAAAAATTCATGACTCTGAAGACTTGTATAGGAAACACATTATTAGAAAATTAGCAAGGGAAATCAAAGTACCTGAAATTTCATGTACAAAACGAAAAAAAGCATTACAATATGGTTCTAAAATTCACAAAGCATTGCTAAAAACTAAATAAATTTACTAATAGTTTTTTGAACTGATTTCTTTACATTGCTAATTATTGCAGGTGATGCACCAAGATGTTTTTCTGGTGAAAAAATAGAATCAATCTCTTTATCTGTAAGAATTGCAGTGAAAGCTTTATCTTTTTTTATTGCATCAATATACTGCATTCCTTTATCATTTGCCTCAAATGCGACTCTTTGCACATCTCTGTATGCAACAAATCTTGGAACACCTTTTTTTATTAGTGCCTCTAAAACGAATTCTGCAAATATTTGCCCCTTTGTGATGTATAGATTTTCTACAATTCTCTTCTCATTTACAATTAGATTTGAAACTATCTTGATCATGGTTTCTAGCATTTCATCTATCAGAATGGCTGTTGTAGGTAGTACAAATCTCTCATTTGCTGAATTTGAAAGATCTCGTTCATGCCATAATGGGATATTTTCAAATGTAATTGCTATTTGACTGCGTAGCATTTTTGATAATGATGAAACTCTTTCACTTTTTATCGGATTTCTCTTTACTGGAACTGCACTACTGCCCATTTGACCTTTTTTGAATTGTTCAGCAACTTCGCCTATTTCTGTTCTTTGTAAATTTCTAATCTCAATTGCAATTTTTTCCAAAGTTGCACCAATAAGTGCTAATTCAAAAACATATTCTGCATATCTCTCTCTGGGAATTATTTGTGTAGTTACTTCTGCTGGAAATAGGTTTAATCGTTTTGCAACTCGTTTTTGCACTTCAAGTGATTTTGCACCCATTAATGATCCTGTTCCAACCACTCCTAATGTTTTGCAAATTAAAACTCGTTTCTTAATCTCTTCAATTCTTTCAACATGCTTTGCCATTTCTGCTGCCCAATTTGCAAATTTTAATCCAAATGATATTATGCTTGCATGTTGACCATGTGTTCTACCAACTGCTGGGATTTTACCATGTTGAACTGCTCTTTTTGCTAACAATGATGCCATTTTTGCAACTTTTGGTTCTATGATTTTTAGCGCATCTCTCATTTGCATAGAATTGCTTGTGTCTACCAAATCATTACTTGTTAATCCATAATGAATCCACGGTCTTGCATCTTTTGTACATTTTTCACTCAATGACTCAACTAAAGCCGCGGTATCATGATCACTTTTTGCTTCTAATTCTTTAATTCTTTTTACTGAAATTTTTCCTGACAATGCCGCATTGTAAATTGTTTTACCAACTGATTTTGGAATAATTCCAATTTCACTCTGTGATATTGCAGCTGCTCCTTCAATTTCTAATTGATAATTTACTTTTTTTTGCTCACTAAAAATCTCCATCATTTCTTTAGTGCCATAACGTCCGCTATCTATCGGTAAAATTGCCAATGTTTACTCTTTTATGACATTGAAAATAAATCTACTTATGATTTAAATTGGCTTGAGGCAAAAATTTACCATTACTTATGTCTACTATAACTCCTAAAAAAATTGGAGAAAATCAATATCTAATTGAGGCTGACTTAAATCTTGGAATGAAGGTTCCAGTTAAGATCTATGCTGATGAAGCATTACTACAGAAAATGTTAACTGATCGAACTATCATGCAGGCAAAAAACGTTGCAACTATCCCCGGGATAGTGGGTCATAGCGTAGTCTTACCAGATGGTCATGAGGGATACGGATTTCCCGTAGGAGGTGTAGCAGCTATGGATGCTGAAGAAGGAATGATTAGCCCAGGCGGTGTAGGGTATGATATCAATTGTGGTGTAAGATTACTTCGTTCAAATTTAACTGAAAACGACGTTCGTTTAAAATTAAAAGAACTCGTCACAGATCTTTTTAGTTCAATTCCATCTGGTGTTGGTTCTAAAGGAGCAGTAAAACTTAGTCACTCTCAACTTGATGAAGTATTGGTACGTGGTGTAGATTGGGCAATTGATCATGGATATGGTTCAACACATGATTCTGATGTTTGTGAAGAAAATGGGCAAATAAAAAATGCTGATCCAAATAAAGTTTCAGATAAAGCAAGAAAAAGAGGTGCACCACAACTAGGAAGCTTGGGTTCTGGAAATCATTTTCTTGAAGTACAAAAAGTATCTGAAATTCATGATGAAGAAGCTGCAAAAAGAATGGGAATTAAAGAAGGAACCATTACAATTTTAATTCACTGTGGCTCTCGTGGATTTGGTCATCAAGTATGTAGTGATTATTTGAGAATCTCAGAACAATCTATGGAAAAATACGATATTACTTTAGCAGACAGAGAACTTGCATGTGTTCCAAATACATCTGAAGAAGGTGAATCATACCGAAAAGCAATGTTTGCTGCATTAAATTTTGCATGGAGTAATAGACAAATGATTACTCATTGGACAAGAAAATCTTTTGAACGAGTCTTTAATCAATCAGAATCTGATCTTGAGATGAATTTGGTTTATGATGTTGCTCATAATATTGCTAAAGTTGAAAAACATAAAGTTGATGGCAAAGAAAGAAAACTTGTAGTTCATAGAAAAGGTGCTACACGTGCATTTCCTGCAAATCGAGAAGAAGTTCCATTAAAATACAGAGATCTTGGTCAACCTGTTTTAGTTCCAGGTTCAATGGGAACTGCTAGCTGGATATTGCTTGGAAAACCAAATTCAATGGATTTGAGTTTTGGTTCTACAGCTCACGGTGCTGGAAGAACTATGTCTAGATCAAAGGCAAGAAGAGATTTCACAGAAGATAATGTCAGAAAATCTCTAAGCGATAAAGGCATATTTATCAAGGCATTAACGCGTGATGGAGTTGTGGAAGAGACACCTCAAGCATACAAAGATGTTGATGCTGTAGTAGATGTATCTCATAATCTAGGAATAGCCACTAAAGTAGCAAAATTGGTGCCTATAGGTGTGATTAAAGGTTGAGCGAAGACGATTCCGAACTTGAAAGATTAAAGGCAAAAAGACTTGTAGAAATGCAACAAAATATCTCTACTAGAAAAAAAATAGAAACACCACCTGCCAATTCACAATCTAAAACAACAAAAAATCCTCGAGATGTTCTTGTTGGACGTCTAGGATTCAGAGGTCTTGAAGTATTACAAAATGCAGAATCACAATTTCCAAATGATACTACGATGGTCGTAGAAAAATTAGCTGAATTAATCACATCAGGTGAAATTACTGAAATTCTTGATGGTGGAAAATTATTAGCGCTATTTAGATCAATTGGTCTTAACATTAGAATGGAGACCAAAATTAATGTGGAACAAGACGGAAAATTTGTTTCCTTATCTGATAAATTAAGTAATAAATCATCTGATGAAAGTGATTAGTCTTGAGTATTGTTTTTGAAATTAGCACAAAAAATTATCTTGATGATCTATTATTAATAAAAAAATCATTATCTCATATGGAAACTTTGGTTGGAGGTTATAATGGGTATACTCTAAGTGAACCATCATCACAATTTGGATGGACTTTTTTTAAATTAACTTTTAAACAAAACTTACAACAAGGTATTGAAGAAAAATTTGCTGACATGTTAAGCAAATACCGATTCAAAAATCAATCTGAAAAATTTACTCAATTTATGACTGATTATTTTCAATCTAAAGGTTGTAACGTTAGAATAAAAGTATTGGACTAGACTCTTCTTCCTCTTTTTCCACCCTTCTTTCTGGTGGTATCATGAGGAATTGGTGTTACATCATCAATTCTTCCAATTTTAAATCCACCTCTTGCCAAAGCTCTGATTGCAGCTTGTGCACCTGGGCCTGGAACTCTGGAACCTACTCCTCCAACAGCTCGTACTCTGATATGAAATCCTGTGAATCCTTTTGTATGTGCAACTTCGACAACTGCGTTTGCAGCCTTCATTGCAGCAAAAGGTGATGATTCGTATCTGTCAGCATTGACATGAACTCCGCCTGAGCTAATAGAGATAGTTTCTCCACCAGTTAGATCTGTCATGTGAATAATTGTATTGTTATAGCTACTGTAAATATGGGCAATTCCCCATTTTTCAGGACCATCCGTCTTTGTTTCTGGTCTAGATTTAGTTTGAATCTCCTCTTTTTCTTCAATTGGGGATTCTACTTCAATCTCAGCTTCAATTTCTGACAATGTCTAATCACATCTAAAAGGGTTTAAAAAACATTCATTTTTTGAACCTGTTTTTTGGATACGCGTGATTTTTTCATTATTGCTCAAATACTATGTTTAATTTGTTCTTGTATGGTATCCATACTTTGGCTACTAATTGGTATTGTAATAATATCTGCAATTTCTGGCTCATTAATATTCGAATTTTTAACACCAAATAACGATTCTATGACCTCATTAGAAAAAAAATGTGAAGGTATTGCCAAAGAAGGATTTCGAATACATGTAATGTACCCAGATCTTCAACCTGATCAGCTTCCTTCCGCTGATATGAATAGATTGATGTATCTTGATGAAATGTGGATCAAAGATTGTGTTTCCAGATTGTCTGCCGAATCTGTATTTAATATAATTCAAAAAGTAGAACATGATTTTTACTCTGGTGAATGATCTATTTTCTAAAGTGATGCCATCCAAAATCTTTCAGGGAACTGAATTTTCCCCTTTTCTGAACAAATACTCCTTTACCTTTAGTTACATACCCAATTTCAATAATTGGTGTCTTTAATGATGTAGCATTTTTTTCAATTATTGCCTTATATTTTTTTGAAGCAGTAAATACAAACTCGTACTCTTCTCCCCCATGAAATACTAGTTTGTTAGGTTCTATTTTATTTGATTTTGCAAATTCTGATATTTCATATCTATCTGGAATATTGTTTATGATAAATTTACAATTGCTTTGACTAGCCATTTCATTTAATGTAGTAGATAATCCATCACTGGAATCCATCGTAGATGTAAAATATTTTTTATTACTTACACCAAAATCTAATCTTGGGGTTGGCCTAAAAACTGAACTAATTGCCTTTTTGACAAAAGTTTTCTTACCTTTCTTTTTTCTAAGTAAAATCTCTAGACCTGATGCAGTATAACCAAAAGGACCAGTTACAAATATGATGTCTCCTATTTTAGCTCCTCTTCTTTTTACTATCTTATCTGTAGTTCCAAATAGGGATACAGTGAATACAATTTCCTTTCCTTCATTAGTATCGCCTCCTAAAATTTTGAACTTGAATTCTTTGGAAGCATGGCTAAACCCATTTGATATTTCATTAATTTTTGAGCGTGAAATCATTTTTGGTAAATTCAACGAAATTATCCCATATTGAGGTCTTACTCCTTTAGCAGCAAAATCACTAACACATGCTACAATGCTTTTTCTAGCAGCGTCAGAAATTTTCATTTTTGAAGGCATATCTGTACTCTCAACAAACGTGTCGATTTTTACTATGATTTTTGTTTTACCTACTTTGAAAATCTCCACATCTTCTGATACAAATTTTTTATTTCCTACTTTTTTATGCAAATTTTTTATTATTGCAGACTCATCTAATGCTGTCATAACATTGTTTCACTAATTCTAATGTATTTTTTACAATTTTCTTACATTTATCTAAGTTGTTTGATTCAGCTGAGACTCTTATGATATCCTCCGTATTTGATTTTCTAATCAAAACCCAACTATCTTCATCAATAATTCCTTTAATTCCATCTTGAGTGATAACTTCTGAGTATTCTTTTGTAAGTTTTCTGGATACTTCATCAATAACTCTATCATGAAATACTGAATCCACTTTGATTTTCTCTCTTAACTGTTTATAGCTCTCCATAAAATCTAATATCTCGTCAAATTTTGAATTTCCAATCATTGAAGAAATAAGACCACTTGTTAGAATTCCCTCTCTGCAAAAATTAAATTCTGGTAAGATAAAACCACCACTACTTCCTTCTCCTCCAGCTTGTGCATTTGTTTTTAACATCAATTCTATTACGTTTGATTCTCCAACTTTTGATCTCTGCACACTACCTCCTTTTTCTTTGATAAATTTTTCAACTGAAACACTTGTATCTATGCTAAATACAAATTTCTTATATCCTAATTCTAATGCTTTTGCTACTCCCAAACCTAAAGTCACATCGGGAGTTTGTTTTTCTCCTTTTCTTACAACAACTAGACGATCTCCATCTAAATCAAAAGCAAACCCAATTCCTTTTTCAGAAGTTGCAGCTACAAGATCTGACAAGTTATCTGCAGTTGGATCAGGACCTCTTGAACAATTATCCAGATCTTCGTTTATTACTTTGACTTTGCATCCTAACTGTCTTAGTAAATTTGGAGCAAATTCTTTTGCAGCACCTCCACCAATATCGATGACTATTTCAGGTTGATTCTGTATTTGCCCAATCAATTCTTTTGCATCTTGTAAATATGATGATGTAATTTGCTCCTCAATACCTATTTTTGACATTAAAACTTCTTGATTTTCGATAATCTTTGGTAGTTCTTTTTCATTGATCCCCCTTCCATTAATGATAAATTTTATTCCGTTCCACTCTAGTGGATTATGTGAAGATGTAATTACTATTCCTGCCCCGTACTTTCTTGATTCTCGAAAAACTACTGGAGTTGGTACTGTTTCTAAATTGTAAACATTAATTCCATTTTTCATTAATGCAGCTGATGCCGTTTCTTTGATCAT
Organism: Nitrosarchaeum sp. AC2; assembly: GCF_013407385.1. Lineage (NCBI taxonomy): Archaea > Thermoproteati > Nitrososphaerota > Nitrososphaeria > Nitrosopumilales > Nitrosopumilaceae > Nitrosarchaeum > Nitrosarchaeum sp. AC2. The sequence goes on along the minus strand of NZ_CP030847.1, from coordinate 1,439,573 downwards.
CATTCCTGATGGTCTTGTATCTTTGCCTATTACACATTTTTTAGATTTAATCAACGAAGAAAAATTACTGCAAAAATACAATGTGTCTTTTAGATTAAAATCATCGCCAAAAATACCTCTAATTCCAGAAATTGTTTTTTTCATTTGATCAAAGTCGGAAAGGCTTTTTATTAACTCTGATGGCATCACCCAAAAGTGCCTTGGTAGCTCAGCCTGGTAGAGCGAACGCCTCGTAAGCGTTAGGTCGTGGGGTCGGAGCCCACCCGAGGCTTGACTTTTTGTGTTTAAAGCCCTCACCATACATTATTCTTATTATGAGTACAAAACAAGTTCAGAAAAAAGAAATCACTATTCATGATTTTGATAAAGGCCTTGACCATACATTAAAAACAATTGAGAGAGAATTATCTACAAAGAATTCAGAACTAATCAAAAAATACGACAAGGAAATGGTAAGAAGATCGTTATCTAGAGCAACACGTCTAAAACATCTTTCAACCATACTCAGTTTGTCTAGAATCTTAAAAAAAGATTGGGAGGATGTCACAAAATCTGATATTGAAGAACTAGTTTACCAATTCATGCAGATGTTTTCCTCAACAGGAAAGGAAACTCATCATACATGGGACCATAAAAAAATTCTAAAGATATTCTTTAGATGGATAAAACTTGGTTCACGTGACCACAAAGATGTTGGAGATCCCACAGAGACTAAATGGATTCATCAGAATCGCCTAAAAAGCAATATTGTTCGTGAGCAACTAATAACCGAAGAAGATCTTTCTGAAATTACCAAATCTTGTATTAATCCACGAGACAAGGCATTTTTTGATGTGCACTATGAAGCAGGGACAAGACCAGGAGAGATACTATCACTTAGAATTAAAAACGTAAAGTTTGACAAATTTGGAGCATTCATTAATGTTGATGGTAAAACTGGTTCCAGACCTATCAGGCTAGTAAAGTCCGTTCCACGTCTTGCTAATTGGATAAGTGTCCATCCACTAAAAGATGATCCTGAATCCCCCCTTTGGATAATTTTAGAAAAACCAAAATTTGGTCTACCCATGAATTATGCTACTGCAACTAGTCTTCTTCGAAGAACAATGAAAAGAGCAGGAATTAGAAAACATATCAATCTAAAGTTATTCAGACACTCTGAAGCTACAAATTCTGCTAAATTCATGACTGAAGCTCAAATGAAAATTAGGCATGGATGGACAAATGATTCTAAAATGCCTGCAAATTATGTACACTTGGTAAATGCTGATGTAGATGAGGTATATCTCAAACATTTAGGCATAATCCAAGAAGAAACAAAAAAATCACTTGTCCCTAAAATCTGTCTTATCTGTAATACATCAAATTCATCTGAATCAGATATTTGTAATAAATGCGGGAAGCCGTTGGACATCAAAAAAGCCATGGAATTAGAAGAGATTGCAAATCAACAACAGTTTAACACAAATAAACTTGCAGGAAAGATTCTCATTCAAATGTTAATGACAGGAAAAATTCCAGAATTACAAAAAGATGAAATAGATAATTTAATTAAAGATCTTAATCTATAATTTTTTAGAAATCATATTATCAAAGCTTTTTAAATTATTATCCAAAATTTCACTTTGAGAAATAAGATAATCATTGAATTGTTTAATTCTTTGTAAAATATGTATATTGTTAATCGTAATCTTATTTATTTCAATATTGTTTTTTTTCATATATTTCAAATAAAATTTATAAATTACTGAATAAGATAAAGCACAAATTAGAAAATTGGCAAAATATGAATGAAATTCATTATCAGATAATTCATCTGCATATAACATTGAATCTTTTAATGTATTTTCACCAATAGCATAGGTATCACCTTGTTTCACTAAATTTGTAATGTTAAAGTTAGTTACATTGTTAATTGGAATAGATAAATTTATTCTGGTAAAATCATCAGAATAATCCACAATTTTTGGCAAGAACATTTGAATATCTTTTGATAAATTCATTAGATGTGACAACAAAACAAAAACATCTTTAATAATCTCTTTTTCAAATTTGAAAAGTTTAGTTCTGGTAGTACTACGCATAATAAAATAATTCAAAATTAATTCTATGCGTTTAAATTCAGTCATGCTGATTGTATTAAAATAATTTGAATGGGTTTGTAACAAATATACAATTCCCAAAGGAGTTATTGAATAACATTTTCCACGTTTGTTTTTAACATCAATCTCAATAATCAATTTTGAGTTAAGAAGTTCTTTTGAATAATCATAAAAAATATCCCTTGATAATTTTGGAGATTTTTCATTCTCAGGTTTTTTACTAAAATCACTAATGTTTAATCCATATATCCTCAAAGTTTTTCCTTTTTTTAACAAACTTTGGGAATTGAATAGAGAATCTAAGATTTGTAGTTCTCTTAAATATGAATTGTGGCTTTTTAACACAATTTAGGTAGTCAATTCCAGATATTTAACGGTACTGTATACAGCATATGAAAAACGATAGAACATGTCATTGGTGCAATAAACCAATCATACATTCAGAAAAAATTTTTTCTCATTGTTTTGAATGTAATCTAAAAAGACTGGAAAAATTATCCATTAACTCAGATCCTTGTCCAATATGTAACGAAACGGAGCATATGAATGACTAGCTGGCATTGTGATTCTTTATGTAAAGTCTCTAATGGAGGAGCTGGTCCATGGACTGATGATGATCTAACATTTTTTGTAAAAATAAAAGCAGCACATAATAATTGTATAGGTTTTCAAAGCGGAGAACCTAAAATTGGAAATTTAACAGAAATTGAACAGGCCTTCACTGATTATTTCAATCAAAATATCCATGAATGGTTTCATAACTTGAATTTTTATCTTAAAGGACCAAACAAAGTTTGTTTAATCAAAGACAGATGGAAGATAGTGAACCAAGTATGACTCTACTAAAAGAGATCATACGCTTGTGCAGTATGGAAATTAAAGAAGAGGAAAATAACATTCAACAAATAATTCTCACACTTCTTTCAGCATGGACAAAAAACCCACAAAATACAAGAATCTTAGCTCCAAGTGGAGAAGGAAAAACATATCTTGTAACAAAACTTGCAAGATTATTTCCACAAGAAAACATCATAATGCTTGCAAAAGCAACTCCTCAATCATTCAAGTATGCATTAATCTCAAAGAGAGTAGTTGAAAACGGTTCTGGAAATTGGCAAGACTATGACATTGCAATTAAACCACTAGAAGAAGATCTTGCAAAAAGTAAAGATAAAGAAAAACAACAAGAAATAAAAGAACAGATAAAAGAATTACGTGAATCAGCTTGCAGTCTAGTGGATTTTACAAACAAGATAATCATTTTGGTAGATTCGCAAAGTTTTGAACTCTTTGAATCAATCAAGACTACTCTATCTCATGACCAACACGAGATTCAGAGTTTCAGCGTAAACAAGTCAAAATCAGGCACGATTTTAGGCCAAAAATTTGTAATACGTGGATTTCCTGCCGTAATCTACTGTTCTGCAAAAGATGAACAAAAAAGAGATGAAACAAATGAAATCAATACTAGATTCAATACTGTTTCTCTTAATGCAAGTTCTAAAAAATATAGAGAGATGCTAAAACTAGAAGCAATTCGTTCTAGTATTCCTAATGTCATGTACAATGAAGAAATAATTTCTGAAAAACAGATAGAACAAATTAAAACAAAAATAAGAATATTGATTGAGGAGATCAAAAATAATGATGAAATCTTTAATTTATACGGAATAGGGATTTCAAATCTTCTCAAAGACGATGCAGGATTTCGAACTAGACAATTTAAGATATTAAATAATAACATCAAAGTTCATACTTTGGCAAACATAGAACATCGACCAAAAATACTGTTTTCAGGACAAATATTTCCTATATCAACTAGAGAAGACATAGAAGAAGCATGCAGTCTATCAAAAGAACAAAAAGAGATTCAATCCTACAAGATAAAATACTTTAATGATTACATAAGGTCAGTCATTCTTGAATATGGAAATAAAAAGCCATCAGTCAATGGAGATATTCTGTATCTTACTGCAAGTGAAATTTCAGATATTTTATCTCAAAAAGATATCAACATAGATAGACAAAGACTACAAGAAACAATACTAAAACCACTTGTAGAGCATGGATTCCTAGAAAAATATCAAGATCCAGATAATAGATCTAGAGACATCTATATTATTGCAGATGCATTTTTGTCAAAACAGGCTAGTGTAGAATCGACACTTATCGATACATCGTTACTTGATGTCTCATGTATAGAATTATTCGTAAAAAAATATCTCGAGCAACGATTCAACCAAAAACAATTAGAGATTATAAATGAAAAAGGAGACAAAATCACACCAAAACAACTCATAGATACACTAAACGAAATCGATGCTAAAGTCATCAAAAATAGGCATAAAATGACCAATAACGAAGCATCGAAGAGCAACGAGGAAGCGAAATGAGTTGTTCATGTAAAGGAATATGCACATCAATTCAATGCGGTTACTTTGGAAATCCAAAATACCATTTAGGATACAAGTATTGTACGGAATGTATGTTTTCTATTATATGTGATGAAAAGTTATGTCCATGTTGCAAAGTTACATTACGAAAGAAAGCTAGAAACAAATCAAATTCATACTTAATACCTATAACCTCATAATTTGATCATGTCTGAACGTCTTGTGGATATTCCTGTCAAAAGGGAGATTAGAGAAAAGATAAAGAAACTCAAAGGAAGTATGAGCTACACTAAATTTTTTGAAAAGACTTTATTTCAAAGTGAGCAGATATCATTCTAAACTTTTGAATGCTAGTGGGGCACTTTGATACCATACTCTTGTTTTTAATTATGAAAAAATATTAAGATCAATAGGTCATAACAAAGTATGCCATTTCATTCCAAAGAAGAGATTACTGAGCGTATCAATCTAGTTAGAAGATATAATTCATTTGGACTTTCACCAAAAGAAATTCAAGAGTCGTTATTACAACACTTTGGAATACAAGTAACAGTACAGCAAATCTATCTAGACTTGAAAGAAATAAAGAAAGGCACGTATGATACTTTTCTAGATAACCTATTAGACATTCATTATCCAGCAATATATGAACAAACTTTGTTAGGATTATCAAAAGACATTGAATACTTTAAAGAATTTTCAGAAAGAAAAAATGCAGATGAGAAATTACTACTTAAAGCAAGAAACTATCACGCTAGACTTTCAATAGAATTAATCAGCACGTTACATAAAGGTGCAGTAATTAGAGCAATGAAACAGTTAAGCGTAAAGGCAAAGATACTGGCAAGAGATACCATACAGAATGAATCAATGATTAGACGAAGAGATCCTATCAACCAAATTGCAATCAATGAGACAAAGAAAAAAGTAGTAGAATTTGATGAAAACCTACAACTGATAAAAGAAGAGATAATTGAAATGAGCCCAGAGCTTCAGAAAAGAATTGAATAAAGACTGGTTATGTCTAGTTGAATATCTGAAATCTAGGCGTGTACCAGTCTAAAAAAATGGAATTGGTTCATTTTGAAAAACTGCCTAAAGACATGATCGCATTTTTGGTGATTAAAAATAGGATAATACTAGCATCATAATCTACTAGATTTTTGTGATGAATGATTAATCAATATCTCTAAAAGCTAGTTTGAAAAAGAAACCATAAATGACTGCAGGAGAAACTCTTCTAAAAATTTCAGACTATCCATTTGCATACTCGTTTATCACAATACTTTTGGTTTCTTTAGGTTATGGCTTTGTAAATAATCATTATCTGTTTTTGACAGCAGCAGGATTTTTTGGTACATCATTAGTTATCATAGATCCAGTTGGGAAATTTGTAATTCGTGGGTTGAAAAAAAACCTGAGAAAAACATTTCCAAGTAATCTTAGCAAACAGCAAGAACAACTTCTACAGTATCATCTTAGTGCAATAGATATTAAATCAATTAGAACTGAAGTTGATAGAATTGTTAGTTTTCTCTATTTTATATCATTAATGTTATTTTTTATATTAGCCATAGGATTGTCACAATCTTTTGTAGATATTCTTGTTATCACAAATCAAACAGACCAAATAATTTGCGATAGTAATTGTATTAGAATATTAGGTATTATTTTTCCAACAATATTAGCATCTTTTCTAATACATGAAGCTAGAAAGATGAAGAAGGAGTTAATTGAACGAACAACGATGGCAGGTTTTTATAGATTTAACTTGGATTTGAAATCTCCCACTAAAGCATCAAAAGATAGTTTTGGAAGAGCGATAGAACAAGGCGATTGGGGATTGGCAAAGTGGTGGCAAACTCAAATAGCAAAAGAAACAACATCGCAAGAAGGCTTTCAAGAACAAAGAACTAAACTTAGAACAGAGCAGATAATAAAACAGTTAGAAGTGTATGGTACACTATCAACACTTCTATCAGTTGCAGGAAATTGGCAAAATGTTCATGGTATTAGCAATATGAAAAACAATACACACATTCTAGGCACACCTGATGAAGAAAATAGATTTGGAGATATTTTTGAAAAGTCAAAGTATCTAATATCGGAAAAAGTTACGGAGATGTATTCTGAATACCATAAAACAAAATCATATGAACAAGGGAAGTTTCCAGGAACAAATACTTCGCGATCATATGTAATTGTAAATCTAACAAATATGGAAAAACAAGTGAATGATGAGTATAAGCAGTTGCTAAAACAATATAACAAAATAACGGGTTCTGAATTTGATCAGGAATATTTTGATTCAAATTTATTTGGTTGATGATACATCATCTTTCTTCATATTAGCACCAAACAAATAACCAATTATTCCGCCAGTCATAGTTTTAAGCAGATCTGACCAATAAGGAAAATTATCTATTTTTGTGCCAATACTTGATAGAATTACCATAATTAACGCAACTGCAAAAATAATTAAGAAACAAATTGCAGCCATTCGTTGTGCAGAAGTAATATTTTGTAAAACACGTTTTTCCATTATTTCACCAAGATAATTGCGTTCTACAACGTGGGCAAATAGCCGTATTTTTTTGAATTACAAGATTACAATGAGGACATCTGTAAATTTTGGTATTAGGATCGAATATTGCTTTTAGTAATAATGCGCCTAATAAGACCGCGCCTAATGCAATCCACACATCGTCTTTACCCATGAATATTGATTAGAAGAAGAATGTAATAACTTTAACAATCATTCTTCATCTAATTTTTTTAATATTTCTTCTACTTTTTGTTCCAAATCTATAATTGATTTTCGATGATGTGTTTGTGTCCGTAATTCTAGTAATACCCCACCAATGATAAGAAACATTCCAATTCCAGACATTAGTGCACTAAAATCGATTGTGGCCATAGTATTTGCATATATTGTAATCATTGAACTGCCTTGTATAATGCCCAAAATACCAAAAACGGTATAAGCCCATTCTTTGGTTGTAAGTATTTTCTTTTTCTGTTTTTCTTCATATTCTTTTCGTTTGTTTTTATCAATCAAAAACCAAATACCCATGCCAATAGCCCCCATCGTAAATGCAATACCAATTGACAAACCAATGGATTCTACGAAATCATTCATGATTTTTCTAAATTTTGTATTAACTTAAGGATTTACAAAAAGTTAGAATCCTGATATACCAATAATAAATCCCAAAATCATCATGATCACTCCTACAATAAGACAATTTTTTGCCAATTTTGCATCATCTTTTTTCAATACAAAATATGCGATTAGTCCACCAATAATGCCTAAAAATATTGGTAAAAGATACCACCAATTACTTCTTGATGTCGGAATTATAGATGATTGTCTAGAAACATAATCTGTTGCAGTTTCAGGTTTTTCAGTTGTTGATAGTGTTTGAGAGCCACATTTAGGACAGAACTTATCTGATTCGTCTACAATCTGAAAACCACATTTAATACAAAAAACCATGACTCATATTATTTTCATATGGACTTAAGTTTTTATGAAAATGTACGTTTAGTTATCTTTGTCAATTACTTCAAGTAATAAAGAATTAACTTCAGGTACTGAGATAATATTTCCAAGAACTGCGGTGTATTCTTTTATACCTGTAACCTTTCCATAAATTCCAACAATGTCATCTTCTAAAACTCTAGGTCCTTCATAATTTAACCAAATAGAATCTGTATAAAATGTGGTTCCAAATCCCAAGTCTTCTTTTGTAATTGAAACTAGTAGTGCATAATTATCTCCATACACTCGTTGTGATTGAACTACTTTGCCTTCTAAATACACAATTTTATCTACATATTTTTCATTATGGCGCAGTAATTCATCGTAATCAATTCCCAATATTGCAGAATTTTTAATTTGTGTAGGAGATAACGGTTGATTTGTTTTTTTTACTTCTATTGAATCAGTAGAATCTGACCCAATTGCAGCTAAAATTACCAATCCAAAAAATACCAAAACCACTATGCCCAATCCAATGCCTATTTTCTTTGTTTTACTACGTCCTTTTTTCTTTGGTTTATCATCTGATGAATTGAAATTGTTTTTTTCATTTTTAGATATATCCGAAATGGAAAAACCACATTTATTACAAAAATTTCCTTCAATTGGAATCTCATTTCCACATTTAGGACAAAATGGCAATAGTTCTGTAATTGGTGTGTAAAACTTAAGGATTTAGGAAGCAGATTTAGTTAAAAGGCATCATTGGAAATCTCATAGCTGAAAATATGCTAATAAAGAGCACATACAAAAATATTATCGCAATTGTACTTAGAACTCCTGCCAAAATTCCATCATTTGCTTTTTGTGGATCTTCATCTTTAACTGCAATGTACATCAAAATTCCACCAAGCAATCCCATTGTAATTGGAACTAACCATATCAATTTGGTTGGTTTTATTTTGGGGATTTCATCCATACGTCTATAGATCTTACATTAACTCTTAAGGATTTATGAAAACTTTCAAACACATTTTAGTTAGCCCGTAATAGATTACCAATTATTTTAATTACAGAATCTCCATTTTCAAAATTAATTTTGATCATTCTTGAGTTTGTATTAGTTACAGTCTCTTGATATGGCACTTCTATACCATCTATTATTACTATGAACGTATCATCTGTTTGATCTTGTTTTTTTGCATCAAATGATTCTCTTGGAATTTCTAGTAGCAATGATCCGTTATCTGTGGACATTATTGTTACTACTAATGCATAATTTCCAAAATCAGTTGTTATATTTTTTAGAGATCCCACAGTAATCCCATACTTTACATCAAATGTACCATAACTACCAGCATCCACTTCAAATATGTTAGTTGTAGTTACATCTGATTTTGGCGAAAAATTGAATTGAGTTTCTGCAACATTGCCTTCACCAAATGATGCTCTTACAGTATATTCTCCTGATTTAGCCCAATATGGCCCCTCAGCAATGATTGTATATGAATAACTTCCATCTTCTGCAACATTGAACTGTACTATATCTACCAAATTACCTTGATTGAAAATTTGTAATGTTACGGGAGTACCTATTATGATAGTACTTACTTTGCCTGAAATTACAATAGTTTCTCCTTCTACATAGTTTGATTTAGTAGAAACTGAAATTAGTGATTCGTAATTATTTGTAGGACTAATTGGTTTTTCATCATTTGATACTTTTAGTATCCTTTCTTTAATCAGATATTGAATTCCTTGAACAAATGAATTATCATCAATTTGTCCATTTGACCACCATCCTGCATTATTTTTAATCCATGTAGGAATTTGATTACTTCCAGTACCTGTTCCTTGTGTAGTTTGTGGAATTTTTAGTGTTCCTTCATTGATTAAAAATTTCATTCCAGAAACAAATGTAGCATCATCAATTTGTCCATTTGACCACCATCCTGCATTATTTTTAATCCAAGATGGAATTGTAGATTGGACTTGAGGTGTAGGTTTTGGTTCCACTTTTACTGGTTCTTTTGGTGGATCATATTTTGGTGGAGTATAACTAGTGTAAGGCTGTCCTGCTTTACAATATTGATTATCAGGACATTGTGAACAATAACCAGTGTCACCGCAGATGTATGAACCAGAATCCGATGGACATGAATGCCATCGATGACATCCACTTTGATGTGCATCAGCTAGAATTGGTACAAATGCAACAGATGTGATTAAAATAATCAATATTGGAATTTTCATTTTTTCTCTGAATCATAATTTATTTTTAATTCCAACAATTACAATGGCAGGGGCTACAAAATACATTCCTACATTAAGTAAAATCAAAGAGATTCCATATCCTAACACTGAAACTTCTGAATCCATATCTACATAGTTTAGAATTGATAGTGAACTAATCAAAGGAGTTAAAGTAATTTTTACTGCTTCTTTGAATATCGGTGATTCACGTTCCCAATCCGCAATTGTTGGGCTAAACGAATAGTAGAATTGATTGAATGTACTCATAAATGTAGTTCCAGACTCTGTTTGCAAGAGATTATTGTCTCGCAGTTCACGTAATTGTTGTACTTGGGGGGCTAGTTCAGAGCCATATGTTGCAGTGGCAATTAGACATCCTCCACCTTTGGGTTTTGATTCAAGTGGTGGACTCTCAACAGAATTAGATTGTGTAATTGTTTTTGTTTGTGTAACAGTTTGTCCTGCTTGTTGAGAATTTGCTACAATGTTATAACTTCCTGCTTTACCAGATTCTGGAATTTTAAACTTGAGATAAAATGAACCACCATCACCAAGTGTGACTGTTCTAATTAGAATTGTTTCGCCATCAGGATTTTTAATTTCTAATGCAACAAATTCTCCTGCATTTCCATTTTCTACATTACCATTAATCTCTACAGTATCACCACCTGCAAATTGTTCTTTGTTTGTGTTTATTGTTATGGTTTCAGAAAAGGAAAAAGGAATTACAGATACTACAAGTAGTGTAGCTAAAAATAAAACTAGTTTCATTGAATTCTCACCTGTGTAGATGATTCACCAGTGAGTGGAACTCCACCTTGACTAGGCCAGTCAGAAAATACATTTGCATAGATATCACCGTTTCCTATTTTTGCATCATTTGGAATAAAAAATGATAAAGTCATTTCTGATTGGCCTGAACCAAGCGTAGTCTTAAAAGAGCCAATACCAAGACTGGTCAACTCTGAATCAAACAAGTTGATAGTTACTAGTGAATTTGTATTTGAATCAGAATTTAATACAACTTTGACAAATCCCAATTTACCTTTTGTAAATGAAGAAATTGCATTTCCTTGTTGATCAGTAGGTTGTAATGAGACTATAGTTACTCTAGATGATGTAGATTTTACACTAAATGTTGTAGAATCTGAGACTTTTCCGGAAATTGTTGCAGTTGAATCAACTCGGTATGAACCATTTTGAGATGAATCAGGGAGTTTGAATTGCAAAGAACCATAGCCTCCAGAATCAGTAGAAACAGTTCTAGATACAATACTATCTCCACTTGGACCAATTACACTAACTGCAACGTTAGCACTTTTTGAAGTGTATATTTTGACTGTAACGAGTTCTCCTGGACTGTATTGAGAAGCATCAGTAGAAACTGAAATTGTTCCAGGTGTTGTTGGTGTTGGTGTAGGGGTTGGTGTTGGAGCAGGAGTTGGAGCAGGAATTATAGTTCCACCACGTTGTACTATCACATAACCTGTCATCCATGGATGAACCATGCAGTAGTAAGGGTACGTACCATCAGAATTGAATTTATGAGAAAATGTACTACCTGAAAGCATCAACGAACTATCAAATGCCCCATCTGGCCCATTACTTGGATTTCCACTAGTTACGGTATGAGCTGCTGAATCAGCATTATACCATGTAACTGTAGAACCTTTACCAGATGAAAATTGGAATGGCTGATAACATGAATTTGAATTTTCACAGCCAGGAGAACCTGTACCACTTGGGATAACAATATTTGTTCCATATGGAACATGTGTTGGAGTAGAAGGTAAAGGAGAGTAAGGAGTTGGTTGGGGATAATTATTTGAATTGGAGAATACAAATGTGCCGATGATTTCAATTTCATTAGTTCTTACCGGAAACATTATTGTCAGTGTTCTATCTCTAGAAGTTGATGATTCCTCAAAATCTACCTCATCACCATTAACTAAAACAAAGAAGGTATCATCTTGAGAACCCATCTTTGCATCAATCAAAGTTCTTGGTAATGTAATGACAAGTGCACCATCCTGATTTGCACCTATTGATATTATCAGTGAATTAGCTTCAACATCAGGAGTAACACTGTAAATTTTTCCTCCAGATATTTTGTAATTTAATTTAATGTCTGTACCAGAGGCAATTACTGTACCACTGTATGAGCTTGATTGTGAAGTAGGGGGAGAATATGATGCTTGTTGGACTATAAGTAATCCTTCCATCCATGGGTGAACCATACAATGATATGGAAATTCACCTGCTGTGGTTGCTGTCCATTCATATGAACTTCCAGCAATTACTAAGCTAGTATCAAATTCTCCTGATGGACCTTCTGCTGCAGTTCCTGCTGTCCATGTATGTGCAGCAGTATCTGTGTTTGAAAATATTACTTTACCGCCAACATCTATTGTTGCAGTTTTTGGATAATAGCATCCTTTTGAAGACTCTTCACATCCAGGAGCTCCAGATCCTGGAGATGGAGTAATTGTGACTTGAGTATGATCTGCAAATGCATCATTAATAGAAATGACTCCAGCTAAAACTGCCAAAGTAAATAAAAAAAGAATTTTTTTCAATATTTTTCTAAATGTTTTATGAACTTAAGCATTTTGGGAATTATTATTCAATTGTTTAAGAATCAGTCATTTCATAATTTATGAGTGAGAAAAGCTAAAGCCATAGGAATAGGAGTAGGAATATTTGTTTTAATTATTGCAATAATTCTAGGCTTAATTTATTATTCATACACACAAATTCATGTAAGTCTAAATGACGTTTCATATCACAGCATAGATTGGACAGAGTTATCGCTTTCAACTCTTCTCAAAATAGGTCTAAAGACACTCACAGGAAATTGGCTAAGTGCGGCATTTGATCTTATTGATGGTGTAAATCTTAATTTGTTTTTTGCATTATCAAATTATGGATTTTTACCTGTATACATTCCTGATTTATCATATGATTTGATACTAAATGGAGTACCTATGGGCACAGGAAAAATTTCAATTGATACAACAATTTATCCGGGAGAAACAAAACAGGTCAAGGCATTTCAAAATTTCAAAAAATCAGGTTTTTCTCCAGCAATTAATTCCATAGTAAGTGACGGTGGAAGAATTGATCTTCGCGTAAAAGGTACTGCATATTTTAAATTATTAGGATTTGAGATTCCAGTACCATTTGAGTCGTCAAAACAAATTTCACTGTATGATGAAATAAAAAAGAAATTATCTGGGGAACTATCTAAAAATCAAAAAGTACCCACTGCAATTACTTTGGATATTCCAATAAACACCGTCTATAGCGGAGATACTGTATACATTAATGGTAGGTTGACATCAGATGGAAGGGCATTACAAAATGCACTAATCTACATCAAAGATGAAGACACTGGTAGTGGGGATGATGTCATTAAATCATTATATACAGATAGCAATGGTAATTTTGGATTTACGTGGATTGCAAGAACCATGGACCCATTTGATAGTACAGTAGAATTCTATGCAGTCTTTGAAGGAGAATCAACTTATGACTCGGCTAGAAGTTATCAATACGATGTATCAGTTGTTTCTCAACCAGTAAAATCAACAGAGCAATACACTCAACCAAAATCAACACCACAAACATCACAAAATACTTTCAAATCTACTAGCATTACTCTGAATATTCCATATATGGTAGTCAATAAAGGAGACATTCTACCAATCTCTGGAAAACTCATAGACTCTACAGGTAGGGGAGTGCCAAACGCACTAATCTATATCAAAGATGAAGACACTGGTAGTGGGGATGATGAAATAGGCACCTTAACTACAGATTCCAACGGAAATTACAGTACAAACTGGAGTGCAAGAACTATGGACCCATTTGATAATGTAGTTGAGATTTATGCCGTCTTTGAAGGTTCAACTAATTACGGTAATGCCCGTAGTATCCAGATTAATGTTCAAGTAAATTAATTTAGAAATTCAATCTTTTTATAAACAAAAGTGGTGGGCATCAAACTAATTTGACAGAATTCATGAAGGATAAGCTAACACTTTACTGATGATGAATGATCTACAATTCGTACATCGTTATTGCAAAAACTCATCTTACCACTTAGAAACAAATTTTTCATCTCTTCTAATGCATCATAATGATTACCCAAGTTTGCTATTCTCCTCTCAGCTGGATTAATTCTATTATGACCCCAATCTGGATGTAATGCATGTAAAAGCTCGTGTACTAAAACTACTTTTAACATTCTATAATTTCTAGGAGTATTCTCCATTAATGAAACATGAACTCCTATTGGATAATACGGATGTAATCCAATCTGAATAAACGCATATGCATATTGTTTGACATCTTGTAATGATATTTCATATTGAGTATTTTCAAAAAATTCTTTAGCATCATGAATATGATGTTGTATTATTAGCTGTTTTGCATCATTAAGACAATCACACATCCAACAAATTGCATTGTTATCATTACTAACAACATGTTCTCCACCTATTGGAATTTCATATGGACTAAGAACATCTCTGTAAATTTTCTTTTCAATTTTTTGTGCTTCCTTTAAAGAAAATTCTAATTGTGGTGGTGGAATAATGGAATTTCCAAATTTGTCTATAACTAATTCGCCTGAAGCTATTCCACCGATTTCTCTAGCCCTTACAGTTAGAATACCGTCAGCATCAAGCTTGTATGTGACTTCAATTTCTTTATTCATCACTCCACTTCTTAATCCTCGTAACCAAAATTCTCCAATCTCCACATTTTCTAAAAATCCATGATTTTTTTCAAAATCCCCTTGCCAGACACTTATTTGAACTTCGGTTTGCATCGGTTTTGCAACATAATATGTTTTAGTTACCTCTATTGGATATGGTGTATTTTTTGCAATCATTGGATCCAAAATTTCTTCACCATCTTTTCTTGCCATCTCTCCAAGATCAAGAGGCGTGACATTTACCAAAGTCAAGCCTTGATACAATACAGGAAGGTTATTCTCATTTACAAGAACTGCACCTTGTATTGCAGCCCCAGAGGCTACGGTAAATGTAGGATCAATGCCTGGCTCAGGTGGTCTAATTAAATCAGAAATTGTGTTTTGAATAATAGGAATTTTTGTTGGTCCTCCCACTAGAACTACTTTATCAATATCTGATGGGGTTAAATTTGCACCTTTGAGTGCATCCATGACAACTAGTTTGCATTGATCTATAATGTCTGCAATTAGATGTTCAAAGTTAGAACGTACTACATTGATTTGTACTCCATCTAAAATATCATAATCTATGGTAACTGATTCTTTAGTAGATAGTTCAATTTTAATTGATTCAGCTAAATTTGCCAAAGATATTTTATCTGATTTTGATTCATGCCATGAAGGATACTGTATTTTTATTTTTTTTATGATCAATTTCATTAGTTTGTCATCCATGTCAATACCACCCAAAGAAGTATTTCCTGCAGTAGAAAGTACTTCATGAAAGCCACCACCAATTTCAATTATAGATACATCAAGTGTTCCTGCACCAAGATCAAATACTAGTACACGATTATTTTTTTCATCTCGATTTATTCCAAAAGCAATTGATGCGGCAATTGGTTCTGGAATAATGTGTAATACATCCAACCCTGCAATTTTTCCCGCATCACGTGTAGCTTGTCTTTGATTATCATTAAAGTATGCAGGTACAGTGATTACTGCTTTTTCAATTTTCTCTCCTAGTAGTTTTTCTGCATAAATTTTTATTTTTAATAAAATTAATGCCGAGATAAATTGCGGCAAATATGATTTACCAAAAACTTCAATTTGTTGCCCTGAACCCATCAGTCTTTTTACATTAGACACCGTTCCTTCTGGATTGTAAAATGATTGTTCAACCGCATTTTTTCCTATCAAGCAACTTCCATCTGCAAAAAACGATACTACTGAAGGAAGTGGTTTTTCAGTAGATGCTTTTTCATCTGAGGGAATAATCATGACTTTGCCATCTACTAGGACTGCTGCTGCAGAACTGCTTGTGCCTAAATCTATGCCTAGAACCTTCATGTCTTTGATTTGATTTTTTCCCATGCCCAATGAATTTTTGCTTGAATACGTTCTAATTCTTTTAGTTCTTTTTCTGATCTATTAACCCTATTACGTGAAGAATCATACTGTGTTAATAATTCTCGTCGCCTTTGATTTTTTTCTGAAATTGGTGTATCTGGGAATACACCGAGAACGCAATCTGGATCATCTGATGAAAAATCTGGAACGTTGGAATACATAGTTTTTTGTTGTGTTGGTTTTGGTGGTGGACGATATTCTCGTTTAGATTCTTGTTTTGGAGTGTAACTGTATCCTCCAGTTTGTTGTGGATTTTCTTTAAAGATTTCATTTGCTAAATTTTTTAAAAGATCTTCTACTGTATTGTCTCTATAATTTTGTGCGGAGTCTTTGCGTGGATTTTTTAGTTGATCTTCTTGGAATTTCTTATAAGTCTGATTTTCTCTTTCTCTAATTTCTGCGTCTCTAATCTCTTTTTGTCGTCTTTGCTCTTCTTGATCTTTCTTGTAACTATTAGATTCTCTATATTCTCTTTCTTTTTCTTCGTTTTCTTTTCTTTTCCTGTCTAGTTCTCTAATTTCTGCATCTTGTATTTCTTTTTGTCGTCTTTGTTCTTCTTGAAATTTTTTGTAAATATCTAATTCTTTTTCTTTTAATTCATTATTCGTTTTTTCATATTTGTGTTGACTAGACTCATTTGTAAAATTATCACTTGGTGAATGTACCCATCTTGCATAATTGATCTTTTTATTATCTTTCTCTTTGGTATTGTATTCTCTACTGTGTCCATCACTGTCATTCCCATATCTGTCATAACCTTCCCTGTCAAAACCAAAAGTATTGAACTTTGTATTCGTATCCCTGTGAATTCCATCTTTGTCATATCCATCATCATCATATTTTCTAAATTTACTAAATAGTCCTATCTTAGATGATTTCGTGGGTTCTTTTTCCCGCAATTTTTTCTGTCTTTCAAGACTTTTCTGGGTTTGTCTGTTTGCTCTTATTTTTTCAGCCTCTTCCATTTCAATTCGTTCACGACTGACTCTTTCTTTGCATTGGTCACATACTGTAGTAATACTTAGTCGAGGCAGAGATTTTCTACATCGTTCACAATAATCGCCCATGAATTTTCTAAATTTTCTATTCAATTAAGGATTTACGAAAAGAGTTTAGAAGGAGAAAGTTTAAGATAATAATCAAAATTATGAGGATGTGAAAAAAGTTGCCAAAATGTCCTAAATGTGGCAAATCATTATCGTATAGCAACCACCTTGATCTAAATGAAGCTCAATCAAAAATTGCAAGATACATAGATGAAAATAAAAATAATTCAGATGATCAAATCTTCATAGATAAATTAAGAGGAGAAATAACTCATACTTCACATCATGTATGGATTTCAAATAAAGGTGACATTGGTGAAAGTGGTCATGAAATTAGGCAGAAGGTTAGAAGAATATTATGGGATTATAGTAAAAGAAAGTTCAGACAAGATAATTCTCATATCAATCTTGATAAATATAGACCGCCTCATGAAGTGAAAGGTATTGTAAAGAAAATAATAATCAAATTATTTAAAAAATAATTCTCCAATGTCACAAAAAGAGTTTAGAACTTACAACTTTAGTATATACTTGGATAATTAATTTATTCTAATCTATGATTTCTTAAAATTTCGTATGAAATTTAATAATTTAGTCATGAAAGACACTTTGATGTTTTGTTGCTGTTCTCTCTCTTCTAATTCTTTGGCTCTTAGAAAACACTCTTCTGCTTCTTTATGTTTGCCAAGTTTCTTCAGTGAATTACCTTTGTATTTCCATGTCCATGCATTATGTGAATTGATCTTCAATGCTTTGTTGAAACAGTCTATGGATTCTTTATCCTTATTGAGTTCACTGAGTGCATTACCTTTGTAATTTAATGCCCATACATTATTAGGTTCAGTTTCCAATATTTTGTCAAAACATTCTACAACTTCTTCATTTTTATCAAGCAGGTAAAGTGCATAGCCTTTGTTATTCCACGCCCATACATTATTGGGTTCAACCTCTAACATTTTGTCAGAACATTTTATGGCTTCTTCATATTTACCGAATAGATTTAGTGCATAGCCTTTACAATTTAATGCCCACAAATCATTTGGTTGAATCTCTAACATTTTGTCAAAATATTCAATGGCTTTTTCATATAGACCTAAATTACCTGATTCAATGCCCTTGTTACTCCAAGCATTAGGGTCATCTTCTTTCATGAATTTATCAAAAATGCCCATAATTTTCTAATTATTCTAAAAACTTAAGGATTTAGGAATGAAAAAGTATACTCGTGAAAAATTAATCTATGTCTCAAATAGATGTAATCTAAAGCAATATCAAAATGACACATTATCTCATAGAATTTAGATTTTCAGGATATGTAAAAGGAGCAATAAGAGAATTAAAAGATAACATATCTAGAAACTATCATGTCAATAGAAGAAAAATAGTTCCACACATTACACTTGTAGGGCCATTATACACTAGAAATGAAAAACAACTAGTTGAAGAAGTAAAAAACATTGCAAAGCACTATGATTTGGTGAAATTTGGCATAGATGGATTTGATAGCTTTGAGAATCGTGTAATTTATGTGCGAATAAAGCCATCAGATGAACTCAAAAAACTCCGTTTGGAATTAAAAGAAAGACTGGAAAAATTCTGCGAGCTATCAGAATATGATTTTGATAGAAATTTCACATTTCATGCCACGCTTGTTTTCAAAGACATTCAAAGAAAATTTGATATGATTTGGGACTATCTTCAAACTTGGAAAATTCCTAAAATGGATCAATACATTTTAAGAATTGCAATAATAAAAGACTACAAAATACTTGCAGAATATGACCTCATGCAGAGAAAAGTATTGAATCGTTCTCAAGCATTGGACAAAAAAACACTACAAAAATCAATCTCAAAATTAGAAAAAAAGCAAGAAACTCCAGAAATAGAATTTGAAGATATTACAAAAAAGAAAAAGATTTTTGTAATTAGCGACACTCATTTTGATCATACTAATGTGATTAGATTCTCAGATAGGCCATTTGCTTCAACAAGACACATGAATCAACAACTAATTTCTAGATGGAATGATACGGTTAACAACGATACAGTGTATTTCTTAGGAGATATGTCACTTGGCAGAAGAAGACGACCAATAGACTATTGGTTGGGAAAACTTAGCGGACAGATATACTGTCTGAGGGGAAATCATGATAGCGATATAATTCAAAATGCTCCAGTACTTCACGATAGATATGGAATAAAATACCACGACTATCAATTCTTGCTAATGCATCATCCTTGGAGACCACATGGTTATGAGGGATGGATTATTCACGGACATACCCATAACACAAGTATGAAAGATCATCCATTTCTTCATCAAAAAAATAAGACCATCAATGTTTCTTCTGAGTTGATTGACTATACGCCAATAAATCTAGATAGAATTATTTCCTTAATTGAGACTGGACGAAGTTATAAAACAATGAATGGATAATTTTTACACCTGTCTGCGTCCGCTTATCCCCAAAATGGTGATAGAGTCCATGTAATGTGGAATAGAAATAATTTCTTCCACAAAAATGGTTCAAGCTATTTAAGATCGAATCTTGAAGAAGTCGAATGTATTTTTTGATAAACAGTACAAATTTTTGGATTTATAATAATTCAAGAAACTTTTTCTTTGTTAAACCACAATCAGAGATGATTTGTAATATCAATCCTTTACCAAGTTCGCTTTTTCTTGGAATAGATGTCCACAATCCTTGTCCATTCTCAACTATAATGTGACTTCCAGACTGCCTTGTTGCATAGAATCCTTGTTTCTTTAATGCCTTTAGAACTTCTCTCCATCCGATTATTGGAAGGCTCAAATTGAAACTGTCACTAGTTTGGAAGATAATTTCTTTTTACTTTCTAAATATGATTTGCAGATTTTTATAGCTTTTTTTGTATCTTCTATTGCTTCTGCTTTTGTGTTTCCTTGACCCCGAGCTTGAGGAATTTCTAAACACTGTCCTACATAAAATGTGCCGTCTTTTTTTAATAAAATACTATAGTCTCTTTTTTCACTCATGGTACAATTTAGAATTTTTAGTATATAAAATTAGGTTTTGCAAATATTGTAAAGTTGGAGTTTAGATGTGAACAGAACAAGTTTGGGATAACGACTTTTAGTTTTTACCTCTTTGGGAAATAAAATGGATACAGAATTCAATTCAAGGATCATAGTATTCATAGGTTTAGTGTAAAAATTTGAAAAAGGCTAGAAACTAGTCGTCATGAGCGAGATCATCTAAAAGTTTAGAGTATTTCTCAATAAGTTCATCAGTAATTTTCTCATGTTTTGGACTCATACTTATTCATCCTTTTTGAGATAGAAAAACGATCTGGTAAATTTCTTGAAATTTAGATTTTATTTATAAACAAAAGTGGTGGGCATCAAACTGATTTGACAAAACTCATCCCCGGCATATTTGAAAATATTTGGTACCCAATCATCCCACTCTCTTATTTGAAATTAAATTATATTATAACAGAACATTACCAATAAAGAGGAATTTCAGGCTATTTGGGCTTAAAACTATTTGACTAAATCCCACCCGAGGCTTATTTCATAATAATTTCTAAAATTTTCTATTTTTTAATATTTTATTCATCAAATGTTTCAATATCTGTTTCTAATTCTTTTCCCAATCCTTTCCACCACTGTGTTGTCTCGTTTGCCATTTGCCCTCATAATTGCTTTTAATTCTCCTTTATAGATCTGTCGGTTGATTCAACATTGATCAACACTCTCTAATAGTTTTAAACAGAATTATTTTGTTTTTGTCTTAATTTTTTACGATAAATTATAATTGCTAGTGCCCCAGCAGCACAACCAAAAAATACCGGCCATCGTAATTCGTTTCCAATCATACCTATAGAAGAATAAATTGTCCCACCAATTAATCCAAATCCGATCAATTCAAGAATTTTTATCATTATTTTTCTATTATATTCTAGTTAAATCAAAAAGATATATGGTTTTGTAAATCATACTGGATATGGACAAATATCTCATGGTTGTTATGATTTTTCTTATTGTTACAATACCTCTATCGCTCATATCCGTTTCTACAGGAGAACTTGAAGAACATCCAAATCTCCTATATTTTTATGGCTCTATAGCTGGAATATGTATAATTATAATTTACAGCTCATATAAAGAAAGAAAGCAAAAACAAAAAGATAAGTTAAATCGAAGATCTAAAAAATAAACTTAGAGTTCTAATCCAAAGGATTCTGCAATGCCTGCAAACTTTGCATAAGATTCCAAATACTGTCTTCCTTTTTCAGTTATTACAAATGTATTCTTATTGTCGAATTCTATCTTATTGATTAATCCAGAACCTGTTAAATTTTCTAAGAATTTTGATAATCTAGAATGTGATAAATTTGCCTTTGTTAGTAATGATGTTGTTTTAATGCCCTCTTGACCAGATTGCTGTGTGACCGTCAAAAGATCTGCTACTATCTGCATGCTTGTCCTATAGGAAACCATATGGTTATAGGTATAAAACCGAGATATAAGGGTATTACCACTAATTCAGATCAGATAAATACGCTCTAATCTGCTTTTTGTTATATTGACATCATCTATTCCATGGTTTGATAATTTTATGGGTGTAGCCTATCGTTATTATGATCTCAGAATGAATGTCGTTCCTTTATTTAGTGATAGAAAAGAAGCTTCAACTATTTGGCATGATACCGTACATTGGTGGTTAGATTCAACGATCAAGATTAGATTTGTTGAGATCGATGATGAATATTGGATAATTATCGGTTCAGATTCTCAGCACCCAGAATCAAATATGTCTTTTTTTAAAGTATTACAAAAATCAGAAAATTATGAACGATTCAAGAAGGGACATGGTGGTGAAGCATATTTGAGATTTGGAATTTACACAAAGAAATCTCGTAAGGATGTAAAAAATGACGCGTTATGTGATTGTGGACATGCAGCAGAAGATCATGATGAAGGTGATGGTGATGTATGCTTATACAACGATTGTAATTGTAAAACATTTTCAAGTTTTCAGGTAAATCTACTAAAAAGAAAAAAAACAATCACTAACATTGTATTTCTTGAAGAAAAAGATGTCAAAGAAGATCCACTTGCTTGGAATTGTCTTTATGTTAACAAATATTCAAAATTAGACTAGTCTTTTTCCTTATTTACTCGAACATGATCTCCTGGATAATGCTTATCGATCTTCTTTGAATAACAATCACCACAAATAGGACCTTTAATTCCCCATTCTTCCATGGGGTTAAAACGTAAAGATATTTTGCTATTGCAAATTGTACATTTTTCTTTGGTTCCCAAATCAATTACGCTCTCTTTGATCTATATAAAAAAGATTCTAGAATCTATTTGAAAAATCATGTTAAATAATACTGGTTTATATGAATTCTAGGTAGATAGTCTGACCAGTGTAAACCTCCTGCAAATTTTTACTTGGTTAGACTTCTACCTTCTTAAAATCTAAAACAAGTTATTTGCAAGTTTTTTCAAGGCTAAGATTTCTTCTTCCTCTTGCCTTATTTTTTTATCTACTACTCTAAGCATTGAATCATTCCATACATGTTGTGAGAAGAAATTGTGTTTTGTATTTGCTAACTCTATTTCATCATCTACTACTGTATCTTCTAAAAATTTTGTCACAACCACATCTGCAATTTTCAGAATTCTAGAATTTAGTTTAAAACTACGAAATATTGGTTCCATTCTTCTCACATCACTCTTGAAATCTCCTTTAGTTTCTAGAATTTTTTTATGTAAAATTCTAAAATAAACTCCGACATAAAATAAAGTTGCATATCTTTTTGTTTTATGACCTCCTTGTTTTCCATACTTCAATGTCTTTTTTGCATATTCTTTTACTAAATATGGATATAATAAAATTCTATAATCATCTTTTAGATTATCGTTGAACACATCATCATACTTACTTCCTCTCGGAAGAAATTGAGCTGGAGAACTATATGCTTCTGTAGGTCTTTGTTCGATTCCAGCAACTAGAGCTTGTATGGCATCTTTTGCAACAATGACTTTTTTGTGATTATCTGGAAGATATTCATTATATAGAGAATCTCCTTGATATTCTGATTGTTTTGATTTTGATTTTGTATCAAACGATCCTGCTTGAATCTCATAAAAATACCCGCAATTTTTTAATTGCGATTTAATAGATTTATGAAAATCCATTAGTGATACAAGATCTTTTCCTCTAACTGAATTCTGCGAATTTCTATATTTTGTAATGTTGTTCTGTTCTTGCTCATCATCGGCTTTGATTATTGTAACTGTCATAGAACCATCCATGTTTTTTGTTCTCTTTGAATGATCAAGAATTGAATTAGAAGTCTGTGCACCATTTACAATTTGTGGCGCATGAAGTTCTATGAGATTATCTCCTAATTCTTCAAAATCACTAACTACAATTGTAATTCCATTGTTATAATAAAAAAATTTTCCTGGATTACTTTGAAGTGTTTCTCTCAATCCTTTGTTTACTGTTGTTTTAAATTGCATCCATTGTCTTATGTTTGATTCAAACACATAATCTCTGTTTTTGCTAACAAATTCAGTTAATTCTCTTAGTTTTAAAATTCCTAAAATTGTATTTTCATGTCTAAGCATTCTTTCTAATTTAATAGATGATTTTTTTCCAGCAGCCGGTTTTTTTATTCGCTCCCATAATTTTTGAACAATTTTTTCAATATCTATTATTTCAATTATATCATCTTGATACTCTACTTTTTGATCTGTCACATAACAGCATTTTATTTTTAGATTTTTTTCTTTGATCTTTGTAACTAACTGAGCTAACTCAGGCCTCATTTTTGAAACATCTTTTCCAAGTAAACGTTTTGCATCTTCTTTGAATTTTGCAATTGCTTCAAATGAATGTGAAGTCCCATACTTTGATTGAAATAGACGAATAGTATTATCTGAAAAATCTACTGGTAAGTATGCATCAATACCGAGATCATTTGCACCATCTACAATTGCATCTGCAGCATCATCTTCTGTGGCCTCAAAAACTCGTGTAAGTACCCATTGAAGAAAATTATTGCCTTTTTCTACCTCACTTTTTGAATCTTCTGCATATTCTTGTATGCTTACTCTTACATTTTCTGAAAATCCTTCTAATGGTAAACTAGAATTTTTGTGAGCTAAAAGTGTATGGGAACCTGGTATGTATTCTAATAAGCTATTTCCGTTTTGAGCCAATTGTTATATCAATTATGTTATATATTTAGAGAATTTGGTAATTACATAATAACTCCGATCAATATGTGATGTAATTTGAAGAAAAAAATAATACCCTTAGCCTCCATTTTTGTGATAATTATAGTGGTAATTGGCATCGTATTGATACCTCAAAATGATAATTACGTTCAAACCACGGACGACTCAAAACCCATACTCAAAGCTGATGTTATCATGCCAACAAAAGTCTCCCGTCCTGGATGTGAAAAAACTGATTCTTGTTACATTCCATCAAAAATTTCAATAAAATCTGGTGACTCAGTTACATGGTTAAACGAAGATGCAGCATTTCATAGTGTCACTTCTGGTTATTATGGAAATCAAAGTGGACTTTTTGATAGTGAATATTTAGATCCTGAGGAATCTTTTACATTTATTTTCAAAAATCCTGGTGTCTATGATTATTTTTGTACATTACATCCATGGATGAAAGGACAAGTAATTGCTAATTGACAATAAAAGGTACCCGAGGGAGTCGAACCCCCTTGTATAAGCTTTGCAGGCTCACGCATAACCGTTCTGCCAGAGTACCGTTTTGAAAAACATGAATTGAATAATTAAACTCTTTAGATTAAAATCAGATAAATGGTTTTGATGCAAGTTTGATGTCTTCGGCTTTAATCGTTTTTCTTCCTGCATGTAAAGCCATATCTACTGCACTTTTTGCAATTTTGTTAGCCAATTCTTCGATTATTCCTCGTAGTTCTTCTGCTGATTCATCGCTAACTCTCTCCGCACCTGATTTTTTTAAAATTCTATACATTGCTGAAATGCCCAATTCTGATGATTTCATTAACCTTCATTTTCTTTTTTCCGATAAAAGATTATGAGTTAAAAAATATCACTAAGGAATCGATTTATACAGACTATTTTCAAAGTTGAGGCAATGACTTGGTTATATGATTCTCATATTCATTTAACTGATCCGTATTATCAAAATGATCTGGATTATATTATTCGGGGCATGGAAAATATGAAAATTCAAGCTTGCTGCGTCTCAATGGATACTATAACATCCCAAAAAACATTGGAGCTTGGAAACAAGAGTAATCTTATCTTGCCCTTTATTGGTATTCATCCTGAACGTATCGATGATGATTTAGAATTAATGATAAATCTAATTACTGAAAACCAGCAAAATATTTCAGGTATTGGAGAAATTGGATTAGATCCTACATATGTCAAATCTGATGAAGACAATAAAAACCAAATCTACTTTTTTGAAACCTTTCTATCCATTGCAGAAAAATTCAAAAAACCAATTTCTATTCATTCTAGAAAAAGTTTAGATCAGATTTTTTCTATAATGACTTCTTATAATACTAAACATGCATTACTTCATTGGTTTGATGGAAGTAAAAAGCAGCTTCAAAAAGCAATGGATATGGGTTTTTTTGTTTCATATGGACCTGTAACGATTTATGCCAATGATAAACAAGCACTGTTATCTCAAACACCGGAAAACAAAATTCTAGTTGAAACTGACGGTCCTGTAAAATTCTCAAGGTGTTTTGAAATGAAATCTGGTCAGATTAGTTTCATACCAAGTGTTGTATTTTGTGCCTCTAAAGTACTTGGTAAATCATATGATGAAATGGCTATGTTATTGGAAGCAAATACCAAATCATTCCTTCGAATATAGGTATAAAAAACCCCTGTTCAATACACGAGGAGTGGATAGAATTAAGCGACTTTCATACGAAGTATTAGATGAGCACAAACAAAAATTTGGAGAAGATTTTGCTGATAACAAAAAAATCTTAGATCAAATAGCTATAATTCGTTCTAAAGGATTAAAAAATGAAATTGCAGGCTATATTACTAAATTTATCAAAAAAGAAATTCGTGACGAAAAAATAAAACAGTCTCAAATTGAGTCTTCTAAAGTCGAAAATTACCCATTACAAGAAAAAATTTCAGATGACGACTCTAATGAAGAACAAGTTATTGAAATTGTCTCAGAACCAAAAAGCACCGCTACTGAAGAATAACTCTTAGCAAAACAGAAAATTAATCACTAGCATTTTTGATGATATCTATATGATCATGATTAAACTTGTAGGAGGTGCAAAAAAGTCATTTTTAACCGATGAGATAAAAATTGATAAATCTGATATAACTATTCAAGAACTCCTTGATTTATTACTAAACCTAAAACCAACAAATACTCCTAATCTTGATGTTGAAAATATTTTGATCGCAATTAACGGTGTTGATTCTTCTGCAATGGATGGCAAAAATACAGAAATTAAAAACAACGATGTAGTAAGTATAATTCCTATAATTCATGGTGGTTCGTCTAAAAGACTATTTTTCAATATATCAAATAAATTAATTCAAGTCGTTGAAATTAAAGGCAAAGATGACCTCACAGTTACTTTTGTTGATAATCTAAGGAAAAAATTTCCTAGCGTAAAACTTCAGGCAGTGTCCAGTAATTTTGTTTTAAACAGATATCATCTTAAAAAAATTATTTCATTATCTGTTTATTCTGAGAAGAATGATATTTTACTTTCAAATAAATTTGAAATGGATATTTTGATGCGTTTTGCTATTTCATCTCAAATTTCTACTGCAATTAATTCTGCTGGAATGAAACCAAAACAAAACTTTATGTTAATTGCGCTTGGAAATAGAAAAATATTAGACAAGCTTTACAATGAGATTGAAATTATTTCAATTCCGTTATTTTCAACAGATCATACATCATTTTTAAAAAAATATTATAAAATAACAGATAAGCAACTTGATGCAGTTATCTCAAAAAATCCTCTTGAAGATATATTGATCGAAAAAGCAGCAATTTTACTCTGACATACTTCTCTTTGTTTTTTCTACGCTCAAAATATCTGTTTTTTTGACTATGGCAATTCCTGTTTTATTTCCCAAAATTTCAATTAATATGATTTTGTCTGGAAATTCTAATGATACTTTATTTTTAACTTTATTTGCTATTCTTGAAATTAGCTCCTGACTTGAAATGTCTGAATTTCTTTTTTCAATTGATATTCGGTATGAATCATGAGAAAAAATTAATTTAATTAAATCTGAAATTCCTTCTTCGATACTTTCAATCTTTGTTTCTGTAATTTTTTGAATTGGAATAATTCTTAAAGAATATCTAATACACCATGGTTCATCTAATATCCTTTCTTTGATTTTGTTTACTACATCAATTGGGTCTAGTTTTGTTTCCGCAGTCAATATCCCAGACATGTTTGTAATGGTTATCTTTGGTTCTGAATCTCCTATTTTATCTAAAATATTTGATATTTCTTGTTTAGTTTCTAATTCTAAATGTCTGGCACACGTAATTATTAGATTCAAAGTATTTTCAGGATCTCCCCTCGTGTTAAAACTATATGTCTATGGATTCTCAACTGATTTACTATCATTCTTTCTTTAATTATTCATTTACATTTGAATAAGTTTTTTAATTGACTGAATTTTCTTATCATAGATATGTCTAGTCCATCGTCAGAATATGAGGACAATGAATTTCAAGATGATTTTGATGATGATTTAGATGAATTTGAAGAAATTGAAGACTAGATAGTTAATCCAAAGTTATCTGCAAAAGATGTGAATGTATAATACGCTTGAAGAAATTCTCGTCCGGATTGACTAATTCTATATTTATTTGAACCAGTTGTCCCATCTTGTTCTAATAATCCTTGAGATACAAGTGTCTTTAAAATTCTGGAAATTCTTGAATGTGAGACATTAGCTTTTCTAATGAGATAAGTTACTGAGGCTCCATCTTCATCTTGTAGATCATCACGTGTGGTGGCAAGTATGTCGCCAATAATTTTCATATGCGTTCTGTACTCTGTCATTAATATCCCTGTATACTTTAATTGCATAATTTCTATGAGAGTCAGTTGATATTTTGCAATATACTAAAAAGATAAAAGAATTTGACAAATTTTGATTTTGAAAGTAATTTGAGCCTAATACTTGTTAATCCAGATCATCGAATTTTATCTTGGTTAGTGGGATTTTGCTTACTGGAATAAACAATGCAATTAGACCTCCAATCTTGATTGCCATAGAAATTGAGTACAAAATAGATTCTGGAAATACAAACGAATACCATCCTAAAAACTCTCCAAGAGCTAATAATGCTAATCCCACAGCTACGGATATTGCTCCTTTGTTTTTGTTTTCAAAATATGATAACATTGTTTCAATCGCACCATAAGCCAATAAAATAAATGAAATAGATCTAAAGATGTGTTCTATTTGTACAGATGACACTAAAAATAACGGAAAAATTCCAACTGATCTAAAGTATCTTGATTTTGGAAAAAATGATTTAATGCTATGTGAAAATGCTATAAAGAAATATCCTATTGTTTGAATAACAATTCCTAGAGTTTGAATCCATCTTTCTATGTTTCCTGATTTTGTTATGAAATCTTCCACCATATATCCTGCCCATATTACAAAAAATCCCGCACTTATTGAAAAAAATGCAATTGTTAATCGAAATAATGTAGGGCTACCGGTATTTCTAAATCCAATTAGTGACATTATCCCTATTGCAAGTCCTACTAAAAATCCAATTAAATTTAATATGTTTTCTAGTAGAAATTCCAATGATGATTAACGATTCATCAATCTAATTATTTTAATCTGCTGAATGATTTTACCATGTGGTTAATCCCATTCATCTAATGACCCTGCAGCCTGACCTTCAGTACTACCTGTATAGTCACCGAGAATATCCGAATACGTTGTTTCGTTATGAGCAACAAATTTAACATATTCACCATAACTCATATCTAAATCACAGTTATCGCATTTTACAAAAGAAAAATCCATTGATAATTCTGCATTTTTCTTACATTTTGGACATTTTATTTTCACAACTAATTCTGCATTTGTTATTTATTATTACTTTACATTCGTAAAATGCCTATCTGATGGTTTTCACTTGATAAAAGATAAAAGGAGTTCTATTTTGTTAGAATCTATGAGTCGAGCTTGTACAAAATGTAAGAATTCCATCCCAGATACAGAACAACTTGATATGGTTGCTGAAAAATATCCAGTTTGCAACAAGTGTTGGGCTGAATGGAAGGAATACCGTGTAATGGTAATGAATGAAATGAGATTAGACATGTCCATGCCAGATCATAGAAAACTGTTAAAAAAACACGAAAAAATCTTTGCAGGCGTACTTACTCCTGAAGGAGAAATTGTAGATTATACCAATGAAGATAATAGAAAACCTGACAAGCCGCCTGGTGCTTAAAAATTCAAGTGTATTTTAGCATTATCTGGTATAATTAGCATTAATTTTCTTTTATCTTCAACATCTAGTTCACTTACTATCTTCTTAATTGATTGGACAAGAATTTCTTTTTCCTCGTTCTTTAGCGTCAGGAAAATCTCTAGTATTCCATCTAGATTAAACTCAATTAATTTCTGAGGTGATTTTGAGACCTCATTGATGTACCCTGAGAATAATCCATTTCTTTGTTCTTCAGGTAGTGTAGTTAGAATTTCTAACCACGTCTTGAATAGTTTAGCAAAATTTGGAAACGGAATTGTAGGCCCAGCTTCAAGTGCGTTATTTATGATCTCCATTTTTTCTGCATCACTCATTGAAAAAAATTCAACCATTCTTTTTTTCAAAACAGGTATTCTGAGAAAATCTGGAAGATTTGCTAAAATTACTATGATATTTCCTGCATAATTAGGTCCTGCCAACGATCAACTCTGTTTTTAATTGAATATTAAATCATCTGATAACACTTTAGCTTAAATAAACGAAATTTGAGTTCGAGAATATGTCTTCTACTGTTGTTGTTGGTGGATTTTTTGGTGATGAAGGTAAAGGAAAGATTATCTCATATTTGGCAATAAAAGATAACCCAAAAATTATTGTTAGAGGTGGAGCAGGTCCAAATGCAGGTCATACAATTAGAGATGGTGATAAAACATACAAAGTCAGAATGTTACCAAGCGGATTTTTAAATAAAACTGCAAAAGTAATGATTGGCCCGGGCGTTGTAATTAATCCAAGTGTTTTATTAAAAGAGATTCAAGATTTTGACGCATCTGGTCGTGCATTTATTGATAAACACTGTGGAATTATTGAAGAAAGCCATCTTCTCCGTGATTCTAAAGGAGAATTAAAAGAAAAAATTGGTAGTACTGGTTCTGGTACAGGACCTGCAAATGCCGATAGAGCCATGAGAATTTTAAAACTTGCAAAAGATATTGATTCATTATCTTCATTGATTGTAGATGTTCCTGAAGAAATTAACACTGCCCTTTCTTTAAATCAAAATGTTCTAGTTGAAGGAACACAGGGAACTTTCTTATCTTTGTGGCATGGGACATATCCTTTTGTAACTTCAAAAGACGTTACTGCATCTGGAATATGTGCTGATGTTGGGCTCGGACCAAAAAAAGTAGATGAAGTAATTGTTGTTTTCAAAGCATATGTTACACGTGTTGGTACTGGACCATTATCAAAAGAACTTTCTCTTGAAGAAGCTGAAAGAAAAGGTTGGTCTGAATTTGGAACTGTAACTGGACGACAGAGGCGGGCAGCTGATTTTGATTTTGACTTAGCTAGGCGTGCAATCATGCTTAATAGTGCAACACAAATCTCTATTACAAAATTAGATGTTCTATTTCCAAATTGTGCAGGTAAAACATCATTTGAGGAACTTTCTATTGATGCTAAATCATTCATAAAAAATATTGAAGAAAAATTAAACACGCCTGTAACTATAATTGGAACAGGACCAAATGTCAATGAAATTATTGATAGAAGAAAATAGCCTGAAAAATTTTAGGGTAAGTTTAATTTAGTATTACACAAAAATTATTTGTGGAAAAATTAATTGTGGATAAATTACCTCGTTACATCGAGGTTTCTTCTACGTTAGAATTTTCTAGGCTCGTTTGTGCACTTGAGCGTGCACCACGTGTATCATTTCTTCATGAGCATAATGGAAAAAAAGTTTTATCAGTTCAAATGGATATACTAAAAGAAAAACCAATTGTGTATTACACGCCATTTGAGAATGATGGTCACTACATCTGTTATGGATTAAAAGGTGGAAAAGAGGAATCTGATATTGTAAATTCTACATCTGATGCAAGCAAGCTATATTCTCCAATCGTTAGAATAAAATCACTTCCTGATGCATTAAAACCTGGAAATGGAACTGCTGACAGATATTTGCCAATTGAGCTTGAAGATCTATCTAGTCTTGCAAAGCTTACTTGGGGTTTTGAAGAAATTCCATTTCCGCTGTTTTTATTTCCACATGCAAATAAATGGCTAGTTGGAGTTTTTATGAATTTTAATGAAGAAGGTGCATCTTATTTTTGTCATGTTGTTCTTGATTCTGATCCTGGAAAACCATTTTTAAAATTCACCACTAATAATGGATCTGAACCTTCTTTTGTTGATAATCCTTCTGAACATGGTTATTCTTACATCAAAATTATAAAACTAAAAGAGACGCATCCCTTAGTTGATTATGGCCACCTTCAAAACTAGACTTTCTCAGATATCAAAAAAGAATGGTAAAATTATTCTTGCTAATGATTATGATTCATCTGAAAAAAATTTAACTACCAAAACAATACAAAATATCAAAACATTATATCCATATCTCTGTGGAATAAAATTAAACTTTCATTTATTATTGCCATTAAGTTTTAAAGAAATTTCTAAAATAAATAAAACTGCCCATAACTACGGATTGCAAACAATTGCTGACATTAAACTAAACGATATAGGTAATACAAATAAAGTCACAACTAAGCATCTTTGGAATTTGGGTTTTGATGCAGTAATCGCCAACCCAATTATGGGATTAGATAGTCTAAAACAACTAGTGAAATCGTCTCACAAGGAAAACAAGGGAGTAATTACATTATGTCATATGAGCGCACCTGAAGCAAAACTATCATACGATATGGAAATCAAGATGGGTAAATCGCAGAAATTATATCAATTATTTTTGGATTGGGCAATTACCTCAAAAGTTGATGGAATTGTAGTCGGGGCAACATTTCCAGAAATTATTCAATATTGTCACAAAAAAGCAGGCTCTAAATTAGATATTTTTTCGCCAGGAATTGGTACTCAGGGTGGAAGTGCAAAAAATGTGCTCTCTGCAGGTACTGACTATCTTATCGTTGGTCGAACTATAATCAATGATAAAAATCCTGTATCTGTTTCTAAAGAATTACAACTGCAAAGTTTTTCCAAGTAGTTCTTTTGATTTAGTTAAAATTGATTTTGCATTGTCAAACGTTGTTTTTTCCATCGCAGTTTCATAATCTGCCCAAATATAATCAAGGTGTTCATGAGAAATTATAACTTGTTCTGTTTTTGTTTCTGCCAAGAAAAAAACCACTTTCTTATTTACTAATTCCCCATGATATTGAAAATTATATTTTATCCATTCTTCAAAATCATCTAAAAATACAATATCTGTAATTCCTGTCTCTTCTCGAGTTTCTCGTATTGCTGTCTGATGAGTTGTTTCACCCTCTTCCATTTTTCCTTTGACAAAATCCCAATGCCCAGATGGATAATTTAATAATAAAAATAAAATTTTTGAATTTTCTCTTCTAAATATTACTACTCCTGCAGAAGTTTCTTCAATCATTTCAATATTCTCCCAATTATTTACCTAATCTTCGTTTTCTTTCTTGAAATGTTCTGATGGCTCTCATCAAATCAATTTTCCTAAACTCTGGCCAAAATATGTCCATGAAAATTAATTCGCTATATGCACTTTGCCACATTAAAAATCCACTCAATCTTTTTTCTCCCGATGTTCTTAAAATCATATCTGGTGATGATTGTGGTAAATGAGATGTGTATAAATTAGATTCAATTTCTTTTTTAGTAATATCCTTTACATCGATTGAACCATCTTTGATCTTTTCAGCTATTTTTTTAACAGCATCAACTAACTCATTTTGTCCTCCATATGCTAGTGCAATATTTAGGAAGTGGTTATCATAATTTTTTGTTGCATCATCTAATCGTTTTAAAACATCTTTAATTGAATCTGGTAATAGTTCTATTCTTCCAATTCCTTTAACTCTCATTTTGTTTTTATGAATTCTTGAATCATTGTACAGTTTTTCTAATCTAATTCGAATTAATTCATAAAGATGACTTAATTCTTCATCGTCTCGATCTAAATTTTCTGCTGAAAGTGCATACAAAGTAATTATTTTTATGTCAAATTCCTCACACCAGTCCAGAAGATTTTCTACTGCATCTGCTCCTTTCCAATGTCCTGTTTTAGGAATAGTTAGATGTCTTTTTGCCCATCGTCTATTTCCATCTAAAATTAAAGCAAGATGATTTGGTATATCACCGCCACGTATTTCGGTTTCAAGCCTTTTTGAATATATTCTATATAATCCTGATAATTGAAATACTGTATCTTTTATTTTATTAATTTCCAATCACCATTCATGATCAATAACCCTAGATGATATCAGTGTTTTTCAGGAATAAAGATATTATAAAGAATTTCTTACTTTTTTAGTCTACGATCATTTCTTGATGTTTGTGTTTTCTATATTTTCTAAATAGAATTGTGGCTGATACTAACGTAGCAGCTAGTCCTGCTAGTAATGGTGGCACTAGTGTGATTGATTGAACGTCACCGTTCATCATTATGAGGATAAATTGTGATGTTATAGGGTATAACGCTGCAAGAACTACAATTCTTAAAATATCTGTAATTTGTCTTGGAACTCCCCCAATCCAATTGCTAAGTAATATTCCTGCAAAAATTGCTCCAAGACCCATCCATAGAATTGGTAAAGCTCCTGTGATGAATTGACCAATTATTATTTTGTCTGTAACTATTCTGAGTATTTCTGTCTCATCACCTAACACTCCTGGATCAATAGAGCTTATTCCAGTTGGAATGGATGATAAAATCAACAATATGCCAGCGACCATTGTAAAAATTCTGATAAAACCCATCGGCGTAGGTCTTGTCAAGTTAGACCATGCTTTATCTACATCAAATGCTCTAATTAAAAATGAAATACCTAAAATACTAACTAACACTGCAAATATTTCTTCAGTATATCCAAATACTGTTGCAACTCCACCAATTAGCAAAAGTATACCTGGAACTCCTAAGAAAAATTTAGAATACTTTGAATCATATGCTAACATTTTTAGATATTTTCCAAAAACTGCATAGGAATATTCTACACTTCTACTTACTTTCATCACAACTCTTTGTACTGAAACTACTGGCAATACATTTTGAATAACTGGAATTACACTCTCATCATCTTCTCCATCGGATACAATAACTGCTCCATTCGCAGAAAATATTTCTAATATTTTTTAATTTCTTTAAGGATTTTTTCATCAGCTTGAACTCCTCTTTCTTTTACTCCTGCAACAATTACAACTTCTACTTGGTAACCCTTACTGATTAAATCTTCGTATGTTTTAATTGCTGCAAACATTGAATTTGAATCTGCATCTTCAGGATCTTCCAATGCTAATCTTTGTGCAGCATCAATACAGGCATCTCTTCCAATTATTGGAGTAGTTATACCTGCTTTTTCACCTACATCATTGTCTCTATCTACACAAATTACTAGTAACTTGTTTGAAGTTGAAGCATTGACATCTTTTTCTATGTCGGATCTCTGAGACATTCTTTTTCTAATCGTTGAATTGCTTTTTAACGATTTCCAACTTTTATAAATATGATAATTATGTTTTGAGCCTGACTATGGTCTTAACTCATCTGATTTTTTGATTAATTCTTGCGTTTCTAATCTTAATGATTCAATATTTTGTAAAGTTTCAGCATCTATTTGACCCACTTTTAGCATATTTGCTGCAACCTTAGTTTCTATAATATATTCATTAAATTTTTTCATAGCTTCCATATAGGTAATGTAACTATTTTGCCATTCTTCTGTTGGTTTTGATGTTACAAACTCACTAATTTGAGCTGTAACTTGCGAAGTCGTTACTTCTGTTATTGAGATATACTCATCTGGAGAAGTATTTCCATCTAAAAGATTCTGAAATTCAGTTTCTATAGATTCTTGTAATACTTGATGAATTTTCTTTACTCCTTCAAGATAGTTTTCATAGTCTGAAACGACCAAAGTTGCTGGATTTTCTTGAGGTACAATCCAAAGGAGAAAACTGGCAGCTGTAATTGATGCTAAAATGATAATAGTGATTATAATTCCTTTTTTAGATGCCATTTTTTTATTCTAGAATCATGGTGTTTATAACTGGTAAACCTTTCAAAATTTAGTCTAATGTTGAATAAATAGTAAAAAAAATCCATTCAGGTATAATTATTATGATAAATATTAAAAAAATTACAATATTTCTTATTATTTTTTATAATCTTTGATTATTGATGTGTAAGAAAATTTACGCCCATCTAGTCTATAGTTAAATAATTTTCACAGGCTCTTCCTAAATACCACCACGTGAGACATTTTTCATAATGGTAGAAGCATATTGCGTAAAATGCAGAGCTAAAAGACAAGTAAAGGATCCCAAAGAAACTAAACTAAAAAATGGACGCCCTGCTGTAAAAGGCACTTGTCCAACATGTGGAACTAACGTCTTCCGAATAGGAAAGATGTAGGCCAACAAAATCCACACGATTTCTCTTTTTCAAAAACCAATATAGGGTACAGTATACACAAATTTTCAGTGGCTAAATCCGATTACGAAACATTGCTTAAGAGAATTCAAGATAAACTAGGCGATTCTAAAAAAGTATCTACTACTAGATTTGAGCTTCCTGTAGTGGATGTTATGTGGGAAGGCCAAAAAACATTTCTGCGTAATTTTTCAGAATTTCCTAAAGTACTTCGTCGGGATCCTGATAAAGTCTTACAATATCTTTCTAAAGAATTTGCAGTTCCAGCTGAACGCTTAGGTGACAAGGCTATGTTTGTTGGGAGAAGAGCTCCTGATGACTTTACACGTCTTTTCCAAATTTATGTTAAAGATTATCTTGAGTGTCATACTTGTAAAAGTCCTGATACAAAAATACTAAAAGAAAATAGGATCTCTTTTTTGATTTGTGAAGCTTGCGGTGCTAAATCTACTCTAAAAGGTAAATATGCGTAATGCGATTCTCAGTTAAAACTACTGAATATCAAAAAAATTTAATGTTAAATATATGCGATGCAGAACTTCTTGGAAAAAGTATATCCGAAAATGAGTTGACCATGAAAATTAGTGAGAGCTATTATGGTAATGAAATAATTGAAATTGATGAAGCTAAAAAATTGCTAGAAAGTTCAAATATAATTAATATGGTTGGCAAAGATACTATCTCTCTTTCTTTAGAACTTGGAATTGGTTCTGAAAATGGAGTGAAAAAAATTTCTGGAGTGCCTTTTTTGATCGTTTTTAAAATGTAAATTCATTCAATGAAAAACTATGAAGTTATTTTATCTATCAACATCTAGTATATTTTTTAAATCAAATTCACTAAAGGAAATCTCTTTTATCTAGTAAGTGTGATGATATTCATTGTCCGATGATCTAATGTCCGATGATTTGTTATATGATGATCTAAGTAGAAAACTAGAATCCAAAGTTGATCATAAATTAACTTCAAAATCAAAAAGAGGAGGATTAGACGATGGATTCAAAAAAGGTAAAGTGATCAACGAAGTCTTAGACAAACCAACTGTTATGACATTATACAAAATGATCACAGATCATGTTATTGCATATGTTAATGGTCCTGTAAGTGCAGGAAAAGAGTCAGTTCTATTTTGGGCCGTTGATGAAAAAAATAATGATGTTGCATTAAAAATTTATTTGATTAGTGCTTCAAATTTTAAGAAACGTGAACAATACATTACGGGTGATCCAAGATTTTCAAAAATAAAAAGAGGAACAAAAAATCTGATTTATTTATGGGCAAAAAAAGAATATCGAAATTTAACACAGGCTTACAAATGTGGAATTCCTGTCCCCAGGCCTCTTTATTTATCAAATAATGTTCTTGCTTTAGATTTTATTGGCGAGCACGGTTCACCCGCAAAAATTCTACTTGAATCAGAAGTTGATGAAAATGATTATGCCCAATCAATTTCTATAATTACCAGACTTTATCAAAA
The DNA here is from genome assembly GCF_013407385.1 of Nitrosarchaeum sp. AC2. Taxonomy (NCBI): domain Archaea; kingdom Thermoproteati; phylum Nitrososphaerota; class Nitrososphaeria; order Nitrosopumilales; family Nitrosopumilaceae; genus Nitrosarchaeum; species Nitrosarchaeum sp. AC2. The sequence goes on along the minus strand of NZ_CP030847.1, from coordinate 1,401,794 downwards.
GGCACAATTAGTTCATGGCGATTATTCAGAATATAATATTTTTAAAACTCCTAATGGGTTGGTTCTTTTTGATCTCGGGTCTGCAGTTGATCTTAGGCATCCTAATGCTCAAGAATTTCTTAAAAGAGACATTAATAATATAACAAGATTCTTTTCAAAAAGAGGAATTTCAGTTGAAGATCCAATTAAAATATTTGAGGATATCGTAGGATGAGTTTTGAAAAAATACTTAGAATTCCAAATGAACGTATAGCTGTATTAATTGGCAAATCCGGTTCAGTAAAATCTAAGATTGAACAGCTATGTTATGTTACTTTAGATATTGATGGTGAATCAGGCGAAGTTTTTATCAAATCTAACGGTGATGTTGAAAGTATTCAACCTTTCAAAGCTATGGAGATAGTAACTGCAATAGGTAGAGGTTTTTCTCCTGATAATGCAATGAGTTTACTAAAGGGTGAAAATGCATTACACGTGATAGATTTGAGGGAGTTTGCCGGAAAATCAAATGCAAATATTGAAAGGATAAAAGGGAGAATTATAGGAGAAGGCGGTAAGGCAAGAAAAAACATGGAAAATTTAACTGGGACTCATATTTCTGTATATGGAAAAACTGTTTCAATAATTGGAGATACTAGTAAACTAAAATTGGTTGTAGATGCAATATCCTCAATATCAAATGGTAGTATACATGGTGCCGTTTACAACAAATTAGAAGCAGCAAATAGAAAAAGTAAACAAGAAAAAATGCAACTGTGGGAAAATCAAGATGTCTTCTATTAAAGAAAAATTTAATCAGATCTCACCAAGTGAGTTTTTTTATAGGAATAGGGATCTAGCCGGATTTAGCAATCCTACTAGATCACTTTATACCGCTGTAAGGGAGTTTGTAGAAAACTCTTTAGATGCATGTGATCAAAAAGGAATCTTTCCTGATGTCCATCTTTCAATAAAGGCTATTGATCCAGATGCTCCGGATCCTAAACCATACATCCTAACTGTAAAAGATAATGGCCCTGGAATAGAATCTAAACATGTTCCATTAGCCTTTGGAACTGTACTTTATGGCTCTAAATTTGGATTAAAACAGGCACGAGGAATGTTTGGTCTGGGAGCTACAATGGCGATTCTCTATGGACAAATTACCACAAACAAACCGGTTTATGTTAAAAGTTCCACTGATGGAAAAATTCAAGACGAGTTTGAATTGTTGTTGGATATTCAAAAAAACAAACCTGTGATTTTAAAACATAATACCAAAGAAGTAACAAAAAGGGGTCTTTCTGTCAGTATTTGTCTTGAAGGCGATTATGCAAAAGCAGGTTCAAAAATTAAAGATTATGTTTATGAAACCTCTCTGATTACGCCATATGCAACAATAACTTTTGATGATCCTAAAGGAGAAAAATTCCATTACTCTAAAATTGTAAATGAGATGCCACCTGCACCGACAATCATTAGACCTCATGCACATGGTATTGATGTTGAAACAATTAGACGTATGATGGTTGAATCTCAATTCGAAATTCCAAACATTGATGATATAATGATTGAAAAAGTTAGGAAAGATTTAGGACTGGCAAAAAAAAATCTCACCTTTACTGGAATTATGGATAAAGCAGCAAAACGTTGGAAAACTCTTTCCAGACCTGTAAGAGTTGTTATTTCTTTGATGTCATTTCTTGAAATGGATTTTGATAAACTTAGTAAAGTTAGAATTGATGATATTGATGTACCAAATAAAAAATTATACTATTGGGATTTTGGTGATTCACAAGCAAAAACAATTGATCTTGATTCTGATAATCCTTACTATAAACAATTAACTGGTACGGTTCAGGGTGAAACACTAACTGCATTTTTAACTAAACGATTTCAAAGAATAGGACCTTCAACTGCTGTCAAGTTTGCAGAGTTTGCAGGTTTCAAACCTGAAAAACGGATGGGATCATTGACAAATGAAGAACTTGTAAAACTAAGTGATTCATTACAGAAATTTGAGGATTTTCTTTCACCTGATCCTAGCTGTTTAGCTCCCCTAGGGGAAGAACCCCTTGAGAAAGGCATGAAGAAATTCTTCAAACCTGATTTCTGCGCAGTGGTTCAGCGTCCAGCATCTGCCTATTCTGGTTTTCCCTTTGTTGTGGAGATGGGTATTGCTTATGGTGGTGAAATTAAACCAGGTGGGCCACATGTTTACCGTTATGCTAATCGAATTCCATTACTTTATGATGAAGGAAGCGATGTAGTTCTCAAAGTTGTAAATGATACTGATTGGAGTAGGTATAAAGTCAAAGGTGATCCTCCTTTTGTTATAGTATCTCATATTTGTTCAACTAGAATCCCTTACAAAACAGTTGGAAAAGAAAATGTTGCTGATCGACAAGAAATAGAACGTGAATTAAGACTAGGTTTACAATTTCTTTCTAGAAAACTTGCAGCATACATGTCAAAACGTGGTCAAGCCGAGATGGCAAAAAAGAGAGCAAATCTATATGCAAAGTATCTACCACTTATTTCGCAATTTTGTACAGAACTTTCCGGAAAGACTAAAGAACCAAATTATAAGAAATTATTAGAAGAGGAGATTACAGTTGACGACCAATAAAATTAAAGATCGTAAACAAAAAGCAAAAGTAAAACAGCAGAATATCATCGATGCCCTAAAAGATCATGGCGCTAAAGTTTATGGTGATTTAGATAACGGACAATTTCCAAAATTTTCAATACCTAGCAGATCAGTCAGTAATATTGTTTATGATAAAAAACTTAGACAATATATTTTAGGAAACTCTGCTGCTGTTAGAAGTTCTAGAAACTCATCTCAATTAAGATCATTTACACAATTAATGTGGTTGGCATTTTTTGCTAACCGATTAACACAAGAAAAAAAATCATCTACGTTAAGAGATGTGTATTATTCATCTCAAGCATTCGCAATTGAATTTGAAGATCAATCTGAATCTGATAACATTATAGTTGACCTCGAAGCGGTACTGTCAAAACCTCGTGAAGATTTTCATATTTTTCCTGAAGAGAGAAGCTCCATTTTTGGAGATTTGAATATAGAATACACCATTCCTGGATACGAAGGAAAAAAAATGAATCTTTCAAACCATCCTGATGGTTACTCTATTGGCCCCAGTCTTACTACTGCCGAATTATTAGATACAAGTGCTGAAATCGTAATTGCCATTGAAAAAGGTGGTTTGTTTACAAGATTTGTTGAAGAACAAGTTGATAAGAAATTCAAATCTATTATCATTAATACTGGAGGACAAGCTCCTCGTTCTACTAGAACTCTTTTAAAGAGACTTCATGATGAATTAGGACTACCAGTAATTATTCTGACAGATGGTGATGTGTATGGAGAACATATTGCAATGGTAATAAAATCTGGTTCAGCAAATGCTGCACATCTTCGAGAACTCACTGTTCCTGATGCAAAATGGGTAGGTGTATGGGCTACTGATATTGAAAAATTCAAACTTCCTACAATTCCAATGACTGAGTCAGACATTAAACGATGCTATGATTTACAAACTGATCCAAGATATCAAGAAGGTATTTGGAAAAAAGAACTGGATGTATTTCTTAAAATTAAAAGAAAAGCTGAATTAGAAGCATTTTCAAAATACGGTTTGACAAACATTACTGATAAATATCTTCCACAAAAATTAGAACTTGCAAAAAGTTTGTAGTTATTTTATTCTTAGTGTAAGTACGCCGTTTCTATATTTGAAATCCTGAATTTGCATTTCATTTGATCCTGTTATTGGAACTTCTTTTGAAAATCCTCCAGAACCGCGAATATACAATACACCATCAATTAGTCTAACTGATATCTTGTCTTCTGGACCAGGAACTTCTGATACAAATACAAAATCTGCATCTCCTTTGATCAAATCATAGACCCAATTTTTAGTTTCTTGCTCCCTAGCATTGTATACTGGTTTTTGATCCTTCGTCATTTTCTTTAGAACATGAATCCAATAAAACATTGTAATTGCCGCAGCTCCAATTAGGATAAAACTAACAAAACCTGAACCTGCTCTTTGGGTCATTATGTAAATAATTCCTAAAAACAAAATTACCATTATTGGAATTACAAAGTTTAACGATTGTTCATTTGAATATGTTCCCTTATAACTTGCCAAGTAACTCAATTTGACTCTGACCAAATATAAAGTATCTTTGATTTTTATTACCATTTTTTGAAAATTGTTTATGTCTAGTGATAATAAAACCAGTAAACTTACTATGAAAGAGATTATTTTGAAAGGCTCAATTATTGCTGTAATTGTCACAGTTCCATCAATTACAACTTTTGCAATATCTTGGTTTATTCTTGATAATTTGATGCAAGCTGCAATAATAGGCGGTGTAATTCATTTTATTGCTATGGGATTCTCACTAAAAATATCCAAGAAACTATTGGTAAAAAAGGAATCAAAATAATTCTTTATTTGCTTAGATTTTATTTTAAAAATGATGGAAATTTCTAGAGTAGAAAAGGATCTAATTTCAGAAATAAAACTAGTTCCATTGCAAGCTAAAGTATTTCTCTTAATTACATGTCATGGAAAAATGACTCCTACAACTATTGCAGAAAAACTAAATATTTCAACTGAGGATGCTTTGAAAACTGCTAAGGAACTAATGACATTGGGTGCTTTCATAGATATTTCTGAAACTGAGTTTGAGGCAATGCATCCTAGATTTACTGCTGTAAACATGTATAGAAAATTCTGCGAACGTGAAAATATCGAATTTAAGAGAAATAAGATTGTTGACAATATAGGTGTGGTTCTAGAAAAATCATACGATGATGCAAGAACTAAATAATCCTAATGTTTTGTGAACAACATTGAGTATTGATACCGAATCTTGTAAACATCAACCAGTGTATTTTGGGGTAGTTAACATCAACATTGACGAGAGAACCATAGGTTCAGTTGATGTCTGGAGATGCGGTGTATGTAAAAAACGATTTTGTGAGGAAAAACAGCTTGGAATTGAAGAATTAGCAGATTTGGTAGGAATGCCAAAAATTGATCCAGATGCAAAATGGGGTGTTACTGTATGTAAATTACAACAAGGAAAGTACAAATGGAAATTAGTTAGACTGAAAGAAAATTCTGAAATAAAACATGAATGTTTAGATGAACAAATTGTCTCTCTGAAAGTAAATAATTTCAAAGTTGAAGATGATAAACACTGGAGCTTTTTGGTTGATGATAATATCAACAAAGCAGTAGAAATCTAAATGAATCTTAAAGTTCACATTAATAATGTTCATGGAAGCCAGATGGCAGCAAAAATAACTGGTACTTTTACAATCGATGCTCATTCTTTTAGATTCAATGCAATAGCGTTTGGTAGAATTGGAGGTCAAAACATAGGTGCAAAAATTTCCAAAGTCACAGAAAAAGAATTAGAAAAATTAGGATATAATGTTGATGAAGTAATAAATTCATTACAGCTGAACCTTCTTCAAGGAGATCTTACATTACCTGAGGGTTTGAAAAGAGAGTCTTTTGTTGATGACTAGAATTCAGCTTCTGCCAAAGCCTTAGAACAAGAACAACTTCTTGTTTTTGGAATTTGATTAATTAAATCTGTTAGAACTTTTTTTGTTCGCTCTACGTTTTTTGATAACGTTTCTAATACTTCTTTGGCTGTTACTGGTTTTTCTGCCCATACATCATAATCTGTAACTGTTGAAATTGATGCATAGCACATCTGAGCTTCTCTTGCTAGCTGACATTCTGGAACTAATGTCATTCCAATAATGCCGGCACCCGTACTTCTGTAGAATTTTGATTCGGCCTTGGTGGAAAATCTTGGTCCTTCAATGCAAACATATGTGCAATCTTGATGAATTGGAAAGTTTTTCTCCTTTACTACTTTAAGAATTGATGATTGTAATTCAGGACAAAATGGATCTGCTACTGATATGTGGATAACTCTTCCAAGTTCTGAAAATGAGCCATTTCTTGATTTTGTGAAATCTAAGAACTGTGTAGGTAATGCAAAATGACCTGGCTCTATCTCTTCTTTCAAACTTCCAACTGCAGAAGGTGCAATTATTCTAGTTACACCTAATTCTTTGAATGCCCAAATATTGGCTCTATAGTTTATCATGTGTGGGGGAATTGTGTGTTTTTTTCCATGTCTTGGTAAAAATGCAATCTTTCTTCCCTTGAAAATTCCCACTGTAATTGAATCTGATGGTTTTCCATATGGTGTATCTATTGTAACTTCTTGCGGGTTTTCTAGTATTCCGGAATCATAAATTCCTGTTCCTCCAAAAATTCCGATCTCTACATTTTTTTCCATGTTAATACTTGACCAATGATTTACAATTGTATTGATTTATTCCTTTAATTCCGTTTAGTTCTGTTAACTCAATAATGAATGCAAATCCCGCAACTTTTCCACCTACTTTTTCTATTAATTTTGCAGATGCTTTTGCAGTTCCTCCTGTAGCAAGTAAGTCATCACAAATTAGGATCTTCTGTCCTTTACTGATTATGTCTTTTTGAATTTCAATTGTATCTTGACCGTATTCAATTTTGTATGATAGTTTGCTAGTCTTACCTGGTAATTTTCCTGCTTTTCTAATCATTACCATTCCTTTATTGTATCTTGTAGCCAAAATACATGCAAGTAAAAACCCTCTTGATTCTATACCTGCAAACAAATCAATATCTTTTGGATGGAAATGCTTTGTAAATTCATCTGCAATAAATGATAATGCTGATGGATCTTTCAAAAGTGGACTAAAATCTCTAAATAATATTCCTTTTTTAGGGAAATTTGGAAATTCAGATATTTTCTCTTTAAGATTCATGCATTGAATTTAAAATAGGTGGAATAAAATTGTTTGAAGTTATTTTACAGTAAATGTTGTTTCAGCAGTATTATGAGCATCAGTTACTTTGATAGTATATGTTCCTGGTATTGTGCCTTTTGGAATAAACCATGGTTGTTTAATTTCGCCTTCTTTATTAGATGGGAATGATAACGTCTCTATTTCTTCACCATCTGAATTTAGGATTGACATTTTTACTGTTTGTTCTGCATTTATCACTTTGATGTTGATACTTTTTCCATATCCTGAAATTTCTATACCATCTTCTACTGTGACTACAAGTCCTTCTTCTTTAGAAGTTATTACTTCGATCTCAACATTATCGAAGTTTGAACCGCTTTTTGCATTGACTATCCATATGCCTGGTTCTGCTGATGATGGTAATCTTAAACTATCATCTGCAATCTTTCCATTCTTATCTGAAAATATTTCTTTAGTTTTCCATACTGTTCCATCAGGGTCACTTAGTGTGAGTGTTAAAAGTGAGTTTTCTTTTGTATCTCCCAAAATTAAGATTGCTTCTCCAGGTCTATAATCTAATTTTGTGCTACCAATTTTAATTGTACCGGAACCTGTTTGTAATCCCACTGTGAATACCTCAGAACTTTTAGAAGCGCCTTTGTTGACAATAGCAGTATATGCTCCTGACGAATATCCACTTAGTTCTAATTCATATGTTTTTTTTCCGTCTTGACCTAATGTGATGGAAACAGTATTTTTATTATCTGCAATTATTTTTGGTTTATCTGATGGATCAACAATTAACATAGTTAGTTTATCTAGAGGCTTTCCCGTTAGTGATATCTTTGCAGTTTCTGTTGATTTATAATTTAATTTATCAAATTCAATGTTAATTGGTATTGATGGGATCTCTCCTAATCCTGCGTAAATGAATTCTCTTTTTCCATCCTGTTCTGCAACTAATGTCCATGTACCTTCTTTGTCTACATTTGCTATTGTTGGATATTCAAATTCAACATTTCCTGTCTCATCTATCTCAATGATATCTGAAGTTTTTTCAATTCCAAGTGGATCTTCTAAAATTAACTCTAGTGATTTATTTGGCAATGCGGTACCATTAAACTTCATTGTCTCTCCAGGATTAAATTTCAAGGTTATTGGTTTTATGAGAATTACTTTTGATGTTTCTATCGTCCATGAAGTTGTCTTTTCCTCTCTACCATCTGAAATAATTGCACTATATCTTCCAAATGGCGCATCTAACGGAACAATTATTGGTTCTGCTAATTTCCAATTTCCTTTTGCATCTGCTTTTGCTGTTCTTGTGTTGATGATCTTCCCCTCAGGATCTTTTACTGATGCTGTTATAGCACTATTTGGCTGTGCCGTACCTGAAATTTCTAAAAAATCTGTTCTATGTAATATTTCTGGTAGTCCGACAATTGTTAGTGGGATGTTATCTGATTCTGGAATTCTATTCATTGGTTCTTCTAATCTTAAACTGATCTTTTTTTCTTGATTGTCTTTATCTTTGATTATGAAGTCTACTCTGTCCGCGTCAATATTTTCTGGAATTTTTACCGTAGTAATAAAATAACCCGCATCATTCGTGACAAAGCTAGAAATTTTATTAGAATTTATAAAAAAATCTAATTCTTGTCCTGCTCCAAAATTATCTCCAGTCACTCTTATAGTTGACCCCACATTTGGTTTTTCTGGAATAATTCTAAAAGCTGAATTTGCTAAAACCCCTTCCTCTGAAACTGTTGTATCTGATTTTGGTACTGGTTTAGAAATTGTTACCGGTTTGGGTAATTCACCTGCAATCGTTTTTCCAATCTCTATCTGCTGGTCACTTTTATCAAGTGCTTTCCAATTAATTCCTGAAGATATTTTATCTGTTTTAATTCCAATCTTTATTGATTCTCCTGGTTTGATAACTTCTGATGATGAAGTAAATATTATAACTCCTTGAGGAGTTTTTTCACCAATCCATCCATTTTCTGTTTTAAATGATTTAAAATTATTATCACTACCTAACCAAATTCTAAATGCACTTACATCAACATTTCCAGTATTAGTAAATTCAATAATCGTAGTTTCTTCAAATGAAAAACTTTTTGCATCTACTGTTCCTTCAGCATGTGCTGGAATGATGATTGCCACTGTTAAACATAAGATTATGGAAAGGAAAACTCCTCTGATTGAGGGTTTGCTCATAATTTCAAACAATTTCATATCTCAATTAAACCTTAAAGGGTATTTTACTGCTTTTGTATTTGTTGATGAAGTATTTTTCATCAGTAAACTTCTTTAATCCTAATTTCTTGCTCTCTGAAATTTGGCTAAATCTGCCTTTGTAGTGACGTTTTGATATTGTCTGATTCTTTCAGCAATTAATCTATACAATGTTCTAAATTGGTCTTTAGTTTTATCTGATAAGAAATCAGTCTCTTCTAAGGTAATTTTTTCACAAATATACCTAGTAATCTCCTCATTATCGAACTGACCCCAATCATCATCATTATGTTCTTCCCAAATTTTTCTTAAATTCTCTAAAACGCCTTTCTTTCCCTTTGAAGTTACATCAAGTGGTTTAAGATTTGAATAGCCTTCTTTTCTCAATCTGATCTCATAAGTTTGATTGACTGCATGAAGATAATCTTCTAAAACAATATAATCTTCAATTGATTCCAAATTCTTACCATCTCTTTCAAAAAGTATTGTCTGTATTGGTGAAAAATCATTTGATGTTAGTTGAGCTGAAATCTGTTTAGATTCATCTGAATCATCCAATAAAATAAATGTCCTATACCCGTGATTTCTATAAAATATTGCCAGAGGTAATACTGAATTTTTATTATAAGCAGCTACTACATTAAGTGGATTCATTGATATGTTTGGATCTTGTAAAAATTTATCAAAAGCATTAAGATACATTGCATCTGACATTGTCTCAACAATAATTACTGGTCTTGAGTTAGTTCCAATTTCTCTATCTACAATCGATTCGACCAACCCTCTTGATAATCCATATAGAATTGGGGTTAGTGTTTTATCATCGGCATTCCAGTAATCATAAAAAATTTTACTAAGGTGTTTTCTTTTATCTAATTCTACTACCAACAAGTTTCCTGGAGTATAATCAAAAATCATAAATGGTGAATGTGTTGCATACAAAACTTGATTTGAGCCTGCAAGATTCTTTAACAAATCTGAAATTCCTCGTTGTTGGGTAGGATGAAGATTTCTTGCTGGTTCATCGAGAAGTAATATTGCTTCTTTGAGTTCTGCTCTCTGTGTTTCTGCTGCAAAATTTACAATAAACGAAAATGTCCATTTGAAACCTTCTGCTCTTCTATTTAGCAATCCTGTGTTGGTTACCGTTCCATCACGATGAATATCTGAAATTACTACACTCATGATATTTCCTGGATTGTATCTTAATTCAACATGGATTGGGTCGCCTTTCCATGCTGGATTTAATTTCTTAGTTAATCTATTACTTGCTGTATTCAATAATTTGATACATTTTGATGGAGTTTCTTTTACTTCATCTAATGCTTTAATGTCTAATTCTGCCAAATAGAAAAGATTTCTTACTGTTTCTGCCTTGTCAAATTCTTCAATAAATTCAATTGAGCTTGCCCTGACTCCTTTTTCTTCTCTAAGATATTCATTGAGATTGATATTGCCATAGATTTTTTTGTAATCAGAAAAATAAACAAATCGAGGATGTAATTCAGATGCAATGAAATTCTCTAAAGCTGATTTTTCACTACTGCCACTAAGAAGTTTATGATACTGATTTTCCGGATTATGGTATATTTTTTGCCATTCTTCTATTACTTTAGGCTCTTGAACAGCTATTACGTGAAATTGATTGCTAAATTCAGCCATTCCGCTATTGAATATCTGCTGATTCTTTGGTGGAGGACCATCAAATAATTCAGTATTGATTTGAATTTTAAGATGATTTGGTATTGTATCTAAAAAATTCTTAATCTGCCTTGAAAAATTCTCCCAAGAATTTATTTCATTATTTCGTTCATCACTAAGTTGAATATTTTCAAACTCATATTGTACTCTAGGTATTTTATTTGTTCTAAATAATTTTATTTTTCTTATATCTGGTAAACCTGGAAACGCTTCTTTGATTAATTTAACCTCGTTTGAACTTAATTCAAATTCTCCTTCAGCTAGTATAACTTCTCCTTTCAACTCTTCTGATAATTCATCACAAAGATCTAAATCTGAAATTTTTCATCTTTATTTAATAATGTTAATGCTTGTAGAATTGTTGTTTTTCCACTTTCATTTCTTCCAACAAATGCTGCTAAATCACCAACAGTAATTTCGCCAGAATCGTGAATGCAACGATATGCTCTAACTCTAAATTTTCTAAGTCGCATCTAGCAATATTTAGTCGGGTCCGATTTAACTCATTCGTCAAATTCATCATGCGTATTGGAATTTTGCTAAATAGATATAAGGGATTTACAGGTGAAAAACGAAATGGCAACAAGTTTAGTATATGTTGTATTTGTTTTGCCAATTGTACTTTCAATTGCTTTTGGTACTGTTGTTATGGCTGATGTTCTTCAATCGCCGGATCGTGAACTCAATATGTGGCCCATGGGCAATTCTGAAATCATGAAAAATGATGAAGATATCTCCATCATTGGATTAGAAAATCAATATTCTATTTCATCCCCTGTACAAATTCAAGTAAAAATTGATGATTCTCAGTTTGACTGTGGAGATCTGTATGTTACTGTTTATTCTGAAAAACATATAGTTACACAAAGTGGATTTTTAAAACAATGTTTTGATGAAAACAACTCTTTTTTACCTGTTGATGATGATTTCTCTGAAATAATAGATAAACCTGGACAGTATGATCTAGTCGTGAAAATGACCGATCAGAATCAAAAGAGTACTATAACTACAAGTGGAAAATTTACCATTAAATAGGAATGAATTATTGTATGATTAGGAGTTATATTAAAAATTAAGGTGATTTGATGGCAAAAAAACAAGATAAAACATCTGACGTTCCTTTAAAAAAAGAAGCAGCACCTAAAGAAAAGAAACCTGCAAAAAAAGAAGCAGCACCTAAAGAAAAGAAACCTGCAAAAAAGAAGCAGCACCTAAAGAAAAGAAACCTGCAAAAAAAGAAGCAGCACCTAAAGAAAAGAAACCTGCAAAAAAAGAAGCAGCACCTAAAGAAAAGAAACCTGCAAAAAAAGAAGCAGCACCTAAAGAAAAGAAACCTGCAAAAAAAGAAGCAGCACCCAAACCAAAAAAGCTTACTAAGAAAGAATTAGAAGAAATTAAAAAAGAAGCTGAAAAAACATTAGAAGAAGAATTAGAAGAACAACTTACCGATGAAGAGATTGAAAATTTCCAAATTGAAAAAGTTGACATGGAGAGACTCACAAATAAAATATGTGATGTTTTAGCTGAGCGTGAATCTAGTGGAATGTTCCAAAGTGAACTTTGGAAAAAATTAAAGCTAACTAGTAGAGATGGTTCTAGACTTGCATTAAAGTTAGAAAGAATGGGAACTATTTACCGAGAAAAAATTCTTGATAAAGGTCGTTGGACGTATAAATTAATTCTAAAGAAGACTCCTATCAGCACTTTATCAATTGAGAATGCCCCATGTCTTGTTTGTCCCGTTGAACAAAAATGTTCACTCGAAGGAGAAATAAGCCCACGTAATTGTCAATTCATTGAAGACTGGGTACTATCAGAGATGAAAAAACCTACGAAAGCCAAATGAAGTTAATAGATGCACGTCGAGATCAATACAGAAAATTAGCCCATGAACAGGGTTATCGAAGTAGAGCTGCATACAAACTCAAACAACTAAATCAATCTTATCGAATCATTGGACCTGGATTTTATGTTCTTGATTTAGGATGTGCCCCTGGAGGCTGGACTCAAATGGCCGTAAAACTTGCTGGAAACAAAGGTAAGGTAATGGGTATTGATACTTCATATGTTGAGGAAATACCTGGAGCTCATATAATTAGAGAAAATATTGAAAATGAGTTTGTAGTTGACGAAATTATGTCTTATTTTGAAAGAAAAGTTAATGCAGTGATATGTGATCTTTCTCCACAAGTTACTGGGAATTGGTCTGTTGATCATGCAATACAAATTTCATTGAATTATGAATGTACAAAAATTATGGATAAGGTTCTAATGCATAAAGGTAATGCGATTTTCAAAGTATTTGATGGAGAATATTCTATGGAATTTAAAGATTATATTAAAAAGAAATTTGCTAGAATAAATCTTACAAAACCTGAAGCCAGTAGAAAACAAAGCAGTGAGTTGTATTATGTCTGCTTGGGATTTACTGGCTGATCTGAAAAAACACTGATTATTTCATTTATGTTTGCATTTGTTCTAAATCCAGTAGGATTAAACGACGTAGAGCTAGCAAGATATCCGTTTTTCTGTAAATTTATGATTGCGTCTTCTAATTTTGGTGGTGATGCTTTCATTTTAGATGCAATTTCATCTAATGTAAAATAGATTCCAGGCATTTCAGATTCTACTAAACATTTTTGTAATGTTTTTTCACAAACCTTTCCTACTGATAATTCTGGTAGTTTTAAAATCATATCATTAACAAATTCTTTATCGAAAATTTTATCAATCCATAAAGGTCCCCCAATGTTTAATTTTGAATCACACAATTCACATTCATTAATTTGTTCTAATACTATTTTTCTATGTCCGCAACTTTTACAATGTATGATGTATCCAATATTTTCTTTTTGATCCTGTCGAATAAGTACTCGCACATATGTTCTGTAATAATGCATATTGCTTTCTGCAAATATTGGAACAATTTCAATACCTATTCTTCCTGCAACCATTCTGAGACATCCTAGAATCAGTCTAATTGCCATCTCATTACCATATTCTGCTCTTATTGGCACTCCACCGTATTTTCTCTTACATGCGCTTTGATAAAGGCCATTTAAAACCTGAAGATCTGTTGCCGTTATGGAAAGAATTCCTCCATGCATAGTAGCTCTAAGGCAACAATCAAAAAATTGGGATGGTGAACCAAATGGATCTATATCTACAATTGAACCTCTTTCGCCTTTTGTGGAATATTTACTAAGAAATCTACATACTTCCATTTCTGAATATTCGATATTCTTTAAATCGTTTAATCGTGCAGAGTATTCTGCTAATTTTAATGCGGATGGATTTAGATCATTAATTATTACTTTATCCATTTGTAATTCATTAGCAACACGTAATCCTCTTACTCCCAGACCTGATAATCCTTCTAAAAATATTTTTGGACCTTTAAATTTTTTTAGAAATGCTCCATATGCAATTATTGAGAAATCTCTACTCACTTTTGCTTTTGGATTAAAAAATGCTGGTTCTTTCGGTGGAACTTTATCTGTCAATGATTTTTTTGGAACGATAATTTTTGTTTGCCCTTCTACTATCTCTTGTAAAGTTTCATCTGGAATTTGCAATTCTTAATCTGTATTTCATTTACCTATAACGGTTTAATACATGTGTTTTAAGACAGAATCAATGCTGATTTGTGGAGTTGATGATGCTGGGCGTGGTTCTATGCTTGGTCCTCTAGTAATCGCTGGCATCATTATATCAAAAAAAGATATTCCTAAACTATCCAAGTTAGGTGTAAAAGATTCAAAACAACTAACTCCAAAATTGCGAGAAGAACTTTACAAAAAAATAATCGCATTAGTTGATAATTACTATGTAACAAAAATTTCTCCAAAAATAATTGATGCCAGTGTAACCAAACACAATCTTAATCATTTAGAGGCTAAATATATGGCAAAAGTCATTTCAAAATTAAATCCTGATACTTCATATGTTGATTCGTGTGATGTAAATCCAAAAAGATTTGGAAAAGAAATAGCAAAATTATCTAAACATAAAAAAATTCGTTCATACCATCATGCTGATAGCAGATTTATCGTGGTATCAGCTGCATCAATAATTGCCAAAGTTACTAGAGATAGGGCTATACTAAAACTCAGAAAAAATTATGATTTAGGAAGTGGATATCCATCTGATTCAAAAACAATTGATTTTGTTGCATCTTATTATAAAATCAATCAAGTACTACCTATTTTCGTGCGTAAAAGTTGGAAACCTACTCAACAAATATTGAATAAAAAATCACTTTAGGAACTTTGCAATTACCATTGCATGGTCTTTGTCATAAGGATGAAGATCTATTACTTGTAGAATCTCAAAATAAACTTCCATTCTTTGTATCTCTTCTTCAACAATTCTTTTGGAGATTTTGTTACATCTATACTTCTGGTCTTTATTACTAAAAAGAAATAACCGTCTTTCTTAAGATACATTTTACAATTTTCTATTGCTATGTTTGTTTGATCAGGTTGTGCAATATCTACATAAACTACATCAACTTTTCCAAATACTGAAAAATACTCTTTTGGTTTTCTCGCGTCTTGTAAAATTGGAATTATATTTGCTCTATGTGAAGCAACTCTATCTAAGAAATCTCGCGCTACTCTACTAGCATGTTCAACTCCAAAAATAATTCCTGATGGTCCAACAATATCTGAAATATGGCTAACTGTTGTACCTGTTGATACTCCGAGATACAATACTGATGATTTATTTTTGAATGGAAATATTTCTAGTCCATTCATTATTGCGGCAGCTAATTTGCTTCTAAAAGGATCCCATAATCTATATTCTGTCCCTTTTTTTGTAATTAATTTTTCATTATATACTTGATTACCTATCACTAAATTTCAGTAGCTAGTTTTTTTTCACCATCTGAATTTATCCAAAAAAATTCAAAATTATCTTCTTTCAAACTTGGTTCTCTTTTTATTTTTATTTGATTTTGAATCTGTTCTTTCTCTATAATTTTTATTTTCTCTTCTAGATTCTCCACCTTCTCTTCTAGAATCACTTCCCTCTCTTCTTCTGAAATCTCCACCTTCTCTTCTTCTAGATTCTCCACCTTCTCTTCTAGAATCACTTCCCTCTCTTCTTCTAGATTCTCCACCTTCTCTTCTAGAATCACTTCCCTCTCTTCTTCTGAAATCTCCACCTTCTCTTCTTCTAGATTCTCCACCTTCTCTTCTAGAATCACTTCCCTCTCTTCTTCTGAAATCTCCACCTTCTCTTCTAGAATCACTTCCCTCTCTTCTTCTGAAATCTCCACCTTCTCTTCTAGAATCACTTCCCTCTCTTCTTCTGAAATCTCCACCTTCTCTTCTTCTAGATTCTCCACCTTCTCTTCTAGAATCACTTCCCTCTCTTCTTCTGAAATCTCCACCTTCTCTTCTTCTAGATTCTCCACCTTCTCTGAATAATTCGGGTTGTCTGGTTTCTCTTTCAGTAGGAGTTTCGTATTTTTTACTAATCTCGTTTACTCTGATGTTTAGTTTTTCTAATAATGTTTTATTGATGCCTTCTCCATAAACATCAACTCTAGCAGCTATCACGGCTTTTGCAGCAATTGCTCTGGCAATTTTTCCTCTTTGCCATCTGGGTGCTGCGTGAACCATAGCATGTTGGAACAATAATCCGTGTTTTGGTGGCTGAGCGCCTGTCTTTAATGATCTAAACAATGCTTTTTCAGCACCAATTATTTGGATAGTACTTGCTGGCATGGATGCTAATTTCTTTAGGCTTCCAGCTTTTCCTAATATTCTAGCACCTACGGCAGCTCCAAGAATTGCTGAAAGATTTGGTGCAACAGTTTGCATTTCTAGCTCTACATGTGCTTCTAATTTTTTTCGTAAGTCATGGAAATCTAGAATTTGTTTAGCAATTGATTGCACAATTGCTAAATTGATATCTGAAATATCTCCTCCTCTACTTTTTGATGCAAGCAAAGCAATCATATCTGCTTTCGAATCTGGAAATCCTGCTTCTTCATACACTTTTTTTGTTAATGATTCTCGCTTTCCAGCCAAAACAATTTGAGAATAACCATTAATGCTATCAATAATGTTGTCCAATTCTGGAAAATGCAAACCATACCACTCTCGTAATCTTGAGCTAAGTCCATTTGCAATTTTATCAATCTCATCTAAAGAATTTATTGCTTGAATTATGTGAAGATCTGGACTCTCAGAAACTTCTGTAACCTTTGATGATGATAATCCCATTGCAAATTCTCTTAGCTTTGACAATGCTTCTGAAATGTTTTTTGCAAATCCTGAATCAACAATAATTTGTGGTTTTGTGGATTGAATCTCTTCTAATTCTGATTCTTCCATCATTTGTGCATCTATGGAACTTTTTTCAGTAATGTCATCAATGATTCATCACTAACCGAAATGCCTCTTTGAAGAGGACCGAGATAATTCACAAGTTCATTTAATTTTGATTCCTTTTTTTTCACAGAAATATAATCTCGAACTGCATCTTTGAAAGGAAATGCTTTTTCGAGTTTCTCATCTTTAAAAACTACGATTCCAAATTCTGTTAATATTACAGAATACATGAATTGTTAATTTCAGGTCTCCTTTTAAAAAGGTACTAAAAACACGGTGAATCAACTATTATATTCGAAACCACGTACATGATTCAAAGTGGAATCCAGCCTGGTTACTTCTATAGGAAAAATTCAACTAGAAAGACCTGTAATGCTGGCCTCTGGAATATTAGGTATTTCGTTAGATGTCTTTAATCGACTTTATCGTTCAGGTGCAGGAGCAGTTGTAAGCAAATCACTGAGTACAGAACCGTGGGATGGATACCCAAATCCTACAATATTTGGAATAAATGGTGGCGGATGGATTAATGCAGTAGGATTATCAAATCCAGGCGCTCCAAATTTTGCCAAAATGATAGAACCTAACAAAGATGTTCCGATAATTATTAGTCTTGTAGGCTCCATTCCTGAAGATTTTTCAACAATGGTTGAACAGTTTAAAAATTCTAAAGTTATTGCATACGAATTGAATTTATCATGTCCTCATGTTGCCAAAGTTGGATTAGAAGTAGGCGATGATCCAGAATTAGTAAAAAAAATTGTCAGTACTGTAAAAAATTCTACTAATGTACCTGTAATTGCAAAAGTAGGGCTGGGAACAACTCATTATCTTAATACTGTAAGTGCTGCAATTGATTCTGGCATTGATGCAATAACTGCAATTAATACAATACGAGCTATTGCAATTGATGTTGAAACACAAAGACCAATTCTCAGTAATAAATTCGGTGGACTCTCTGGTACTCCGATTAAACCCATTGCCTTACGATGTGTTTATGAAATCTCTTCAAAATATGACATTCCTATAATTGGATGTGGTGGAATATCTACATGGGAAGATGCGATTGAATTTATTTTGGCAGGTGCATCTGCAATTCAAATAGGAAGTGTAATTGGTGATAATTGGATACATGTTTTTAATGATATTAACAAAGGAATACTTCAATATATGAAAAGAAAAGGATATTCAAAAATAGATGAGATGATAGGACTTGCAAAGAAATCTTAATCATACAAAAATTTGTGTAATTGAAAAAGTAATTGATGAAACCCCTACTGTTCGAACTCTGATTTTTTCAGACGATGTAATGTCAAGTGTTCTACCTGGTCAATTTGCAATGGTATGGATACCTGGAATCAATGAACTGCCAATGAGTGTGATGATTGCTCAAGAGTCTGGTAAAGCTGCTTTCACTGTTAGAAAACACGGTCCTGCATCTACGGGTTTGTTCAATGTTAAGGTAGGCCAGCAAATTGGTGTAAGAGGACCATATGGAAATTCATTTGATCTAAAACAAGGTAAACTGTTGCTGGTTGGTGGTGGAACTGGACTAGTTCCTATGATGCGATTATTGACACACATCAAACCTAATGACGATGTTACAGTTCTAATTGGTGCAAAATCAAAGAATGAAGTTTTTTTTGAAGACTTGGCAAATAATTTATTGAAAAATAATCCTCACCGCGTAATTGTTACTACAGATGATGGAACCTATGGAGAGAAGGGATTTGTTACTAGTATGGTTGAAAAACTTGTAAATGAAATTAATTTTGATGGTATCTACACATGTGGTCCTGAAATAATGATGTACAAAACTGTTCAACTAGCTCATTCTAGAGGATTGTTTGTTCAAGCAAGTCTTGAACGTATGATGAAATGTGGCGTGGGAATTTGTGGGAGTTGCTGTGTTGGAGAAGATTTGGTTTGTAAAGATGGTACAGTGTTTGATGGTGATCATTTAATTTCAAACAAGGAATTTGGTCGTTTTCATAGAAATAAGGCTGGAATACTAGAAAATTATTAAGTTTAGTCAGCAAGGTTTAAAATAAATCATGAAATTATTGCGTTGAAGAGCATTGGGTACCCCAAAAATAGTATTAACTGCAGATCGTACATTAATGTCTCCCTATCGTGGTTTATCTCTAGCTACGTTTTTCGGATGCGCTCCTGCAGTAGATCCAAATCGTGATAAGAAAAGTCTTTTGTATAAAATTCTAGGAAATCAGGTTACTCCAAAGATTTTATTTGATTTTATTTGCAATTACATTCCTCACACAAATGGTGTAGCAAACTACGCTCCATATGGATTACGAAAAGTAGAGGCAGGTTTACTGCGCGACGGATTTAGACGTGAAGATGTTGTTGTTGCACATCCTGATCACATTGAAAAATTCATCGGACCTGATACGCAAGTTGTTGGTACATATGAAATGGATCCGTTAGGAATGGGTCCTGTTACAATGACTTTCACATATGGACGAAAACAAACTTCCTATGATGAATTTTACAATACAGAATTACATCAACGAATTAAAGCTGCAAAACTAAAGACAGGAAGTAAAGCCAAAGTTATTTCTGGTGCTTCTGGTACATGGCAATACAACTATGATCCAGAAAAAATTGAAGAATTTGGTATCTATGCTATATTGGAAGGAGAACTTGGTGGTATTGCTCCAGAAATTGACGGACACGCAGGCAGATTTTTCAATTATCTGATTAATGGCGATTTTGAAAATATGGATCCATTTAGAAAGCGTAGTGACTTTAAAGTAAACATAAAAGAATTTGAGAGAAATGGGAAAAAAATTCATGGAAGATTTGTAAATTTTTGGGATAGACCAGATTTAGATGAAATCCCTGAAATTGTAGAACCAAGCATGCATGGAATGGTTGAAGTGATGCGAGGATGTGGTAGAGGCTGTAAATTCTGCGATGTTACATTAAGATCATTAAGATACTATTCACCAGAAAAAGTCAAACGTGAAATCGAAGTCAACATCAAAAAAGGCGGTGCAAAATCGGCTTGGATTCATAGCGATGATATTTTTGTATATGGAATGGATCCTCGAACTGCTAAAGGAATGGAGCCAAACAGAGAAGCCCTTGAAGAATTATTTACTGCTATCATGTCAACTGGTGTAGGCCATACAAACCCAACTCATGGTACTTTAGCAGGTGCAATAGCTGATGAGAAACTAATTCCAAACCTTTCACGAATAATTAAATCCAGTCCTGATAACATGATTGGAATTCAAGCTGGTTTTGAAACAGGAAGTTTGAGATTAATTGGAAAATATGCTGATAGAAAACTTGCTCCATACGATCCAAGTGAATGGCATTGGGTAGTAAAAGAAGGTGTAAAAACTCTGAATAAGGATTATTGGATTCCTGCATTTACTTTGATTATGGGACTTGACAATGATGAACAACCCGAAGATTCTTGGGATACTATTCGTTTAATCACAGAATTAGAACATGAACAACCAGACTCGATGTTTACTGCTACAGCGCTTACTTTTGTTCCAATTGGATTGTTAGAAAAATCTGATTTCTTCAACATTGGAAATGAAATGACACCTGCACAATTAGGCGTACTCTATAAAACTTGGCAGCATAATTTCAAATATGGAATTCAGAAATTCATGACAAAAACTGGTGCAAAAGGACCACAGCGATATTTCTTTAACGCAATTGCGAGATCTTTAGGAGGTATTCCTTTAGGTGCAATGGAAAGATATGCACGTCATAAAAGTAAAGAACATGAACACGTCATTGAGACAATCAAGGCAAAATACTGGTAATCATACAAATACATAAATTTGCTATTTTAGATGATTAAGTATGGCAACCCACGGTTCACTTACCAAAGCAGGTAAAGTAAGAGGACAGACTCCTAAAGTTGAAGGCAGAAAAATTGTTGGTACAAACTCTAGTCTTAGAAACAAGAGTAACTTCAAAAAGCGATTTGAGTTAGGTAGATTTCCAGGGCAAAATAAGCCTGGACAAAGAAGAAAGAGACGTTAGCTCAAAATTGTTACAAGTTATATTTTTACGATCATTTTCAAAACAGGTTTTTTATACACAGTAGGATAAGGGGAATCAAAAAGGAAAATTCAGCAATAATTGACGGCTACCAACTATACCATAATTACATTCGAAATCACATGGGATTAGACGGTAAGACACCTGCCGAAGCCTGTAGAATTACTATTGAGGGTGAGAACAAGTGGAAAACCCTGATTCAGAATGCAAGCATAAGATAAAAAATATGACTAGGATAGATTTCAAGATATCCTTGATAGTCGTGGATTATCTATGTTAGCATATTTTCATAAATTATGACTAGATTCCCAAAATTGGGTAAATACTAGTAACGACATTAGTCTGGGTGGTTACAAATGATAGAAAAAATCCATTAAATAAAATTCCGCCATTGGATAATGAAGAAACAATCGACAGAATCTCCAATCTTGAAAATGAAGTAAAATCATTTGAGATAGAACAAAAAAGAATCACTAAAACAATCAAGACAAAGTCAACAATAATGATTGCAGTTGTGACAATGATTATGATAATTATCGCTATGATCACCACAAATACCCTTCCAACATATCCTAGCAAGATCATAGAAGTTGTATACCCAACGACACTTTCAAGCGGGTATGTAATTGAAAATCTCAAAGGAGAAAAAATAAACACATTTGTTTCGTGGAAGATTGAACCTGACGATTCTTTTCACATTCATGTTGTGGATTCGCCCAACATATCACAAAAGCAACTAGACATGATAAACGATGTAGTGTTCTCCACTGAAGCAGTAAATCTTGGTGGAGAAACGTATTACAAGGGATGGTATGGGGCATTAGAAAAGTCATCATATAATACAAAATTCCCAATCCCGATACACTATCATTCAATAATTACAGATACAGGATCAGGTCACATCACAATAAGACTAACAACACAAAACAACGGAGATGGATATTCAGGATATACAAAGTCGCAAGTAGATGAAGCAAACCATCAAATTTTAAAATCAGAAATTACAATATTTTCAGTTGACAAATTATCCACAGAGGAGTTCAAATCAATACTACGTCATGAACTTGGTCATGCTTTTGGTCTTGCACACTCACAGAATCCAGATGATTTGATGTATCCTGAAATAAAGACAAACTATCCATATATTTCTCCATGTGATGTTCAAGGAATAATCGGATTGTATGATGGTGAACAGAAAAGTGAAATCATCTGTCAGTAAATACGATACTGCTCAAAACCGCATCCGATGACTTTTGACAGTGAGGAGATCCGACGGAGATTTGACAGAACCTAAAAACAATAACGTTATAAAGTACTAGTACCGTACCATACAGTATGGTAGAAGATTTAAGATTAGATAGTTTGGAGGGCGTAGGTCCTGTAACTACTAGAAAATTATCCGACGCAGGAGTACACAATGTTATGGATCTTATCGTAAGAGGTCCTGTGGAAATTGCAGAAATAACTGGAATGGAAAAAGATACCGCAGAAAAAATTGTAAACAAGGCAAGACAACATCTCGTTGAAACTGGATTGATCTCCAGGGATTTTGTTACTGCAAGTGAAGTATACAAACGCAGACAAGATATTGGTAAAATTACAACTGGCACTAACTGTCTTGATACCCTATTTGATGGAGGTGTTGAAACACAAGCTCTTACAGAAGTTTATGGTGAATTTGGTTCAGGCAAAACTCAATTTGCACATACACTAGCTGTAATGGTTCAAAAACCAAAAACAGAAGGTGGATTGGATGGCGGTGTTTTGTATATTGATACAGAAAACACTTTCAGACCAGAAAGAATAGTATCTATTGCACAAGCACATGAAATGGATCCAGAAAAAGTTCTTGACAGAATAATTGTAGCACGTGCATATAACAGCGCACATCAAACATTGATTCTAGAAGAAGCTGGCCCTATAATCGAAGAAAACAATATCCGACTAATCGTTGCAGATTCTGCAGTTGGATTGTTCCGTGCTGAATATCTTGGTAGAGGAACATTGTCAAATAGACAACAAAAACTGAATCATTTTGTTCACATGTTGTCTAGAATTGCAGAAACTTACAACTGTGCTGCAATTGCCACAAATCAAGTAATGGCATCTCCTGATGTTTTCTTTGGTGATCCAACTCGACCAATAGGTGGAAACGTAGTTGCACACACAAGTACATACAGAATATACTTTAAGAAATCCGGCAAGAAACGAATCGCACGAATGGTAGACAGTCCACACCATCCAGAAGAAGAAGTAATCTTTGCATTGGGTGAAGCAGGAGTGATGGACTTGGAAGATACAGAGAAAAAGCCAGGTAAAAAGACAGCCAAAAAAGCAACTAAAAAAGAAAAAGAATCAGAACCTGAAACAACTGAATCTATTATTGATTCTACACCTGAAACACTGGTTGAATCTACATCTGGAACTGCAGAACTAGAAATGGTTCAAGCAACCGAAGATCTTGACTCTGATGATGATTTAGAGTCACTAGAAGAGTAATCTTCTTTTCTTTTTATTTTATTTTCAAAAATTTTATTTTATTTTAAAAATTGAGACTCGATTAAATTATAATATTATAACAGAGCCTTAATTGTTGAATATGAGAGGCATCGTGAAAGTATAATGACTGATCTTTATCGTTTGTTACCTGAAGAAATGGAAAAATTGGTAATGGATATGGGCCAGCCAAGATATAGAGCAGATCAAATACTTTACCCATTGTATTATAAATTTCCAAAAACTATCACCGAGTTAAAACAACTACCTACTGCAATGCGAGATAAATTAATTGCAGATGGATACACAATTGGGTCTGCAACTGAAACTCATAGAGTAGTAAGTGATGATGGTGATACCACAAAACTATTACTTAATCTAACAGATGGAACTCCAGTTGAAACAGTTCTTATACAATATGAACCAACAAAGATTGGTGGTCATCCTAGGTCTACTATTTGCGTTTCAACTCAGGTTGGATGTGCAATGGGATGCATTTTTTGTGCAACTGGGCAAATGGGTTTTGAGCGAAATCTAAAAGCAGAAGAAATTGTAGCACAAGTTATTCACTTTGCAAATTTACTTCAGCAACGAGATCAGCATATAACAAATTTGGTCTTTATGGGAATGGGTGAACCTCTTGCAAATTACGATGAAACAATTCGTGCAGTTCGTTTACTTACACATCCACGAGGTTTTGGAATCGGACAGAGAAACATCACGATATCTACTATTGGAATAATATCTGGTATTGACAAACTTGCAGAAGAAGATCTTCAAATCGGACTAGCAATATCATTACATGCACCAAATGATGAATTACGCAAAAAATTAGTTCCAACAGCTGGACCTCATTCAGTAAATGAATTAGTTGCAGCAGGAAAACGCTACTTTAAGCGAACTGGACGACGTGTTACATTTGAATACGCTTTAATTGAAAACATTAACGATTCACAAGAAATTGCAAAGGAACTTGCACTTCTTTTAGAGGGAAATGGTTCTCATGTTAATCTGATTCCAATAAATTCTACTGCCGGAAATTTTCAGCGTCCATCAAAAAAGAGTATACTTGAATTTGAAAGAATACTACTAAAATCTCATGTAAATTGTACAGTAAGAGTTGAGAAGGGATCTGAAATTTCAGCTGCATGTGGACAACTCAGAACCGACATCATCTCTAATGCATGACTAGAAACTGTTAAAATAGGGTCACTGGGGAATCTACTCAGATATGGCAACTAAGAAATCTCATGGTCGTTCACACGGATTTAAGCACAAAGCAAGATCTGTGATGACAAAAACTGCTCCTAGAGGCGTATCATTCTTACTTAGAGAATATCATGAAGGAGAACAAGCACTTGTAATTATAGATCCTAGACAACACAAAGGTTTGCCTCATAGACGCTATCATGGGAAAGTAGGTAACATTACACATGTAGGTAGACGTGCTATTACTCTAGATGTAAAATTAGGGAATAAAACAAAAACCTTAATCACAAGATTAGATCATATCAAACCATTCGGTGTATAATCATGGAAGAGATAAAAAAGAAACAAAGCATTTCTCTATCAGAAGTTAAAGAGATTTTAGGTAAAGTTGATGTTGAAGAAATGGATCAAATTCAACGATGGACATATGATTATGTCTCTAAATTTGTGACCATTGATCCAAAGGATGCTAAAGAAATGAAGAAACAACTAATGAAAGATTGTGATTTAACTGAGGAAGAAGCAGTAGAAATTGTAAATATCAGACCAACTAGTTTGGCTGAACTACGTTCATTTACATTTGGTTGGAAGAAACTTATTCTTGCTGAAACTCTAGAAAAAATGCTCAAGATAATCAAGGGGAACTAAGTTTCAAGGAGATTTATTTTGCACAGGGCACAATCCCCTCCTAGAAAATATGAGGAATATGCATATGTCTTAGATTTTAATCCGCGTGGAAAATCATCTACAGTACGTGGACGTGACGGAATTATTATCACTGCAATTGGTGAGGACAGACTTACTTTACTTGAAGTTCTTGGTGTTCCAAATTCAACATTTGATGTAGGAGAAAGAATCTACATTGGAAAAGAGGGAAGAACAAAAGTTCTTTCAGTTTTAGGAAAGCTAGAATATGAACACATTTCGTCATCTGCTCAAAGTGAATTACGGGGAGTAGTTGAAAATATTGTCACCCACAATGAAACTAGATTTGTAGATTATCTTAACAATGCAAGACCATTGACTCCTCGAATTCATGCCCTGGAATTAATTCCAGGAATTGGAAAAACATACATGAAAATAATGTTAGAAGAAAGAGAAAAGAAGGCATTTGCAAGCTATGCTGATTTGCAGGAGCGCGTGGGATTCAAAGAACCAATCAAACATATCTCAGAGAGAATCATGGATGAAATTACTGGTGAAAGTAGGATGAATCTCTTTGTCAAAAAATGATTAAACGAAAACGACTAGGCCAACACTTTCTAACCTCAAATGTAATAGCAAAATCCATTTCTTTAGAGGCTAATATTACTAAAAATGACATTGTCTTTGAAATAGGGACAGGATTAGGAATTTTGACTCCATTATTGTGTGAAAATGCAAAAAAAGTGATTTCAATTGATGCTGATAGGGAATTATACGAAAAAGCAAAATCTCGTTTTTCCAAAATTTCAAATCTCTCTTTAAAGTTTGGTGATGGATTCAAACAAGATAATGTCTTTTCTGTTTTTGTATCTAATTTACCCTATTCAAAAAGTAAGGATGCTATTGAATGGCTTGCAAATACTCCTTTTTCTCATGGTGTGATTATGGTTCAGAAAGAATTTGCAGAAAAATTACTTGCAAAATCTTCAAAGAACCGAAGATCTGTAAGTATTATTGCAAACTCTGCTTTTGAGATTGAAAAAATTTTAGATGTTGGAAAACAAAATTTTTCACCTCCTCCAAAGATTGATTCTGTAGTTCTTAGAATTACTAAAAAAAAATCACTTGAAAAAGATCTTATTCATGTTATAAACAAGATGTTTTCATACAGAAGAAAAACACTTCAAAATATCTTTAAGCAGTTTGGAAAAGAAACTGTTATTGAGAAACGATTAGATGATCTTTCAGGTGATGACATAGTTGAACTTGCAAAAGAAATTCTTAAGAGATGAGGAGTATTCTCCATCTGAAGACACCTTCTTCATATCTGATTATATTGAAAAAGAGAAAGGATTCTCTGCTCTAGATGTTGGAAGTGGTTCTGGATATTTAACAAAACTTTTGTGGGAGAATTTTGCTTTTGTTGTTGGAACCGACATTAATTTTACTGTATTAAAAAATCAAACATATCCTACGCAAAATTTGGTCTGTTGTAATGGCTCTGATGCATTAAATTTAGAATTTGATCTAGTTGTGTGCAATCTTCCATATCTTGCAACTGATAAAGTATTAGACGCTGCAACTGATGGAGGAATTGAAGGCTTTGAAATTCCAAAAAAATATTTGATTCAATTTATAAAAATATCAAAATTGGCGGAAAATTTCTTTTTGTAACTACATCTCTTTCTAATTACCAAAAATTAATGGAATACACACAAAAATTATGCCTGGAACCACGAATTCTTGCCAAAAAGAAATTGTTTTTTGAAGAGTTAATTCTAGTTGAAGCTGTCAGACAAAAGTAAGGTTTTCTTTATTTTCGAAGATTCTGTTTTGCATATGATATTATGGCATCTGTCATTTGTGTTGTACTTGCGTTACCTCCAATATCCCATGTTACAATTTTACCTTCATTAATCACTTGTTCTGTTGCAGCAAAAATTGCATTTCGTATTTCTGTTTCTCCAAGATATTCTACCATCCAAGCTCCTGATAGAACTGTTGCAGTTGGATTTACCTTATTTTGTCCTGCGAACTGTGGTGCACTTCCATGAGCTGCTTCAAACATTGCATAGTTATCTCCCATGTTTGCAGAATAAATCAGTCCTATTGATCCTACAAGTCCAGATGCTAATTCTGATATTATATCCATAAACAAATTGGTACTTACCAAGATTGATCCATTGAATTGTTCTGGGGCAACTACCATTTGTTGTGCCATGTTGTCAATGTAAATTTCAGATAATTTAATGTCTGTACCTTTAATAGAATTTTGCGCTTCATCCCAAAATATTCCATCTGTTTGTTTTAGGATGTTTCTTTTAGTGATTGCAACCATTTTCTTCATATTGTATTTGTTTGCCCAATTTACTGCAGAGTTCATAAATCTGCTACATCCTTGTCTAGTGATCTTTCTAATTGCAATTGCTGCATCATCTGTGACTTTTACTTCCAAACCTGTGTAGAGTCCTTCTGTTGCTTCTCTAAAACAAACACAATCTAGTTTCCGATTTGGTGTTAATCTATCATATGTTCTAGTTGGTCTAATGTTAGAGTATAATTCAAATTTTTGGCGTAATGTAACAGCTACACTTCTTGGTGCATCTGGTACTGGTATTGTTGTCGTCGGCCCTTTAAAACAAGCATCTGTCTCTTCTAGAGTCTTCATTGTGGCATCTGGAATGTATGATTTGTCTTTTCTGCCATTTTTATCCCACTGTTCAGAGCCTGCTTCGCATAGAATAATTTCTGTTTGGGAATTGCATTCTTTTAAAACTCTGAGCATAGAGTCTACGACTTCAGGACCTATTCCGTCCCCTCTCATTACTGCAGCTTTTTTGCCCAAAACTGCAAAAACTTGCTATGTTTATTATTTAATCCTACCTTGGGTTTGAATTGTTTACGTAGATACTATAGAGATAGTTTAATAGCGGAATTTACTAAATTAAGAAAAATGCTAATTGTACAAATTTCTGATCTTCATGTAGGTTCACAATTTCTTCAAAATAAATTTGATCAACTAGTTGATGAGGTAAATCATCTTAATCCCGATGTTATTGTTGTTACTGGTGATCTTACAAATGAAGGACTAATGCAAGAATATGAAGAATGTAAGACATTATTGAAAAAATTTAACACTAAAAAAATTATTACTATTAGCGGAAATCATGACTATAGAAATACCGGTTATCTATTATTCAAGAAATTTTTCCCCTTTGAAGCAATAAATGAATTAAGTGATGATGTTGTTTTGGTAACACTTGGAACTGCTCGTCCTGATAGAAACGAAGGTGAGGTGGGGTATCGTCAAAATTTGTGGCTTGAGAGAACAATGAAAAAATACAAAGATAAAGTAAAGATTTTGGCAATGCATCATCATCTAATAGCAATTCCGGATACTGGTTCTGATCAATTAACTGTAGTAGATGCAGGAGATGTTTTAAGAACTATACTTGATACTAAAGTTGATCTTGTTTTATGTGGTCATAAACATAGACCCTGGGAGTGGAATTTTGGAAAACTAATGGTTGTAAATGCCGGAACTGCTACATCTGAAAGAGTTAGGGGATTGTTTGAAAATACATACAATATCATTACCGTTTCCAACAAATCTATCCATGTTGAACTAAAAATTGTGGGTGGAAAAAGAATGAAACTTGATGATATTGTGACTAATTACCACCAATTTGGTGAAGAATGAATTTATTTACAGATTAATTCAAGGCAGTCTGTGCGGGGATCGCCTAGCTTGGTAGGGCGTGGGATTGCTAATCCCATGTCAGCAATGACCCGTGGGTTCAAATCCCTCTCCCCGCGCCATAGAATTCATTATCTAAATGAGGAATACTCTTTTCTCATCTATGGCATGCCACAAACCAATAATTATACAATAATACTATTAATTTAGCAAATCAAATACGAAAATACAAAAAATCGAAGAAATCAATTGTACACCGGTATCGTTTACAGCCCAAGATCTTTTATCTTCAATAATTGTACTTGTTTCTTCAAATTTTTTTAAAGTGATTTGATGAAAACTAAACATAATCTAAACCGATTGGGTATTTTTTCTATTTTTTTATTATTGTTACCTGTGATTGTACTTCCGTTATCCTTCGCTGAGGTGAAAGTCGATGAAAATATGTGTAAACAAATGTATGTTCGATACAAAGAGATGGGAAATCAGAAATTTCAAGAAAAATATAAGGACAGACAATCTATATACAATTGTATAAAACTTTACAAAAATTTGGATTGGAATTTTGTCGGAAAAAGTAAAATTGATAAATATTATTCAAATCTTGAATTATTATCTCACAATAAACTGGGTAAAAAAGCAGATGTTAAGATATTGTATTCAATTCCTACCGATTCTGAAAAGTTTTTAGTTAAATTCAAAGCATGTGCAGATTCCACAATCCTAAAACCTTCTTTTCTAATACAGTCAAAATCTGAACAATACATTGGGGTCACAAACAAAATTCTAAAAAAGGACACATGTAATGATTATAGGACATATGTAAACGCTAAGTATCAATCCGATATTAAAATAGAGAATATTTTAGATTTATCAAAATACAAACATGTTAAATCTGGTAATCTTAAAATCTAATTTTCTTTAAAAATTCATTATTTTTTTACCTACAAGAAATTTTCAAACAAGAAATTATTCAGTACTCAAAATTTTATATTTTAAAGACTTTGTGTGCAAAATTTCATCTCTTAATTTAATGATATTTTGTGATATATCATCTGTCTTTTTAGCAAAGTCTACAGGACGAGGTTTGAGATTGATTAAGTCATTAAGCGATTTTTTCACTTCTGAGAATTGTTTATTTAATTCATCTAGTTTTTTATCTAAATCATCTATTTGTTGGGCTTTTGCACCGCTATCCTGATATCTTATTTGGATAGTATTTGGATCACTGGCACTTATCTTAGTTCCAGAAATCAAACAAGAGTTTGGAGATATTTTATCTCCTAATTGAGTTGTCTTTGATTCTAAATCTGAACTTACTGTAACTATGGGGATTCTCAAAATTTCTTTTCCTGAACATGCTTCAAATGCAATATCGTAATTATTTTTTATTGGATTATCATATTTTGAAATAATTTTAACAATCATTCCTTCTGATGCTTTTCGCGGCGTTGGTGTTGGTATCTTTAAAGTATCTTTAGTAGTTGTAGGTGTAAGATTCAATGATAATAAATATGAATTAAGTTCATCACGTACATCGTTAGTCTGTTTTCTTAGTTTAGAAATATGTTCAATTGTTGAGCTTACTTCAAGTGATTTTTCAGACTTGATTAATTCTGAAAGATTTTTTCTTTGAATTTCAAGCTCAAGTTGTAAATTATTAATGGTTAGCGTTAAATCATTAACTTTTTGAGAAATTGTACCCTTGTTGATTAGCTGTATTGATATTGATTCTGGATTGGTAGCCTGAATTTGTCCTACAGATATTTGGCATGATTTTGCTTCTATACTATTTGCAAGTTGGATTTGTTTTTTTTCGGCATTTGATTTAAGTTCAATTACTGGTGATTCAATAGATTGCGATATGGAACAAATATTGAATATCACATCATATACCGGAATCTGCGATTTACCAGATTTTGAAAGGGATTGAACCGTGGATTCTATTTTAACGGAACCAACTTCTTGAAGTGTTGTTTTTTCTTTCTTTTCAAACTGCTTTAGATCAAAATCTGAAATCATATATCTCTGCACTAATTTTTTTACTGATGAAATCTTTATGCATGAAGGCGTTTCATGTTCTAGTAAATATACGCGCATGAATCCTTCTTTGCATGAAATATCTTCTAAATCGATCCCAAAAGATAATTGCTTTTTTGGTGATGCTACATCAGCGTATGACGTTGAAAATAACAATCCTGCAAAAGTAAATACTATAACAATTAGAAATAATATCTTTAAATTCAATATTCTCTTATATTGTATTTGATTATTAAAAGTTCCATTTCCATTATTTAATTATTTTTGATTTTTAACTAGCATGAATTACCTAAATTTGAATTGTGATTATCTTTTTTTCAATAAGAAACTGCAATCCAAGTAAAAAATCATCTTCTGTAATTGTTTCATTTGAATACCATGTTGCAGTATTCTTAAACCATGATGGAATGTTGTCATCTAAATTCTTTGTTTTTATTATGTCGTCACTAAGTATCAGTATCTTTTTTTGAATTAATTCTGTAATTCCTGAAGTGAACTGCGAATCTGTTATCTCTCCTGTAGACCATAGTTGAACGTATTGTTTAATCCAACTGGGCATCGCAGGTCTAGTTTTTTCAGACATGCCTACGATATCATAAATTGTTTTGTCAGGAAATTGTGAATCAAACCATACTCTAAATCTAGGCTCATTTGAATATCTGTCCACATAATATTGTGGGGATAAATTATAATCAGGAAATCCTGGAATATCTGTTAACTCATACCCTACTACTTCTTGAATTCTATATTCAGGGAACGAAGTATCAAATAATTTTTTAAAATCGGAATCAGTGTTATACAAGTTAATGTAATGGTTTGGAGAAAGTGTGGGATCTGGAAAATCTGATATTGAAATTTTTGATTTAGGTTTTTGAGATTGGATTGTTTCTTGAGTATGTCTTGTTTGCTCAGATTCATTTTTTTCAGATATGTTTGTAGAAAAACTAAAAATCTTTTCGAATTTTTCATCATCATATGAAATTATTACAGTATATGATCCTGACTGTGTCCATTTAGGACCAATTACATCAATATCTGTTGAAAATGATCCTGATTTTAACGGGAAAAATTGCTTTATTGCAACTAAATCTGAAATACTACGAACCTGAATCACTATAGGTACGTTTTCTTCATAAACGACTCTTCCTGAAATTTTAATTTCATCTCCAATTGTATATGACTTTTTATCTAAATTGACATATGATTCTGCAAAACTAGATACTGGATACATTATAATTCCAATTATTAATAATAATGTGAAAATAAAGTTCATAGCAAAAACATCTTTTTTATTTTCCATGTGGTACTACATCTAAAATATTTGTTGTCAATAAAGTAAGCGATTTTGATTGATCTAATCTTATGTATGTATCTAGTATTACATAATTTTTGATAAGAGGTTTGATAATTATTTTATCTAAACTTAAACTAAAAAACATTGCAATAATTATGATGATGCAACCTAGGATTGCTAATACATACGTGTTTCTTGATTCCATAATCTATATCATCCAGTTCTAATTTTTTAAATCACATGAGCTAAATTCTAAAATATGTATTTTTATGGTTTTTATCATAAATTTGCTTTTGTAGCTTATTATATGCTCATACATATTGGTTTGTGGCATGCCATCAATAAAAGAACAAGGTGCAGTTTATGGGAATCTTTCAGCATACAAACAATACACTAGGCCTACCGCGCATCGTATTTTTGGACAATATTCGTACCGAAATAGAAAAGGTCCAAAACACCATGAAAACGTGCAAAGATTACTAGAGATTCTAGCAGTAAATGGCAGACTCACTACATGGGGTATGGCAAAAACACATCTTTCAGATTCTTCTAATATAAGAACACAAGAAAAAGACTATCGTAGACTATTGGTTGGAAGAATGGCTAGAGGGAAACATACTATGGGTTTGTTAGATGTTGGATTAGTAGTAAAAGATGGAAAAAATATTCAAAAAGCACCATCAGATCTTTACCGATTATCTCTTCATGGAATATTGTATTGCCTAGATGTGATGAATTTATCCGAAAAAGACATTGAAAAGATGGCAGAAAAATATTCCGATGTGTTGCCACAGATTTTTGGAAAATGGAACTATGTAAAATCAATCATAGGAAATGATACAGACAGATTAAAGACATTGGCATCTGGAATGTTTATGGATAATATTCAAATTTCTAATATTACAGCTTTGCCAATTTATGAATTGATGACATACATTAATGTAAAATATCAGAATAATTTTGAGCAGATAAATGAAGAAGATCTTGCCAATCAAATATCTTATTGGTTTTATACCAATCTTTTGATCTCCTCCAAGAAATCAAATAATAACACTAAACAATGGAAAAAATTACTAGACAATGATCCTGAATTAAAAAAATGGTACTACAAATTCGTCGATGAGGCAATATCGTTTTATACAAACAGATTCAAACAAATAAAGAAGCTAAAATCCTAAATATTTTTTGAGATGATATCTTCAAGCTGTTCAATAGTATAAGGTTTTGAGATTGTATCAATTAGATTAAGATTTTTTGCTTTGGTATGTTTTTTTTCATCATGTGCATATGCTGTTATTAAAATTACTTTGGCATTGGAATCATATTGGTTAATCTTAAAAAATGCGTCATATCCATCCATGATAGGCATCCTTACATCCATTAAGACTAGATTTGGATTAGTTTCTTTGTATTTTTGAACCGCTTCAACACCATTTTGAGCCATTACTACATCATATCCTGCACTTTTTATCAAAAATACAGTATTTTCTAAAAGATCTACATCATCATCAACGATAAGAACGATCTTTTTTTTATCCATTGTAAAGTATGTTCGTTTTCTGTTAAAATCTCTTACTGATTCTTTGTCTTTTTTGGAAGTATTATTGTAAATGTGGTTGGATTGTTATGAGCTGAGATAGTTCCTCCATGTTGTTCTATGATATTTTTGCATGATGAAAGACCTAAACCTGTTCCTTTTTCTTTGGTTGTAAAAAGTGGTTCAAATACTTTATCTAATATTTCAGAAGGTATTTTTGGTCCAGAATCCGATATTTCTATTTTGATATTGTCATCTATGACCTGTGATTTTATGTCTATCTGTCCTTCTACTTTACCAATTGCCTGAATTGCATTTAAAATGATATTTGTAAAAACAATTTCTAGTTTTTTTACATCACATAAAATTATGAAATCCGAATCTGTTATTTTTAATTTAATATTATTTGGTATTTCTAACGAATCGATTGATTCATTTATGATATCTGTAATTCTTTTTTCAGATAAATTTAACGGAGTGATTCGTACAAAATTTAAAACATCGTCTATTTGATGAGACATACGGAATATGGCTCTATCCATTCTTTGCATTGCCTTTTCTATTTCAGGATCTGTGTTGATTACCTGTTTTTGAATTATAGTTGCTGATGTTTTAATTGTGGCAAGTGGGTTTTTTAGATCATGTGCCATACTTGCTGAAAGCTGGCCAATAGCTCCTAATCTTTCATTTTTCATCATTGCGTGAGATTCAGCTAATTTTTTTTCAGTTTCAATTAATTTTTTGAGAGACTGACCCATTGAATTAAATGAATTACCGATCATATTGATTTCCATAATTTTTGAGCCTTTGAAATTAGAGTCAAAATCTCCTCCTGAGAACTGCTTTGCCATTTTACTTAACAGACGTAATGGATTTGAAATAAAATATGATAAAATAAGTCCAATCATTACTGATGATACCATTCCCAAAATCGATATTACAAGAAAAGAATTTTTCAGATCAACAAATTCTTCAGTAAATGAAGAATTGGATTGATCAACTATTGATGTCCATCCAAAACCTTCAAACTGCTTATACCCTGTAGATTTTGCATATGATATGAAAATTGGATCGTCTGGATTATCCGAAATGTTCACAGTTCCTACATCTTTCAAAGATTGAATTAAATCAAAATACGTAACAGCTTTAGTTTCTCTAAAATCTTGAATTCCATTTGAGTATATTATTTGTCCTTTTTCATTAATTAATAATATTGATCTGTTTTGTAAATTGAGAATTTCTGCATCATTAATAAATTCATGAATTAAATCATTTAATGTTAATGAAACTCTAAGTACTCCTAAAAATTCTCTATTTTGATCATCTATTCTCAAACCTATTGTTATGATATAATTTCCTAATTTTTCATCATACTCTGTTTCTCCTATATAGGTACCTTTAGCTTTTGCTTCTTGCCACCATTTTTCATCATCGTGTCTATAATCTGATGTTTCAGAATCTAATGCAACGTTTGCACCGTAGATATTTGTAATGTATAATTCTGATACCACATCGTAATCGTATTCTGATTTATAGAAATCTATTACATCAGTTAATTCTGATATCAATTCTGTATTAACAGTTGGTGAAATAAATGGTTGATTTTCAATATTTGTAAGAGGATCTTGTTCTTTCATTATTTCTTGTACTTGTTGTCTATGAAGAAACTCCTGATTAGATTTCATTAACGATTCTTGAATTATTGGAAGTTTTGTTAGCTGTCTAAAATCTTCAATTCTTTTATCAATATACTCATCAAGATCTTGCATCATGTTAAATGCGAATCCTTCATTTCTAGTTGTAAGTAACTTATTTACCTCTTGAATTGATATTGAAAATGAATAATATCCATAAACTCCAAAAATTAGAAAAATTCCAAACGTTCCTATGATTAACATTGTAGATAATTTCAATGAATTCACATCAAGTCATTCAGTGATTTAAACTGTTTTAAAAATAATTGAAATTAAGGCATGCCACAAATTCTAAGTTATTGTCTAATAACAAACTATGAAATATGATTCAATGAGTCACATAGAAGAACAAAATCAAAAACTGATTTCAAATAATCGTCATTCCCCTCATTTACCAGGCTCCCCTGCATTTGAAAACAGAGTAGAAAACAATTTTGTTTCTTCTAGTTTTCCATGTAATTTTTTGTATGCATGTGAAAACTGTGATGGTCCTTTGGCCCCTATTGCCGTGTGCTTGGTTTGTAAAAGAGCATCTATTAGAAAATGTCTTCATTGCCAAAGGGACATCATCACAGGTACTCATTTATCATGTGATACTTTGATTTCTTTTGCTAAGAGCAAATTTCACACTCGTCAATTTTCTGAGGAGGTGAATTTATGAATAAAAAAATAATCTTCTTTACATTAGCTGCACTAGTAGGTTCGTTAGTTATAGCTCCTCTACAAAGCACAGAGGCTGCACCGTATGTAAGTGGTGATGGATCTATTAGTAAGTACTTGACTAAAATAAAAGTTGAACAATACAAGAAGGGTTCTCCGTATTGGAGCTATATTGTGAAGGCATGTGCTACAGATTACCCATTAGCTGTTGCTATGATTGATCTTAAATCAGATGTAGAGAAAATAACACTTGGTGTAAACAATGTCATTCCAAAAGGACAATGTTCTTTCTATGGTGCTGTGATGAAAGCAAATGACGGTAAAACACTTGGTGCAACAATGATTCTCAAAACTGATGCATTAACAGAGGCCCAAAGTATATTGTCTAAATTACCATCTACTAACCAAAAAGATGCATCGATAAAAAGACTAATGGAACTTTATAATTCACTAGGATTCATTCCTAAATTATAAATTTCTTGAATCTTTTTTTTCTAATTTTTTATTAATTCTTCAATTAAGAATATGATCAAATTGAAAGAAATCATATATTTTACTTGAATCTTCGATTAATTGGCATTTTTCATAGATTATTAGTAGTTTTTGTATTAAATTCAGGTCGATTTTGTATTCGTTTAGGCATTGAAAAATTAAACTTAATAGACCGATTTCAGAGGTAAATACATGGGACGTAGAAAAACTCAGAAAATCATTCGTAGTGGCCCAAAAAATGCAACTACTGGAATGTGTCCATTATGTAAGACAATTGGTAAAGTATTCCTTCTTGGTCCGCCTGGGCAAGAAAGAGGAAAATGCGAGAAATGTCGCCAGGAATTTGAATTATAGTTACAAAAAACTAACCAGCCCATCAAAATATTTACCCATAACTTTTTAAGACAATTTTTTTATGATAGATAATCATGAGTTCAGAAGCAGAAACAATCTATGAGAGAGTAGCAAAGTTAGAAGATGAAATTGCATTACTTAGAAGCGAAGTTGATATTCTTAAAAGAGCATTAAGAAACAAGATTGCCCGACACGAGATATCAATGATCAAAAATGGACAAGATATTAGTTCTATTATTGACTAGTTTTTTGTTTTAATACTTCTTATTAGTTCTAAAATAAAATCTACGTCTTCTGCGTTTGGATTAATTTCTAAATATCGGTTCAAATATTCCAGCGCTATGTCTGAATTCAATAGTCTTTCTTCTAGTATTCCTTTATCTCTAATGTCGTCTGGTGAATTTGGTTCAACAGCTAACACCATGTTTGTACATCTTAATGCTTTGTCATAAACAAAAGATTGAACATATGAATTTTTTAAATTTCTTGCTAATCTGACAAGAATTTGCTCATGACTTATTTCATCAAGAAACTCTGGTTTGAATTCTAATTCTCCACCAAAATTTTCATCTAAAATATCTTGAAGGTCATCTATATCTAATAGCATTCCATCGTTAAACGGATCTAAAATCATTTCTTCATTATATTTTACCAATATGTGGCTTGGAAATCCTACTATCTTAAGCTCTAATCCAATAAATTTTGCAATTTCAGCATATAGTATAGAGATTGTTATTGGAAGTCCTGATTTTTTATCAATTACTTCATTTAAAAAATTATTTTTTGGATTATAGTAATCATCAGTATCGCCACTATATCCTAAATTTTGAAAAAGATGTTCATTTAAAATTGAAACTTGGTATGTAGGGTTTTTTACGTCACTGATTGATTCTTTTAATGACTTTCCAATTACTGTAATCTTTTGAATGTATTTTTCAATTTCTAGATCAGGATATTCTAGAATTTGGGCAAATTTGAGACACTTTTCGACTAAATTGAAGTTTGGGTTTTTTGCAAATGAAAGCCATTCAGCTACTAAGGGATCAAATTTTTCTGGCAATTGTTACTGCTTTATCCTGTTCAAGTATAATTGTGGCTCTTTTATCTCTCTTGTATTTGGTGGGTATTCAATTAATTTTTTGAATGCATTTTTCCCTAATTTCTCGTAGATTATTCTTGTGAAGTCTTTTCCCATACTTTTTCGAACCTGATATGACGAGAAATCTGTGCCCATAAAGGTGGTCAGATAATTTTGAAAGTCTTGATCATCTTTTAAGATATTTTCTATTGCAAATCCTGCCATTCCTTCCATTAATGTAAAAGCT
Organism: Nitrosarchaeum sp. AC2; assembly: GCF_013407385.1. Lineage (NCBI taxonomy): Archaea > Thermoproteati > Nitrososphaerota > Nitrososphaeria > Nitrosopumilales > Nitrosopumilaceae > Nitrosarchaeum > Nitrosarchaeum sp. AC2. The sequence goes on along the minus strand of NZ_CP030847.1, from coordinate 1,363,192 downwards.
GCATGGTGCTGTTGAATTGGATTTAACCATTTTTTATAAATGTCTAGCAATTGAGGAATTGCATTTGAAATTTTAGGATCAATTTCCACATGTGTAAATGTCATTACATCAGGACCAATCTGCTCAATTAAGAAGTGATCAGGATTTAAAAAGAAAAATAGATTTGCTTTTTTTGCAAATGGAAAATCATCTGGGACAGCTTGGAGTTGTAAATATTCTGACAGATTATTTACAGTTTGATTATTTAATTCTAAGATTATTGTTGCCAATTCTTCATTAATTAGATTAACCTGAGTTGCAGCACTTTTGTTTAATTGATGTAATTTTTCTTGGGTTGAATGGATTAATTCTTCAAGTACAGTCATTTTAACAGCTCCCAAATAGCCTGAATTTACATTTGCAAATCTTGATTCATAAGGTTCTCTCTGTTTGTGTAAGATAATTTGTGGGTATCTGGAAAGTACGAATTTGTTAAGGTAAATTATAGAGTCTAGATAATCTCCATACGTTGTAGATATTTTTGAGATGTATTGTATGGCATAAGTAGAATAGACAAGATATTTTGCAGTATCTTTTTTCATCAACTCTGCAATTTTATTAAGATCCTCATTTGCAACTGCACCAAATAATTCTCTTACAAACACTTTTGATTTTTCGTCTGAAAATACTTTTTCACCTTTTAATTTTTTTAACTCAACCAACTCTGGAAATTCTATTTTTAAATTATCTGCAATTTTAATTTCTAAAAATTCCTCGACCTTTTTCTTTAATGTTGGATATGCCTGATTAGCTATGTCTTCTAATTTTTCAAATGTAACTTTCTGCGAGAGATCATCATTTGCCAAGTTTGCAAGTTTGACAATTTCTTTTTCCTCATTGATTTCTACAGATAATTGACCAAACAACGCCTCTGCAAATTCTTCAAATTCTCCCAAATCGCATAAAATCTTCAAAATACTCCATTTAACATTATTCCTCTATGTATCTAAAAGAAATTATTAGTTCCAAATTATTTGGATTGGTATACAAAAATGCATGAATTTAGTCTTGATTTTCTTAGATGTGTTAGATGTAGCTCAAAGTTAGATCTTGATGTATTTAAAAAAGAAAATGAAATTGAAGAAGGTATTTTGGAATGTAAAAAATGTTCGTTATCATTTCCAATAATTAACAAAATTCCGATTCTTTGGGATGATTTTTCAAAATATCTCTCTGAGAGAATTATGCTGGGAGGGAAATTATTTAATTCTGCATCTGACGAAAAAATGAAAAAATTTCTTAAACATTCATTATCAAATTGTATACGAAAAACTGACGATAGAACATTACTTGAAGATAGATGGAGTAAAATCTATCAAAATAGTCAAAAATCAAAATTCTATTCCAATATTAAAAATGAATTGGATGCATTACCAAAATCAAAACTTGTGTTAGAATATGGCTGCTCTATTGGAACTATGAGTAATTATCTTGCAGATACCAATCAAATTGTATTTGGAATAGATAGATCTTTTAGTGCATTAAGTATGGCAAAAAAAACATCTAAAGATAATTTAGATTATTTTGTGGCTGATTTTCTATCTAATGTTTTTGGTAAGACAAAATTTGATTTGATTTTAGCATTAAATGTTTTAGAATTAATTGAACCGATAGATTATCTAAAAAAAGTCTCTGAACAAATTCATGCAGGTACATTTGTAATATCCGATCCTTATGACTTTGACAGAGGTAAAAATTCTGTTAAAAAATTCCTTGATGAATCGACATTGAGATCGAACTTGGAAAGGCTGATGTTTTCAATTACTAAAAAGACAAAAAAACCTTCTTTTATTACTTGGAATTTAAAACTAAATTCACGCTCAACTTTAACTTATAAAGTAGATTTGATAGTGGCAAAAAAATTATTACAATAAAAGATTTCAAAACAAATCATGAATTTGTAAGCATATCTATCAAGTAATTGATTTTTAGTTACATTTGAAAATCTAGATTTTGAAATTCTTACCTTATATTCCAGTTATGATCTAATTGATTAGTATGATTGGATTATTAGGTGATAAAAAAACTAAACTTGTACATCACTTAGATGGCTTGAAAAAAGAATGTAAAATTAGTGAAATGAAAATAACTGATAGGCAATATTTCACTCCTGATACACTTGAAAACGCAAAAAGTCAAAATTTTTCTCCTTGTGATTGGTGTATTTTAAAACAATAATGCAATTTTTTACTCTTCATTTAAAATAATATTCAAAAAGAATTGGATATAATTTGGATAATTGGTTTTATATCTTTAAGAAAATTTTGTATTATGAACAAATTGATAATTATTGCATTAGTTGCAATAATTGGAATAGGAGTGACATATGCAATTTCTCCGTACTTTACAAGTAGTACTGTGAATGAAGCACTACCTAATTCTGCAATTCCATTAAAAATGGAAGATACAACAATGATGAAAGATGAATCCATGATGAAAGATGAATCCATGATGAAAGATGAATCCATGATGAAAGATGAATCCATGATGAAAGATGAATCCATGATGAAAGATGAATCCATGATGAAAGATGAATCCATGATGAAAGATGAACCAATTATGGAAGATATGCAAATGCAAACATACGGAGGCACATTTGTTGGCGTGGGTGATGGAATACACGATGCACAAGGAATGGTAAGAACAATTCCGCTAAACGATGGAAATAATGTCCTAAGATTAGAAAATTTCAAAGCAACTAATGGTCCTGATTTGTATGTTTATTTGTCTACAGATAACAAAGCCTCCGAATTTGTTAGTCTTGGTAAGCTCAAAGCAAATAATGGAAACCAAAATTATGACATACCAGAAAATACCGATCTTGAAAAATATAGTAAAGTTTTGATTTGGTGTAAGGCTTTTGGGGTTCTTTTTGGCAATGCTGATTTATCCCCCCAATAATTTTTTATTTATTGATGATCTCTAAATCCACAATTTAAATTTGAAATACATTTTGTTTAATTTATACAAGATCATGTTTTAATTTGATAACATCAAAGTATTTTTGTGCTTAAAATTTTCTTTTTTATTTTCGGTATTTTTTCAATAGGTTTTGTTTCATTTTCATCTGCTCAAGAATTTCCAGAACTTGGCATTAAAGTTGAAACAGTTGCAGAAAACCTGAAAATACCTTGGGAAATTGATTTTGCCCCTGACGGTAGAATTTTTTTTACAGAGAGAATTGGTAATCTGCGAATAATTGAAAATAATCTAGTTTCTGAACCTATAATTTCATTAAAAGTATCTGGTTCTGAAGGAGGGTTACTTGGATTAGCTTTAGATCCTGATTTTGAAGAAAATCATTATTTGTATCTATATTATAGTTATTCAGATTTTTTTGATATCTATAACAAAGTTGTTCGTTATGTTGAATCTGATAATAAATTATTTAATGAAACGATTTTACTTGATAAAATTCCTGGAAGTCAAATACATGATGGAGGACGAATAAAGTTTGGTCCTGATGGAAAACTCTACATTACAACAGGTGACGCTGCAAATTCTAAAGCGGCTCAGAATCTCGATTCTTTAGCCGGAAAAATTTTACGAATAAATTCCGATGGTACAATCCCTGAAGATAATCCATTCCCAAATTCTCCTGTCTATTCTTTAGGACATAGAAATCCGCAAGGAATTGATTGGCATCCAGAAAGTGGAATTTTAGTTGAAACTGAACATGGTCCATCTGGTGAACGAGGAAATGCTCATGATGAGGTTAATGTAATATTTCCCGGTAATAATTATGGTTGGCCAAACATTGTGGGTGATGAGACAAATGTGGATCTCATAAATCCAATTTTACATACTGGTGATGATACATGGGCTCCATCTGGTTCTGTATTTTATAATTCAGATAAAATTTCTGAATGGTATGGAAAATACTTTATCGCAACATTACGTGGAAATCATTTGAGAATGTTGGATTTAGATTTGGAAAATAATCTAGTAATTAGTAGTAATGTATTACTTGATGGAGAGTTTGGTCGTTTACGTAGTGTGAATATGAGTCCAGATGGATATTTGTATCTTCTAACTAGTAATCAAGATGGTCGAGGGGCACCAACACATAATGATGATAGAATTTTACGAATTACCCCATTAGAATCTGATATGGAAAAAGGAAATAGTTCTCTTTCACCTTTAAAACAACTCAAATCAGGAATTCTGCCTAAAAATATTTCATGTAAGGAAGGATTAGAATTAATTTTTAAGATTAATTCATTTCATCCTGCATGTGTTAAATCTGAAAGTATTGCAAAATTAGTTGATCGTGGATATTCTAGTAGCCTCGACTAAATTTTTTGGTATGACTAGTATCATTGTCTACAATCTCTCGTATTTTTCTCTCTAGAGCAACTATTTGAGAGTCTCTACAACCCTGAGAGCAAAATTTTGTATTTTCACCTTCAAATGGTTTACTGCAATGCATACAAATTAAATTCAATGTTATCTACTTTCAAATGATACTTTTTGATTCTATTATTATTCCATTTGTTTGAGTATGAGCCTAATTGGTACTAAGGATTGCTATTTAAAATTTTTATAGAAAATTTTATCACCTAGAAAGTTTTCTTATAATTATGGAAATTCAACAAGCAGTTGAAAAAATTTTGAAGATCAGTCCATCTGTCAGAATTGTCAGTTTGTGTGATCTGAAAGGCAAATTGGTATTTTCTGCTCGTTCAAAGAAAGTACAGATTTTGGTCTCAAAGAAACAAAGTTTGGCATCATTAAAGGCTGCAGCATATGACTGGAAACAAAGAAAAAAACTGTTGAAATCACTTGGACCATGTAAATACGTAGTTGCAGAATATGATAAAGTCAAGAGGATAGTAATTCCTGCTGGCAAAGATCATATTGTGTATGTAACTACAACTGCTTCATTTGATCATAACAAAGTAATTCGTAAGGTACGTTCATTCAAATAATTACAACACCTTACTTTTTTCTATTTTTAATTTAGCTAATGCTATACACGTAAACGTATTTTTTGAGGCGAATGTGTTTTTTCTAATCGTCGAGTTTTCTTTTCTTAGTTCCTCTTCCTGAACTAACCCACATGCCTTTTGTTGACTTGGATTCAGTAGATGGAATGTCGCTAAATTTTATCTTGCCAGTTCCACGTCCTACGGAAACATACTTGTCTTTTGATTCTGCTTTTTTTGCTTCTTGAATTTTTTTGAATTCAGAACCTACCCAATTTGAAGAATCATCGACTTCAACAATTCTTGTACCTCTTCCTGATCGTACTTTTATTTTAGCCATTATTTTCACCTATACTACCTGTTTCTTATTAATAAGATTTTGAGCAACTTTATTGGAAATTATTTCTAAACATGATATTTCTAATTGTAATCATAATGCTATAATCGATAAGATCCGTACAATTTTATTTTATGAAATTGTGTGTGCCGGGGATGGGTTTCGAACCCACGACCTCCAGATTATGAGTATTGCCTTTTTTGGAAGAACCGGTAGAGTTTACCAATCAACTGGCACTCTAACCAGGCTGAGCTACCCCGGCATAAAGTATTTCAGATAATTTGAGAAATTAAATGCTACGTATATCACACCAAATGACTATTGATGATTTTTAAACAAATTCTTAATTTTTAGCTAATTCGGACCACGATACTTTTTCATTTTGTACCCAAAGGAATTTTTTTTGCAATGCTGCAGTGTATAATTTCTCCCATTCTACGCCTACTTCATTGGTCCAAGCTTTGAAGATACGTGGATCTATGTAGTTTCTTAATGATGTCCCAAGATTGTAATCTTTAGTTTTCTCTGACAAGTCAATTTGTAATTGTAGCTTTTCTGCTCGTTCACTGTGTTTTTCTTTCTGTTTTTTTATTTGTTCATTTAGTGTTTTAATTTTTTTTGCTTTGTTCTTTTTTTGAACATCTGTTTTAGCATCCATGGTCTCTGCTTTTTTTAATGCATCCATGGTTTTCTTCCAAGGTTGTTCTTTGGCTATATTTTTTAGCGTATCTCTTTTCTTTTGAAGTGCATCCTCATAGGTTTTCGGGATGGTTCTTTTATGATTGCACATTATAGCTGCTTCCAAATTTGCTAATTTTGCATGATACAGTTTTTCATTGGGTGTTTTTCCTTTGATGTTGTCATGCTCTTTTAGATAATTTTTTACCATTGTAGTAGCAAGATAGGTTCTGAAAACCTTAGCAGTTAGCCCGCTTACTATGCTAGAATAATATGCATTTACATGTCTTGAAGTTATATCTTCAAAAATCTCATCTTTTGGTTTTTTATTTTGAATTAGTTTTTTTAGATTTTCTTGGAATTGCTTATCATTACCTTCTGCTTTGACTGTTTCTTGCCATCTTACACTATCTTTTCCCAAGAAATCAAATTCGATTGTATTTTCTGTAATGTTGATGTGTTCTTTTCTTAATGTAGTTGCACCTACTGTATCTGCTTCATCAGGATCTTTTTCGTCACCTACTCTCATTGCAGTTCTATAAATCAAGTAACATACCGTTGCAATCCTGCTGATTTTTGGATCTTTACTCTTCATGTCTTTGACAATTCTTTCCTTTATTTTCTCAATCTCTTTTGATAGCTTTACAGCTTTTTCGTATTTTGCTTTGTCTCTATCTTGTTTTAATCCCGCTGTATCTGCAAGCCAAACATACTTTCTTTTCTCAGTAAGATAGTCTGTCCATCCAGCTAACCACATAGAATCATTATCATGAACAATTTTTCCCCAGTTTCCTTCTGGAACCTTGGCTTCCTTACCGAGATTTAGCGTTACATCTTTTGCAGTGACTCTGGGTTTCCATTTCCCTCTAAGTGGATGATCCCCTCTACCGATAAAAATTCCAGGAGGTTCTGCCATGTAATTAGCAACATCGACTTCTTTTCCATCCATGATTGCTTTGCCATACTTTTGAACAAGTTTTTCTCGTAATTCTTTTCGTTTAAGAGCTAGGGCTTTCTTTTCCTCTTTTGTCATCATCTCTCTGAGATCTTTTTCTTTGTCAACTATTTTGTAAGCATGAGAAAAGTCAATGTCTTGATATGAAATATTTTTGAATTTTGCTGGTAATGTTTTAGCAAAATCCTCTGTAAAATTTTGCTGAAAAACTTTGTCTTGAGCATAAGGAGTGTCTTTCTTTTTTGCCCATTGGTATGCCATCTCCTCTTGATTGAGATTAAGGTCTACGTTCTCTCCTTTGATCTTTATCTTAATTCCATGCGCTTCGTAGGCAGGAGGAAACAAGATTCCGTTATGTTGTAGTGTTTTCCATTTCATTTTTCATCAGTTAAAATTGCGGACTTTGACAAAAACTCTATTCTATGTGTATATCAATTTAACGTAGGTATGGTTTTAACTTGGAAATAGTTCTTTTTTGAGATAATTTTCAAATTCTGTATCTGTTTTTGCCCTTTTTGCTTCCAAAAACATCTGTGCGTCATTACCTACAACATATCTTGGTTTTGGATCTTTTTCTTTAATTGCCTTCAATATTGTAGTGGCTACTTCTGATGGGGGAGTTCCAAGCTCTGCCATCATCTTTACCCCCATGATCACCTTTTCAGTTATTTCTTTGTATGGTGAATCTGGTTTGGGTTCTGCTATCTTCATAGATGAGAAAAAGTTTGATTTTATTACACCGGGTTCAATGATAACTACTTTTACTCCAAACTGTCCCAATTCATACCGTAATGATTCAGATAATCCCTCTAGAGCAAATTTTGAGCTAATGTATGCAGGCGATCCTGGAAAACCAATTCTTCCTGCAACTGAGCTGATATTTACAATTACGCCTGATTTCTGTTTTCTCATCACTGGTGCAACTTTTTGAATTATGCTTATTATTCCAAAGAAATTTGTTTCAAATTGTGCTCTAAAATCTTTTACTGGTACATCTTCAACGCTTCCAAATAATCCCCACCCCGCATTATTTACTAAAACATCAATCTGTTGTTTTTTTGAAAGAATTTTTTGAATTGCCGTACTGATTGATTTTTCATCATCAACATCTAATTCAATAATTTCTATCTTTAGATTTTCTTTTTTTGCAATTTGTACTATTTTTTCTACTTTTTTTATGTCTCTAACTGTGGCAAATGTGTAAAATCCATCTCTTGCAAGTGACAGACAAGTTTCATATCCAATTCCTGATGTTGTTCCAGTTACAATTGCTACTTTTTCCATATGATTTATAGAAATTTTGTTATATTTATCCCATTTTGATTTTAGACTAGTGGTTTGTCTCCTTCTGTCGGTTCTTCTAGTTTAGTTTCTTCACCCTTGTTGATTCTTTGAAGAATTTCTAATGCAGAATATTTGTGAAGATATTCATTGTTATTTCCACATCTATAAGAGAATGTACAGCGTGGACAACCTGCCTCACTTTGACATGGACACTCTTTTACAATGAACATACTTCGCTCAAGTGCTTTTTCAAATCTATCAAATAGTGCCTTACTTGCTCCATTTCCACCAATTGCTCCATCATAGATGAAAATCAAGCCTGAAGTCCCCAAAGATATGCCTCCTAAATCTTGAGATACTCCTCCAGTTATCATGTTACTGCCTTCAATTACAACATGTTCTGTTGCATGATATCCACTTGCTTCAGTGTATTCTTCATCTTCAGCTTTTTTGATTTGGTCTATAGGTCTTGGAGCATGAAACACAATTCCTTTTGTGATAAAATCATATTCTAAAGGTGAATCTAGTAAGACTTTTTGTCCTTGAGTGATCTCTTGTCCCAATTCTATGTTGACATAACCATAGACTTTTTTTTGAATATGTAATTTGCAGAATGCAACTTCTATTCCATATGCTTTTCTTGTCTCAAAAACCGTTTCAATTGTTGGCCATTCTTCTGTTAATGCTTTGGTATAATACGGATAATCTCTTGAAATTCTTTCTAGCTTTGCAAAATTTCTTTGAGGATATCCGCATTCTTTTACTCTGTATCTGATACCCGCAAGAAAGTAGATTGCATCTTTATGAAGTTCTTCTAATGCAATTGGAAGTACTCTGTCTCCAACCTTCTTTTCATTTAGGAAAATATCTAGCGATTTTCCAATTCCTCTTATGCTGTAATCATTTAACAAAGAGGAGATCTTGTCAAAATTTGGTATAATTCTGTTATTGTAAATCATTAGATTTTCATTTTCTATATGTTGTTTGATAATTCCTTCATGTTCTTTTAATTCGTGTTTTGAAATTGGTCTGTCACATGCCATTGCCAATACTTGAAACTCTTCTACAAATGGATTCTTTGGATCAATGTATGTTTTTTCAATATCTTCAAAATAATCATCTGGATGATTCTTGTAATATTGTGAAATTGGATCATTGCCAAGTGCTAAAAATGCATATCCTCGCTGTCCTTTTCGTGCTGCTCTGCCAATTCTTTGAATCAGTCTATTTACTGGAATTGTAGATGAAATCACACAATCCACGTTTCCGACATCAATTCCAAGTTCAAGCGTAGGTGTGCATGAAATAGCCTGGAGTTTATCGCTCTTGAACTCTTGTTCGACTGATTTTCTATAATTTGCCATTAGGCCCGCCCTGTGAACTTTGATGTTGATTTTTTGTTTTTTTGCTTGAATTGCCAAGAGTTCTGAATTAAGATGTGAGTTATTGAATACCATTGTTTTATGGTTTTTTTCAGTCATCTTCTTTGTCAAATCAATCATTAGAGATCTTTGAGTTCTAAGTGATGGAAACAACATCACAAAATCTGTCTGTCCTTTTTTGCCAGAACCCTGAATTATTTTCATCTTCACTCCAAACAATTGCTCGCAAAAATTTTTAGCATCTTCTAGAGTTGCAGATGCCGCAACGAATTGTATTTTATTACTACAAATTCTTTTCAGTCTTTTAATTATGTAATGGACATTTGAGCCAAAAATTCCTGAGTACACATGTGTCTCATCCACCACTAATACTTTGATAGTTGAAAGCAAAGATGAAAATCTTGTTTGATGCCAAAGATGGTAATGTATTACATCAAAATTTGTAACAAGTATGTGTGGCGGACTCTCTAGAATTTCTCTTCGCTCTATTTGTTCAGTATCTCCATCAAAAACTTTTACTTTGATGCCAATTTTTTCTGCAAACTTTAAGATTTTTGGATATTGATCCCTTGAAAGAGCTTTTGTAGGGTAAACAAATACCGCAAAAACACCTTTTACATTGTTTGCTTCTTTTTTTATTTTTTGAATTACTGGAATCAAAAATGCTTCTGTCTTTCCAGATGCTGTAGGTGCTTCAATGATTACATTTTCTCCAAATGAAACCTCTTGAATTGCCTCTTCTTGAAATTTGTAAAACTGATTAATTCCAATCTCTTTTAGGTGGTTGCTTATTGATTCATCTAGTCCCATATCTTCTACGTCAATGCCCATTTTAGGCTCGGGATTAGTCAGAACTTTGTACTGTGAAATAAAATCTCTTTTTGAAAAAAGAATATCTTCTGTAGTCTTGTCTGGATTGTTTTTTCCAATCATCTCCTTGATCTCTTTTTTGTCCCTGATGATTCCTTCATTTTTTAGACCTTCTGAAATTCCTTTTTTTGTAACTAACCCCTCATCAAATCTTGAAAGAAATTCTAAAAATACCTCATCAATGTTTTTTGAAAATTCAAGTAAATCCTCCATTCCGCAACTACATGAGATGTGAATTTTTTTGTTGAATGTTTTTTGTATCTCTAAATTGGATTTACAATTTGGACAGGAAAATTTCAAGTTAAACTTGATTTAATCTACTCAAGATTTATTGGTTGACTGTTAATATTGGCAAAAACAGTATTTCACGACATTATTAAACGAGGATACCGCCTTGATTTTAAAAATGAAGAAAATTGAGATTAACAAAATTTACAATATGAATTGTATTGAAGGTATGGGCTTAATCCCTAAAAATAAAATTGATTTGATTATTACTGATCCTCCATTTGCTATTAATTTTAAGGCCACCAAGGCAAATTATAATCGAACTTCTTCTAGAGTGATGCAAGGTTATAACGAAATAAAGTCTGTCGATTATTATGATTTTACATATAATTGGATGAAAGAAGCATTTCGAATTCTTAAAGATACAGGAAGCATGTATGTTTTTTCTGGATGGAATAATCTCAAAGATATTCTAAAGGCATTAGACGATGTAGGTTTTATCACCGTTAACCATATTATTTGGAAATATCAATTTGGTGTTGTAACCAAAAGAAAATTTGTTACTTCCCATTATCATTGTCTTTACGTTTGCAAAAATGATAAACAGAGAAAATTTTATCCATTTTCTAGATTTAAAAAAGATTCTAAAACCAAAGAAGGACGAAGTCTGCATTATAGGGACAAAGAAGATGTGTGGGAAATTAAACGTGAATATTGGACAGGTGATGAAAAAACACCCACTAAATTACCTGCTAAATTAATTGAAAAACTACTGGATTATTCTAGTGAGAAAAAAGATATTGTATTTGATCCATTTTTAGGGTCAGGACAAGTTGCAGTAGTTAGCAAATCATTGAATAGACAATATCTTGGATTTGAAATTGTCCCCGAATATTATAAATTTGCAAAAAAAAGACTAGATAAAAATCTCTATCGAATTAAATCTGAATAATTATATTTTATTTTCTGAACTATCTGTTTTTTTTGGTCCCATTTTATCTGAAATTATTTTTCGAAGTTCGTCGTCTGATTTTTCTTTAGAGTTTATTCCAAGTGATTTTGCAATCATCTCTAGTTTCTGCCTTTCTGTCTCCAACGGTTCTGATGTGTCTAGATTTGTATCTGAAACACTTTTCATCTGACTTTGAACCTCATTTTTTGCTCTGTTAAATTCATTTACAGCTTTTCCTAATTTTCTTGCAGCGCTTGGAAGTTGGTTAGTTCCTAAAATCAATACTAGGGCAACAAAAATTATGATTATCCATTCACTACCCATTATGTTTAATGAATAATCAAACATAAAATAAAATCGGCTTATTTGAAATTAAATGTAATGTTTTTGAAATTTCAAATCTCTATTTTTCACAAATTCATCACTGAAAATCAACTTCGAGAATGTCCCTATTGTTTTAAAAAACAACTATTCTTATGTTAACTAATGAAAAAAATCGAAGTAATTGTTAGACCTGAACTTAAAGACAAAACTGTAGCTGCAATTAAAAAAATTGGCGTTGGAGGTGTAACTGTCTGCCATGTTCAAGGTCAAGGCTCAGATGATCCGCCATTAGTTGGACAATATTTCTCTAAAGATTTGATAATTTGTGTTGTAGATGATCCAAAATTAAATGACATCTTAAATGCTATTGCAAAAGCTGCATGCACAAAAACAAAAGGGGATGGTAAAGTCTTTGTCACTACAGTGGAAGATGCACTTGACATCTGTACACAAAAACGAGGAACCACCTCAATCTAGCTTTTAATTTCAATTATTTAATTAGATATTTTGTATTTTTTTGGTTCCAGTTTATTTCTATGTGTGATAGCTAAAATTGTAATTGCGATTCCGATTATAAAAAATACAATATATGGTGATTGATTTCCAAATGATTGTGCTATAGGTCCTCCTAATGTAGGTCCAATTACCCAACCTATTCCAAAAACTGTTTCGTATGCTCCTATTATTTTTCCTGATATTGTTTTGCTTGTTTTACTAAGAATTATTTCTAGAGTCAATGGGAAAAATATGCTAAATCCAAATCCCATCAATACAAGTGCCACTGCAAACATGATGATCGAATCTGAAACTGCAGAAATTAACAATCCGATAGAAACTGCAATTGTAGCTGCAATCAATGTCTGACTGGTTCTTTTTGAGAACTTGCCTGCTAATGCAAGTGAGATTACTCTTGAAATTCCAAAAGCAAAATACAATAACAAAATATCTGTATCTGACATTCCGCTGTCATTTAAGAATGCTGGATAAATTGATAGAATTATTCCAAAAGAAGAGGTACAAAAAATTAATAGTATTATAACTTCTGGAAATCTTTTCATCTCTTTGATTGATAAAAATGAGAATTTCTCATGATACTTTGTCACACTCTTTCTTGAAATCAAAAGAGAAATAATTATGGCGCTAGCCAAAATAAATGCCGTTATTTGAAATAGAATTCTATATGTGATGTCTAGTCCTTCAAGAAATACCGTACCTAATAATGGGCCTATCATAAATCCCATCACAAAAAACATTGTAAACCATGAGATGTTTCTAACTCTAGTTTTTTCATTGCTTTCATTAGCAATAATGGATTGACATGGAGGCCAAAAAAATGCATGAGCTATTCCTGTCATTACTCTAAATCCCATTATCTCTGGAACTGTTTGTGCTATTGATAGAAGATAGATTGATGCTGAATTGATTGATGCACCTATTGCTAAAATGTAACCATTATTGAATTTGTCAAGAAGAATTCCTACAAATATTGGAATGAACATGTATGGAATGAAATTTGCTAATCCAATAAAACCAAGTTCAGAGTACGATGCTCCGATTATATTTTTTGCAAATACTGGTAATATTGGACCATGTAATCCATATGAGATTCCTATGATTAAACCTGTGAGATTTACAAGTACTAGAGTCTTGTTCATTTGTATGCGGCAACCATTATTGCTCCGCCCATAAGATCTTTCTCAAATTCTACTTTGGAAAATTTTTCAAGCAATAATTTTTCCAATTTTTTGTTTTGTGGCCATCTTTTGTATGTTCCATAAAGAGTACCAAATTTCAAACCTAATCTTCCTCCTGCAATCAATGCTAGTACTGGAAGAATAAATTTGAGATAAAATGAAACTCCAGCTCTAATTATTACTTCATCTGGTTTTCCTAAATCTACAATTACAAATCTACCCTCATTTTTTAGTACTCGGTGAATCTCTGAAATTGCAATTCTCAAATTAATGGCATCTCTTAGAGAATATCCGCATAAAACCGCATCAAATTCTTCATTTTTAAAAGGAATATGTTCAAAAACACCATTCACCAAATCCGGCACATTCTCAAAATGTGTTCCAGTATTTTTTAACATTGGTACAAGAGGATCGTAAAGTGTGATTGAAATTTTTCCATCACATATCTTTAAGGCAGTTTTGGACATGTTTCCAAAACCTGAACCTGCATCAAGAATTTTATTTCCTGGAAATACTCTCCCTGTAATTCCTCTGTTCCTGTGTTCGACATCTTTTCCAAGAGATATGTATGAATTTACTTTATCATAAATTGGTATAATTTCACGAAGTACTTCAATGACTTCTCCCCAATAACTTCCTAATCCCATGTTTATCGTTCTTACAGACTAGTTTGAATAGTTTTCAAATCTAAATCCAAACTTAAGATGTTGGAAATTTAGATGCATTTTTAGAATAATTAAGTAAATCTGTCTCTGATACTTTCTCAAATATTTTTTTCTCAGTAGTGACTTTGGCCATTTTAATGTGATTCAAACTTTCTTTTTGTTCGGCTTTTAGATTAATTGCCGCAATTGCAAGTGCTGCAGCATCGCTTAAGGACATGTTTTCATTGTAATGTTTTTCTAAAAATGCATTAACATCATCAGAACCAGATCCTATTGCAACTGCTGCATATTGGACATAAGTTCCACTAGGATCAGTTACGTAGATTGATTCTCCTTTTTGATCAACTCCGGCAATTATCAGAGCAACTCCGTTAGGCCTTACTCCTGAATACTGTGTAAATTGATGAGACTGATCAGCCAAGTGCTTGGCAACAGTTGCAACCTCTACCGATTCATCATAAGTCATTTTATTGCCTTGTGAAAAAAATCTAGCATTATCAACTTGAACACGTGCATCTGGAATGTATCCTGCAGCTGCTACTCCTATATGATAATCTACTTGAAAAATTTTCTGTGTAACGTTTAATGTTTGTAAGGCTCTTGGTTTCTCCTCAACTGCCATGATTACTCCTTCTTTACTACAAATGCCTATTGCCAGTGTGCCTCTTTTTACGGTCTCAATGGCATATTCGACTTGATAAATTCGCCCATCAGGGGAATACATTGTAGGGGTCATGTCGTACCCACGTGATGCCATCATATTGTATCGATTCCCTTCTTAGTCAATTTAAGGGTAATTGTCATTCGTTAATTTGTAATAGATTTGGATAGGATCTGGAAATAGTGTTTTAAGCAATTTTCTCACATAATACGCAAGGAACATGACAAGTGCACAATTATTAGAATTCAAAGAACTTTTGAGATCTAAAACCAAAACTGAACAAAGAAAAGTCGATAAACAGACAAGTAAATTGTTATTTTATTTATTCACCAGCACTAGAGGTGGATTTACACGATTGAGAATAATTATGCTCTTACTTGAAAAATCCTATAACACACATCAATTAGCACAGGAACTAGATTTGGATTACAAGGCTATTCAGCATCACATGAAAGTACTTGAAAAAAATAACATGATCTTAAAACTTGGCGATAAATATGGCGCAATTTTTCACTTGTCTACATTTTTAGAAGTTAACATCAGTGCGCTTGATATGGCAATAGATAAGCTAGATCAGAAAATAAATCAAAAAAAGGTTTACCTTTAATCAAATCCTATCTGTATGGTATGCGATCTGATACTTTGAACTAAACTTAATATAATATGCTGTTTCAAAATCGATCGTCTTGGTAAGTCTAGATCCATTTGCAAATGCAACAAAGCAAGTAAACGATGCATGCGATGTTCTTGGAATTAAGGATAAAGGTTTACGAGAATATTTAGCAACACCAAATAAAGTTCTTCGAGTAAAAATTCCAGTTCGAATGGATAATGGACAAATTAGAAATTTTATTGGTTTTAGAAGTCAGCATAATAATGATAGAGGTCCATACAAAGGTGGAATTCGATACTTTAACCCTGAAGGTGGAGTTGAGTATATGGAACGTGAAGTCATGGCACTATCTTCTTGGATGACTTGGAAATGTGCAATTGTGGATATTCCATTGGGAGGAGGCAAAGGTGGAATCTATGTTAATCCAAAAACTGAAAAACTAAGTGATGGTGAAATGGAAAGACTCACCAGAGGATTTGCATATAAAATATTTGAAATAATTGGACCAGGTAAAGATATTCCTGCACCAGATGTTTACACAACTGGTCGAGAGATGACTCAGATTATGGATACATTTAGCAAATTAAATGGAAATGTGTATGCTCCTGGTGTTATTACTGGAAAGCTAATTTCGATGGGTGGTTCACTTGCAAGAAACGTTGCAACCGGTTTGGGTGTTGCATATTGTGTGAGAGAAGCAGCAAAAGCAATCAAGCTTAATTTGAAAGGTGCTAAAGTTGTTTTACAAGGGTTTGGAAATGCGTCTACGTTTGCTGGAGAATATTTAGAAAAGATGGGTGCCAAAGTAATTGGTGCAAGTGATTCTAAAGGTTCAATCTCAATTCCAAATGGAGCAAAGGTCAGCAAGTTACTTGAATTTAAAGAAAAGAATAAGACTGTAGTTGGATTCCCTGGTAGCAAGAAAATTTCAACTGAGGAATTATTAACAACAAAATGTGATGTTCTAGTTCCAGGCGCATTAGAGAATCAAATCAATGCAAAAATTGCAAATAATCTCAAATGTAAAATTATTGCAGAAGCTGCAAACGGTCCAACATTACCTGAAGCAGATCCTATAATTTTCAAAAAGAATATTCTAGTAATTCCAGATATTTTGGCAAACTCTGGTGGTGTATGCATTTCATACTTGGAATGGGTTCAAAACAACATGGGATACTATTGGTCTTTTGATGAAGTTGCAAACAAGATGGAAGGTAATATCACAAAAGGTTTCAAAGATGCACATGCATTAGCAAAAAAGCATAAAATTGACATGAGACGAGCTACTATGGCTTTAGCAGTAGGTAGAGTTGTGGAAGCCTTTAATCAAAAAGGCATTTGGCCATAATCTTAGACTAGATACGATTCGTAACATACTAACTGTTCAACAAATCTTATTTTTCCCTTGGTGATTGTTGTAAGCTTTCTTTTAAATGAAAGATCAATTTTGATTCTACGTTCTAAAAGATGAATTGTTTTTTCTGTAAGGTGTCTGCCTTTTCGATCTCGGTCAAATAAAATTATTAATTTTTCATAACGGGCTACAGAATCTGCAAAATTTACAACTCCTCCAAATTTATGAAACTCGATTATTTTGCCAGAAAATCCTATATTTTTTAACGCGGTAGCGTCATTTTTTCCTTCTACTACGACAACACTATCTTTCATTAAATTTAGTTGAAATACAAATTTTTTAAGATCTTGAATTTCTTGTTCTGTAACAAGCACAATATCATGCTTGCTTTAACATATTAATCGCTTTTGCTAAAAAATAATTATGTCTGATGTTTTGATTGTTCACAATACCAGAATTGAAGGTTCAGGGTATTTGGGTGAACTTTTACAAAAAGACGGGTTTCTTATTGATTCTGTAAATGCAAAACATGAAAAACTTCCAGAAAAAAATTATTCACTTGTAGTGATACTTGGTGCTCCTGAAAGTGCTAACGATAACTTTGATTATCTAAAAGCAGAACAACGACTAATTAAAAAAACTGTAGAGAGTGACACTCCGCTACTTGGAATTTGTTTGGGTTCGCAATTGATTGCAAAAACTTTTGGTGGAAAAGTTTATCCTGGTCCACAAAAAGAAATTGGATTTTACAATGATTTGAGAATTGATAATGATTCTAAATTATTTTCTGGATTTACAAATCCGTTTACTGTGTTTCATTGGCATGGCGATACTTTTGATTTACCTGAAAAAGCAATTAGATTGGCTCATTCTAAAAATTATCCTAATCAAGCTTTTCAAATTGGCAGTGCAGTTGGATTGCAATTCCATATGGAAGTTAATGAGGAAATGATTAATCTTTGGCTTGCTAAGACTCAGGAAAAACTAGAACTGATTCCATACATCGATCCTAAGAAAATCCGTTCTGATATTGATGAAAATATTTCAATTGTCAAAAATAATATGGATAATTTTTACACTAATTTCAAATCATTGTTTCATCTTTGACCAAAGTTTAATATACAGAGTTTTTGTTTTATCGATCTAACTATGAATTCTGTGACAAAAGTTTTCGAGGAAGTCATTCAAACAAGTCATAAAGTTATCACAGAAGAATCATCAAAATCTATACTCAAAACATACGGTGTCAAAGTTCCTCCTTTTGCACTTGTTACCACTGCTGAAGATGCAGCCAAACAAGCAAAAAAGATTGGATTTCCTCTTGTTATGAAAGTTGTATCTCCACAAATTTTACACAAAACTGATGTTGGTGGTGTCAAAGTTGGACTAGATAATGTCAATGATGTCAAAAAAACATTCAAGGACATGTATGGTAGACTATCTAAAAAGAAAGGAGTAGAAGTTAAAGGAATTCTTCTTGAAAAGATGGTTCCAAAAGGTGTTGAACTAATTGTTGGTATTCAAAATGATCCTCAGTTTGGTCCTGTAATTATGGTTGGACTAGGTGGCATTATGACTGAAGTCATGAAGGACGTTGCATTCCGCATGTTACCTATTACAACTTCAGATGCAAAATCTATGATTAATGAACTCAAAGGTTCAGCACTACTCAAAGGATTCAGAGGAAGTGAACCAATTGATACAAACATGGTTGCAAATATGCTTGTACAAATCGGAAAACTAGGAGTAGATAATGCTGATTACATCAACAGCATTGATTTCAACCCTGTAATTGTTTATCCTAAATCTCATTTTGTAGTTGATGCAAAAATTATTTTAAATAAAGAAATTAGAAAGAATTCAATCTCAAAAGCTAAACCAAACATCGAATCCATGGAGTCATTTTTTACTCCAGAATCTGTTGCACTGGTAGGTGCATCTTCTACACCTGGAAAGATTGGCAATTCAGTATTGATTGCACTTGGTAAACAAGATTACAAAGGTAAAGTATTTCCAATTAATCCTAAACAAGAATCAATTCTTGGACTCAAGTGTTATCCAACACTAGATGCAATTACTGAAAAGGTTGACTTGGTTGTTGTTTGTATTGATCTTGCAGAATGTGGACCTATTATGGAGACATGTGCAAAGAAAGGAATTCATAATGTTGTAATTGTTTCTGGTGGAGGCAAAGAGCTTGGTGGTGACAGAGCCACAATGGAAGCTCGAGTAAAAGAATTATCTCTAGAACACAAAATTCGTGTAATTGGTCCAAACTGTATTGGAATGTTTAATGCTGCAAATCGTCTTGATTGTGCATTCCAAGGACAAGAGAGAATGGTCCGTTCAAAATTAGGAAATGTTGCATTTTTCTCACAAAGTGGAACTATGGGAATTAGTATGCTGGAAAGTGCTGATGTATTTGGATTATCTAAAATGATTAGTTTTGGTAATCGTTCTGATGTTGATGAAGCAGATATGATTTGGTATGCTGCAAATGATCCTCAAACCAAAGTAATTGGCTTATATGTTGAAGGATTTGGTGATGGTAGAAAATTCATCAATACTGCTAAACGTGTGATGAAAGAGACAAAGAAACCTATCGTAATTTGGAAGAGTGGAAGAACTGCAGCAGGCGCAAAACAAGCTGCATCACATACTGGTTCTCTTGGCGGTTCCAATGCAATCATTATGGGATCATTCAAGCAAGCAGGAATAATTTCAGTTGATAGCTATCAAGAACTTGTTGGAGTCTTAAAGGCACTAGCATGGCAACCTCCTGCAAAAGGAAATCGTGTTGCCATGACAAGTAATGGTGCAGGTCCAATGATTGGTGGAATTGATCAATTAGAAAGACTAGGTCTTACTATTGGAAAGTTATCTCCACCATTACTCAAAAAGATGAAGGAACGTTTCCCACCAACTGTCCCGATTCATAATGGTAATCCCGCAGATGTTGGTGGCGGTGCAAACGCAGATGATTACAAGTTTGTCATTCAACAATTTCTTGACGAAAAGAATATCGATATTGCTATGCCTTGGTTTGTTTTCCAAGATGATCCACTAGAAGAAACAATAGTTGAACATCTAGCTGAATTATCAAATAAAAAAATAAAACCAATTTTAGCTGGAGGTAATGGGGGTCCATATACCGAGAAAATGAGAAAACTAATTGAAGCAAATAAGGTTCCTGTTTATGGTGATCTTCGCACTTGGGTTGCAGCTGCATCGGCATTAGCTCAATGGGGCAAAGTACTCGGAAAATAGAGAACATTTAAGTTTCACATATCTTGGAAAATTAACATGTCATTAGTTACCACATCAACTTCTAATGGTATTTGTACTGTCAAAATTAACAGACCTGACAAACTTAATGCCATGAATAGTGATGTTGCAAAAGAACTCATCAAAACTTTTGAAAACCTGGACAAAGATGATAATGTCAAAGTGATCATCTTAACTGGTGAAGGAGAAAAAGCATTCTCTGCTGGTGCAGATATTGAATACATGTCAAAAATATCTCCAGATGAATCAGTTGCATATGCAAAAACAGGACAACTTGTAACAGCTACAGTTGAACTTGTAAAACAACCGACAATTGCAGCCATCAACGGTTTTGCACTTGGTGGTGGTTGTGAACTTGCAATGTCATGTGATATTAGAATTGCAGCAGACACAGCAAGACTTGGTCAACCTGAAGTTACAATTGGAATTCCTCCTGGATGGGGTGGAACTCAAAGATTGATGAGAATTGTAGGAATAGCAAAGGCAAAAGAACTAGTCTATACAGGTAAAATGATCAAAGCAGATGAAGCAAAGGAAATTGGTTTAGTAAATCAAGTAGTACCACTTGCTTCACTTCAAGAAGAAGCTTTGAAAATGGCGCAACAAATTGCTGCCAATTCTGTAATGGGAGTTCAAATGTCAAAGGTTGCTATTAACAAAGGAAGAAATGCAGATCTTGATACTGGACTTGCAGTAGAACTACTTGCTTGGAGAAATTGTTTTACTCATCCTGATAGAGAAGAACGCATGACAGCTTTTGTAAATAAATCTAAAAAATAAGCTATACCTAACTTCTTTTCTTATTTTATTGAATTACTAGTAGGCTCAGGGTGAAAAGCTTATTATAATTTGAATCATCAATTGTATCATTATGGCATCTGAACAAACACAGAAAATGATCACTGTTTCACCTAAAGCAGCTGAAAAGATCAAAGAATTCATGAAAGAAGAAGCCGATAACCCACAATACCTTAGAGTCTATGTTCAAGGTGGCGGTTGTTCTGGTCTATCTTATGGCATGGGCTTTGAAAAAGCACCAGAAGAAGATGACCTAGTCATGGAAGAAACTGGTATCAAGCTACTTGTAGATAGTTATAGTGTTGATCATCTAAAAGGTGCAAATGTAGACTATATTGAAAGCCTAATGGGATCTGGATTTAAAATCAATAATCCAAATGTTACAAAATCCTGTTCATGTGGTCATTCCTTTAGCACTGAATAAACAAACAACATTTTTCATTTTTTGATTAACTAGTGTAAACTCTACTTGGAATGTTTTTTATAAAATTACATTTCTTTATTGAAAATACTTGCGATACCCTCATATATCGAGAATAGACACCAAAATTATGATAATTAAGGAGATGAAGAAAGTATGTCCAATAAATCAGGAATTGTCAAATATCATGTTAAACTTTCCTTTGAAGTTGACGGACTTGTTGAACGAGCAGATATAATCGGGGCTATCTTCGGTCAAACCGAAGGACTATTAGGCCCAGAGATGAATCTGAACGAACTACAACGAGTTTCTAAAGTAGGTCGTATCGAAGTAAACACAAAGTCTACTTCTAATACTACAAACGGTGATGCTCTTATTCCAATGAGTACTGATATTGATACTTGCGCATTAATTGCAGCAGGAATTGAAAGCATTGATAAAGTTGGTCCATTTGACTGTGTTTTCAAATTAGAAGCAATCGATGATGTAAGAGCAGCAAAAAAGATGACATTGTAAGACGTGCTAAAGAAATCAAACAACGTTGGGCTACAAAAACAGTTAGTGAAGGAGAAAGTATGCTAAAAGATGTTCATGAGGGTGATTCTAAAAGATTGTCTACTTATGGTCCATCTAAGTTAACATGTAGTTCTGGAGTGTTTGATTCTAAATGGATAATTTTAGTTGAAGGCAGGGCTGATGTCATTAATCTTCTAAGAGCTGGATATGATAATGCAATTGCAATAGAAGGTGCAAAAATTGATGAATCAATTAAAGAGCTATGTGCTTCAAAAGATACCGTAGTTGCATTTATTGATGGAGACAGAGCTGGCGGTTTTATTCTAAAAGAACTTTCATCAGTTGTAAAGATTGACTATGAGTTAAGAGCAGATACTGGAGTAGAAGTTGAAGAACTAACTCCACAAAGAATAGATGAGATTCTAAGACCAATTGCTGATGAAATTAAACATGGAAAACCTGCAGCTGTTTTGAAAAGCTCAGATGATAAACCTGTAGCTGAAATAGCATCAAGAATTTTTCCAAATCTAAATGAGACACTAGAGGCTGTAGCATTAGACGAGAATGAAAAAGAAATTTTCAAAGTTCCAATCAGTGAAGTAGTTAGCAAACTCTCAACACAATCTGGTATCAAATACCTTCTATTGGATGGTATTATCACACAGAGGCTTTTAGAAGGCGCCAAAAACGCTGGAATTCAATGTGTTATTGGACACAGAGTTGCAAAATTAACAAACTCTGATGGGCTAAATCTAAAAACATTCGGTGACCTAGGCGTAGCATAGGGTTACTTGATGACTGAACTAAAAATTCAGCACATACTCACCCTCACTTATCTTCTTTCTAAAGGTGCAAAGAATAATTTTGTTACAATTACTACTAATTCATTAGGTAAAAACATAAAAAAATCACAACAGGCTGCATCAAAGCACTTACTTGAACTAGAAGATAATCAATTCATTGAAAGGATAATCGATGGAAGAAACATTTCTGTAAAAATTACTTCAAAGGGATTTTCTGAAATGGTAAAACTATCTACTGCACTCCAAAAAAGTCTTCATTCATCACCATCATCTGTTGAGCTTAAAGGAACTATAGTTTCTGGAATGGGTGAAGGAGCATACTACATGTCTCTAAAAGGGTACACAAAACAATTCAAATCTAAAATTGGTTACATTCCATATCCTGGAACTCTTAATGTGAAATTGAATAAAAAAGTGCATCAAGAAGCTATAAAACAATTTGAAAGTCTAGATGGAATTAAAATTGATAGTTTTTCAGATGGGAAAAGAACCTATGGGTGGGTTAATTGCTTTCATGCAAAAATTAATCAATCTATTAACTGTGAATTGATAATTCTTGAGAGAACACATCATGATGATTCTATTATTGAATTAATTTCTGATGTATGTATTAGAAAAACTGGAAAACTTGAGGATGGCTCACCAGTTACTGTATCTATTCCAATTAATTCCTAATTTTATTATCTTCTAAATTCCGTGAATAGATTCACCGTATTCTTTTTGAATTTTTGAGCTTGAACTCTCAGGAATTGGCGATTGTAGTCTAGCAACTTTTGCATCGAGATTTATTTTTTTACATCCTTCTATGATGAATTTCTCTTGATGTACCTGATCATACCCTAATGCAATTATCTGTGGTTTTACAAGATTTACAGTCTTGAAAATGTCGTCTTCTTGTCCTATGAGACAAAGATCTACCATGGAGAGTGAATTGACCAACTCCTGTCTTTGTTCTTTACTGTGCAATGGTTGTCTTTTTTTCATTTTTATTGCAGTGTTATCTGTGGCTACAACTACTACCAAAACATCACCCAATATTTTTGCGGCATTAAGAGTATGAATGTGTCCTGGATGAATTATATCAAAAACTCCTCCGGCTAAAACAACTCTAAGTGAAGATCTGCCTAATTCAGTTAAAGCGCTTTTATCTTCAGTAATTAATTTATTTTTTACCAGTTCATCAATTTTTGAATTAATAATATTTTCAGTGAATCCTTTTTTTGTTTTAAGATTATCTTTGTATGATTTACCGGTAATTCCAGATAGGTATATCTGTGTCAAAATTATTTTTTCAATTAATTCCAATGTTCTTTTTTAAAACTACTCTCACTTTAATTCATCGATAAAATATCACATTTTTGGTTCTAGGCCTTTTGCCAATCTGAGTGCATCCACCAAGCCGTCTGCATAACCTATGCTCAAAATTGCAACTTCATCTTGACCTTCTTCAAGAAATTTCTCTGCATCTTGAATGTATAATTCCGCATTTTCAAGAATCACACTAAATTCTTTCTGATCTTTATAGTATGGTGTAATCTCTTCTAGTGCTTCTCTTACCATTGGAACATATTTTTTCATCATTTGAATTGAAATTTTCTTTGTTTCTTCAGAGTTATCTTTTGGTTCGTCTAAACATTTTCCTAGTATTTTTAACGCATCAGACTCTGTAAAATGAAGTCTTCCAGTTATGATGATTGTGTGTGGCGGTTTGCCAAAATCTATTTTTTTTAAACTAGAAATTTTTCCTGATATTATTGACTGATCTTTAAATCCAATTCGTGATGCGACTATTGTGTACGTTGATAGATTTATCACATTTCTTTTCTGTCCTTTTTCAGTTTCTATTAATCCCGCCAACGCATCTTTTGGGTCCATAAAGAAATTTTTGTCTTGATTGTACTCTAATAGTAATATTGTATGATTGCCTTCTATGATGTTTTTGTAAATTACATAGTATGGGGTTGTCAGTGATTTCATTTCGCTCATTATTGTTGCAATTCTTCCAACTTTGTAAAAATGAAGCCCACATTCTCCTACCATTGAGGTTAAAGATGAAGATGCATGAATTGAGTAGGTCTTTATTTT
This sequence comes from Nitrosarchaeum sp. AC2, assembly GCF_013407385.1. NCBI lineage: Archaea > Thermoproteati > Nitrososphaerota > Nitrososphaeria > Nitrosopumilales > Nitrosopumilaceae > Nitrosarchaeum > Nitrosarchaeum sp. AC2. The sequence goes on along the minus strand of NZ_CP030847.1, from coordinate 1,338,323 downwards.
TTCTTGAATGGCTCTGGTTCTTAATTCAATATGTGTAGTGGCAATGTAAGGATCTCCATAGGATAACAATACTACTTTTTTTGATTTTGCATGTTTTAAAATCTCAGTTCCATCTTCAACTAGCCATCTTTTACCTTCTCTGATTTCACCGTTTGTCATTTTTTTAATTTTTAACAAGTCTGATTTTCCAATTGGACTGGTAAATTGTTCAAGGTAAATGATGTCTGCTTTTGATAAAACTTCTAGAGCTTCAACAGGAATTGATTTGGATCCTGAAATTCCTAAACCTACAAACCAAAGCATTACTGCATGTTTTTATCATGTAGTCTTTTTAAATGGTGTATCATTCTCTTTAAAACTTCGATTCCTCTTAGATATTCGTCGATGGATACTTTTTCGTCTATCGTGTGAGCTTCATGTGGATCTCCTGGACCATATGTGACTACAGGAATACTCCATTGGTTTCCTATTACATTCATGTCTCCAGTTCCAGTTTTTCTAATTAGAGTTGGTCTTGTATGTTCCACATCCATAACTCCTAAAGTAAATGCTCTGACTATGGCAGAGTTGTGAGGCGCCTCAAAAGGCTCTGTCTCATCAATAATTGAATAATATGCTTCAACTTGTCTTTTTTTTGCTATTTCATTTACAAGTACAGAAATTTTTTGTTCAACTATCTTACAATTCGTATCTACTGGAATTCTGATATCAAAAGTGGATACGCATTCTTTTGGTGTAACGTTGTGGCTAGTTCCGCCATTTATTTCAGTTAATGTTGCAGTAAGCAACATTCCTTTACTTTTTTTATCTTGATCTGCCTCTAAACCTTTTTTGAGTTCTTTTGAAAAGATCATTGTTTCTTCAATTGCATTTTTTGAAAGCCATGGTGCACTTGCATGTGCACTGTCATTGACACTTACTTTGAGATTGATTGCTAATCTTCCTTTGTATGCGATAGTGACTTGTTTAATCCCACTTGGTTCACCAAATACTGCGTAATCTATGTCCATGTGATTTTTTACTAGGTTCTTCACTCCAGTTGCATTCCCTTCTTCATCTACAGTACCTACAAAAATCACAGTACCGTTATTGTTTTGCACTGATGCTGCGGCAAACAACATTGCCATTAGTGGAGCCTTTGCATCTGAAGCACCACGACCATAAAGTGAATCTCCTTCTTTTCTAACTTTGACTTTTCCTGGAACTACATCCATGTGTCCACATAGTAATATTTTTGGTGAACCTGTACCTTTTTTTGCAATTATGTTTCCTACCTCATCTATGTGAATGTCTTCAAATCCTAAATCATCGCATTTATCTGCAAGAAACTCCGCCATTGCTTTTTCATTAAGTGAAGGTGTGTACAGTCTAAGTGCTTTCTCTAGCATCTTTACTGCAAATCTTGGTGTTACTGTGAATGTTGTTTCCAATTCTCACTTTTTATTTTTTATTACGTAGTCAATCATCAAGGAAGGTATGTCTATTCCACATACTCTTACCGTATTTTTATATTCAGTTGTATTGTTAACTTCATGAACTACTAATCCTCGCTCTTCACTTTCCATCAAATCCACTCCAACTATGTCACCTTGAACTGCATTTTTAGCTTTTATGCACATTTCTTCCATCTCTGGTGTAACTTTACATGGTTCTGCGGTTCCTCCAAGTGCCATGTTTGTTTTCCAATTTCCATTACCTGAAGTTCTATAAATGGCTGCAACAATCTTATCTCCAACCATGATGGCTCGAATGTCTCTTGGTGGTCTATTTACAAATTCTTCTAAATAATGAACTTGGTATATTGGATACATGCTCTCTCTACTTTCAATAATTCCTTCTGCTGAATCTTTATCATTTAATTTTGAAATTAATCTTCCCCAGCTACCTACAGTTGGTTTGATTACTTTTGGATATCCATGTGCTTCTAAATGTTCTACTGCTGCATCTTTTGAAAATGCTACAGATGCATATGGTGTTGGGACCCCGTATTTTTTTAATAACATGTGTGTAAATAATTTATTTCCTGCAAAAATTCCTGTATTTAGACAATTAACAACATTTACACCCATTCCTTCAAGTGCAGCAGTTGAATGTAAATTTCGATAGTAGCTAACACATCTTTGAATTACTGGACCATAATCTTCTGGTTTTTTATCTAAATCCAAAGCTAAATTCTTGCAATCTACCATCTGTATGTTGATGTTCTTTTTTTTACCTGCTTCTAGCAGAGCTTTTTCTTCCCAACGGATGGTATCATAAAGAATTGTAATGTCAGGACTCACTGCCCCCAATCCTCGCCAACCGATTGGGCAGGCTTTAATTGGAAACCTTCTGAGCCTTTTGCTAATTCAAAACTTGCGCCACATTCCGGACATGTTACAATTTCTCCTTCCATAGCATCCTTTGGAATGGAAATATCTGCATCACATTCTTCACATTTTGACATGTTATCTCTCAACTTTCCCTCTTTATTTATCATTAATTATCTTTTTTTCGAGTCTATCTGCTAGTGGAATCTCGATTAAATCACCCATTCTGAGTTCTTTTAGACCTGTTGCCACTGCTTTGGCTCCTTCATCATCTTTTTCAAGGCCTAAAATGGACATCAAATAGGCAGCTCCTGTTTTTCCAGCTAATTCTCCAAATACAATTCTACGGGTGTTTCCAACGGCTCTAGGTGGGATTGGTTCGTATGCAGCAGGATTTCGTAGAATTGCCGCAAGATGTGTTCCTGCTTTGTGTTTGTAAGCTGAAGAACCTACTATTGGTTTTGAGTCATATGGTTTAATCGAAGTATAATCTTCAATTAATCTTGATAAATCTAACAGCATGTCTAATCTAAAATCGTTTGGTGATTTGTAAAGATAAGTCAATGCAACTGCAACTTCGGCAAGAGGTGGAATTCCAGTTCGTTCTCCAATTCCGTCAATTGTGGTGTGTATCTGATCTACTCCTGCATCACATGCAGAAAATGCATTTGCTACTGCAAATCCAATATCATTATGGACATGTGCATCAAGTGGAACATCAATTACCTCTTTTACAGTTTTAACAAAATTATACATTCCAATTGGTCTCATAATTCCTACCGTATCTGGAAGACTTATTCTATCTACTCCTGCTTCTTCGATTGCTTTGCATACTTTGAGTAAAAATTCTGGTTCTGCTCTACTTCCATCCTCTACTGTGAATCTGATTTTTAATCCATGTGATTTTGCATACTCTACTGTTTCAACTGCTCTGTCAAGTGCCTCTTCTCTTGTTATTCGTAATTTGTCTTTAAGATGAATATCTGATATTCCAAGATATGCAGCGCACCACTTTGCATCACAACTCAATGAAATGTCAATGTCTTCTTTGAGAGCTCTTCCATGAGATACAATATCTGCTTTTAATCCTTGTTTGATAATTGTTTTAGTTGCTTCTTTGTGATCAGATGAAACAACTGGAGAGATTTCTATTTGATCTACTCCAAAATAATCTAACATCCATGCAATTTGTATTCGTTGTTTGTTTGTAAATGAAACGCCAGGGTGTTGTTCTCCTTCTCTTAGAGTACTATCTAATACTCTAATCTTCCTTGGATTTTTTTCATATGCATTGTAAATGTCTGCATAGTGATTCGGATCTTTCATTACAGAAAACGTTGATAATAATTGAGAATATAAACATAATCGTACTAACTTCGCTGAAAATTACTTGCGATGATCCTAATTTAGTTAAGTATAGAAATTATGTGCCGAAAGTCGTTTTATGCCACTTTTCTTAAAATAATCACAGTATTAGTGTCAATTACTCCTGGTATCTTTCTTAACGCATCTATGCTGGTATTGATCTCAGAGATGTTTGTTGCACTAATTATTGTAATGATGTCGTACTGGCCTGTAATCTCATAAACTACTTTTACACCTTCTAGCTTTGCAAGTTTCTCTGAAACTTTTGAGGTTTCAGTTGTAGAGTCTACTGATATCAATACAATAGCGCTTGTTGCATTCTCTTCTCCTACCTCAACTGTGAATCTTTTGATTGTTCCACTATCTACTAGGTTTTTTACTCTTCTTCTAACTGCGGATTCTGATAATTTTAGTTTCTTACCTATATCTACAAATGATTCTCTTGAATCTTCTTTGAGAAAGTTAATTATCTTTTCATCTACTTTGTCTTTATACATTATTTTTTTGCTCCTCTATAGTTAGTACACCATCTAGGGTTTCTAAGACTTTCGCTACGTCTTCTTTAGAAATTACAAGTGGAGGAAGTATTCTGAGAATATTTCTACCTGAATAAAGCATAAGAACGCCTTCCTTCATAAGATTCATCAAAACATCTTTTACCTCAAATTTCAATTCAACTCCTATCATCAATCCTTTTCCTCTTACCTCTCTGATTATGGAGTGTTTTTCTTTTAATTTCTCTAATCCCTCTCTGAATAGTTTTCCCATCTTTTCAGAATTCTCAATGAGATTATCTTGAGTAAGTGCTTGTAGAGTTGCAATTCCTGCAGCACAAGAAAGTGGATTTCCACCAAACGTTGAAGAGTGTTCGCCTTTACTCATTGATGCAAGGATGTCTGGTCTTACTAGAGTTGCACCCATTGGTACTCCACCAGCAATTCCTTTTGCCAGACATAAAATATCTGGTGCTGTGTTCCAATGGTCACATGCCCAAAGTCGTCCTGTTCTACCTAATCCAGCTTGTATTTCGTCAAAAATTAGAAGGATTCCTTTTTCATTACAAAGTTTTCTTACTTCTTGTAAAAATCCATCTGGTGCAACGTTGATTCCGCTTTCACCTTGTATTGGTTCTAAAATAACAAATGCTGTGTCATCATCAATTGTAGAACGGAGAGACTCTATATCTCCAAATGATGCGAAAGAAACTTTTTCAACTAATGGTTCAAATGCTTTTTTGTATTTTGGATTAAATGTTAATGATAATGCGCCAAGTGATTTTCCATGATATGATCCTTTCATTGCAACCATTCCTTTTTTACCTGTAAACTTTCTTGCAAATTTTATTGCAGCTTCGATTGCTTCTGCTCCACTATTGTTTAGATGAACTTGAGTCAAGCCTTTTGGTGCAAGACTGATTAGTGTTTTGAGAAATTCTTCTCTTGTTTTGTTGTAAAGTGAACTGTGTACAGTAATTATTTTATCTACTTGTTCTTTGATTGCATTTACTACTCTTTTATTTTGATGTCCAACAATTGCTACACCATATCCGCCCATACAATCGATGTATTCTTTTCCATTAATGTCCCAAACATGAGCCCCTACTCCCTTTTCAATTGTAACTGGAAACCTCTGATACAAACCGCCCATAAAGTCATCTTCAGTCATTTTGAATCACCGTACAATTGTCATGTGAAATGGCTGATGATATAGGATTTTCTCTTTGACCGTTTCCAATAAGTGCTTCTTTTACTCCCATGTCTAAAGCTTCAGTAGCTGCTAGTATCTTCTTTTCCATACCTGGGCCTATTTTTGGTCTAATTTCTTTTGCTTGTGCTAATGTTAGATTTGTTACCAGTTTATCGTCCATCAAGAGTCCGTCTACATTTGTTATGAATAATATCTTGTCACAACCTACATTTCCTGCTACATATGCTGCGGCTCTGTCTCCGTCGACATTGAGGAACTCTGACTCTTCGCTAATTGCAATGGGTGAGATTACCGGTGTTAGGCCCTGGGCTAAAAGCGATTTAATGAATTCCGCATTGATTTTTGTAATTTTGCCTGTATATCCTCCATCAATTGCCTGTTTTCGACCTTTCTCATTGATAATTAATAATGTCTTTTTTCTTTCAGCTTCGATAATTCTTGCATCCACTCCTGACAATCCAATTGCATTTATTCCATTTTTTTGAAGCATCTGAACAATTGTCTTGTTTATTCTTCCTGAAATTACCATTGTAAAAATCTCTGCAGTTTCTTTGTCTGTGTATCTGCTTTTTATTCCACTAGGTGATGTTACAAATTTCGGTTCTTTTCCAAGTTGTTCACAAACTTTTGTGACTTCTTTTCCTCCGCCATGAACTATGATTAATCCTTCTGTCTCTGCAACTTTTTTCATGTCTGCAATAGTTGATGGATGTAAATTATCTACTACACTTCCGCCGATTTTAATTGTGATCATTTCTATACTGGAGTGAGTGGAGTGTACTTCAAGCCATCCATTTCATCAAAGCCACACATCACATTCATGTTTTGTATTGCAGAACCTGCTGCGCCTTTCATTAGGTTGTCGGATGCTGACATTACAATCAATCTATGATTTTCCTCATCTATGTCAAAACCTATATCGCAAAAATTTGAACCGACTACGAATTTTGGATCTGGGAATTTATACAATCCTTTTTTATCTCTAATCAATCGAATAAATCTCTCTTGACCATAAGCCTCACGAAATATTTTCCATAATTCTTTTTCCTCCATGTCTTTTTTCATGAATGTGTGGTTTGTACACAAAATTCCACGAACTACATCTACTGCATGTGGACTCATTGAAACATGAATTTTTTTACCTGCTATTTCACTTAGCTCCTGTTCTATCTCTCCAGTGTGTCTGTGTTTTGCTGGTTTGTATGGTCTGATTACTCCTGCTCTCATTGCATGAGCAGTTCCTGAACCAGAACCTGCACCAGATGATCCAATCTTTGAATCTACAATGATGTGTTCTGTGTCAATCAAGTCGTGTCGAATTAGTGGTGCAAGGGCTAATGTGGAAGTTACTGCCATACATCCTGGACAAGAAACTAGCTGAGCTTTCTTGATTGCCTCTCTATGTAATTCTGGTACTCCGAATACTGATTTTGGTAAGTAATCTGGATGTGGATGTTCCCATCCATACCATTTATCATAATCAGTAGCAGTATGTAATCTATAATCTGCACTCAAATCTATGACTTTGAGGCCTCTGTCATACAATGCTTTTACAATTTCAGTTGCAGTTCCATGTGGAACTGCAGTAAATACAATATCGCAATTATCTGTCATTTTATCATAATCTAATTCTGAGAAAGTTAGATCGGTAAATCCTTTCAAACTAGGTTGAATTCTATGGAGATATTCTCCCACATGTTGTCTTGAGGTAACCATTGTGATCTCAACATCTGGATGATTTACTAGAAGACGAAGTGTTTCTCCACCAACATAACCTGATGCTCCTACAACACCGACTTTTATCATAACTCTCCCGATAATGAACTATAATTTATTTCCTAACATAGTTTAAAGCAAATTCTACCATTTCTTTTGGAATATTTCGCTTTGAAACTTTTGACAGTCCTTTAAACTCTACAGTATTGTTAACTTCATGTACAACAAATCCGCGTTTTTCGTCTTCCATAATATCGATACCTAAAATTCCTCCACCCATAGCTTTTGAGGCTTTAATTGCTACATCTTCGATCTCTTTTGTGATCTCACATAATTCTGGGTCTGCCCCTAATGCTATGTTTGTCTTAAAACCACCTGATGATTTTCTATACATTGCTGCTATTGGTTCGTCCCCAATTGTGATGACTCGAATATCCCTTGGCGGTCTATTTATCACCTCTTGAAGGTAGAAAATTCTATCGTGTGGACTATCAGTAATATCTCTGATCTCAAATAATGCATCGGCAGTATCTTTGTCTTTAATTTGCATAACTCCCCTTCCCCAACTTCCAATGACCGGTTTGATTACTAGTGGATATCCAATTTTTTCTATATTCTCTAATGCACTTTCACTTGAAAACGAAAAATATGTTTTTGGTGTTGGTACATTGTATTTTTTTAGCATTAGAGTCATGAACATTTTATTTCCGCATTGATAGGCAACAAAAAATTTGTTGAGTACTGGTACATCCATAAATTCAAGACTGGCAGTAAAATGAAGTCCTCTAAAATAACTAACACATCTTTCTAAAACCACGTTTCCAAAATCAAAATCGCTTTTTTTACTATCTGTATTGATTTGGGTAATCTTAGCATCTAGCATTACTGCCTCGTGACCTAGATTCAATGCCTCTTTCTCGAGCATCTTCTCTTCTGATCTTAGGCGATCAAACACAATACAGATTTTTGACATTACTCTCCCCAGTCTTCGCCTACACTTTCTGCTTGTTTTAGCTCAACAGTAGATCCATTTTTTTTTGCGATCTCAAAGTCAGCGCCACAATCAGGACAGGAGATTATCTCTCCAACAGAGGCGTCGTCTGGGATGTTAAGAGTTGCATCACATTCTTGACAGTTCATGTTTTTGTTGACCTTTTCTTTTGTAATTTATTAGCTTCTGTTGATTGAATTCCCCACAATTCTACAAATCCTTTTGCCAATCTTTGATCAAAAGTTGATTCAGTACCATAAGTGGCGATCTTGTGATTGTATAATGAATAGTCTGATTTTCGTCCAACAACACGAATGCTTCCTTTGAAGAGCTTTAGTTTTACAGTTCCAGATACTGGTTTTTGTGATGCCTGAATGAATGCATCAAGATCCTGTTTTAATGGGTCTTGCCATAATCCTGAATAGGCAAGGTATGCCCATTCATCATCGATAATTGATTTGAATTTATTTTCATGTTTAGTATGGACCATTTTTTCTAAATCTGAATGAGCTTCAATAAGACATAATGCTCCTGGTGTTTCATAAACTTCACGAGATTTAATTCCGACAACTCTGTCTTCTATATGATCAACAATTCCGACTCCTGCATCTCCTGCTTTTTTGTTTACATATTCAATTAATTTTATTGGTTCAAGAATTTTTCCATCTACTGAAACTGGTATTCCTTTCTCAAATTTTATTTCCAAGTATGTTGGTTTATCTGGCAAATTTTTTGTTTTTACCCAAATGAATGCATCTTCTGGAGGTTCATTGTATGGATCCTCTAGTACTCCACCTTCAATCGCACGTCCCCACAAATTTTGATCAATGCTGAATCTCTTTGCAACTGAGTCAATTTCGATTCCATGTTTTTTTGCAAACTCTAATTCAGTCACTCTGTCTAAATTTTTATCTCTAATTGGTGCAATGATTGGTAAATCAGAACCAGAACGTAATGTAATGTCGAATCTAACTTGATCATTTCCTTTACCTGAACAACCATGAGCTAATGATGTTACTTTTTCTTTTTTTGCAATTTCTAAAACTTTTTCTGCAATTAATGGTCTAGCTAATGCAGTTGCTAAGCAATATTTTTTTTGATAGAGTGCATTTGCTTTGATTGACGGAAAAATGAAATTTTCAACAAACTCTTTTCTGGCGTCGATATTGTAGTGTTTTATTACTCCGAGTTTTTTGGCTTTAGCTTCAATTTTTTTCTGATCATCGCCTTGACCTACATCAACAGTTACTGTGATGACATCCATGTTGTATTCTTCTTGAAGGTATTTTATCACAACTGATGTGTCTAATCCACCAGAAAATGCAAGAATTCCTTTTTCAGCCATAAAACACATTCCCCGTCGTAATTTGGAATTTATCTTTTGTGTTACGCTGAAAAAATCAAAAAATTCTCAAACTAGCTTGAGCTAAAATTCGATGATTATTTAACAGCCAGAATATAACGCTGTTTTATGAAAATTCAGATCTATATCTTGATCGGTGTTGTGGTAATAACTTTGATCTCTGTAGGAATTATAACAAATCAGGATCAAAATACGCATGAAAACAAGATTAGAGTGGCATACTTTCCCAACATATCTCATGCAATACCAATTGTTGGAATTGAAAAAGGATTTTTTTCAAATCACATTGGAAGTGACATTGATATTCAACCGATCTTGTTTGATTCTGGACCTCAGGTAATTGAATCGATTTTTGCCGGTTCTGTTGATATTGCATATGTTGGTCCTGGACCTGCAATCAATGCATTTTTGAAATCTGAACAACATGATGTGAAAATTTTATCTGGTGCTGCAAGTGGAGGTGTTAGTTTTATTGTTCATCCAAAATCTGAAATTAAATCTGTTGTTGATTTTGCTGGAAAAAGAATTGCTGCTCCTCAAATTGGAAACACACAGGATATTTCTCTTCGAACTTATCTTTCTGATAATGGATTAAAGCCTGCCGAAAAGGGTGGTTCTGTAATTATTTTGAATACTGGTAACTCTGATATCTACATATTATTTGCAAAGGGGGATATTGATGGTGCATGGGTTCCAGAACCTACTGCTACAATATTGGTTCAACAATTGGGTGGAACAAGATTGTTTAATGAAAATGAACTTTGGCCTGAAAACAAGTTTGCAACCGTGGTGTTGATTGCTAAAGAAGAATATGTGAATTCACATCCTGAAATTATACAGAAATGGCTTGAAGCACATCAGCAAACAGCGGATTGGATTAATTCCAATAAAGAAGAAACTAAAACTATTTTCTTTGATTTTATGAAAAATGAAATGGGTAAATCATTACCAGTTGAATTAATTGATGAATCATTATCTAATTTAGAAATTACTTCGGATCCAATTGTAAGCTCAATTAACACAATCGCTAAAAGAGCGGACTCACTTGGTTATCTAGGAAGACATGGGTATAACTTAGATGGACTTTTCTTTGACAAAAATTCAAATTCCCAATCACAGGAGGTTTTAGTAAATAATGACCAAACTTGAGGCTAAAAATATTGTAAAATATTTCAAACATGACAGTCATCGTCTCAAGGCATTAGGTGGCGTGAATTTACAAATTGAAGATGGTGAGTTTGTATGTCTGGTTGGTCCATCTGGATGTGGTAAATCTACATTTTTACGAATAGTGGCAGGTTTGGAAACTCCTGATGAGGGTGAAATTTTCTTTGATGGAAAACCAGTAACATCCACTGGCCCTGAAAGAATTATTGTTTTTCAAGAGGGTGCATTGTTTCCTTGGTTGAAAGTTCAAGATAATGTAGAATTTGGATTAAAAATGGCAGGAATTCCAAAAGAAGAGCGTGCTCAGATATCCAAAAGATATCTGGATATGATGCAGTTGACAAAATTTGCTGATTCGTATACATACCAACTTTCAACTGGAATGAAACAAAGAGTAGCGATAGCTAGAGCACTTGTTATGGACCCTGATGTATTACTAATGGATGAACCATTTGCAGCACTTGATGCACAAACAAGAGATTTGTTACTCGTTGAAATGCAATTGATTTGGGAGAAAACAAAAAAGACAATTTTATTTGTAACTCACAATGTAACTGAAGCTACAGTACTTGGAACTAGAGTTGCAGTATTTAGTAATAGGCCATCCACAATTAAAAAAGTCATTAACATTGATTACAAACGACCACGATTAGTTGAGGATCAAAATTTATTTCCGCTTCAACAAGAAATTTTATCAGAATTACGACCTGAGGTTAAGAAAAATTAGTGATGTATGATGAAAAAACCTTCTCTAGTTAAACAAATTATTTTCTATATTGCTATTGTTGTAATTTGGCAACTTATTGCAATGTCTAGTGTATGGCCAAATAATCTATTTCCGTCACCTTATGAAGTTGCTGAAGATCTAGTTTATACTGCATCCGATGGTAGCTTGTTCTTTGGAATTGGAACTAGTCTTTTACGATTATTGATTGGATTGACTATTGCAATAGTTGGCGGAATGTTGCTTGGAATTTTAATGGCTAGAATAGAAACTGTAAATCAAACTATTGGTTCTTTGGTATTGGGATTGCAATCAATTCCTTCTGTTGCTTGGGTCCCATTAGCAATATTGTGGTTTGGATTAACTGATGGTGGAATTATTTTTGTCACGGCAGTTAGTTCGATGTTTGCAATAACAATCTCTACCTATACTGGAGTGAAAACCATCAACCCCCACTATATTGAGGCTGCACGAAATATGGGAGCCAAAGGCACTCAATTAGCCACATATGTCTTAATTCCTGCAGCATTTCCTCATTTGATTTCAGGTTTCAAACAAGGTTGGGCTTTTGCATGGCGAGGTGTAATTGGAGCAGAATTGCTATTTTCATTTCTAGGATTGGGCTTTTTACTTAATGTAGGACGACAACTAAATGATATCTCTCAAGTATTTGCAATAATGTTAGTAATTATGATGATTGGTATTGTTATTGATGGAATTATCTTTAAGCGAATTGAAAATAAGGTAATGTCTAGATGGGGACTTCGTTAATCTTTTCAGCTTTTATTTTTAGAGACACTACAAATCCAACAATGATTACTGCTATGGCAAAATACATCACTGCAATATAATCAAATACAAATGCAATACTTCCTCCAATTACAGGACCGATTACAGTAGCGATTGATATTGTTGAACTGAATATTCCAGTTGATGTAGAACGAGGATTGTTATCCATAAGATGAAAGTTTCCTCCAATAAATAAAAATGCCCAAGTTCCTCCAACAAGTGCCATAAATGGCATTGCCATCCACCATTCTGTAATTATTGATAATCCCACAAATACAAATGTTGTACAACCTATGCCCATCTTAAATTTAGTTACATTTGAAATTTTGATTTTGCTTGCCATTAAATTCATCAGGATAAATGCAGTCAATGTGTTTGCAACATATACAATTGATACTTGATAAAGTTCTGCTCCTAATTTTTCCATTAACATTATTGGAAATATGGTCCATACTGCAGCAGCTCCAACATGTCTTAGTAATAATGATGTAAACAGAAATTTATTTTTTGAAATAACTTTTTTTGTTGTACCTGGTTCTATTTCCTTTTCTTGCACCGGATTTGGCATCTTAAATGTAAAAATTAATCCAATTGTAAACGATGCAGCACTCATCATGAAAAGTAACTTTAGATCACTTGCAAGACCTGCGGCTGCAATTCCTGCAAGCCATCCTAATGCATGAAATGAGATTACAGTTGCAGCTCTTTTCTTTTCAATATTTGCCTCATAGGTATAGGCAATCATGGCTGGAATCATAATGCCGCTTGCAACACCTGCAGCAATTCTTACTAGAAATAGCAATGTTATATCGTCTGCAAAATAGTGTAGACCAAAGGTAATGGCGCATCCAATAAAGCCAATTCTGATAAATTTGAGCCTAGTTCCTTTCTTATCTGAATGTCTGCCAAAATAAATTTCTGATAATATTTGTGCAAAGCTAAATGATGCTATGATCAAACCAATCTCAAAAATAGAACTTGTGACTCCTTTTGCAATTAATGGCATGAATACAAAGACCATCGAGATTCCTGCATGTTGAAAAAATGTCGCACTACGAACTAGATTGTTTAATTGAATATTTTGCATAAATGTATTAGAAACTTCATTTCACCTAATTTCAATATACGGATTAACCCCCTATTCTTTGAGGGTTTTTCTCAAAAGAGTTAAACTGTACTTGGACATTTTAAAAATAATTGGTACAAAAAGAACCGTTTCTTACTGCATTACAAAATAGAATATTGCTTTTTGATGGGGCAATGGGAACAGAGATTCAAAAATATAATCCTAAACCTGAAGATTTTCCAAATAATCAAGATGGGTTTAACGATGGTTTAGTTATCACTCATCCTGATTGGATAAAAAAAATTCATAAAAATTATTTGGATGCAGGTTCTGATTGCATTGAAACTAATTCATTTGGTTCAAACAAAATTAAATTGGATGAATATGGTTTTGGTGATCAAACAATAGAGTTTAATAAAAAAATAGCACAACTAGCAGTTGAAGTTTGTTCAGAATATACTGACAAACCTCGATATGTAATTGGTTCAATGGGTCCATCTGGTTATCTTCCAAGCTCAAACGATCCTGATTTAGGACAAAAACCTCTAGGTGAAATTAGAAATGCATTTGAATTACAAGCAGAAGGTTTGATTCTTGGAGGAGTTGATGCTCTCTTAATTGAGACAAGTCAAGATATTTTGGAAGTTAAACTTGTAATTGAGGCATGTCATAATGCAATGAAGAAAACTGGAAAAAAAGTTCCGATTATTGCAAATACTACTTTAGATCAATATGGAAAAATGTTACTTGGAACAAATATCCAAGCTGCATATACCACCGTATCTGATATGGGGATTGATGTTTTTGGTTTGAATTGTTCTACTGGTCCAGCTGAAATGACTCCAAGTGTTAGATGGCTTGATGAGCAAAATGAGCATAATTTACTGGTGGTACCAAATGCTGGCATGCCTGAAAATCAAGGTGGACAAGCAGTTTACAAAATGACTCCTCAAAAGATGGGTGAATTGTTAGGTGATTTTCTTAAACAATACAAAAAGGTTCGAATTATTGGAGGTTGTTGTGGAACAAATCCTGAGCATATTGCTGTACTACGGAAAGTAATTGACGAAAAAGCTTATTCTGTCAAGGGTTAAGTATTTAGAAAAACTGAGGAGAATTTATCACATTGACTATTCCTAGAGTTAGCTCAGCACAAAAAGCAGTTGATTTGAAGCAATTACCTCCACCTCTAATAATTGGTGAGAGAATCAATACTCAAGGTTCTAGAAAAGCAAAACAGCTTGTACTCAATGATGATTATGATGGATTAATTGACTTGGCAAGAACGCAAGTAGAGGACGGTGCACACTGTCTTGATATTTGTGTTGCAACTACTGAACGAGCTGATGAAAAACAATTCATGTTAAATCTTGTTAAAAAATTAAGTTTAGAAATTGATGCTCCACTAGTTATTGATTCGACAGATCCTGATGTGATAGAAGCATCTGTGGAACAAATTCCTGGACGACCAATAATTAATTCAATTAATCTTGAAGGTAATGGGAGTAGATTTGAACGTCTTGCACCAATTATGGCAAAGTATGGTTTACCTGCAATTGCACTGTGTATTGGACCAAAAGGCATGGCAAAAACTCCTCAAGAGAAAGTTGAAACTGCAGAATTACTTTATGAAACAGGAAAAAAATATGGATTAAAAATTGAGCAATTTATTTTTGATGTTCTTACATTTACACTTGCTACTGGGGAAGATGAATTCTTGGATGCAGGAAAAAATACTTTGGAAGGAATAAAACTTGTCAAAGCAAAATTTCCAAATTCTTTTACTACTTTGGGATTAAGTAATATTAGTTTTGGATTAGCACCATACGCTCGAAAAATTCTCAATTCTGTATTTTTGTATCATGCAGTAAAATATGGACTTGACACAGCTATAGTAAATGCAAAAGAGATAATTCCTTATGGGGAAATTAATGAAAAAGAAAAAAAACTTGCTGAAGATTTAATCTTTAATACTCATCCAAATGCCCTTTCTGAATTAATTATTCATTTTGAGAAAGCAGGTTCGTTAGTAAGTGATACTTCTAAAAAAGAGGATGTAGATCCAACATGGCCCGCTGGAAAACGTGCAAACTTTAGAATTGTAAATAGACTCAAAGACGGAATACAAAATGATGTAGTCTCTGCTATTGCAGAAAAGATAGGCAAAAATGACATAATTGAAGATCATGATGGAGTTCTTTCTTTGAATGCGCCTCCTGAAGTTACTCATGATGGTGCAATCAAAACACTAAACGAGGATTTACTCTCTGCTATGAAGGAGGTTGGTGATAAATTTGGTTCAGGAGAATTAATTCTCCCATTTGTTCTCAAATCTGCTGAATGTATGAAGGCAGCGGTAGGAGAGTTAGAAAAATATCTGATTAGAGAAGAAGGTACATCAAAAGGTAAACTGGTTCTTGGAACCGTTTATGGTGACGTTCATGATATTGGAAAGAATTTAGTTAAAACAATCTTCCAAAATAATGGTTATACTGTTTATGATCTTGGAAAACAAGTTCCATTACAAAAATTCTTGGAAAAAATTGATGAAGTGAATCCTGACGCTATAGGACTGTCTGCACTTTTGGTTTCTACATCAAAGCAGATGCAATATTTTGTAGAACATGCAAGAAAAAATAAAATGAAAATTCCAATTTTATGCGGTGGTGCTGCAATCAATAGTAACTATATCAACAGAATTGCAAAAGAAGATGGCATTTACGAATCTGGAGTATTTTATTGTAATACAATGTTTGAAGGATTGAAAACTATGGATACGCTAGTTTCAAATGAAAAACCTAAATTCATAGCTCAGTGGAAGGAGAAACTTGAAAATTGGAAAGATAGGTCTACGGTGGTTGTTGACACCTCTTCTCTTCCAAAAAGTGATACTAAACCCGTGGTACCGCATACTCCATCAATTATTGGAATTCCGATACGATTGAAATCTGATCAAATCAAAATGAATGAAGTTTGGGAATTGATTGACAAAAAATCATTATTCAAATTATCATGGGGATTACGTGGTAAGGCTGGGTCTGACTCTGAGGCTGATCATGAAATATTGCTAAATGAGTGGAAAATTCGAATAATTAGAGAAAAATTATTTGAACCCGAAATTGTTTATGGATTTTTCAAATGTCACAATAAAGATGGAAAACTTGTAGTTGATGATCCAAAAGGCGATAGTGTTGTATTTGATTTTCCGCGTTCTTCAAAATCTAGTCATCTATGTCTTACTGATTATTTTGGCGAAGATGATATTGTTGCATTTCAAGCAGTTACAGTTGGAACTAAAGCTTCAGATGTTATAGAGAAATGGAACAAAGAAGACAAGTATACTGATGCATACTATTTGCATGGTTTGGCAGTTGAAGTTGCTGAGGCACTAGCAGAGTGGATAAATCGTAAAATAAAATCTGAATTCAAACTGGGAGAAAAAGGAGGTCTTAGATACAGTTGGGGATTTCCAAGTTGTCCTGATGTAATGCAGCATGAACTAGTTTGGAAACTGCTTGAACCAGAAAAATCTGGAATGACGCTAACTGAATCTGGGCAAATAATTCCTGAGCAATCTACAGCAGCAATTGTGGTACATCATCCAGAATCACAATATTTTGTGCTTTAGATTTTCATTAGTGTTTCTTTTGCAAATGTAAAATCATTTGGTGATGTAACCAATACATCTCCTGACATATTATGAATTTGTTTAATAAAATTAGATGGGTTTTCTTTGTAATTTGACCAATCTAATTCCAAAAACTTTGCTGAATTATTGTTTTTATCTGAGGGTAATAACACACATGGGATAATTCTCAATCCTTTTGGTCTTAATTCGTTAGAAATTCTTTGAACTTGTTCTGTAGAATGAATTACTTGTGTCATGAAACCTTTTGGTTTGGCGGCAATTTTTTTCTGAATTTTTTCAAAGTTAGGGTTACTAGGTAATGACAAGAAAAAGTCAATTTTATTTCCATAGCCTAACTCGTTTAATTCCTTTACAACTTGACTTGGAATTAGACCAGAATCTGTTGGATTTTCTTTGGATGGATCTCCTTTTAAAATTAAAATTCCATCTAATTTCAATTCTATTGATTCTTGGGTGAGATGTTTAATCAAATTCATATCTTTGTCTCTAACTCTCATGCTAATGGTAATTTGCAAATTAGGATGAATGCTCTTTAATAATCTCCCAATAGATAATGCCGAAACTCGTTTAGTGCCTAATACAGAATCTGTTACGTGTATGCCATCACAAAAATTACTAATATCTGAAACTCTTTGTAGGAGTTTTTCAACTGATGAATTTATTTCATCATCTGATATCTCTCCATCTGGTATTTTTGGTGGATTTATTTCGTAGATTATTGCCACAAAGAATCTCCAATTTAACTTGGTTAAAACCTTTAAACAAAAACTCCATAAAATAGATAATTCAAATATCTATGATGGATCTGAAAACTTTGAAATCATTACTCTCAAGTAAAATCAATCCTGTTTTAGAGAATAATGGAACAAACAAACTAGCATCTGTACTTGTTGTGATTTATGGAAAAGAACCGTTTGTAGTTATGACTGAAAAACCAAAGCATCTGAATTTTCATGCTGGGGAAATTTCGTTTCCAGGAGGAAAATTTGATTCTAGCGATTCTGATCTTTTAGATACTGCATTACGTGAGACTGAAGAAGAAATTGGTTTGAGAATTTCAAAAGAACAAGTAACAGGGCAACTGGAACCAGTTGTAACTCTTAATTCTCGTTTTACTATCTTGCCATTTGTTTCAATAGTTGATGAAATCACATCGCTTTCAGCAAACAACGAAGTAGAAAAAATTTTTCATATTCCTTTAGATCCTTTTTTGAAAACAATGGCCAAGGATCCCGACCCAAGTCATAACCGAATTCAAGAAATGTTTACCTTTGAGTATCAAAATAAAATTGTCTGGGGAGCTTCTGCAAGAATACTAAAACAAATTACACATCGCCTAAATTCCTGAGATTCATTTAAAAAGAGCTCTTCGTGCCTGAAAAATATGGCTGCACGCAAGTCATCTCCAAGAAAAATTCGTCTGTTAAAAAAGACTAGACAGACTTCAGCTGTCCCAGCTTGGATTATTCTTAGGACTAAAAGAGACGTTAGATCAAATCCAAAGCGTAGAGCTTGGAGATCAACAGATGTGGAGGTTGGCTAGATGTCTCAAGAATTAGAAAGAGTGTATACTATCAATTTAGGTAAAGTTTTACTTTCAGTGGATACACATCGTGCACCACGAGCTATTAACATGATTAAAGAATTTGCTCGACATCACATGAAGACATCTGAAATCAAAATTGAAGAAGATCTTGCTCATATTATTTGGTCAAAAGGGGTACGTAGTCCTCCACGAAAAATTAGAGTTAGAATGAGTAAAACAGATGAAGGTTACATTTTGGTTTCCCCATTTACTGATGAACCAGAAACTCCAGCTAAAGAAGTAAAGAAAGAAACACCAGCTAAAGAAGTAAAGAAAGAAACACCAAAAGAAACTCCAGCTAAAGAAGTAAAGAAAGAAACACCAAAAGAAACTCCAGCTAAAGAAGTAAAGAAAGAAACACCAAAAGAAACTCCAGCTAAAGAAGTAAAGAAAGAAACACCAAAAGAAACTCCAGCTAAAGAAGTAAAGAAAGAAACACCAAAAGAAACTCCAGCTAAAGAAGTAAAGAAAGATGCTCCAGCTAAAAAAACAGTTAAAAAATCTAAATAAAAATTTAGTTTCTAAAAATTATTAAAAGATAATTTTATTCTAATTGGTATAGATCTAATTTATAATCAATACTACAGTCAGGATGTGTCCAATCAAGCGTATCTTCTTGAGGAATAATTCCCAGTGGATCATATTTTTCGAATTTTGTCATTCCTTGAATGGAAGATAACATTACTATTTTTGATTCACTTGAAGATGATGACATATCAATATGTGAACTAGATTCACCTAGTATTCCATTGGTTAGATTTGAAATTGAATTTAATACTCCTGCTGGAATATTGTTTCCGCCTACCACATAGAGCATTGAATGCTTTACAGAGTGTGGTGGTGCATTTTCATATAACATTTTGAGTGAATCTCTTAAAGATTCTTCGATTTTTTGACCATCTTTGCTAGTTGTTAGTATGTTTGTTTCATTTGGAATTTCTGAGGAACTCAATGAACTAACTACATGCATTATTGCATCATTTGCAATTTTGTAACATGTCTTTGGGCTTAAATCTGGATTACTTTCTAATAATGAATCGTTATCTAGAACAACGGTACACTGTGAATCTGCTTTCACTCTTTTTAATGAAATACCTGAATTGAAAATTCTATCTTTTTCGTATTTGAATGGCATTATTGCAAATGAAATTAGTCCTTTGTCTGATTCTTTACAAATTTCTGAGACTACAGGAGATATTGCAGACCCTGTTTTTCCTGCTAAATTGGTCATTAGTATGATTGTAGAATAGTTTGAAATTTTGGACTTTATCTGGTCTGCCACTTTGTATGTTGAGCCTCTGATTAACTGAACAGATGGATTGATGACTGAATCAGTAGAAACCTTGATTGAATCATTTTCTGATTGTAGGTCTTTTTGATCATTGCTGATAATTAGACAATCTGAATTTATAGTATCTTTGGCTTGTATTGCTAATTTTGAGCCTGCGCCACCTAAACCAATAATTAAGATCGGTTCTTTTACTTGAAAAGTCATTTCAAGTGTTATTCACTGATTTGGATAAAAAACCTTCTTACGTTATTTTAATCAAATCTTCAATCTAAAAAAATTAGCTTACGATCTTTCCAAGAATACTATGCGTAGTTGCATCTATTATTTCGACTGTATGAGTCTGGCCGATCTTGATTTTATCTTTGACAAATACTGATTTGTATGCCTCGTTTCTTCCTTTGATCCCTTCACTAGTCTCTTCATCAAACAAAACTTTGCCTTTCCAACCGATCCATTTTTGGTTATTCTCTAATGAAATTTTATTTATTTGATTGAAGATGACTCTGCTTCTTCTTTTTACTTCTGATGCTTCTATCTGATCCCATTCTGCAGCTTCTGTACCTGGCCTTGCACTATACTTTGAAAGATTCACGATGTCTGGGCGTATTTCATTAATGAGTTCGAATGTTTTCTCAAAATCTTCATTTGTTTCTGATGGAAATCCTACTATGACATCAGTTGAAATTGTAAAGTTTTCAAATCGCTCTTTAGCTTTTTTTACTACTTCTTTGACCGTGTTTACAGTATGACCTCGTTTCATATCGTTTAGGACTTTGTTACTGCCGCTCTGTACAGGGATATGCAGAAATTTGTAAACTTTATCGCTATCAAATGACTTTATCAATTCATTCTTTATTCTTGGCATGTACATTGGATTCATCATACCTACTCTTATCATAAAATCCTCTGTAATCTCTGTTACAGCATTTATCAAAGTAGGCAAATCTGTATTGATATCCAAACCATAACATCCATTATCTGTTGAAGTTAACCAAATTTCTTTACATCCTTCACTTATTTCAGTTTCAACCTGTCTAACAATATCTCCTAATCTGTAACTCTTGAGATCGCCTTTAGATAATTTGGTCTGACAAAAAGTACATTCACTCATACACCCACTTGCAATTTCAATAATTCCGATTACTGGATTCAATCTTACTTTTGGTAATCCTACTTTTGATAGGTCAGAATCTTCTAGTGCTACTTGTTTTATTCCTCTTAATGTCGAATCTATAACTTGTAATGTCTTTCCTAATGAGTTTGGTCCTAGCAAGCTTGCTTTTTGAGTGATCTTTTCTACTGTGTTTTGTTCAGCTTTTGGAAGACAACCTGCAACAACTAATGGTTTTGATTTCAGAGAATTAATTCGATGCATCATTTTATTTGCAGTTGAATCTTTTACCGAACATGTTACTACTATGTTCAAATCTGATTCTGAAGAATCTTTGACTAGTGTATGACCTCCGTTTACAATTAATCCTGAAATCATTTCCGAGTCTGCAAAACTAGCAGAACATCCGTATGCTTCTACGAAAATCTTTGCCATGATTTATCTAAACAATGCATCAATTTCTTTATTGTCCATCAGTTTCTTTGATGTGACTAATTCTCTAATTGATTTTCCAGTTTTTAGGGATTCTTTGAACAGTTCTGCAGATTTTAGATAACCAATCTTTGGTGTGAGAAGTGTTACGATCACTGGACTGTTTTCTATGTTACTTTGAAGTTTTTCTTTGTTTGCAGATAATCCATCAATTAGATTTGCAGAAAATATTGGTAAGAAATTTTTCAACATGTCTGTAGATTCAAGCATGCACTTTAGCATACCTGGCATCATTACATTTAGTTCAAACTGTCCACTTTGTGCTGCATATGACACGGCTGTATCATTTCCAATTATGTTAAAGCAAATCATGTTCATGCATTCTGCTAGTGATGGGTTTACTTTGCCTGGCATGATGGAAGAGCCGGCATGCACTGCAGGAATTCCTAATTCTGAAAGACCTGCAACTGGACCTGAAGCCATTAATCTGATGTCATTTGCAAGTTTGCCAATTTCAAGTGCTAAGTTACGTAATGCCCCTGAAAGATTTGCTACTGCAAATTTACTTTGCAATCCAAACTGCATATCTTTTTCTGGAACTAGAGATAATTTTGAAATCTTTGCAAGTTCATCTATTGCAATTTTTCTATAACCTTTTGGAGTGTTGGCTCCAGTACCGACTGCAGTTCCTCCTAGTGCTATGTTTTGTAATTCTTTTTGAGATGAAACAATTACATTTCGTGCTTTTGTAATTGATGTAGCATAAGCTGTAAATTCACTTCCAAGTGTTACTGGTAATGCATCCATCAAATGTGTTCTTCCAATTTTTTTAAATGATGAAAATTCTTTTGCTTTTTTTGTTAATGATTTTATTAGTGTGTCAATTGCTGGAATCGTATCTTTTAGATTAATTAGAATTGCAACATGCATTGCAGTTGGATAAGTATCGTTACTTGACTGTGACATGTTTACATGATCATTTGGATGTAGGTGTTGATACTGACCTTTCTTTTTGTGTAGTATTTCTAAGGAGACATTTGCAATTACTTCATTTGAATTCATGTTGAAAGCTGTTCCAGCACCTGAATTGATCATATCGATTACAAATTGGTCTGTGAATTTTCCTGCCAAGATTTTATCGCATGCAGAAACTATTGCATTTCCACGTTTTGCATCAATTGCTTTTGTCTTCATGTTTGCAATTGCTGCAGATCTTTTTATCATGACAAATGATTTTATTAAATTCGGATGTGCTTTGTTTCCTGTTACGTGATATTGTTTTACTGCTCTTCCTGTAAATGCTCCATAGTATGCGTCTGATGGGATTTTGACTTTGCCTAGTGAATCTTCATCTAATCTAAATTTCATATTGATTTTTCTTTATTTTACCATTATTCATTCTTTTTCTAGTGATTTTTTTTTATTTTTAGGTAGTAAAATGGGAATTATTATATATGAAACATGAACACGTTGCATAATGAATAAGCGTATCAGTATGCTCTTTACTATTGCAGCAGTCGCTGTAATGGGGGCAACCTTATTCGGAAGCACATACACACAAACCCAAATTAGTGGACAATCACTCGACGTTTCAAAAATGAATGCCGATGTAATTGAACAAATCCACCAAATGGGCGGTTTACAGCTTGTAATGCCAGAGGCATTCGCAGAAACTGATTGTGGCGCATTAGCAGACTCTGGACGAAAAGTCGTAGAGTTCAACTTGACTGGCGAAAGTGTTACCCTTCCAATCATGGGAGGAAAGACATTCAATGCAATGACCTTTAGTGGACAAGTCCCAGGACCAACACTAAGAGTTACTCAAGGTGATGTCGTAAAAATGACACTAACCATCCCAGCAGGTGAAGTTACTGGACACGGTAACGACATGCATGCATCACAAATGTCTGCAGGAAACTTTGAATCCGTTAATCCGGGTGAAACAAGTCAATACTGCTACATTGCAGAAGCAGCTGGTGTTTTCAAATACCATTGTTCTGGTGTCAAACTCATTGGAATGGATCAACACGTTCTTTCCGGCATGTACGGACTAACAATTGTTGACCCAATCGATGGTTACAACAAATTAATGGTCGAGAAAACAGCAGTTAGTAATGGCAAAGTAACATTAGACAGACAGTTCTACGATGCAGATGCATTAGAGTTCACACTCCAATACAACCAATTGTACCTTACACCTGAAGGTAATTATGATGCCGGAAAAATGTTCGGACATCAAAACACTGCAACAGTTGTTAACGGAATGCAATTTGGTTATGTACCAAACATGTTACATAACATCCTTGTAAAAGGTGATGCAAACAAGAACATCTTTGTTGCACAACCATGGAATGGACTTGAACACAAGCAGTACCAATCACAACTCTTATTTGTTGAAAATGATCAGCATGTAAGACTCTTTGTTGAAAACCAAGGTAACGAACCAGTATTTTTCCACATTGTTGGTGAAATCTTGGACAGAGTTACACAAGGTAACAGAGTACAATCCGCAGCAACTGAAACATGGTTACTCGGTGGCTCACAAGGAATGATTGTTGATTTGGTATTTGACGAACCAGGTGCATATGCAGCAGTTAATCACGACTATGCCGCAATTTACACTGGCGCAGCTACGGTATTTGTAGCAGGTGATCCATTTGGATTGAATCCAAGATTGGTTGATGCAGGAGTAATTCCAGCACCAGTTCCATCATATGCTTACGCATTGGGTAACCCAAGTGATGCTGTCCCTCCAATGGGAATGAACAGTATTGCACATCCAGCAGTAAACATTCATGGTCTATACACTGATGAAGTAGCTTCTGAAATGAAAGATGCAGGTATGATTCCTTTATGGGAAGTAATACCAACATTACCACCAGTACCTTAGATAGGTACTAAACTCAACTTTTTCTATTTTTCTATTCTTAATGAGTTATATTCTGTAGTTTTTTTCTTAATTACATGGGATTTGATGATTCTGTTTTAATTTGTGATGAAGTAGATCCGGTTTTGAATAAAATATTGCAGGATAATGGATTGAAAGTTTCTTATGAACCAAAAATTACTCCTGAACAGATTAAAGAAAAAATTTCTACTTTCAATATTGTGATTGTTCGAAGTCGAACTACTATCACACGAGAGATGATCGAAAAAGCTGATAAATGTAAAATCATTGCCCGGGTTGGAGTTGGATTAGATAACGTTGATCAAGTGGCAGCTAAAGAAAAAAACATTCGAGTAATTAATGCTGCAGAAGGTGCAATGAATGCTGTTGCTGAATTAGTTTTGGGATTTATGCTGACTTTGTCTAGACAAACAGCAAGAGGTGATAGAGCAATAAGAAATGGTCAGTGGTTGAAAAATGAATTAAAAGGAACAGAGCTTAGAGGCAAGTATCTTGGAATTATTGGATTAGGAAATATTGGAAAAAGATTAGGGCGACTTGCAAGAGGACTAAACATGAATATTATTGGTTATGATGTAGTTCCAATTGATGAAGAGTTTGCAAAAGAAGTTGGATTGATGAAAGCTGATTTGGACACATTATTACAAAGTTCTGATTACATTTCCATACATGTGCCTTTGTTAGATTCTACATATCATTTGATTAATGCTCAAAAAATGGCTACCATGAAAAAGACTGCAAAAATTATCAATACTTCAAGAGGCGGAGTAGTTGATGAAGATGCTTTGTATGAAGCAATAAAAAATGGTAATTTGGGTGGTGCTGCTTTGGATGTATTTGAGAAAGAGCCTGCAATAGGAAACAAATTAGCCGAGTTGGATAATGTCATTCTAACTCCTCACATTGGGGCTCAGACAAAGGAGGCTCAATCTTTGGCAGCCAACATAATTGGGGAGAAAATTATTCAGATTCTGCGTGGCGTAATCTGATTTCTGCGTAAACTAGAAGAATAACCCAAAAAAGCTTGACTGATACGTGATTAAATATCGCCCCATTCTTTTTAAGACGGATTTTGTAGAAACTCCTTATGCAAAGTCAAGGTATGAGTGCACAATCTGACCGACTAGGAAGAATGCCAAGTTTGGGTTCACTTGCAAAAATCTCAGTTGGATTAATTTTAGTTGCAATTGTTTCTTCAGCTTTTGTTTATGCAGAGACCTCCACTGTTGTGGTAAATGGAATCTCTTATGATGTTGATTATACTGGCACCGAAGTAACTGTTTCTTCGATTACTGCTGATGCTGATTTTGTTTCTTTGATTATTGAAGTGGATGTTACAGGTTCTCCAGGAACTTTGGACATTACACTGGATAGAAACTTTTTTGATTCTGTTTATCAAGGTGAAGATGATGACTTTATCGTTCTAGTCGATGGTGATGAGCCAGAATATTCTGAAACTAACACTAGTGATCAAAGTAGAACTCTAAGCATTTCATTGCCTTTTGGAACTGAAGAGATTGAAATTATTGGCTCTCAATTTGGTTCGTCTGAAGATACACCAGTAGAAGAGGAAGAAGTAACTCAACCTGAAGAGGAAGTAACTCCGCCAGTAGAAGAGGAAGAAGTTATTCAACCTGAAGAAGAGGAAGTAACAATTCCTACACCTATTGAGAAACCAGTAGATGAGAAACCAAAGACAGAATGTGGACCTGGAACAATTCTCAAAGATGGCGTTTGTATTTTAGATGAAAGATGTGGACCTGGAACTGTACTTGAAGATGGTGAATGCGTAGTAGAACCAGTTACAGAATCTGAAGTTGCACCTCAAGGATTAGGAAAACAACTAGTCATTGGAGTTGTTGCAGGATTTATTATTGCAGGTATTGTTGGACTTGTTTTGGCTATAATGTCAAAAGCAAGTAAGAGTAGTAAATAATCTAGCAACTTAATTTTTCATTATTCATTAAATTACTAAATTCAAATCCTGAATATTGTAAAGTGGTAGTATATGGGATTATTCCAATAATTGGAGTACTGATGTTTACCATTACATACAACTTGTTTGGGTCTATTCTAATATCACCTCCATCGAATTCAAAATCCAAGTTCATAAACAAATATTGGGCCGCAGTAAATTCTTCAGAGGTAAATACTCCTTTTTGAACAGCAGTCGATGCTGGATTTATTGTAAGTGGATATACCGTAAATATTCCGTTTTGTTTCATATCATAAAAAGTAATTATTTCAAATTTCTTAAAACTCATCCAATATGGCATCGTATTACAAAATTCCACATCTCCGCCATTTGATAATTCAAAAAACTAAACTTTCCTTCACTCCATCTGAATTGTAACTGGTCTGCTGCAAAGATATTCAATATTGAATATGCAAATGGAATTATTATGACAATTATTGCCACTAATGTTATCTTTGAGTATCTATTCATTTTTTAAATTACAATAATTTCTTTGTTAATCAAATATTGAATTGCTTTTGCTGCTTCACCATCTGAAATTTTCTCTTCAAGCCACCATGCAACTACATTTTTTACCCAAATTGGTATATGTATATCTTGAAGATTTTTTTCACTTATATTATCTGGAATATTGATCACTTTTTTATCTACAAATTTATTTATTGCATCTATGAAAAATCCATCAGAAATTTGGTTGTTCAGCCAACTAAATGCAAACTGTTTCATTACAGTTGATATGCACACATTTTCTGAATCCAACAAATCAAATGATATAGTGTCTTTTCCACCTGAATATTCAACATCTAACGTATATTTTCCTGGTGGAAAAATTTCTGCCTCAAATGGCATCACAGATGGAATTGGAGTTTCTAAATTAGATATTGGAATTGGAATTGCACTACTTCCTTTTCCTGCTTGGTCAGTAATGTGTAATATTGCAGGGTCTCCTGTAATTTCAGAGACTTTGATGGTATAGAATAATTTTTCACAATAATTGTATGTGGTCTTTTCCATTATAATTTCAACAGAGGGTATGGCGTAAACACTTGGTAGAGTGCCAAAAACTACCAATGCCATGATGAGTATCCCCTGTGTTGTCTTCATCTGCTTTTCTTTATGATTACTCAATAAAAATCTCAAATCTATGCTCAGAAATCCTTTTTAATGAAAATATGATGACCTGAATTATCGAGTTTTCTGCGGATGCAAACTCTTTGGGTGCGGTTGAGATACCCACTCAAGGAGCATTTTGATATCTTAGCGGATGCTAGACGATTTAAGTTATTAAAGGGTGATTTTACTAAAATCGATATGCCTAGTATACAAGACAAGACTTGGATCAAACTATGGAAAGAAAATACTCCAGAAATTAGAGACAGAGTAGTAGAATGGCGTAAAGATAATGCCATTACTCGTATAGATAGACCAAGTCGTTTGCAAAGAGCCCGTAGATTAGGTTACAAAGCAAAACAAGGCATTGTCGTTGTTAGAATGAGAGTAGGTACTGGTGGTATGCGAAAACAAAGACCAGTTGCAGGAAGAAGACCAAAACATCTTGGTGTTACTAGAATCAAAGCAGATGATGACATGAGGACAGTTGCAGTACGAAGAGTACTTGAAAGATATCCAAACATGAAACTTTTAGGTTCATACTTTGTTTACAAAGACGGTATGCATTACTGGTTTGAAGTTATCTTGGCAGACCCAATGCATCCAAGAATTGCACAAGACAAAGAGTTACGACAAAGAATTCCTCAAATTACCGCATAAATTGAAATCGATTTTATTCGTTTTACTTTTACTACTAGTAATTACACCTGCATTTGCTCAACTATCTGATAGGACTGGATTGGTAAATAGATTAGAAGTTAACACCGGTGGACATTCTTTTGAAGTTCAAACAGTCTCCAACTTTGATATTTCAAATTATGAATTTGATGATGATCAAAAACGTCTTACTCTATACATCACTAGTGGTCTTGAAAATAATTTAGGTGAACTATACATTCCACAAACTCTTTTGAGTGGAAATTTTACTTTTTACATAAATGGTGAGGAATATCATCCAAATGTAAAGATCAATAATCAAATTTCATTTATTACATTAAATTTTACAGGCTCTGGTGATAGTAAAATTGAGATTATAGGCACTGATTATCTTCGTGGATTAAATCAAACTGTACCTGATGAACCATCTAAAGAAATTGATAATGGTGGCGGTTGTCTTATTGCAACTGCAGCATATGGTAGTGAACTAGCTCCCCAGATACAACAACTACGTGAAATTAGAGACAATCAATTACTCAAAACAGAATCTGGAAAATTATTTATGAATTCCTTTAATGATGTGTATTATTCATTTAGTCCTGTAATAGCTGATTACGAGCGTGAGAATCCAATTTTCAAAGAACTAGTAAAGATTACAATTACACCAATGATTACATCTCTGTCTATATTGTCTTTATCTGACGATTCTGAAATTATGGTTGTTGGATTGGGACTTTCTGTAATACTGTTAAACATTGGAATGTATTTTGTAGCACCTGCAGTAGTAATTGTGAAATTAAATTCCAAACTCATCAATAAAGATTATCATAATTAGCACTAGTGAGAAAGCTCTTTTTCTCTTAAATATAATAATTCATAAAATAATCATGGTAAAAAGAATCACAGTGATGATTGCAGATGATGTTGACAAGAAACTTCGTGCTAAACAGGCAAAAATCATACAGAAAACAAACTCCTCTTACAGTTATTCCAAAGTAATCAATGATGCTCTGAAACAAGCTTTACGTTAATTTGATTACAAATTTGAAAATGAATTTTAAAAATCCTTAAGTTTGAATTAGTTTGTATCACCATATGAAAAAAACCACTAAAGGCGCTATTGCTGTTGCAATCAGTGTTGCTGCATTTTATGGAATAATGATGATGCTACTTAGTACTCCATTTTGGGGGTATTGATTTGAGATTTATTTTTATTTTGTCTGTATAGTGAATACTTGTGGATAATGGAAAGGTTGCATTAATTGGCGGATTTTGTATTGTTGTGATGCTGTCTGTGTTGCTTGTTTTACTTTAGATATTGCCTAAAATAGCGGTGATTTTACCACCTTCATTATTGGGAGAAAAAGAGGCGCTAGCATTTTTAAAAAAAAGCAATCAATCAATCATTGCTGCTTGGGAGTCTTACAAGGTACAGATAGGAACTTCGGAGAACAAACAGCTAAATGAAGTTTTTAGGCAGATGTTCAAAGCCTGGACTTTATCAAATCAACGAGCAATAGACCTTTTGGAAAATAAAAGTAAATCAAAGAAAGATAAAAAATCTAAATAATTTTATTCGCTTAACAGTTTTCTAATAACTGCATCTACATTTCCTGATTGTCCAAAGGAGACATCTCTCAAGATTCCTTTTCTATCCACTATGATCATCGAGGGTGTTCCTTGTAAAGCAAATTTCTCAAAAGTTTCTGCTGAATACTCTTTTGATTTCATATAATCTCTGACTCTCTGGATTATCTGTTTTCTGTATTCTTCTGGCTGTGAATCAAATTCTGGAATTTGTCCATAGATAAACTGCATTACTTTATCATCACTTACTTTACCGTCTATCTTGGTTAGTTTGTCCATTGCTAATGGAAATGGAATCTTGTATGGTAGTTTGTTACCTGATTGTAATTGACCGTACATTGACAGTGCATCTTTTGTCTCTCCAATTACTTCGCCTGTCTCAACTAATTTTTTTAAATTATCCAGAGTATTTTTATCATAATCTTCAAAGGCAGTAGCGATTCCTATCACACGTACTCCATCATCTTTGTATTTGTTGTAGATGTTAATTGCCTCAGGTAGTGCATGCATAAAGCAGCCAGGGCAATTTACCTGAAATACCTCGACTAGTACGATGTGATCTTTTTCCTGATCAAAGTTTGTAGGAGCGCCTTGAACCCAATCAGAGACTGCAAAATTTGGCGCTTTTTGTCCTATTACTACACTCATTGTTCGACGTTGATTTTTTTTCTTTTAAAAAGATAACGCATATTCAAGATGATGTAGATATTTCGGGTAACCTAATATAGGATATAAAAAACCTGAAAGCAAAATGCAGGCAGTAACTCAAAACAGATTGGATCTATTTGCAGAGATGGAGGCAAAATATGAAAAAAAAGATACTGCCTACTTTGTGAATCTTTTGACTCATCCAGATTTTGTAATAAGAACTAGGGCTACTTGCATTCTAGTTGATTTTGGTGGCGAAGATAAAGTTCCACATGTGGCGCAAGTTTTGAAAAATGATACAAATGAGCTTGTAAGACACGAAGCTGCATTTTCACTTGGGCAGATGTGTTTGTCTAGTTGCATTCCTCCTTTGGCTGATGCCACACTTAATGACCCTAGTTTGTTTGTAAGACACGAAGCTGCAATAGCACTTGGTGTGATTGGCTCAAAAGACGCAAAAGCAGTTTTAGAAAAAGCGTTAAATGATCCGGAGACTCCGGTAGTAGAGTCTGCTGTGGTCGCATTATCTAATATTGAATTTATGGAAAAGTTAAGTAAGAATGAAAAGTTTGCAAAACTAACAGGTGGATAAGATGAATTTTACAGTTGGAATAATTGCAGCAGTTGGTGTTTTAGTGGCAATCAGTTTGGTTTTCATTTCAATGGATCCTGGATATATTGTAGAACCTGAAGCAAAACCTGTTGCATGTACTATGCAGTATGATCCAGTTTGCGGTGTTGATGATATCACTTATGGTAATTCATGTATGTTAGGTGCAGCAAATGTACAACTTGCGTATCCTGGTGAATGTGTAGTTCAAAAACCATTGCAAGATGGATTTACCAGAATGACATCTACACAACATCCAGGAGTTGGTCACGAATCACATCAATCAGTTTCAGTCATTCCATTATCTGATGAAATTTATTCGGGCACATTACACTATGATGCATCTGAACCCATTCAACTAATTGCTTTACATGGTCCACTAAAAGATGGCGAAGCTAAAGGACAACCAACTTGGACTTTGGATGGTACAACAAAATATGCACTTACATTTGTAACTCCAGATGATACCATTGGAGAATGGAAGTTTGCAGGTAATGCAGTTGCAATTCACACAAAAAATACTACCCCATTTACTGTTGATTACAAAGTAGATAGTTTGATGTCTGATACTGTAATGTCTGGAACTATGGATTCAGTGCAAGACCCTGGAATGGGACATGAATCCCACCAGATTGCAGTAATTATTGCTCCATCAAGTGATGTCTATACTGGAATTCTTTCATACTCTGCATCTGAGCCAATTCAACTGATATCATTAAGAGGTCCAATTGGTCCTGATGAAAATCCAGAAAAAATTTGGACTGTAGATGGTACGAATATTTTTGAGATGACATTTGTTGATCCTCAAAATGCAATGGGCTCTTGGGAGTTTTCAGGAAACGCACTTGCAGTTCACACTAAAAACACTACTCAATTTACAGTAAGTTACTCTGTCAGTGCTACGAAATCGCCTGGAATGGAATCTCCCGTTATGACAATGCCTGCTCTTCCAACAACTCATACAGTTTCAATTCCGCAAGGTGTGTCATCTCCTGGATGTGAGACTAGTGATACTTGCTATCTGCCATATTCTTTAGAGATTAATGTTGGCGATACTGTCTCATGGAGTAATGATGATACTGCAGCACATACTGTGACTTCAGGAACTCCAGATGGAATGGACGGTCTGTTTGATTCTGGATTGTTTATGTCTGGAACTACTTTTGATTTTACTTTTGATAAAGCAGGAACATATCCTTACTTTTGTTTGGTTCATCCTTGGATGATTGGACAAATTGGTGTAAATGAATTTGAAGAAGTGTATGTAAATCCAGTTGAAGAACCAGTTGAAGAGCCAGTTGAAGAACCAGCACCAGTTGAAGAACCAGCACCAGTTGAAGAACCAGCACCAGTTGAAGAACCAGTTGAAGAGCCTGTTGAAGAACCTGCACCAGTTGAAGAACCAATTGCAGAACCAACTTCTGAACCAACAGAGAAACGTTCAGCACCAGTTGAAGTTACAATGGCATTAGGCTCTAGTGCACCTGGATGTGAAACTACAAACGAATGTTACATTCCTTATACAGTTGAAATTTACTCTGGAGAGCCAGTAGTTTGGGTTAATGCTGATTCTGCAGCTCATACAGTAACTAGTGGAGTAAATGCAGTACATAATGGATTATTTGATTCAGGAATGATAATACCAAAAGAAACATGGGAAAATTTCTTTACTGATGCTGGTGAGTATGATTATTATTGTATGTTACATCCTTGGATGACAGGCAAAGTAATCGTTCAGTAGATTCTTTAAAATTCTAAAATATATCTAAATGACCGATTTGGAATAAAGAAATTTAAAAAAATTCCATCCTTCTTATGTTCTAATCTGAATTGTAAAATCATCTTATAGTGCAATTACCTTACTTCCATGTTCTGCGGATTCAAATTTGTATATTTTTTCCACATTTGAATCCTCAAATATCTCTGAATCATGCGTAATTATGATAAATTGCATCGGTTTTCCAATGTTTGCGATATCTGATAATTGAGATAATACTCCAACAAGTGCTTTTTTACGTTCTGCATCAAGGTGAGTTGTAGGCTCATCTAATATCATTAAATTGAGATTGGATGCTCCAAGCAAACTCGCCATGCCTAACCTGAGGGCAAGTGCAACACTGACTTGTTCTCCACCACTTAAGGATTCTAAATCTAACATTTCACTTTTGGAATAACATGTAATTGATATGTCTCTTGCTTTTTCTGATAGAGCAATTCTTTGAATTTTTGTATTAAGCAGTGTGAGATACTCCGAAGATTTTGCCGAGATTGTATTTAGTGCCCATGATCTTAAACTCATTGCAACAGGACCATCTCTGCTAAAAATATTCATTTGAATGATATCTAATTTTTCAATATACTTCTTAACGACTTTAAGATCTGATACTGTTTTTTGCGTTGTTTTTATTTGCTCTTCATACTTTGATATTTTTTCTATTATTGCACCTAGATGTTGATCTGTTTGTGAAAGAACAGTTTGTTTTTCATTAATTGATTTTTTTAGATTTAAAAATTCATCTTCATTAAACCCTTTAGTCTCTTGCTCTAATTTTGTAATGATCTCAAAAATTCTTTTTGCATTAGAGTCTATCTGAGATATTTCTAATAAATTACCGTTAATAGATAATGGAATTTTTTGTACGTTTTCTTTTTTTAATTTTATTTCTCCTTGAATTTTTCTTATATCTTCTTGATCCTTAATGGCATGTGCTCTTAATGTTGCTTCAGCATTTCTTACGTCTTGAAGTCTTTTAGAAAACTCTGCCCTTTTTTGATTATATGATAAACGTTCTTTTTCTGCTGAAATAATTTGTTCTTTAATAGATACGATCTCTTGCTTTAGATGCTCTTCTTGAAATAATGGATTTAGTTTTTCAACTTTAGAGTCACATACTGGACATTTGTTGTCCTTTAATTGGATTTTTTCAGCTAATGCTTGTTTTTCCTTAAGCGATGCAACTTTGCCTGTCAATTCCTGAATTCTTTTCTGGTTTTCTTCTATTGCAAATTCTATTCTTTCCATTTTTGATTCTAAATCATTTTTCAGACTAATATGCTCAAAACATCCCTCACAATCACGTATTTTGTGCTCTTTTTCGGCAATTTCTCGCTGAATCTCTTGAATTGCCTCTTTTGCATATGACTGCAGTTCTTTTTTCCTTAATTCTAGTTGATTCCTCTTATCTATTTTTGGGGATTCTATCTCTAATTTTGCTCTGAGTGATGATACTTCTTTTTGTAATTCAATTTGTTTTAAAACAAGTTGTTCTTTTTGTGGTTTAGATTCTTCTAGATCTGCTATGAATTTTTGTAATTCTCGTAATAAAATATCAATATGTGTATCATCATATCCTTTTTCATTTCTTATCTTTTCTCGGAAATTTTTTGTAATTGTTTTCATTGCCTCTGATGCTACATCCAGTTTATCGATTCCAATTATTGCATTTAGTAGTTCTTTGAACTCTTTTGGTTTTGCTTTGATTATTGCATTTAATTCTCCTTGTTGCACTATTGATGCAATCTTTAACTTCTCAAAACCTAATCCTATTATTTTTTCAACCTCTTGTGTCATCGATTCACCAAATTGCTTTCTTTCACCAGCTGCAATTTCTAAAAATTCATCATTAGCATTCTCACTGAATTTTGCAGCAAGTCCACCTTTGTTATCTATTTTTCTTACTGCTTGGTATTGTTTGCCATTGATGTTAAATTCTACTTTAGCAAATCCCTGATTAGACCCTCTTTTTATCAATCCCTTATTTGATTTTCTAGTATGTTGTCCAAACAATGCAAATGTAATTGCGTCTATGATGCTTGATTTTCCTGCTCCGTTTTGTCCTACAAATACCGTTACTCCATTTCCAAATTCTAATCTTGTTTGAGAATGTGATAAAAAATCTCCTAATTCAATTGCCGTTATCATTTACTTTCTCCTTTTTGTATTTCTCAAAGTTTTCAATAATGATCTGAGTAGCTTCTTTGATCTGAGCAGATGACAATAATGGAAGTAATTCCTTTATGGCGAAATTTGCAATTTGTTCTGAACCACTTGCATCAACTGCTAATCTGAGCATCTCGTAATCGATTGTATTTGGTCTTTCTAGGAATACTGACGACTCTGATATCTCTTTAGATGTAATTCGCCAAAAACATCTCAATGTTTGTTGGTATAACCTAGAAATTTGTGCCTGAATTTGGTCAGTTTCTATGTTTTCACCTTGAATTTTTATTTCTACTATTGGTTTTCGCTCTATATTGCCTATTTTTGAAGAGATTTCATCTACTACTTTTGTTAATTCGTCATAGTTTGTTTTAAATGAAAATTGTTGTCTTGTATCTAACTCAATCCAATTGTTTTTTATTTCTTTTTCAGAAATATCTACTTCAAAGAATCCTTTCTTCGTCTCCTTGATTCCTTCACTTGTTGTTAATTCTATTGATCCTGGATAAGCTACTGGTCCGTTTAGATGACTAAATTGTTTGATATCATGATCATGCAAATGACCCATTGCATAATATGTAAAATTTTTTGGTAAATCTGTTGACTGTAATTCTCCTGCAAACTTGTTAAACTCTGTAATTCCTTGATGTAATACTAGAATTTTATGTCCTACATGTTTGCTTGCAATTTCATCCACTACTCTGAATTTTTCTTCAAATTGCGGAATTTCTGTTTTCCTTATTTTATCAAATCCCGCTATCAACACTCCTTTATGATTAATTGGATTTCCCTGTCCGATGTATCTTGAAAACTCTAAGTTGTGATACACATATGGGATTGGAGTTGCACGAATTCTACTTATATCATGCTCTCCTAAAATAAAAAATGAATCAATGCTATTATTTTTTAATCTCTTTAACGCATTTGCCATTTGAACAATTGCAGTACCGTTTGGATTTGGTATGTGAAAAATATCTCCTGCAAATATTACAAAATCCACATGATCTTTAATTGAAATATCTATGGCTTGATTAAAAACATGATATACATCATGTTCTCTTTCCTCTGAACCATACTGTACTAGTCCTAGATGAGTATCTGAAATATGTGAAAATAGCATTAGTCTAACAACAAATCTTTCTTGACAAGTCCTTGAGTTGATTCTACGGCAATCTCATTCATCTTTTCTGCATTTGCCCATGCATTAACTGCACTTTGATCTGCTCCCATGATCTTTTCCTTTACTTCTTCAACGTGTACTAGCGAGGGTAAATTGGTCCACTGTCCTACCAGTACTGCATCTCCTACATTCAAAGAAGTCAATTGAGCAATTAATTCACGACTAGTAGATTCTGTGGCAGCTGCTATTTGACGCTGATCATCTTCTTGTATTATTTTCATTATAGCAAAAGATCCTAATTGACTGAGAACGTTCAGATCTACACTTCTTGGTCTCTGTGATACTATTCCTAAACCCAATCCGAACTTTCTTCCTTCTCTGGCAATTTTGGCTGCCCAATATTTTGCACTTGTGTCATGATCTTTTGGAATAAACACATGCGCTTCTTCTATTATTACAAAAATAGGTGAATCAAACTTGTAATTTCTCTCTCTTTTTGATCTTCCATGTTTTACAATACTGGCATCTTTTCTGTCTTTGAGTAGTTGTTGTAAATAGAATGCCAGTGCAACGTTTGCTTGCTTTTCAGATAATTCTGAAATATTTAAAATATTTGTCCGTCCCTCTTTGATAAAACTAATTGGGTCTCCCATATCTGGATCCAATATGTCTTCAAATCTTCTTTGAGCTTCCTCTATGATGTCTTGAACTCTATACGCTGATGTTCTGATCTCTTTGATTTTTTTGTCTTCTGAATTTACAATGAATTCTACTTCTGTTTCTAATTTCTTCCAAAATTCTTTTGATTCTTTTACTTGTTTTGTAAATGCCATTCTTAATACTCTTTGTTGTACATTTGCACCGTCTCTAATTTCTAAAACTTCTGATAATTGATCTGCATCCAATAATCTAGGATTAATTTTTGCATCAATTACATTTATTCGTGGAATGTTTAACGTTGTATAGTCATTATGATAATCAAAAATTATCACTGTCCCTTTTAGTTTACCAATCTGTTTTGTAATTAATGAAACAAGATTGCTTTTTCCCATTCCAGTCATCGCTAAAATTCCTAAATGTCTTGCAACAATTTTATCAAGATTGATTTTAGCTTCAATTGATTTTTCTCTTAATAAATTTCCAATTTTGACCCAACCATCTTTTTGTGGGCTGAAAATAGCCTCCAAATCCTCTTTTGTTGGCTGTGATATTGGTGTTCCTGGAATTGGTGGAACTGCTGGTATAATTGATTGTCCCTTTCGTAAATTTTCTAAAAATCCTAAAATTCCGATATGTGCAGTGTATGTTTTATCTCTCTTGTTTATCTCTGCAATTTCTGTGCTTTCAAATGCTTCGTCAAAATTTTTAACATCTGCAAATGCGGCACTTGACACAGATGATTTTTCAACTAATCCTAGAATCTCTCCTTCATCTGAATCAATTTTAATATATTCTCCAACCGAAAGCGGTCTTGATGTA
The DNA here is from genome assembly GCF_013407385.1 of Nitrosarchaeum sp. AC2. NCBI lineage: Archaea > Thermoproteati > Nitrososphaerota > Nitrososphaeria > Nitrosopumilales > Nitrosopumilaceae > Nitrosarchaeum > Nitrosarchaeum sp. AC2. The sequence continues at coordinate 1,301,024 of NZ_CP030847.1, read as the reverse complement.
ATAGCCGTTACAAATGTGGGCTTTGATTCTCCTATTACAAAACCTGTGTTCAACTTAAAACCTCACGTGAACCAATTTCGTTACTCAATCCTAACAAGCTAACCATTTTTGCAAGTTCTTTGTCAGATATTTTACAGTTGTTATGTGCCAGCTTCAATGCATATGGGTATCCTCCAACACTACTTTTGTATAGTTTATTCATTATTGATTTTATTTCATCGTTATCTCTATTTCCACCTAAAAATTCTAGCTTTATGATTGGTGTTGAATCACTTAATCTCACAAATGTCGAAGAAATTACTTTATCTGCTCCATATTTCTTTTCAACAAATATCTTGCTAAACCCTGCACCTTTTGTTATGTGATTATAATAAAAAATATCTCCTGCTAACGAACCTAGATTCTCAAATTGTTTTTTTGTATTTGACGTCTTTGCAATAAAAATTACATTGTCTCTTTTTTTTATTGTTTTTACAACCATTGCATCTAATGATGATTGTCTTGTCATAAATTGTGAATGAAGTGACCCATCCATTAATACCAAATCTACTGAATCAACAGTTTTTCCACATGCCTCAATTTCCATTTTGCTTGCAATTTTTGATAGATCTATATCCGAACCTAATCCGGAATCATGTAAATCTATCAATACTTCTCCATTTGATTTAATTGATACTGCAGTTGTTGCCCAAAGTTCAATTCCTTGAAATCTTGTATTGTTAAAACTACTGTCTATTCCAGCAGTACTCACGTCTTGTTTTGTAGGCGTAAATTCTACCCAATTCTGCTTTGCTTTCTGTAAAATCTGTTCAAATTTAGGTCCTTTTAGAATGGACAGCATTTTTTCTCTGTTGATGATGGCATCTTTGTATACAGTATTTAGCACAATAATACTTTGTTGGTTCGAATAAAATCTTTAGGTTATGCTGACTATTCACCTATGTGACACTTAAGTTAAACTTAACCAATTCTACCTTTCAAAACAATCTTTTCACTAGTGCCTGATGGCGTTGAACTATCTACATATCTTATTTCATACTCGTCACCAATGTGAATTGTCTTTCCATTTATGGTTCTTGGAATTTTAATTGTCACTTCAAATATTCCTGTATTTTTTCCAGTCTCTACTAAATAATTGGAATTTGCATCAAAATCAGGATTTGATAAACTAGTTCTAATTCCTCCTTCTCCTCTAAACTCAAATTGACTCAAAGATATCTTGTCTTCATTTTTGGAATCCCTGTTTGCATCTTGCTCGTAAATTCGTAGTGTGAATTCATGGCCTATCCTGGAACCACCACCAACACTTTCTACATTTGCATATGATTTTGACAATGAAACTGATTGTGTTATCGTTTGTTTATCTCCTGAATAATCTGATGCATCCAAATATTTTATCAAGACAACATCGTCTTGACTCAAAGGTCTTCCATTAATGGTATCCGGTAATTGTAATTTCACATAAAACTCTCCAGTGTTAGGTCCAGTTTCAATCATCGTTGGAGGACCATCAATTGAAATTCCATTAATTGTAAATTCAAACAATCCTGCAGTCGATACAGTCTCTACTCCATTATGGGCCACATTCAAGTCATCATCTTGAATGTAAAAATTAATCACACTACCAGTTGATGCTGGAACAACTTTGACACTTTCCTGTTTTTTTATTGGAGTCGTAGTCTTTTCTAGATCTTTGATGGAAACATCTGAATTTGTAGTGACTTGAGCTGCTCTAACTTCAATTTTTCCTAAACCTCGTTTTTCTAATCTCTCTGCAGTTTCCTCGCTGACACATGCTGGAGACCCATTGTTTCTAATCACTAAGGAAAGACCATCTTTGCAAGAAATATCTTCTACAGAAACACCTCTTTTCATCTGCTTTCTTGGCGATTCTGCGTCTGCGCTAGTGAAACTCCCTACAATTCCCACAGATAATATCAAAAATAAGGCAATTCCAAATGATACATTTGTACCAAAATTCATAATTTTATTATTCATTTTTTACCATAAATAGATTGATGATAAATCATACTTGTTTCAAATTATCGACTATGATAATCTGACAATTAATTATATTTAATAAAATTAATTTTTTATTATGAAATTTGTTTTTGTCTCTGTTACTCTTTTGATGTTGATTCCAACTAGTTTTGCTTTTGGCAGCCATGTCATTGATGATATGGATGCATTTGCCCAGTACCTGGATATTACTCAAATTTCCTCTGAAAAATATGTCCTAACAATTGATGATAAGACATATGATATTCATTATGGGTATCATGGCAGTTTTGAAGTCAATTTAGAAAAATCAGAAGAATATCCAAAGCTATCTTTTATGGAAATAGTCCCTGAAAGAAAGTCAATTCAAATTACCATGGAGAGTGTCCCTTCAACTAGCATTTTTTGGCTACGACTACCATTTGACGTAATTTCTGCTGAAGGTGCACAATACAAGCTAACAATTGATGGCGTGGATACACCATACGACCTAATCAAATATCCTGACAACTATGCATTGGGAATGATGCTTCCAAAGGATGCAAAAAACGTTGAAATTATTGGAACATATGTTGTTCCTGAATTTGGAATGTTGCCAATTATGATTTTAGGAATTATTCTTGTTGGTGCAGTTTGTCTTGCTAGAAAATCTTCTATTATCTCAAGACTAGAATTAATTAAGTGATAATTCCAAGCAATATCGCTTGAAAAGAATCGGACTCTTGGGGTGCGGTGCAATTGGAACTCAAATTGCATTGGCAATTGATTCAGGTAAAATTCCTGGCACTCTAACTCATGTGTATGATGCCTCAAAAGACGCATCATATGCCCTAGTTAGTAAATTAAAAAATAAACCCGTAATTGTTGAAAATCCACACCTTCTATCCTCCCATCCAGTTGACATTGTAGTCGAGGCAGCATCACAAGAAGCAGTTAGAAATGTAGCTCACAGTGTCTTGCAAAATAAACGAGACTTGATGATCATGAGTGTTGGCGCATTACTTGACGAATCCATCTATGATATATTGTCTGAAGCATGTGAGCATTTTCATAAAACAATCTACTTGCCATCTGGTGCAATTGGTGGACTGGATGCAATAAAATCAGTTTCCAATTTACTAGAATCAGTTACTCTAACTACTACCAAACATCCAAAATCACTCAAGGGTGCAAAATTTTTTGAGACATCAAAGATTGATCTTGAAAAAATCACAACACAAACAATCATCTTTGAAGGAACAGCCAAAGAAGCAGTAACATTATTTCCTGCAAACATTAACGTTGCAGCATTACTTAGTCTAGTTGGAATGGGAAGTGAAAAAACAATGGTAAAAATTGTTGCAGACCCAAACACTGACAAAAATACTCACACCATTGTTGCTCAAGGAAAGTTTGGAAAGATGTCATTTAACATTGAAAATATTCCAGATGAGACAAACCCAAAAACAAGTAAACTGGCAATTTTATCTGCCATTGAAACTCTGAGAAAATACTGTTCCAGTGGAATATCTATTGGAACATAATATGGCAAGAATTGCCATAATTGCCTATTTTTTAGAGTAAACCAGACTTGATCTTATTCTTTAAATGACTACCGCATGCATTGACTTTGGAAATGCTGGTTCAACAATCATCTAGTCTCAAAGAGGAAATCATGCGTCTAAAAAAAGAAAAAGACGTTGTTATCCTGGCTCATAATTATCAAATTCCAGATGTCCAAGATATCGCAGATTTTACTGGGGACTCGCTAGGTCTATCAAGACAAGCAGCCAAAGTTCCACAAAAAACAATTCTCTTTTGCGGTGTCCACTTTATGGCAGAGACTGCTGCAATCATCTCACCTGAAAAAAGAGTGCTGATTCCTGACTTGGAAGCTGGATGTTCCCTATCTGATTCAATTACTATAGATGAACTAAGAAACTGGAAGAAACAACATCCAAATGCAATCACAGTTGGTTATGTGAATACAACTGCAGAGATAAAATCTGAATTAGATTACTGTTGCACTTCAGCAAATGCTGTAAATGTAGTAAATGCAATTCCTGCTGATAAAGAAATTTTATTCTTACCTGACATGTTTTTGGGTTCTTATGTTGCCAAAGTTACTGGAAGAAAAAACATGTTCATCTGGGCAGGTGAATGCCACGTTCATGCCGGCATCAAACCAGAAGATATCACAGACAAACTAAATTCACTTAAAGATGCTGAATTTGTAATTCATCCTGAATGCAGTTGCACCACACCAATGATGTATGATGCAGCATCTGGAAGTTTTGATGGAAACAAAGTATCCATCTTATCCACTGAAGGAATGCTAAATCATGTAAATAATTCAAAAGCCAAGAACTTTGTTGTTGCAACTGAAACTGGAATCTTATACAAAATGAAACAACAAAATCCAGACAAAAATTTCATCCCAGCTTCTGAAAAAGCAGAATGCCAGTACATGAAGATGATAACACTAGAAAAAGTCTATGATGCTCTAGTTCAAGAGAAAAACCAAGTCATAGTTCCAAAAGAGATTGCAGACAAGGCAAGAACTGCAATAGAACGAATGCTTGCAATTAGTTAGGCTCAATTTTTTAACTGTATCACATCTTGTAGCAACAATAAATCTGAAATCCTTATTTAATCAAAAAAATACAGACGTCTGGAAGCATTAACAATACTATGAATATCCACAGTAAAGAATTTGATAAAAAGATAGAAACATTATCTGTAGTCATTCTTGCATTAGCAATAATTGCTACAGGTTGGAGTGCATACCAGTCAACACTGTGGGCCGGCATCATGACATTTACCCTAAGTGAAGTAAATGCAAATACACAGAAATATGTCATGAGTACAATTCAACAATCACAATACAGCACAGTTGATGCAATAACATTTATCGAATACATCAAGGCTCAAAATGACAACGATGATGATCTAAGTAATTTTTTCTATCAAAGATTCAGATCTGATTTCAAACCAGCTGTTGATGCTTGGTTGGAAACAAATCCTTTTGAAAATCCAGATGCCCCGCCACACCCTTTTGTCATGAATGAATACAAAAAGACATTTTCTGAAGATGCAAAAAAATTTGCAGATGATGCTGCAATAAAATGGAAAGATGCAGCACAAGCAAATAAGAATTCAGATAGTTTTATGTTATTGACTGTAATTTATGCATCAGTGCTTTTTATCGGTGCAATACTAAGCAAGTTTTCTGAAATAAAACTTCGTACCTTTTTACTAATCTTAAGTGGAATAATCTTTGCAATTGCTACTGTGAGTCTCTTTTCTCTGCCACTTGCACCACAGTTATCATAGGGTGAAAAATTTCCATTATGAATTATCTGATAACTTTCAAATATTCTATAACTTCTATGAAATGTATTTTTTTTAAATAAGGGATGTATTGACATAATTTTATGACTGGATTATTTTCTACAAATCCCAAAATCCAAGAGATACATAATATGAGAAAACAACTAAGAAAACTTGTCAAGCAAAAACAACATAATGATGCTTTGAAATTAGGATTAGAAATTCTGCAAAAAGCACCATATGAGCAAAATGTCTTGTTTATCGTAGGCGGAATGTACTATATGAAAAATCAATACAAAACTGCCATGCCCTATTTTGAAAAGGCTTTAGATATTGGAGCTTATGATGTTGAAGTCTTGACTCTCAAAGCAAATTCTCACTATTTTCTTGGGGAGCCAAAAAAAGCACTTGTGTGTTGTGAAAAAATTAAAGAAATTGATCCAAAAAATAAAACCGTTGCTGAATTGCTATCTAAAATAAAATAATCATATCTCTAAACTCATGTCAATTCCCTTGACAGAGTTTGTAATGCTTCCAACAGATATGATATCCACTCCTGTTTTTCCATACTTTGCAATATTTTTTGCATTAATTCCACCTGATGCTTCAAGTAGTACCTTATCTCGCAATTTTTCTCTTTTGAGAACTTGAATTGTTTTTTTAATTTGTTCTGGAGAAAAATTATCTAACATAATTATAGTAGCACCTTCTCTTGCTGCCAATACTGCATCTGCTGTATTTTCTACTTCCACTTCAAATTTTTATGTTTTTTCTTTGCACTTTTAATCAAAGACAACAAATCACTTACTGCAATGTGATTGTCTTTAATCATGACCATCTCATCTAATCTTAATCTGTGTCTTACTCCACCTCCAATCTCTACTGCCTCTTTATCGAAATATCTTAAACCTGGAGCTGTCTTTCTTGTGGCATACAATTTGGTTTTATTTGAAATCTTTTTTACCAATTCACTAGTTTGAGTAGCAATCCCGCTCATTCTTGTAAGCAAATTAAGTACGGTCCTCTCACATGTGAGAATCTTTCCAGCATCACCAGTTATCTTCAAAATCACATCATTTGGATTTACCCTACTGCCATCTTTTTTTACAATTATCACAGTACATCCTTTTAATTTGAAGATCTCTCTAGCATGATTTACACCTGCAACTATAGCTCTCTCCCTTGAAATGATTTTAGCAGTAATTTTTTTTCTAGGTAAGAGAACACTGGTAACATCTCCTTTACCTATATCTTCATCTAAAAATGTCATTAACTGTTTTTTAGAATTAAATGATATCATGATGATATTGATCTTTGTATGATTTTAAAGATTAAGTTTACGTAACTTTGATTGCGTACTTGCCTTTTTGTTTAATTCCCAATGTTTTTGAAATTTGAGAATTTGTTGGGTCTACAACTAGTACGACTCCATTCCAATCTGGTGTCAAATCAGATGATTTACATGCTGGACAAACTTTGCCTGTAGTTACAAACTTGCATTTTCTACAAGCCATCTCTCGAGCCATTTAACTTGCCTCTACTTTAGCTTCTTTTGAATCGCTAGAACCGCCAGATGATTTTTTAATCTCTTCTGCAATCCATGCATCTGCACCAAGGAATGGTTGTCTGCATGTGATTCCAATCTTTCCCATTGCAGCAGCTTTACCTAATGACACTGCAGTAATTCTTGCTCTAAGTGTAGAACCAACTTTTAATGTTCTACCACTTTGATTAGCTAAAATCATTCCAGACTTTACATCGCTCTTTAGATAGTCATCCATGACTTGTGATAAGTGTAGTAATGCATCAGTTGGACCAATTCTTACAAATGCTCCAAAGTCTGTAATGTCTACAATTTCTCCTTGAACAATTTCTTGGAGTTTTGGATAAAATGTCAATGCTTCAAATTCTACTCTGTGAAAAGTTCCACCGTCTCCGGCAATCATCTTTCCCATTTCGTCAACTTTGGCATCTAAAATCATAATGATGTAACCTAATTCTGCATTAATCATGCTCTCATACTTGTCTTTGAGAATGTTTGTTGCAGCCTTTTTGAGTGCGGTTCCAAACAAGCTTGGAGGAATCCTAACAACATCAACTAGGGTGGATATAGAAAACAACTGTGTGTTTTTGTTGAATTTGAATTTATGAATCTTTGGGTAATTTACGCTTTGTTTGAGTAAATTTTTATCAATTTTCCAAATAATCTGCGTTTTTTTACTCATCTAACCTATGTTTAAATAATGTAAAGCGACTTTTTGACCCAATGGTCGGAGTAGATCAAGTCCTCGAAAAACTTAGCACAGTAATTGATCCGGATTTGAAAAAAGACATCGTATCTATGGGAATGATCAAAGACCTTGAACTCAATGATAATAATCTAAAATTTACTTTGGAGCTTACCACTCCAGCATGTCCATTTAATGTAGAGATTGAAGATGATGTAAGAAAAGCAATAGGCGAACTCAAAGAACTCAAAAATTTTGATATGAAAGTAACTGCAAAAGTGATGGAAGGCCGTTCCCTTGATGCAGACACCAGTATGGCAACTGTCAAAAATATTATCGGAGTCGCAAGTGGTAAAGGCGGTGTAGGAAAATCTACCGTCTCTTTGAATCTGGCTTTAGCTTTACAACAAACTGGAGCTAAAGTTGGCTTACTTGATGCAGACATCTATGGCCCAAGTATTCCTCTGATGCTTGGAATGAAGAGCGGTCACATGGAAGTAGAAGATAACAAACTACAACCTGCAAAGTATAATGGCCTTCAAGTAGTCTCTTTTGGATTTTTTGCAGAACAATCACACCAGGCAGCAATTTACCGAGGCCCAATCATTTCAGGAATCTTAAAACAATTTTTAGTTGATACTAATTGGTCTGATTTAGATTATCTAATTGTAGACCTTCCACCAGGTACTGGTGATATTCCATTAACACTTGCACAAACAATTCCAATTACCGGAATTTTAGTTGTAACTACTCCACAAGATGTAGCAAGCAATGTTGCAGTAAAAGCAATCAGCATGTTTGAAAAATTAAACGTCCCAATTATTGGTGTTGTAGAAAACATGAGTCACTTTATCTGTCCAAGCTGTAACGATAAACACTATATCTTTGGTGATGGCGGTGCACAAAAAATCAGTGAACAATTTAAGATTCCATTCTTAGGTGAAATTCCCTTAAACTCTGGAATTATGTCAGGTTCTGATTTAGGCAAACCAATCATGATTACTAGTCCTGATTCTCCAAGTGCAATTGCATTTAGAACCAGTGCAAAAAATATTGCAGCCCAATGTAGTATTCTTGCTGCAAAGATGCAAGATGAGATGAAGTCTGCAGAGACGCCTGAAGATACTCCAAAAGCAAACTAAGCGATTTTTGTGAAATTACCTGATTCTCTTAGAGCCCAACTGAAAATTCCAATGGGAATTTTAATTCCTGAAAGTCAAGTATCGAAATCAAATGTTGAAAAACATCTAGAAAAAAACTCCTATATCATTACAGTCGGTGATAGAACAACTGAAAAGATGATCTCATTTGGTTTAACTCCTTCTTTGCAAATTATTGACAACTATGAAAAGCGAGTAAAGCGAGAACCAACAATGTCTCCAACTGTATATACTGAACTCACATGCAATAATCCTGCAGCAGAGGTTACTTCTGCAAGTATTGATATCATCAAAAAGGCATTTACATCAAAGACACCTGTAAGACTAACTGTTGTAGGCGAAGAGGACCTGCTAGTAATTCCAGTATGTATCCATGCGCCTGAAAACTCTGTAGTGCTATATGGTCAGCCAAATGAGGGATTGGTCATAGTCAAGGTAACTCCAGAAATTAGAAATAAAACACAAAGACTACTTGATTCAATGGAATAAAGGGGTATGATGAGCCGGTGGCTGTATGATTTGTGATTACACTACAAAATATTCTGACCCTATTAATTCTCAATATCCAAAACATAATACACCAACTCTTGTACAAGAGTTGACATTTTAGAATAAACATCCATTTTATAAAAAATAATTGTGAAGTTAGATCCTGAACTAAAATTGCAGATATTAGAAAAAGTTGGAATTTACTCAAGTCGTTTCTCTATACCCGAACCCAAAATTCTACTCACCACAAAAGAAGTACTTGAAATGCCAAAAGAGATGACTGAAGGCAGGAGAACTTCAGCTTACAAATACTATGGAGTTTCATATTTGCAACATAATCTTGTTTTTATCAATATTAGAAAAATTCCAGATGAAAAGGCCCTGGAAAATACACTGGTTCATGAATTAATTCACATGCGATTTCCATATCTTGCACATGGTAAGAGATTCAACAAATTAGTTAGGCAAGGATTGCGAGGAAAAACATTTTTGCCCTATCAGAAAAGAAAATAACCAATTCCTAATTGATTTATATTTCCTAATCTCAGGCAAGCAAATTATAGTATGGATCTTCAACAAATTTTGCCTATAGTGGCAGGCATTGCTTCATTTGTCGTTGCCCTAGGTATCGTTGCTTGGATCACAAAACAACCATCAGGCACCAAAGAAATGATGGATATCTCAAATGCAGTCAAAGTTGGAGCAGCAGCATTTCTGAGACGAGAGATGAAAATTATAATTCCAATTGCAATCGCACTTTCAATTATTATAGGATATTTTATCGGATTTTCAAACGGATTAGCATTTGCAGTAGGTGCAACACTTTCTGCTGTTGCCGGATTAATCTCATTAAAAATTACAGTTAAAGCAGCAGTTAGAGCCGCTCATCTAAGTAGTAGCGGTCTAGGCAAGACATTTGCAATGGCCTTTAGAGGCGGAGCAACAGTAGGTCTGGCAGTTCCAGCAATGGCCCTATTGGCAATCACTGGTCTTTACATGGTTTATCCTAATCCAATCACAATTGCCGGTGTAGGTATCGGTGCAAGTCTAATTGCATTGTTTATCAGAATCGGTGGCGGAATCTTCACAAAGGCTGCAGATATGGGAGCAGACTTGGTAGGAAAAGTTGAAGCAAATATTCCTGAAGATGATCCTAGAAATCCTGCAACAATCGCTGACAACGTTGGTGATAATGTAGGTGATGCAGCAGGAATGGGTTCTGATGTTTACGAATCTTACATTGTTACAATTCTAGCTTCATTGCTTATCGCTGCACTAATTGGTGCTCCTGAAATTTTCATGTATCCAATTCTTATTGGAACATCTGGAATGATTGCATCAATCATTGGAATTGTAATTGTTCGCTCTTCAAATATTACCGATGTGATGAAACCGCTTAATCTGTCATTTTATGTCTCTGCCACAATTGCAATAATTTTGAATTTCATTTTTACATACTACTTTCTCGGACAAACCGCAATTGCTTATGCGTTATTTGCCACAACCGTCATTGGTGTCATTCTAGTTCCAGTCATTCAAAAGATTACTGACAGATATACCAATTACAAATACAAACCTGTTCAAGATATTGTTGAATCTGCAAAATGGGGATACGCATCACTAACATTGATGGGAATTATCAAAGGAATGCAATCAACTGGACCATTTATGATTGCATTAATTGTTGCAATTATCATTTCATTTAGTGTAGCTTCAAATGCAGCACCTGAAGGCACTGACCCAATCTTGTATGGTATCTTTGGAACTTCATTAACTGCAATGGCCATGCTTAGTCTTGCAGGAATTGTTCTTAGCATCGATGCATTTGGACCAATTGCAGATAACGCAGGTGGAATTGTCGAGATGACTGGAATGGGTGAAGAAAATAGAAAAGTCACTGATGAAATCGATGCTGTAGGAAACACTACAAAGGCAGTAACCAAAGGATTTGCTATTGCTAGTGCCGGGTTGGCCGCGCTTGCAATGATACAGGCATTCCAATTTGAGGCAGCACACATCTTTGAAGGAGTTTTAGAATTGAATTATAGTTTAACAAATGTAACAGTTATTGTTGGATTGTTAGTTGGCGGATTAATTCCATTTATTATCACCGGACAACTAATCAACGGTGTGTCTCGTGCTGCTGGAAAGATGGTAGATGAAGTTAGACGACAATTCAAATCAGACGCTGGAATTTTAGCAGGAACATCAAAGCCTGATTATGCAAAATGTGTAGACATTGCAACTGCTGCATCAATTAAAGAACTTTGGAAACCCGCAATCATTGCAATTATCTCTCCAATTATTTTAGGTATTTTGTTAGGCCCAACAGCTGTTGCCGGATTACTAATGGGTGCAGTAGTTACTGGAATTCCACTTGCATATCACTTGGCAAACACTGGTGGTGCATGGGATAATGCTAAGAAATTAGTCGAGATGCAAGGTGATAAAGGAACTGAAATTCACAAAGTAGCAGTAGTTGGTGATATCATTGGTGATCCTTACAAAGATACAGCAGGTCCTGCATTAAACACTGTAATTAAATTACTAAACACAATCGCAATCGTCTTTGTATCTGCATTTATTGCAATACTTGCACTCTAGTCTTCTATAACTAAAGTCATATCCAATTCATCAATCTGTGTCTGAATTGCTTTTTTCAAAATATCATTATGATTTTTACAGAATTTAAAATAATCATCTGCAGTTAGAAAACATCCACAAATCCATTTTGTTTTTTTATCTCCTTCAACTGTCCACTTTGCATATTGTTCTGTCATACTTTACAAAAAATATCTTGCCTAAAAAATATAGATCAAAATAATTAAAAAAGGAAAAAAGATGTTTAAGGACAGCCTTCCATCTTTTGGATGAAATAACCTTTTTCCTTAATTGCCCGTTCTACAGGTTCTGGTGCACCTTGTGAATGGCAAAATTGACATTCATTTGTAGTCATTTGGGCGTTTGGCTCACCTACTGATTTTAACCACTCTTTACCATATTCAATGGCTTTGTTGTGATCTTTTTCACCAGTAATTACATCAAAGTGCATGGTATGGCCATCTTTAGCTTTGACATATGTGTCGTATACGTGAATTTCCATAATTTCGTTTGAAAGAAGGGATATTTAATTCAAAACTCCTCTTGATACGAGAGATATCTACTAGATATTCATTCTACACTTGTAAAATGAAATAAAATTTGTAATCTTTCTGAAAATCAAAACAAACCTTTTATTTTATGATTGATAAAAAATTATCATGGAAACTAACATCGGAATATCATCTGAAAATTCTAAAAACATCTCTGACATTCTAAATCGCCTTGTATCTGATGAATACATCTTGTACACAAAGACAAGAAACTATCATTGGAATGTAATTGGAATGCAATTCAATGATCTACACAAGTTCTTCGAGTCCCAATACGAGGAAATAGATCAAGTCATTGATGATGTTGCAGAGAGAAACAGAGCATTAGGTGGTAAAGCAAAGGCAACACTTGCAGAGTTTATTGGAAATAGTAGACTAAAAGAACAACCAGATACATATCCTGAACCAAAAACAATGCTTAGAAATCTATTAGATGATCATGAATCTGTGATTCGTGCATTAAGACAAGACCTTGAAACATGTGCAAAGCTTGGCGATGCAGGAACTTCTGATTTCTTAACAGGCCTCATGGAAAAACATGAAAAGATGGCTTGGATGCTACGAGCATTTCTCGCATAATTTTTTTACTTTTTTACATTAGTGTTTTTTGGATTTTTTATGAATAAAAAATGATATTTCAATACAAAAGAAAGTATTGTTGTATATCTTGCTATTCCTACTGCAATCCTGCTTAAAACAAAAATCTAATTTTAAATCTTTGATTGGTATGAGATGTATGTGTCAAAATTAGAATATGTTTTAATGATTGGAGTTGCGTTGAGTGGAAAGACCACTTACATAAAGGCAAATTTTGATCATGAACGTATAGCATTATCCTTTTTTGATAATAATAGAAAAAAAGAACTTGAATACATCGAAGAATGTCTAAAAGCAGGAAAAAACGTCGTAATTGATGACACCAATCTGACTACTTCCATACGAAAGCAACACATAGATCTTGCAAAGAAATACAATGCCAAAGTAAGGGGAGTCTTGATGAATACCTCAAGGGGATTACTTGAAAAAAGACAAAAAAGTAGACATGACCCATTTCCACTAACTGTAATTTACAAACAACTCAAAGAACTTGAAACACCAATAATTGATGAAGGATTTGATGAGTTAATTATTAAAAAAGACTATGAACAACCTAAAGGAACTTAAACCAAAATTGATTTTTTTCAATATATTAAACTACTAGAAAAAATTACTCTACTATGTGGTAACAAGTAAAACTCGTAAAACAAATGCTGAAGAGTTAAAAAAATTACAAAAAAATGAAAAAATACGAAATGATGCTAGACGTAAAGGCCAAAAAAAGGGAGTTAGCATATCCACTGACAAACCAAAACTAAAAAAAGCAAAAGTTAACCGACCTGCAAGAAAAAATACTAAAAAACGAGTTTCAGTTAGATAGCTAATTTACTTCAATTGCGACTTGAATAATTTCTGATTCTAGAAAATATGCTTTAAAGTCCTTTGTTACTCCTGAATAAATCACCCATATTACGGGATTACTTTGCATGAATCTCTTATCTGTCTCTGATGGATATGCCTCTGAATTTGGATGAGAATGAAATATTCCCACAACTTGCATTTTTTTATCTTCAGCAGTTTTGTAGACTTTGAGTAATTCATCATTTGATATTGTAAAATTGACTGGCGATTCTTCAATATTTTGTGTAAGAAATATCTCTTTTACTGTAGTTTGCTCGTCATTTGCGGCACCAAATAAAACAGCACACGACTCATTTGGTCTTTCATTATCTGCATAGTTTGCTAGTATCTTTTTTTGAGATTCTGTAATTATTAATTTCAAATCTATTGTACGTCTACAGTACCAACCATCCAAGGATGTAACATGCAAAAGTAATCTATCTTTCCTGGGGAATTAAACGAATACTTGAATGAATCTCCAGCTGCCATCATCTCTGAATCAAACTTTCCATCTGCTCCTGTCTCTGCACTACCTGAAGTTACTGTATGCATTGCACTATCTGCATTCTCCCAAACAACAGTCGTTCCAGATTCAATCTGAATTACTTGTGGATCATAATAGATCTGACCTTCACTAATTATTCCAGCCCCTTGTGGAATTACGACTTTAACATCCTCTTTTGGTTCTTCAACTATCAAAGTTGCAATCATCCAAGGATGTACTATACACATGTATTCATATTCCCCAGCATCAAGATTGTTTGTATCTAGTGAAAATTTCTCACCTGCATTTATCATATTTGAGTTAAATGTGTCTCCAAAGTCAGCAGAACTAGTAACTGTGTGTACTACTGCATCCGCATTAGTCCATTCAACAACATTGCCTTTTGGAACATGTGCTACATCTGGATCATAATCTGGATTTCCTTGAATGTCTGATTTTTTCAATATTGTTATTGGATATATTGGCGCTGAAGATACCACTATCTCTTCTTTAGGCTCTTCAATTACAGGCTCACTAATCATATACGTATCTGGACTAACTAGACCAAATGCAAACCACATGATAATTCCAGTTGCAGCTGCCATTCCAACTATGGCTCCTACCGGTTTAGCATACTGGGGCATCTTCATTATTAGATATGATATAATTATTGATGGAAATGCAATTGCCATCAAGAGTCCTGCAAGTGTAATGGTATAATTTGAAGAGTTCATTGTAAGTCCAAATGTTGCAAAAGATAACACAATTGATACGATTACTAGAGTAGTTGCTTTGGCCCTATTACTAGTAGAGACACCCCCATCTAAGATACCTGCTGCCAAAAAGATCAATCCAACAAACATAGTTAGCCCAGTTAGAGCGTGCATTCCGTCAATGAATGTGTGAGCTATTCCTGAATACGATATTGTCACACCTGCAACTCCAATAGCTGTCAATCCCATGCCTGGCATCATGAGGTCCCAATTACTCATTCAAGCTAGCTGTTAGGATTGTGATACTTATTCCTTTTGAAATACACCAGATCATTAAAGTCGAATAAATTAAATGGCTTCTGATTTGGATATAGTGAGATTGGGATTTAAGGAAATATTGGAAATATCCAAACCACGAATTGTTGTACTATTGGTAATTACTGCTGTAACATCGATGTATGCTGCAAATAAACTAATTCCAACTGATAATCCAATTGAATTGATTCATTATTTGCATATTATTATTGCAGGAGCTTTGGCATCTGCTGGTTCAAGTGCCCTGAACCATTATTATGATAAAGACATTGATCCAAAAATGACTCGAACCAGCACTAGACCGATTCCTTCTGGTAGAATGGCAGCATCTCATGTGTTACTTTATGGAGTTGTTGTAAGTTGCGTCTCTGTAATTTACGGATTTTTTGCATTAAACCCAGTATCTGCATTTTTTATTGCATTAGGAATTTTCTCTTACGTAATTATTTACACAGTGTGGCTTAAGCGATTAAACACATCAAATATAGTAATTGGTGGAATTGCTGGCAGTGCTGCAGCTTGGGCTGGTTGGTCTGCTGCAACAGGCAGTATGGATATCTTGGGATTCCTAGTTGGATTTCTGGTGTTTGTATGGACCCCATCACACTTTTGGTGCCTTGCAATGAAGATTAAAGATGAATATGCACAAGCAAACATTCCAATGTTGCCAGTAGTAATTGGAATGCAAAGAACATCAAAATACATTCTAGGAAATACATTGATCCTACTTCCATACTCGATGATTCTTCCTGCATTTGGTATGGGAATTGTTTACACTGCAATCGCTGCAGTCTCTGGTGGTTTGATGTTAGCATATCATTACAAACTAACAAAGACTCCTACATCTGAATTTGCATGGAAAGCATACAAAGTAACTGCCCCTTATCTTACAATAATTTTTGTTGCAGTTGCATTAGATGCAGCATTTCATTTTCCGTTATTTTAGAAATTAATTATTTTTCAAAGCCAGGAAAGCTTGCTTCATAATCTTTTTCCATCATTTCCTGATTTTGTTCATCTACTATGTCTATCTCTTCTTTTATCACTACAATTTCTATTCTTCGTGCATCTTTTGTAATCCATGCAACTTTGATTAATCCTAGAATTTCTAAATCTAGTAATAGTTTATTGAATTTGTCTTCAGAAATAATCATCCCATCTTTAGTCAAAGCTTTGTACAACTCTACATCTGTAAGAGAATTTACTTCTTTGATTTTTTCAAATACTTTGTTTCTTAGTGGTATTGCCATTTTTATCCGTAAAATGATTTATCTCCTACTTTAGGTACGACATTAGATATACTTTCTCTTACCGTCTTGTACCATTGATCCACTTCTTTAGTGATTGACGGTTTAATCTGCTTCATACCTTTAGCAAAGTCAGAGTTTGTAATTTTTGCATTATTACTTCTCATTGCTTGAACTGCTGATTCTCTGCAAAGTGCAGCTAAATCCGCTCCTGTGTAATTTTGTGTGGCAACTGCAATCTCTTCTAACTTTACATCACTTGCAAGTGGCATTTTCTTTGTCAAAATCTTGATAATTTCCAATCTGCCTTTATCGTCTGGTGGTGGAACATAGAGTACAATATCTAATCTTCCCGTTCTAAGTAACGAGTTATCTAAAACATCTGGTCTATTTGTAATTCCAATTACAGCTACACGTGATGACGTGCCTTCTTCAATCTCAGTTAACAACTGACTAAGAACAGTTTCACCTACTCCACCTTCTCCAGATTTGATTCGTGCAAGTGAATCTAGTTCATCAAAAATTACAACACACGGTGATGATGTTTTTGCTTTTCTGAAAATTTCTCTTACAGCTTTTTCTGATTCCCCTATCCATTTTGAAAGAATCTCTGGACCTTTGACTAGTATCATGTTGGCTCCAGTTTCCGTAGCTAATGCTCTTGCAATCAACGTCTTGCCGCAACCAGGAGGACCATAAATTAACGCGCCTTTTGGTGGCTTTATCCCCATCTTTGTAAATTTAGTTGGCTCTTTCATAGCTACAATGAGATTATCTGTTAATGATTTTTTGATCTCGTCTAATCCTCCAACATCGTGCCACCATACTTTTGGTCTCTCAACGTAAAACTCTCTCATTGCTGTAGGAATTACATCGTGCATTGCATCGTAAAAGTCAATTAATTTTATCTGCATTGATTCTAAAACCTCTGATGAAATTTTCTCAGTCTCTAAATCAATTTCTGGAAGATAACGTCGAATTGATTTTAGTGCAGCTTCTCTGCAAAGTGATTTGATATCTGCCCCAGTATATCCATGTAATTCTGCAGCTAAATCTTTAAGGTCCACATCATCTGCAACTGGCATTCCTCTTGTGTGAATTATGAGAATCTCTAATCTACCATCATCATTTGGAACTGATATCTCAAATTCTCTATCAAATCTTCCAGGTCTTCTAAGTGCAGGATCAATACTTTCTGGTCTGTTGGTTGCTCCAAGAACAATTACGTTTCCTCTATCATTGAGACCATCCATTAATGCCAATAACTGAGCTACAACTCTTTTTTCTACGTCTCCGTAAGCTTCTTCTCTTTTTGGAGCAATTGCATCAATTTCATCAATAAAAATAATGCTTGGAGAATTATCTTTAGCTTCTTTGAAGATATCTCTAAGCTTTGCTTCTGTTTCTCCGTAATACTTGTTCATAATTTCTGGACCATTAATTGAAAACATGTTTGCCTCTGATTCACTTGCAAGAACTTTTGCAATCAACGTCTTACCACAACCTGGAGGACCATACAACAAAACTCCACTATGTGGCTCTACTCCTAATCTTACAAATAATTCTGGGTGCTTTAATGGAAGTTCAACAATCTCTCTCATTGCTTTAATTTCATGACCTAATCCTCCAACTTCTTCATAAGTTACTCTTGATTTCCTATCTCCTGAAGCTTCGGCAGATATTGTAAGGATAGTTGATCTGTCAATCTTTACAATGTGTTTTGGAGATGTCTTGCTAATCTTAAAGTCCATCGAGTTTCCTAAAATCATAACTGAAATTTCATCCCCATGTGTAATTGGTAATCCTTTCAATCTATTTTTTACAAAGTCTGTAAACTCTTTATCGACTGTAACTGAATCATTAACTGGAATTAATACTACTGATTTTGCAATCTTTGATGTTGCCTTTCTAATCTTTACAATGTCATTTAATGATGCTCCCACATTCTTCCTTGTTTGTCCGTCAATTCTGATAATATCTGGAGATTTCTCATCTTCATCTACTGGCCAAACAACGGCACAACTAGTTCTTGAACCCATAACTTCGATGATGTCTCCTGGTGTGACTTTGAGCTGGTCCATTGCTTCTGGTCCAACTCTGGCGCGCTTTTTACCAACATCTCTTTGCTTAGCTTCACCAACTCTCATCTGCAAAGGTTCATCTTTGCGTACCAAAAAATCACCTATTTCATGTCCACAGACATTCTACTCATGTTGAGTACTTCGAATTCACTTACACCCTCAACTGATTTAACAGCATCTTCTAGTGAATCCATTTGACCTTCTTTATCTTCTAAAACAAATTCTGCTTTGAGAAATTCTAATCCAAATGCCAATGGCTCTTTTGCGTGTCTTTTCATTTGTATTCCCTCTTTTAGAACTCCTTTGATCGAATCTGATAATTTATCTAAATCGACATCCATTCCAGTTGGAAGAATTTTTGTAACTAATAGTAACTGAGTCAATTTTCTAAGGTCCCTGAGAATGACACAAATCACAAGTATATGATTTTGCGGATTCTCTGCAACTCTCGCATCTCCAAATTAATTTTTCACCGCAATTTGGACAATTGAATTTTACACATTTATCATTAGGCATAATATGTCTGTGACAACAACTACATGCTGGTAACGAAATCGTAGATGACATGCCACAATTTTCTGTAAACATCATTTATACCTTGCTTAGAAATTACGCTTTCTAACTTAGGAGTTTTTTAAATTCTCCACCAATTATGGCTTGAGCAGTTTTGAGTGATCCTTTGATCCCAAGTAATTTTACAATTGATCCAGTATGAAAATCAAAATCATCTTTTTCAGAAATCTCCTTTATTATTTCAGGTGTTATTGATTCAAATAATTTATTGATTGTATTGTTGTCTAATCTTTCTAAAATTTTTCTTGCAAACAACTGTTTTTCAAATTCCTTTCCAAATTTCTCGGTCCATCTTTTTTGATACTCTTCTAAATCTGATATTTTCTTTGATTTTAGATATTTCGAAATAGCTTGTCCAGCATACATTCCACCCATACCACTAGAGTAAATCCCACCAGCTGTAGTTGGTTTTGCTTGTCCTGCTGCATCCCCCACTGTTACTGTTTTTCCATTTACAAATTCTTCAATTGGACCTTTAATCCAAATTGGAGCATAAATTTTCCTAACTGTTGAGTAATCTCCCTTTGTTTGCAGAAATTTTTCTATTGTCTCTGCAACATTGATTCCTTTTCCTGCAACTCCTATCTTTCCTTTACCTTCATCAGACGGTATGACCCACGCAAAAACCCTGGATATTTTTCTTGATCTAAAAATACTTCTACTTTTCCTTTCTTTATCCAATTTGCATAAATCTCATACTGTGCCGAAGATAAAATTCCAGTTCTATCCTTGTGAATTAAAGATGATACTCCTCTTGCATCAACAAAGATTGTGCATTCAATTTCTTCTTCATTAGTTCTTATTCCTTTATCTGTTATTTCTTGAAAACTATTTCTCACTTTGATTACTGCCCCGTTTTTCTGTGCTTGATGTGCTAATTGTTTATCTAACTCTCTTCTGCTAATCTCTGCAACTTTTTGCTTCTTTGAATTTATAGAAAAACTATTGCCGTTTGGGGCATGTATCTCTGCTGAGTCTATCAAATGATCAAAAGTCTTTCTAAATGGAATTATTCCAAGTTCTTCAAGACCTGCGGTACTTACTAATCCACCACAGTGTTCTGGCGTACCAATTTCATAATCTTCTTCGATTACAAGAACACTATGATTATTTCTGGCCACTTCTCTTGCACAAATCAATCCAGCAACACTTCCACCGGCAATTATTACGTCATAGTACACAATTCTCGTTTCATTGTCAATTATTTAACTCAAAAGTTTTTCATTAAGTATGATTTTGATATCTTTATGGGAGATATCAAGCAAGTAATTGTGATTAGAACTGATCTTGAAATGGGAAAGGGAAAGATTGCTGCACAAGTAGGCCATGCTTGTGTTTTAGGTGCTGAACATGTGAGAAAATCTCATCCTGAATGGTTCAATAAATGGTGGGGAGGCCAAGAAAAAGTTGTACTCAAAGTTTCAGGAATTAAAGAATTACAAGAAGTAAAAAAACATGCTATTGATCTGGATCTTCCCTGGTCTGAAGTCACAGATGCAGGTCATACTCAAATCGCTCCAGGGACTATCACGTGTATTTCAATTGGACCTGCTCCTGAGAATTTAATTGATAAAATAACTGGTGATCTGAAATTACTTTAGATCTTTTCTTGCAATAAGATATAACTTGGGTTAATTATTTTTTAATTTGTGAAGAAAAAAGGCCTCATTGTAGCTATATTTTTTGGAACAATCATGCTGACGTCATTATCCGCAGGTGTGCTCCTAAATAACCAGCCAATGATCCAAGATGAAGAGATAACTAAAACTGGAACTCCGGCCGATAATTTTCCTGACTCTCAACGTGCACAATTTTGTGGATCCTCAACTGCAAAATCTACTAAATTTATCAAAGAATATTCTATTCCAACTGTTTGTACTAATCCTTTAGCAGTAGTTGCAGATTATAGTGGAAACGTGTGGTTTGCAGAAACAAATACTGGCAAACTAGGAAAATTTGATCCTATCACTGAATCTTTTACTGAATTTGAAAATCCACTTTGGCCCCAAAATGGCCGCTCAATGATCTGGGGAATGGATTATTCTCCTGACGGTTCTGTATGGTATACTGATGAATCTTATGACTCTATATGGAAATTTACTCCAGATAATCAAAAATACCAACGAATTGATTTCCCATCTGATGGTGACTCTCTGCCACAAAAATTGAAGATACTTGGCTCACAAGTAGTGATAAATGATTTTAATGGAAACAAACTCACTTTCTTAGACCCTACTTTATCCGATGAGGAGTTGAGTTATCTCAATATTCCATCACCCGTAGATGGTTCTGTAACTGGTGATTTTGCAATCGATGAAGACAACAATGTCTGGTATACAAATTGGATCTTCCAACAAGGTGGAGTACTTGTAAAATTTGATCAGGATGCATATCGTACTTCCATAGCAACTGCTAATGCAAACTCACTTCCAGCTCTTGATTTCATTCAAGTATTCCAATTACCAACTGATCTACTTACTCCAAACGGATTAGCAGTCTCTGATGGTCTGATTTGGATTGCTGACACCTCAAACTCTGCAATCTTTACTTTTAATCCAGACACAAACCAATTCATCTCTTATCCTACATCTGATCCTAAATTATCCACTTATGGTAATTCTACTGGCGTCATTAAATCTCCAATATCTAGACCATATTGGATTGAAAGTAATTCTGTTGGTCAGCTAGTGTTTAACGAACAAACTGCAAACAGTATTGCAGTATTAGATCCAAAAACTGATTCTCTTGTAGAGTACCTCGTTCCATCAAAAAATCCCGCCTGGGGAGACTGTGATCTTAATTTTAACTGTGGTTTAGCTCAAGTCTTTGACTTTGCCATATACAAAGATAAAATCTGGTTCACTGAATGGGTGGAAAATAAAATTGGAGTAGTTGACACTTCTGTACCTTTACCATTTGATGTAACTCTTGACACTCAAAATATCTCACTACTTCCTGGAGAATCAAAAAATATCTCTCTGACAATCACACCCCAGAGTACAGTTGATGAGAATGTGTCCTTAATACTCTCTGATTATGTAACATTTTTAGATGCCACTTCTGACAAATCTGTTCCTTTCCAGTTAGATTCTTCGATAACTGGAGATGTAAAAATTTCTGCATCTGACGAAGCAGCTCCTGGAACATACAAAGTATTGGTAGGTGCTCAAATTGAAGATGTCTCAATTAGTAAATTTGTTACAGTGACAATATTACCGTGATACCGAAAATAGATTCTCAAATAGGAATCTTAGTTTATAGTACAAAATTTAATGGAATTGGCGGACGAATTAAAGATGAAGCTGAACACTTTAAAGTAAATGAAGTACTCTCTCCAAAATCACTTAAATCAATTATCCAACAAGATGGTTATGCTGTATACAAACTAAAAAAGAAAAAAATAGACACCAACCACGCATTATCTGATATTTTTAAAAAAACAGGAATCAGATTAAAATCACTTGGATTAAAGGATGCATCTGCAGTTACTGAACAATTTGTTTGCTCTGATAGCAAAAGTAAATCCATTGATAATTATTCTTCCGAAAAATATTCTCTTGAAAAAATCGGCCATGTAAAAAAACCTCTATCAAAAAAAGATATGATTGGTAATCATTTTAGCATTAAAATTTCAGACTGTGTTGGAAATTTATCTGACTTTGCAGAATATGATAAAATTCTAAATTTTTACGGTTACCAACGATTTGGCTCTAAAAGAGCCGTAACTCATCTTATTGGTAAGGCTCTTTTGCAGCGAAATTTCAAAAAAGCAGTCGATTTACTCCTATCTTTTACCTCTACTTATGATTCTAAAGAAAATACCGAGATAAGAGAAAAACTTGCAGACCCTTCAAATTACAAAAAATACCTGGACCAAGTTCCTCCCCAAATGGATGTTGAAAGAATCGTACTCCAAGAAATGATTGAACATGATGATTCACAAAAAGCAATACATGCAGTACCACTACCTTTACGAAGATTTTACGTCCAAGCTTACCAATCTTTTCTTTTTAATCATGCATTAAGTGCCGCATTTACTGACGGTGAAAATCTCTTTGCTGCTCAAGAGGGTGATGTTTGTTATGACTCTCACGGAATTATTGGAAAATATGTTAAAGGACTAGATCAGTTTCTTGCTTTGCCTTTTGTAGGTTATTCGTATTACAAAAAAACTCGCTTTGATTTTCAGATATCCAAAATTCTACAGACTGAAGAAATCACTCCCAAAGATTTTTTCATCAAAGAGATGCAGGAAATTAGTAGTGAAGGGGGATTTAGACAAGCTGCAATTCAATGTACAGATCATTTCTCAAAAGATACTACGGTAGAGTTTACTTTATCTCGAGGTTCATTTGCTACTATAGTTCTTCGTGAAATTATGAAACCTGAAGATCCACTAGGATCTGGATTTTGAGATCGTAGAACCTTTTCTAAGATGTCTTTAAGTTGTAGTGTTTTTCATTGCAATTGAAATGGAAAAAGCATACATGCTGATCAGCTGTGAAATTGGAGAAGAACATCCAATCTATTTAAAACTAAAAGAGATTCCAGAAATCAAAGACTGCACTATTACATTTGGAAATTATGATATTGTAGTTTCATTAGAAACTGAAACCATAAACCAACTAAATAATATCATCTCAACAAAGATTCGTAAAGTAGGAAAAATTCGTAGCACTATAACTCTTCGAGTTACCGCTTAGATTTTCTAATAAATCTCAAACTAATTCCAATTGCCATGATTATGGTCCCTATTACTGCAATCTGAATTCCATAGTCGACCCACTCTGGATTTGAATACATAAACGATGATTCTGGACCCACTATTGATTGGCCTTGAAGATGAAAAATTACCCCCATAATTGTTATCCCGGCACCTGCCAAAGTAATCAATTTCATTGAATTTGTTAGGCTGAAGTCTGTAAAAAGGGTAAAGAGAATTGATACTTTGACCAAATGATTTTTCGACTTGAACTTTAATGATTTCGTTCTGATTCTTAAAAATGTACAATTGGGAATACGACCAGACAGCATCTGGTGACCGCAAATATCTTAATTTGATCTTGTTTGTAGTATCTGCTTCCTTTGCCATACTTTTGTTTCTAGTATTCTATCCTCAAATTGAAGCAATTAACCAAGAATCTCCAATTTTGATTAATCTGATGTTTCTGCCAGCAGCTGCAATAGGATTTCTTTATGGTGTAAGAATTACTGAGCGAGCCGTAAAACCAAGTGAGATACGCAGTCCACTCAAAAGGTCCATTGCTAAAACATTCTTGTTCTTCTTTGTTATCGGAAGCATGTTCAGTGCAGTAAACTTTGCATTAAACGGAGGCAGTACAATGCCTGAATCTGATATATTGAAAGATGGTCTACTTCCATGGTTAAACGAATACGTAACTGCAAACGGTGGTGCAACTTTTCTAATTCTTACTAGCATCGCATTGATGGCAGGTGCCACAAAGAGGATTGTTGGAATGAATGATGGTATACTCAATAAACTTGTAACATGCGTTGGAACATTTGTTTTCTTTACCATGCTAATTCTCAGTTTTACAAAATCTGATCATACATCTTCGGCTGTATTTTTGTATACATTTTACCATGCAGGAATCGTTGGTGGCGCATTTTATGCGATGAATAAACTAACTAAAAATCTAAACACAATGGAAGATTTTGCAAACGGCTACTAGATTATTTTCTGAATTATTGTAGTTTTTTAATTTCTTTTTTTGCGTCTTCAATTGATTTCCATAAAATTTTACTGTCCTCATACAAACGATTTGCCATCTCTGTGTTTTTGCTTTTTCTGGCATTTTCATATAACTTACATTTTTGTTTATGATGTTCAATTAGCATATCTAATTTCTCTTGCAGTTGTGTGATTTCTGAATTTTTAGGAAACTCATAACCATTCATGGGTTAATTTAGTGAAATCAACCTAATATGCTTTAATGATAAATTGTCTTGAAATAAATCGAGTTTTCTATTTTGGTCTTGCACTTATTTGCCAAGATCTACATAAATTCCAGATACTTCGTTGTTAATTCTATCCCAGTATTTCTCACAGTCTTTTGATTTAAAATCAATTGCTTTACATTCTTCAAAATGAGCCGTATTTTCCCTCTGAATATGGTCTCCAAAAAGCACATCTGCACCTATTGCCAGTGCAACAAGAGCAATCGCTGTAAGACTCGCTGCTACCAAAATCATGCTATAGCCTACTTGAGCATGATTATGAGGTTCTTTCATTCAACAAAAATCTTATTCTCTTGAATTTATTCTTTTCAAGAAGTTAATTACGATCAAATCTTGGCACTATTTTTATCATACTAGCAAAAAACAAAAGTCAGTAATCTGATCTATATTCATTGAGCATTCAAATTCTCCAATACGAGTTTCTCGGTCCAATCAAACTTTCAGAATGGGGACCTCCAATGGAAAAAGTTGTCTATTTGATAATGTCTAGACAAAAGGACTCTTTTAAGATAATTTATGCCGATGATTGCGAGCAGACCTCAGATGAGAAGTTTTTCACCAATCATCCTAGTTTCAAATGCTGGAATAATTCAGCCTTGGAAAAATCACTACATCTGGCAATATTACCAATGTTTGAATCAGGAAATGAAGAACGAAAAAGAATATCTGATCTTATCATTGCAAGATATCGTCCTATCTGCAATGAGGAAGTAAAAGAGGTAAAACCTGATTATAAGATACGTCAAAAATCAGACACTCAAAAAATATCATGTCCTTGTTGCGGCTCTGAAATGAAAGTTGATCAGGTACTAGAAAAATCAACCATTATTCGTTGTACTGAATGTGGAATTAGTGATACTAGACTTAACTCTTAATCTTATTTTGTAATTTGAAAATTTCTAATGTAAGCAAGTCCATTGCTTTTTTCAAATGTTCAAATTCGTTAATTGAGTGAATCTGTCCTTCTACTAGCGCTCTTAACACCTTAACTGATCCTTTTTGAAATTCATCTGATGCAACAATTTCCATTGCGTTTAGTTTGGATAATAAATTGTCTAACTCTTGCTTCATCTCTTCAGCTGGTGCATGTTTTTTCATAAACTATTTTACTAGAATTTACTATATGAATTATTGTTACATCAAGTCTTCATCTATCTCTTGAATAGGGTCTAGATACTGCTTACAGGTACAACTGGGAATATTGCATTTACCTGCCCTCATCAATGATTTACTCTCATTTGATGATACGTGCGCTTCATTAGTATGATGGCATCTTTTACAGTTCATACGAAAAATTCTATCATCTGTTATTTAAGCCACTAAACTTTGAACGCGTCCTATTTTTCCATTATCTAATTCCACTTTAATCCCATGAGGATGAAATTTACTTGATGTAAGAATTCTTTTTACCGTCCCTTCAGTCAAGTTTCCATTTCTTTGATCTTGTTTTTGAACAATCTTTACTTTAATTCCAATTTTTATTTTATCCCTGGTTGGTATTTCATTCAATGATATTTGGCAGAAATGAAAGATTCTAAATCTTTGGTTAGATAAAATATTCGGAGTTTTGAGTTTTACTCAAAACAATTTACTAGTTTTGTCTGTGATTTTGGAAACATTCTCTGCAATATACAGGTCTGTCGTCTTTTGGTTTGAATGGTATTTGACATTCATTGCCACAGTCACCACAGGTTGCAGTAAACATTTCTCTTGGTCTATCATCTCTACTGAATCTGGAGCCTCTATCACTTGATCCTCTGCCATAACTTGATCTACCGCCATAACTTGATCTTCCGCCAAATCTAGAACCGCCGGAGCGTTCTTGAGGTTTATGCTTTTGGAAACATTCTCTGCAATATACAGGTCTGTCGTCTTTTGGTTTGAATGGTATTTGACATTCATTGCCACAGTCACCACAGGTTGCAGTAAACATTTCTCTTGGGCCATCTCTATCGAAGGGCATATCTTTCTGAAGCTCCTTGAAATCGAGTCGTAATTAAACTATTGTAAAACCCTTTGAATCAAAATATGCCTAAATTCTGCTCTAATTTTGCCTCTTTTGGCATGTTTGGTTATACCCAAATAATTGTCAAAATCCATCTATCTCCATGAAGGGAATATTTATGATTGGCGTATCTGGCTCTGGCAAAACTACCTGGGTCAATTCCCATAAGGAATACGTCGCCTGCTCTACTGATTTTGTTATTGAAGAATTAGCTGATATCATGGGAATTTCATATACTCAAGCATTTGATTATATACAAAATAAAAAAAAATTCGATTACATTACCTCAAAATTTTTTGAAAAGATACATGATTGCATTTTAAATGATAAAGACTTTGTAATTGATAGAACTCATCTAAAACGCCACATTCGAATCTCTCTGATTAATGAATTAAAGTCATTTGCGTTAGAACATGGAAAAAACTTGGAATTAAGTGCAGTTAGTTTTGAATTACCAAAAAATGTAATATTTGAACGATTAAAAAACAGAGAAAAAAAGAGCGGAAAATCTATACCAAAAGAAGTAATTCTAGACCAAATCAATTCATTTGATATCCCAACTTTGGATGAAGGATTTGTTGCAATAGAGCGAATCACATAATTCTTGTTTTATAGTTTTAAACCAAATCTTGCAAATTTATAAAAATCTTGTTTATTAAAAAATAAAAAAATATTTTTGATTAATCGAGTTTTGCTTTGGCTTTTTTAATCTGTCTCATTTCTTCGGCAAGATGACTTTTGAGCAATCTTTCATGATCTTTTCTATGTGCACTGTATGCTTTGTTTATTGCCTGTCTTGTTTTTGCCTTTTTTAATGCACTAGTAAATTTTTTGTGGATTGTATTTACTTGTGTTGTGTAATTTACCATGATTATTCTTGTATCTAATAGTACATTAATGTTGATTTTGTTTAAAAATTTATTTTATTCATGTTTTTATTTTTTTTACAATAAATAATGTGGAATATTATTCTCCATAATAGGTTCCATCATCGTCATAATCTAACTCGCCTTCAATAAAATCATCTACGAGTTGAAATTTTGGTGTTTTTGTCATGATTATTAGTTGCTATGTGAAAGTATAACCAAATCACAATGTTTTCTTGTAATCCTATAGTATATCAATAATCTATATAGACATTTTTGAGCCTATTTTGTAGATTAAGGTATCAATACAGCTCTTGCTTGAATCTGGGACTCTTTTAGTTTCTTGAGAACTTCGTTTGCTTTTTCAAGAGGATAGGTTTCTGTGACTACTGTCAAATTATTTTCATCGCATATCTTGATTACTTGCTCCATGTCTTTAGTTGAACCAATCACAGTTCCACGAATTGTCTTTTCTTCAAATGCAAAAAATGTAGGATTCTTTCCAACTGTTGCAATTACAATTAATCCTCCCTTCTTTACTGATTTTATTGCAACATCAGTTACTACATCTGCTGGTGCAAAGACAATTGCAGCATCTAACATTCCATGTTTATTTTTTAGCTCATCAAGAAATTCCTGTTTATCTGAAAATACCATGGCATCAATTGCTCCTAGTTTCTTTGCAACATCTAGGTGATTTTTACTACGTGAAAATGCAATAACTTCGGATCCTTCTACTTTTGCAAACTGTACTGCCATATGGCCCACACCACCAATTCCAAATATTCCAATCTTTTTGTGAGATTTTGGTTCTGCAGCTTTTACTGCTTTGTAAGCTGTAATTCCCGCACAAAATAACGGGGCTGCATACTCTGCTTTCATTTTATCTGGAATCTTTGTTGCAAAGTCTTGTGATACTGTAATGTATTCTGAATATCCTCCTCTGAGTGATTCCCCTGTGATCTCTGAAGATTCACAAAGCTGTTCCTTACCTTCTTTACAATACTGACATGTTTTACAAGCTTCAAGTAGTGGAGTAATTCCAGCTCTGTCCCCTACTTTGAATTTAGTTACATTACTGCCAACCTCGATAATTTTTCCTACCAATTCATGACCTGGGACTGTTGGTAAAGTCGGTGGAATTCCAATATCTTTCCAATCTCCCTCTATTCCATGCAGCTGAGAATGGCAAACCCCGCAGGCCTCAATTTTTATTAAAATCTCATCTGGTCTTTTGATTTCATGCCTATCTATTTCAGTTAATTTCAAAGGATTTGTCTCAATTGGTGCGCATTTAGATAATACCATAGCTCGCATTTTATTCATATTTAGCTGTTTTTTGCGTGAAATTTTAATATTTATTTTCTATTTGTCATCGAAATGAGAAATCTCAGATTACTTTTTTATGTATGATTTTGATATCTGAATTAATGGTTTTTTCTAAAGTAGAACCATCTTATTTTTCAAAGGATGGATGCAGAATCATTTGGAGTGGTATAGATGAAGATGATATTGATACTGTTGTATTAAACAAAGATGAGTTAGACCAATTAGTTGAAATTCTAAAAAACAATAATGTAGGCAAAGTAGAACTGGAAGACAATTTTAGTGAAATTTTAATAAATTCTGATGTTGTTCAGTTTAGACTAAAAGACAGAGATCAGCTTGAAGCAAATACAAGAGAATTTAGGGAAAAGATTTTAGAATATGCAAAAATTCCACATGACCCATTATACGTTCAAGTCTTCCCAAAAGAATTCTATCCATCTGTATGGATTCAAAAAGATGATGATGCAAAGCCATCTGAAAAAAAATCTCAAAAACCAACATCTCTTCTTAATGCAATACTATCAAACAAAACAAAAGGAACTGAAATATCCGAATCTGATATATTTAGAATCATTTCTACAAGACGTTCTACAAGAAAATTTTCTAAAACAAAGGTTGAAGACTGGAAGATTGAAAAGATTTTGGCAGCAGCTGATACTGCTCCATCTGCTGGAAACTTTCAGGGATTAGAAGTATTTTATGTAAAAAGTAAAAAAGCAAAAGAAGCACTTGTGGAGGCTGCAAATCGTCAACCATTTGTTAATGCTCCACTGGTTTTGGTTTTTTGTATGAATCCTAGCAGGGTTAAGATGAATTTCTCACCTGAAATGCTTGCAAAGTTTTCTCTACAAGATGCTACTTTAGCTGCATCTTACTCTCAATTGGTAGCAACAGCTTTGGGATTAAGCTCTATCTGGATTGGAATGATTGATGAAGATAAAGTAAAACAAGTTCTTGGAACCGATTTGAGGCCTTCATCTATTCTCTGTATCGGCTATCCTGATATTCGTAAATCACCAAAATCAAGACGTAAACTAAAAGATCTAATTCATGTTTTAGAAGACTGATTTATTTTTCACACTATCATTATATCTCAAGTTTCTAATACTGATGTGACTGTGACCCCTATTGATGAAAATGCAAGAATAGGCCAAGTTCATCTTAAAGTATCTGACATAAACCAATCTCTAGAATTTTACACATCCTTTCTGGGTCTCAAGATAGTTAAACAAGCAGATCATATCGTATTTCTTTCACCTGACGGTAAGATGCCTTATCTTGTTGCCCTTTCTACAGCTAAACCTGTCGATTTAACTCAAAGAGCAGGGCTGTATCATTTTGCAATACTACTTCCACAAAGAAAAAATTTGGCAGAATTTCTTTCACATTTACTAAAACACAAAGATACGATAAAAATTGACGGCTTTTCAGATCATCTTGTATCTGAAGCAATTTACATCCGTGATCCTGATAATATTGGAATAGAAATTTATCGTGATAGAATACCATCCGAATGGAAATGGATTGAAAACCAAGTAGTAATGGCAATAGAACCACTTGATATGGAAGGATTGCTTGCCGAATCAACTAAATCTTGGAGTGGATTTCCATCAGATACATCAATAGGACATGTCCACCTACATGTATCCAATCTTGCAAACGCAAAAAAATTCTATTCTGAAATTCTTGGTCTTACAACCACTGCAAGTATGAAAGGTGCATTGTTTTTTGCAGCAGGAAAATATCATCACCATATTGCCACAAATACTTGGCTTGGAGAAGACATATCACAAGCATCTACAGAATTTGCAGGATTAGATTATTTTACAATTCAATTTTCAAGCAAGGATAAACTAAACGATATGATAAGAAAATTAGAATCTTCTAAAATATCTGTTAAATCATTAGAAGATGGCTCATTTAGTATATTTGATGAAGATAAAATATCGATTCATTTGACTGTAAAATGATCAGGTTATCGTGGTAAGGTTATTCTAACCTACTAAGTAAGTAATTACTACCATATTTAAATAATTAGCAGTGCATACTATATCGTGAAACAAAACACAACAAATCAAAATCTAGTAAAAAACACAACAAAGACTCGTTCAGTATTGCAAGTTACTAATGCAAAAACAACATTAGAAGGTGAAGGATTTGTGGTACACAGAGCATTCCCAAATGGCAGCCTTAGAGAAGTTGATCCATTTCTTTTGTTAGATGAGATGGGCCCAATTGAAATATCTGCTGGAGAAGCTAAAGGTGCACCAGATCATCCGCATAGAGGATTTGAAACTGTCACATACATGATTGATGGCGTATTTGAACACAAAGACTCGCAAGGTCATTCTGGAAAAATAAAGGCAGGTGACATTCAATGGATGACAGCGGGTTCTGGTGTAATCCATTCAGAGATGCCAGAAAAAGAATTTTCACGGAAAGGTGGAACATTACATGGATTTCAGTTATGGGTAAACTTGCCAAAAAAAGACAAGATGATGAATCCACGTTATCAGGATTTACCGGCAAATAAAATCCCAATTGCACAAAAGAATGGTGTCAAGGTTAAAGTAATTGCAGGAGAATCAATGGGAGAAAAAGCAATCATCAATACAAGAACTCCTATAATGTATCTTCATTTTACTTTACATCCAAATGCCAAAGTGACACAAGCTATTCCTCAAAATTACAATGCATTTGCATATGTCATAAATGGAGAAGGATTGTTTGGAGACAAACAAATCTCTGCTCACAAAGAGCAGATTGTTTTATTTGAACAAGATGGAAATGAGATAACAATCAAAGCCTCAAATGAAATATCATCGCCTTTGGATGTTCTTTTGATTGCAGGTATTCCTCTAGGCGAACCTGTTGCTCGTTATGGACCATTTGTAATGAATACTGAAGATGAAATAGCACAAGCAATACTGGATTACAACACTGGGAAGATGGGTAAAATTGACTTTTAAAATAAATTCAATTCTAAACTCTTCTCACAACTTCCTTTTTATAATTAGATAGTATTTTGCTACTAGGTATGGAAACAGAATTTGAGAAAGAGGCAAGGACCCGTAACCACGTAGAATGTAAGGCTGATGAAATATGGAGTGTTCTTGGAAAGACATGGGCTCTGTTGATTTTAAAAAAACTTTCAGAAAGTAATTCCACCAGATTCAATGAAATAAAAAAAGCCATACCCATGATAAGTAATACCGTATTATCTGAGAGATTACGTGATCTTGAAGAGCATGGGTTAATTGTAAAAAAAATCTATGCTCAAGTACCGATACGTGTAGAATATAGTATAACAAAACAGACGCAAGATCTCGGGAAAATTCTAAAGCAGCTTGATAACTGGGTTGAACAAAGAAAAAAAGAAAAGCTCACAAAGAAACGATGAGTAAATTATCTTACAATTAAATATTATACCAATTTGGAAAATGTTTTTATCTCTTCAAGTGTATATTACAACCTTGTCAAAAAATACCAAATCTGATGAATCTCCAATTTCAATCTGCGATATTATGAAAAATAGGACATCTGAAATAGTTAAAAAAATGGAATGTCAACTGCCATTAACTATGCAACAATACTCTGATTTGTACACTGCATATCTTCATTCATTTGATGACATGTTTGGTACATGTTATATCTCGCAAAAAGAATTCTTTGATAAACTAAACATTCCTCAAGAAACTCTAAAGGAATTTGACAAGTATCTAGCGTCATTAAGTAGTTCATACCAGAATTGGATTGATTTGGGCTCAAAGTATCGACAGTCATATGTGGATACAAAATTATCCATGGTAAAATCATATGATCAATTTGTTCACATTGCAATGAATTCATTTGCTCAAACTTGGGCAAAATTCAATGAAATAAACAATTGCAAGTCCTAGAAAACTTGTTAAATAACAATTACCAAATTTATTTATGATTCCAAAAATACTTGCATTTGCAGGTAGCACTAGAACTGAATCATTTAACAAAAAACTAGTCAAAGTAGCAGCCGCTGGAGCAAAAGAAGCAGGTGCAGATGTAACAATAATTGATCTTCGTGATTTTCAAATGCCGCTTTATGATGAAGATTTAGAAAAAAAAGAAGGATTATCATCTAACACACACAAACTAAAAGAATTGATGTTATCTCATCATGGATTTCTAATATCGTCTCCAGAGTATAACAGCTCAATTTCTGGTGTTCTCAAAAATACTATTGATTGGACATCAAGACAAGGCGATGATGAATTCCCAATGTCTTGTTTTAAAGATAAAGTAGCAGGAATAATGAGTGCATCACCTGGTGGATTGGGAGGACTGCGAGGACTGGTTCACGTTCGTGCAATTCTTGAAAATATGGGCGTACTTGTAATTCCAACCCAAGTAGCAATATCAAAAGCTCATGAAGCTTTCAATTTGGATGGAACTATGAAAGATCAAAAACAAGAACAGCAAGTAAAAAAGATTGGTGCTAATCTAGCTCAAATGTTATTGAAACTAAATAATTAAAATCGTATGTCATCTATTTCCATCAATCTTACAGTTAGATTCCCCAGGCAGACAATATACTTGAAATTTAAATAATTTTGTAAGTGATGAATCCTCGTAGGTCACACTGACATATGCAAATAGAGTTTCAAGATCGTCATATTTTTTAGGAATTTCCCATGAAAAAACAAATTTCCCATAATTGTCAGAAAATCCATTGAATTCTCGAATTATATCTTCATCATAATCTTCTATTGTTAACGTTACTCTTGCACCTTCAACAGGTTTCTCTCCATAAGTGATATGCGATGTTATGGTGTGAGTTGTACCTCTTCGAACCAAATGTTGACCCTCAACAGAAAGTTCTAGTTCTGGAGTAGTTTGACTATTTATAAAAATAATTATGATTTTATTATCTATCAGATATTGAATATTCTGAATGAATTCTGCATCAGTTATTTTATCGTCAATCCACCAGTGAAAAGTAGTAACAAACCAAGATGGAATTCCTTTGGAGTCATTAACAGTATCTGCAATAGAGAAATAGATTACAGAAAGTTGTTTGCCATTAAATTCAGATGCCACTCGATATGTTCCTTTTTGTGATTGATCATTAATTGAAAAAACTGTAGAATACAAACCAGTTTCCAATATGGGTGTGTATAGAATTTCTTTTGTATTATCTGGTTTTTGTATCTCTAATGTCACAAATCCTGATCTTCCATACTCATTTACATTTCCAGAGATACTTACAAAATCTATCTCACCTTTAGGTGGTATATCATAGATCTGCATTTGAGTATGCACGACATTTTTTATCATTCCGATATTTGATAAATTCTCAAGTAATGATATGATATTTTGTTTAGAATTATTTTGAATTGAATGGTTCTGTACATTATCTTTAATCCATTTAGGAATTTCAACTGATTGTGATAATGTATTATCTAAAAGAAGTTGCTCATTAGATCCTGCTGCAAGAGAAATTATACTAATAAACAGCATGGCAATCAATCCAAACATCAACAATATCCTTTGCAATAATTTTAAATGGATTTTTTGGCATTTAAAGTAAAATACATAATGAGCAGTAATGGTTTTTAATCAAAATTCAAGTTAGTACAGAAGTATCAAACCAATTGTAAATAAAGTAAACTTTTAACTGTAAACTAACATTACAAATTATTGGTATCAGCAGGAACAACGGAGTTTCTAAGCTTACTTGCAATTCTTTTTGGCGGAGGAATGATTGGCGCTTGGCTGATGCACAAGATAAAATTCCCAACAATCATAGGATTCATACTAGTTGGAATAATCGTAGGACCTTACGGATTAAGTGTAATAGAAGATACCGAATTAATCAACCTGTTAGCAGAATTTGGAATCATTATACTGCTTTTTGTCGTAGGATTAGAATTTAGCATTAACAAGTTAAAACGTGTTGGACTAAACGGAATCATCATAGGAACAGTCCAGCTTGGAATTGTATTCTTTTTGGGGTATATTGTTGCAATTGCACTTGGATGGTCTCATCTAGAAGCACTTTTCTTGGGCAGTATTTTGTCCATTACAAGTACCGCAATATCGCTTAGATTCTTGCGGGATCTCAACTTGGTAAATACCAAAGAATGGGATACTGTAATCACCATATTGATAATAGAGGACCTTGCGGCTGTTCTTCTTTTAACATTGCTGGGCAATGCTTCAAGTGGAGAACATTTTGCAATAACTGACGCAGGATCATTGATAATTCAAAGCATATTGTTTTTTGTTTTGACTTTGGCAATAGGCATCAAAGTAATTCCAAAGCTATTGGAACGTGTATCCAAAATAAACATGGAGGAAGCTCCTTTTGTAACTGCACTTGGCTTGGCATTTGGTTTGGCAGTTCTTGCACATTTTTTGGGTTTGAGCAGTGCGATTGGAGCATTTTTGATGGGAATGATAATTGCGTCCTCAAAGTTTTCTGAAAAGATAACTCCACGTGTTTTACCGTTAAAGGATTTTTTCATTGTGATATTTTTTGTGTCAATTGGAATGCTTGTAAACATCACACTAATTCCAGATGCAATTTGGATTGCGATTCCAATTGTCATTATAGCTATAGTTGGGAAATTCATTGGAAACATGTTTGCAGCATCAATGTCAGGAAACACATTCATCAGCGCATCCACTATCGGTGCCATGATGATTCCTATTGGAGAATTTTCATTTATCATAGCTAAATTAGGAGTAGACAGTGGAAGTATAGATGAATCCATCTATCCTGTCACAATATTAGTGTCCCTTACCACCATGCTTGCAATGCCTCTTCTTTTACGAGCTTTACCTACAGTTGTAGACCAAAGATCAATCATTCCAAAAAAACTCTTGAATTATGTTTTCTTTGTAGGCAGATTTGTAGGAGCAGGTGCGTTTAAAGAAAAAACAGAACAGAGTAATAAAAAAGATAATTTGAAAAAGTATGGACCAAAAATCATGGTTCATTTTGTAATAATTGTATCCTTACTTGCGTTGTTAAGTTATTTTACACCAACAATAATAAATCTTTTAGAAAATCCAGACATACCATTCTTTATGAGCCCATCTTTGTTTCTTGGAATTTTAACTGCGCTTATTGTATCATATCCAATATTTCTGATGATAGGAAAAACTGAGGGAATAATAGATAGGATATCAAATACAATTACAGTCAATTATGGACAAAATGAAAAACAACTTGTCAATAAACCAATACACAGAGTATTACGCAACATTATCTTTATCGGGTTAATCTTACTTTTAGTTGCAATATTCATCAGTTTTGTGGATTGGGAGATGGAAAATGCAAAGGTGATCATTTCAACTATAGGTTTTGTAGTAATGATTCCTCTGATTCTAAACACAATATTTTCAATACGAAAACTCACACAAACTCATTTGTTTGATAGTTGGATGTCTTCAGACAAAGAATAGCCCATTGTGATAACCTCTTGTAATAAGAAATTGAATTTAGTTGTGAACCAATCTTTTTCGCAGTTTTGTACTGGCATAATCCATACCTAATGTCACAACAAGTATTGCAAGTATAAACGGGGCTGCCTTTCCATAATTAAGACTTTCAAGATGATGCATGATATAAAATCCGATTCCTCCTGCCCCTACTAATCCCAAAATGGATGATTCTCTCACACTGTATGATAATAAAAACAGGTACTGATTTCCCATAT
This sequence comes from Nitrosarchaeum sp. AC2, assembly GCF_013407385.1. Taxonomy (NCBI): domain Archaea; kingdom Thermoproteati; phylum Nitrososphaerota; class Nitrososphaeria; order Nitrosopumilales; family Nitrosopumilaceae; genus Nitrosarchaeum; species Nitrosarchaeum sp. AC2. Next base: position 1,263,962 of record NZ_CP030847.1, on the reverse strand, counting down.
GTGACAATGCTTCTGGAATTGTTACAAATTTAGCAATCTGCATTCTTGTTGCACCCATAACATGCATCACATCATATGCCGATGCATTCTGTGATTCATAGATTTCATACAAGTATTTTCCACTTAATCCCATAATGTATAGAGATATTGCAAATATTCCAGCAGTCGGACCTAATCCTACAACTACCACAAGCAAAATCGCCCATAACAAAGGAGGTATTGACCACAATATTCCAAGTAGGCCTCTAAAAATTATACTTACATACGATGGAGAGATGTTTCTTGCTGCAAGCAATGCTCATCTAATACAAAATAATATGATTACAAAAACATGAATGTTGGAATATGTCTCTTAATTTCTTATTTCATATATTACTAAATCATACAATGGATTTTAAAAAATTGAGACCATTAACCCACTAAGACGACTTGTAATGCCAATAGCAACTAGATCCTGAAGCGTGTGGATGAAGCAAAACAAGTTTTTTGGTTAATGGTGTGCTGTAAGCAAAAAGAGAATACACAAACACATCTTCATTAAAAAACTGATTTTAATTTGATTAGATAATTTGTAATTTTTTCAAATATCTATTCTATGATTATAGAACAATATCACATAATGTGCAAACCATTTAAATCATTTATTTATCGTGTAAATTTCTGTTGAATAACATAACTGCAATATCTTTTGTTTTTGCTGTTTTTATGATTTCTACTTCACAATTAATTTTTGCAGAATCAGACCAAGACAAGCTCTCATTTGCATCATCCCTTGAAGAAACACTTGGACACTTTTGGGCATTAGAACAAAATCTTGATGAAAAGAATGCAGAACTTGCATTGGTTCATGCAACACACCCAGTAGCCGAGCTATATGACTCCATGAAGCCAATACTGCAAGCATCTGATCCCGCACTTGACTCTCAAGTCCAAACAATTTTGATGAATCTTGGACAAAAAGCAACCACTACCGTATCTCGAGATCAAGCACAGCAAGCAATCGATGATGCAAAAGAGATAGTGTCCATTGCACGACAAACAGTTGTAGGCTCTGAATTAAGTAATGATTCTGATTTTAAAATTAACTTGATGAAAATATTACTACAAACCTCAATTGCAGAGTATCATGAAGCAGTATCTGATGGTGTAATAGGAGAGATGGCAGAGTTTCAGGATGGCTCTGCATTTGTCTGGAGATCACAGCAAATCTTTGATGAGGTAAAGTCTGATTTGCCTGAACATGAGGTAGAAGAGATTGAAGAACTTTACACTGGTTTGCATGATGCATATGATAACAGAGCAGACCCAGCAGATGTTGAAACAATCGCAGGAGGAATTATTCATGAGATTGATGAAATACTTGGACTGGAAAGCGAAGATGCAGACTTGATAGTTTACGTTGATACAATCAAAAGTCTGCTTACCCAAGCCAAGACAGAATATGCCAATGGAAATACCGATTTAGCACTTAGTCTTGCTACCAAAGCATATCTTGATAACTTTGAATTCTTGGAGGCTCCACTAGTGCAAGCAGGACAACAAGAACTTATGGAAAAAGTTGAAACCAATATGCGAATAGAACTAAGAGACATGATAAAAAATGGTGCACCTTCATCTGAAGTCAATCAAAAAATTGATGTAATTATCTCAGACATGGATATTGTACAAGTGTCAGTTCCAGAGTTTGGTACAGTTGCAATGATGATACTTGCCATTGCAATCATTTCAATAATTGCAGTAACTGCAAAAACCAAAATGATTCCAAAGTTTTAGATTTTTACTTTATAATTCATTACGAAATTTTGACTTTCGCTTAGAACGTAATTGTGTATCACAACAAGGACATTTTATTCCGTCATATGACAGATATACGTTACACGAAGTACATCTTTTAGTATTGTCTGTGTATCTGTTTTTTTCAGCACGGTGTCTCTCACAAATTCCTCTACATGTCATATTGAATTCTGCATTTAGGGCATGCATTTGATTTTTTTGTGAAATGTGAATAAACACTATTGCAATGACTGCATATTTTTGTTATGACTAGAATCACAAATTTTAAAATGTATTTTATATTTTAAATCTGATTGTGATTCTATTTGTTAATTCCATGAATGTAGAATGATTGTATTTTTTCATATGTTCATATTATTTTCATGCCTAGAGTATATTAATTGGATAAACCATCCAACCGTTTAAGTACGTGGTGCAAAATTACATGATTCATGTCACAATCAAAAGAAATTATAGTTTCAAAATCTAATGTTCCTATTCTCTCAATTGCAATTTTGGCAATTATTTTTGCATTTGGATTATTCCTTGTAGGTTACGATCAAGGACATTTGTTTAGCATTGTTTTAGGTAATCAAGCATTTGAGGATCTTTACATTCATGAATTAACTCACGACATGAGACATGCAGCAGGATTCCCGTGCCATTAAGGTGATATGATATGAAAACAGCTTTATTTCTTGCAATTGTTTTGATTTCAGGTGCTCTTGCAGGTACCATACATGGTGTTGCAAATTTGATACTTGTTGAACCCTATCTTGACACGGCAATTGGAATTGAAAATCAACACCTATTTGCATCAGGTGAAGAAAAAGACACTCCTGAATTTAGAGCAGAATTTGATTCATATCGATACTGGCAAAAAGGTGGACAGGTTTTAGCTGGAGCAATTTTGGGAACATCCATTGGTGCATTGTTTGGTATTGTTTACGCATATTCTAGAAGTTCATTACCTGGAAGAACTGATCTGAAAAAAACATTTACACTTGCGGCAATAATGTGGTTAGCAATTTACTTTATCCCATTTTTGAAATATCCTGCAAATCCACCAACAGTAGGTGACCCTGAAACTGTGATACTGAGATCAATTCTGTATCTTTCATTTATCACAATCTCTGGTTTTGGCGCAGTGGGATTTTATCAATTATACAAAAAATTACAATCACAAAAAAAGATTGTTTCCTTTGTTGGATATGCAATTTTTATCAGCACAGTGTTTGTAGTGATGCCTCCAAATCCTGATGAAATATCTGCCCCTATGGAATTGGTAAATGACTTCAGAACAATGTCTGTTATTGCAGTTAGTGTATTTTGGGTGTCTGTGGCTACTATTTTAGGCGTATTTTGGAGTAAATTTCGACCTGATTCTCAAATTAAACTAGAAAAATATTAGTTTGTAATTTTTAAATTTCATGTCTGTCTGCATCCATTTTTCCAATATTGATTCAAATTGTATTTAGTATTCTCATTTATGACTCAAGATTCTATTTTGAATCCTAATTGTCTTAGTTCATCACGAATCTCTTCTTTCATTTGATCTAGTTCTGTTTTTGGAATGTCAAAGCTAACCATTTTTCTAATCTGGTTTAACATCACTCTGCCTTCTTGGTCGTCTGATAATTTCTGACCTGATTCTTCAAAAGTATAGTATGCCTTCATTATTTCCAGGCGTTGATTTCTGTCATCTTTATCTGGGTTTTTCATCCATTGATCAATTAGTATTCGTAAATCGTGCTGTGTTACAGGAGGAATTGGCTTGGCATCTCCTGAAAAAATCATCGTTATAATAATAATCCCAACAACTGCACATACTATTCCGATGGGAATTATTCTATTCACAAGTATTTTTGAAACGTTAAAGATAAAAATGATCTTACTTGTAATTTATTGTGAAATCTACAATTCCATTAATCGTATTGTCTGTGTTTTTTGTATTTTTAATTCCCTTATCATATGCTGAAGAAATAAAAACTATCTTTGTTGGCCCAAATTTGGTTGATTGTGTTGGAGTTGGTCCACAAAAATGCATGCAAATAAGATATGATGAAAAATCAGAATGGACTAATTTTTACGACAAAATAACAGGGTTTGATTTTGTAGAAGGAAATTCATACAAACTCTCTGTTAAAGTAACCGATGTAGCAAATCCTCCAGCTGATGCTTCAAGCAAAAAATATGAACTAGTGCAAATAGTCAAAGAAAAATCTTCATCAAGACATGTGCCTTACAAGAATCTGTGTGCTCCTGGATTTGTTTCACTTGGTAAAATTTGTGTATTAAATGATAGATGTGGACCTGGCATCTATGCTGGAAAAGTCTGTGTTATGGATGGAATAAAACAACCTTACCTGAGACCATTACAGCAGGGCAACGCAGGAATTCCTACAGGTAGCGTGATCTGTGCCGAACCTTTAGAATTAATCTTCAAACATGACATATCTCCTGCATGTGTTAATCCTGAATCAGTTAACAAACTAAAAGAACGAGGATGGTATATTGAAAAACCAATTGTTGCATGTACATTAGAATATGCCCCTGTATGTGGAATGGATGCAAAGACATATGGGAACATGTGTGCTCTTAATGCAGAACATGTTGCCATGAACCATAAAGGTGAATGTGCAGTTGAACCAACTACTGGAATATTTGAGAGTACCATGGATTACACTGTCAACCCTGTAGTTATTGGAGACAAGGGATATTTTGTAACAGAGATTGCTAACAATGTGTACTGGTTAGTTGGTAGCGGTTATCAGACAATGTTTGTTACGACAGGACAAGGTGTAGTTGTAGTTGATGCACCACAACCTATTGGAGAAAAATATCTTGATGCAATTAAAGATGTGACTTCAGAACCAATAACTCATATGATTTATTCCCATTCTCATGCAGATCACACTGGTGCAGTAGATCAAATATTTTCACCAAATATTATATATGTTTCACACAAACAAACAGCCGATGTTTTAAAACAAGAAAACGGTACTAGACCAATACCATCTGTAACGTTTGATGATTCAATGTATTCTCTAACAGTTGGAGAACAGACACTAGAGTTGCACTATCTTGGAAATTTCCACTCTAATGGGGATATTTTGATTTTAGCTCCTCAACAAAAAGTTGCAATGATAGTTGACTTGATGCGTCCAGGTGAACCACCTTACAGAGCATTTGGTGTTACTCCTGACATTGATTTGTATTTGAAAACCCATGATGTTTTAGACTCATTTGATTTTGACGTTTTAATTTCTGGCCATACAAATTTGCTTGCAACTAAAGATGATATTAAAACAAACAAGCAATTTGCAGAAAGTGTTATGGAAAATGCAAAAAATGCTCTAGATTCAAATGATCCTACTGGAAACTGTGCCCAAACCACCATAAATCAATGGGAAGGAAAGCTAGGAAATCTTGAGACCTTCATGGCTGATCATTGTAATGCAATGATAGATTATCTTAATGAGAAACCATGAGTAAATTTACAAAAAATTGAGTCATTTATTTTTCAAAGGATAGGTGTAGAATTATCTGTAGAATCAAAAAAATTCTATAATAAAAGTATACTATCGTTAACCAATTATATCATAATTTTACATTGATTGTTTCATCAATGAATATGATCATAATTTCATATGCAATTTTCACAAAGTTTAATCCTGGGATTTCTTGTAATTGCTGCAATATCTGGAGTCATAGGGGTAATTTCATTATATCAGTTTGTTACGATTATAGATTCACTAAAAACTGCAGTGCCAGAATCAATCGAGGATTTTAAAACAAAAGCGTCAATTTTAGAAAATGATCGATTGATTATGTATTATGATGAAGTTTTAACACAATCAGCCAGAAATTATGCTTTTACTCATGATGAAAAATGGAAATCAAGGTATCTTCAAATTGAACCTGTACTAGACAAACTGATCAAAGAACCATATAGTGATGCAAACAATAGTGTTTTTTTTGAATTAAATAAAATAAATATTGAACTTGTTAACATGGAAAAAGAAGCAATAAGATTAACCGATGATGGAGAATACAAACAAGCCATATCACTTTTGGAAAGTGATGAATACACAAATCTAAAATCACATTACACAGACTCATTGAAGATTCACTCAAAAAATAATAATTTAGAATATAACGATGGTATCAGATCATTAGAAAATACATCCCTGCTACTATCTTCAAACATAGATAGAGTGACAAAAGAAGGTACAATTGTATTAGAAATTATTTTTCCAATTCTGGTGTCTTTGTCTATTTTACTGGGAATATTTTTTTCAAAAAGATTATCCGCACCAATAGGCGATTTAAAAAAATCTGTAAAACTTATTGCTGCAGGGAATTTTGATGTTAACATTCCAGTACGTGGGCCAGATGAGATAAAGGAATTGATACAGGATTTTAAGACGATGGTGATAGAGCTGAATAAAATTGATATCATGAAAAATGATTTTTCAGCCATGATCACACATGAATTAAAAACTCCACTAGTTCCAATAATTGGATATGTGGATTTACTTTTATCAAAACACTTTGGAGATTTAAATCAAAATCAAATAGAGCGATTATTGAAGATAAAAAATAACTGTGTAAGGATGCAAAATATGGTCACTGATATTCTTGACATTAATAGAATGGGGACCAATCAATTGAAATTCAATATGGAAATAAATGATATGTCTTTAATTGTCATGTTTGCTATAGATATGTTAAAAGATGAATTTAGTAAGAAAAAATTACAATTATAGAATCTCTTGAAAAAATCTAATGTGCAATTGTGATAAAGATAGAATGAGTCAGGTCATTATCAACGTATTAAGTAACGCAATTGATTTTTGCCCAAAGCAACAAGGAAAAATTGAGATAATAACAAACAGAATTAAAAATAATATTCACATTATTATCAAAGACAACGGAATGGGAATTTCAAAAGAAAACATAGACAAAATATTTGTAAAGTATTATCAAGTAGACACCACATTAACTAGAGAGCATGGAGGAACAGGCATAGGTTTGTCATTATCCAAGATTATCGTAGAAAATCATAATGGCAAAATCTGGGCAGAATCAAATGGTTTGGATAAAGGTTCTGAAATTCATATTCAACTGCCTACTATTTGAAAATTTATTTTCATCCTAAAATATGGCTTAATCATTGTCATGTGGAATCAGAATGATTTTTTATTATGATCTTTTTTAAAATAATAGAATGCAAATTATTGTAGATGATGATGTTGTGCAGATAAAATTCAACATTGTAGAAAAAATACTGGGAGTGCATGGTTCATTTGTTATTCCGCTGAATAACATATCCTTCATTCATACCGATGTTCCAAAACAATCATTTAAAGAACTTCGAATTCCTGGAACATGTTTTCCAGGACTAATTAAAGCTGGAACTTATTTTACAAACAGGGGATGGGAATTTTGGTATACTACAAGAAACAACTCGTTTCTTAACATTGAGCTCAAAAACGGATTCTATAAGAGAATAATACTATCTTTTAACGAAAATGAATCAATAAAAAACAAAGTACGTGATAAGATCAGACCGAGTAGTTAGAAAATGAAAATCAAACTTTTCAATACCTATTTGCGCCCATTTTATTCCCCAAAAATGGTTCAGATCTCTGTGGATTCGCCTGTATTTCTAAAACAGGAATTTAGGCACAAAATTAATAATTCTTTTATTAGTTGTTCCAATTTTTAATATCCATGAGATTCATTTTTTTCCTTCTAGTGTTGGTATTCCTTGGTACGACTACACTTGATGAAACATTTGCAGAACCATCACTAAATGTACAGGACTTGGTTGTTGAAAAATATGTTTCAGATCTCTGTTGTATGATTACTACAATGACCTTTGTTGAAGATGACATTCTAATTTTACAAAAAAGTGATGGAGTAGTTCGTTTAATTCGAGACGGAGTTTTACAAGACAAGCCTGTGCTTGATGTAAATGTTGATCCAGATGGAGAAAAAGGAATGTTGGGAATAACTAGCGTTGGGTCAACGGTATACCTCTATTACACAGAAGCAAATGAAGATGGAGGAGAATCTTTAGGAAATAGAATTTACAAATATGAATGGACTGGAGATTATTTGATAAATCCCGAATTACTAAAAGAACTACCATCAAACATTTCTCATAATGGCGGGGCAATGGTTGTAGGATTAGATGAACAAGTCTATGCAGTAATTGGTGATACATTAGGATATGGTCTTCTTCAAAACAAACCTCTAGACTGGTTAGAAGGTGATGATCTTAATCTGAAAGATAATGGGGTAATTTTACAATTAGAGGGAGAAAATCCTTATTTTGCTATGGGCATACGAAATAGCTTTGGTTTAGCAATAGATCCTGTTACAGGAAATTTGTGGGCTACTGAAAATGGAGATGATAATTTTGATGAAATTAATTTGATTCCAGAGAAGTTTAACAGTGGTTGGATAGTCATTATGGGCCCTGCAACTGAATCTGAACTTGCTAGTCTTCCAGGATACGAAGATTACATTTACGATGATCCAAAATTCTCTTGGGAACAATCTGTAGCACCAACTGGATTAGATTTTGCAAAATTTCAAGAAATCAATAATTATGATAACTCTCTTTTTGTAGGAGACTGTAATACAGGAAATCTCTATAAATTTGAATTAAATGAAAATCGTAATGGTTTTGAATTTACCAATTCAGTTCTTCAAGATAATGTAGTAAACAAAGATGAGTCTTTGGATGAAATTATAATTGGTACTGGATTTGGATGTGTAACTGATATTGAAAGAGGCCCTGATGGTTTTCTATATGTGGTGTCATTGAGTGAAGGAGCCATCTATAGAATACTTCCTGCTCAAACAATTACAAATTCTACCGTTTCAGATAATGGTGGTGGTTGTTTAATTGCTACTGCCACATATGGTTCTGAATTAACACCACAAATACAACAATTGCGTGAACTACGAGACAACTCTTTACTCCAAACAGCATCAGGTACATCATTTATGAGTGCATTCAATCAATTCTACTATTTGTTTAGCCCAACTGTGGCAGACTTGGAGAGAGAAAATCCAATATTCAAAGAAGCAGTTAAACTCATGCTTACCCCAATGATCTCTAGCCTATCAATTCTAAATTATGTGGATATGGATTCAGAATCTAAAGTGCTAGGATATGGCATCTCTTTGATTCTGCTAAATGTAGGAATGTATTTTGTAGCACCTGCAATTACTGTGTGGCAAATTAAAAAACGAATTTAATTTTCACGCCTACCTGTGTATTTTTATCCCCGAAATGGTAGTCGAGTCCCTGTGAGCCTATCTCATTCATTAGAAAAATAAAGATCCTAATCATCTACCAATCATTGACTGATGATGTATCTGCTGAGGACCGTGAACGAGTAACTCTACTCCAAATTGTTTCAAGATCAAAAAATGACTTTAAAAAACTAACACTAGATCAATTAAAGCGATTGCAAGAATTACTTGAAAAAAAAGATTACAGTCATGATAAAAAAGCCCAAAAATCAAAACAAAAACTATTAAACAAAATCAATACAAGAATTTATGAATTAGAAGAAGGCAAAGGCATCTTTTACTAGTCAATTAGATACAAATAACAAAAGGAACTTGATTAATCATGGCAAAAAATCATCTAATTCATGAAACCAGTCCATATCTATTACAACATGCAGAAAACCCCGTTGATTGGTATGCTTGGAATGATGAGTCTCTAAAAAAAGCTAAAGATGAAAACAAACCCATATTTCTTAGTGTAGGGTATAGTGCTTGCCATTGGTGCCATGTGATGGCACACGAATCATTTGAAAATGACGAAGTTGCAAAATTCATGAATGAAAATTTTGTAAACATCAAAGTTGACAGAGAAGAAAGACCAGATCTCGACGATATATATCAAAAAGTTTGTCAGATAGCAACCGGTCAGGGCGGATGGCCTCTTAGTATTTTCCTAACTCCTGATCAAAAGCCATTTTACGTTGGAACTTATTTTCCAGCTTTGGATTCTTATGGTCGTCCAGGTTTTGGAAGTATTACAAGACAGCTAGCGCAAGCTTGGAAAGAAAAACCAAAAGATATTGAAAAGTCTGCTGATAACTTTCTATCTGCATTACAAAAAGCAGAGACTGTAAAAATTCCATCTAAACTAGAAAAAGTTATTCTTGATGAAGCTGCAATGAATTTATTTCAGCTTGGTGATGCAGCATATGGTGGATTTGGCTCTGCGCCAAAATTTCCAAACGCAGCTAATATTTCGTTTCTGTTCAGATATGCAAAACTTACAGGACTATCGAAATTTAATGAATTTGTACTCAAAACTCTAAATAAAATGGCCAAAGGCGGCATCTTTGACCAGATAGGTGGAGGATTTCATAGATACTCCACTGATGCAAAATGGCTTGTTCCTCATTTTGAGAAGATGCTTTACGATAATGCCCTAATCCCAGTAAATTATGCTGAAGCCTATCAGATTACCCAAGACCCATTCTATCTTGAAGTTCTTCACAAGACTTTGGGATTTGTTCTAAAAGAAATGACTTCAAAAGAAGGTGGATTTTATTCGGCATATGATGCTGATTCAGAAGGTGTAGAAGGAAAATTCTACGTATGGAAGAAAAGTGAGATAAAAGAAATACTTGGTGATGATGCTGAGATATTTTGTTTGTATTATGATGTTACCGATGGCGGTAATTGGGAAGGAAACAGCATTTTGTGTAATAACATCAACATCTCTGCAGTCGCATTTCATTTTGGAATGCCTGAAGAAAAAATCAAAGAAATTCTTGTACGTTGCTCTGAAAAATTATTGAATGTTCGTTCCAAACGAGTTCCTCCTGGACTGGATGATAAAGTACTCACTTCGTGGAATGCATTGATGATCACAGCATTTGCTAAAGGTTATCGTGTAACTGGAGAAGCCAAATATTTGGATGCAGCAAAAAACTGTGTCTCATTTATTGAAACAAAACTACTTGATGATGCTAAATTATTACGAACTTACAAAAATAATGTGGCAAAAATAGATGGCTATTTGGAAGATTACTCTTATTTTGCAAACGCATTACTTGATGTCTTTGAGATTGAACCTGAAGTAAAATACTTGAATTTGGCAGTTAAATTAGGACACCATTTAGTTGATCACTTTTGGGATTCTGAGAGTAGCAGCTTTTTTATGACATCTGATGATCATGAAAAATTAATCATCCGACCAAAGAGCAATTATGATTTGTCATTGCCGTCTGGTAACTCAGTTTCATGTTTTGTAATGTTGCGATTGTATCATCTTACACAAGAAGAAAAATTCTTAAAAATTGCAACTCAAATAATGGAATCTCAGGCTCAAATTGCAGCTGAAAACCCATTTGGCTTTGGCTATCTGCTAAATACAATTTACACTTTCATGCAACATCCAACTGAAATTACAATTATCAACTTTGAGAATTCAGAAATTTGTAATTTCCTTTACTCTAAATTTTTACCTGAATCAATTATGATATCAATTAACAATAAATCCCAACTAGAACGTCTATCTAACTTTCCATTTTTTGCAGGCAAATCCTACAGTGATAAAACATCTGTCTTTGTTTGTAAAAATTTCACTTGTTCGTTACCTTTGGAGACTATAAGCGATATAAAATCAAACCTTTAGAGTTTTTTTATATCTATTCCAAGTACACTTCCAACTTGCGGTCTGCCCATTTTTTCATATCTTGATTTTGGCATACCTATTGTAATTTGTGTTTGTTGATAACTTCTAATGTTAACTGTTGGTTGAGCTTGCAATATTGCTTCTAATAATGGCATGACTTGCTCTTTTGTTTCGGCATCTAGTCTCTTTGAAACATTGTCTATGATCATTTGTTTTTGAGAAATTGGCTCAGTTGACACATTTTCAATCAATGTTAATTGTACTACTTGCCCATTATCTACAATTTGTGTAATTTTAAACTCATCTGTTGCTGACAATATATTATTTATAGAAAAATTGATTTATCAACGTATTGCAAAATAAAGCACTACTATTACCATCACTACTGCTGATGATACTCCCATCCCAAAGATAATTTTACTTCCATCTACCTTCATGCATTTCGGTATTATAAAATCAAATTAAACTTTAGCTGTGATTTCCAAACTATGTGTCTGATTTTTCAGGAGTATCTTTTGGCTTATTTTCCTGTTTTACGGGTCCAAGTAGTGCCTTTTTGATTAGCGGAGCACGTTTTTTTATGATTTGATTAAACTCGTTCATGTCTTCTAATCCTGGCGTAAGTTGCTGATTTTGATATGCCTGCAAAAATCCTGAATATACACATCCAGTAATAATTCCAAACGCTGTGTCTGGAACTGATTCTACCTCTGGTACAAAGTTCTCTGCAATCTGTCTGTATGATTCTGCTTCACTGATGTAATAATCAATTAAACTATCGATGAATGTTTTATTTTCTTTGGAAATTGTCATGTTTTTTATCTTCACCTTGTTTATTTAACTGTCATTGGTAAACTGTTTATTTAATTATGTATTATTGACTAGTTGTTGTGGAAATTAGATTTAGATGATGAATATTTTCGAATTTTAGATTCAAAGAAACTTGTAGCAGGATATTTTGATCCTGATTATGGAGTTATTTATCCTAAAGAAAATTCTGTAAAAATTATCTCACAAATGCTAAAAAATCATGATAAAATTTCAGGAGGATTGATGATGATTCCTCTTGTAAAATTTGGATTGTTTGACTCTGATTTGGATATTAATATTGATGAATTGGATACTCAGGTTAGTCGTGTTGGAGAGCATTTAAAAAAATGGAAAGATTTCATTACAAAAACAAACAATACCGTTCATTCTATTCATATATCTCATACCGACCAAGACATGCTTACAATTACATTCCCAATTAAATTCTCAGAACCGACACCTTTGGATAAAAATGAAATTATAAAAGAAATCTCGCCAATTTTAGATCTATTGCAGAAATTAAATTTATTATAATTCTACTTTAATCCTGCTTTGACCGAATTAAACTCTCCCAATGCAAGCATTTCATATTCAAACGATTCTTGTAATAATGAATCTGACCTAATGCTGTGAGATTCATCATTCGTTTTTATCCATTCTATGAATTCTTTATCGCTATCTAGTTGTGCTTGTGTTGAAAGCTTGAACAATTCTACTGATGGTGCAAATTGAGCTGGCGGATTTAGTTTGTCATATTTTAAAATCTTATTTTGCATATTATCCAAATGTATTTCAGAGTAATCCAGCAATTCTTCTAAACTCAAATCCCCCTCTTTCCACTGTGTAATCTTTGAATCAAATTGAATTTGAGCTTGTTTTACTTCTTCTTGAATCTGTTGAAGTTCATTTCCAAATTTGAAACCTTTTTGTCTTGTTTGATCATATGAATAATTGTATGCAACTATTGCGCCTACGATGATAATTGCAATTGATGCAATGATGATGTTTTGTTTCTTTGCTTTTTTCAAAACTAATCTGTATAGTTTCCTTCGCCGTCTAATTTTAGCTCAATAGTCATAACTGTACCGCTGATAAAAGATTCATTTCTAATTGTTCTTACTCTGGCAACATCTAGATGATATGGCCAAATCTCAACTACAATAGCTCCAACTTTGACATTGTCTGGGGCATCTGTTAATTGAATATCTTCTTTTTTCACTCCATGCATAACTAATGTGTGAATAGCGTGTTCAACTAGTGGTTCTGGGTTATTGTGATTAATTGCCCATACAATTCCTTCATAATCTATTTTCTCCATTTTGAAATTTACCTGAATTATCTCCTATAACAATTATTCTGTTATCTGGTAGGTGTGTTCTCTTTCGAAAGGGATATGAGATGATTACACATGATTATTGTATATTGGTCTTTGAAGCAATTCTCTATCTTGCAGTGTTGATAATTGCCGCCAAATTATTTGGCGAACTCATGCATCGAATTAATCAGCCAACGATAATAGGAAATGTCCTTGCCGGGATTATTGTTGGACCTGCGCTTTTAGCTATAGTTGAGCCAATTGACGCAATAGAACTTTTTACCTCAATTGGAGTGTTTTTCTTATTTTTCTTAATTGGTCTTCAAGAAATTGATTTAGCTGGAATATTTCGTGTTATGAAAGGTAGAATTTTTGTAGGTTCTGCGGTGGCATTTTTAATTCCTTTTTTTGTAGCAGCACTTTTTGGTTTATCTCTAGACATGAATTTTACACAAGCATTTGCAATTGGAAGCGTAATTGCTGCATCTAGTCTTGGCGTGACTGCAAAAATACTAAGTGATCTTGGTAAGCTAAAATCTACAATCGGTCTTGAGATTTTTACAGTTACAGCTATTGTAGAATTTATTGCAATTATTGTTACAAGTGTATTGATCCAGGTAAATTCAAGTGAAACCCCAGAAGTTTCAGAATTTTTCTGGTTGTTTGCAAAGATGATTATCTTTTTTGCAGTTGCAGGTTTGCTTTCAGTTTTTATTTTACCGCGATTTTTCCGTATGTTGAAAAAACATCTTAAAGATCAGCAAATTTATTTTGGTATTATCATAGGCGTAATTTTGCTTGTCGCATATTTTGCTGAGGTTAGTGGAATTCATGGTGCAATAGGTGCACTTCTTTTAGGAATTGCTGTTTCTCGAATGGCTAAGGATGAGTATTCTGAAATTTCAACAAATATTGGTGTGATTGGACATGGAATTTTTATTCCAATATTTTTTGCAGGTATTGGTCTTCATTTTAGTTTGGGCTTTCTAAATCTAGATTGGTGGATTATTGTTGTGTTTATTGGAATAATCATTGGTGTGAAATTTATAAGCTCATACATTGCTGTTCGAATTGCACAGATGCGTCCTGCTACCACTGTCGCATATGGTGTAATGGCAAAAGGTGCAGTAGATTTAGCCTTGATGTTATCTTTGCTACAGGCCAACATCTTGGAAGATGATCTTTTTTCACTACTTGTATTTGGTACTCTTTTAACTATGATAATATCCAGTGTTGAACTTCAACGAAAGTTAAAGAAAATAATTCATGTTAAAGTAGGAACTGTAGAGCTTGGATTAATGCCGATTTATTTTAGAAGAGTTGTATCAGATGTACCTGCAATTGCTGTAATTATCACTGATTTTCCAAAAACAACTCCTTTACTTACAATTAAGGAATTTCTAGAACAAAATGAAATTAACAAAATACCTTTTTGGTAATTGATGCTAATAACAAACTTGTAGGACTTGTTTCAAAACGAGAAATTAGCAAATTCCATAAAAAAACTTTTGATGAAATTACTATTAGTGATATAATGTACAAAAAATTTCATACAGTATCTCCTGATGAGTATCTGTATTCAGTAATTCAAAAAATGAATTTTCATCCTTTTGATATTATTCCTGTAGTTGATCCTGCAAATGAAAATGTACTTGGAATTGTAACAACACAAGGTATCATGAATTTGTTAACAGAATCCACGAAATCTTGATCTGTTCTATTTTTTTATGATTAAGCATCTGTATACATTGAAACTTCCCATGCAGTTGGAGTTTGTGCAAATGCATGATATTCTTTGTATTTTAATTCTGTGTATGCATCAAGAAAGTCCTTTGTAAACACATCTTCAAGAAATTTCATATCGCTTTGAAATGCATCTAGTGCTTCCTTAAGCGATGTAGGAAGAGAGCCAATATTGAGTTCTCTCTTCTTTTCAGCGCTAAGCTTGTAGACGTTTTCCTCCACATGATCTCCTGGATCTTTTTTATTTTTAATTCCATCTAATCCTGCAAGTAATAATGCTGCTTCAAGTAAGTAGATGTTTGCAGTAGGATCTGGTACTCGATATTCAATTCGTTTACTTTTTTCTCTATTTTTTAGATACATTGGTACACGAATTGCAGCAGACCTATTTCCTAACCCCCAGCAAACATTGACAGGTGCTTCAAAATTAGGTACTAGTCTTTTGTATGAATTTGTTGTTGGATTTGTTATTGCACATAATGCAGATGCATGATCTAAAAGTCCGCCTATGTAGTAACGTCCTTCTTGCGATAACTGTGCAACACTATCATTTGGATCATACATTCTATTTGTATCATTATTCCATATGCTTTGATGAGTGTGCATTGCAGATGCATTGTCTCCAAAAATTGGTTTTGACATAAACGTGGCAACCTTGTTTCTTTTTTTGGCTTTTACTTTAACAACATTTTTTATTGTAACTACTGCATCTGCAATTTCAGTCATTTCACCATATTTGAAATTAATCTCACTCTGTCCTGATGTTGCAACTTCATGGTGTTCAGCTTCAACTTGAATTCCAAAGTAACGATACAAATCATCACAAATGTCTTTTCTGAGGCTACCTAGCGTATCTTTAGGTTGTGATGGATAGTATCCTTCTTTGAGATCAATTGCAGTGCTTGCATTTCCTTTTGCCCATGGTGACTCTTTTGATTCAATAGAATAACCAGAACCTCCGTATGAGTGAGTTGCACCGTATGGTGAAGGATAAATGTTGATTGCATCAAATACAAAAAATTCAATTTCTGGACCCCACATCGAATGTGTTAATCCAAATTCTTTTAGCTTTCCTTTAGCTTTTGAAGTAATTCCACGAGAATCTCTGTTGAAGCGTGTCTCCTCTGCTCTATTTCCTTCATAAAGATCACAAAATATTCTTGCATTTTTTCTGCTTGGATCATAATCTGGTGGTAAAATTCGAAATGTGGAAGGATCTGGTTTTAATATCATGTCTGATTTATTTACTGACTTGAAACCAAGAATGGAACTCGCATCAAGTTTTTCTAGTCCATCATTAAAATCATTTTCTGAAAGAGAATAACTTGGCATTCCCATACAACGCAGTTCTCCAAAAATATCTACAAACCAAAAATCAATAAACGAAATATTTTCTTCTTTTATTTTTTCTATAACTTGTTTTGAATTCATCATTTTGTTTATTTTCTTACATTACTAATGTGATACTGTGATATTGTTTAAGCTATTTTGTAAATTCATATCTAAGATTCCGGATAGTCTTGATTTTTAATTACTTTCATTTTTTCATTTAATTCATCTTCAAAGAAAAACTTGTCACCAGTTGCTGGTTTTAAATCGTCAAGCCAAATTGCTTTTTCATCATATTTTGCTAGAAACGGAATTTGTACCCAATCTGGATTTCTTCCTTGCAAAAATCTTAACACCATAATCTTTTCTCCTCCATATTCTGCAATTCCAAGAATCTGAACCTTTCCTGGCGTTGCAGACATACTTGGGCCTCTTACAGTTCTTGCAAGTCCAGTTACTTTTTTGTAAGCGTCCCGGAATATCCTTTGAGCTTCGATTAATGGTATTCCAAAATAATGCTGTGCACCAGTATCTCTTACAACAAACATGTAGTACGGAATACATCCTAGTTGAACCTGAGTCTTCCACATTTCGGCCCACATCTCTGAATCGTCATTGATATGACGAAGTATCGGCGATTGAGTTCTAATTTGAGCTCCAGTAGCTCGTACTTTTTTGATTGCCTCTTTTACTGCATCTGTTTTTAATTCTACCAGATGATTGAAATGTCCCATCAATGCTAGATGAATCCCTTTATCTACAATTCGTTTGAAGATGTCTAGCATTTCTTCTGTGTCATCTTCTGTTAGAAATTTGTATGGCCAATATGACAATGCTTTTGTTCCAATTCGTATAGTTCTAAGATTTGGTAGATTTGCTTCAAGAAGCGGATTGATGTATGTTGAAAATATTTTTGCCTTCATGATCATTGGATCTCCTCCTGTAAACAAAACATCTGATATTTCCGGATGCTCTCGCAGATACTGCACTAGTTGTTCGCCTTCTTTCATTGCAAATTTGAGTTCATCCATTCCCACAAATTGTGGCCATCTAAAACAAAAACTACAATATGCATGACATGTCTGACTCTGACTTGGGAAGAACAGACAAGTTTCTTTGTATTTGTGTTGCATTCCATAAAGTTTTGTTCCATCTTTTAGTGTTGGTACGTTTAACTCCATTTGACCTGCTGGATGTGGGTTTAACTGTAATCTGATCTCATTTGCGGTGTTTTGAATTTCTTTTTTATCTCCTTTTTTTAGAGATGCTTCCATTTTTGCATAATGTTCAGGAATCAACATTCCTCTTTGTGGGAATGTTAAAACAAACATTGGATCATTTGGAACATTATTCCAGTCAATTAACTGCTCAACTACATAATTATTTGTCTTAAATGGAAGCACATTACCCACAACTTCCATTTCAAACTGTTTTTCCTCGCCTAATTTTTGAATTTGTGGTAATTGTCGAAAATTTGCTAAAGTGTAACTCATAATGCGTGGTGATTCATTCGTAGCCCATTCTGCTTTTTGATTTTGCATGTAAATTGATAGTTTTTATCATTGTTAAATGTTAGTGACGGATTCATTCTAGTTTTTTTAAAAAAATCCAATTGAATGATTTATAAAAAATGATAACATCTAAAATATCTCTATGAAATCTTTGTATTTAGAAGGAAATAGTGAAAAATAATGGCTGGAGAGGAAGTAACACTTGCAGAAGGACAAGCAGTCGGACAACTTGGAACTCTAGTAGAATTATTATCATCTTCAGTTTCACTTCAAATAGCATTTGTAATTTTAGTAGTAGGATTGATTGTGATTGGTACAATTTATAATAAATTTAGACAATGGACAAGAACCAAAAAATTCAGTTATTCTAATCCTATATTGGCTGATATAGTTCGAAGAGCCATCTTACCTATTCTTGCATTAGCTTTGATCTCTTCGATTAATATTTACATTCAGACTTTTGAATTGTTTGATGATCCTGCAGAAATTATTGAAGAACAATTAAGTGCCGAACTTACTGTTGGAGAAACATTTGCTAAGCTTCTCAACTCAATGAATATTCTTGTTATTGCATTTACCGCAGGCCATATCATAACAATTCTTCTTGAAAAAGGAGAAAGGATCAAGCAGGAAAAAGAGGATTTTAAATCTTGGCGAGATTTGAATGGTTTTAAAGATGATGAGAATGATTTGTTTCATAGATGTTACAAATGGATTCCACCTAAACATCCCCCTGAAGAAATAAGTAATAATGAATTCAACGAACTTTTACAAACTCCGCAAGGTAGAAATTTCCTAGAAAAATTTACCACTTCAACTGGTGCAAGAATTGGCAGTTATCAAAAACTTGTAAAAGATCCTTTTTCAGAATGGAAAAAGTCA
Source organism: Nitrosarchaeum sp. AC2 (assembly GCF_013407385.1). Classification (NCBI taxonomy): domain Archaea; kingdom Thermoproteati; phylum Nitrososphaerota; class Nitrososphaeria; order Nitrosopumilales; family Nitrosopumilaceae; genus Nitrosarchaeum; species Nitrosarchaeum sp. AC2. The sequence goes on along the minus strand of NZ_CP030847.1, from coordinate 1,244,917 downwards.
GAACAAAAAAATATGAACAATATTACAATGATTGTATAACTGGAGAAAATGATCTAGGTAGACCATTACTTCCTGGTAAAACTCCGGACGAAATTTATGAAATTGATGTATGGGCTGAAGAAAAGAGAACTAATTCCTATGAGCCAATTATTGCTGGCTCAAAACCTCCAGGTTATGCAGAAAAGAAAAGAGAAGGACTTCCAAAACCATTTAGAAATTTTATTCCACTTGGAGTTGTTCTAGGTGCAGCTCTGGGCATAATAGCTTGGTGGGGAGTTGACCTCTTTGTATTGGCTACTGCCAGTGGTGGTATTGCCCTTGGCGTTGGTTTTGCATTAAAAGAAACTTTTGAAAATTACTTTGCATATATGATGATAAGAAAAGACAAGATCTTTGTTGAAGGAGAAAGAATTGCATTAGCAAGTGGATACAAAGGTATCGTCTATAAAATTACTTCACGTGTAACATTTGTACGTCATCCACTAAATGAATCCGTAGCAATTGTTCCTACACGACAACTAGTAACAAGTGAGATCATCAACTACACCAAAGAATTTGCAATTGTTCCTGCAACAGTTGAAGTTGGAGTTTCTTACCTAAATGACCCAAAACAAGTAGCAGCTGCATTGATGAAAGTAGGAACTCGTGCATTAAATGAAGTAAAGGACTCTAAAGGTAAACATCTTGCAGTTCAATCAAGATGTCCAAATATTGATGAAAACAAACCTAGCTGTGGATGTGATAAGACATTCATTTTAGATTTAGAACAACCAACTGTTAGATTCCAAAAATTCAATGACTCCTCACTTGATTTTGCAATTTGGGTGTATGTAAGAGATTATGGTTCGCAATTTAAAATGGAAACTGACATGAGAATGATGATCTATGAGGAATTCAAAAAATATGATATTAGAATTCCATGGCCAATTAGAACTATCTATCAAGGCGATGAAAAAAAAGAGGCTGAAGAAATTGATAAACTCAACACTGAACGCAAAAAGCTTATTGAAAAATATGGTATCGGAGATTTGCTAAAAGGCGATGGTGGAGATTCTACCTAAATCGAATTCATTTTAAATCCCAAATTTGATAATTTTACCACATTCAATATTTTCACTCTTTTTTACACATTTTAGAACATAAAGGTACAAAAAGCCAGGAATCAACTATTTTCATGCGTAACAATCTCCTTTTTGTTTTCATGGTTGCATTTATTGGGATTTTACTTGTATCTTCTTTCTCTTTAAGTGATTCATTTACTTTACTTCAAAATGGAAATGAACCGTCTTCCACCCAAATACTCGAAGAAGATGCAACTTCTTTTTACGATAATATTCGAACTGCTTTTCAAAAAGTAGAAAATTCTGATTTTCTGCCTATTGATTATATCAATAGTCTAATTACTGAAATTGCAAAGGATTCCTCCATTTATGATATTATTGGATTTTCTATTGGAATGGTTGTTTACGGTGTATTTGTTTATAATTTTTACAGATTCCTATCCAAACGAGATTTATTTAATATCAACATAGAAAAAATTTCTAAAGGTCATTTTTCATCTTCTGGAAAAAAATCATCTGGTGCACCTAGAGCTGCAGCATTTATCGCTACTAATTTCTTTGTATTTCCATTTGTAATATTTTTGTGGTTTTTGGGATATTCTTCATTTATGTTTATTCTTGTACAACATATGCCAACTGCAACAATCTTTCTTGTATCAAGCTCATTAATTATTGCAATTAGAATATCTGCATATTATAGGGAAGATCTTTCACGAGACCTTGCAAAATTACTTCCATTTGCATTACTTGCTATATTTTTATTCGATCCACAATTTTATTCACTCGTTGATGTTCTCCAAAGATTATCTGAGATGCCATCATTTCTAACACAAATTGCATCATTTATGATTGTGGCAATGATTGTTGAAATTTTCCTTAGCATCATTTATCTAATTAAAATCAGATTTTTTCACAAAGAGAAAAAATCCAAAGTCGATGATTCCGAACATCCCATTTAATTCCGATTCATTAAATAGTCGTCAAGTGTTTTATTGACACATGTCTGATCAAACTCGTAAAAATAAAGTAATCATTCGTAATATGACTAAAGAAGACATACCCAAAATTGTAGAATTACAAAAAGCCGCATTTCCATATATGGCAGCTGAAGGGGTTTACTGGAAACCTGAACAATTAGAAGCACATCTCAAAGTATTTCCAGAAGGCCAATTTGTGGCTGATTATGATGGCAAGATTGTTGGTTCATGTAGTAGTTTAATTGTGAAATTTGACCCTGAATACAAAGAACACACTTGGAAAGAAGCTTGCGGTGATAGCATCTTTTCAGCACATAACCCAAAAGGAGATTCGTTATATGGTGCAGATATCTCGACACATCCAGATAATAGACGATTAGGCGTAGCAACTAAAATTTATGATGCACGAAAAGCACTTGCAATAAAACTCAATTTACGTAGAATTATTGCAGGTGCAAGACTATTCAACTATTGTGAATTTGCAAAAGAATTATCTCCTCTTGAATATGTTCAAAAAGTCTTGAAACATGAAATTAGAGAACCTGTTTTAGAATTTCAAGTTAAAAATGGTTTCAAATTTATAAAAATTCTTAATGATTACATGAAGGATCCACGATCACTTAACCACGCCACTTTTATTGAATGGATTAATCCAAATTACAAAGCAAAATGATCATCGACTGCCATGTCCATGTTAATCAATACGAACTAATTCACCATATTCCTGTTTTAGATGATAGAATAGGTGAACTTCAAAAAGAAATGGCAGGCAACAATGTAGATTATGCTATTATTTTATCATCCTACAAAACCAATTCGGAGAGACCTTCAGCAAAACAGATCATTGATGCAATTAAAAAATATGATAATCTTGGCGTCGTCGCAGGATTCTCAATTGACAATCATATTGATGAGGATTTAAAAAATTATAGAACTTGGATTAAAGATGGATTGGTAAAAGGCCTCAAAATCTATTCTGGTTATGAGCATTATTATCCATATGATGAAAGATATCAAAAAATTTATGATACTTGTGTGGAATTTGGAGTCCCTGCAATGTTTCACACTGGTGATACATACAGTCCAAAAGGAAAACTTCGTTATTCTCGTCCGTTAAACCTTGATGATGTTGCAGTAGACAATCCTGAGCTAAAAATTGTAATGTGTCATCTAGGAAATCCCTGGATTCAAGATGCCCAAGAAGTTATATACAAAAATAAAAATGTCTATGCTGATATTTCTGGTTTAGTTATTGGTAGCTTTGATCACTTTTTTGAAAAAATGATCAAAGAAAAAGTTGCCGAGCTAATTAATTATGCAGGAGAACCAAAATACCTACTTTATGGAACTGACTGGCCTATCAGCTCAATGGATTCATACCTTAACTTTGTTGCAAAGCTGAAAATCAAACAGGAATTTAGAGACAATTTCATGTACAAAAATGCAAAAGAATTGTTTAAAATCTCATAAACCAAATTTCACAAAATTGAGCCTAAGCAAATTTCATACAGCAGTCTGCTTTTTTCCAACCCTTGTTGTATTTCTTTGATGTTTCTTTTGCAATGTTCTCTGCCTCTGCAATACTGCTGGCTTTATGCCATTTTGATGTGGCGGTATCATTTGGATTACTTTGATAGACACTGCAAGTCTCAAGATGGATTTTGACTTCAGATGCATTTAGTACATCTTCCATTATTCTATACGTCAATAATTTTTCAATAACTTACTAGTTGATAAAAATTTAGTTAAGATTACTATTCTTAATTTATGACATTTAGTGTCATTGTGCTTACTACTCTTGATAATTTTCTAATGTCTGCAACCGCTTTTTCAAAATCTTTTTGCTCTTCGGTGTTTACTTCTGCAATTACATCATATGCTCCATAAGTTAGATGTGCGTTTTTGACTTTGGGCATTTGTTTTAATTCCTCAACAATGTATTCTTCGGCACCAAGATCACAATTTAACAAAATAAATCCAATATGCATTTTCTTAGAATAATAGTTCTATTACTTGTCTTTAAGTTTTACAGCTACTACCATCTACTGCGTCCGCCATAGCTGTTTCCACTATTGCGGTCACCGTATCTTTTCTTCCGCCACTTCTGTCATCTCTTGCATCTCCTCTATTGGAACCTCTATACCCGCCAGAACCTCCAGACCTTCCATATCCGCCACCACTTCTGCCTCTTGAATACCCAGATCTTGATTGTGATCCTCCAAATCTTCTAGATGGTGATTGTCTCTTTAATGGGTCAGGAATTGAAATTTCTATTCCCATCTCTTTATTCAAATCTGTTAGCGGTACTTTGATTTGGCGTTTAATTAAATTCCAATCTCCTACAGATGAGTATGATACTAGTGTGATTGCTCTTCCTTTTGCTCCTGCTCTTGCGGTTCTTCCAATTCTGTGGAAATATGCCATCTCTTGATTTGGAACATCATAATTTACTACTAGTTCTACTCTTGGAACATCGATTCCTCTTGATGCTACATCGGTTGCAACAAGAATGTCTACTTTACCGCTTCTGAATTTAGACATTGATTGCTCTCTCCTGCTTTGTGACATGTCTCCTTCGATTGCAACTGCATCAAATTTTTCTTGATGAAGATATTTTGCTACATCTCTGGTTCTATATTTTGTAGAACAGAAAACTATGATCTGACCTTTAAGTGGTTTGATAAAATCAATAAGATATTTCATTTTATCTCTGTCTTTAATTACCAGGTATGCTTGGTCTATACCTTCTCCGCTAAGATCATCTGCATCAAGCAAAAATTGTTTAGGATTCTTTAGATAGTCCTCAGATAATCTTAAAATTTCCGTTGGCATTGTTGCTGAAAACAATGACATTACTCTCTCTTCTGGAGCAAGATCTAAAATAAACTGAATATCGTCAACAAATCCCATATCTAACATTGTATCTGCTTCATCTAAAACGATGTGAGTGATATCTCCTAGTTCAATTGAGCCACGTTTAAGATGATCAATTAATCTTCCAGGAGTTGCAACTACTATCTCTACCCCTCTATCTAATGCATCTAATTGTAATCCCATTCCTTGGCCTCCGTAAACTGTTGCTACTCTAATTCCAGTATATTTTCCAAATTTCTTTATCTCTGATGAAATTTGCATTGCAAGCTCTCTTGTTGGAGCCATCACCAAACCCTGGATGCCTTTTTTTGGTTGTATCTCTTGAAGCATTGCTAAAGCAAATGCCGCTGTTTTACCAGAACCAGTATGAGCTTGTCCTACGACATCTCTTCCTGTAAGTAATACTGGAATAACGGCTTCTTGAATAGGAAATGCTTCATCAAATCCCATTTCACGAATCCCTTTCAGTAATTCTTCTCTTAATCCTAAATCTTGAAATTTTGTCATTTTGTTTTCTTCTCTAAAGCAATGACGAAAAAGCTCATTGCCCACTCGTCATTATTCCGATATACTAAAGTCATTTTTAGGTCTAATAAACGCTTGTTCTGATTTAAGAGTTGAGCTGAGACTCTATTATGCCTTGAAATACCTCAAAGGGTTGGGCTCCATTTACTTTTACAAATCCCAACTTTTCATTTCCAATGAAAAATCCAGGAGTTCCAGTGATCTCATAATTTCTTCCATCTGTTAGATCATTGTTGATCTCATTGACATATTTGCCAGAATCTAGACAAGCGTTGAATTGTTCTTGATTTAACTCTAATTCTATTGCATATTCTTTAAAGACTGTAATTGCAGATGTAAAATCCATTTTATTCCAAATTCCTTGGTTTTCAAATAACATGTCATGATACTGCCAAAATTTGTTTTGTTCATCTGCGCACTCTGATGCAGCAGCTGCTGGCATTGCATTAGGATGACTAGATTGAATTGGGAAATCTCTAAACACAAATTTCACTTTTCCTGTTTCTACGTATTGTTCTAAAATTAATGGAAGGGTTTGAATTTGAAATCTAGCACAAAATGGACACTGAAAATCTGAAAACTCTATTATGGTAATCGGTGCATCTTGGCTTCCAATGACTGGGTCGTCATCTGCAGATATCTTGATTGGTTGTATGTTTGGCTGTGCTGGTATCTGATTTTTTGAAATCTTTGCTTCAAGACTTGCAATTGCATTGTTTAATTCTGATTTTGTTACCTGCTCTGATTTTAAACTAATAAAAGAACCTGCAAAAAATGCAGCTATCAAACTAACTCCAATTATTGAAATCACTAAAATATTAAAAACCGACTTATTCGCTATTTTTTTCCCACTGTGATTTGATTCTACATCTGAATCCATTTAGGCTTGCTTCAATTGTTACATACTTATTCGTATTGCCTATTTTTCTTTCTAACAGTTCTTATATTCCCTCATAAGTATCTCTAGCAATGTCAGTAGATGACCGAAAAATGTACCCATGTACATGTTCTGATTGCGGAAAAGAATCCCAAGTACCTTTTCAACCAATAGAAGGTAGAGATGTATTCTGCAAAGAATGTTTACCAAAACATAGAAAACCAAGATCTGAAAATAGAGGAAGATATTAGGCTGAAATACGCTTAACGTCGTTTTTTCTTTTACTCTTTTGAAGTTATTTTTATAAAAATTAAAAAGCCAATAATGGGATCCGAACCCACGACCCTCAGATTACAAATCTGATGCTCTAACCAGGCTGAGCTATATTGGCACAAAATCCAATAAAAATTTCGGATCTTTAAAGTGTTACCGAATATCTTCAAAGATCTACGTATCATGAGTTATGAAAAAACTTCTGAAATTATTTGATGGATCTATTACATCAGATTATAATAGTGTCAAATAATCCATAAATTATCCATGAAATACGTCAATCCTTTACGACTCAAAGTCTTAATGATGATGTTTTTTGTAACTGGTATTGTTGGTATTGTTGTGGGTCTGAAAGTCGCACCACCAAATACTTCATTATTGATTACATTTATGGGCGTCATCAATATATCACTGGGTGGATTTTTCGGTTGGGTCTTTCTTAATCAGACACCACAATCAGAGAATAAACGAAAGAAAAAGCGCGATAATGACTAGAATATTTGTTGCAAAATGCATTGCAAATGAATGATTAATTCCCTTTTTATCATAAATATATTTGAACAAAAATCCTATTGGCAAAAGTAACAGTGCCATGTGTACTTTAATTCCCATGGCAATATGGATCAATGCCCAAACTACTACCATCTTCTTTGATTTTCTGAAATACAATTCTTCTACATAGTTGATGTGAATAAACATGTACACTAACAATGGGATAAACGGAACTATTCCCCAAAACCCTTGATCTGCAAATGGACCAAACGCAATGTTGTACCCTAACCAACTCCAATTTAGAATTGGTATGGTTTCCACAAAATCATGAGCAAAAACGATGTATGCAAATAAAATCCCAAATGGAATTGGCGCATATTTTATTGAACCAATTCCGATTTTAAGATCAGTAATTCTTTTCCTAGTCTCTTTGATGAGAAGTAATGATGCCCCTACAGTTAGAATGTAATATCCAATCACAAAAGTATCTGATTGAAAAAAATCCTCCAACATAATTCATACTGCTCTTATATTATGTAAAAAATCTAACTCATCAATAACTGGTATGCCTTTAAATGATAACCTTGTTTATGGTTGTGTATTATTCCGTTATTCAAATTCACTTTAGGTACAATAATGCCTTAAAATCATCTCATTTTTTCACAAATATGGTAAATTTCTATAGAACAATTTTGTAAATGAGGAGACATCTTGAAACATTATGATATGGTGTTACAACCAATTGATATTTTTTAAAACCTGTTTTTAGATTTTTCAATCAAAGTATAAATAATAAAACTGTTTCATCAAAAAAGAATTGCTAGATTTAGTTGCAAAGAAATTATTTCTTACAAAAGGTAAAGGCGTTCATGAAGACAGATTGACAAGTTTCGAATATGCTCTAAGAGATGCAGGGATTGCTGGTACTAATCTGGTTTTGATTTCTAGTATATTCCCGCCAAATGCAAAATTAATATCAAGAAATGAAGGTCTTAAGCAAATTAAACCTGGACAAATCTTGTTTACAATTTATTCTAAAAATCAAACAAATGAGCCACAAAGACTGTGTTCTGCTTCAGTTGGTATTGCCAGACCTAAAGATACTAATCGTTACGGATATCTTTCTGAATACGAATCATTTGGACAAAATGAACAACAGTCAGGTGATTATGCTGAAGACATTGCAGCACAAATGCTTGCATCTTCACTTGGAATTCCATTTGATATTGATAAAAGTTGGGATGAAAAAAGACAACAATGGACTATCTCTGGTCAAATTTACAAAACACAAAATGTTACTCAATCAACAAAAGGCGACAAAGATGGAAAATGGACTACTGTCTTTGCAGCTGCTGTTTTGCTAGTGTAATTACTTTCTATACCCTTTAAGATAATATATTGCAGCGCCAATTGCAATAATTGAAATTATTATTACAATTACAATTGATTCATCAAATGATGTTTCAATTTTAGGCGTAGATAACTGACTACCTCCTAATGAAAATATTAATTCATTTTTATCAATTGATTTTCTTTCCCCAAAAATAAATTTCCCCTGAATTCTCTTTCCTTGTTCAGGATCAAAAATCCATCCTTCTTTTGTAATTTCAGTAGGGATTTTTTCACCGTCAACTAACTGTGATGGTATGATATTTCCTCTCACATCTGATACGTTAGTTGATTCTGGTGATAGCACTACTACTTGTAATATTGAATTTAATGGATAAAATCCTGATGAAAAGTACTCTGATCTTTTCAATTCATTTGTTTTCAACAATTCTAATGGATTGATTTCATTTATTGATGAAGCAGTATTTGGATAATCTACTGATAATTTTAATTGCAATAATGATTTATTTTCTATTGGTATTATAGAAAATGTTATTTTTGCATTTTCTTCTTTTGATAGGTTCTTTGCTATGTCATAAAATCCTCCCCTGTCTCTAATCTCTCTTGGTAAAAGTAATGCTGAGATCTTTTCATACATTGAAGCAGTGTCTTCCATGGGCATCGTATACACTGCAGATACAGTTCCTTTGCCTGAAATAGACCCCGATGTTTCTAAAGCCTTGCTTGTTTCATCTCCACTTTGAATGAATACTGAATGAAATTTTGCTTCTGTATCTAATGCCTGATTCACATCATCGATAAATAACGATGCGACTCTTTTTGTAGTATTTTGTATTGCTAAAATGCCTTTATCTTCTGGGTCTCTTGCAACATTTATGATGATACATGACTCGTCAAAAACACCTAAAATACAATGATTCTCATTTGTTACAACTATTGCTGTAATTCTTCTATCTTCTCTAATTTTTTGCTCCAATTCTGCTGGAATTTGTATCTCTTGAATGCTTGTACTTTGTAAGGCAATTGAGGCTGTAACGTTTTGAGATATGCTCTTATCGATAATTATCTGTGCGGTCTCTTGAAATGTAGCAAGACTAGTTTCTTGTGAATATGCATAACCTGTCATGCCAATCAACACTCCTATCAATCCAAACAAAATCAAGATCTTTTGCATAGGTTTGACTTTTTTATAATGAAATTATTAAATTTACTCTCTTTTTATTCATCAAGCCTTTTATCTTTGATGAAATTTTTTTGCTAATTTTACTAAAACTCTCTATCTGGTACCTAATATTGCAATTCATATTATTTTTTAGATGTGGTTCTAGCTCCATACTTAGTTGAAGTCTTTCAAAATCCTATATTTTCAGTAGTTGCAATAGTAAGCGCATTTGGAATTGGAATTTTTCAAGGAATTATTTTGGGAAAAGCAATTCTCTTGCGATTTCCACGTCTACAAAATCATGTGAAGACTGTCTCTGTCTCTTTATTTTTCTTGTTTCTTGCAAATGCCATCTTGAGTGTTCCTAGGTTTGCATCCACTGAAAAAATTGATATCTCTAGCATTTTTCAGGCAAATAATCCTGGAGAGATAACCTCTCTGATTTTTCTTGTATTTGGATTGAATGTTGGATTCTTGGCGGTTCTTGCCATATCTGTAACTGTTATGACTTTTGTATTGATGAAATTTGCACCTATCCATGGTGCCACCAAAATTTTTGTTTTGTTTTTTAGCTTACTTATTTTACTATTAACCGGTCTTAGTAGATTCACTGATCTAACGCCAAGTACTTTTGAAGTCTTTTTGTACTTTCTTTATCATATTGGGATTACTATTGGTATTTTGGCTGGCTCTATTCGAAAACTAAAATCAAGAAAAATAGACTGGGGATAGTTTCAAACATTTAAATCAGATAATTTTGAACTTCAATTTGACATCGAATTCAAACCGTTCGGGGAACAAGCTGGCAGTCCATGCGTTGGACTGCCAGCCCCATATTATTAAAACTCTAGTTTAATGCTGAAAGTGCTTTTACTTGGCTTTGGACATAATCAAATCCGTCTTGCCAAAATTTCTCTGATCTGATATCAAATCCATGCTCTGCCAACAACTTCTCTGGTTTCTTTGAGCCACCTGCAGCAAGAATATCGATGTATGATGGAACGAAACTATTTCCTTCTTTTTTATATCTTTGAAATAATGTTAGTGCAAGTAAATTTCCAAATGAATATGCATAGCAATAAAATGGCGTGTGGTAAAAATGAGGTATACAACTCCATTCTATTGCAAAATCATCTGAAATGACAACTGAATTTCCAAACTGTTCTTTTAGATTTTGAAGATATGTCTTTGAAATCTCATCCACTATGGTTCCTTTTCCAATTTGCTCATGTGCTGATACTTCAAAAATAGTAAAAAATGCTTGGCGCATAATTGTCGCATAAAGATCATCAATTTTTTCAGCTAGCATTATTTTTTTCTCATCATTTGTTACTTTATTTGATAAATTATCATATAGTAATAATTCCGAAAACGTGGATGCGGTTTCAGCTAGAGGTAACGGAGCATCTTGAACAAGAATTGATCTGTCTTGTGCTGCTTGACTGTGAACGGCATGGCCTAACTCGTGAGCTAGTGTGAAAACATCTCTGGTTTTTCCAGTAAAATTAACTAGAACATATGGTGTGATCTTTGGAGTTAATGTGCTGCAAAATGCACCGTCTCTTTTTCCAGGTCTTATGGATGAATCCACATGTTTTTCATCAAAGACTTTTCTTGCAAACCCTTCTAGTTTGGGGCTAAATCTTCCAAGTGACTCTAAAACAATCTTTACTGATTTATCATATTGATAATTTTTCTCTTTCATGTGGGTTGCTACAGGAGCATACAGATCATACCTGCGTAATTTTTTCATTTTTAGCATTTTTGCTTTTTGTAAAAAGAATTTTTGAAATACCGGAGAATTTTTTCTACATACTGTTAGAAGTGACTCTATGGTTTTATCATCTACATCGTTTCCAATATTTCTCATAGAGATTGGCGACTTGTACCCTCGAATTTCGATTCCTTCATCTTTCCAATTCAAAACAATATTCTGATATATCTCTCCATTTACTCCCTTGTTTTCAGTATATTTTGTTAAAATTGTCTTGTATGCTGTCTCTCTGACTTTTGCATTTGTACTTCTAATGTAATTTGTAATCTCTTCACGTGTCATCTTTTTTGTTTTTCCGCCAACTTTCATTTTGTATACATATGCGCTAGTCATCTTATCGTACAGTTTTACAAGGGCAGAAATTCCTGTAACGTCTAAAGTATTGATGATCTTTTCTTCTGGTTCCGATAAAGCATATTTTGCAAATAGTCTTTTATGATTGAGATATTCTGAAAGTTCACCTGAATCTTTAATCAGTCTTTTTGCATTTTTATCATCAACTTGAGTTTTCCACCATAAATCAAAAAACAAAATTTTATTTGAAATTTCTGAACCTAATTTTGACATTCTAGTAATTAGTGAGGTTGCTTCATCTGATTGTGTATCTGCAGAGTATTGTAATGACGCATATCCTCCAATTTTGCTCATTTTTTCAGAAATATCTTCTACTTCATGTAATATGTCGATAAATTTTTTTGATGACATTTTAGGGTCTAGTTTTAATTTTATTTTTTCAAATCTCTTTGCCATTTCCTCTAATTCTTTAATTTGTTTTTGAAATTCTGGGCTCTTTGGATCCTTTGTAAGTTCTGAAAGATCCCATCTCTCCAATTTGTACTCTGACATACGATAATCATATTTTACATCTATTAAAAAATGCATGCTGTATGCCTAAAAATTAAAATATTCAAAGAAATTTTTAACTGGAACTTAAGACCCAAACCGATTCGGTACTTGGTGAGAGTTCCAATTAGTATTGATTTTCAAAATTAGTATTTAGGGTGTGCTGATAATTTCTATGTATGATTCATACGCGAGTGTTTTAAGTAAATTTTGTAATTGTATTGTATGACAAATCATACTGATACCCCACCTGCTTGGGAATCTATAATGGGATTATCTTGGATAATTCTAGATGACGAATAGTCATTAAAATACAGTATTTGTTAAAACAAATACGCATATCTTAATTTTTAATATTTTTTCAAAGTCTCTTTGTATCTTTTGATTGATTCTACAATGATCTCTTTTGCTTCTATAGCTCCTTTCCAACCTAATATCTCGACTTTTTTCCCTTCCAAATCTTTGTAGACCTGGAAAAAATGCCCAATCTCTGAGCGGAAATGGTCTTCCACATCTGTAATGTCTACTGTATGAAGATATCTTGGATCATTTGTTGAAACACAGATAATTTTGTCATCTGGATTTCCATCGTCTTTCATTTGTAACAATCCAATCGGTCTTGCCTCAATTAGAATTCCTGGATATGTTGGATTTGTTACCAATACAAGAGCGTCAAGTGGGTCACCATCTTCTGAAAGTGTCTGAGGAATCAAACCATAATCTCCTGGATAATGAAATGGTGAAAATAATACTCTGTCTAGTTTTATCATGTTGTGTTTTTTATCATATTCATATTTGTTCATGGACCCCTTTGGAATCTCTACTATTACGTTAACAATCTCTGGAATGTCTACTCCTGATTCTATATCATGCCAAAAATTTTTACTCATATTCTAGTTCTTAAAGTTCTTTGAACTGTATATGAATTCTATGACTTTCTAAATTTGTGATTTGGTGTGAATGACCTTGAATATTTTTACAGTGTACTCTCCTTCAAAAATATCTACTATTTCACCAGTGTTTTGATCAGTATTTCTTATTTTGAATTTGTATTCGTAGGAACCATCTCCCTTGACTTTAACCTGAGCTACATGTACTGGTTCATCTCCTTTGAAAAATTGAATTATTACTGGATACCTCTCAACATAATCAGAAGCATCACCCTTTACTTTTCCCCATGAGAGTGATTTATCTTCAGGTATACGCATTGTTGAAATTGTCTTTTGGAGACTTATTTCATCATTAATTTGTGTGATTGTTATATCTTCAGATGTATCTGTGGCAGTAGCATTTGATGTATATCCAAACCATGTTGCTACTAATAATATTAACACAAAATGCATGATGCTTATTTTTATCATGTCATGATAAATGGAATTTCTTGGTTATAATACTAATGTTTTTGCAAAATTAACAACCTGTTTGGATAATAAAAAATAATATCTGCAAATAATGATGATGTTTTTACAGTATGCTGATTTGATGATATTTTCCAAATTGGATCCCATATGCGTAAAAAATTTCCATTTGACCTATATCTAATACTGATAATCATAATCTAGATGAATTTAGAGTTGACTCTTTTTGATAATGAATCTGAAACTATAGTCGACATGATGAGTTCGTTATTTGATTTATCTTGGGAAAAAGGAGAGATGTTATATTGATTCGTACAGTCTTGACCCTATCTAGTTTAGAGCAGGAAGTTGGCAATATTTCAAAAAGTTCCTATGAACAAGGACGTGATAATCTTGATGATTCTGAAATCAACTATTTGCTAAAAATGACAAAACATGTTCTCATGAAGATAAGAGAACAAATAATGGAGGACTACGATGACTATAGGTGATTCTGAAATGAATCGATTATTGCAAATGACTGATGTATTTCTATCAAAAATTAGAGAACAATCAAAGATGTCTAAATAAATATCTGTAATGAAGATCATTTGCCATAGTATATGGGTCTACACTGAGGCAAAAATTTCTGATTGTTCTCTGCATGGTTAATTTGTTCAAATTATCTGTGTTAGTATTAAAAATCACGACTTAATTCTTTAGTGTGGCTAGAATCATTTTTTACTGATTCCTTAACTCTTTTTTCGATATCCATTATGTATGAATCTCTACAACTCTGAGAACAGAATTTGGTATTGTCTCCTTCAAAGGAATTTCCACAATGCATACAAACTAATTTCATTACTCGTCGTTTTTTCCTATATTAGTTAAGTCTAACTAGAATTTCCAAGTTTTGGGAATTTCATAAAAAATATGTAATAAAATATTACACTAATATGATTTTTTCAGATTCTGTGTAAACGATCGGGGCTATTGAGATTTTTTCTCTTTGTTTACCTTCAGTGGCTAAATGAGGTTGTTTTTCGGTTGTTTAGTTATTTCATACAAAAATGCCAAATTTAAAAGAATAAACAGTGTCGACAAAATCTACTTGTTACCTCTCGGGACATAGAAAGCCAAATCCAATTGACGAAAAAATGCGTTAGATGCTTGATTCATAAACAAGTAATTTTGGGGAAAAATGAGATATGGAAGATAAAGAAAAGACCGTAGAACAATTACTTAGAGAAGAAAAAGAGACACTTCTTGCTGAGGTTGAAGAGGCAGTAAAAAGAAAAAAAGTATTAATGAAAAAGGATGAAGATGAAATATCTTACAGAAAACGTAGATATTGATTTTAGTTTTAATTGTCTTCGCTGATTTTTTTAGTATGACTCTTATCATTTTGAGTCGCTTCATTAATTCTTACTGTGATCTCAATGATGTGTGAATCCCTACAATTTTGAGAACAGAATTTATCATTATCCTCACAAGAGTTTCCACAGTGCATGCAGATAGATTCCAATGCGATCACGTTTTTTGGTACTCTAATAAATGCGATCATTAATTCTCATTTTTGGGACTTGCATTTTGAATTAAGATTACACTGTCTTTTACTCTATGGTTTTGGAACTTGAAAAAGGAGGCTAGAGGGATGGACCGGGAGGTATGAGTGCTGATAGCGGTTTATTTCGTGGATTCTTCTAAATTCTTATTTTCTTTTTGAATTTTAAATTATTGTTTTTCCTTTGTTAAATAAATCCTGAAATACACTTCTAAATATTCCCCCATTCTCAATTTCACATACATAGGTTGGTTTGTCATTTGCAGCTCTGTCTATGGATTGTCCTATTACATAACATGTTTTATCTGAAAAGAATAATCTGTCATGACACGATTTATGAGTTTTGACTACAAAATTTGTTCCATGTTTTTGTTTAAATTTACTTGCAACATTCATGAAGTTTCCTTTTGGGCAATCTGTTAAAATATACATCTGAATCCCAACAGGAAGTTTATCTAAATACAGATCTATGACATCTTCATTAGCATAAGCATCAACAATAAAAACACTTTTTTGTGTTGACATTGTTATACTTTGAATTAATTTATAGAAATCATACATTTCTCCTGGTTTGAAAACTCTTTCAAGACGAACTGGATTGTTTATTGAAATTTGAGATCTGAGTTCATCTGCTGTTTGTTTTTTAATTCTATATCCACCATTTTTTGGAATCAAGTGTCCGTTTCTATTATGTAGTTTGTTTAGTAAATCTTGAGTGTTTTTTGGTTTTTCATAATCAAAAACATCAAAACATTCATTGATGGCTTTTGCTGTAAATTTTTCATAGTTTTCTTCTGTTTGTAAATATAACCCAAAATAAAGAATCATATGGGATTTATCTAGACTATCAAAATCATGTATTGATTTAACAAACTTCTTAATTTTTTCAGCATCCAATTTTAATGCCTATTTTTTATTAACTTGTTTTGGTAAATCATGTTCAACAAAATTTTCGCCAGAAATACTAATCTTGGCTGAATACCGTGTTTCTCCAGTTTCAATATAACCCGTTCTTGCTCTGATATTGTTATACAAACTTTCAAAATTTGTTGGTTTTCTTATTCCTACTTCAATATAGCATGATAGTGCATGACCATATTCCATATTTGGTATATCACAAAATTTGTTTAGATAATATGCAAACACTGTGATAATTTCTTGATTAGTGTTTGGGTTTTTTTCTTTGTAAAATTCTTTTAATGATTGTTTTTTACCATCTCCCTTCAAATTAATTGGAATAGGACTAACAGCACTTTTCTTTTTTGATTTTATAGCGTTTTTATTGGTATCTTTTATTTTATTTGGTCTATTCGGTACATTATGGTTCTGTGATGCAGAGACAATATGTGTTTTTAATTCTGCCCAATGTTTTTCAACAAAGATTTCAGTTCCTTCAATCTCAATTGATGTACCATCTGGAAAACTTAACTTTACTCTTGTGTCTGCCATTTTTTTAATACCTCATTATAATCTGTAATATTATTTTGTTGTATGATATAAAAAAGTACGTATGTTTTATCATATATTTCATTAAATTTCTATTTGTTCTTCTAATCCTAAAATTCTTCTAATCCTATTGTGAGTGTCTAATTCGATTTTGCTCTCTTTCTCACCTGATGTGCAATCTGGAATTTCTATTCCAAAATTATAGTCATTTGCATCACCATAAAAATTTCTAAAAACAGCTTCTGAAATCAAACACTTTCGTATTAGATTTGACATTGTTTCGCCACATGCATTGGCATATTCTCTTATTGCATCTGCTTCTTTTTTTGTGACATTTGCTGAAATTGTAGCCATTGATCATGATATATCATGATCTATTAATATAGATAAATCAAAATTCAAAACTTGAAAGATTTGAACTTATGATCGATTAATTCGTGATTGTAGCCTAACCAAAAAGCAGATCATTATATATTGATAATGATTCATCTGACTGAATAAATTTTTTCAGGAGATTTTGTTTAAGAGCAAGACATTTCATGTTAAAAAAATCTGCTACAGATTGACCCACTGATTGAATTCCAGTATAATAAATTAACATATTAGCCTCATTTGGATCTCCTATCCCTGCATCATTCAAAATAAAAAATATGCATTCATGATTATCTACAATTGTTGCACGTAGTGCAGCAGGTTTATAACAAAAATGATTAGCGTTTTTTAAAGATTTTATGAATTTTTCAAATTCATCTCTTTCTTTACGTCGTTCACGTTCTACAAATTTATTATCGGAAATTAAAGTCCAAATTTTTATTCCATCTGCATCTTTTTTCTTTAAAAGATCTAGAAAATAATCATTTTTTGTTATCCATCCACCATGTTCTGTCATTATTCGTATGTCTTTTTTTGCTCTACTGCATATGTCGATAGTAATTTTTTCAGCTTCATCTTTTGAATAAATACGCCAGATAAATCGCTTAGTTTTGGTAGATGCGTAATTTTCATACAATTTTTGAATTTGTGTAATGGTTTCTTCCTCTTTACGTAAAAGTGCATTTTTCTGTTCTTCAGTAAAATTTTTGACTAATTTTTTTAGTGGTTCTGGTCCTTGAATTGCTCTGTATTTGAGAGGACTTGTTTCCACCTTTTCTACTAAACCATAATCTTCTATAGTTTTTAATGCCTCATAGATTTTGGTAACTGGAAGTCTCTTTTCAAATATTTTTTTAGATGATTCTTCTATTTCAATGACTGATAATGGGATTTCTGATCTTTGTAATGTGAAATAAGTCATACTTTCATAGGTAGAAAGTCTTAGATTTTTCGCTAATTCATTAAGTTCGTTGATTTGTAAAATTTCTTCTTTCAATAGGAATGTGTTGTTTCTTCAATATTTAAACTATTTTAACATTTTACATGTCTAACGTGAAAATTGTTAAAACTTTATTACGTAGAAAGATCATATGTATGGTAATGACAATTTGTGACTGTGAATGTGGTTGTATGAGAACCAATGATATGGAAGATATGATTGTAGAGAAAAATAAAAGAATTTGTGATTCATGTGCAAATTTTGAACATGTAATAGGGAATGGAATTGCCCGTTGTCCTAAATGCGGTAAAAAAGATCGAGAATTCCTTCCCAATACAAGAATGGATAAAGACTATGTGGAAATTTCCTTTATTCGAATTTATAATATAAGAAAGGCTTTAAAATGTACTAATTGTTTTAGATTGCAGAATTTATCAATGTTAAGTTTAGTGAATTAATAGGAACTACGTTTTTCTCTAAAATGCTATATCCATTCCATCTGTATCTTTGACCATGATGAACTCTTTATCAAATTTGACATGATTCTGCATTGTCATAAATTTTGTCTTGATATCGTCATCTGAAATTAAATTTGATTCTTTTAAAGTTCTGAGAACTTTTACCAAATCAAACTTCAAACGCATCATCTCATTTTGCATGTTTTTGATTTGTTCATTTTCATATTCTATTGGAATATTATATACACTCAAAGCTGGAACTGCTTTAGTATATTCTTCAAGCATTTCGTCCTCTGATATTCTATAATAGTTATCTGCAAGACCTGTAGCATGACCCATTAGCATTTCTACATGGAGTGATTTCATGTGTTTTTCAGATATCGTCTTGAAATATTTCCTAAATCCATGATCCGTCTTGAACTCATGTCTTTTTTCGCCTTTTTCTAGTGGCTTTCTTAACCCCTGAGCCCATAAAGCTCGCTCTATCAGTCTCTTTAATCCTGAACTTTGTAATTTTCTTGGAATTGTCGCAATACCTCTACTTGATTTTGCAACATCAAATTCATCTCTTAGAACCCATGATTTTTCTGTAATTTTCTCTCTATGTGCAATTCTAAAATCAATGTATTCTTGTATTGCTTCATAAGCTTCTGGAGTGATGAATGTAAAATATTCTTCTGCTTCTCCACGATAAACGATTAATTTTGCTCCTAACACTTCACCATTTCTTTCAATGGGTGTTATGTCGCCCCATCTCAAATAATTCCAAGCCCCTATCCTGATTCCTGAGGACATCATAACAAGAATAGCTGGTTTTAATCTTCTATCTGGATATCTGATTAATTGTTTGATTTCTTCTAATGTTGGAATTCTATCCGTAGCATATTTTTGGCTTTAGGTATCCCGCGTGTTATTTTTTTCCAATTTAATGCAACATCATTCATTTCACAAAATAATTTTATTGGCTTGTAGTAATTTGGAAGTGTTGCAGTTGAGATTTCTTTTTTCTCGGCTCTTTCTTTGTGCATTCTGATATATTTCAAAATAACAGAAGTCGTCCATTTTGGATCTACTGCTTTTTTTGTAAAATTTTCAGCTCTAATTTCAGGCGAATCTCCATCAATTTCTAAAAACTTGAAAAACAAATCTAGTCGATGTTCATATCTATCCCTAGTTAGGCGATTTGGTAGGGCATCTTGAAATAACATCAATGGATCATCAAATTCTTCCATACTCATTCTAATAGAAAAATCTTATTTATGGACTGATAAAGGAGTGGACCGGGAGGGATTTGTGCTCACTATGGGCACAGATACTCTGATGATTTTAAATGACGGTAGAAAGTTACTGGAGTACTTCAAACTCCTACTCTTTTTTCTTGTTACTGTTTCACTGTAATTTTATTTTTCATGAATTCAAATCAGATGGTTAGTACTCCCATAACAGTTCAAATTTAAGAGATTTGATTTCACTGTGGAACTGAAATGTTCGATTGAAAAGGCTTAGTTTTTTGTCAAGATCATCATAATCATTATTGTAACTCTTGTTAATTTTGATTCTGAATTGTGTTGTAATTATAAAATAAATTCAATTCTATATCTCAATACAGGCATGATTGGCACGCGTTCCTGACGGAAGCATTCCATTTTGAATACATTCTACATAGAAATCCCAAGGAATGCCAATAGTTAGATACAAAATAAAAGAAAATATTCCAATTACAGACAACACAATTGCTACAAACAAAATGATTGTTTTTTTGTCAATTTGAGTTTCCATCATGACAATAAAAAATTTGCATAATAAAAAGAAGAGGGTGATTACTCTACTTTGAGAGTAAAGTATTCTCTAACTTGTTCTGCATTGTCGCCTTTCTTTTCGTAAAGGACAAGAGAAAGAGGATACTCGCCTGCCTTTGCATTGACATCAATACTGATGGTTATGTTTGCAGAATCTCTTTGTGTTACTCCTACTTGTTCTAAGGCCTCAAATCCAAAAGAAGACTTGTCTGAGTTTGCTCTAATTCCATCTGGTAAAATAGATTCACCAGTGAGTGCAAGAATTGTTTCTTGTCCATCAGAAGTAATTCCAAATTTAAGGTTTTTAGACTTCTCCATTGCAGCATGTATTGCTACAGGGATTTGTATTGTTTCACCACGATTTACAGTGAGTACTCTATTTTCATTTAGTGCACTTGCATCAATTTGTGAAAAATGCATGAGTTCACTGCTTGATTCGTCTATGGTTATCTTTCCAGCTTGAGCTGATTCTGTTCCATAGATTCCAACACCTAATGCCAATACAAGAATTGCAGAAGCAATAATTGAAATGCTAATATTTTTTCTTTTCATTTCTTATTCCTCAGCAACTTGTGCAGATCTCCAATCTGTCAGTATTTGCGTGGTAACTGCCAGAATAGTAATCAATCACATCAGTACTACCAAACAGATATGCAGGAGCGACGGTTTCGTGATCTGTTCCCATCTGATAGGTATTAGTACCAGAATTTGTTATTTGGCAAGTTTTACTTGGAGTGCCAGATTTTGCACCATCCCCACTTACAGTAAAGTAACAACCTGTGACTTTTACCCAGTCACTGCCTGATTTTTTCATTATATCAGCTCCGTATTCGTACCAACCTAGATGTCCAGCAGCAACAGTGTGATCACCGTCGTAGTCGATATCAAATTTGTATTTTACAGGAGTTGCAGATGTCGTAAGCTCAGGAAGCGAGCCTTGTGTATTTGGACTCTTTGACATGTTGTTTCTTGCTGTAGATACATTCCAGACGAAGTTATCACCTCTAGATACAAGTGAATTGTCTCCAGTAGTTGTGGCATCTGCACATGCATCATCTGAGAATGTACATGCAGAAGATGTATAACTTGGAATTTCTTGCAATGTTGACCAAGGTCCTGTAGATACAGAGCTTGCGGCAAACGCAGGAGTTATGCCTATCGACATAACACCTAGCATAGTTAACATAGAGAGTAGTTTTGCGTTCTTTCTAGTCATTGTCATTTCCAATATCTGAATATACTAATAAGCCGCGCTCCGTATATGGGCACTACTAGATCGCGTACTACCCATATAGATAGTGCCCATATGGTAAGTATCAGTCCAGAATTGTCGGAATGTCATTGTATTTCTTATCAAACTCCGCATCCAGTTTCTTCTTGCACAGTGAAATCCCATGAGGTGTAATGTCATAGACATGGTGTGGATACCTGTTACTCTTGGTTACAAATCCCAGAAACTCTAGCATCTCAAGATATGACACGCATGTATCGTAGTGTAGTCTTGCATTAAGTGCTAGGTTTGTTCTTTTTTCGTGCCCGGATTCATACACTACTGCAAGTAGACGCAGCAACACCTTGAGATCGAATCTTTGTAGTTTCTTTTTTACCATTATTCATCAAATATTATAGTATGATGTTATTAATTTCATGATATTTATCATTTGCTTCAATTTTGATTGAATGTATTTTGCAGTTGAAATTTTAATTGGAAAGTATTCATCTGAACAAACACCAGAATTGTGCGTTCATTTGAACAAACATTTTTGCATAATTCCACTATCGGGTATTTTTTGATAGTCTTCAGGTTATTCTGTATTATTAAAATTAATATTTTATGATAATATGAGCACCGAGAAATGGCCTAGTCAAATTTTTCGACGCCCAGACATTAAATCTAGGGTTTGGCCCACAATGGGGCGGATACTTTTTTTGATGATTTTTGAATAACGACAGAAAGCGAATTGGAGCGCTTACAGTATCCATAGATAGATTTTTTCAAAAAGTTAAATATTATTCAATCTAAGTTATGGTAATACCGATAAACAACTTAAAAATTAAGAAACATGAAATCCAAATCAGGAAAAAAACGGAGCACTTTTGATATCTTTTCAAATCTAACTGAGGATCTGCTCAAATCTTGGAATTCACAAGAAAATCCACCCAAACAGTACATAGCAGGTCGGAGAGTCCATCACGGAACAGTTGGAACGATACTAACCGGTACAGGTCTTGCGTCGGTTGTTGTTTCTCTCCTAAGTGAGGATGAAAAGACAAAACGAGCCACAGAAGAACTATCTCAGATTTTCTGTGGTATTGGAATTCCCCTCATGGTAGACGACATTAATGACGCTCCAGAATGGTTCAGGTTCAGGCGGCAAGAAGAAGATTTTCAAAACAGGCAAACTGATTTCTGAGGAAGCGCTTTCATAGGAACCCTTCCAAATGGGTCATGATCATACTGAAAAATGACTGGCACTTCTGCCAGGCCGATGAGAACGGGATATCGGATCACAAAGGCATGGTCCTCAGTTCTTAAAATATTCGATTCCCTGCAAAAGGAACTAGATGTTGCAACATATCTAATGAAACACAGAAAACCATTTTTTAATTGAAAAGATAATTTGGATACGAGATTTTCTGAATGAGAATTGCATTCGTTGTGGGGGTGCACGTTGTGCAAATGTAACGGATCCAATTCTCTTTCCGAAAATCGCTAGAAACGTAGATAATTTCCAGTTCAGTAACTAACCTGATAATATGTGATGGTGGATTTGTCAATGTTACATATCCACTGTAATGGATAATACAAAATTAACTGATAATGTTTTGCTATTGTTGATCAAAATGGTTGGGAAAGACATGGTGCCATCAGATTAGATGTGATAATCTGATTGGATAATCTCAATCACATTTGATTTTTCTTAATCCAATTATTGCCACGGTGGGCAGTCCAAAGTACATTCCAACATTAAGCAGTATTATTCCGATACCATACCCTATCATTTCTGTCTCTGAATCTATATCGACGTAATTCAAAATTGACAAACTCGAAAGCATTGGAGTAATGGTTATTTTGACTAGTTCTTTGAATGCTGGATTTTCTCTTTCTAGATCAGCGATTACGGGTGAAAATGAATAATAGAATTCATTAAAACTAGACATGAAATTAGTTCCTGATTTAGTTTCTAGAATGGTATTGTCTCTAAGTTCTCTTAGCTGTTGAACTTGTGGAGATAATTCACTTCCAAATGTAGCAGTTGCAATAAGGCATCCGCCACCACCTGTTAGTGTACTTCCTTTTTCTGCACCTTGGCCGTCTACTGAAATTGTTAGAGTTGGACTTGTTAAGTCATTACTTGTAATGATGATTTTTCCTGATTTTTCTCCTATGTAAATCGGAGCAAATATTGCATCAAATGAAGCACTTTGTCCGGGCTGAAGTTCCAACGGTGTTTTGATATTGGATATTGTAAATTCAGGTGATCCTCTTATGGTATTAACATTCAGCAAACCAGTTCCTTTATTTGAAATTGTTACACTTTTTGGAAAACTTTTCTCAGACACACCTACATTACCAAATGATAATTCTTTTGCAGAGACAGATAGTATAGGGATTGGTGGAATTGTAATTTTATTTTCAGGTGAAACAAGATTTCCAAATTGATTTGGAATTGAAGATTTTTGTAAAGTTGGCGGCCAAGTAATAAATATCAAATTGTCTGCTGTTGGAGATATTGTTCCAAGACGATATCCTGCGGCAAATCCATAGACATCTGATTCATGTAAGAATGCAATTGGAATTCGATATTCATGAATATAGTGATCTCTTCCTGCTTCGAATTGACTATTCAAACTAGAAAAGGAAAATTCGTATTGAAAATTTCGGGGCGTGTTAATGTATCTTCCAGAATGTTCATCATCTCCACCAGGATCTCCTACAGATAATTTATTGAGAATTTTGTAATTTTCTAGGATCTTGTCAGAGCTAAAGTCTTCACCAAATAAGAAACGAAAATCATCCGTTTGCATAATATTTCCACCGTCATTGTTTGTATCAAACATAAGATATGTTTCATGAGCAGAGTCTACACCCTTTTCATATTTTATTTGATCAGTGATTGCATCAAACATGAAATAAATGAAATCTCTATCATGTTTGACCAGTAAGAAAACTTCGTGTTGTTCCTTGTTCAAATTAACTATAGTTGCATCGTTCCATTCACTTTCAGTTGTCCATTTTCCATCAATCGAGGGAGGATTGTTTGTAAATGGCATTTCAATAACTCCGTTTTCTTCGAGTGCTGAAATTGACGGAATTGAGATAATTATGAAAAATATGCTCAAAAAAGATGCAAATATGCCATAATTTGCTTTACTTCTCAAGGTTTCTTTACTTTCTTTGGACTAGTTAATCAATCTTACCTACTTTCTTTACTTGTAAAGGAAGTAAAATGAGTACAAAATCAAAAAAAGAAGTGTTAGGAATGAGCTCTCTCAGCCATAAGTTTCAGGTCACGATTCCAAAGAAAGTAAGAGAAGAAGCCAATCTAAAAGAAGGCGACAAGATAATGTTCGTTAGAGAGGATGGCCAAATACACATCACCAAAACAGAACTATAATCATATCATGGAATATTTCTTCCATCTACCAGAACTGATCTCTTTTACCAAACCAAATTCCACCATCTTTTGCATATAGTTTCTATAAGATCTATCTGTTATCTTATTGTCCGATTTTTTGCAATACTCATCAAAAAGCTTACCTGATTCAATCGACTTGTTTTCCTTGAGAATCTCATAGAGTGTTTTCTGGTGTTCATTTAATTTCTGAAGCAAATAAGATACACGGTATTTTCTTATGTTTCTTGAAGCCATTAGAATTTCCTGAGATGTAATTGATGAAAGATTGTTTGACTCTGCATCTATTGCAGCATTGCGCAGAATTTGTATTCCAGATCTTGCATCTCCATTGCAATACTTTGAAACATCATCTAGTGTAAAATCCAAAACATCGTCGTGAAATCCTTTCTCTACTCTTTCAGATAGAATCTCCTGAATGTGGTTATTCTCATATGGCTCAAATTGCATCACATGAAAGTTTAATCTGCTTTTGATCCTAGCATCAAATTTCAATAGCATGTGCTCGCTGTTTGATATCAATACCAAACAACAAGGATTTCTTGCAAACACATAGAATACGTCATGGTCTTTGATGTGGTCTACCTCATCAAGGCAAATTATGACATTTCGCTTTTTGCTGTTCTCAAATTTTTTGACAAGTTCAGTTGTAGATTCTCTTCCATGTATTACAAACCCAAGTTGCCTTAGTATATCTTCCATTATTTTGTGTGATGTCCTACTGGTCCAGCAGTTAACAAACACAGAATTGTTGTGAAATCTACTCAACACTGACCTAATTGTTGTAGTCTTGCCGACACCTGAAGGCCCAAAAACATAGATGTTTTTGCCCATGTTTCCACTAGAGAATGATTCAAGATATCCAAGAATTTGTTTTGTTTCTGTTTTTCTTCCGACCAGAATGCTTGGATAATAATAATCATCAAAGACTTCCGAGTTTTTGATTATTGATTGCTTCATCTAATAGAAACAAAAGTTTTGGAGTTTAACTATAATCCCTATGGTTTTCCGATAGAATGTCACTACCCAATAATAGAAAGTAGTCTCTTCAGATTTTCAGGATCCTCTGCTAACTTGTCAATTAGCGTTTCAATGTGCTTTCTTTTCATCATGTTTTCAATTGATACAATATCGTTTAATGGAAAAGAACATCGATTGCAGTATTTTGTTTTTCTAGGATTTTCAAACTCACATCGCTTGCACTTTTCTATTAACACTATTGACTCTGACTCTTGAATGTTTTCTGATGTCTTGTCCCATGATTGTATTTTTGGAATAATAGAATTTGACAAATGTTCGTAGACCTTGTTCATCTCAGAGTTTGCAGACCAGTGATGCTTGTAGTTTCTATATGATTGAGGCATTCCCCTAAACGAGTCGTACGTGCATGACACATGTTTGAAAAGATGCAACCACACTCTCTTGTTTTCAAACCCTGCTTTCTTGACGCATTTCTTAAACGCGCTTAGTGCACCAGAATATGGAAGTTGTTGCGGTGTTGCTCTTCCAAGTTTTGGAAACAGCGGAGATTCCTTGTTGTCTCTGAATGGGTGTATGTTGAGCCACTGTGTCAGAGTTCCTGAAGACCATGTCAAGATAAGTGGGGCCTCGCCGGTCTTGCCATCTGAGTTCAATACTGCCCCATAGTCATTGAACGATACCTCTCCTACCTTTACTGTTAGAATCTCCCCTATTCTGCATCCGGCATCTAACTGGCACTGAAACAGTGCCCTGTCGCGCAGATTTGTGGCACATTCTGTGATCTTGACGCAGTCCTCAAAAGATATCAAATCGTCTGTTTTCACAGTCACAATGGGCAGTTTCTTGGTGACTATCCACGATACTTCTGGGGGAAATTGCCCAGGTGCGCATTTCTTGAGCCACCTGTAAAATCCCTTGAGGATTCTGCGAGTCCTGTTTTTTGTAGATTTTGCCAAGTCTGTCTGCTCTATTGCAAACACCAGATTCTCAATGTCCTCTATTGTTGCCTTGTCAAATCTCTTCTTTAGCAGTCTTGATATCTGGTTTAGTCGGATTAGATAAATCAGCATAGATGCCTTTGTCATCTCACAACTTCTCACCTTGTAGAATCTGATCAGTATGTCTCCGTTTAGAGAATCCGCTCTGGTCTTTTTCAGCTCGCTCTCTATTCTTTTGTCAAGTGGATATATCAGGTGAGCCCTTGTCACGTCATCACTTTGTCCTGCCTATATTATCCACGTTGCGTCTAGACCTTTCCGCTACGTTTCCGCTAGTCTAGACGGAGCATACTGAACTACAAATGAGATGAGCACGGAGGTAGTCTCATTTGTAGTTAGAATACTTGTGAACAATACAGGTTTTTTGTACTGAATTATTTGTTTCTGATATTCAAATATCTGACGGAACGGCATACACGTAACGCAATTGATATTGTGAAAACAATCTGTGTTGATGAAAGGATTCTGCTCTAGGTGCAAAGAAGACAGAGGCGAAGATCAAGAGTGGGGAATCTTTTTCAAATCATTTCCTTTCTGCAAAAAGTGCGGAGGGTTTGTAGACTTGGAGGATGAATAGATGGAAGACTTTGAAGCAATTGTTCTGAGTTGCGGGCATTCAATTAACACATACAAGTCACTTGGTGTCTGTCATCAATGCACGAAAAAAAACTGCGAGCATTGTTTGCAGTATGTCGATGATCAACTGCTTTGTCCAAGTTGTTTCTGCGAGGTGGTAACATGGAAAACCTGACAAGATGCAACATATGCAAGTCACTTTCCAGAGTAAGTGATATTGACGGAGAGTGCAACACTTGCCATCTTCTTACATGTGTCAACTGCAAAAGAATCTGCGACAGATGCCTTGAGATCTTTTGCATGAAACACATTGAGACAAGTGTTGTAATGCGACAGCAAAAGCCCAACCTCTACAAACTGTGCCATATTTGCAGGGAGGTCTGGTAGTGAACTGGCAGTGCATTTGCGGCAATTTCGTAAAAGAGAAGAGGTTCTGCCCAAGATGCAAGATTCTGCGATTTTCCATCGAAAATTCTCCTGTTTTGGACTATTGGGGAGAAAGGCTAGGCACGCTTTCAAACGGCCTCCAATTCAACTTTCCGCTAGATTTGCTTGCAAATCATTTACTGGTGTCAGGCCAGACAGGCACCGGAAAGAGCAGATTTGCCATGAATCTGGCAATAAAGACTGCAAACTCAGATCAGAACAAAATCAAGATCTTGGTTCTTGATGTGGAAGGAGAATGGAAGAATATCATTCCTCTTCTAAAAGGAGATGTAGAGTATTACTCAGTAGACAAGAATCTAAAGATTAACCCATTTGATCTCAAAGACCCTGCACTGATTCGTGAACTGCTACGTCAGACAATTTTCAAAGGAATTGAAAAAGAGTATTTGGATCTCTCGGCCCAGATGAACTTTGTATTGCAAGAAACAATTTCTCAGAGCAACAACTTGCAAGATCTGATTGATAACATAAAGTCATATGACAAGCAAAGGCTTGCAGGACTTGACAAGACAAAGACTGCACTGCTTGTAAGACTGGATCCTTTCATGCGAAGTCCCCTAAAGGAAATATTTCTGTGCAAGAAATCAAATCCGTCATTTGAAAATCTAGATGAGAAAAATGTTGTAATTGACTTGCATGAATTAGATGCACTTGTTGCATATGGAAGTGAAGTTAGACTGATTTACAATATCTTGACTTCATATTATTTGCGAAAGATGTTGGGGCGAGAGATCCAATACTCTGTAAGAAATCTGCTTGTCGCAGATGAAGCACAATTACTTGTGCCAAAGATACTGCAAAAACTAATCATAACAGAGTCATGGCCTGCAACAGAGTTTGCAACAAGGTTACGAAAAAGAGGATGCGGACTGATGTTGATCACACAGTCGCCATCAAACATCGAGCAAGACATTTTCAAAAACTGTGCAACGAAAGTTACATTCAGACTGCAAAGCAAAGAAGACATCAA
The DNA here is from genome assembly GCF_013407385.1 of Nitrosarchaeum sp. AC2. NCBI lineage: Archaea > Thermoproteati > Nitrososphaerota > Nitrososphaeria > Nitrosopumilales > Nitrosopumilaceae > Nitrosarchaeum > Nitrosarchaeum sp. AC2. The sequence goes on along the minus strand of NZ_CP030847.1, from coordinate 1,216,184 downwards.
ACTTGTTGCAGAGTCGGCAGGATTTTTTGATTATGTTGAGATAGAATATTTATTTGGAAAATTTGTACAGTTACCAAAAAAACATGCAATTGTAAATACCATTAATCATGAACCGTTTCTGATAAAATCAGACGATGTTTCTTTTGGAAATTTCATTCCAACAATCAAAGAAGAGAACAATATCACACAATCAGAATTTGACCAGGATGAAACAGAGTTCATGACAAGCATTGAGAAAAACCCGTATCTTTCTGTCTATGAGAGAAGAACGTCATTGGGCTGGAATGACAAGAAATTCGTGCGTGTTGTAGATGGAATGCTTGCAAAAAAGACCCTTGAACGCCTCAAGGCACCACTTGGTAGAGGATCCCCAAGAATACTGTTTCAAAGAAAGGGGCAAATCCCAAGTGTCGTCCATGAGTTTTATGTTTCTTGGATATCTGAAAAATTATCTGAACAAGGGCTTGATGTAAAGAAGAATGGAGTAGGGCCAGACATTGATATTCCGCAACTTGGCACAGTAATTGAAATTGAACTTGGTGATTCCAATATTTCAGGAAATCTAAAGAGAAACCAAGCAGAATTCAAACACGTGATTATTTGCACAGAGAACAAAAAGATGTTAGAGAACTTGTCTGAGAAAATAAAAACCAAGCAAGTTTCTGTTCTGCCTGTCCACAAAGTTCCTGCCTTTGTAGAGAAGATGAAGGCTGGAAATGATTTTAGCAATTGTTGATAAAATGAGTGGTATTGTCTGCAAAAAGAGTGATCAAATGGAATCAAAAAAGAAATCTCCAAAATACACCGGAGTTGTCAGGAGAATTTATGATAGAGAAATAATTGGAAAGATTGTATTGTGGGAGACAAATTCACAAAATCTAAAATCTCCAATATTTTATGGAAATATTCAAACCGATAATGGCAAGGCGTACATTGCATTATGGGTGTCTAGAAAAAAAGAGAAAATACTCTAATTTTGATTGTGTCTTTAACTTCTTTATGGTGCTTTCACTTCAAATTAGTTTTTTTTAAATCTGTAATGCCAACTAAAAAATACCTACTAGAAAACATCGTTTAAGTAAAAAATACTTAATAATATCCTAATGTATGATAAAATATGGTAACTAAAAAATCATCTAGAAAGACAATTGCCAAAAAAAAATCTACCATTAAAAAACCAACAAGATCTATTGCATCAAAAGCAGAAATAGATGAAAAAATGAAATCAATCAATGGATTTATGAAAAAAATGAACAAATTTAAATCCAAACTCAACCCTCAAGAAAAACAATACATGACAACATTGTGTGCTGCACTTCGAATGAGTCTCAGACGTAATTCATTAGATGGTGTATTCAATACGAATGATGCAATAATGCAAGAAATCAAATCTAGGATTCGTGCCGAAAGTCGTAAGAACGTTGCAGGTACTCCAGTTACGGCCGCTTCAGTTACATTGTTATCTGGAAATAGTAAACTCAGGTAGGTTTTTTAAAATATTTTCTTTTTTATATTTAGTAATGTGATTTAGTTTTTGATGTCAAAATTAAATTTTAATTATCAAAAATATCAGAAATCGAATAAACGAAATATTTTGTATATTCCAAAACATGGAGAAAAAACTATTTTGAAATTATTGGGACAACCGAAAATGTTGTTATCAAATTGGACATTATCTAATGAAATTATGTTTTACAAAACAATTTCCATGAACAAAAAATTTGCTGATGTGCAAAAATTTGTGCCACTATTCTTAGGTAGTCCTATCAAAAATAAATCATTATTATTAGAATATTTGCCAAAACATATTACACTTCAAGACTATTTACAAAAAACTGGAAAATGCTCTAAAAATATTTTACACTCTATTGCAGAGAATTTATCAACACTTCATCTTGAAAGTAATTTAGAACTACAATCTAACAACTTATCATATTTTAAAAAATTCAAAATATCAGTTCCCGCATTTGATCACATTACTCCTGAATATGTTGCTCATAATTCTGATGACTTGACCACTTTGATTAGAATTTTGCAGAATGATAGAGATTATAAAAAAATTCCTGTTCTTCTTAAAATAAACAATCCTTCTTGCATTATTCATGGAGACTTAAAATTAGATAACATACTGAAACCAATCTGCCCACCTTTTCAACGTCAAACTGTTTTTATTGATTGGGAACTATGTGGAATCGGAAATCCTGAATACGATCTTGCTACTCTTCTGACCAGTTTTCTTCTATTGTGGATCTATAGTAAAAAAATACCTCAAAATTTTGATGTGGATTTTTGGCTTTATCGATCAAATAAAAAATTTGTTTTAATTCAAAAAATGATTCGCGAAATATGGTTTTGTTATTTTGAAATGCTTTCAATACAAAAAAAATTACTCCTAGATAAAAAACTAATCATGGAATACATTGGATTACTTTTCGTGCAATATGTTTATTCTAATACTCTACTCGGTAAAAAATTAGGGTCCACCGATTTTCTATCTTTATTAATTGCAAAACCCTTCATATCTAATCCTAATTCTATGTTAGATTTTTTAAATGTGAATTAAATCATGATCTTATTGAAAATATCTGCAGGTTTTTCACTTGACGAAAAATTAGGAATCTTTTCAAATAACCATGATTTTTTTACAAATAAAGTTTACGAACTACGAGACTACATATATGCAAAATATCACACAGGATTAAAAAATACATTGTTAAAAGAATATCTGAAAAATGATATTTATGGAATCTCATATGATCCAGTTTTATTATCCAAATTACAAAAATCCAACAAATGTACAGGATATTATGATTTTGGATGGCGTATAATGTCTAAATCTAAAAAAAATGCTATAGTTGAGCAAAACCATTTACATCTTATGATTTCTCTTGATGATCATTTAAAACAAAAAAAACATTTGAAAATAGGAGATATAGTTTCAATCAAATTTCCCAAAGATAGGATAAACTCATCCAATGGATTTTATACTGTGATAAGTAATTTTGGCAAAATAAATCTCAAAAACGATATTACTCGCATTTACTTTAATACAAACATTGATGGAATTTCAAAAATCTTGAAAACATTAACTAAAAATTTAACTGCAAAGTCACTGCCTTTTATTTTTAAAACTTTGGTTGATCCTAAATACTATATTCGAAATGATTCATCTGTGTTGTATATTGAAAAAACTAATTACAAAGAAATTTTACCACTTCTTCAAAAAATTCATTTATCTTATGGTTCATTTCTTTATCGCAGAATTTCAATATTTTCGAAATTAATATTTCCAGGAATTGCCATTGCTGAAGAACCTGATTTCATAAATCATGAAGAAAGTTTTGGCCAACATAGAAGTAGACTAATTGCACAAGGTATGCTAAATTCATACAAAAAAAATAATTTCTCCAAACGTATCGAATTCATTATTCATGAATTTGAGAAATTAAAGCTAAATATAGATAAACCCTATCTTAATCCTAAGTCTGAGGATATTTATTGAAATTTTTGTTACACGTGCAAAATATTTGATTTACTATTTGATGTTGTCTAGCGGAAATGCACACCCGTAAGGTCTTTTGTGTCTGCAAACTATCTTTGAATAGATACTTTGGTGAGTCTATTGCCAAACAACACAAAAAACTACATTGTAAATGAGAAAAGAGTGATAGGCGAAGTGATGAACTACGATTCTCATTCGCGAAAGGGGCTGCTAAAGTTGTATCATGTGGGGGATGGAAGCGAATTTCAAGATGCCGTGTTAGATGACAGACTGGAAGTAGTTACTGGACAAAATCTTGAGAAAGACGAAAAGTTGGCCAAGTCGCTTACAGAGGCCCAGTATCAGGTGTGGAGATTCCAAAACCGTGGTATCTTGCAGTCCGACTATGAAAGAATAAGACGACACTTGCTTGACTTTGATCAGTTCTGCCGCGGATACTATGTCTCAAAGTGCAAGGGAGAACTAACAGAGTTTCTAACTAGCATGTTTGCAGAATGCATTGATTATTTCCAGACTGCATTTTACTTTGACACACAAAGAGAGACGATAAAAAATCCGGAGAGGTGATTTTATTTCAGATGAAATTACTGCGCTGTACGAGACTGACGGAGTGCCCTTTGAGAAAAAGACAATCTACGAAAAGTGGGACATTGAACGAATTGGATTCTATTGGCTCATTGCAGAGCTTGATAGAAAGGAGAATCTTGCGTTTGGTTACGCAAATCTCAACGACGAGCAGATGGCAGAATGGGGCTACAGCATCTCTGAGATAATTGATGTCGGCGCGTCAAAGGACAGGAACTGGAAGCCCACGTCTTTTGAAAACGCGCAAAAGATAATCCGAGACTACAAGAGGGGATTCAATCAACGATGAAAAGGTTGAAGGGTATCTTGTCGATGAAAATGGCAAGTTAGTAGGAGAAGCTCGAGGATACGATCCGTACTCTAGATTCGGCGAAGTCATGCTCTACGATATCGATGTTTTCGGATTCTGTTTGGGATTTGTTCACGATAAGTGGACGTTAATGTCCGCATCTGATCTAAAGGAAGACACACGACTCCGTGAAGAGTTTGAAAGGATCCAGTACAAAACCTGGATGAGGCACAACATCACCGATCTGATGGAAGAATATGATCGGTTATGTCATAATTACCATGACAATTTTGATTCATTCTGTAAGTCTAGGTATGAATCTGCCCATCATTCTTGAAATTGTCATTATTAAAAATATTTTCTGGAAGGCCACGCCTACTTGGAAGTTTTTCCATAATACTGGAGAACATCTTCATCTTTACTTCAATCCTATCTACTTAATTATATGTTGTATAAGTAGTCATTCTAATGTTTTTGTCCAAACGATCAGAATTAGATCACGCTTGAAATATCTTTATTATATTAAAAATACGGACAATTTATTAAAACAATACGGCTATGAGATACATGATTAATTTAACGGCAAAACTGAGGGTAAATGTACTTAATTTTACATTGTCCCACCATGGACATGATTATTACGTCGTTATTAAATCCATAAAATTAGGCATAGTTATATAAAGAAAAGCCAAAAAATGGCATTTTTATAGAGAAAAAGAAGACATTTATACTAGAATGTCTATTGAAACTATAGTGAAATAAGTATGTCTGCAACAGAAGAAAAGTTGAATGTGATCGCCGGTATTATGGCAGAGCATCTAAGATGGACTCGTCTGGCTGGCATGGAACAACTGAGGACAATTTTTGAAAAAAATCTTTCTTCTGATGAAGAGAGAAAAGTATACGAGCTCAGCGACGGGGAGAAAAGCGTTAGAGACATTGAAAAGATTACAAATGTAGGTCGCACAAAAATCGCAATGTTGTGGAAGAAATGGCACAACATGGGGATCATGGAAAAATCGGAAAAATATGAAGGAAGGAGAATGAAGAGATCTTTTTCGTTGGCCGATGTTGGAATTCAAGTAAACATACCTGGCAACAATGAGAACACGGAGGAGTTTGAATGAGCGACAATAACCAAAAACAGATAGTTCATTTGCTTGGAGAAATTATCAAATGGTCGAAAGTATCTAACATAAGATCACATGGAGGAAGAAAATGAGCGACAACAGTGAACAGATTGAACTGTTAAGAGAAATTGCAAAGTGGTCCCGATTCATGGGATTCAAGCAAGTAAAAGAAGTACTTGAATCTCAATTAACAGACGAAAAGAAAACACTTGCATACTATCTAAGTGACGGCAAGAACACCAGCACTGTGATTGCAAAGACAACCGGAATCAACCAACCAAAAGTTACTGAGTTATGGAAAGAATGGGCATCAATGGGGCTTGGAGAATCAATATCTGTCAGCGGTGGAAGCCGATTCAAAAGATCATTTGATCCAAAGATGTTTGGTTTTTCATTACCTGAAATAAAACAAAAATCGCTTGAATCAAAAGAAAACACTGATTTTACATTGGAGGAAACCAGTCATGAGCAATGACCAAAAGCCTGCAACGTTAGATGACGTTGTTGCTGCACTACAGAAGAATCAGGAGACACTTGAAGAAATTAAAGTCTGGGCAAAAATCAACGGTGTAGAAAAAGTGCAAGAAATTCTAAAGAAAACGTTAGACTCGCCTGAAAAAATTACCATTTATCATCTGAGTGATGGACGAACTGTTCGTGACATAATTGCAGTATCTGGAGGATCTACTGCAACTGTTAGCAATTACTGGAGTATTTGGAATCGATTAGGGTTGATGAAATCAATACCAGTAAGTCGTGGAGAACGATTCATCAAAAGTTTTGATTTAGAAAGTTACGGCATTGAAATACCTGCAATCGCAAAGAAGGAATCAAGACAGAAAACAATCGAACAAATTCCAACCGAGTCTGAAACGGTAGGAGAGAATCAAAATGACTAATGATGAAATAACACTGAAGGATATTCATAATGATCTTAGGGAACTTATTACCTGGACAAAATTTTCAGGAATTAAAGAAGTCAAACCTGTCTTGGAATTGAAGTTGGATAGTGCTTTGAAAAGAATGGTCTATCATTTAAGCGACGGAAAGAATAGCACCAGAGATATTGAAAAACTAATTGGCAACATATCTGCTAGATCTGTTTCTAATTATTGGCAAGAATGGGAAAAACTAGGATTTGGGTCATATGAAATCGTTAATGGTTTTAACAGATTTAAGAAATCATTCGATTTGAAAGAATTTGGAATTAATATTCCTGAATTGCAAAAAACAGGAAAAGAATCTACTTCAGAAACAAATGAAACATTAGAACAGGCAGCAGGAAGTGAAGGAAACAATGAGCAACAGTAATTCCAATCAAAAACCAATTGAACTGAAAGATGTTTATGACATCTTAACGGATATTAGAGACGCAATAAAAGACTCTTCAAAATGGGCAAAATTTACAGGAATGAAAGAAATCAAACCTGTTTTAGAGGCCCAGCTACCAAACGACTCTAAGAAGATCATTTACCATCTGAGCGATAGTACTAAAGGAACACAAGAGATAGCAAAACTAGTTGGCGGGATATCTCATATGTCAATCTCAAACTATTGGAAGTCTTGGGAAAAATTTGGATTGGGTGAATCTGTTACTGTGATGGGAGGAAAGAGATTCAAACGCTCATTTGACATAGAAGACTTTGGAATTAATGTTCCTGAATTACCAAAACGAGTAGAACAATCTACTCCGCAATCAAAACAAGATGAACAATCAACAACAGAGGCAGAATCACATGACTAATGACGAAGAGATGCTCAAAGAACTGAAAAAAATTTCAAAAATTCTGATTTTGACTAATGGTCCTACAATTGAAAAAGAATTAGAAAAATATGCCACAAGTGAGGATAGAAAAAAAATCTGGGTTCTAATCGACGGTACAAAACAATCAGATGATATCGCAAAAATAATTGGAAAAACTAAGCGTGCAGTAGACATATTTCTACAAACCTTGGAAGGAGTAAGTTTAGTGGAAAGACCTTACAACCAACCGCCTACAAGAAGTATATCATACGTACCTGCATCATGGATTGTATTACTAGAAAATTCCAAACCGGTTCAAATCGACCAGCCAAAAGACTCTAAAGAAATAGGTGAACAAAATGAGTAAAGAACTGGAAGACATTAGCAAGAAACTGGATACAGTAACAAGACTTCTTGCCTTTGATCTAATTAAGGACAAATCAGTAAATGAACAGATAGAAATTCTTACGAAAGCAGGACTGAAGGTAGGAGATATGGCAGTCATCTTAGATAAAACTGAAAACCAGATATACGTGACACAAACCACACTCAGAAAGAAAAAGAAGAAGGAATCTGTAAAACAATCAACAGAACCAGTGGAGGGACAAAATGTCTGATGACAAATTAGCAAACATTCAAGATTTACTAGAAGATATCAAAGGACTATTGCTTTTATCTAATCAAGACAAGATTGAGGAAGCAAAATCAAAATTACTAAAACCTGGTTCTGTGGAAGAATCTGTTTACAAATTATGTGATGGAACAAATACAACTGTTGACATTATGACAAGCATTCAGAAAGATCAAAAATACACAAACACAGTACTTGGAATTCTACGACATAAAGGTTTGATTAAAACAGTAGAGAAAAACGGCAATAAAGTACACGAGCAGAGATTTTAGGTGATTATATGAGTAAATCAAATTCAAAGGATAGCGAGACAGAACAACTCAAGAAGATCCAAGCAGATATAGAGCAAATAAAAAATGATATGCGAGATACTACTAATAATGTTGAGTTTATCAAAGGAAATACACGTAATATCGATAGAATACTCACACTATCCAATTTACCAACCATAATCAATGATCTAAAGAACATAATAGGAACCTCTGAAATCAAGGCTGCTGTACTTCATTTAACTGAAGAAAAAATAAGTGCAGGAGAATTGTCATCTAATCTTGGAATTGATCCTAAGAATCTGACAAAATTTGTAACACCATTTGTAGATAAAAAATCATATATTTCAGAGATTAAAGTTGGAACAACCAAATTCTTTCAAAGACAAGATATCATCGACTCGATTAATTTCGAAGCACAAGAACCATTCAAAAGTCTTTTGACTTCTTGGCGAGAAAAACAAAATAAAAAACAAAATAATCAATCAGAGCAAAAATCTGAACAAGAGACTCACGATTCTTCAAACAAGGTAGAATGATTGGATGGCATTAACAGATGCATTACAAATTATTTTCTACGGTATAATCGCATCTCACATAATTGTTTCAATTATCATTATAATAATTGGGTACTTGAAAAAAAATGAAAGAATAAAGCATTTGCCAATTCTTTTTGCCATCAATGCTTTTGTGTTTGTGTTATTAGTTTCAATTGGAACTTATTTTATTGATTTTAAATTGATTGATTTTGTTGCATTCATTGGATATTCAATCATTATCAGTTATGTTGTAACTATAGAAATACCTGGATATTTTTTGATATCAAAATACGATTCAAATCTTACGGATGTTTTGCAGAATCTGCGTCAAAAATCTATTCAATTAAACTATAATTTTGATTCTGTGATAGATCTTAGAACGTATTTTAATGAAAATAAAAATACACTCAGTTCAATAACAATAAATGAACTTTTAGATAGTTTCATCAAAAGATGTGAAACAATAAAGAATTTAGATAAATCCTTGTATGAAATAACAATCAAAGAACTAGGCGAACATATTCAATCTACAAGTTCAAGAAGCAAACATCCATTTCCAAAGTTAATAGAAATATTTTCTTTAGCTGGAATTAGTTTTCTTTTAGGGCAATTGTTAAACTATGTTTTCTAACTTTTTTATAGTAACCAGTAAATATCACTTTCCTTCAAATCTTTTATGGGAATTCGTTTTGCAACATGTGCTAGAAGAAATAACGATGTGATTGTTGGTATTGGAACTGTGCATAAAAACAGTCTAGGACAAGATGTACACCAATATTGGTCTGCTTCACAAATACATAAAGTTCAAGACACCGAAGAAATTTCCAGATATGTTGATTCCACAGATAATCAAGAAAAAACTATGAATTTAGGGTTTTATCAATTTCTTGTACGAAGTGAGGATAAAACACGTTCTGTAGAAATTAGAACGGAACAACATGATGATGGATTCTTTATTTTAGAACCTGTTATGGGTGATGATGATTTGGTGAGAGAACTTCAGGAATGTCCTGGTGATTTTCCAGCTTCAGATGAATGATAATTTATTATGTTTCAAAAAAATAGCATGTGCGCATGATCTTCTGTATCAAATATTCATCTTGTTTATTCCATCATAAGTCTCGTGTAGCGTCTTGTCTGTTGGCACTTTCTTTTTCGAAATTTTTATCTTAAATTCACTGCTTGTCTTGACTGTAATTAGTTTTGGAGGGTTTACAATGTATGCTAATTCACTTATCAAATGAGTCCCCATGAAAAAAGTGGTCATTATGCGTCTACGAGTTATTCCATTCTGCATGTCTTTTCTAGTTGGGAATCCTTTATGAGACGAGAGGTTTGCACCAGAACTAAATGTCAAAAACCAATTGTATAGGACATCGTCAATCATTCCTACTTTTTTCATTTTGTCTGTTATGTTGATGATTTTTTTATTCTGTATGTTGCCCAAACTTATTTTCTTTTTTTCACAAGTAATCTCCATGGCCTCTTGTACCAAAGCACGCAAATCCCTCATGGCTCCTGCATAGTCTTTTTGGTTGTATCTCTCTTCAAATTTTGAATATGATTCCTCAAAATCTTCTCCAAAATAATCAGAAGATACGTAACGGACAATATGTGGATCTGAAGTTTCTATTTCTAATCTAAATGCACTAGATTTATTTTTAAAAATGACTCTAATTCTTCATACTTTATGTCCAAGTTTTTCTTTTCTACTTTTACCTTTACAGATGAAATTAACTCTTCAATAGTTTGCAAGTCTCCATTAGCTCCTCCGCTATCCAAACCTCCGCAGTTTGGAAAAAATACCCAAAAATCATGAAAGTTGTTATGCGAACAAAGAAACGCATAGCTAAATGATCTGTATTTATCACCTGGTTCGACATGACGGAACTTGTAGACAAGCAATCTTTTAGAATGATACTTGTTAATACCGCCAAATAGAAGATATGCTTCTCCGATTGTTGGAGATGTGTGTTGCGGTATTCCGTATACTCTGATGCTCATGTCGTTAAATAGTGACTCTAAATTTGCAGGATTGTGTTTCAGATTAAAATTAAAAACACCCCACGCGGCCCACCTGCTTATGAAATTTGGATGATGTATGAACTCTTTCAAGTCATCTTCATGAACCCAAAACGGTGCGCTACTATCAGAATAAGAAATTTCTAAAGAAGGTGACATTCTTCCATCTAAAACATCTTTTCCTTTTGCCCACGTCTTCAGATCAAATGTAAATCGATAATTCTTACTAATCCCTTCTGCAATATATGATATTCCGACTGTCGGAGTCTCGTATCTTTCTATATTGACATTTTTTTGTGTGATGTTTAGATCATCTGCAATTTGCCTTGTTGCTTCTACAAATTGCTTGAATACCTCATCGCTAGTTTGTTTTCTTGGTGTAAATGCCTTCATTCCAACCATCCTATACTTTTCATGTATTTGTGACTATTTGAAATAAAGTATCCATTTGCAGATTACTTCTATCTTAGTATGTCGAAAATACTTTTCCTTTGGCACTCCTAGCTATTATTCTCTTTGCTATGAATTTGATTAGCCTCTCTTTGTTTTTCCATTTTTCTGCCAGTTTTGATGAGTCTAGGCTGTAACTTCGAACAATGTTTTTAAGCTGAATCAGTTCCATGGAGTTTAGCTTTTCATTCAATGCCGATTCTCCCTCTTTTGATAATATTTCAAACAAATCAATTTGTTTTTGTTTTATTGTCTTCTTGGATTTTTTTGTTAGTCTAAACAAATGGGTCTCTATTTTATCTAGCAGATCGGGATCTTTCTCTAAGTTGTCTGCTATTATCTGTAGAATGTTTGATAATTTTTTTATTTCTTCTTTGTTCATAAATTACACACATCTCAAAAATTCTTTTGCAAGTGCATCATATTCATCATATATCCTACCATATCCATATTTTTGTTTAAGTGTGTTGACGCTAGCTCCTACATCTGCAGCTTCACTAGTTCTAACAGTTAATGGAATAATAGTATCGAATATTTTTGGATAATCTCCTGACGCTGCTTTGGTTTTGAGATCTTGCATTACTGTATTGTGTAGCCTGCTCTGTGCTCTGTACATTGAAATTACTATTCCCATTGGAGTCACCTGATGGTTTGATTCTGTGGAAAATGATTTAACGCGACTCAATATCTGTGGAATCCCATATGTTGATAGAATGTCTGGAATACAGGGAACCAAAAAATAATCTGATATGAACAATCCGTTCAACGTTATTATCCCCAGATTCGGTGGGCAATCAATTAACACAATATCATAGTCATCTAGTTTGTTGGATATGGTGTCTTTCAATATTGTTACTGGACTTGTCATATGGAATCTCCCATGAGGTATCATTGGCAATGTGTCTTGAATTTCGATTAATCCTAAACTAGATGGGATTAAATCAAGATTGTCAATCCCCCCACCAACATTAGACACTCCTCTCACTATTGCTTTGTCTAATTCGAACTTTGATGTCTTATCTAATTTGTCCTTGAATAGTTGTAGGAGCGTCTCTCCCCTTTCGTCTTTTTCCAACCATTTTTTATCGTCCATCAAAGCTACGGTGGCATTAGTTTGAGGATCTAAGTCGACAACAAGAATTCTTTTGCCATGTTCTTTTGCAAGAAATTCTGACAAAGCAACGGTCATCGATGTTTTACCAACCCCTCCTTTCAAATTGATGGTGCACACTATCTTGACCATGATTCAAATTGACTTGGCAAGTACAAATACTTTCATCGTCATAATATTCACATAAATAACATCTGTACCAATATCTCTTATGGCAAAAGCAATTGAATTGAAGTTTGATGGATACTGGCGTGAGATCAACAGTGGGGGAATTCCAAACAGTTCTGGGATATACTTGGTGTATTGCTGCAAATACAACACAGCAGAAAAAACAGTTGCAATCAGGAAACTAATCTACATAGGCGAATCAAGTAAAGTAAATGAACGTATATCTGGACACGAAAAGAAAACTGAATGTTGGAATGGTAAATTACAATCCGGTGAAGTATTATGTTATTCATTTGCATCTGTTTCAAATCCTGACCGGGAGATAGCAGAGGCTGCGTTGATCTTTAAACACAAACCTGTATGTAACACGGAATATATGGATGATTTTCTATATGAGCAAACAACCGTAAAATCAAGTGGTATGTGTAATTTTATTGAATCGTCTTTTATTGTAACTGCATAGTTTTTTCTGTTTTTACCTGGCTGTACTGAGCATGTACTATGTATTTATAGTACTTTTACCATAATATTATGGTATTAAACCATAGTAATATGGTAGAAATACCATGATAGGTGCCTAGATATGAAAGAAAACACGTACAAGATCTGGACATACTTGCCAGAGAGATTGGCAACCCAATGTCAATTAACGAGATAAAAAACAAAACCAATCACTTCTACGGGTCTGCCGACTACAAGAACATCCATACATCGATACACGAAATGGCAGAATCTGAACTAATCCGAATTGAAAAAATAGGAAAATCTTCTATTGCAGTATTAAACTTTGACAACTCTCTTCTAATTGACAGTCTGGCACAAGTCGAACTGATAAAAAAAGTACGCTTTTTGGAAGGAAGAAAAGACTGGCAGATACTCGTTTTGCAGATAATCGGATACCTAAAAGACATGCCTGCAATAAGTTCGATCATAACTGTCAGGCCGGAAAAACATGCAAAACTAAATCGACTCGAATTGTTTATTTTGTTACGTGACACGCAAAGCTCACCTAGTAAAGACATTGAAAAGACAATGTATCTTTTACAACGGGTTCACAATATCCACATAGACTATCTGCTAATCAGCGAAGAAAGTTTTGAGAACTTTATACGGTACGATGACGCCAACCCGATAAAAGAAATAATGTATGACAAGATTGTGCTGTTCTCCCCCCAGGCATTTTGGCTCATGATAAAAAACATTCTGGACAAGGGAATGAAAATACAAGTAGATGAAAAACCCATTTCGCTTACAAAAATTTCAGATCAGGACATTGTGTTTAATCTGGCAAGATTTGGGTACAAAGAAATGGGAACCAAAGTTATTCAGAGCAGAGCTATTGGAATCGAATATGTTGTTACTGCTATCTTGGTAAAAAAAGACAACATTCGAAGACTGGAAGCAATACCGATAATTCTTGCAAAGAACAATGAAAAAGTCAACTACTCTCTCCTTGTCTTTCTTGCAAGCAAATTCAAAGTCATACAACAACTCTACAATATACTCAAAGTACTAAATGAACTCAAACCTACAAAAGAAGTCCAACAAATAATGAAGGAAATATCAAATGCCATGGTTCAAAAAGTAAAGACAGACCAGAATGCAATTGAATTGAGTCTAAAAGACATGGAAAAGAAGATGAGGCTCTACAATGTCATTGAATAAGAGGCAGCTGCTGGACTTTCTTGAGGAGCTGGACAAGGAACTGGAGCGCAAGATAACAGTAGTTGCAGTAGGCGGCACTGCGATGACTCTTCACAACGCAAAGGCCTCCACAATAGACGTTGACTTTACCATCACTGCAGAAGACTTTGGCGAGTTTCACCGTGTTCTTGACCTGGTCCCACACGGGTTCAAAGTAGATACGTGGAACAACGGAATGGTCTTCAGCCAGGACCTGCCAGAGGACTATCTTGAAAAAAGCAAGCCGGTCAGAACAAAGATGAAAAACATGAAACTCAGGACACTGGATCCGCTTGACATCATCATTACAAAGATCGGCAGACTAAACGAAAGGGACAAGGAAGATATTGCAACGTGCATAAGATAGTTCAAGATAACAAAGGCGCAGATAAAGAAAAGAGCAAAGCAGGTAATCTATGTCGGCAGAGAAGAAAACTATGAAATTAATCTAAATCATGTAATGAAGAATTTTTTTGGATAACTCAAATTAATGAATTATTTGCATAATCAATTCCTTTCTTAGAGATGGGAGGAGGCCCAATAGGGCACTTCCAATCAATACTATGTCTTTTACAATTTCTATTCCTGTTTTCATTCTATCTATTTTTATGCTATTTTTATTACATTTACAATTTCTATTTTCTTGTATTTTTTCATATTTGTCTCCATTTGTTTTATTTTTTCATTAATTATTTTCTCAATTTTTTTTATTTCATTTTTATCACATTTACATTTTTTATTTACCATTTTTATTTTTTCATTCTTTTTTATTTCATTTTTATTTTCTTTGTTTTCAATTTTCACAGTTTTGCTTTCATCTCGATACGCGACACTAAAAAAAATCAAATCTGATTTGAAATATTTTGTTACTGTTGTTTTTAGAAGTCATATTTGTCATTAGGATCCCTTATAATATTATATTATTTAACATGCATGTAAACATCAAAACGGATCCTACCACTGCATATATTGCAATCATCTCTGTTTTTTATGCTTGTGCAATTTATTATTCTTTTTAGTGTTTTAGATCATATCAAAATATTTAAAAATGTGTTTTTGTTCACCCCTCATTAACAATGCCTATCTAGTATGATGTGATTATTTTCATACTATATATGTTAATAAAAAATAGTAAAAAATTAAAACGTGTTGATATGCAGATAGTAACCATACTTTTTCAATTATTACATGAAAATGGTCCACTGCGAAAAACACCTCTCATGGAAAAGGCGAATTTAAGTTATTCACGCCTAATTTTATATCTAGAATTGCTTATGACACTTGATCTGATACATATCACAGAAAATACTGTTTCACTCACAGAATCTGGTTTAGTCTTTATGCATAATTACCTAAAATAATTTTATAAGATGTTCATATTGTATTATTTAACTATTATGAATTACTGTAATTCATGTTGTTTAATTACTTTCTATTTATTGAAATAATCATGACAAGAAAAATGTCAAACAATAAAAAAACATCAACTATTGTTGTCATGTCTATAATGGCAATAATTGTTACAGGTGTGTCTGTTGTACCCACTATGGCTCAACAAAATGCAATAGCGGTAATCAACTGTCCTACTGTTCCTGGAACAGAACAATGTCATGGAACAAGTGGCGCTGATACAATTGTTGGATCTGCAAATAGAGACATTATCATTGGTTATGATGGCAATGATACAATAACTGGCAATGGTGGAAATGATAACATCTACGGTTATAATGGCGCAGATAACATTGATGGTGGAGCTGATAATGACAATCTTTATCATGGTTCTTCATCTTCAGGCGCTGACGGTTCTGCAGACACCTTAACTGGTGGCAGTGGAACCGATTCATGTCGCAGAAATACATCTGATGGCGACAGTGCTACCTGTGAAACTCTAATTAATTGGTAGTTCCTACCAATCTTTTTATTTTTTATAATTTTTTACAATTATTTTTTACTATTCTGTTGTTTTACATTTGTTTTGTACGTTGTCTATTTTTAATTTTATTGCATAACATTGGACATTATTACGATAAAATTATTTACTAGTCTTTCCTATTTAGATAATGCATAAAACCAAGATCCATTTTTTATCTCGATATAAAATAATTATTTTTAGTTTTATTGTAGTGTTTTGTATCTTGCTTCTATTCGTTAATTTCCATAATCCTTTCTATGTAATTACAAGTGGTAGTATGTTGCCTACATTAAAACAAGGAGATGTAGTCTTTGTAGTTCCTGTTTCATATAATAGTCTGAAAATTGGTGATGTAATTGCTTTTAAGAAATTTTTTGTTGATTCTGATCATATCTTTATACATAGGATAATTGAAATAGACGATGCAAAATTAATTAAAACTAAAGGAGATTATGGCATATCCTCAATTCCAGATATAGATTATCCTATTACTAAGAGCGATTATGTTGGAAAAGTCTTGTTTGTTTTTTACTCTCTTGGCTCGTGGCCAAAATTATTAGATCCGCCTGTAAATTACATCATTATTTTCATGGTTATAATTTCAAGTGTAGTTTTTTTAAAACAACGCCAATTTCTATAATATTTTCATTTTTTAATAATTCTTTTTCGTGAATATTTTTATATGATCGTTTAAATTATGACATATTAGAGAAATTTTGATTCTATTTATTTTTCTCTTTCAAGTCTTATCTATGAATTTTTTATAATCTGCATATATCTTATTTTGTAAAGTCTTGATTAATCCAATACTGAATTCTATAATATTTGCTATTATATTCAAATAATGGATGCCCTTTAAAAATTTCTTTTCCATCAATCCATTCTTTATATTTTATTAGTTCTGATTCCGATAGACCTGTCATTCTATCAAGATTGTCCTCTGATCCTGCATCCACTTGATGAATTAATTTTTCAATTATTGGAACATTGTCCAGATCTTCATCTGTAATTTTGACAACATCTGTCTCGAGTATGTTGAATTCATCAAGATATAGTTTTATTTCTTCATCCGAAAATGGAGTGATTATGATTCCTTTTGTATCTAAATAATATGTCTCATTATACAAAACTACCACTCCGATTAAGATTAGTACTGTGAATGAAATACCGATAATTTTTAAAATATTTGACTTCATTTTTTTATAATTGATAATTACATTACCAAGTCATGTATTTGTAATTTTCTATTTGTCAATATGCATGTTATCGTTTGAACTATCTGATGCTTAATTATGCCAAACTAGGTGTTTCTATTGCAAATGTACAATCTCAATGTGACTGTGCATTTATCGATGAAACAGGTGTTAGGACAACTACAAGATGGGATTATCTAAAATAACCATTTGGAGAAAAAGAAAATACAAAAATAAATCATATTTTATGGCTTTATGCTATCAAGACATGTTGTAGTTTCTAAAAATGGCATGACCATCACATTATCAGAATTGTATCTAACTCCTGATTTCATTACAAGTGCACTGCACTGTGCAGACTTGTATACTCTATCATCACTAAAATTCATAGACATGCTAAGCATCAAAATATTTTGAGTTTCTTTATTTGTAGCAGATGCGCTAAATTGTGCATCATATTTTGTCATTGAAAAATCAATGGTATTATCTGGAAATCTTTTATCAAATAGATTATACTCTGCTGACTGAAGAAATTTTTCCTTTATTGAATTCTCATCTGGCGTAAATACAAAGTACTGAGAATAGCTATTGATAGAGTTTGGCAATATGCCAAATACTATTGTAAATCCAACTAAAACTATTCCTGCAATTATGCCTGCTTTTACGTATCTTTCTGTGGTCAATTTTATGTCTATGGAATTCGTTTTAGATCTGACTCATAAACTATCCTGATCTTTTGTTCTGATTTAACTAAATACTATACACTGTCTGAAGTATTGGACTTTGGTCAATAACGTTTTGTGTAAACTGGACATTTACTGTAACCTTGTTGTTTTTGATGTCAATTTCCACATTGTCAAACAATGACTTGTATTTGTCAGTCTTGCGTCCGCTTGCAGATATCTCGTGTCCATCTTTTATCAAGAGTCCGTCTTCGATTAGTGAATTGACTTTTCTGTATCCTGATGTCTGCGGAATCTGTAATTTTTCTAGCATTTCTAAAATTGTCCATGACTCGCCAATTGACGCATTTAGTATCTTTGATGCCTCATCATCACTGTATGCTTTTAGGATTGACTGATTAATTGATTGATCATATATGGTAAATCTCTTTTGTGTCTGGTCTTTTTTTGATTTAATGCTGCACAGACTTTCAAGGAATTTTCTTTCTAGTCCCTCAGCTCCTGCTCCAAAAAATTCCCTCAATACAGAATCTAGTTTTTCAAACTCTTCCATGGACTGGGTTATGGATATGCCATATCTCTCAAATAATCTATCCTGTATCTTGTGAACCGTATTTTCACCAAGATTTTTCAGCATTGTTTTTTCAAGTGACTTTGCCAACAGTTGGGTAACGCCAGTCATGATATTCATTAGTTCATACTTTCATATTAATATTTTTTGGTTTAATCAGGTTACCATATCAGACAGTCTGCGAATGTGGCTGGTATCATTTCTGATTGCCAGATTGATGGCTTTGCGCATCTCATCAGCATACTTGTCAAATTGCTTTTTGCTTTTTTTGATTATTTCACACTTTTCCACGATAGGTAGTTCTTTGAAGTTCTTGTATTGTTCATAGTTAACTGTACATGAATATACCGTATCTTCTCCATTGAACTTGTATTGAATTTTAAATTGTGCTTGGTCTTTATCGCTTGTGCAGAGTTTTGATATGGTTTGTCTTATTTCCTGTATCTCAAAGGGTTTGCTAATGACTGTCACGTTTAATGATTCAAGAAATAATGACTCTTTAGCAGTAGAGTCTGCTGTAACTGCAACTATTTTGGCATCTGGATTCATGTTTTTGATTTTTTCAATTGCATAAAATCCGTCATATTTTGGCATGGACAAATCAGTAAAAACAATATCCGGATGATGCTTTTTGTACATAATTACTGCCTGATTACCATCATTTGCAGTGGCAAGAACTTCTATTTCTATAATACATAGCATATCGCAAAATACGTTAACAGTGTCTTGATCATCATCCACCACAATACAACTTGTCATGTTGATATGTTGTTTTGATCTTTATGGTATAATAACTTATAATATATTCATACTTTTTATGAAAATAATCGATGGCTTCTAGAATAAAATGCCCTCATTGTGAGAAATCACTTGCAGGAAATGGCAATCTGAAAAGACACATACGAACAGTTCACAAATCGATCAAATCAGAATAAAAAGCAAATATCGTTATTTTAGTCCATTTTCTAGAATCTCATTTATGATTCTTGAAAATCTGACAGAGGATGCAGATTTTCGCAGTTTTTTTGCCTGCACATTTTGTAATCTCTTTATAATATCACTGTTTAGCATTATGGTTATTCTTTCTGCCATTGTAAATTATACTGATATCTACTATCTTGAATAATGCAAACATCATCAATAAGTGCATAATTGCAACCTTTACAATCCTTAATGTCTTTGCAGATGCATGATCTGTTTCAGATTCTCTAACGTCGGAGCGTTACGGTTTTACTCAAATTTGAGACAATTGTATCTGAACAAAATAGTGTTTAATAACGTGATGTCGCAATAACTTTAAGTATTATTTTACGATGTTAGGATTACTTGAGCGATATAATTAATCTGAGAAAAAATGTTAATAATCTAACTCATGATGAATTAAAAAAACTTCGTTTAGCTTACAAAAAAGCAATGAGATTAATGGATAATCGTGGGTATGCGTATTTTGCGGGATTTCACGGCATACCAAACTTTTGGTGTTGGCATGGACCACAAGCAAAGGATGGATGGCCCGGCGTCAGGTTGTTTCTACCATGGCATAGAGCATATCTGTATAGATTTGAAAAAGCACTACAAGACTTGGAGCCAGGAGTTGTTTTGCCGTGGTGGGATTGGCGCTCTGCTAACTCAGAACAAAATAAAATACCAAATGCGTTCTCAGAAACAGATGTAGATGGGGAACCAAATTCATTGTACAACTACCATATGAGATTTCCAGAACATAATATCGATAGGGAAACAAGACGTTTTCCAGGAAAATCATTACGGTCATCAGATTCATTACCGCACCCAGATGATATAGAAGAAATTTTAGACATTCCTGATAATCACTTTGATGAATTCAGTGATTCCTTAGAAGACATACACGGATTTATTCATGTGTGGACGGGAGGACAAACAAGGCAGGAAGGTAAGATAGTGTCAGGGGATATGTCTGATATTGCAACTGCTGCGTTTGATCCTATCTTTTGGTCTCACCATTGCATGATTGATAGATTGTGGTGGGAATGGCAAAAAAAGAACGGGATTGATGAAATCCCAGATCATTATAGAGAAATGTCTTTGGAGCCATTTGGAATGACTGTCGATGAGACATTGGATATTTTCAATTTGGGATATGATTATGCTGGAACTGAGACAACTGTGAATGGTAATTGGAGTAGAGAATCAAATGGCTAGAAGCGAGATACATGCTAAAATTTTTAGGACTGATATTGCAGTTTCATTAAAAGACTCAAAGAATATCACAAGAGCTACACTGGAATTTCATGGGATAAATCATGCTGGTCCGTCGTATGAGGCAAGAGTATTTTTAAACAACAAAAATGCAAACGAAAAAACAAAAAAATCTGAGAGTACTGGCTATGTTGGTTCTTTTTACATATTTGGTCATGGAGGACGATGCTATGGCGGACCTGGGCATTGCAAAATACCCCAAAAAGATTCCGATGATCCATATGACATTAGAAGGTCAAACCCACTCACACCCACATTTCGATACATTACAATCACAAGGCAATTACAAAAATTAGTAAAGAAAACAAACAAGATTGCACTGACCGTTGTTCCAATACCTAAAAGCTATAATGAAATGGCTGATTTTGAAAATCTTCTCCAATTTGAAAAACTTTCATTGATTACATATGATAAATGAGTTATGATATGAACACCGAACTAAAAAATCTAAGAAAAAAAATATTTGATTCAAATATCCCAATTTCAGCAAAAGGAAATCTTAGATTACTAACGTGGAACATTAGAAATTTCAATAACAACAAAGAAGATAAGGCAATATTGTACATTTCAGAGATTTGCAAGAATTTTGATATTATTGCAATACAAGAAGTAAAGGACTCCCTTGGTGGATTAGAAAAACTACAAAAACAGCTAGGTAAGAAATACCGTTTCTTGTTTTCTGACGCATCTGGAAATAGTGAAAGATTAGTGTTCGTATATGATTCGTCCAAAGTACAGTTTACTGGACTTGCTGCAGAAGTAGTAATGTCTCCTGGCTCTGGAAGAGAAACTGTAACGCCTGAATTGGAGTTTGATCGTACGCCATACATGGCATCATTTAGAAGTAATGGCTGCAATTTCATCATAGTCACAGTCCATATTTACTATGGCTCAGGGTCTGCCGTACAATATAGACTAGAAGAGATACGGAACATTGCAAAATATTTGAAAAAAAGTTCATCTGATACTGATAAGCTTGATTCTGATTACATTGTTTGTGGGGATTTTAACATTGAAGATGTATATACAGAAATGAAAAAAACTAGCAGCAAATCAAAAAATATCTTAAAAAGTCTCTTTGATGCATTACAGTCACAGGGCTTGATAATAGAGCAAGACATACAAGATAGCCCAAGCAACCTAAGCAAAACAAAGCACTTTGATCAGATTGGATATCACAAATATCCTGATTCTACAATAAAATTTGTCAAAGGTGGTGTGATTGATTTTATGGGCGCTGTTTACATAAATGATCCAAAAATAAAATTCAAACTTACTGATCACTTGCCAATGTGGGCTGTGTTTTCCACATCGCCGGACAAAAATCCAAAATACATCAATCCATAGTGACGTGACTTCAAACTATTATGACCTTGCATTAAGATGGGCTCCAATAGATTATCAGTACATACGTTTGAACAAAAACCCTCAATCTTATGAAACAAAAAAAGACTTGCTATGTGCAGTGAATCTTGACTGCTATCCTAATTCTACCTCTGAAGAATGCTGGAACACTGAAAATATTAGAGAACGACTAAGAAAAACACTCATTGAGAATTTGACCCCTGTGTGCTACTATGCCGTTTCTGAAACCGATTCTCATTATTTTATCTTGTACTCATTTTATCATGCTGATGATGATACTCATCCAAATGACATGGAAGGATGTATGATTATTTTAGAAAAAATTGAAAATGGTGAATTACTACTTGGAATGATCACAATAGCACATCTTGATTTTTGGAAATACTCGTATGATAATAACCTGTTAAAATCATCTGGAGAACAATTTTCCCCTGATGAATATTTGGAGACTGACGATGATGTAGATGGTGAACACCCATTGATTCAACAAGAAGAAGGAAAACATGGACTCTATGCCCTTGGAACACACATCAATATTGGAACCAAAATAGTACGATGGTTTCTTGCAGTTCTAAACAAATCCCCCGATGTTATCGTATACTATCCTGGAAAAAAAGCAACTATGTATTCTGCTAAACGCTTGAAAAAAGGGAAAAAAACTCCATATGATCCGTCATTTTATTATGAACTTGTGGACATCTTTGACTCAGAACAGGGATTGTGGGAGAGATGGAAGAAAAGACCAAACAATACTTTTGATAAGGATGGAAAACTTCACGGAGGATCTGCAAATCCACCATGGCTGTGGAAACCTGGATTGAGTCATTCATCTGATGATGCTCTGGGAATGTTATGGACAAATCCTGCGTCGTTAGTTAAAGACTTGTTTAGACCTGGAATAGGAAGAAAAGAATTTAGTCAAAGATACATTACAACATGGCCTTCAGTATGATGATTGACATTTAATCTACCGCATTTCTGAAGAATATTGATGTATTGTATCTCTTGAAAAAATTTACAACTCAATTAATACATTTTAAATTAGATAAAAACCGATTACAGAATCCTGCAGATTATGCCAAAAATGCTATTTTGTACTAATACTAAGAAAAGATAAATCCAACGTCAAATGATACATTTTTGCTTTTAATGAGTAAGGAAGACAAAAAGAGAGAAGACTTACATTTTCTTTACGATAAACTATTTCAGCTTCTAATACATGAAGGTCGTTTTATATCTGAGCGAACTAATGTGTTTCTTATTTTTAATGGAATCTTGTTTGCTGCGTTCTCTATTTTGAAAACCCAAGTAATCACCCAGACTCTATGGACTTCTTTTGGAAGTCTTGTTATTGCTATTGTTGGTTTCATATTTACTATTTTTTTCCTTTTTATCATTGGACAAAATGTTTACAGCGCTAATCATTGGAGAAAAATGATTACAAACATAGAAGACAATGATGATTTTTGGTATCCTAATTCTAAAGAAGAATATATAAAAAATAATTTAGATATTTTTAATGCAAGAAGTAGAGGAATTGGAGAAGGAGAGAAAAATCTTGCAACTCATCCTTTCTTTGGAGTTCCAATAAATAGTAAATTTGTAACTAAATGGTTTTCACCAAATATCGTGTTGGGAATCTATCTGCCGATTTTGCTTGGATTTCTATGGATTGTTTCTATTATTTGGGCACTAGTAGACATTATTCATTAAAACACTGTATGAACATAACTGATTATCTATGTGTCATGAATTGTGTCGTTTATAGAATGCATACGTAATATTTTATATATGAACATATGAAAAAGTAGTAATGTATGAAAATATTACTCATATTATGTTGAAGGAGTTTAAATATGATATCTCGTGAATTAGCCGCAAAAACTAGAAAAACTGCCACTGAAAGAATAACTTTAAGGTTAGAAAAAAAAACTAGATGAACTAAAAACACAAGCAGAAGAGCATGACTTGCCAATCAATGCATTAATCAACAAAATTCTAATCAAAAATACATTCAATGAACAAAGACTCAATATTCTTCCAAGTATTTCTATGTCACATATGATGTTTGAAAAAATAATAACTGAAATTGATGATGAAGCATTAAAAAAAATGGCAAGTGTTGGTCAGTCAGTTACAACAAATATGTTTTCCTAGATCAAATAATGAACTAGAAGTTTCTTTATGTATCGAATAGATTGTTTGAATGTTATTTAAAAACATGATTTGATTTTGGATACAGTATGTTTTAAAATCATCACATCCAAATTATGTCTCATTTTACCTGTTTCTGTGAAATCAAGCAATCTAATTTTAGATTATACAAAAAATGGTTAATTTGTTTATTCTTAAAATATCTCATTTTAATACTGTTTTTTTCTAAACTGAGAATTTTTGTGACATTTCTAAGGCTCTGTCTATATGCCCTGCACCATATACGGTGCGAGCAATCTGAACCCAAATTTGGAATCTTATTCAATATCTGCCTTTTCTCCGTTTTGGTCTTCATTGTTATTCATTTGAAATATTTTATCAGATGAATTTCATATCATCTGTAGATTTTGTGCGTCTGAAAATTTCTACTAAAATTCAAATTTTTACAATATTTCACTCAAGTTTGGATAAATTATTCAATACCATTAAATAGTTCAAAACAAAATTCACTGCATGAGCAAACCGGAATTACTGTGTCAAAACAGACTTTTGCCATACGTATTCATTTATCTGTACCAATATCATAATAATTACTGTATATCCAGAACAAAGACTGCCTTTGACATAGCATCGTAGTATGATGGCTTAGGTGAATTACACATGACTGAATACCATATTGAAAAAAGTCTGTTTGACGAAAAGTTCCGTGAAGAATGCGTCAAGATGTTAGATTCTGCAAGGCATGACGTCTACATAATTGCAGGAGAACTCGGTTCTTTGAAGTTTGATGATGTAAGAAACGCCACTGAAGATGCCGCAAGACGCGGAGTTAAGGTGCATGCTTATGCAACAGGACGCACTCCGAAAACATTTCAGAATTACTGCGTTTCCAGAGGATACGAACTTTACATAGGAAAGAGAGGACTTGATACCCACTACCTCTTGGTAGATGACAAGAATATGGTGATATCTATTAACAAGGATCCAGACAACATTACAGCTGTAGGCACACGTGAAGCAGACGTAAAATATGGAGACCACAAGAAAGCCAAAGAAATCATTAATGTTTTTTCCGATCTTGTATCAGAACCAACCACCAGAAAGATTACCGAATTTGACAAGATGCAAGATCCTTTCTACAAACTACTTGTGTCTTAAGTCCGGTGATGTAGAAGATTGGATGCTATCATTGGTAGATCACCAATTGTAAATGCTGATGTTCTAATACGATTATTAAAAAGAGAGGATACCAAAGAACTAAAACAAAAACTTAGATCCTACTTGACTGAACCACTAAATGCATTTCTGAGCGAATCCTGCATCATTACTGACCAGATACTTAACGAGGTTACCGTTGAGGCCAAACATCACGGAATTTCCCGCGAATCAATAATAACTACGCTGTATCCTCCGTATTCTAGCTATTTTCACATCGTATATGTTGATTCTGAATGCATCAAGCGTTCAGTAGATTCCATAAAAGAATATCCTGACTATGATCTTAGCCTGTCTGAATGGAGCACAATCTGGTTCATGTCCAAAAATAACTGTACTACCTTGATATCTGGAAATTCTGATTTTGACCGAGTTTTTTCAAATGCTCAATTACAAAGTCAATTTGCGTCAATTAAAAGAGTCTAGGCATTTACCGCTGCCCGGCCTTCGCTTCATTCTCCTTCCCGGTCTTCGACCCGCTCCTGCATTATGGTAGCCCGTCGCTGGAAAGGAGATGGTCTCGGCCCAGATTAACCCACAGGAGGGATTTGAAATGAACAAACCGATTTACACTGGCTTGATACAGTCAGCAGAAAAAGACCCCAAGAAGAGGAAGGTTATCGGAAGGATAGCCTTGTGGGAAACGAAAGAGGACGAAAGTCCTCTCTCCCAGACGGGAGGTGAGTGAGATGTACCTGCTCAACGGAAGCCAAGGAAAAATTCTCCGCTCGATGATGTCCTGCGGTCTGAACGAATACGAGTCCAAAGTCTGCTTCACCCTGCTGGTGACGGGCAGGTCGAAGGCTGTGGACGCGTCGCGCAGAAGCGGTGTGCCCCAGAGCAAGATATACTTCGTCTTGGAATCTCTGGAAGACAGAGGTCTCGTGAAAGTAGACGGAACGCCGAAGTGGTACACTCCGACAGACTTCTCAAAGTTCCTGAGACGCGCCATAAGGTCTAAGGAGTCCGAGATTGCGTCGATTAGAAAGTTCGGCGGCGAAGTCGAGAAACTCGTTGCGACGATGAGACCGCTCGCAGTGTCGTACAGAAGATACAGGATATTCGAGCCGAAGTACAGGAGGCGGTGAGTTTTCAGTTGGTTTTTTTATTTTTTGTTTGTTTTGTAATTGTTTCAGAATTACGTTCTTGAATTATTTTACTTGCCATGTTGATTGTTTTTCCAATTCTCTCTGAAAATAATTCATTAATTCTATCTTTAAGTTCTATACGTGTTGCAGGGTCTTGTCTTATTTTTATTAATTTTTGTTTTTCCATTTCTTTTAAATATTTCATTAGTGTGTATCTGCTATGTTTTATTATTATTTGTAATGTGGTGAATTCAATAAATAGTGTTTCTCCTGATTTCTTTTTGTCAATATACCATAACCATAATGCATCAAAAATTTCATAAACTGTATGTGGAGTAGGTTCTTCAAGTTCAAACATTTTATCAATATCTGATGGAGACAATGGAGTTAATGCGTTTGGATTAATCTCCATAGGAATTATTTGCCGAAGTCTAGTCTGAAGTTCTGCGGTTCTTTTCTCCAAATACTTGGTTCTAGCATCTTCAGACAATGATGAAATCAGTTTCTTATCGGAATAACTGTCAAGTTCTATCAAACGATTCGATAGATATTGGTTTTTTTCTAATAATGGTAAATATGAGACCAATTGCTGTTCAATTTCAGAATAATGGTTGTTTTTCTCAGTAACATATGATAGTGATTCAAGTACTTTCTGTGAATTGATTTTTTCTGGATTATCTATTGGACCTAGATAGATCTTCTTATTTCTTCCAGGGTAGAAATATGCATAATTTTGTTTGCCTTTTTTTGTAATTTCTATACTCATCTAATCCCTTCTTTAGGTAACTGTTACGTAAGGTTAAATATGATGGGGTAACTGTTACCTAATATTTAATAGATGGGGTAACTGTTACCTAAGTATGATTCAAAAAGTTGAACCAAAATCAGGCACAAAATCACCCAAGGTAGTTGGTTATTTTTGGACTGCTAAAGGTTTCGTGGAGGTAACTTCATCTTGAGCGGATACAAAACCATCTTCTCAATTGAGGGAAGCCACCAAGATGACGTAGTAAACGGCATAAAGAAGGCAGGATACAACCTTGCCTCTCTTAACAATCCTGTGAGTCTGGATGCAATACGAGACATCATCGGAACTCTGAGCACTTCTTTCAGAAATCAACTTTCTACAGGACGTGCAGAATTAATTCCACGAGGAAGCGCGGTCTTCTCAAAGGACGGTGATTCAATTAACGTCATCGACTTTGACGTGCAGGCAAGACAAAGAGAGTACAGCGACCCGGTGATAATCGTCATAGAACAAATTCCTGGCAGAACTAGCAACATCATCAAAGAAATTTTAGAGGACGTTGTAAAAATCGACATCATAAAGAATTCCCTGTTGTCCCTTGACAGCAGACAGTTCAGAACTTCAGTCAACGATCTTGCAAGAATAAACTGCGAAGATCCACGGGAAACGTACAACAGATGTGTTACGTCATTAGTTCGTTCTTGTGTCAGTGGAATCAAAACAATCGACATCGACCCATTCGAACTCACAACAAAATCTCCAAGACAAGCAACAAAACAAACTGTACAAACCAAAAAACAAAAGGTGACTGCTGTATAATGGGCAGCATCGCCACTATTTTTTTCATTTGCGTGTTTACGTTACTTGTAGGATGCGCTGTATTGTATGACTTTACTTTTTGGTTGCTGATTGCATTTGCAGGAGCACTTGTCTTCATACTGTCATTGTCATTTACAAGCGACGACTCTAGACCTAGAGAAAGCACTTGGAGTAGCCCAATAGACACACGACAAGATCCTTCTAGATTTGAAAGAAATCTTCGTGGAAGAATCGAAGACGAATACTATGACGCGGAGGATTTTAGATGAACTTTGAAATTTCTGAGAGATGACATCAGAAGAAATTGGATAAAAAAAGAACAGATGGTTGTTGACAATGAGTAAAGACGAAGGCCGTATTCTTATGGGAGAACGATGGTTTGTTGCTCCAAAGAAAGAACTTGGCGGAACTGAAATGTTTCAGACAGAGGGAGGAAATTTCAACAACCGCTACCAGGTTTTTTGTGATGTATGCGGAATAAAAGTAGACCCGGACAAGATCACGATATGCCAAGAACAACAGCACAAAACCTGTTCTGAGTGCTTTGTCCGATTCGAACAAAAGAACATCTGCGTAGACTGCCTCAAAGAGAAGGTTCCGCTCTCAAAGCAGCAGTTTAAGATTCTAGTTTCTGTGTTTTCAGGAATATGTTGGACACATGGGCTTCACTCTGTCACCCACATGCCAAAATTTGCCATTGAAAGGACGATATCTGAACTGGCCGAACTAGGCTACGTCCAAAAGAAGCGCATTCTATGGATGGAGATTACCGATGTAGGCCTTGACGTTCTAACTGCATACAGGACAGTATATCCAAGGGACAGAGATGTTGCAAATCTCAATTGGGAGTTGAGACGACGTGAGTGAAATTGATTCAGAGTATTTTGACGAGATTAAAGACAAGATCTCAGTGCTTCCTGACATCGACAAGAATTCAATAGAGTCGCTTTTGGAGTCGATGCTCTATTCAAACGATGAACAAAACGAGATAACAAAAAACTGGATTTCAGATTTAGTCGAAATAAAATACAAAGCTCATGTTCTCAAATCAAAAAATCCCGTGATGAAGTTTCCAAGCAAGGAAGATTCTGAACAAGAAAAATTCATTGAAATTGGAAACGTGATGTCTGGCGACGTTGAAATGCACAACTTCTTTTTATCGCGAGTCAATCTCTCAGAAAACATTCAGGTAGTCGGAAGAGCCGGAACGGGAAAGTCAACTCTGATTTTAAAATTCATTTACGAAATTACAACTGGGGATATTTTTTGGATATGCTTTGACGTAAAAGACGATTACAAAAATCTCTGTGCAATGTACGATGACACATATGTCATAGATTGGAATCAAATTCGTTATGCTCCTTTTACAAACCCTCCTCCCGGCATGCCAAAAGAACTATGGTGGAAAATATTTCTTGACATAATCTCTCACGCGACAGGCCTTTACACTGCAACTCCCAACCACATAGTAGAGCACCTCAAAGAACTCGACGAAGAGAAGAACGGAAATTTCACACTGCAAGACGTAATTGATCTTTTGGATTCAAAGTACGAAAGCTCAAACAAGAGAGACGACTACTCTGCAACAGCAAGAAACAGACTAAAGGCAATCAATACAACGTTTGACAAAGTTTTCAACTGTCAGTTTGGATGGGACATCTCAAAATTGTTTCATGGCAGGGTGATCATCAGAACATTTCCATTGTTGTTTGAGGACTCGAGCATTCTGATTCAGACAATTCTGATGTGGGAGTTTTACCGTAGACTGTTTTCTCAGGAGAGGTTCAATCGGAAGTTTACCTACGATAAAAGCATGAACGACTACTTTACAATGATTATTCTAGATGAGGCGCACCATGTCATGTCAAGGCAGGAATTATCTTCAGTATCTATTGAAAAGTCAGCCCCGCCGATGAGCACCTTTGTGAGCATGGGCCGTGAATTTGGGCTTTCAATTTTGGGTGCAACCCAGATGAGCCACCTGTTGCTTGGCGCTTTCAAGGACAACGCAGGTACTATGATAATTGGAAACATCCCGGATTTTGAACAACGTCAGCACTTGGGGTCATCGCTTGGAATGGACAGAGATGAATCAAAAGTCCTTGGTAAGTTGCAAAAAGGAATGTGGTGCTGCAAAGTTCTTGGAAGGACTGACTCGTTTATTCTAAAAACTCCCATGATGGACAAAGGAGGATTGGTAGCAGAGTCTGAAATTCTTTTCAGATCAAGACCGTTTGTTGACAGACTGGAATCAAAGCGCAGAGAGATAGAATCCAGAATGTTTCTTGCACACATCGACAACAAGAAAGCAAAGACGCCGGAAGTCGGCCAAGACGCATGGCTTGTACTGAACCACTTGCTTGAACATCCTTGGGACTTTCAAAAGAGAGTCGCAACGTCTTTGAATCTTTCACCTGAGAGAATGAAGATTGCAAAATCACAGCTAAAGTCAAGAGGTCTGGTAGAGTTTGCAAGATTCAAAATAGAAAGAGAGGAACTTCATTTCATTTTGACAAGAAAAGCATTGTTGCTTTTGAAAAGCCTTGGAAAAAATCCGTCACGAATTGCATTCTGGAATTTGTTCAACCAGATACCGTCATACGAACACAGATACTTGCAGTTCTTGGTGTACATCGGACTGAAAGACTTGGGGTACGTTGCAAGAAGCGAGTTTAAGATATCTGACAACAGACGAGTCGATGTATATGCAGAAGGAGAAAAAAGAATTGCCGTAGAGATAGAAAAGTCTACTTCTGACGTAGAGTCAAAAGCGTCTGTACTTGCAGACGGCTTGGTCGATGAACTTGTCTTGCTGTACACTGACGAAGATCATCTTGAAAAAATAAAATCAAAGATTGGTTCGTTGGATTTGCCTGCGAATAAAATTTGGCTTGGGATGGCTAGGGATTATGTGAAAATTCTAAGAGAGATGAAAAGAGGGAGCACAGTAAGTGGCTCAGAATCAAGCAGAATCGACCAAAATCAAGACAACTTCGTGCCTGACAACAATTCAGATCAGAATCAAGACAGAAACGAGGGAGAATAGGCTAGTTGTCCTACAAGCGCAAGAAATTCATCGGTGCCCCAATCAAGAGGGGAGGATATTTTCCTGTCAAGGACTACATGGAGCATTACAGGGTGCTTCCTCAACCCGAAGACGAGTACCACAAAAAACTAAGACATGAAATTGAAAAAAGCGAAAACAGCCTTTCTCCTTTCAAAGATGCAGAGCCGCACTACAGGACCAACTTTGCACCTGACAACTTTTCAAGACAGAACATGGATGACTTTCAAGACGCTTTGTTCAAACGCGTCATGGATGAGCTGAGCGAAAGAAAGGACATGTCTTCTGAAGTCTATCAAAGTGCAAAAGACGTCACAGATGCAATTGAACAAAACCAAGAGATGGGAGTTATAGAGTTTACAGAAAAAATGCTTGGGATGGATGATGACATTCTGCAAATCAACAAAGACCTTGACAGACTTGACAACGAGATATCAAAAGAACTGCTAGAGACCCAAGGATTTCTCAGAGACATTTCAGAAGTGGTTCCGGATGCAATGCATCACAGAAAACTGAATGATTCGGAGGTCAACATCTAAGTTTGATCAAAAGTGAAATAGGAGTTTCGCGTAACATTTCCGATGAAGTCGCCGAGAGGCTGACCGATATGGGAAACAAAAAACTACTGATAACGAACGACACTGCCAAACAACAAAAGAAGATTTCCAAATATGCGCGTCTATTGATGAATACAAACATCAGAAGATGGCATGACAACATTGCTCGTGGAAGTCCTATAACCGCAGAGGTTAAAATCAGACGATTATCAAGATTCTGTGAAATTATTGGAAAGTCTCCAATGGAAATTGCAGAACTTGGAATGAACGACCTGAGAACAATGACTAACATCTTGGAAGATTCAGTAACTTGGTTAGAAGAACAAAATTACTCTCCTGGTTACATCGAAGATATTCTAAAGGCTGTAAAATCTTGGCTTAGGAGTTTTGACGTCGAAATAAAAAGAAAAATCAAAGTGAAAAATCCTGACTACACACCTACACTGCAAAACGAACGAGTTCCAAATGCTGAGGAGATGTCTGAGATTGATTGTAAATCTAATCTGCGCACATCTGTAATGATTTCACTGATGGCAAAATCTGGACTACGTCCAGAAGTCATAGGAAATCATGATGGCACCGAAGGACTGCGAATTAAGGATCTACCTGACATCGTAATTCATCAGGGCACTGTAAAATGCATTGACACTCCTAACAGAATAATTGTGAGACGTGAACTCTCAAAAACAAGACATCAATACTTTACATTCTCGACATCGCTGGCAACAAAGAAGATCATTGCATATCTAAATGACCGACTTGAATGTGGAGAGTCACTTAACGGTGATTCCCCTGTTGTTGCTCCTGACTACATATACAAAACAAACAGAGGAAAAAACAACAATAAACCATTTCTGCCGACAAGACAGATAAGCAGAGAGATACGAAATACACTACGTCCAAAATTCAAATGGAGGCCGTACAATCTAAGATGTTACTTTGATACCCAGTTACTTATTTCGGAATCTCGCGGAAAAATTGCTGGAGACTTTCGGTCTTTTTTCATGGGCCACAAAGCTACAATCGAACAGCGCTACACAACCAACAAGGGAATTCTTCCTGAAATTATGATGAAGGAGATGCGCGATGCGTTTTCTCGTTCAGAAGAACTTCTTGATCTAGAGTTGCAAAAAGAAAATCCAGTTCTAAAACAAAAAGAGGCACTGAAAGATACAATTCAAAATGCTACTCCTGAAGAACTTGGTCAAGTACTAGAGGTGTTTCAGAGACTGAACATCGGTAAAACAAACCAGTTCAAAAAGTAGTGACAAGCGAAGAGGTAGAGGAATTTCTTTCAAGTGGATGGACATTCGTTGGAACACTGCCAAACGGCAAAGTTGTTTTGGAGAATCATCAGAAAGGGGTCTGAACTCACAGTGGAAGTGGACCGGGAGGGATTTGAACCCTCGACCTTTGCGGGATTTCTCCATACGCAGTGTGAGTGCGTCATCCTAACCACTAGACAACCGGTCCAATGAAATTACAAGACAAGCGTCTTTTTTGCCTTTAGGTTTTGTATATTATGATAACCTTGACCTTTTCTAGTAAAATTCCAAAAGTCAAACATGTCTTTACATGAATTTGATGCTCTAATTGAGAGAATGCAACTAGCATTTGAGTATGCTGCTAATTTGGGACAATACACAGAAGCTGCCAAAGTACTCTATCAAATGAATGACCAACTACCTGATGACTTGCAACTATCCCTTGAGGAATTGGAAAACGAAAATGCTGTTAGACCATTTATCTCTGAATATCAATACAAGATAAGATCAGCAATTGTTGAATATAGGCAAAGATTGATGAATTTCTAACTCACTTTTTGACGCCGAGATTTCTGTTCTTTAGTCTCAAGTATGGATTTCTACATTTTCTGCATCTGCTAGCATTGATGTCATTTCTACAACCACAGTTAAAGCAAATCTTCATCACCAAACGTGCAGCTTGTGCAATACGTTTTTTCTCTGGGTCTGTTATAGGCATATAATTTTCTCCTTAATCTCTCTCTTTTATTCTAATCGGATTGTTGCATTTTTCCTGCTAATAGTACTGGCACCTGAGACGGTCTTTTTGCCACTGGAATGTTTGCCTTGTTAAACATTGATACCTTTGATTCTGCAGAACCATACGTTCCCATCACTATGGCTCCTGCATGCCCCATTCTCTTTTCTTTTGGAGCAGCTCTTCCTGCAATGTATGCTACAGTTGGTTTTTTGAATCCAATATCTATAATTCGTTGAGCCAAAATTTCTTCAGAATCTCCTCCTATTTCTCCAACTACTACTAGTCCTTCTAAATCTGGAATGTCTTTTACCATCTCAAATGCATCGATCATTCTAGTTCCGTTAATTGGGTCTCCTCCAATTCCTATTGTTATTGACTGTCCAAATCCTGCACTTGTAAGTGCATCTGAAATTTCATAAAGTAATGTTCCGCTTTTTGATAACACAGCAATCTTTCCTGCCTTAAATGGAGTTGCTGGCATGATTCCAATTTTTATTAATTCGGGAATCATTATTCCTGGAGTGTTGGGTCCAATAATAACGGCACCTTTTTTGTTTGCTAAATCTAATACTTCCATTGTGTCTCTAACTGGAACATGTTCTGGAATTGCAACTAGTAGTTTGATTCCTGCTTCAAGTGCCTCTTTTGCAGCTCCCAAAAAGAATTTTGCTGGAACGAAAATAATTGAAATTTTTGCACCACTTGCATCAACTGCTTCTTTAACTGTATTGTAAATTGGAACCTTGTCTTCAAATTTCTGACCACCTTTTCCTGGAGTTACTCCTGCAACAATGTTAGTTCCATAAGTTATCATGTTTTTTGCATGAAGTGAACCATATGCTCCAGTGATGCCTTGAACAATTACCCCTTTTTTCTTGTAATCTGAATCTTCAGGAGTGCCTTTTAGTATTTTGAAAATGTCTGTCATCTTTTAATTCCCATAACTGCTTCATTAATTGCTTCTTCTACTGAATCAAAAATTTTTGTTCTAGAATTTTTCAACATTTCTTTTGCTTTGTCTGATTCTGTACCTTTTAGTCTTGCAAACACTGGTAAGTTGATCAATTTATCATCATATGCTTTTAGAAATGCTTCTGCAACTACTGTAGTTTTTACAATTCCGCCATAAAGATTAACTAAAATTCCTTTGACTCTGTGCATTTTGCTAATCAATGTTAGCGCTTCATAAACTGAATCAGTTGTTGCACCACCTCCCACATCCAAAAAACATGCTGGCTTGCCTCCGTTATCAGATAACATATCTAGTGTAGACATTACTAGTCCTGCACCGTTTCCAACAACTGCAATATCTCCATCTAATTCTACAAGTGAAAATCCACTTTTTTCTGCTCTCTCTTCAATCTCTGTTTTTTCTTGATATTTTTGTAATTCATCATGTCTAAAGTTGCTGTTGTCATCTGTTACAAATTTTCCATCAAGTGCCATCAATGAACCGTCTTGCATAATTGCTAGCGGATTTATCTCTGCAAGCTCGGCTTCTTTTTCAACTGTAAGTTTTGCTAACTTTTGTAATATGTCTACAAAGTCATCTGCAGCTTTACCTTCTAGTTTCATCTCTTTTGCAACTTCTCTTGCTACTTGATCTGAAACTTCACCTAGGCCAACTTCTTTAATAATCTGATTTTTAACTGATTCAATTTCAACTCCTCCTTCAGGCGATGCAATAATTGTATAGCATCTTTTTGATCGATTCAAAAATAATGACAGGTACAACTCTTTTTTGATATCTGCCATCTTTTCAAGTAAAATTGCTCTTGCCTTTTCTCCTTTAATCGTCAAGCCTAAAACTTGTGGATATTTTAACTCAAATTCGTCATCATTTTGACATTTTTGAATGCCTCCGGCTTTTCCTCTACCTCCTACGGGAACTTGAATTTTAATTACAAATGGATATCCTAATTCTTTTGCGTGCTTCCTGCCTTCCTCTATAGTTGTAGATGCTTTGCTTGGAAGGAGATTAATTCCATAGTTTCTGAACAACTCTTTTGCTTGAAACTCTAATAGACGCATACAAAAGCCAACAATTTTACGATCTTTATTAATTATGAGGCTAATTTAGCTGCTCTTCTAGAAAATCAATTATCTGTAAAAATCGATCACGACTTTTTCTCAATAACTCTTGAGGAAATTCTTCAATTGTAAAAACATATTGTTGATGAAAACTTGGAACTATAACTCCACCTGATGTGACTAATTGTTCAATGACATAATCTTTGGTGATGGTACATACAATTTCTTCATACGAATCTTCTTCTTCTTCTAGTGTTTGTCTGTACAATACAATTGGCTTGTTGGTCTTTGCAACAATATCTGAGCCTTTTTTTAAGAGATCTGTTAAATGTTGAATTTGCCAAGCATCAAGACTAATCTGTTTTACCATACCATTACTATGCGTTTTTTCTATTTATCATACAGGTTTAACTAAAAGCTAACCAGTTGGTTCATTTTTAATTAAAAGAAAAGAGTGTGATTTGGCTATTATGCCATATCAAGTGCTCTAGAATGTTTTCTGGTATGTGGTCTTTCTCCAGAATATTTTCTTCTCATGTGTCCTGATGGTCTTCCGTAGATTAATTCTAGGAACCAAGACTCATGTTCGATCTCTTCTGCCAAAATATCTTTTGCAATGTCGTATGTTGTAGGATCTTTTCCAAAAGTCATTTTACATACCTTGTCCCAATTTACAATTGCTCCTTGTTCGGCTTTGAGACATTTTTCTAGTATTGCCTTGTGATCTGTTGGATTTGCTGGAAGCTGTAAGAACTCACACCCTGACATTTTGATGAATTGTGTAGCGTCATTTGGAAGTGAGCCTCCTAACTGGTAAATTCTCTCAATGCATGCTTCAAAGTGGCTAAGATCTTCTAATCTTGCATCTTCGATAATTCCCTTGAGTCCTTCGCCCTCCAAGCCTGTACAATGTGCCCTCAAATTGGTAAAGTAGTAGTAGGCAGTAAATTCTACTGATGCATTTTGAATCAATAGTTTTTTTAGTTCCTCTACGTCCAAGCCATTTTGTTTTAGAACATTGATTCCAACAACTGGGATTTTTGAATCGGACATATCTGCTTGTCAAGTTAGGTGTTCTAATAAAAATATTGCATTTTTCAAAAAATGATTTTAGATAAACGAGGGTTAATTTGACTGACTTATTCTACTGAAATTCTTATTTTTTGACCATCAATATCATCGTCTTTGTATTCCTTGCATGATTCTACAAAATCTACTTTTTTGACTCTGACTAAAAATGCTAAATCTTCTGATTTTTCTTTAATCATCTCCAATGACTCTTCATCTAAATCAAGTATTGATGCAACATTTAGAATGTCTGTTGGATTATATCCTCTCTCTTTTCTTAGAGTCTGCAGTCGTCTTGCAATGTCTTTTACTAATCCTCTTGCCATCATCTCTTTATTTCTTGAAGTTGATATGAATACAATGTAGTTGTCTCTTTTTGAAACTGCAAATTCTTCTTTTGCATCAAAATCAATTATGAAATCATCTTTGTCTAATGAAATTTTTTCTCCGTCAATTTCATAATCATAATGTCCTTGTTTTTGAAGTGATGTTATGATCTCTTCTTTGTTAGTTTCAGAAAACATGTTGACCAGTTTTCCCATATGTTGTTTTGCTTTTGGACCAATTTTTTTTCGTTCTAATTCAACTACTGATATCAGCGGTAAGTTTAGTTGTTTTAATTCTAAGATTTGGTTTAATCCTGATTCTTTTTCTGTCTCATAAATTGTACATTTCTCTACATTTAGCTGTGACATTAGTAAATTGGAAAGTGATTCTAGTTTTTTCTTTTGACCTTTAGTTACACAAATTAATGCTTCAGCGAGTGGCCATCTTCGTTTTAATTTTCCTTTCATTCTTGCAGCTGATGAAATTGAAACAACATCTTTCATGATGTCAAATGATTCTTCAATCTCTTCATTTACTAGGGTCTCTTGGTATTGTGGCCATTTGTCAAGCAATATGCTCTTTTTTCCGTCAAATACTGTTTGATAGAGATATTCGCTAGTAAATGGACAAAGCGGATGAATCAAGATATCTAATGTTCTGAGAACATCGCTTAGTACTGCATAAATTGCCAGTCTTCTGTTCTTTTTTGATTCATCATCATCCCATAATTCGCTTCTAGTAATTGGGATGTAAATTTGACTTAGATTGTTTATAATAAAATCATCAATAGACTTTGCAGCTTCGTGGAACTTGCAAGATTCGTTACGTTCAGTGATTTTTTTAATTAATTTTTGTAATTTAGATACAAGCCAAATATCTGGCGAGGTTAACAATCCATTTTCTTTTGCCCATGAAATGGTTTTTGTTTCATCAAATTCATCATACTCGCTATTTTGTTTAAAATACAGATGTAAATTAAATAGCGTGTTTATTACCTGATATGGTCTTGACATTAATTCATCAGTGCTAAAGCTAAGTGGTTCTATCGGGCTTGCCTTCCAAATAAAATAAAATCTGATCAAATCAGTTGGGTATTTTTTTAGTAGTTCTTCACCATCAATTACATTTCCTAAACTTTTACTCATCTTACCACCTTTTTCGTCAAGTACATGCCCCTGGAACAAAAATGACTTGAATGGTGGAATTGGCCCATTATTTAGAATCACATTTTCTATCAATAGGGTATATGCCCATCCTCTAGTTTGATCAATACCTTCGGTGAAAAATGGAGCTGGAATACTTTTTGAATATTCTTCATCTGTTAATGATGAATATGGAGCTGAACCGCTGTTATGCCATGTGTCAAGTACATATTCTTCTCTTTTTGTATTTGTACTGCTACAATGTTTGCATTTCATAATGATGTTATCAATCCAAGGACGATGTAATTCAAAATTTGGACCATCTGGTAATTTTGCAGCTGATTCAACAATATCTTTTCTTGTAAAAAACCAATTTTGTTTTTTACAATCATTGCATATCCAAACTGGTAATGGGCATCCCCAAATTCTTTCTCGCGATATACACCATGGGTGCCTTTCTTTGATAATTCCTAAAAATCTGTTTTTTGGTTGTTCGAAAAAGTACTCTACGCTTTCTGCTGCATTGATTGCTTTGTCATCTAATCTATCTAGTTTGTAAAACCATCCTTTTCGTGCTAGCCATACAATTGGGTGATGAGATCTCCAACACAGCGGGTATTTGTGCTTGATTTTCCCTATCTTTACTAATGCATTTCGCTCCTTTAGATCGTCTACAATTATTCTGTCAGCATCTCTGACAAACATACCTTCATACTTTCCAGCTAAATTAGTGAACTTTACCTGATCATTTATTGGGCTGAACACTTTGACCTTTCTTTTATTTGCAATTTTGATATCTTCCTCACCGTTTGCAGGGGATAAATGAACCAACCCACTACCTGTTGTAGCGTCTACAAATTCTTCTGATACTGCTACGTGGAAATTATTTTCTCTTGCACATTCATCTAATCCTGGAATTAAATCTAAAAGTGGATGAATGTATTTTTTTCCTTCAAACTCTGAACCTTTTATAGTATTTACAATTTCATATCCTTCAATATTTACTTCTTTGAAAAATTCTTCGAGTCTTGTTTTTCCTATGATCCATTTTTCGTTTTCTACTTTGACACACGCATAATCTTCGTCTGGATTCAATCCCACCATTGCATCTGTAACTAATGTGAAAGGCATTGTAGTCCAAACAATTAGGTATGTGTCTTCATCTCTGAGTTTAACTTTGTAGTATAATGATGGATCCTTAACTTCTTCATATCCTTGATTGACTTCTGCATGACTCAGTGATGTTTGACAGCTAGGGCAATAAGCAATTACTGTGAAATCTTCTTCTAATATTTTATTTTCATGTGCTTTTTTTAGTATCTGCCACTCTCTTTCAATAAATTCATCTCGATAAGTCCAATATGCTTTGTTGTGATTAAATGACATTCCAAGTAATTCATCTACTTCTACCCATTTCGTATTGAATTTTTTTACAATCCTCTTACACTCTTCAACTAGTTTTTCGATTCCTACTTTTTCAATAACTTCTGATTTACCTCCAGTTACTCCAAGTTCTTTTTCTGCCTGTAATTCCACAGGAAGCCCTTGTGTATCCCAACCGCCATTAAATACAATTTTTTTTCCTTTCAAGGTATTGAATCTGTACCAAAGATCTTTGATTACCCGCCCTCTAAGATGTCCTGCGTGTGGAATTCCGTTCATAGTTGGAGGGCCTTCAATAAACATGATCTTTTCAGGCTTGTCTGATTCAAAGATTAATCTTTCAATGTCGATTGATTTGACATATGCTTTAATTTCTGACTCGATTGATTTTGCATCAAATTTTGATGAAAGTTCCATCTTGAATTCTGATATAGGTGTGGCATTATAAAGCTAAATTGATTTTCTCATTCTTATTCAATTCTTGTACTAGTTAGTTTCACGCTGATTCGCATCCAATGAGTAAAATAACTAAAATACTAAATTATCTAAAAATGTAATTTTTACATTTTGATAACTTGGATTATATAATTGAGTGAAAGATAATTTTTGTTGGTTAATGTTTTAGTCATTGGTTCGGGTGGACGAGAACATGCACTATCTTGGAAATTATCACAAAGTCCAAAGATTGATACTGTATTTACTGCACCTGGAAATGGTGGAACTGAAAATAATGTTTCAATTAATGTTGATGATCTTGATTCCCTTGCAGACTTTGCAAAAAAGAATAATTGTTTTACTGTAGTTGGTCCTGAGATTCCACTTGCAGCAGGAATTGTTGATAAATTTAGTCAAATGAATTTGAAAATTTTTGGACCCTCTAAAAATGCAGCACAATTAGAATCTAGTAAAATCTGGGCAAAAAATTTCATGAAAAGAAATGGAATTCAAACAGCAAAATTTGAAATCTTTGATGATCCAAAAAAAGCAGAAGAATATGTAAAATCTCTTGATTATAATGTTGTAGTCAAAGCTGATGGCCTTGCTTCTGGAAAAGGAGTAATAGTTTGTAATAGCTCTGATGAAGCAATCGCAGCAATTAATTCAATATTGGTAAAAAAGGCATTCGGTAATGCTGGTAATAGAATTATTGTGGAAGAGAGAATTGATGGAATTGAAGCTTCTTACATTGCATTATGTGATGGAGTAACTGCGATACCTATGGCGTCAAGCCAAGATCACAAAAGAATTTTTGATGATGATAAAGGCCCTAATACCGGAGGTATGGGTGCATATTCTCCAACTCCTGTCATTAATGATGTCCTTGCTGAAAAGATCCAAAAAAAATCATCAATAAAACAATTCAATCAATGAAAAATGAGGGAATTATTTTCAAAGGATTCCTTTATGCCGGAGTAATGATTAGAAACAATGAACCATATGTTTTAGAATTTAATGCACGTATGGGTGACCCAGAATGTCAACCCATTATGATGAGGATGGATTTTGATTTGTATGATTATTTTGTTGCAAGTGTAGATGGTACATTATCTTCTATGCCTGCACCAAAATGGAAAAATCAATCAGCTGTTTGTATTGTTTTGGCATCTCAAGGATATCCTGAATCTTATCCATCAGGTGAAGAAATAACTGGATTTGATTTGATTCCAAAAAATGCTATTGTTTTTCATGCCGGAACAAAAAAGCAAAATGGAAAAATTCTATCAAATGGTGGTAGAGTATTAGGAGTTACTGCACTTGGTGATACATTATCTTCTGCAATTTCAAATGCATATACTGCAGTAGATAAAATCACTTGGCCAAGCAAATTTTGCAGAATGGATATTGGTAAAAAAGGTCTATCGTATCTTTGATGTATCGATTATTCTATCTTCAGTAACAATCCAATTAATTGTTATATCGTGTTCTGAAGCTGGTATGTTTTTTACTATTTGTTTTTCCATTGTTATCGAAATTGTTTCAACTTTATTTTCAGCTAAAAATCTATCATAAAATCCGTGACCGTACCCCAATCTTACTCCCTTTTGTGAAATTCCTACTGTTGGAACCAATATGATGTCTAGGTTGTTATCCATTGGGCATTCATTACGAGGCTCCATTATGTCAAAAGCCCCATTTTCTAGATTGCTAACACTCTCAATCTTTCTAAATTCTATATTTTTTCCAACTACTTTGGGCAAAAATACTTCTTTTCCTTCACTTAGTGCCTCTTGGATGATATCTTGTGTCATTATTTCACTTCCGATGGGATAATACATCCCTATTTTTTTTGCATTTCTAAACGAATCAATCTTTTTTAGTCTTTTTTGTATTGCTTTGCTTATGATTTTCATTAAATCAAATGAAGTACCATCTCTTTTATCAAGAAGAAATTTTCTTAATGATGTTTTTTCTGAATTATCTTTCAATTTGACTACTTAATGATGCAGCTGTTATTGTATTTTTCAATAACATTGCGACTGTCATAGGTCCTACCCCTCCTGGAACAGGCGTTGCATATGATGCTTTTTGAATAATTTGTTCATAATCTGTATCTCCAACTAATTTTTCGTTGTATCTTGATATTGCAACATCAATTACTATTGCATCTTTTTTTATCATATCTGGTGTTAATGTGAACTTGTTTCTATCTCCAACAGCTGTGATTATAATATCTGCATGTTGACATAATTCTTTGATATTCTTTGTTTTAGAGTGACATGTAATCACAGTTGCATTTCTTGCTAAAAGTAAATGATATAGCGGTTTTCCAACTAAATTACTTCGATTAATTAAAACTATATTTTTTCCATCCAAATCTATCTTGTAATAATCAAACATTTCCATTACTCCTAATGGTGTACATGCCACAAGTGCAGCTTTTTTCATTGCTAGTAACCCTGCATTATGTGGTGTTAGACCATCCACATCTTTTAGAGGTGAAATTCTTGATGTTGTAAAAAATTCATCTAATTGACTGGGTAATGGCAGTTGTACTAAAATTCCGTGAACTGTTTTATCGTTATTTAGCTCATCAATTTTTTTATTTAATTCTAATTGGCTAATTTCCGAAGCAAACTTGAAATCTTTGGTGATAATTCCGACTTCTTCACATGCTTTGTGCTTGTTTTTGACATAAGTAGCAGATGCTGGATTATCTCCAACTAGAACAGTTGCCAAACATGGATTGATCCCTTGATTTTTTAATTCTTCAACAGCTTTTCTAACTCTATCTTTTACTGACTGAGCAATTTCTTTACCATCTATTTTTATGCCCGTCATTAAGATTAATTCTAACTTGTAGATATTTAATCCTTGAAATAACTTAATCTACAATTGAAAATCTTAGAAAGGAAATTATGGAACTAAATTGAAGTTATTTTATGTTTGTAGTAATATCTGACGTTCAAATAAAATCTGAATCTCTTGATGGCTTTAAAAATTGGTTTTCAGAATCAAATAAAATAGTTTCAAAATTTGATGGTTTTGTAAATAGACGCCTTTTGGAAACTAAAGATGGTAAACATAGGATATTAGTTGAATTTGAAAATCTTGAAAAATTCAGTAAAATGCATCAAAGTCCTGAACATGAAAAACTTCAT
Organism: Nitrosarchaeum sp. AC2; assembly: GCF_013407385.1. NCBI lineage: Archaea > Thermoproteati > Nitrososphaerota > Nitrososphaeria > Nitrosopumilales > Nitrosopumilaceae > Nitrosarchaeum > Nitrosarchaeum sp. AC2. The sequence goes on along the minus strand of NZ_CP030847.1, from coordinate 1,172,900 downwards.
TCCATGGCTGTATCCTTTATGGAAAAATTACCTGAACCTAAATTTTATACTGTAGTCTCACAATAAAATGAACCTGGTTTTTGACGTAAACAAATACATTGAAAAAATAAAAAAAAGTGATAACTACTTTCATACTTTTATCAATAAAGAAAATTTAGCTACAGGTGTACTCGTATTGCAACCTGGAGAAGAAGACACTCAAGAACCACACGATAGTGATGAAGTATATTTTGTCATCAAAGGTAACGGTTTTTTAAAAATAAAAAACAAAGACTATGAGATTTCTGAAAATAAAATGTATTTTGTAGAGAAAAAAATTCCTCACTTTTTCCATGGCAATTCAAAAGAATTAGTTGTATTGTATTTTTTTAGTGGATTGGATTCTTAGGAAATTATAGTTTTTCTACCTACAATTTTTATCCTATTTTCAGCAAATAACCTTACAGCTTCAGGATATGCTTTATGCTCTTTTGCTAAAATCCTCTTTGATAATGTTTTTTCTGTATCATTGTTTCTTACTTTGATTACTAGTTGTAAAATTATTGGCCCTGTATCTACCCCAGAATCAACAAAATGTACAGTACATCCTGAATATTTTGCACCATTATCAATTGCCTGTTTTTGAGCATCCAATCCTGGAAAAGATGGAAGTAAAGCTGGATGGATATTGATTATTCTATTTTTATATTTTTTAACAAACTCAGGACTAATTATTCTCATAAATCCAGCTAAACAAATCAACCCATTTTTTGGTGTAACCCCATGTTTTTCTAGAGTTGATATGATTTTTTTATCATAATCTAATCTACTACCTTTGAAATTTTTACTTTCAATTACTTCTGTTTTTATGCCCATTTTTTGTGCAATTTTCAAACCTTTTGCATCAGGTTTGTTTGATATGATGATAGCTGGGTTAATTGGGATTTTTTTACGTTTAATTGCTTTTAGAATGGATTCCATGTTGCTCCCACGTCCTGAAATTAAAATTCCTAGATTTAGCAACTAGTCAATAGTAGATCAAACCTGCAATTTATATCAAATCCAATTATTTTGTTTGACATTGTCTCCTCGTATTCGAATGACCAAAAATGGAATACTATGTGAGACTGAAGGTAAGCGTGTTAGTTTGGATCCTAAAAAAACTGATTCAATGGGAGTAAATTTTGTATCCCATGCACACTCTGATCATCTTCCATCCAAAAATGGCGGTACTATACTTGCCTCAATTGAGACAAGTGAGATTGCAAATCTCAGAGGTTTTAAGATGGAAAACCACGTACAAAATATTGTTGATTTTTCATTAATTGATAGTGGGCATATTTTAGGTGCAAAAAGTCTGCTTTTTGATGATATTTTTTACACTGGAGATATTTGTACGCGAGATAGAGGATTTCTTAAAGGTGGAATAATTCCAAAATGTAAAACACTAATCACAGAATGTACATTTGGTTTACCTGAATTTGTATTTCCAAAATTAGATGTTATTCAAAAACAAGTCAATGAATTGATCTCAGAACTTTATGGAAAAGGAATTCCTGTAATTTTATTGGGCTATCAGCTAGGAAAAGCTCAAACTATTACTCAACTTTTTGGTCATTGGGGACCATTGTATTTTCATGATTCTGTAAAACAAATGAATGCACTTCACCAGAAACTTGGTATTTCTCTAAATGATGGAATCGGTCATACTGAAGCAGAAAAAAATGGATTATTGAAAAACAAACCGTGGGTAATGATAGCTCCGTTAATGTCTGAAAAGAATCAATTTCTCAAAGATATGAAGTCAAAGTATGGTGCAGTGACTATAGGTTTTAGTGGTTGGGCGCAATCTCCTCGATTTGCATTTGGACGACGTTCAGATTATTCAATAATTATGAGTGATCATTGTGATTTTAATGAATTAGTGGACTTGGTAATTCGTTCTGAAGCGGAACAAGTTTACACTATACATGGATTTGTTGAAGAGTTTGCAGCACATCTAAGAACACTTGGAATTAGTGCACAACCACTTCGTGAAAATTCTTTAGATGACTTTACTTAGTTTGAAATTTTCCACAATCACAATCTAATACTAAACATGTTTCAGAATTTCTAATGTGATCATGTGAGAAATGCTTGCATTTGTCATTTTTACATATTCTTCTTTGAGCCTCTCTTTTTACTACCGATTGGGCAATTGAATTTGCCTTGTCTATTGAATATCCTTTCTTATCCATGTAATAATGAACAATTCTATTATACAATAAATCTGGGTTGAATTGTTTTTCTAGCATCTACTTTCCCCCTTGTGATGGTATGTAATGAAGTGTTATGGTTGAGCGAATTTTTGGAATTTTTCTAATTTTATTCGTAATTGAATTATCAAGCGAATCTTTTGTGTCTGCTTGAACTTTGCAAAAAACATCATAAATTCCATATGTTCCTCTTACCTCTTTTACTTCTGGAATTTGCATAATTTGATTTATGATCTGCTCTTCAGAACCTAAATCACACTGTATCAAAATATATGCAATTTCCATAATCTATCCTCTTATCCTTCCCCGTCTATAATTTGATCCCTCATGGCAACCACATGCACAAGATGGATTATCGCATTTGCTCATACTTTTTTTATTCATGATATGATTTGGCGATTATAGTATTTCAAACCAACATATTTTTTATTAAAAAAACGTTTATTTTTTGAATTTGTTTTAAACAATTGTAATAATTTTTTACATCTTTCATATGTATTTTAAGTACTAATATCTGATGAATATTTTATCCTAACAATAGATCTTTTAACTCTGATTTTTTATAATCACTAATTTTTCATTACTATCTTATTTTTTAAAATGAAATTCATCTCGTATACATAAATCTCAGTAAAAATTCACTTTAACCATGAAAAAAATCCTTGTTCCTATTGATGGTTCTCCAAATTCTATAAGAGGTTTGGAAAAGGCAATTGAATTTGCTAGTCATGATAATTCTTCTATAACTATTCTTCATGTTGCAACGCTTCCCCCAGTTCACATTATTGGGCACTCTAAAGACAAAGTCAAAAAATCTCTAGCAAAAAAATCTCAGAAATTTATCAAGGATGCAGAAGACAGATGTATTAATCAAAGTATACCGTTTACAACGAAGTTAGTTTATGGTTCTGATCCTGCATATGATATTGAACAATTTGCTAAGAAATACAAACACGATCTGATTGTAATTGGAGCAAAAGGTAAAAGCACTTTAAAACGTCTTTTCTTGGGAAGCGTTTCAAGTTATCTTGTTGAAACCGCAAAGGCTCCCGTGACTGTAATAAAATAAACAAGTTAAAAATTTTAATGATTTAGAAATAATATGAATCTCTAATAATGTATAATTCCTGATTGATCTATCTTATAAAATCTCATTAAATCTTTAAGTTTCAGTATTTTATGTGAGTGTTATGTGCGAAACTCTGGATGAAATTCATGAAGCGCAATTAGCTGCAGTTATAGCTAGAATGCGAAAAGAACATTCAAAGAAAGAACAGCAATCAGTCTGTAATTGAAAATTTATTTCAATACCATGCCTATATCCATAAGATTCGTATGGGTAAAATCAGTTCGAATATTGCATTTTTGTTTTTGAAAGAATCTTGCAGAATCACTATTTTTTAAAAATTCTTTAATTATTGACTCGTCAATTTTGATATTTTCTATTATTGCTCCTGCAAATAATGAATTTCCATCAATCCCATCTGTACCTACTGATGCAATAGCAATTTTTTTCATGTTTTGTGCATTCTTTAAAATTCTTAAAACTAACTCTTGATTTCTTCCTCCTGCTCCTTTCCCGATTACTTCAACTGTCGGTTCACCACCAAATATTAGGCAAGTTTTTTGTTCATCTGAAATATTTTCCATAATTTTTTGTGTAGCATCTTTTATGTTACCAAATATCTGTATCGTTTTTGTTTTATATCCAAGCTCTTTAGCTTTTAATTCCATTGCATCAAGACAATTTTTATTGTTTGCAATGATGTAATTTTCAATCAGTGCTTTTTTTGGTGTTTCAGGAATCTTTCCTTTAAATCCATCTTCTAATCTTTGTAAAATTTCTAATGGGATTTTATTTTTAATTTATACTTGTTGATTATGTTTAGTGCCTCTAAAAATGTTGTATCGTCCATGTATGTTGTCCCTGATGCAATAGATGAAAGATCATCTCCTTCAACATCTGACATGACTAGTCCAATTCCTTGACATTTAGTATTTTCAACTAGTCTGCCACCCTTGATTTTTGATAAGTGTTTTCTAATGCAGTTAAACTCTTGAATTGTAGATCCTGATTTTAGCAGCAGATCGGTCACGTAGATTTTATCATCCAATGTTATGTCATCAGGAATTGCAAGTAATGATGATCCTCCCCCTGAGACCAAATAAATCACTAATTCTCCTTCTCTTCTATTTTGTAGAAATTTTATCACTTCTTTTGCTGCCTTTATACTTGTCTGATCAGGTTTTGGATGTCCAGAATTAAAAATCTGAAATTTTTTACCTTTTATTTTTGATTTTGAACCTTTTGGGATTACTATGATGCCGTTTTTTATTGGAATTATGGCATTTAGTGCCCGTGTCATGGAATCTCCTGCTTTTCCAAATGCCACCGTATAGATTCCAGAAAACTTGTTTAGTTTGATAGTTTTTCCGTTAATTTTAATTTCTTCTGGAGTGACAAATTTTGGTATAATATTTTCTGGGTCTGCAGCTTTTAGTCCTTCCTCTAGAATCTTCAAACAATCTATCTTCTTTTCTGATGTTGCCAATTCTTCATAATTTTGAATAATCATACGTTTCTTTTTCACGCCAAGATATAATAATAATCAATGATGGTTAGATTTATGCACACAGTACGCATTCCAAAAATAATTAATTTTGGAAAAAATGCACTTGGTGAAACAGAATACCCAAAAAACGCCCTAGTTGTTACAACCGTTCCTCCAGAACTTTCTGATAAATGGCTTGGTAAAATGGGGATTAAGGACTATTTACTGTATGATCAAGTAACACCTGAACCATCAATTGATGATGTCAATACTGTTATTTCAAAATTCAAAGACAAGAACCCTTCAGTGCTAATTGGATTAGGAGGAGGCAGTTCAATGGATGTAGTAAAATATGCTGCACCTGAAATGAAAAAAGAAAAAATCTTAATTCCAACTACATTTGGAACAGGAGCTGAAATGACAACCTATTGCGTTTTGAAGTTTGATGGAAAAAAGAAGCTATTGCGAGAAGACAGATTTCTTGCTGACATGGCTGTAGTCGATTCGTATTTTATGGATGGTACTCCAGAACAAGTCATCAAAAGCTCTGTTTGTGATGCATGTGCACAAGCAACTGAGGGCTATGACAGCAAACTCGGTAATGACTTTACAAGAACAATGTGTAAACAAGCATTTGAGATACTCTATGATGCAATTATGAATGACAAACCGGAAAACTATCCTTATGGTTCGATGCTTTCTGGTATTGGATTTGGTAACTGTTCAACTACACTTGGACATGCATTGTCATATGTGTTCTCAAATGAAGGAATTCCACACGGATACTCGTTGTCTTCTTGTACTACAGTTGCACATAAGCATAACAAATCTATCTTCTATGATAGATTCAAAGAAGCCATGGCTAAACTTGGCTTTGATAGATTGACTCTAAAGGCTGACGTATCAGAAGCAGCAGATACTGTAATGACTGACAGGGGACATTTGGATCCAAATCCAATTCCAATCACTAAACAAGATGTCATCAAGTGTCTAGAGGATATTAAATCAGGTAATCTATAAAAAATCCACACGGATTTTACTTTTTTTCTATTTTATTGATACATTATAACGATTCTCGTTTTGACTAAACTTATTTATGCTAATGTTTTAGTCTAATTGTATGATTACTGAAAAGCCATTAAAGTTCGGTATTCAAAACGGATTAAATGTTGCCCGTGCAGGATATTCTGAAGATCAAATTTTAACTGCCTGTATGCTTGCCGATAAAACTGGCTATGACTCTATTTTCTATATGGATCACACAAATGTCCCCCAATGGAGAAATGCTATAGTTTTAGATCCTTGGGTAATGCTTTCTGCAATCGCTGCAGTTACAAATAATGTTGAACTGGGAACTTGTGTCACTGATGCAATCAGAAGACATCCCTCAAACATTGCATTAGCTGCAATTACACTTGATAGAGTTTCAAAAGGAAGAGCAATTTTAGGAATTGGTGCAGGTGAAGCTCAAAATTTAAAAGAATTTTGTATTCCATTTGAAAAACCAGTTTCAAAATGGGAAGAGCAAATTCAAGTTATCAAAACATTGTATGGTTCAACTCCTGATAATACTGTAAACTACGATGGTAAATATTACAAACTAGAAGGTGCATGTCTTCAAGCACCTCCAATTAGAAAACCACATCCACCAACTTACATGGCATCAGGTGGTACTCGCACTTTAGAACTCACTGGAAAATTAGGAGAAGGATGGTTGCCAATTGGTTATACTCCTGAATTATTTGAAGATCATGCAAAACAAATTCAAACATCTATGAATAAACATAATCGTACTCAAGAAGAAAAAGATAAGTTCCAATATGCACTTGACATTGACGTTTACTTTTCAGAAGATGCAGAAGAATCATGGGCAAAAATGAAAGAAGCTGTAAAGGTAAGTTTGTTCAAGCCTGAAGTCTTACGAGTACATGGCATTAAAGAAATTGAAGGGTTTGATTTTGTAAAATACTTTACAGAATATTCAATGTCTGATCAATCTTGGATTGTAAAAATGAGAGAGGCTGCAACAAAAATTCCTGATAAAATTGCTCGCTCATCAACTGCTGTTGGTACTCCAGATGATATTATTCCTACATTTGAACGATTTATGAAAGCAGGTGTAAACCATTTCGTAATTAGATTCTGGGGTAAGAATTACTTTGGCTCAATTGATAAATTTGCAAGCCATGTGATGCCTTACCTGCGTGAACAAATCCAAAAATAAGTCTGTTTTAAATCGAAAATCATTTACTATACTATAACTTGCTAATTGGTATGGATGACGAACTTCCTGAGGCAATAAAAAAGTGCATCAAAATTCTCGAAGAAAATATTGATATTTTATCTAACATTGAGATGGACTTGGAAGATCAAAAAGAAGATGAAATAGTTTCAAATCTAGAAATCCATGATCTTTATGATATGACTGAAGATCTTGCAGAATCTGCAAAACTAAAACGTGCTGAATTCAATCTTATGCGCAGAAATGCAGAAAATCTTCCACAAAATTAAATTACGATTTATGTGGTCGCCTGTTTTTACTTTTCATTCTAGTGTATGATCTCACTTGTCGTTTTTTGTGTTGTTTTTCAATTCTTTTTCTTGTACGTGCAGTTGCGTTTGTTTCACCTTGAATTACTTTGACTTTACTTCCATCTCTTAGCATTATTGGTTTTCCTTTAAATCTAAATTCTGCATCATGGCATTTTGTATAGTATTTACTTAGACAAAAAAATATTCTATTATTTGTACCATGCATCTGTTTTACATCTTTTGATTTTTTTAATTCATTGAGAATATTTCTTAATTGCCCTTTGTCAACATCTGAAATTCTGTGTAACTCTCTAAACCAAATGAATTTTGAATTTGATCCCCAATCTTCAAGTGTTTTAAGCACTAAATTTGTTGCTTCCATCCATTCTTCTTCTTTTTCGTCCAACTCTTACTCTCTACATTAGTCCTATATTTTAGGAATCTTATTTCACATTTAGAATTTTTTTGTTCTAGTGATTTCTTTTAATCTTGATTTTGTTACTTTAGCTGACTGTGTTTGATTTTTTTCCATCTCTTTGGCAACTTTATCTATTTTTTTTATAATTTTTGATTGTTCCTCTGGAGAAGTTGATTTTAAGAGATTTTTTTTTAATATTTTTAATTCTGAGGAATATTTTTTGAACTCATTTTTTAATTCATTCAGATATGGATCGTCCATAATTTTCTTTAATTACCTTGTATTTTAGCGATTAATGATCTGGATTTATAATATTATTAGTAGAATTGCTCTTATTGCAACTAGTTGGAATTTTACAAATAAAGTCACCCCAAAAAATTAAAGAATTTTTGAATCAAGAACATGTTGGACGTATTTCAAGTATTGATGAGAATGGATATCCTCAGATAATCCCAATGAATTTTGTTTTTTTAAACGATTCTGTATACATGCATTCGCATATCAAAGGTGAAAAAATAGATAACATCAATAGAAACTGTAAAGTTGGGTTTGAAGTCGATAGAGAGTTGGAATTTTTACCCTCATATTTTGAAGATCCAAAAGATGCATCTCTGGCTGATACATTATATGTCAGCGTTGTAATCAAAGGTACCGCATCACTAGTATCAAACAAGGAAGAAAAAACACTTGCGTTAAATGGCTTAATGAAAAAATATCAGCCTGAGGGTGGATATGATCCGATCCAATCTTCTATGAGAGTTTTAGATGCAGTAGCAGTTATCAAAGTTATTCCTGAAGTTCTTTCAGGTAAATACAAAATTGGACAAAACATGCGTCCTGAAAGTAGAGTTCATTTGGCACAACAAATACTGAAAAGAAATTCTCCAACTGCAAAAGAAACTTTGAAAATAATGGGCTTTGAAATTACTAGTTCTGGATTGCAGATGGTTGATGAACCCGTTTGGTAACATCTTTGTTATGTGGTTTGAATTCTGATTCTTTTTTTGATATGATGCTTTCTATCATTTCCACGCTGCAATTAGATGAGCAATAATCACTTGCTCTGTTCTCAAACTCACAATTGCAAACAATGCACATCTTTTTCATAACAAAATTTTAGATTTTTAATTAATAAATAAAATCAAAATCTGGTACTAGTGCTAACACGCACTAAATTATGGTGTACCGTAGGTAATACTTGGAGAATAGTTAGCTATAAGTTCAGTTTTAGACGATTGTAACTGTTGCAACAAATCCATAAATTTGAACTTGTATCTGAATATGAGCCTACAGGTGATCAACCTCAAGCTATTGACACTTTAGTTTCAGGTGTAAAAAAAGGAACGGTTCAGACACTATTAGGTGTAACAGGAAGTGGAAAGACATTTTCAATTGCAAATGTAATTGCAAGAACTGGAAAGAACACACTAGTAATTTCTCACAATAAGACTTTGGCTGCACAACTTTATTCTGAACTAAAACAGTTTTTTCCAAAAAACAATGTTGGATATTTTGTATCATACTATGATTACTATCAGCCTGAAAGTTATCTGCCTCAGACCGATACATATATTGAAAAAGACACTCAGATTAATGAAAAAATTGAAAAACTGCGTTTAGAGGCAACTGCAATGCTTCTATCTGGCGAGCCTACAATTATTGTATCTACCGTATCTTGTATTTACTCACTTGGTAATCCCAAAGATTGGGAGGATTTAGCAATTACAATTAATGCTGGTGATGTTATAAAAAGAAATGATCTTATAAAAAAATTCATTGATGCACGATATGAAAGAAATAATACTGAAGTGGCTCCTGGAAATTTTAGAGTAAAAGGTGATACTATAGATATCATTCCTGCATATTCTGAAGATATTGTTCGAATTTCAATGTTTGGTGATGATGTAGAAAAAATAACTTTGTTAGATCATATCTCGCTTAAAGAAAAACGTACCATAACTCAGATGAAAATATTTCCGGCCAAACATTACTTGATAGCAAAAGATGTTAGAGAAAAGGCTATCATCTCAATCAAAAATGAACTAAAACAAAGATTGCCTGAACTCAACGAACTAGAAAAACAACGATTAGAGATGAGAACAAAATATGATCTAGAAATGATTGAAGAATTAGGTTATTGTTCAGGAATTGAAAATTATTCAAGACATTTTGATGGAAGAAAAGCTGGTGAGAAAGCATTTTGCCTGATGGATTTTTTTGGTGATGATTATTTGCTTGTTATTGATGAATCACATGTTACATTGCCACAACTACATGGAATGTACAAAGGTGATTATTCAAGAAAACAACAACTAGTAACATATGGTTTTCGCTTACCTAGTGCATATGATAACAGACCATTAAAATTTGAAGAATTTGAAAATTATCTAAAAAATACTATTTTTGTTTCTGCAACTCCCAGTGATTATGAGAAAAAAATATCTTCACAAATTGCCGAACAACTAGTACGACCAACTGGTCTATTAGACCCTGTTGTAGAAATTAGATCTACTAAAGATCAAATGGATGATTTAATCCAGGAAATTGCTAAAAGATCCGTCAAAAATGAACGCGTTTTAGTCACAACTTTGACAAAACGTATGGCTGAAGACCTAGCTGAGTACCTCTCCAAAAAGCAAGTTAGAGTAAGATACATGCACTCTGAAATCGAGGGATTACAAAGGACAGAACTTATTCGACAACTACGATTAGGTGAATTTGATGTTCTAGTTGGAATTAATTTGTTACGAGAAGGATTGGATATCCCTGAAGTTTCCCTCGTTGCAATACTTGATGCAGACAAGGAAGGATTCCTCAGAAATTTTACTAGTTTAATTCAAACTTTTGGAAGAGCGGCAAGAAATGAAAATGGAACAGTAATCATGTATGCTGATACTATTACAAAATCCATGTCTAATGCAATATATGAAACTAAAAGGCGTAAAGAAAAACAAATACAATTCAATAAAGAACACAACATCACTCCCAAGACTATCATAAAGTCAGTTCCTGAACAAGTTACAACATTAGATGAATCTAAACTGAAATCAACTCATGATCTTGCTACTGATATTATAGAGTTAGAATACCAAATGAAAAAATATTCTGAAGAATTAGATTTTGAGCGAGCAATTGAATGTCGAGATAGAATAAAAAGACTGGAAAAAGAGATCAAATTTAAAGATGGCAGAAAATAAATTAAAAATTCGTGGTGCAAGACACCATAATTTAAAAAATATTGATGTAGACATTCCAAAAAATAAACTCGTTGTAATTAGTGGGTTATCTGGTTCTGGAAAATCAACTTTAGCTTTTGATACGATTTATGCTGAAGGACAGAGACGTTATGTTGAATCTCTTTCTGCATATGCAAGACAATTTCTTGAAATGATGGACAAACCTGATGTTGATTCTATTGAAGGTCTTTCACCTGCAATATCTATTCAACAAAAAACAACAAGCAAAAACCCACGTTCTACTGTTGGCACCACTACTGAAATTTATGATTACATGAGACTACTTTTTGCAAGAATTGGAATTCCTTATTGTGTGAATTGTTTACGAAAAATTTCCAGTCAATCCGTTGAAACAATATGTGATTCTATTCTCAGAGATTTTGCTGATCAAAAGATTTTGATTTTATCTCCAATTGTTCAAAGAAAAAAAGGAACGTATGAAAAATTATTTGAACAGATAAAAAAAGATGGATACTCTAGAATACGCCTAAATGGGGAAATTTTAAGCCTTGATGAGCCAATTTCTCCACTTGATAGACAAAAATGGCATAATATTGAGATTGTAGTTGATAGAATTCAGGCAGAAAAATCTGAAAGATCTAGACTTTTTGAAGCAATACAAACTGCAATAAAAGCATCAAAAGGTGATGTTATGGTTTCTTCTGATAAATCTGAAAAGATATTTTCTCAAAATAATGCTTGCCCTTACTGTGGTTTGACAATTGGTGAGCTAGAACCACGAACCTTCTCATTTAACTCCCCATTTGGAATGTGTAAAGCATGTAATGGTTTGGGAGTGAAGATGGAATTTGACGAAGATCTTGTAATTCCAGATAAAAGTAAATCAATTTTAGATGGCGCAATTGTTCCCTGGAGTGGAAGATTTTCTGCATTTAGAAAACAAGCGTTAAGAGCTGTTGGTAAAAAATTTGGTTTTGATTTAATGACCCCCATTGAAAAAATATCTCTAAAACATCTTAAAATTATTTTATATGGCTCAAATGATTTGATTGATTTTAAATATCAATCAAAGTCTGGTGATTCATCTTGGCAATACACTGATGCCTTTGAAGGAGTACTTGTCAATCTCCAGCGGTCATTTATGGAGACCGATTCTGAATCTAAACGTGAATGGCTAAAACAATTCATGCGAGATACTCCTTGCACTGCATGTAATGGAAAAAAATTAAAACCAGAATCGCTTGCAGTAAAAATCAATGATAAAGGAATAATGGATGTATGTGACTTGTCCATAGATCACTGCTATGATTTTTTTTCTACATTACAATTAACTGAGAATGAACAATACATCGCCAAAGACGTACTAAAGGAAATCAAAGAACGATTAGAATTTCTAATGAATGTGGGGTTAAACTATCTTACATTGAATAGATTAAGCTCAACACTATCTGGTGGAGAATCTCAGCGAATTAGATTGGCAACTCAAATAGGTTCTAATCTTACTGGTGTCTTGTATGTACTTGATGAGCCAACAATTGGATTACATCAGCGTGATAATGAACGCCTCATTAAAACGCTAACAAAGCTGCGAGATTTAGGAAATACAGTCATTGTTGTAGAGCATGACGAAGAAATTATGCGAAATTCGGATTGGATTATTGATTTGGGTCCAGGTGCCGGAGTTCATGGCGGTAACGTAGTATTTGAGGGAACTGTAAAACAAATACTTCATAATAAAAAATCTATAACAGGAGAATATCTAAAAAATAATTCTCTTATAAAACTTGATGGAAAAATTCGTAATCGTTCTGGAACTCTGGTAATTAAAGGCGCATCTGAAAATAATTTAAAGAGTATTGATGTTGAAATTCCTCTTGGTTTGTTTGTTTCAGTAACTGGTGTCTCTGGTTCTGGAAAATCCACTCTGATTAATGATATTTTATTAAAATCCCTTGAAAATTATTTTTATAAATCCAATATTAAATCTGGATCTCATAGTGGGATTTCAGGTCTTGAATATATTGATAAAGTTATAGCAATTGATCAATCCCCAATTGGTAGAACTCCTCGTTCTAATCCTGCAACTTACATTGGTGCCTTTACTCCTATTAGAGAACTATATGCAAATACTGAGTTAGCAAAAGAAAGAGGATATTCTTTGGGACAATTTTCTTTTAATGTGGCTGATGGAAGATGTTTTGCATGTGAAGGCGATGGTGTAAAACAAATAGAGATGCAGTTCTTGTCTGATGTTTATGTAAAATGTGATGAATGTAAAGGAAAGCGTTACAATTCTGAAACGCTTTCAGTTTTGTATAAAGGAAAAAATATTTCTGATGTTTTGAATATGACTGTCTACGAAGCGCTTCAATTTTTTGAAAATATCCCTTCAATTAAAAGAAAACTACAAACCGTCTATGATGTTGGATTGGGATATATAAAATTGGGACAATCATCAACTACATTATCTGGCGGAGAGGCCCAAAGAGTAAAACTTGCATCTGAATTATCAAAAAGAGGAACTGGAAAAACATTTTACATTCTTGATGAGCCTACTACCGGATTACATTTTGCTGATGTTCAAAAACTACTTGATGTTCTAAACAGATTGGTGAATTTAGGAAATACTGTATTGGTAATTGAACATAATTTGGATGTGATTAAAAATTCTGATTGGTTAATTGATTTGGGACCAGAGGGTGGTGATGAAGGTGGTAAGATAGTGACTGTTGGAACTCCTGAACAAGTTTCAAAAGCTCCTGGAAGTTATACTGGAAAATATCTTAAAAAATTACTCAAATGATGACTAAAATAATGACTTTTGACATCTCAAAAATTCACATTCCTTCAAATCCTGGGATTTATCTGATGAAAGACTCTGATGAAAAAATTATCTATATTGGTAAAGCAAAGAATCTAAAAAATAGAGTAAGATCATATTTTCTAAAAAACCAAAATTATAAAACACAAAAATTAGTAGAACATATTTCTGATATTGAATTTGTATTAACTGATAATGAAAGTGAAGCATTTCTTTTAGAATCTAACATGATAAAAAAATACAGACCAAAATTTAACATTGAATTAAAAGATCAACAACGATATACTTACCTTAGAATTTCGGATGAAAAATACCCTCGATTGCTAGTTGCACGAAGAACTCGTAATGGAAAGTTTCTAGGCAGTGGTAAAATCTTTGGACCATTTATGCACGGAAGCTCTAAACTGCTTACAATTGGTACTCTGCGAAAAGCATTTCAAATTAGAATCTGTAAACAATTACCAAAAAAAGTATGTCTTGAGTATCATCTTGGTAATTGTGAAGGCCCATGTGAATTTAAAGACGCCCAGGAAAAATATACAGATCATGTATCTGCATTAGAAGAAGTTCTAAAAGGAAAAAATCAAACTCAGATCTTTACAGAGAAATTAAAAGAAGAGATGTCTCAGGCTGCTGCCTCCCAACAATTTGAACGTGCAAAGGATATTCGAGATACATTGATTAGATTAGATAGTCTTCAAACAAAACAAAAAATGGAATATGTTGAAAATTCAGATGAAGAGTATTTTGGAATTGCTGATAAAGATCAAACTGTGACTGTGATGAATTTTAGAATGATAAATGGAGTAATGCGTGATAGTGACAAGTTCTTTTTTGATCTTGTTGGGGATAATGATTTTTCAAATTTCTTATTTCAATATTATACAGTACACAAAATTCCAAAATTTATCTACGTAAGTACTCTTCCTAAAAACAAAATACTCTTAGAATCTTTATTCTCAAAGCAAGCAGGTTTTTCAGTTAAAATAATTTATCCAAAACGTGGTAAAAAAAAGAATATTGTTGATTTAATTTTGAAAAATATTTCTTTAATTCATTCTAAAGGAAGTAATTTAGGTCTCATTGAATTAAAAGAACTTTTACATCTCTCTACCATACCAAATATCATAGAATGCTTTGATATTTCAAATCATGGAGATGAATTTGCTGTTGGTTCAATGGCTAGATTTGTAAATGGGAAACCAGATAAATCTGGTTACAGAAAATTTAGAATTAAAACAGTTTCTGGAAGAGATGATTTTGCAATGATAAGTGAAGTAATCAAACGGCGATATCTTAGATTACTTGAAGAAAATTCCCAGTTACCTGATTTGATATTAGTTGATGGTGGAAAGGGTCAACTAAACGCTGCATTAAAGTCATTACGATCACTTGGATTGAATCTTGATTGTATTTCACTTGCTAAAGAAAATGAAGAAGTGTATATGCCAAATCAAAAAAATCCTACTATTATTTCAAAAGATAAACCCTCATTGAAAATTTTACAACATGCTAGAGATGAAACTCATAGATTTGGTGTTGCATATAATAGAACAATACGTAAAAATAAAATAAAATAAGAAAAAAGAAAATATTCTTGCTTAGTTAACTATAACTTTTCCAACCATCCATGGGTGTACCATGCAGAAGTAATCATAGGATCCTGCATTATCAAATGTATGTGAATATTTTGCTTTTCCCATGACTAGGCTACTGTCAAATACTCCTGATGGGCCATCAGCTGGACTGCCACCTGTTACTGTGTGTGCAGCAGTATCTACATTGTCCCATTCTACAGTATCACCTACATTGATTGTAACTGATGCTGGAGTATAACACTCATTAGTTGTTTCACAACCTGGAGATGAAGTTCCAGCTGGAATTATTACGCTAACTGTTTTTGGTTCAGATGTTTCAACTGGTGGAGCTGGTTCAGTTTCAACTGGTTCAGTTTCAACTGGTGGAGCTGGTTCAGTTTCCATCTTTACCTCTTCTTTAAGCTCTGTAGTTTTTTCTGTTGTAGCCGCAGCGCTTTTCACCTTTTCTGCAATGCTTGCCATTGGATCAACTTGCGTTTTTGGTTCAGTATTTGCAATTACTGGGGCTTTAGCAACTGGAGCGATATCTTGCGCATATCCTGCATATGCGGCAAAACCTACACCTACAGCTACAATTGCAATAGAAAATGCAATTGCTGCTTTGTCTATGTTTGCCATAATTGATCACATGATTTTTTCAAGCTAAATAAATCTAATCTTTGTTTCTACGTTCATATTTTGAAATAATTACAATATTTGAGTAGTATCTTATTTTTTAACTATTTTTAATTTATGTGTGTCTGCAACTTTCTTCAAAAAATTACACAAATCTAAAACATACGTTGAAAATCTCATATGATCGCTTTAATTGATTTAAACTAAAGTCAATCATATTGAACAAGTATTTCTTTTATGATTTGATACATTTCATAAATTAATAATGCGATGGAGCTGTCACCAAGTAACTCCCGTTTTTGGTCTTAAGCACCTTTGCATTATGTTTTTTTAGCAGCTAAATTTTTCTCAGATTCTACTAATTCATATTTAATTTTTAATTTTCTTTGCTCAATTAATTGTCTGATGAAAAAAGTTCTTTTTTCAATGAATTCATCATCACTTTTTTGATTTGAAATTAAATGCTCAAACACTGATTTATCGTCAGTTGTTATTTTTACAATATCTTCATTTTTTATGATAAATGTACCAATTCCCCAAAATATCCCAATATGTAATCCGATGTATTTTGATTGTTGATTTGTTACTTTATCCAAGTAAATTTCTACATGTTCCCTTTTTTGTTCTACAATTGAATTATCTGTTTGAATGACCCATGAAATTCTCTTTGAATCCCCGTCAAAAAATAAAATATGCTCCAATTGTCAACCAAAAAGTGGTTTTTTGTCTATATATTTTGAATCCCGCCCTTATGATCAAAGATTCAAAGATTAACATATGTTAGAGTCACACACATTTTTTTCAAAAATGGTTGATGAACTTGTAGAATTTTCCGAATATGATCCTGAACTTGCTGATGGTATTCGTTGGCTAGATGATCAGGCGCAGAAAAAAGGTATCTCGTTTTATGATATGGTTTTTGAAGTATTATACAAACACGATGTGAATTCTAAAGCAAAAGAATGGCTTAATACTAGAAATTAAAAACTATTTTCTCAAATCCAGAGATTTGTATTCGCAACCCTCTGGTCCGCAATATTTTCCAACGTATACTGCTTTTGGTCTGTAAAGTGCAGGCTTTGGTGCAGCTTCTGCAAATTTTTCTTCGATGATATGTGCAGCCCATCCAACTACTCTTGATATTGCAAAAATTGGAGTATTGAGATCCATTGGTATCTTTAGCATATAGTAAAGAGATGCACTGTACAAATCCACATTTGGATAGATGTCTTTTCCTTTTTGTTTTTTCATTTCTTCAATTGTAGTTGTTTCTACTTTTTCTGTAATTGCATACCATGGGTCCCCCGTCTTTGCAGCAAGTTTTCTTGATAATTCTTTAAGAACCTGTGCTCTAGGATCATATGTTTTGTATACTGCATGACCCATGCCCATAATTCTTTCACCTTTACTCATTTTTTCTTTAATCCACGGAACAACATTATCTATTGTACCAATTTCTAAAAGCATCTTCATCACTTCTGTATTTGCACCCCCATGAAGTTCTCCACTTAATGCACCGATTGCTGCACTTGTTGCTGAATACATATGTGCTCTAGTTGATGCAACTTGTCTTGCAACAAATGTAGATGCGTTAAACGTATGTTCTGCATGAAGAATTAAACAAGTATCGAAAATCTTTTCAATCTCGTCGTCTGGTTTTTCACCTGACATCATATACAAAAAATTTGCCGCATGATCTAAATTTGGATCAGGATCTACTATATCTAATCCGTCTCTTACTCTTTGCCAACTCGCAATTATAGTTGGTACTTTAGCAATTAGATTGATTGCTCGGTCATAACTTGCTTCTTTAGTTGCAAATTCTTCATCATAATACCCAGCTAGTGCTGCCACAAATGCTTGTAGCATGTCCATAGGATCTGCATCTTTTCTCCAATTTCCCATGTTTATCTGCATTCTTTTTGTAATCCATCTGGCATCGCTTAATTTGGATTTAAATTCTAACAATTGCTCTTTGGTTGGCAAAGCATCATGCAATAACAAATATGCTGTTTCTTCAAAACTTGATCTTTTTGTGAGTTCTAATATGTCATAGCCACGATAAATCAGCTTGCCTTTTTCTCCATCTATGTTTGAGATTCTGGTATCTGCAACCTCAATTCCACGTAAGCCTATGTTTTTTGTCTCCACATCTTTACTTTGTGAAATCTTTTATTATATTTATGCGAAAAACACGTCTATGAAATTTAGTAATTAGTCTAATCTGACAACTCTGGCTCATAAATGATTATTTTTTGATAAAAATTATGAATCCCTCAGAAAGAGAACTTTTAGAGAAACTCGATAATCTTGTTTTAACTGCATCTGAAGACGAATTACTAAAAATTCAAGAGATTGATATTCAAACTCAACTAGATGGTGTATCATTTTATGATGCATTTGTAAATTCCACATCTTTAGCAAATCAAAGCATAAAACAAGAATCACGTGAATCTCAGTAGATTTCATTCTTGATTTAAATGAGGGCATGTAAGTGAATCGACAATAATGGTTTCATCAAAGACAAAAAAAATTGTAAAACCTACAAAGAAAAAAATAGTGAAAAAAACAAAACCTACTCAACAAAGAACCAAAGTAATTTGTATATCTCATAAAGAAGATGCAGACGGAATTAGTTCAGCAGCTTTGATTAGACAAGCATTTGGCGGTGATTCTGTTTTAGTTGATTATCCAGGCCAGATGGAAGCTATCCAGAAAGTTTGTGCAGATGAAAAATTAAAGTCTCTATACATTTGTGATTTAGGCCTGAGCAAAAAGAATCAAGATGAGTTTGTTGAACTACTAAAAACTCTAAAAAAGAATCATGTATCTGTAACCTACATTGATCATCATGATATTGATCCAGAAATTACAAAAGCTCTAGAAAAAATTAAAGTTAAAATGATTCATGACATCAACGAATGTACCACAGTTCAAGTCTATAATGCATTTAAATCAAAACTCTCTGATCATGCTCCATTCATTGCAGCATGTGCAGCTATTACCGATTATATGGAAGATAGGCCAATTGGTTCCAAATTACTTCAAATCTATGATAGGCAATTTGCTTTAATCAACGCAACTGTTCTTACCTACAACATAGTGGGACATCAAAAAGATCCTGATTACTTGTTGTATTTAGTAGAGGAATTGGCAGAATCTAAATTCCCACATGAAATTCCCAATACTTTTGAGTTTGCACAAATTCAGGTTGACAAATTAGCTCAGATAATTGCCAAAGTCAAAAAAGGAATGAAAACCATGAAAAATATTGGATATATGGAAATTATGGACTCTGGAGCAAGCGGTGCTGTTAATTTTGTTTTAGGATTATCTGGAAAAGATGTTGGTGTTGCATACAAAGAACGAGTTGATCACGGCATCTATGCTGTTTCAGTTAGAGGTTCAAAATCTTGTAAAATTCATTTGGGTCAAATTGTTAATCTGCTTGCAACTGAACTTGGAGGCTCTGGTGGGGGACATGATAAAGCATGTGGCGCAGTAATTCCAAAACCCAAAATTAAAAAATTCCTTACAGAATTTAATAAAAAATTGAACTAAATTTAAAATTTAATTATTTTTTATTTAATTTCTACTATTGCATCTATTTCTGTCATTGAGTTGAGTGGCAAGCTTGATACGCCAACTGCAATTCTGGTGTGTTTTCCAACATCGCCAAATATTTCATAAAGTAAATCTGATGCAGCATTGATTATTTTTGGATGTTGTGTGAATTCTGGTACTGAATTCACAAATCCAGATAGTCTTACAAATCTAGAAATTTTCTCTAGATCTCCTAGCTCTTTTTTTAATTGTGCTAGTATGTTTATTGCGCAAATTCTTGCTGATTTTTGTGCAGTTTCAATATTTTCATCTGACACTTTTCCTGTAAATACTACTTTTCCATCTTGTAATGGAATTTGTCCTGAAACATATAACAAATTCCCAGTTTTTACTAGTGGGATATATGAACCAGCGGGGGTTGGCGGAACTGGAATGTTTATTCCAATTGATTTTATTTTTTCCTCTATCATGAATTATGGTTTAATTCAGATGATTTTAGTTTTTACTTATTTTTATGATGACCTTTTCGCCTTTGGTTTGATTATTTTGATATACTGTTCTTGTTTTGAATCCTTGTTTTTGAAGACAACCGTCTAAGACATATGCCCATGGCAAAGAATGCCCGCTGTTTAATTTTGATTCAATTGTTATGTTTTTGGTATTTGCATCAAAATTTACATGTCCTGAACACATAATTTGTAATGCCGCATCAATAATTTCGATAATTTCATCTAGTGATTTGTTTTTTAAATGAATCCCGTTTTTTTCAAGTAGTTTGAGCATATCTAGATCGGGTTTTTTTGAAACCATGATTGAATTTAGAATGTATGTCAATCCATTTTCATTTATAATTCGAATAATTTTGTATACTTCCTGTGCTTCATTTTTTGTCATATCTGCAAGAGCATCTGTTTTAACTGAATTCCTCCAAATATCTGCAAAAACTCTATTTTGATTTGCTCCTAATACTTCAGTAGAGGAAAATATCGCCCCTTTTCCATTTTCATCATCAATCATTAATACTTCTGTTTCATCAAATACAAAACAATTTTGTATAATATCTGATGATCTAATTTTTACTTCGTTTGGTATTGCTCTGTATGATTCTGAACCAATTTGAGTTGACGGTAACAATAACTTTACTTCTAAATTTCTACGTAGCACTGAAAGTAATTGTTCTTTACATTCTGCAAGTAATCCTAAACCCCACTGATCAACCATGATGTTGATAGAAGATTTTGATCCATCAACCATCATTCTTAATTGTTCAAGTACGTTGTTTGCGCTAATATGGACATATCTTTTTTCTTCTGACCCTCGTGATTTTCTGCTTTCTTCACTTGCCTTTTTTAAATTTGAAATCAAAGCATTCATTGCATTTACTTTGTTAATTTGTTCATGAATTACTGAATCAAAAGCGTCTTCAGGTGCAGTTGCTGTACACATAATTGGTTTGCTTTTTGAAATAATAACTAATTTTTTGCTTTCTAGCTTTAATAGAGTTGGATATATCTTGGTTCTTGGAAGATCTGAATAATATGCAAGCTCGCTTGCGGATATCGTGCCTTTTGATATGAGGGCAACATATGCCTGAGCCTCGTATTTGCTTAGTCCAAATTCTTCAAGACTTACAGTTAACGCTTGTTCATTTACCATGATTCCCATTTACATCTGATTAGGTAATATTGAAAGCTAAATTCCTTTACACAAATACTCAAAAAAATTCAAAATTGTAACTCTTTGGTGGTGTTACTGCGGTTACTGGTAAAATTGTGACACCGTCCTGAAATATCAAATCTACGTTGAAAATATGGCATGATGGTTAATCCTAATCTTGTTAGAAACGAATGTTCTGGTGTATTCCAGACAGTTACTATTGTTCCTAGACTGGAATATTCTAATTATTTGTTGGGTGATATAATGGATACTTTAAAAAGAAAAAAGGCAGAGATAAAAAAATCAAACCGAGTATATCTAGAACTAGATAATGATGACCATACATGTGTTAGAGCACTTGATTTTGAAAGAACAATTTCATTTTCTTTAGAAATTCTCTCTAAAATACACAAGAAAATTAACTCTATCTCTGGTATTACCAGTATTCCTAAACTTTTACCTTTAATCCCTATGATGCGAACTGTCAGCGCTCAGCTTTATACTTTACTTCCTATTTGCAGTAAAAATCTCTCAGAGTTATCAGTCCACTTAGGTAGTATAATTTTAGATTCTGCAATTCTTACTGAGGCTAGATTTGATTTTAGCCAGTCAAATACTGAATCATCTTTGATCCTAAATGAAGTAAAATTGATGGTGGACTCTAAAATAAATAAGCAGTATCCTAATCTTGATTTTTCTAAAGCATGCAATACTTGAATTTTCTTAACCCTAAAACTGATTTACCAAAAGACATCTCTAATATTCAATCAATATCTGCAAAAATTGAAAAAAAACTATCTGAATCTGGTGTTCAAATTGATAAATTGACTTTGGAGGAATTACAGGATATAAATAAAATTGTTGGATTGGCTAACTTTATGCTTTGTAAATATGAAGATAAAAAAGAAACGCGTTTAATTTTACAGCATTTTGTTTCGATAATAGGCGACTCTGCACAGTCCATGGAAAGCGTTGATGATGATATCTCTGAATTAATTTTATCCGCTGAAGATTCTATTAACAAAGTCAAAAATATGCACTCAAAAATTTCAGAAAAATCTGATCTTGAAAAATCATATCTTGATGAATCTGATGTTGAATCAAAAAATGGTTCATTTAATTTAACCAATTTTACTACACCAATTAACACCTCCAAATACCAAGAAAAATCTCAAGGGGATACTGTACAAGTGATATAGATGAGTTTAGCCCCACAAGAATTAGAAAATAATGCAAGCAAGTATGCTTCTGAGGCAATCAAGTTTGACTCCCAAGGAGCACGAGGCATGGCTATTACTCATTACCAACATGCAATCGATGCGCTTGTAAAACTAATACAACTTTATCCTACTAGCAAACTTAATCCAATTTACAAAGATAGATGTAATTCATACCATAACAGAATAACCGCACTTCAAGAATCACGCGGTGTCGAGCCTGCAGTTGACCCTAACGCTTCTCCTAAAGAACAACAAGCTTCTGTACAAAGACAAACTGATGAAAATGACTTTGAAGATCTTGTAATGAAAGAAAAGCCTAATGTTACTTGGAGTGAAGTTATTGGGCTGGATGATGCAAAGAATGCTTTACGTGAATCCATTGTTTATCCAACAAAAAGACCCGACCTATTTCCTTTAGGCTGGCCAAAAGGAATGCTACTTTATGGTCCACCTGGAACTGGAAAGACTATGTTAGCTGCTGCAACTGCTAATGAAATGGACGGTTACTTCATTAATGTTGATGCAGCATCTATGATGAGTAAATGGTTAGGAGAAGCTGAAAAGAATGTTTCAAAATTATTTGTAATGGCAAGAAAATATGCAGAGAAAGAAGGTAAACCTGTTATTCTTTTTGTAGATGAAGTTGATTCTCTTTTAGGTTCTAGAAATAGTGAAGTTGGTGGAGAAGTAAGAACTAAAAATCAATTCTTAACTGAGATGGATGGTGTTAATGGAAAAGGTAAGGATTTAATGCTTTACGTAATTGGCGCTACAAACAAACCATGGAGTCTTGACTGGCCATTTCTTAGAAGATTCCAAAAAAGAATTTATGTTTCACTTCCAACTCAAGCTGCAAGAGA
Organism: Nitrosarchaeum sp. AC2; assembly: GCF_013407385.1. NCBI lineage: Archaea > Thermoproteati > Nitrososphaerota > Nitrososphaeria > Nitrosopumilales > Nitrosopumilaceae > Nitrosarchaeum > Nitrosarchaeum sp. AC2. The sequence continues at coordinate 1,149,633 of NZ_CP030847.1, read as the reverse complement.
GAATCTATTTCAACAATATACTGCTCCACTAAAAAACGCTGTTAGAGTCAACGTGGCAGAACTCTCAAAATTGTTTGACGGTTATAGTGCAAGTGATATCAAAGATGTTTGTCAGGCAGCACAAATCAAAGCAGTTCATGAGATATTCAATTCTCCTGATTATCATGAACCAGTAGAAGGTGAAGCTCCAATACAACCACGTGAACTCACAACTGCAGACTTTAAGGCAATAATGGAAAGAAGAAAACCAAGTGTTTCACTTGAAATGGTACGTGCATACCACAAGTGGAGTGAAGAATTCCGCGCCCTTTAAGATCTATTTTATTTTTTTAGCGATCAACCTTCAAAAAACTTAAATCCAGAATCAAAAGTACTCGTCGAGGGTCACAATTACTACAAAGAAATCAGTCCACGCAAACAAGTTTGGGAAGCTAATTTTTGATGATGGCACGGTTTTAGATGGTAAAGGATTTGGTTATTCTACGACTGTTTTTGGTGAAATTGTCTTTAATACTGGAATGGTAGGCTATACTGAGACTCTAACTGATCCATCCTACAGTGGTCAGATTCTTACTCTTACTTACCCACTTGTGGGAAATTATGGTGTTCCTGATCCATCACTTACCGATAAAGATGGAATTTCAACATTCTTTGAATCTAATAAAATCCAAATACGTGGCTTAGTTGTACATGAACTTTCTTTATCTGCTAGCCATTGGAATATGTCTATGACTTTAGATGAGTGGATGTATAATGAAAAAATTCCTGGAATTTCAGGAATTGATACTAGAGCAGTAACAAAAAATCTTCGTCAAGGTGGAGTGAAAATGGCAGCATTAGTAGTTTCTGATACTGAAATTAATGTAGAAGAAGTCAAAAAACAACTTGCCAATGCAACTCATTATAATTCTGAACAATTCATGGATGTAGTATCTACAAAACACGAAGTAGTTTATGGTTCTGAAGAAAAATCTGTTGTTGTAATTGATACTGGTACAAAAAATGCTATACTAAGAAACATCCGTGAATTGGGATACAAAGTGATAAGATTGCCTTGGAATACATCTTTTGAAAAAATAATGTCATATCATCCTAACGGTGTTGTAATTAGCAATGGTCCTGGTGATCCTCAAAATTGTCCAGATACTATTGAAACTGCAAAAAAATTAATTGAAAAAAATATTCCTACTCTTGGAATCTGTTTAGGTGCACAAATTATTGGTCTTGCAGGCAACACTCAAACTTACAAATTAAAATATGGTCATAGAGGACAAAACAAACCGTGTGTTAATTTGGAAAATAATCAAGTCTATGTTACAAGTCAGAATCATGGTTATGGAATAACTCCTGAATCATTGAAAACATCTGAATTTACTTTATGGTTTACAAACGCAGACGATAAAACAGTCGAAGGAATCAAACACAAAAAACAAAATTGTATTGCAGTTCAGTTTCATCCTGAAGCTGCACCTGGACCTTATGATTGTAAATTCGTCTTTGAAGAGCTCAAGAACCTTATGGAGGAAGGCAAATCTGCCAAAAAATGAGTCGATAAAAAAAATTCTTGTACTTGGTAGTGGGGCAATAAAAATCGGAGAAGCCGGCGAGAGTCGCTAAAAACGACCGTCAATTTGACTACTCCGGAAGCCAATGCCTCAAAGCAATACATGAAGATGGACTGCAAAGTATTCTAATCAATCCAAACATTGCAACAATCCAAACAGATACTAGATTTGCAAATAATGTGTATCTGTTACCTGTTAATACTGAGTATGTAGAATCTGTTATCGAAAAGGAAAGACCAGATGGAATTATGTTGGCATATGGTGGTCAAACTGCTCTAAATTGTGGTATTAATCTTGCAGAGGCAGGTATACTGCAAAAGTATGGCGTGAAAGTATTAGGTACACAAATCCCCGGAATTCAAAGAACTGAGGATCGTCAGCTCTTCAAAGACTCTATGACCCAATGTAATGTTCCAGTTCTAAAAAGTAGAACTGTTACTAATTTTAAAGATGCAAAGGAAATAGCTCAGGAACTAGGTTATCCTGTAATTATTCGAGTAGCATATACACTTGGAGGTAAGGGTGGTGGAGTAGCTTACAATGAAATTGAATTACATGAAATTGTAGAGCGTGGATTACGTGCAAGTCTTGTGGGACAAGTTCTAGTTGAAGAATACATTGGACATTGGAAGCAAATAGAGTATGAAGTAATGCAAGATTGGGATGGAAATAATGTTATTGTGTGTAATATGGAAAATGTTCTTTCTATGAAAGTTCACACCGGTGATAATATTGTCGTTGCACCTTCTCAGACAATTAATAATCACGAATATCATATGCTACGAACAGCAGCATTACGTGCTACAAAACATGTTGGAATTGTAGGAGAATGTAATATTCAATATGCATTAGATTCTGATTCTGACCGATATGTTGCAATTGAAATTAATCCAAGATTGTCTCGTTCTTCTGCACTTGCAAGCAAAGCAACTGGATATCCATTAGCATACATGTCTGCCAAAATTGGATTGGGATATACTCTCCCTGAATTAGTTAATAGAATCACCAAATCCACTACTGCTTGTTTTGAACCATCGTTAGATTATATTGTGTGTAAACATCCTAGATGGGATTTTGGTAAATTTGATCTTGTAAAACGAAAACTTGGTCCTACAATGAAATCAGTTGGTGAAGTTATGGCAGTGGGAAGAAGCTTTGAGGAATCATTACAAAAAGCAATACGTATGCTTGACATTGGAAATGACGGACTTGTTTTAAACAGAGCAAACATGAAAACATTTGATGAAGAGCAAATAGAAGATAAACTATCTCATCCTGATGATTTGATTTTGTATTATGTTGCAGCTGCCCTCAAAATTGGAATTTCAGTTGAAAGAATTTACAAATTATCTTCAATTGATCCATGGTTTATTGAAAAGATCAAAAACATCGTAGATGTAGAATCTAAATTAAAACAAGAAGAACTTTCAACTCCTTTACTTTGGGAGTCAAAAAAATTGGGATTCTCTGATAAGCAAATTGCTCGTGCTAAAGATAAATCTCCTGAAGAAGTACGTGAAATACGCAAAAAAGCAGGGGTTTTACCATCTGTAAAGCAAATTGATACGCTTGCAGCTGAATGGCCAGCGGTCACAAATTACCTATATCTGACATATGGTGGGAATCAAAATGATATTACCGTTAATCCTGATGAAAAAGGAGTAATTGTACTAGGTGCTGGACCATATCGTATTGGCAGTAGTGTAGAATTTGATTGGGGCACTGTAAACATGGTTTGGGGTTTGCAAGAAAATGGAGAAAAAAATGTTTCAGTAGTAAATTGTAATCCTGAAACCGTTTCAACTGATTATGATATTTGCAGTAGATTGTATTTTGAAGAATTGACTTTGGAGAGAATTTTAGATATTGCTGAATTTGAAAACCCAAAAGGAATTATCACATGTGTTGGAGGCCAAACTGCAAATAATCTTACATTGGGTCTTGCAAAACTGGGTGTTAACATTATGGGTACTAGTGCAAATGATGTTGATAGAGCAGAAGACCGTTCTAAATTTAGTGCTGAATTAGATAAATTACACATTCAACAACCTCGATGGCAGGCATTTTCAAATGTTGTAGAAGCCAAAAACTTTGCAAATGATGTAGGATTCCCCGTAATTGTTAGACCTTCCTATGTGTTGTCTGGAGCTGCAATGAAAGTTGTCTGGTCTCAAGATGAACTAAAAAAATATGTTAAGGAAGCAACTGATGTATCTCCTGATCATCCTGTAGTGATTTCAAAATTCATGTTAAATTCACTTGAAGTTGATGTTGATGGAGTTAGTAATGGCACTGATGTAATAATTGGAGCAATAGTTGAACACATTGAAAGCGCAGGCGTTCACTCTGGTGATGCTATGATGTGTATTCCTCCATGGCGATTAAACAATAAAACTATTGATACCATAACTGAATATTCTATAAAGATTGCAAAAACATTTAATGTTAAGGGGCCATTCAATTTACAATTTTTAATCCATGATGATCATGTCTATGTAATTGAATTAAACATAAGAGCATCACGTTCTATGCCATTTGTATCTAAACTTGTTAAGACAAATCTAATTATGCTTGCGGCAAAGGCAATCTTGGGTAAGCCACTACCTAAAATGCCTGAAAATAAATGGCAAAAAATTCACAACTTTGGAATCAAAGTACCACAGTTCTCATTTATGCAATTAGAGGGAGCAGATATTACATTAGGTGTCGAGATGCAATCAACTGGTGAGGTTGCATGCTTTGGTACGAGTTTTTACGATGCACTAGCCAAAGGACTTACTTCTGCAGGGTATACTCTTCCTAAAACAGGTACTGCGCTAGTAACTGTTGGTGGTTCTCAAAACAAAGAAAAATTACTACAACCTATTGCGCGATTAAAGGGTCTTGGATTTAAAATCGTAGCAACAGAACACACTGCAGAATTTTTTGAAGAAAAAATAGGTGATATTGAAGTTGTACATAAAATATCTGAGCCTACAAGAAAACCAAACATTGCGGATTTACTCTATGATAGAAAGATAGATTTCATCATAAATATTCCAAGTACATCAACACTTGAAAAATATGTTGGAATGCTTGAAGATGAATATCAAATTAGACGAAAATCTTTGGAATTAGGGATTCCTGTTCTTACTACCATTGAACTTGCTGATTCTTTTGTAAAGACTCTGGAATGGCTTAAAGATAATAAAACAACCAGAGACCCAATAGAACCATATGATAAAATTGATTAATCTTAAGAAATGAATTTTATAATTTTATTTTGAATTTCATTTATGTTGAAATATTTTCTTGATGTATATTTCATAATACTTGATCAATCATTGATTCGTCCCCAATAATCGTCCCATCTAACGTAATTATTTTAGCCGTTGATACATGTTTGATTCTTTCTATTATTGGTGAAATGGATTTTTTATATTTTTTTTTATGTGTTGCATAAAAATATCTGTTAAATGATGGAATTATCGTAATCTCTATGTCTCCCGATTTGTTTGGAAAAATATTTTGTTTTTCTGTTTTCATTGTCACCCAAACTCTTTGTCCATTTAATAATGAATCCTCTTGAAAAAATACTGGATGTACATGACCCATTATAATTTTGTCAACATGAGAAAAATTCTTTGAAGGCATTGTATGTCCGTGTGTAAGTAAAATGTTTTCTTCTACCATTCCAGTAGCACTGATCATTGAAATGTTTTCAGGAATAAGTCTCTGAATATTTGCATCATGATTTCCAGGAATTAATGTTATGTGACATTTTTCTTGGATTTTTTTAAAAAATAATGGAACATCATCCCATTCGCTCTTTGAAATATTTTTAATACTTGATTTTACATCCCCTAGTAAAATCAGAGAATCTGGTTTTTCTAATTCAATTACATCTAATAATTCTGATATTGTTTCATTGATAGAAGAATTCTTTCCAATAAAAATTTCATTTGATGCAAATATGCTTTCAAAACCAATATGGATATCTGTTATTATGAGATTCTTTTTTTCTCCTTCTAAAACCATTATTGGTTTTAATGGCATTATTCTTGTTTTTGGCATCAAAGATATACGATGGACTTTGGATTAAATTCTTGTGAACAAAGATTCTGAGAGAATTAAATCTGTTGTTTCTGAAAATCGAGTTAAATTACATCTCTTTGAACCAAGTCAAAGAAAGATTTGGACAGTAGTAGGAAAAAGCAAGGAGCATTGGTTAGATCCTGATGCCGAGTATTGTTCATGCAATGGGTATTATTTTGGACGATTAAATGAAAAAACAACTTGCTATCATTTGGAATCTGTGTATTTAGCACAACGAGAAAACAAAATTGAAAAAATTATCTTTTCTGATGATGAGTATAGTGTTTTTCTTTCAGGATTGATTTCTGATTTATAATAATACTAAATTAGAACTTGTTAATAACCAGGAAAAAATACCAAATAATTATGGATGAGAATCAATACAATTCATTAATTGAAAAAATTGCAACAATGATGGAATCTGATGGAATTTCTGTTGATGAACAAAATGTTCAGAAACTTCAAAAATACAAAGACGATGTAAAATCAAATTCAAATCTAAACGAAGATGATTCATTAAAATTGGTTTACGAATCACTACTTTATTTAAAATTAAAAAATTCTGATTCTGGTGATCCACTTCAAAAAGGCGATGAGTTTGGGGCTGGATTTTCTTAAGTTTATCCTAGTGAAACAGTATCGATATCATCTTTAGAAACCCCTTTCCATAACCCTATCATTCCTTCTGGTTTTACTTGTTCAACTTTGGTTATGTGTTGAATTTTTATATGATCTGGTGTAGGTGGCATCCAAAGCATAGCCATGTAATCACCAACATTTCCAACTTTGTTTGGAACTGCCATTATGATCTTCTCCTTCGAGAATCCTTTTGAGACTAGGGCTGTGATTGCTTTTTCTTGTAGATCCATTCGTCCATGTGTGAATAGATAGACGTTTTTTTGATTGTCAATTTCTACCATATCTTCTTTGAAGTCTTATGCTAAATCAATCTTTCCTGATCCACTGCCTACCAAAAAGGGTTAAATTAGAATAAACAAAATTTTGTACTGTGAAGATATTTACTGTTGGAAGCAAATCCTTTGTTACGAGCTTTCAGTTAGCTGGTGTACCTGGTGTGATATCTGATTCTCCTAAAAAGACATTAGACGAAATCAAAAAACTAACTGATGATTCTGACGTTGGATTAGTATTGGTAAGTGATGACATGACTGAATCTATCAGTGATGAACTAACCAAGCTTCGTGCAGAAAAATCCACTCTAGTCTTTGCATTACCTTCAGCAGGAAGTGAAAAATCTGAAGTTGATTATAGATTAATGCTCAAAAAGATACTTGGTGTATAATTTAATCTACTTATATTCAATATTCTAAAGTTTTGATATGAAAACTGCATCTGTCAAGGAACCATCTGTTATTTCAATTAACGAAACAGAACAGCCGCTTTTGAGTTCTGGTGATATTTTGGTTCAAATGCATGCATGTGGGATTTGTGGGTCTGATCTGGAAAAAGTATTTGGGGAATATGGACAACCATCAATGCGACTAGGTCATGAACCTGCAGGAATTGTGCTGGACGTTGGTTCTAATGTTACTGCATTTAAAAAAGGAGATAGAGTATTTACTCATCATCATGTACCATGTTACTCTTGTCACTTATGTAATCATGGTAATGAAACAATGTGTCCAAAATATTATGAAACAAATCTATCTCCATGTGGTTTATCTGAAGAGTATGTTGTACCACAATGGAATGTAGACCACGGTGGTGTGCTAAATATTCCTGATTCTATGAGTTTTGAAGAAGCTGCAATGATTGAACCATTAGCATGTTGTGTTAGGGCATGGACAAAATACTCTTATCGTGAAGGAGATTCTGTTGCTATTTTTGGCGTTGGACCAACTGGAATGATGCACGTAATGCTTGCTAAATCCAAAAAATTCTCAAAGATTTTCTGCTTTGATGTTAATGAATTTCGATTGAAATTTGCAAAAAAATTTAACATTACTGATTCAATCCACTCTCTTGACGAAAAACGAAAAGAAAAAATTTTAGATCATACTGAAGGACGTGGTGTAGATGTTGCAATTGTTGCAACTAGCAGTCTAAAAGCATTAGACGATGCAATAGACATGGTACGAAAAGGTGGCGCTGTTATGATGTTTGGTGTTCCTTCGAAAGACTCTAAAATCATTTTAGATATGAATAAAATTTATTCTAAAGAAATTACTCTGGTAACAAGTTATGCTGCATCTGATAATGATACTAAGGAAGCTCTCAAACTGATAGAGTCATCTGAAATAGATGTGAAACAATTGGTTACTCATACATATACAATTTCGGAGTCTCAAAAAGCATTTGATCATGCTAAAAGTGGAGATAATGCAATGAAAATAATTATCACAAAATAAGAAAGGCTTAAGAAAGGTATTTTTATTCTTTCAAAAACGAAGATACATGGATTGGGGATTAAAAAATAGAATTTCACAAATAATTAAACCACAAAATAATCGCGCATTAATGTTAGCAGTTGATCATGGATACTTTTTAGGCCCAACTGAAAAATTAGAAAACCCGAAAAAAGTAATTGAACCACTATTGAAATATTGTGATTCACTAATGCTCACACGTGGTGTACAGCGAACTTCAGTTCCAACCTCTACTAATGTACCGATGGTTTTACGTGTCTCTGGAGGCTCTAGTATTATTGGTGAAGACTTGTCAAAAGAAGAGATCACCGTTAGTATCAAAGATGCTATCCGACTAAATGCCAGTGCCCTTGCAATGTCTATCTTTGTTGGATCAAAATATGAACATCAAACAATTGTAAATCTTGGAAAATTAGTTAATGAAGCTGAAGAATACGGAATTCCTGTACTTGCAGTTACTGCCGTAGGTAAAGAACTTGGTAAAGATGCTAGATATCTTTCATTGGCATGTAGAATTGCTGCAGAACAAGGCGCTCATATTGTTAAAACATACTATTGTGAAAATTTTGAAAAAGTAGTTCAATCTTGTCCAGTCCCAATAATCGTTGCAGGTGGAAAAAAGATTCCTGAACGAGATGCTTTACAATTAACTTACAATGCAATCAAAGGCGGCGCAGTAGGTGTTGATATGGGTCGAAATATCTGGCAATCTGATAATCCCGTAGCAATGATTAGAGCAGTTAGATCTATTGTACATGGAAATTCAAATGTTGATCAAGCCTACAAATTATATCAATCACTTCGAAATGAAAGATCTAATCAAAACAAACCTAATCAAAACAAACCTAATCAAAACAAACCTAATCAAAACAAACCTAATCAAAACAAACCTAATCAAAACAAACCTAATCAAAACAAACCTAATCAAAACAAACCTAATCAAAACAAACCTAATCAAAACAAACCTAATCAAAACAAACCTAATCAAAACAAACCTAATCAAAACAAACCTAATCAAAACAAACCTAATCAAAACAAACCTAATCAAAACAAACCTAATCAAAACAAACCTAATCAAAACAAACCTGTAGTAAATAAAAAATAATTTTATATTTTAGATAAATGAATATGTGCAATTTTCCATGTTGGATACTTTATCAACACGAAAGTTGCTCTCCCATCAATTGAAATATGCTCTCCTGTGAATGCTTTGTTATCGACCAACATTCCTTTTTGTTTTAATTCTAATGCAACCACTGCAGTATCTCCAAATACACTAATCTTTGGATTTTTTATTTGATAGTCATAATCTGAAATACTTACAAATCTTAATTCTTCTAATTCAATTGTAGTTTGAAAATCTTTTAGATCATATGGTGGTAAGTCACTAAAACTTGAAAATTTAGAATCGTTAAGATGAATATTTCTAAGTGATGTAAAGTCCTTTGTCTTTCCTGATTCAAAAAGTGTTTCAATTATTCTAATGATTTCTTCATTTTCAGACAAAATTGTCATTTATGATGTAAGAAATTATCAGTTTAAGTCTTCTGGAGTAACTACGTCTAAAAACACTGGTACTTTTCTGATAATCTTTATTAATTATCTATGCCACAATACTTTTGAATTTCAATGAGCACAAAGACAAGTTACAAGTTGGGTGTTTTATCACTAGTTAATCTAGTGCTGTAAAACGTGCTCAGAATTTTAACACATTAAAATTATGGAGAAAGATTTGATTGAATAAAATGGAAACTATGACAGGCGCCAGAGCATTAATGGTAGCTATGGAAAAAGAAGGGGTCAAAGAAGTATTTGGCTTACCTGGCGGTGCAAACCTTCCAATGTATGATGAATTTGCAAGATGTGATATTAGACATATTTTGGTAAGACACGAGCAATCTGCAGCACATATGGCTGATGGATTTGGTAGAGTAAGTAGAAAACCAGGAGTGTGTTTTGCTACATCTGGACCTGGCGCTACTAACATTCTAACTGGTATTGCCACTGCCCAAGCTGATTCTTCTCCAATGATTGCAGTTACAGGTCAAGTTCCAGTAGCAATGATTGGAAAAGATGCTTTTCAGGAAAGTGATATCATTGGTATGGCAAACCCTGTTGTAAAATATGCATTTCAACCAAGAACTCCTGGAGATATCCCAGAAATGGTCAGAAAAGGATTTTACATTGCAGAGACAGGTAGACCAGGACCTGTCTTAATTGACGTCCCAAAAGATGTCCAACAAAAAGAGGCATCCATGGTTTTTCCTGATGAATTCAAAATTCGTGGTTATCATCCATGGACTGATCCTGATATCATGCATGTTGAAAGAGCAATTGAGATGTTGCTTAGTGCAGAAAGACCAATTATTTTAGCTGGTGGTGGTACAATTATTTCATCAGCATTTGCTGAATTACAATCTATTGCTGAATTACTTATGATCCCAGTTGTTACTACATTCAAAGGAAAAGGTGCATTTCCTGAAAATCATCCGTTATCATTAGGTCCAATCGGAATGCATGGTCACGCGGAAGCAAATAAAATGATGACTGAAGCTGATTGTGTTTTAGCTATAGGCACACGATTTTCTGATAGGTCTGTTGGAACATTCGAAGCCTTTGAGAAGAGGCTAAAAATTATTCATATGGATGTGGACCCAGCTGAAATTGGTAAAAATCAAACAACATCTGTTGCAGTGGTAGGTGATGTACGTGCATCACTTAGAATCATGGTTAAAATGCTTATGCAAAAAGCTGTTAAAAGAAACGAAGAAAATATTTGGATCAAACATGTTAAAGAAACCAAAGCATACTGGAAAGAACATTTAAAATTACATCCAGGTGAAATGGGTGCTGCAAAAATATTGAGAAAACTTAGAGAAGTTTTACCACGTGATTCTATTGTAACTACTGAAGTAGGTCAACATCAAATGTGGGCATCTTTATTTTATGATGTAATTCAACCTGGTACTTTCTTTAGTTCTACTGGACTTGGAACTATGGGATGGGGATTTCCAGCTGCAATCGGTGCTAAAGTTGCAAGACCTGATGTTCCTGTAGTGGATATTGCAGGAGATGGTAGTTTTAGTATGACCGAAAATTCACTTGCAACTGCAGTGTTAGAGGATATTCCAGTCATTGTATTTTTATTAAATAATTTTACATTGGGAATGGTCGCACAATGGCAAAGAACTTTCTATAATCGAAGAATGATTGGAGTTGATCAAGGAAAATGTCCAGATTATGTTAAACTTGCAGAATCATACGGTGCTCAAGGTATACGTGCACAATCGATGGATGAATTAGATAAAGCAATAAAGACAGCATTGAAAAGTGATGTTGCAACTGTTATTGATATTCCAATTGATCCTGAAGAAGATGTGTTACCATTTGTAGCTCCAGGAACTTCTCTTGCGGATATGATTCTACCATCTTAGTGATCATCATGTGGGCAATTCTTACTTTATTAGTTGAAAACAAACCTGGAATCTTGTTTAAAGTTACTCATCTTTTCAGATCCAGAAATTTCAACATTGATAGCATTTCCGTAGGTGTCACTGACAATCCTGAATATTCAAGAATGACAATTACCACGTATGGTGATGAAAAACAAGTTGAACAAATTGTAAAGCAACTTGATAAAATGATTGATACATTAGAAGTAAGGCACTTAGATGAGCACAAAACAGTATATCGTGAACTAAGTATTTTTAAGATAAAACTCGGTAATGCTAATGATAGTATGGAAGTAAACAAATTAGCAAATGCGTATGGTGGCAAAATTCATGATGTCAGAAAAGACTCCATGATGGTAGAATTGACTGCTACACCTGATCAAATTAGAGCATTTGAAGAATTGGTAAAACCATTTGGAATCATTGATGTTGCCAGAACTGGTGTTGCCGCTTTACAGAGGAGCGGAGCATGAAAATTAGAATTTTTGATACAACATTAAGAGATGGAGAGCAAACAATTGGAGTCTCCTTATCACCAGATCAAAAACTAGCAATTGCAAAAAAACTAGATGAATTAGGGGTTGATGCAATTGAGGCAGGGTTTCCAGTAATTTCTGCAGGTGAATTCAAAGCTGTCAAAATGATTGTTGCTGCAGGATTATCGTGTGAGATTGCTGGATTGACTAGAACCATTAAAAATGATATTGATGCTGCAGTTGATGCAGGATTAAATTACATTCACACATTCATTGCAACTTCTGATATTCACTTACAATACAAACTCAAAATGACAAGAGAACAAGCACTTGAAAAAGCAATAGAAGCAGTAGAGTATGGAAAATCAAGAGGTCTTCAAGTAGAGTTTTCAGCTGAAGATGCTACCCGAACTGACCGAGAATTCTTAAAAAAAGTATTTGGTGATGTTGCAAAAGCAGGAGCTGATAGAGTCAACATTCCTGATACAGTTGGATATTCTACTCCTGAATACATGGCAGTATTAACAAAAGATACCGTGGAGGTTACAAAACTTCCGGTAAGTGTTCATTGTCATAATGATTTTGGTTTGGCAGTTGCAAATTCATTAGCGGGAATTCATGCTGGAGCTTCTTGTGCACATGTAACAATTAATGGAATTGGAGAAAGAGCAGGAAATGCATCATTAGAAGAATTTTCAATGGCTTTGAAATGTCTTCCATTTGAGAAAAAATATGAGACTAATATCAAATCTGAATTAATTTATGATACATCACGATTCATCTCAAAGACTGTGGGAATTATTGTTCAACCAAACAAAGCAATAGTTGGAACAAACGCATTTGGTCATGAGTCCGGTATTCATACACACGGTGTACTAAGCAATCCGCTTACATACGAGCCAATCAGTCCTGAATTAGTTGGAAGAAAGCGATGGCTCCAAGTTGGAAAACATGCTGGAATTCATGGAATGAATGCGATGCTTGCAGAATATGGAGTAAAACCTACAGAAGAACAATCTAAACAAATCTTAGACAAAGTCAAAACATTAGGTGATGCTGGAAAACAAATCACAGATGTTGAATTGTTATCAATTGCAAGTGATGTATTGGGAGAAAAAGAACTCAAACGAATTGTTCAGCTAACTGGATTCTCAGTTTCAACTGGAATTGGAACAATGCCTTATGCATTTGTAAAATTAAACATTGACGGTCAGGATCACATTGGAACTGATTATGGAGTCGGTCCAGTAGATGCTGCATTAAATGCCATTCAAAAAATTACCGGAAAGATTTCTGAAATTAGAATTAAAGATTATGGATTGGCATCAATTTCTGGTGGTTCTAGTGCATTATGTGAGGTTACAGTAAAAGTAGAGGATGCTTTTGGAAACAAAGTCTCAGCAAAATCTGTTGGTGAAGATATTGTAACAACATCTGTTAAGGCAGTGATTGATGCGATTAATAGAATAATGCTCAAAAAAATGCTTCAGGAAAAACAGGTAAGATAATCCTAAAATTGTATTGAGATAATGTTCTATTATGTATAAAATTTCATTAATTACTGGTGATGGAATTGGTCCTGAATTATCTGAATCTGCAGTTTCTGTGATTAATGCCATAAATGACAAGCTCGGATTAAAATTCGATGTTACAAAATTATCAGCTGGCGATAAAGCCCTTAAAGAATCAGGTAAAGCATTACCTGATGAAACAGTTGATACTATAAAAAAATCAGATGCATGTTTGAAGGCCCCAGTTGGCGAATCAGCTGCTGATGTCATTGTTGTTTTACGAAGGATACTTGATTTGTATGCCAACATTAGACCTGCAAAATCTTACCCACATATGCCTGCATTGCGAGATGATATTGATATGGTGATTGTTAGAGAAAACACCGAGGATCTTTACACTGGTAAGGAATTTAGCTTGGGGGATTCAGCTGTTGCATTAAGAATAATTTCAGAAAATGCATCTAAGAGAATTGCAAAATATGCATTTGAAACTGCAAAACAACGAAATTCTACGAAAAAAGTTACATGTGTTCATAAATCAAATGTCATGCGAATTACTGATGGGTTATTTGCTAGATCATGCACTGAAGTTTCAAAAAACTATCCTGACATTTTATTTGAACAAATGTATGTTGATGCATGTGCAATGAATCTAATTCGTCAACCTGAACAATTTGATGTTATAGTAACTACTAACTTGTTTGGTGATATTTTATCTGATGAATCTTCTCAAGTTGTTGGTGGATTAGGTATGGCACCTGCAGCAAATATTGGCGATAATTTTGCCTTATTTGAACCAGTTCATGGAGCCGCATTTGATATTGCTGGAAAGAATATTGCAAATCCCTCATCGTTTCTCTTATCTATCAAAATGATGCTTGATTGGCTTGGTGCAAAAAATAATGATTCAAAATGTCTTGAAGTTGGACAAAAATTAGAATCTACGATTTTTAATTTAGTAAAAACTGGTGTTAAAACTAAAGATATAGGTGGTACAAAATCTACATCCGAATTTACTCAGGCAATTACTAATATGCTTTAGATATTCTCTCAATGTATTCTTCATGAATTTTTTTCTGAGTTTTTACCATCCACAAAAATGCTTGTTGATTTGTATCCATAAATGATACTCTTATTTTTAATTAACTTCTCAAATGTGTAAATAATTTGATTATCTGGTTGGCATTTTTAAAAACTTTAAAGATTGATTTATGTCTATTTTGTTAACTTGTTTATCCATTTTCAGAGTTGTTACTTCTTTTGTAAGCGTACTTTATTTCATAATTAAACAAATTGCCAATTTTTATAAATTGCTGATTCCAAAATCTAATGATGGTTCTTTGTGTTATTTGTAAAATAAATCAAGGCACTTTAAAAATCACAGATGGAAATCCAAAGTACAAGGGAAAGCCTATTTGTAAAGAGTGTCATGAGTATAGAAAGCTCCTAAAAGAAACCAAATAATTCATTTGGATTCTTTACTTTTATTTTTGTTAGCCCACTCTTCATACATTTTGATTAACTCATCCACATCCTTTCCGTCTTCTGAATAAGTGACTATCACGCCAAATGTCCCTTTTGTATCATGCCCTCTTGCAAAATAGCCCCAAAAAGAATCTGGTAATTTTTGAAAGCTGTTGGAGTCATGTGAGACTCCTATCAGATTATTTCCTATCACTTCTACTACTTTTTTTGCATCAGTTTGTTCTATCATGTAATTTCTGTTGTTGTTTTATAATAAAAATCTGAATTTATGGACTCAATCTGTCTGGATCTCTTGGATACAGTACAACTTCTCTAACATTATCTATGCCAATTAATGTGGTCATTAATCTGTCCAAACCCATTCCCCAACCTGAATGTGGAGGCATTCCCCAATCAAATGTCTGCAGATGGTCAGCAAATTGAGCAGGATCAAGACCCTGTTCTTTGAGTCTTGCTTTTAGTACGTCGGTATTATGAAGTCTTGTTCCTCCTGAAGATAACTCTAGATATCCAAATTGAAGATCAAATGAGCGTGACAATTTTGGATCTTCATCCTTTTCTCTAATGTAAAATGGTTTTAACTTCATTGGCCAATCTGTTAGGAAATAAAATCCTGGGTGTTTCTTTCCAATTATTCTTAGATGTGAATCAAGCAAGTCATCGCCGAACTCTACTTTTTCCCCTGCTTTTTTTAATTCCTCAATAACTTGAGTGTATGTTATTCTTTCAAAAGGGAATTTTGGAATTTCAATTATATGTCCAATTTCTTCTTGTTCTTTTTTACATTTCTCGGAAGTTACTTTGTAAACTTCCATTACTAGTGATTCTAAAATATCCATTACATCATTGTAATCCATAAACGCAGCTTCAATGTCCACACTTGTAAACTCGCTAAGATGACGACCTGTATGTGAATTTTCCGCTCTATAGAAATTTGAAATCTCATACACTCTTTCTAACCCTATTGTCATTTGTTCTTTGTATAGCTGTGGACTTTGTGCAAGATATGCTGTCTTGCCAAAATAATCCAATGAGAATAAATTTGCACCCCCTTCACTTGCACTGCCAATTATTTTTGGCGTTGTGATCTCGATAAATTTTTTTTCTGATAAAGTTTTACGTAATGTTTCTAAAACAAAATGTCTTAATTTGAAAATTGATGCAGTTTTCTGATTTCTCATATCTAATGCACGATGATTCAATCTTGTATCGATATTGCTTTCTAGTCTTCCAATTGGATCAACTGGCAATGGGTGAATCGCTTTTGCTAAAATTTCTATCTCTTCTGCCTTTATTTCAAAAGCAAAATCTCTTGCCTTTGTTTCTTGTACTATTCCTTTTACACTAATTACACTTTGACGGTTTATTTCTCCTAGATTATCATTTAACTCACCCTTTACTATGATTTGAGAAATTCCAGAAACATCTCTTAGTGTGATGAATGTCATTTTTCCTAATTTTCGGAGATCCTCTACCCATCCCCCAAGCACCACTTCTTTTCCAATGAGTGTGGTGTCTAGTTCTATAATATCATGAGTTTTAACAAATCCCACTATTTTCACCGTCTTTTTTCTTCAAATTCTATCTCAATGTCAAGGTTTCGGGCATTTTTGACAATTTGAATTATCTTATTTGTATCGATTGGAAATCTTGGGGTCCATTTTCCAGATACAACTGCCTTTGTCTTTTGGACTCCACCAGGCGCCCAAACTGAATTAATTGACAAAATTTTTGTTGGAAAAAATAAATCTTCTATGAATTTTTTATCATCTTCATCAGCTTCTACAAGCCATATTTTTCCTTTGAATTGATCTTGAAGTAATCTATAGAGTACACGGCTTTGTCGAATCACCATAATGTCGTTCTTGGCTAGTGCCAGTACATAATTTCCATTGAATTCTTTACATGAATAAAGTGAAAATTTATCGATAGTTGGATTTGATTTTGCCAACTTTGCAAGAATAATTGATGCATCTGCATCTGCCTTTGTAATTATCCCTGTTTCTACATTGTTTTCACATTTTGGGCAAAGCACTGCATTTTTTGCATCAAAATTACATATTGGTAGTTTCATTTGAATCGATTTTTTTCTTTCTGTAAAGTTGTTTATATCCCTTAGCGAATCCAATTACTGATCTTTGAATCATTCATCTATTCATAAGCAAATTTGGTTAATTGATCGCCTTAGTAAAAAATCACTCTAACATGTTTTTATCTAAATTCAAATGTGATGTCTTTTGCTATGTTGTATGAATTCATCTGATGTTTTTCGAAAACGAAATCTTACCAACATTAATTTTGATTATGAAGATCTCATTGGAAGAAATATGTCTGATTCAATTATGTGTGGTGTTGATCTTCAAAATAGAGATATCCATAATGCTGACTTGAGTAGTAGTGATTTAAGCGAGGCTAATCTCCATAATGCAATCTTGTTTTATGTCAAACTACGAGGTGCAAATATGAGAGGCACAAATCTTTCCAATGCAAAACTCTGGGACGCCGAACTATACGGTGCAGATCTTCAAGATGCTGACCTTAGAGGGGCTGACTTGTTTTATGCTGATCTGAGAAGTGCTAATTTGACCAATGCAAATCTTAGCGGAGTGAATCTAAGACATACTAACTTTGATGGTGCAATTCTTACTGACACTGATTTTACAGGTACAAATTATGATTCTCATACATTAGATACCTTAATTGGTGATGCAAAAACATTATTACAAAAATATGGTAAATTATGGTGATATTTTTTATGGCTAAATTTTTTAACTATTTAGTGCAAGACAGAAATTCTAGTTTGATTTTACTAAATACGTGGTATTAATCGTCAATGGGCTTTCAGCTCAATATCATACATCAAAGGGTCCAGTATATGCAGTAGATGACGTTGATTTTAATTTAAGCGACGGCGAATCTATAGGTATTGCAGGTGAAAGTGCTTGTGGAAAAAGCACTTTGGGTCTTTCTATTGTTAGAATGCTTTTGGGAGGTAAAGCAAATGGCAAAATAATTCTAGACGATACTTCGATATTGGATATATCTGAATCTGACTTTACTAGAAAATTCAGATGGAAAAAAATTTCAATGATATTTCAAGGAGCTATGAATTCTCTTGATCCTGTGTTTACCATTCGTGAACAATTTGTTGAAGTTCTAAACCAACATAATTTTACAGGAAACTTTGATGATACAATTCTAAACGCACTGCATTCTGTCAGTTTGGATGATATTGTTTTAAAAAAATATCCTCATGAGCTAAGTGGAGGAATGAAACAAAGAGTGATAATTGCTATGGCATTATTGCTTGAACCAAAATTTGTAATTGCTGATGAACCTACAACTGCACTTGATGTTTTGATTCAGGCTCAAATTATTAACCTCTTGAAAAAACTCAAAAAAGACGGAATGTCAATTATGTTAATCACACATGATTTGGCAGTTTTATCTGAAATTGCTGATAAAATTGGAATCATGTATGGTGGGCAAATGGTAGAGTTTGGTTCCTCTTATGAAATTTACAAAAATCCAAAGCATCCTTATACTCAGGGGCTACTGGAATCAATTCCAACATTAAAAGGAAATATTCCTAAATACATCAAAGGTAATCCTCCTAGTCTTATGGAACCTGCAACTCAATGTAGATTTATTGAGAGGTGCCCACTTGCAATAGATAAATGTAAAATGGTTCCACCCAAATTTAAAACAGATACTGGCTATGTTCGCTGTTGGTTGTATGATGTTCCACTATGATTTTTTATTTTAAATATTCCGTTTCAATTTTTTTTAGATAAACGTCTTGAATTTTTAGTATTTCTCTTTCTGTTGTGTTTTTGCAAATAGTCTTTGCATAATTTGTTAAATCATGTTGTAATCCTTTTACCTCAAAATCTTCAATTCTTTGAATTATATCTTGTTGAAACTTCATAACCTCTCTCATATTTGCACTTAACTCCTCAATTTTCATTTTTTGATAATCTTTAGAACCTGAATTTCTCATGTTTATTTTATTTATTACCTCTTTAATTTCATCAATTTCTTCCATGGGTTTCTTAAAATAAATATTCTAAAAAAGTTAATGGTCGTATTCTAAAATCTATTTTTTGTAAATTGTGGTCTATACCTTTGCATGTTTTTTTACAATTGGCAAGCATGAATCAATTATTCGTAGCATCTCTGAACGTATTACTTTTTTATCAATTGATATCCATACTCTAACTTTTTTAATCGCAAATGATATTGTCTGAACTTTTTTTCTTTCCTCCCATACAAATTCAACTTCTCCAAGATTTTTATCAAAGAATTCTTCCAAGTCTGTTTTTATTGCAATGTGTGAAAACTGGTACTGGGTATTTTTTGCATCTAAAAGTGGGATCAACTCTGGTCTTCTTTTGTATGCTAAGAGCTCTCCTCCCTTTCCAACTATGCCTACAAATCTAATAAACGGACTAATTCCTGATATTTCATCACAGATTTTTACATATTCTTTTTTTATCATCTGTTTTGTTGTAAAAAGATGATATTTTAATGATTGTGGTGCATTTTGAAAAATAATCCCCAGTTCGCTTTTAATAAATAATGCCTATCTGATGATTGTTTTGTGGATTTTTCAGCAATTTTTCCATTTGCTCCTGAAATTGGGTATCTTGGCTTAGTATTGGTTAATTTTTTTGGTTCTTTAATTCCATTTATTCCTCTACCTGGATTTATTTTTCTTGCTTCAATGTCTGTAGGTGATCAATTCGATCTTCATGTGTTGGCAATTCTTTCTGCACTAGCTGCAACTGCTGCAAAACAAATTATCTTTTATGTAAGTTATCAAGGGCGCCGTATTATTAGTGAAAAAACTAGAAAGAGAATGCGACCATTTGAAAGATTAGTAAAACGATATGGTGCAGGGGCTGCATTTTTTGCAGCAGCAACTCCTATACCTGATGACTTGATTTATGTTCCACTAGGACTTGCAAAATACAATCCCAAACGATTTTTCATAGCCACACTTGCTGGTAAACTGGTTCTTAGCTATTCTATTGTCTTTATTTCTCATCATCTTGGAATGTCATTAGTACAACCATATCTTGAAGATATTGCTGATGTAACTACGGTATATGTTGGAATTATTGTATTTGGAATTATGATGACTGTTGTTGTTGTTTTACTTTTGAGATTAAACTGGGAAAAAATTTTGGGCCGATTTGTACCTTGGACATTAGATGAAAACAATGAAAAATAAATTCATCGTGTTACAGTTTTAAAATTCCATAATCTGTCGGTAGCGTTTTTAATTCCAATTCTTGGACTGGAAATGATTTTACCTGATATTTTTATTCCCTCTGTGATGAATAATTCTGAGTTTATTGTTAGATCTAATCCGTAATGTTTTTTTGTAATTCCAAGTGCTTGAGTTAATTTTGCAGGCCCATCTGTTAATCTTTTTGAATCTTTCATGCCTCTATTTTTTTCCATAATTTCTATTCCTTTTTCAGGAGTTATTGCTCTAATCAAGACAGCGCCTGCCTGAAATTTTGAATTTCTTGCAACGATGTTAAAACAATAATGCATTCCATACGTAAAATAGACATATGCTTTTCCTACTTCTCCAAACATCACTTTGTTTCTTTCAGTAATATTTCTAAATGCATGACTTGCTGGGTCGTCTTTATGTCTGTACGCTTCAGTTTCTATTATTATTCCTGAGATTTCTTTTCTACCTATCTTACGAACTATTTTTTTTCCTAGTAAATTTTTTGCAACTGTAACCGTATCTTTTGTATAAAATGTTCTAGGTAGTATAGTCAATGTCTATTGAAATTTGTTTGTTGTTTTTTAACTCTCTGATTAAATCAAATAATTTTATGATGTCTTCTTTTAATACTGTGATTAATTCTTGATTGTAAATTGTTGCTGCAGGATGTACTGTCAGAAAATAAATCTGTTTGTCTTTTTTTACAATTTTTCCTCTATATTTTATAATTTCAGAACCTCCTAAGATCGAGTTAAATGCAGTATTTCCTAAAATACAAATTATTTTTGGTTTTATTATTGCTATTTCTTTTTGAAGATAATTATCACAGGCATCTCTTTCAGAAATAGAAGGAACTCTATTTTTTGGTGGTCTGCATTTCACAATGTTTGTGATATAAATCGATTCTCTGGATATTCCAGCATTTTCTAATGCACTGTTGAGTCTTTGACCAGCTATTCCTACAAATGGCTCCCCCTTCTGATCTTCATTTTTTCCAGGTGCCTCTCCTACGAAAATTACATCTGCTTTAAAATTTCCTTTCCCTGGTACTGAATTTGTTCTTGTTGTGGAAAGTTTGCATTTAGTACATGTTTTGACATTTTGTCTTATTGTTTCTAATTCTTCATTCATGCTCTCATTATCTGGCATATTGTTGATTGTAAGTTATTCTTATTGGTTGTATGTTCTATTTGTTTGGTATTTCATTTTTACAACCTATCTGAAGACATATTCGATAGTCCTTTAATCTGAGAATTTATTCTATATTAAATTGATAAAATTGATCTTATATTTTGAATTAATGATTTGATATGGCAGGCATGGTGAAGTAATATTCATCTTCAAAATTGTAATCAGTACGTCCTTTTTTACGTAGGAATTCAAAATATATAGCACAATTTTCATAAAATTCACCATTTTTTTCATCTGTGTGATTATCTTGATTCATTATTTTTAATTCTAAAAAATCCATTTTTTAGGGAGAGTGAGTGATTTTAGTTAAGAAAGTTTGTTTTCTTTAACTAATGTCAATTGGGGACTTTGTTGGTTGTGAATTTTTCGGTAGAGTTATTGTAAATTCTGCTCCTTGATTTGGAACACTTTTCACAGAAATTGTACCGTCATGACTTTCAACTATTCCTTTGCATATTGCTAATCCTAAACCACTGCCTCCTTTTTCTCTTGTTAATGTTGCATCCACCTGATAAAATTTCTTAAACAAGTCTTGTTGTTTTTCTAATGGTATTCCAATCCCGTTGTCTTTTACACTAATTTGAATATTCTGTGGTAGAATTTTCATTGTAATCTCAATTTTTCCAACTTCTGGTTGTATTACGTTTAAGCTATTTTTGATTAAATTAGTAAGAACTTGTTTTATTCTAACTGGGTCATAATCAATTTGGACATCTTGCAAGTCTATGATTTTTGTTATTTTCTTTTTTTGTAAATCCGGCTCAAAATCTGCTAGCGCTTCAACGATAGTATTTTTAATATTATGTGTTTCTTTTTTCATTCTAAGTTGACCTAATTCTAATTTTTGAGCATCAAGTAAATCTGATATAATTGATAGTAATGTCTCTGAACTTGTTTTTATGATGCTGATTCTTTCTTTCTGTTTGTCTGTTAATTTTCCTAAATGCTCACTTAGTAAAATATCTGCATATCCTTGAATAGGTACTAGTGGTGTTTTTAATTCAT
Organism: Nitrosarchaeum sp. AC2; assembly: GCF_013407385.1. Classification (NCBI taxonomy): domain Archaea; kingdom Thermoproteati; phylum Nitrososphaerota; class Nitrososphaeria; order Nitrosopumilales; family Nitrosopumilaceae; genus Nitrosarchaeum; species Nitrosarchaeum sp. AC2. The sequence goes on along the minus strand of NZ_CP030847.1, from coordinate 1,127,242 downwards.
GAGTGATCATTGCTAAAAATTCATCTTTTGCAATATCTGTTTTCTTAGTTTGTTCATCTTTTTCTTTAATCGTGTTTGACATCACGTTAAATGTGTCTACTAAGGTTCCAACTTCATCCGCTTTGTTGTATTCTATTTTTCTTCCATACGTGCCTTCTTTTATTTCTGAAAGTGCATTTGTAATTAATCCTAAAGGTAATAATGACTGACGAATGATGAATAACACCAAAAAGAATACTCCTACATCAATTAACAATAATGCTTGAATGATGATTTGTCCTTCTTGACTATTTTTTACAATTTCGGCATTCCACGACAATAAGATATCATCTATACTTGAAAACAAAATTGATTTTTGTTGAATCATTTCATTTTTTGCCAAATTAAAATCTGGAGATAAAAGAGCTCTTTCTTCAAGAATAATTATTCTTGCTTGTAATGCTTCCCACAAAGGATCAATTTTTCGTAATTCATTTGAATTCTCCCTAGGAATTGGAATTAACTCTTCATTTGTTTTTCCTACGCTTTCAACATCTAATTCTTCTGTTGGTATTCCTAGCAGTTTCCTTAGTTCTATTTCAAATGCTATTCTCTCATTTTTCAATTTTTGTTGTACGTTATCCTCTTCTCCAATTGAAATTAACAATGTTAACTGTCCTATCTCTATTGCCGATTTTTCTAATTCTTTTGCAATTTCTTTATGTCTATTATAATCTCTATCTAGATTTGATAATTCATCAGATACTGTTTTTGTTGATAATACAAGTTCGCCATTTTTTGTAGAACATAATTCATGGCATTTGTTGCTTCTCGATCAAAAACCGATGTTTTTTCTACTTTTATTATTTTCTCTCTGTATGATTCCCAAGATGTCTTCATTTTATTATATTCTTCAGTTAACCCGGTTGGAATTTTTTGTAGTTGTTGTCCATTAACACTTCCACCGTTTTCTAATTTCAATAGAAATTCATCTATGTCTTTTATTACATTATTTAGATTATCTTTATCATTGATATCTCCATTTGCTACAGATATTGCTAAAGATGAAATATGCTCTGCATCTACTTTCAGATCCCCTGTTTTGATAATTGAATTTGAGAGCGAATTATCTATTTGTTGTGATTCATAAAGCAATAATAAATTAATTATTGCTGCAACAATTAATATTAGAACCAAGACATATGTCTTGTTGATTATCTTCACACTGTCTAACTCTTAACATAGAGTATAAAAATAATGAGCATGGTTTCTTTATTTGTACCAATATGTCTAATGAATTTCTTAAGGTTGCTACTGCTGAAATAAACGATGAAATTTCTACAATTTCTAATATCTTGAGTGCTTGTCATACTCCTCTAGATGTATCTGCTAATGCCTCCAAAATTCAAAAATCAACTCACAAAATCAAAGGATTGCTCCAATGATGGGAAAAGATGAATTAGGTGCTCTATCATCGATGCTTGATTCTCTGTTAAAAAAGATAACAGATGAGACAATAACTGATGAAATATTTGAATCTCTTATCATTTCAGTTGATGCCATGAAGAAATCTATGACTCAATCCGATATTAATTTGAATGAAATAAAACAAAAGATTTCCCAAATATCTTCTACTTTATCTGATCAACCTTTTTAATTACCTGTCAGTTTAAGATGATTTAATGGGAAACATTATGATTGCCGATGATTCTGATGCAATTAGACTTGTCTTAAAAGATATTTTGTCTATAGGTGAACATAATATTGTATGTGAGGCAAAAGATGGTGCAGAAAGTGTAGATTTTTTTTTCAAATTTAATCCTGACTTGTTACTTTTAGATTTAGCAATGCCTAAAAAAGATGGATTTACTGTTGTTAAAGAAATACTCTCAAAAGATCCAAAAGCCAAGATTATCTTGGTTACTGCAAGTGATGATCAGAAAGTTATTCAACAATGTTTGGATTTTGGTGCCTCATCTTATATTTCAAAACCGTTTAATTTTAACAACATATTGAAAGTTGTTTCAGATGTTTTGGCAAAGTAATTTAGGATCTAACTTTAATTAAAATTGATAGAAGATTTGTCAAAGATTGTTGTAGATACTAGTATCATAATTAATGGACAACTAATCATATTGATTGAATCAGGAAAAATTAAAAATTCTGAAATCATTATACCTCAAGCAGTTTTTGATGAATTACAATCACAAGCATCTCAGAAAAAAGAACAGGGTTTTATTGGTTTGGAAGCAATAAAAAAACTTAAAGAAATATCAGGTAATTTTGAGTTGGTCATATCACTTTCAGGCTCGCACCCAACTTCTGAGGATATTCGTATGGCTGGTTCTGGTAGAATTGATGCGATAATAAAAGATGTTGCAAAACAAAATCAAGCAATTCTGTATACCTCTGATAATGTTCAACACCTGGTGGCACAAACCGAAGGATTGGAATCTGTGTTTGTAAAACCAATTCCTAAAAACATTACTTTGGAATTTTTAAAATTTTTTGACTCTGAAACAATGAGTGTACACCTAAAAGAGAACATGCCACCAATGGCAAAAAAGGAAAACCTGGGTCATTTGTTTTGACAAAACTAAACGATGAAATTTTAACCCGTGAATACCTCCAACTAATTACCTCTCAAATTTTAGAGACTACTGCTTCTGATTCTAGTACTGTTGAAATCTCAAAAACTGGTGCATATGTAATTCAGTACAATGATTATAGAATTGCAATTACCAAGCCTCCATTTTCTGAAGCATTTGAAATCACAATCGTTCATCCTATCGTGAAATTGACTTTGGATGATTATGCTATTTCTGAAGAATTAATGAAGCGATTCTCTGATAGGGCTGAAGGCATTATAATCTCTGGTCCTCCAGGTTCTGGGAAAAGTACTCTTGCATCTAGCCTTGCCAATTTTTATCATAATACTGGAAAGATTGTAAAAACATTTGAATCTCCACGTGATTTGCAAGTGGATCCAGGAATTACTCAATACACAAAGCTTGATGGTAGTTTTGATAACTCCGCTGATATTTTATTATTAGTTCGTCCTGATTACACAATCTTTGATGAGGTAAGACGAAGAGAAGACTTTCGAACGTTTGCTGATTTACGACTCACTGGTGTTGGCATGGTCGGTGTTGTACATGCGAACTCTCCTTTGGATGCAATACAACGTTTTATCGGAAAAATCGAGTTAGGAATAATTCCAAATGTTATTGATACTGTAGTTTTTGTTAAAGATGGCACGATAGGGAAAATATATGATTTGGAGCTTGTGATTAAGGTTCCAACTGGAATGACCGAATCTGATTTGGCAAGACCAGTAATTGAGATTAGAAATTTTGCAGATCATGTGCTTGAGCATGAAATTTACACATTTGGTGAAGAGAATGTCATAGTTCCAGTATCAAAAAAAGTACAAAAAGTAGGTATTGAAAAACTTGCAGAAGACAAAATACGCGAGCTCTTTAGGAAATATGATCCTAGAGTAGAAGTTGAGATATTGTCTGACAATCGAGCCAAAATCTTAGTAGATAAACAATCAATGGCATCAATTATCGGAAAAGGTGGTTCTAACATTAGTGAGATTGAAAAAGTGCTAAAAATACACATTGATGTAGTTGAAAAGACTAATTCTAATCGTTATGAATCTACAAATTCATCTAATGAAATATCTTTTCATTTTTCAGAATCTAAGAGTGGTTTAGTTTTAACTGTTGGCAGAGAATATTCTTCAATGCATGCTGATATTTATGTTCATGATAACTATGTAACTTCAGTTAGAATTGGGAAAAAAGGTGAGATTACAATTCCAAAACGTTCTGAAGCGTCACGAACTTTAATGAAACTAGCATCATCTCAAAACGATATTCAAATATTTCTTAATGATTAAAGGAACAATAGATTGGCATATTTTATGGATTCTTAAAACTTTCAATAATTTTTGGATTTGCTTTTAAAAATGTGATAAACTTTCGTAATTGTTTGATTGTTTTTGGATTCAAGTGATGTTCAATTCCTTCAGTATCTTTGTTAGCAGTCTCATGATTCACTCCCAAAATCTCAAAAAACTCTAGCAAAATTCCATGGTTTTGTCTTATCTCGATTGCTATCTGAGTACCCTTACTTGTTAGATTAATCCCGTGATACTTTTCATATTCTAACAACTTGTTTTCTTCTAATCTTTGTAGCATCTTTGTAACACTTGGTGCACTCACATTCATGTATCGTGAAATGTCTAATGTAGTTGCATATCCTTTTAGCTCTACAATCTCAGAGATTACCTCCAAATAATCCTCCATCCTAGTGCTATAGCTTGATTTTTCTGACTGATGAGCTGCTTTGATAGAGTCTAATCTCTTGGAATTTTTATCCTTCAATGTATCTTAGTAATTAAACTAAGCCTAGTATAATTGGGTGTCTCTTAGGCTTGTTATCCTTTATTGACACACAGGTGATTGATATTGATCATTGAATCTTATCTGATTTTTTCTAAATGGAAATCATGGTTGATCACTTAAAGGCACGCCTAGATAAAATACGTAAATTTTCTGATTCAGCCAAGAGAAGAGCATCATTATACATGGACATAACAAAATTTGATGATAAATCAACTGCCCGTTCTTTGGGATGTGTTCAACGAGCATCTGCTCCAGGTAAAAAACTTCAAAAAATTGGATTTATTATATTTTGGATACCCGAACCTACCGGTATTAGTAATGCAATTGCTGCTCCTATGATCCTAACTGGCAGGTATCTTGACAAAAAATACAATGGTGCTACAATTCATGATATTGGTCATGAGACAAAACGTACTATTTCAACAATAAGTGATTTCAAAAGTAACGTGATGAAGTAATTTTTCTGTATTGTAAAATGATTTAAAATTCATTCCCCAAAAAATTCGCCCCATTGACGACCCAGCTTTTCAATTATTCTAAATGCTAATCTATCAATGTTGACATTTGGTTCTGCTACTATCATTATTGCTTTTTCAAAGATTGGAAAACTCATTATCACAACATGCTTTCTGCGAGATGCTGAATATTTTACATATCCTAATTCTACATCAAATTTTTTTCTTTTTACTACTCTTCCTGCTAACTCTTTACAAACTTCATTGTGTTGCTCTTCAGTTAATCTTGGATCCACATCTGCTTTATACCCTCCAGCAAGTATCTTTCCAAATTCATCTAAAAGTGCGGCAAATCTTACTTCGCTATCTTGTAGAATTTCTTGACATCTTTTCTCATACTCTTCCACATTAATCTCTGGCATGCTCTATTTTGTTGGTAATTGGTCTCTATTTTTACTATGGCAAATGTTTTGATTTTTGAAATCAAGGCTAAATACAACTAGACTGGAATTGTCTTGATGAGTCTAACTTTAGCTCAGAAAAAAATTGCCATTGGCTCATTTCTTGGTTGGTCTTTAGATGGATATGATATAGTTTTGATGCTACTTGTTATTCCTTCAATTAGTCAGCTATTTTTTCCATCTGCGGATCCTGTGTTTAGCATACTTGCAACATTTGCATCGTATACTGTTACATTGATTATGAGACCTTTAGGATCTGTGATTTTTGGGATCTATGGTGATAAGTTTGGACGAAAAAAAGCAATGGTAATTACCATAATGGGATTTTCAATTGCAACTTTTGCAGTTGGATTGTTACCAACATATCTAATGGTAGGAGTGATGGCACCAATTCTTTTGATACTAGTGCGTCTAATTCAAGGAATATTTGCTGGAGGTGAGTGGGGTAGTGGCGCTGTACTAACAATTGAAAGTATGCCGAAACAAAAGAGAGGTGTAGTATCTGGATTTTTGCAAAGTGGGTTCTCTTTTGGTTTTTTATTGGCTGCAATATCTTTTCAAATAATTACTATTTTATTTCCAGGGCAGTTGTTTGAGGAGATTGGATGGCGAATACTCTTTTTTACAGGAATAATTCCTGGGTTTGTTGCCCTTTTTGTGCGATTAAGTATGGACGAATCTCCGTTATGGATTAAAAAGAACAAAGAATCTGGTCTTGTTAAAACTCCATTGAAAAGTATTGTTTTTGGAAAAATTCACAGAAAGGAATTTTTGCTTTGCGCTGCAATAATGACTGGGCTTGTTTACATGTATCATGGCTCCATTAGTATTCTGCCTACATATTTGGGAGAGTTTGGCGATTTTCAAAAAGAACAGATTGCACTAATTATGATTTATGCTACTGCATCCTCTTGGGTTGGGATGATCCTAACTGGTTGGTTATCCCAAAAAATTGGCAGAAAAAAATCAATGCTTATTTTTGTATCTGCATCAATTCTTGTTTCAATTCCACTTGCAAGTGCAATATTGAATAATTTGTATGGCTTGGTATTGTATGTTATCGTTTATGCCATTGTTATATCTACTGCATCAGGTCCAATACCTGCATATTTTTCAGAACGATTTCCAACCCAAATACGAAACAGCGCAGCTGGTTTTTCATATAACGCAGGATTGATCTTTGGTTCATGGTCCCCATTGATTGCATTATACTTTATGTCAAGTGTTTCAAAAGAATTGGTTCCAGTTGCTCTAGGAATTAATATTATGATTGGTTCGATAATTCTGATAATTCCTACATTGCTTAGTAGAGAAACCAAAGATGTTGAACTTTAGATATTTCTAGAAATGTTTGTTTTATTGAACACACATTTTGTTAAGTAAAAATTTTTCAATAAACTTTAATGAAATTAATTGGAAAAACAAAACTATCTCATGGGATAGTAATGCATTATTCTACAAATAATGGAAATGTGGAATCGTACTTTTATCCTGATGAATAATTTTTAGTAATGTCTTTTTTTGTATGCTATATTACTTGAAATCAAAATTATCACAAAACCTATAATTCCTATTAGAATTGAAGTAACAAGTATTCCAAATGCTATAAAAAATAGCATTCTCCCAACCTTTTTTGGGTTTTTTATTAAAAATGTAATTATGATTGCAATGAAACTCAATATGCTAGAGATTATCCCAAGAGATATGAAAACAGATGCAAGTCCTGATAAATTTATTCCTGTTTCATAGTTGATTGCCTCAAGTAATGGCTCCATTCTTGCAACGATAAATAATACTGGAATCATTGCCATTAATCCTCCAATTATGGCAAGACTTTGATACGAATTTGGTCTTGATATAAGTTTTAATGGATTGTATCTTTTTACAATCTTCTTTACGTCATAATTCTGAAATGTTCTTTCTTGTCTAGTTCCACATAGGGTGCAAAATTTTGCATCTTCAGCAATGCTGGTACTGCAATTACGACAATTGATTAATTTTGGCGATTTGATTTCTTCTATTTCATGATCTTTAATGTATGTCTCTGCTAGATTTTTAACATATTTTTCATCACTTGTGTAAAGTGGTTTATTTTCTAGTATCATTCTTTTTACGTGCTCTAATCTTGATAAATCGCCTACCTGTAAATTTAATAAAATGTCTATTGTATCTAAAAATGATTCTGTAATATTTATCACAACCTTGGGTTTTTCTGTAATTCTAATCAATATTAAAAAATTTCTTAGCTTTGTTGATTAACTAGTATAATTTGGAAGCTGACTAATGCGGATCAACCTTTGCGTAGCCATGCAAGTAAGCAAAGACCAGCAAACTGATGCCAGGCATTTGACCTTAGGATACTGCGTCAGCTTTCCACATCTATTACACATTTATTGAATAAAAACCATCTGTGCTAATTTGGATATTATTTTAAAAAAGATTCTAGTCTTTGTATGCTAGGACGAAAACATACAAACTGTGACCTGAATCTCATTATTCATTACGTGAATCTGACATTTAAGATGCTCTGTATTTCTTTTGTATTGGCACTAGTTGAAGAGTAGAAAAGGCGTAACCCTCAATTACAGAACATAGAGAGATTTCCTCTCGTGGTCAGTTCGTTAAACGACTGATTGCCTTTTTTTGTTCTGCAGGGTCACGCAGTTTATTCAGCCGAAAGTGATTTCGACATCATACATTATAAGAATTTTTAATATTTAAGGTTTAAATTGGAAATTTCTAAAATGATCTATTGTTTATTGTAATTTTTTATTGTTATTTTTTTAAAACATGTAATTTTTAATATGATATTCATTTATTTACATTTATTAAGTTTAATTAATATTATTCAAATGAATTTAATGATTTTTAGTAGAATCTCTTTAATATCATTTAGTTGTATATTGTATGGCGAGGAACTGTCGTAGTTAATGACAGTAAAGGAATAAACGAAAAAGGATGGAAGCATTCAAAATTCGTTTTTGTATTCCAATTCCTCGTTGTAGTATTTTTTGAAATATTTAATTTGAATAGCTAATTTAGAAAATTAATGAATGACGACATTGGTCAATGTCCAAAATGTTTTGGAATGATATTTCTTGAACAAGGTGAATCCGTATCTTGGTATTGTCCAACATGTAATCTAAAATATAAAACTGAATAAAATTATTTAGTATAATTTTATTTTATAATTTCTATCAACCGAAATGAACATACACTAGTAAATTTGAACATAATGTGAAATGATCTCTTTTGAACATCGAGTTTTAAGCGAATACAAACTAAAGACTTCAAAAATTGATACATTATCAAATTCAATTATGGCTCATCGAGACCCCAAGGGTCAAGAAGCAAAAGAAGCGTCTGATTTTCTTGATGTTTTGATTAATGAAACTGATAATTTCTATGACAAACACAGTGATATTTTATCAAATAATGGAAAAAGACCTCATCCTAGATCTCATCTTTCAGAATCTAAACAATGGAATGAAAATGTTGAAAAGTTTTATGAAAAAAATCCTTATCGAAGGCGTAAAAACTAGTTTTTCATTATAACCACTCCCTTTAATCTAAAATTTCTCTAATTTTATTTCTATGAATTATCGTTGTCTTATTTGTAATGTGATTGTGAATTCTCCTAATAAATTAGAGACACATCTGCAAATTGAACACAAATGGGGAAAAAAGAGAGATCCTAAAGGGGTTGATATTTGGTCCTAAATTATCAATAATCTATTTTCTTGATTCGAACGTTACTTCCTTTGGTTTCGAGATAATGTCCTATGAAATTAGTCATTTGCTCTCCAATTTTAAACCCTAAAGCCCCTTTCATCATGCCTGATTTTTCAATTTTTTCTGCCATTTTTTCACTAATTTGAATATTGAAAAATGTCCATCCAAATTTCTCAAAGGGAACATCAATTGTATATCCATTAGTTTCATCGCATTCTTTTTCCAAGTCTGCTAATGCTTGTTTAACAAGAATGATCTCTTTTTGATATCTTCTTGTACTAAGTTGAAATAATGGATTCATGATGATGATTCTAAGTACTTTAGTTGTATATTGTTTGAGGTTCTCTTGGCTGTGTTTTCTATCGCACAAACATTATCTTAAGTTTGTATAATACTATGTAGAATCATTGAATTTCATAATTTTAGGAATTACTCTTATGGTTCTACTTGGAGTTTTGGCAGTTTTTTTATATTATGAATCTGCTCAAAATACCGAAAAAGTCAAAGTACAAATTCCAATATCTGAGGTAACTGAGATTATTTCAGAAAAATTACAAATAGATTCTAAAACAATTGCACCTCCATCCATTGAATCATCTACTTCAAAATGTATTGGTAATGCTGATTGCTTTTCAGGCAAAGTAACAAAAATTACTGATGGTGATACCATCAAGGTTGATGAAAGATCTATAAGATTTACATTGGCAAGTGCTCCCGAGATAAATACTTTGGAAGGTAAGGTTGCAAAAGATTTTGTTGCTAGTATATGTCCTGTTGGTTCTTCTGTTTTAGTTGATGAAGATGATGGACAACCCGAAGGCAGTTATGGTCGAATACTTGCAGTAGTATATTGCAACGATATTAATCTCAATGAGAAAATTTTAGAATCAGGCAATGCAAAAATATCTACTTTGTTTTGTTCTGAAAGTGAGTTCTCCGATGAACCTTGGGTAAAAAAATTTGGGTGTACTGATTAATCTCTGATTATTGCTCTGCAAACTATGTTAAAATAGTAATTTGAGAAATATTGTTATGAAAATAACTGAAATCAATATTGATGATAGCCAGACTGGGTATTATTGGCTGCAAATTTTTGTAAAGAATCAAAAAGATGCGTTTTCATTAAGAAAACAAATCTTTGAAGATCAAGAAATCAAAGAAAGAGTTCAAAAAGCAATAAAAGACAATCAAAACCTAGTGGCAAATTCATCAATTCCTATGGAGATAATAATACACAATATTGTCATAGAGAAACTTCAATCAATTCTTGATGGACCTTGAAATTTGTATTATACTTCAAATTAATCTGGACCCTCATATCCTGTACTTTGTTTACAACTAGGACACATTTTCTGGTTTTGCCATAATTCTTTTCCACAATTCCTACAAGAATGAGGCTTCATGAATTAACAACATACAGATTGGATTTAACATTTTTAGACTCTCAATTATGGACCTATTCGTGACACTGTTTTAATATGCATTTACTGTATTGTTATGTATGGTGCTTGTTTGGATTGGAATTGCAGTTGGAATAATTTTAGTGGTGGCGTTGATCATCAAAACTTCAAAAATCAACCCCAAAACAGTGCTGGGTGTTTCCTTGCGTTGTAAACAATGCGGTAGTGAAACAAAGGGACTAAAATGTGTAAAGTGTGATAAAAAATTCAAGTCATTTGGCGTTTAAGTTCAGTTATTTACTCTAACTATTTTAAAAGGAAACTCACACCAATTTTATGGCAACCAGAACTCAGACTCTGATCCCAGTAGCAATAGCTGCAGTGATAATTGGAGCTGTTGGATTGATGTCTATTCCAAGTGACAGCAAACTAGAATCTGTACAATTTCCAAGAGGTACAATCAAAATAGATGACATTGCATTACAAGTCCAAGTTGCAGATACTGAACCGCGACGAGTAAGGGGATTAATGTTCCAAGATCAACTTCCATATGATCAGGGAATGATCTTTGTATTTGATGAGGTTGGCGTTTATTCTCTTTGGATGTTAAACATGCAGTTCTCTCTTGATATGATTTGGTTTGATCAAAACGGCAACATTATTCATATTGAAAAAGATGTTCCTCCATGTAAAACTGCCCTTGAGACGATGACCTGTCAAAGTTTTGCCCCTGATGGCAAAGCCCTGTATATATTAGAGGTCACTTCTGGTTTTGTAGATAAATTTAACATTACTAAAGATTCCAAGTTAAGTATTATTTCAATTTAGAATTGCAAAACCTTATTTTATTAATGAAAAATTAAACGATAAAATGAAAAATACCGTTCTACTACCAATTGTTGTCGGCATTGGAATCATCCTTGTTTTTCTGGGTATTACTTCTAGTCAACCAACTGTTGAACCAATCTTGCGTGAACCTGTGGAGTATCCAAAATTGAATTTCTCTTATGTGGATTCTAATTCTATTTTAAAATCATCACTTGCATCAGATGGAATTTTGATGTCCAGTCCCTTGACATTCACAGGTAGTTCTATTGCCAAATATTGTACTTTTTATCAGGATGAGATAAAACAAAATTCAATCAATTACTGTACCTCAACTGAGCTTAAAGATCCTGAGGGTAACTTTCTTGGAAACATTCACATGGTTGGAACTTTAGATTATCCTGATGCTGTACTTGGAGTAATTCAAACAGACCCATATCTTTCTAATCTTGATTCACTAAAGACAACTTATCAAATTATGATCAATTCTCTTGTATGTGATTGTTGGCAAGATAAAAAACCTGGAAATTTTGAATCTATATCTCAATGGATTGATGCTGCAAAATCTCATCACTTGGAGGCAAAGCGAACTACTAGTTCCTCTGAGGTTAGTGGATTGGCCGATAAACAACTCTTCTTAGAAATTACTACAAATTCTGATGGATATCTTTGGAAGCTTATCCTATCAAACTAAATTTAAGTAATGTTTACAATTTGCATGGTTGAATATCTTGATTGATCAATTATGGTTCATTCCATTGGGATTTGTAGCTGGAATCCTTGGTTCGATGATAGGTCTTGGCGGTGGAATAATAGTAGTTCCTGTATTGACTTTTTTTGGGTTTCCTCCCACTTTAGCTGCAAGCAATAGTTTGTTTGCGGCATTTAGTAATTCCATAGCTTCTACATTTTCATATTCTAGACAAAAACGAATTGAATATTCTCTTGGATTAAAACTAGGACTTCTGAGTATTCCTGGTACAATACTTGGTGCCTATATCTCAAGTGATGTAGCTCCTTCGATCTTTAAGGTTCTATTTGGATTAGTGTTAGTATCTTCTGCTGTCTATATATTTTTGAGAAAAAAGATAGAGACTAGAGAAAAGACTCTAACAAAACAAATGATCGTATTTGCAATAAGTGCAAGTTTTTTTGCAGGGATAATATCGTCCTTTTTTGGAATCGGCGGAGGTATCATCTTTGTTCCATTAATGGTAGTTGGAATGGGAATGACTATGAAAAAAGCAGCTCCAACATCGCAATTTATTTTGCTTTTTGCATCTCTATCTGGAGTTATTGTTCACAGTATTTTGGGTCACCCTGACTTTATGCACGCAGGATTATTGGCTGCCGGCGCATTTGTTGGTGGATTAGTTGGTGCAAGACTCTCATTAGATATCGAAGAAAGATATTTGCAAATTCTAGTTTCATCAATTATTATTTTGGCTGCGATCAAATTATTTTTTGATTCTGCATCTGAAAATTTATTTTTATTTGTTAAATTATTGCATATTTGATCAAAATATGTTCTGAGTATTATGCAGCACAGACTTTTAGTCGGGATATTATTTTAAAAATTTCTTTAAAATCTATATTATTTTTATTTTTAACGTGAATTTAATATATTTTTTACATTTTCATAAAAATATGTTGTAAGAGTTTACTAAAAAGTGTCTTTTTTAACTAATGTTTGTTATTACTGTGTTTTGTATTTGCCCTTTCATTGAGTCAGGGACATCTCGCGGTGTTAGCTGGAAGCCAAAAAGCTCACATAAACTAGTTAACGCATTTCATTTGCCTCCATTTTTGAGGGGGCATCAAAATTTTTAAAAAATTTATTTCATGAAGTTGGCTTCTTTATGTCCTTCGCATTCTTGGAGTAGTTCTCCATAATCATTGACTGTGCAGTTACAATCTAAAGTCATGCTGTATATTTTTAATATTTACTTTAAACCATTACTATACAATTGTATGATGTTGTTATTTGATACAAGGATGTTTAATCCCTTATGATGTTCTACCTCTAATTGATACTTGTATGGAATTCCATAAAATATCAAACAAATTTTAAGATTAATAATTTTAGGTTTATTTTTCTTTAATCTATAATTATATCAAATGAGAGAAGATTTTGCTGAATATACTAAGTGTAATGTGTGTGATACTTCATTACTGATGTGTCTTTGTAATTGCCCTAAATGTGGAAAAAGAGAAGACTGCACGTGTGAATTAAAATCAATTAGATATCGTGATCTAAGTTACTGATTTTTTTATTCTATACCAGTTTTTCTTTGAAAGTACAATTATCTCTCCGTCTTGTTTTGTTCCTTCATAGTTAATTGCAATCTTTCCAAATTCATCATCGATGTCTTCTTTTGCAGATATTGTAAATTTTATCTTCAATACATCGTCAGTGTATAGAGGTTTTAGAAATCTACTACTTCTATTCTCCCATTCAGAATCACCATCTGTTCCAACAAAAACTATGTGATTGCCATAAATTTGACTCAGTCTGGTAAACTCTCCTTCCATTCTAGATAAAATTGCTCTTCCAGAAACAATTTTCTGTTTTTCATTTTGCATGTCTTCTAAAAATGCATTTTTTACTCTTGAGAATTTGAAATATTCTGTTAATTCTTTTTCAGAAATACTACATGTGGAAAAAAACTCATCGCCAACTTTAAGTTCAGAAAATTTTTTCATTCTAATCTTGATTCATCAACACAAAATGTGACTTCAGATGAATCAAGCGCACTATCCGTTACTAGGAAATTCAACGCTTGAACTATTTTCTCATTTTTTGGTTCTATTCCAGTTACAGAACCTGGGAAAATAGTAAATAATCTAATTTTTGAATTTAAAACATCGCTAAGTTCTTGATTTACTGTAGTAGTAAATGGTCTTAGTGCCCCACGAAATACCTCTACCTGTGCTCTTTGCATTCCTGTGACTTTTGGACCCACAGGTAAATCTGGACCAATTATCATCAGTGCACCTTTTGCATCTTTGAATAGTCTTGGGTCATTGCCTCCTCCTGGAACAAATTGTTCTAGTGCACCTTGTCCTACTGTTGCAGGAGTGGTGATGAATTTTTCAACTAGTTCTTCCCATTTTGCTCTTGATAGTTCAACTAATTTTGAAATGTTTGGTAGTTTACCTGTGATATGTATCACTGCTAAAATACTTCCAAGGTTGGTATTTGCAGTGTTTAGCCATTTTTTAACTTCATCTGGATTCTTGATATTTACTATGTGTGAATGAAACTTTGAGCTGATGTACTCTTGTAATTCTTTAGGAGTTGATTCAGAGATAAAACACGCAACTTTGCCGCCATTTTTTATGACGTGTTGAGCAAGATACTCTACTCTTTGGGCGTCTGATTTTTCAGTTGCATCAACTGTAAAAACAACTGATCTTCCTGTAAAGTCAGGTTGGTGAACTCCTGGTGTTGTTGTACCGATGAATGGTTTTACTGGATAAAATACTCTATCCCCCGGAATTACTTTGCCGTTTAATATTTTTGCAATATTATCATCACACAGATTCAAAACTGATTCAGCAACTTGAACTTGTGATAGGAATTGCTGATCTGCAATCATATGTGATGTGTTTTTCTGAACTTTTTCAGCTATCGTTTGAATTTTGTTTAATAGATTTGTAATTGTAACAGTTAATTTTGAAACATCTTTGTTCATCTCTTTTGCTAATTTTTGTGCAGCTTTTGCAATTCCTTCTTTTACCACATTTTCATCTTCTCCTAATAATGGAAATAGTTCTTTATTTGTTGTATCAACTTGAACAGGTGTCAAGTCTTCAAATCCCGTGACACGTAAAAATTCTGCTGCTGCTTTTGGATATACTGTCTTGTATATCCTATCTGAGTGAACTGGACCTGGATTTGTTCCAATTGATATGATTTTTTTATCAGTTAATTCCCAAGACATTGCCTCAACTAGTCTGTTCTTTGCACCTTGTGCTGCAGTGTATGGACTTCTAAATCTGTATGGTCTTTGTTCATGTGGTCTTTCTTCAGTGAAAAATGTAGATATTGTTACAATCTTGCCATTTTCTTTCATTACTTTGAGAGCTTGTACTGAACCCCAAAATGTACCTGTCAAATGAATCTCTACGGCACTCTTGAATTCATCAAGCGGTGCATGAGAAAAACATGTTACTGGGCCTGAAACACCCGCATTATTAATTACATAATCCACGGTAACGTTTTCTTTTTTTAATGTATCAAACATTTCATTCATTCCAAATTCATCACTTACATCCACTCCTGAGAAAATTCTTACTGATGCTCCACTGTTTACTTTGGAAATAATTTCTTTAAGCATAATTGATGTTTCTTCTAAGGGTTCTTTTCGTCTACCAAGAATTATCACACTGGCACCATTTTCAATAAATTTTTTAGCAATGGCTTGACCTATTCCTGTTCCACTGCCAGTTACTAGTGCAACTTTGCCTTGAAATTTCAGCATAGACATACTTACGAAACTTTTGTATTATTTAATTCGATTGATCTCTTAGAATAATTTCTTGATATCTTTATTTGTGGGTATGGTTTTTTGTATTTTATGCATGATTCTGAGTCAGATACATTTGTTTTAAAATCTTGGCCTGAGAAATTCTCTGATATGTTAAAGGCGATCGGAGTAGATTCTAAATCTAAAGAAATTGGAAGTGATGATGTTGAAAAAGGCGAGTATTATAGTAGATATTTTTCTCAAACACCTAGAATGGTATCAAACAAGGGTTGTCTTGATGTTACTAATTCTAATATTGACGTAATTCAAATTATTCAAAAGGGATAGCGATGCAAGATACAAATCCAATGCCATGGGGTGCACTAGATAGATATCAAGCACACTTTATTGTTAGAAAGCAATCCGGACAAAATGACCAAGATTATGTTACTAAAACTAAACTAATCACAAAGGGACATTTTTCATCAAAGACCATTCTTAAAGTAGAATGGAATGGCAGTGGTAGTCTTGCAAGAAGACTAAATGAAGATGCCGAGCTTAATGAGATGATTGCAAAACAATCAATTGATGATGCAACAATATTTGTCGAACCAACTGATGGTGCTATTCGAATTCGACCTAAATGGAAGAATCATCTTTCATTTGGAATTACAAAAGAACTTTTTGAGATTTACGATAGAATAGCTGGACACATAAAAAAACTCTAAGCCTTCCACCAATCAAGAGCTAGAAAATCTACTTTATCTTTTCCTCTTGGAATTGCCAAAATGAATTGCTTTCTTACTGTAGTTGCTAATCTTCCTGCCAAAACAATTCCAGTAGATGTAATTGGGTCACTTCTATTGTATACTTGAATTAAAAATGGTGCATGATCAATGCCTGGGCCTTTCTCATAAACTGCAAAATCGCATCCAAACTTTATTCCTGGATTAATTACATATCCTTTATCCCGAAAGTTTTTGTATACTAAATATTTTTTGTCAAAATCATGATACTCCTTTTTACACATCTCTATCATGTAATCTATTGTGATCTTTTGATTTGATTTGTAAATTGTAATTTTTTTATTTTCTAGTAGGTAAAGCCCTTCAATTAGGTCTAAAATTAATGGAACGTTAATCTCTTCTGGTTTTGGTTTTGGTATTCCAATTGGTTTGCCATAATATCCATGACTAAATAATTTACGAGAATCTTCAATGTTCCATACGATGATTCTATTTTCGACAAGCTCTGTCTTCATTTAGTTTTTTTTAATTTACTTACGTATATGAATTCTCTATTTTACGCATGTATGTTGTAATGGTTTTTTTAAAAATCGGGTAATTTGTCATTGGTTTTGTGAATCAATATAAAAATTAAGTAAAAAGTTGGGTGTGGTGGATGTGTTATAGACTCAGTGCTAATAATATGAAAGAATCAGAGACACGCTGACATTTGTCTGACATTTCTTCAATTCCTTCGATTACATCTTTTATCAGTAATAGCTCTTTGGTGTTAGTAACTTCTGATAAAAGCTTGATTGTAGCATGTCTATATTTGATGTCTATCTCACGTTCTATTTTTTGTGTTTCTTGTGCAAGTTCAATGGCATTAGCAGTATTGGTATTTAGACTACGTATGATTTCATTTAGTTTGTAAACCTCGTCTACCACCAGCTCAATCAACTTTGTAATATCTTCGTCTAACTTTGCACTCTTTAATGTAGTAATCTTGATGTTTGAAAGTTTGAATGCGATTCCAGTAATGTAACCTGCAATCTCATCCATTGTATATGCTGTGTTTAGGAGATTTTCTCTATTCATGATTAAACCACCAACGTCAGCAACTTCTCTAGTTATTTTTCTTCTAAGATTTTCTACTTCTTCTTCGATAGTTGATATTTGCTCCAATGAATTTTTAATACCTGTTTTGTCTTTTTTCATCATCAAATCTGGTAGTGTTGCAAGTTCTCTGGCAGCATTTAAGATTCGGTTGATTTCGTCTTGTAAAACTGCTATAGCCTTTCTTTTTGCTTGAACTTCAAGCTCTCCGCTATACATTTCTGAATTCCAAAATATCATGAGGTAATTTAAATCCTCTATGATTTTTTGGAATTATTGAGCACAAATCACATCAAATTTTTATCATGAGCTACTTTTTTCTGTCCTTTGAATAAGGTCAATACCTCTTCATTAGTCGATGCGTCTTCGGCATCTTTCTCTAATCTTATTTTTCCCGTAAATTTTGGAAATCTTAACGCCAATCCTGTATCTTTTCTGATTTCATTTCTTGCTGCTTTATGGATTGGGCTTAAAGTAATTTCTGATGCTACAACTTCAATAACTAACTCTGGTTCAAACCAGACATCAGCTTCCATATCGCTATCTATTCTTGGGTTTTTCTTTATTGTTACTTTATTTGATAATATTTGGTAAAGTTGATCCAAATCTTCATCTGTGAATCCTGTACCTACTTTGCATATGCTTGTAAAAACATCCGTATCATAATCATATGAAGCTAAAAGTAACGTTCCATACTTTCCTGTTCTTCTACCTTTTCCAAAAAATGCTCCTATTACTACTAGATCAAGACTATCTCCGAGCTCATTTCTGTATTCTCTTTTTAGTTTTAGCCAGTAACTTCCTCTGGACCCAGCTTGGTATGGTTTATCTAACATCTTTAACATCACTCCCTCACATCCTGAATTGATACTGTTTTCCAAAAATTCTTCTATGTCTTCTTGACTTTTTACCATGCTCATTGGTATGTGTTTTGCATAATCGTCTTCTTTTACAATTTTTTCTAACAAATTTCTTCTTTCTTCGTATGGTAATTCTAGACAACTTTTTCCATCGTAATACAACACATCAAAAAAGTTTACAGTAATTGGATACTGTGATACTGCTTTTTCTACTTGATATTTTCTTCTTCTATGCATAAGTTCTTGGAAAGGTAAAAATTCTCCAGTGTTTTCATTTATTGCTACTGCTTCTGCCTCTAAAATTACTTTTTGTGCTTGAATTGTTTTAGGAATTTTTTCTACAATGTCTGGATAATAACTTGTGATATTTTCTAAACTTCTTGAAAATAATATTACTTTCTCTCCTTCGATATGTAACTGAACTCTTTCTCCATCAAGTTTGTATTCTGCGGCAAAAATATTACCTAGTTTTTCAATTGCCTCTTCTTCGCTTTTCACTCTATCTGCAAGCATTGGTCGTATGGGATTAAACAAATTAATTTCAAATTCTTCTATTCCTTTGAGTCCTTTACTTGCAATTGTTTCTGCAACTTTACCCAAATCACTTGATACATTATATGCATGCTCCAATGCTTTTCTGTTTTCTTTATTTCCTGTAAATGCAATTGCAAGAGCATCCATTACTGTATTTTCTGCTACACCTAGTCTTAATGTTCCAAGTAAAATCTTTAAGATGAATTTAGCTTCATTTGGATTTGCATCATTTAGCAGCCCCGAGATGTATTTCATCTTCCTATCTTGAGTCTTTGAGCCTTCTAACTTTGCAATTGTAAATAAGTTCTCATAAACTCGCTCAACTGTAATGTCTTGCATCATGAATGTTGTCTGTTCTTTTTGCTCCAAAATTTTGGATGCAGCATGTCCTAAATCCCCACTCTTTCTATATTCTTCCTCTATTTTTTTCTCGGCACTATCAGAGCCTGCCGATTTTGCAATTGCTCTTATTGCTAATCTTTCTGCTACTCCTAATTCCACTCCTTCAAAATCTGGCCTAAGTTTTCCTTGTAAAAGATAAACGATTCTTGAAATTATGTCTTGTGGAGTTTTTTCAAATAACTCTACTAAATGTTGAGTTAGCTCTAATCTTTTTGTAGTTGACTCCATTTTACTAAATGCATCAGCTAGAATGGCAAACTCCACTCTAGTTTTATTATATCATCCTGAATAAAAGTCTGAATCTTGTATGGTTTTTAGATATATCTGAAAATTGTTGGTTTGTCTGTTTTTGAAAGCTTTGATACCATTGCAAAATTGTATAACGGGTATTCTTTTTTGTACTGTTTCATAAAACTCCATGCTACATCATGCGTTTTGAATTCTGTACGGATATCTTGTATCTTGCTTATCTGCCCATACACATCAAACACCACTACTGAATAGTTTTTTGGACGATTATGTGGTCTTGCTTTTAAAAACCACGTAAGCGCAAACAAAAAGACAGTTGCTAAAATTATTGTCTCTCCAGCATATTTGAAAAATGTCATAAATGTTGCAGGTATAGTTTGTCCAAATAATACTGCCATGAAGTTTGAAAACGAGATAACTGCAATTGCCGTGAAAATATATGTCTTCCAATCAAACACTTTCAAGATTTGCATGGGTGATTTTGGTACGCTCTGATTTGTATTAACCCTTTCTGATTATTTAATCTGGGTCTTCGTAATTTTCTTTCTTTTCGGACTTTGATATTATGTCATCAATTGGAACCATCTTGGTTTCTAGTATGTCCATTCTTGCTCTATATCCTTCAGCATATTCTAATTCTGATGGAACAAGTGTTGCTGGATGAATGAATCCTTGGCTTCTCATTGCAAGTGCTTTTTTTGTTGCGATCTCTCTGACATAATCCCAGTCAGGAGTTGAAAATCCATCAAATGGACCAGTAAACTTTCCATCATGCATGCTAAAGACTAGTGCCTCTACAATTGGAATGCAAAAATTGATCGATGCTGCAGAATTTAGTTTTACTGGCATCAATGGCATGTTGTGACTTCCTCTTGTATTACCTGCAACATAATGTGGATTGTTAAATACACTTCCTACTTCTTCAGTTGCTGGAAAATTCTTTTGTGTTCTAATTAGTAATATTGGATCATCTTTTCCTACATAAGTTCCTGCAATGTTATGTAGTCTGTCAGTTGATGCTGCAAGTATCGGCTCTCCTTGCTTTGTAGTTACTGTTGAAACAACATATCTTCCTGGATACATCAACGCTGCTTCGATAGTTGGTTTGTCTTCCCACAAAGATAATTTTGCAATCTTGCCTTCTTCAACATCCATTACATTAATTATCACTCCACTTGCAAGTGACTTGTTTACGATCAATCCTGTGTTGCTTAAACTATCTACAAACATTCTATAAATTGGATAATTAAATGCGCCTGGCTCTGTTTTATCTGCAGCAAAAACTGTAAATGCTTCATTTGGTCTTTCTTCAAATTCCATTTCTGCAACCCCTGGACCCATTCCTTTTACATTTCCTGAAAATGAATCCTTTAGAAGATCTTGTCCTGCTCCATAAAGTCCCTCTTGCTTTGCAACTTGAGTACCTGCCATAAATGCATCCCATGCAAGTTTGTGAATTTTATCATTGTCCATTCCATGTTTATGTGACATGACAATGTGGACATCGTCTCCACAATATCCAATATAATGGTCGATTAGTAAATCTCCAGAATTTTTGACAGTTTTTCTAACTGCTTCTATTAATGCATCACTTGGTCTAGTGTGTCCGCCGATTCCTCCTACATCAGCTTTGATAACTGAAACTGTAATTTTCATAACTTCTCTGTTTTCCCCTTTGATTTATGTGTAATTTTTTATTTTTTTTTGATCTGAAAAATCTGGAAAAATTTCTATATTTTTTTCAAAAATTCATAACAGTAATAAATCCCCTCCAACACGGATGTCATATGGCAGTTAAACCACACTTGAACCTGATTGTTACAGGTCATATTGATAATGGAAAATCAACAACTATGGGTCATTTCTTAATGGATCTCGGTGTTGTAGATGATAGAACTATTGCAGCACACGCAGCCGAATCCGAGAAGACCGGAAAAGGTGATACTTTCAAGTACGCTTGGGTTATGGATAATATTAAAGATGAAAGAGAAAGAGGAATTACAATTGATCTTGCTTTCCAAAAATTTGAGACACCAAAATACTTCTTTACATTAATTGATGCACCTGGTCACAGGGACTTTATCAAAAACATGATTACTGGTGCTTCTGAAGCAGATGCTGCTATTCTAGTGCTTTCTGCAAAAGAAGGTGAAACTGACACTGCAATTGCTGCAGGTGGTCAAGCAAGAGAACATGCATTTTTGCTTAAAACACTCGGTGTAGGCCAAATCATTGTTGCAATTAACAAAATGGATGCAGTCGAATACAAAGAGGCAGCATACAAAGCAGCAAAAGAAAAAGGCGAAAAACTAGTTAGATCTGTCGGTTATAAATTAGAAAATGTCCCATTTATTCCAGTTTCTGGATGGAAGGGCGACAACTTGGTTAAAAAATCTGAAAACATGCCATGGTATACTGGAAAGACACTCATTCAAGCATTTGATGACTTTACCGTAGCTGAAAAACCAATTGGTAAACCACTGCGTGTTCCAATTCAAGACGTTTATACAATTACTGGTGTAGGTACTGTACCTGTAGGTAGAGTTGAAACTGGTATTATGAAAGCAGGACAAAAAATTATTGTAATGCCTTCTGGTGCACTAGGTGAAATCAAATCAATTGAAACTCACCATACTGAAATGCCAACTGCAGAAGCAGGTGACAACATTGGATTCAACCTCAGAGGTATTGAAAAGAAAGATATCAAAAGAGGAGATGTGCTTGGAACTCCTGATGCACCACCAAAGGTTGCAAAAGAATTCAAAGCACAAATTATTGTTATTCATCACCCAACTGCAATTGCACCTGGTTATACTCCAGTAATGCACTGTCACACTTCACAAGTAGCAGCAACTGTAACTGAATTCTTACAAAGAATTAATCCAGCTACAGGAGCAGTTGAAGAAGAAAATCCAAAGTTCCTTAAAGTTGGTGATGCAGCAATTGTAAAAATTAGACCTGTAAGACCAACTTGCATAGAAACTTTCCAAGAATTCCCTGAAATGGGTAGATTTGCACTACGAGATATGGGTGCAACTATTGCAGCAGGAATTGTTAAGGAAATTACTGAAGAGTACAAACCATAGGTTGAGTTGCTATGACTCAAACTGCTCGTGTCAAATTAACAAGCATAAGTCTTCCTAAACTTGACGGTGTTTGTAATGAGATCATGGGCATTGGTAAAAAGACCGGTGTTAAAGTTAAAGGTCCAACTCCACTTCCTGTTAAAAAACTACATGTTGCAACAAGAAAATCCCCATGTGGCAGCGGAACTGAGACATATGAAAAATGGGAGATGAAAATGCATCGAAGAATAATTAACATTAATGCTGATGATAAAGCAATACGACAATTAATGAGACTAAAAATTCCTGATGATGTTTACATTGAATTATCTCTAACTTAATCTGGTATCCTTAAATTATAGAAATTTTGATGATAAATATGGCCGAAGAAAATTTTGAAACCGTTGAAGAAACTCCTGTTGAGACATTTGATGTAATCTATTCTTGTCTAAGATGTGGAACTAATGTCTCAAACACAGAGCTATCTAGATTACCTGAAATAAAATGCATCTGTGGATTTAGAGTATTTACTAAGGTAAGACCACCTGTAGTAAAAACAGTAAAGGCAATTTAATTATCTGTCTTTTTTGTAACTGTGTTCTCTTTGTAAATGAGTTCTCATATCTTCCATATTTGAAAAATATTTTTTACATTCTTTACAATCATATTGCAGATCTTTTCCATGTACAATCTGCTTGTGATTCATCAATTCTTCTTGGTGAGAAAATTTTCTATTACAAACATCACATGCAATTTTCTTAAAAAATCCCATTTTATCCCAGTTCTGCTTTTTTATCATCCCAACATTTTCTACAAAGTTGGCCTTCAATCTTCCATTTACTTTTTGGATTATGTCTGATAAATCCCATAGTTGTTCCACATATTGCACAAAATTTCTTTTTTACATCAAATGATTTTTCTTTATTGTCAAAACATTCTTTGCACAACAATCCTTCCATATCCCACTGCCATCTTGGTTCCCATAATTCTGAGATTATCTTTGTGGTTCCACACAAAACACACGCTTGTCTAACTTTTCCTTCGTAGAATTCCTTTGATTTCTCAAAATGACAGTCTCCACAAAGTCTTCCTTTGATGTTCCATTCTCTTTTTGGTTTATGTTTGTGTGTAAGCTCCTTATTACAAATACTACAATATGTTGGCTTTCTGCTTAGTAATCCCACGTCAAACGTTATAATTGAAATAATTTAAGTTAATACAAAATTTGTCTACCGAATTAAAGCCTAAAACCATGTCGTTTTGGATTAAATAAAAACAAAAATAACGAAAATGATTAACTGCTTAAGATCTTTTCAAGAGCTTGACTTGTATTTAGCATACCGTTTCTCTTGGCAAATTCTTCGATCATTTTGTATTGTTTTGCTGTAAAACAAACTGGCATTGAACGTTTTTCCATGACTGATTTGTATTTTATTATTTAATATCTTTTGCGTTAGGAAAGTATTAGATGGTGAATAATTGAATCATTTTATTGACAAAGAAAACCCAAATTTTGGTAATTGGCCATAATGATAATGGCTGTACCCCCGCACATGAAAAAATTGCCTATGAGATTGGTTGCGAAGTGGCAAAATCTAATTGTGTTTTAATGACTGGTGGATTGGGCGGTGTGATGAAAGCAGCAGCTAAGGGTTCTCATGACTCCAATGGTCTAACTGTTGGAATAATTCCTCAAGATGATCCATCTCACGCAAATGAATTTTGTGACATTGTGATTCCAAGTGGTATGGGGCTTACCAGAGATTTTCTAACTGCGTTATCTGCTGATGGAATAATAATAGTTGGTGGAGGCTCTGGAACATTATCTGAGATTTGTGCTGCATATATGCACAAAAAACCATTGGTTGCAATCAGAAATACCGGCGGGGCTGCAGACAAATTCATTGATGGATATGTTGATCATAGAAAAAATGTCAAAATTATTGGTGTTGACACTGCAAAAGATGCTGTAAAGAAAATTCTTGAATTACTGCATGGAAATTAGCAACGGATCTGGTTCGTAAAATTTACCGTGTTTTGTTGCTAACTGTTTTAATTCATTTACAATGTTTTTAATTCCTATTTCTTTTGCTGTCTCAAAGAGTGGTTTTTTTAATCCTAACCCGAGAAATGCAGCTTTTTCAATTTCTTCAATGTCACTTGCTTTGTTAGAAACAAGCCAAGCTGCATTGTTTAAAATATTTGCAACAATTTGAATTGGATTGCATTTTTGTGCCATCTCTTCAGATAATGCAACACGTTCATATTTATCGTCAGAGTATTTGTAAAATCCTTCCCCTGATTTTTGGCCAAGTTTTTTTGCATCAAACATTTTTTCAATTGTCGGATGTGGCAAAATCACTTTTTTATCTCTAAGATACATCTCTGTAGTTGCTTTGTGTATTACATCCATTCCAGTAAAGTCAGCTAGCTCAAAAATCCCCATTGGAAAACCAAGCTTGAATTTTACTGCCGAATCAATTTCAGTCATCGTTGCTCCAGTTCTATCCATCATGTAACATGCTTCATGAACCATTGGAATGAATAATCTGTTGATAATAAAACCTGGAACATCTCGTCTACAAATTACTGACTCTTTTTTTACAGATTTTACATACTCTAAAGTTAAATCAATTATATCATGTGATGTTTTTTCACCTGGAATCACTTCTACTAATTTCATCAATTGAGGTGGATTGAAAAAATGAATTCCAATGAATTTATCTGGACGTGATGTTGTGTTTGCGATTTCCGTAATTGGTAGAGTGCTTGTGTTTGATGCAAATATTACATCTTTACCTGCAACTGAATCTAGTTCTGCATAAACTTTTTTCTTTAAATCCATAATTTCTGGCACTACCTCAATAACTAACTGTGCATTTTTTACAGCATCTGCAAGATTTACAATAGGTGTTATTCTTGAATAAATGGAGTCTGCTTCTTGTTGTGTTATTTTTCCTTTAGTTGCTAATTTGTCTAAACTCCATCTGATCTTCTCCATTGCTTTATCTAAAAATCCCTGTTCGATATCTCTTAGAACTACATTGTATCCTGCAGTTGCTGAAACCTGTGCAATACCATGACCCATAATTCCAGAACCTAATACTGTGATGTTATTGAGATTCATCAGACTTTTTTAAAATCAATTATCCTTTATAATGTATTACTCTGAATTTCTACCGAATCATTCAATTAAAGAAATAAGAAAGAAAAAATTACTGTACGTTTACAGCTTTTTTCTTTGGTGTGGGGGTAGGTTTGCTTTTTGGCAATATTATGTCTAGTACACCATCGGTTAGTTTTGCTTTTACTTTGTTTGGAATTATCTTTTCGGAGAGAGGAATTGTTTGATAGTATGACATACTGTGTCTTTCTTTTCTTAGATAGTTCTTTTTCTTTTCCTCTTCTTTATGTTCTCCTGTAACCTCAATAGAATTTTCAGTTACATTGAGCTTTATCTCGTTTTTTTGAATTCCAGGTGTGTCCATCTTTACTCTAAATTGATTTCCTTCATCAATAATATCACAAGATGTATGGTTCATTTTTGGCATGGATATTGAGGGGAATGACAAAAATACTTTTTCCATTTCTTGTCTTAGGTTGTCAATTGATTTGTTAATGTCAAACCAATTTGATGTTAAAGATGGAGTTACTATGGCACTTGTTTTAGCAGGTTTTTTTGATTTTGCCATGGTTGTATTTTGTATGCCTAATTTAACAAATTATTGTAAATTTTCACCTTTGATAATGACTTTGATCTTTTCTAATTTACTCTTAATGAATATACGTTACATAGATCTATGTCTTATGATTGTCAATTTATTCTCCAAAAAACCTCGTACCAAAATTTTTTGCAAATACGTCTAGATCATATGATAAAATTGTTAGATACGCAACATTTGGTAAAGATATGCTTTGGAAAAGACACATTCTTGATAAAATTCATGGGAAATCTATCTTAGATTTGGCATGTGGTACTGGAATATTGACTAGAATGATCGCACAAAAATTTCAAGATGTCACTATAGTAGGTGTTGACCTTACTCCTAGTTATCTTGATGTTGCAAAATCAAATTCTAAATCATTTAAAAATATTTTATTTGTTCATCAAGATGCCGAAGATCTCAAAATTGGACAAAATTCGATTCAATTGTATCATCTTACATTCCAAAATATTGTGATGCCCAAACATTAATCAAAAAATGTATTTTACACTTAAATCCAAACGGAGTAATAATCTTACATGATTTCACATACCCTAACAATATTTTTATTCAAAATCTCTGGAATCTTTATTTTGTTTTATTGCGCTTTATCGGATATTTCATTCCAACTTGGAATGATGCATTTGTTGAACTTCCAAAACTAATTCGTTCAAGTAATTGGCTTGAAAATTATGTTTCTGCTATGAAAAAATATGGTTTAGATGTAGAGGTTGAATACTTGACGCTCAATTCATGTGCAGTGATAGTAGGACAAAAATTAAACTCGTAAAATAAAAAACAAAATAGTTCCTGATAACACCACTAATGTGATTATTTTTAGAATATTTTCTTTATTTTTAATTTTACTACTTTCAATTCCTTCTTTTTTAAGTTCTTTGTATTTTCTAGATGTTGTTATTAGAACATAAGTTATTCCTGCAGAAATACAGCTTAAAATTACTGTCTCAATTGAAATTGAGTTTGATTGTATTGCAGACCCTGCAAACACTGGTAAAATCCCCCAAGATATTATGGTTGATATGTTGTTGTGAAATTTTCCACCAAAAAGTTCTAGATTATATGCAAACAGAAAAAATCCTTCAATTATTCCTATGGGGAATAGTAACGGGGAATCCAAAAATGCATAGTATAGTCCAATAGTAAATACAATTACAAGTGATGATATTGCAATTGATGTTATTTTTCTTTTTGGTAGTGTTCCCCAAGGTTTAGTTTTTCCACCTACTGCATCAAGAAAGTGAGCTGCTACTCCCACTGCAAGAAAATAGATTATTCCTATTGAAACTATTCTGTCAAGAGTAAAATCAGTTACAAGTGAACCCCATAATGCAAAACATGTAACAATGGCAGTATAAGGTAAAAACAACATTCCAATTCCAATTCTAAAGTTTCTTGGACCAATCTTTGGGACAAACCATTCTGAGGTTCTGTCTTGTTGCATGTATTTTGATATTCTTTGTTGTTTATATGATGACTTGTAATCAGACTTGTTTTATACTAAAAATTATATTTCTAAATTATGCGGAAATATAAAAAATACATTACAAAGGGAATTAATGAACCATTGTCAAAAATTCCATTCCATCAAAAAACATCTATTAAACGTATTTCTATGTTGAGTCAAAAAATTATACCTGAATCCAAAATTCATACTGCCATTCATTTTGTTAATATGTCTGATAAAAAAATATCAAAATACAGTTGTTTGCATAAGCATGATGTGGATGAAGTAAATTTGATCCTTTCACAGGATGATAAGCTAGTTTATGAGATTCAATTAGATGATGAAATCTATAAGGTTAGCTCCCCTGCTACAATCTTTATCCCAAAAGGCGTGAATCATAGGGCTGATGCTATCTCTGGAAAAGGAATTTTTGTTTGTTTGATATTATCTAACAAATACAAAACATCATAATTATTAGATTTCAAATTTCTGTCATTTGAAATTATGTTTTAAATTCAAAATAAAGGCATGCCACAAATACGACACTATTGACAAATATCTTTCTGATTTAATAATTTTGAAAATGCAACAAATACAATATGTTGAAAATGGCCACTCCGAGGCTACAAAAAGTCTGGTTGAAAGTTTACCAGTAAAAGAGGAAGAAAAACTTCACATGAATCTTGTTTCAAGACAAAATACTTGTGCTCTTGATATGATAGGGTTATCTTGGATTTTTGAGGATGATTACTCTTGATTCAAAAAATATTATTTTGTATTTCTAATACTATGAGAAAAAATGGTCATATGAATTTTAATTCTGATATACTCGAGCAATTCAAATGACTTTAATTTTTGATGATAACTCATTGAAACCACTTAAATATCATAATAATTCAAAAACATCATGTTTCTAAAAAAATCTAATTTATTTTCAATAATTTTTGTATTATTTTCTGTTTCAATGCTTATGATGGTACCTAATTTGCAGGATTCATTTGCAGATGTTCTTTCTTTAAAAAAACAGATCAATCTAGGTATCTCTTCTGATGATCTAACATGTGAAAGTGGAATGTTCAAAGTAATTCGTGAACGAACAAATTCTGTTGCATGTGTGAAAACTGATAATGTTTTAAAGCTTGTATCAAAAGGCTGGGCAAAACCAGTTGATGAAACACTTTTGAATGCTCAATCTTCTCAAGGTGACTTTGTTTTGGGAACTATAAATAAATTGTATGTGGAACCGATAAAGACTCAATTTGGAAAGGTATCTCCAAAATATGCTGTATCTGGGTATGATGTTGCATTTGAAATATGTTCATCATCTCAAAAGATCTACGTTCCTGATATTTTGATAAAATCCGATAGTGAGACACAACGCTATGAAATACCAGAGACAGTTGAGCCAAATACCTGCATTGTTAGTGCTACGTTTATCAAAGCAGCTGACCCAAATACCATAAAAATTACTTTACTAAATCAGGGCGATATTTCAAAGACTCTATCTGATTTAGAAGCAAAGGTATCGTCTTTACAGCAAGAACTTGCTGTTGCAAGAAACTTACTAGGTACCAAATCGGCTCCAGATGTTACTCAAATTGCAAAGATAACTGAACTTAGAAAGCAACTAAATGAAACAAAAGAAGATCTATACAGATTATACTTTGCTGTATATGCAGTGCCACAAGAAAAATACAATGTTCAAAAACTATCCTTTACTGGTACTCCAATTGAAGACCAATCTGCAACTTTAGTAATGGCAAAAAAAGCACTTACTGGTGAGAATACATATGATGCAGTCTTTGAAGCGTGCGCTGGTAAAACAATAGTAAAACTTCCTGTGATTTCGGTAACTTCTGATATGGAAACCATCAATGTCAAATTAGGTGATAAAATTGCTCCAAATACATGTCAGATGTCTTCTGCTAAGATATTGTCTGGAAACCTTACATCCATTTTTGTAGCCCCTGCTGGAAATGCAGAATCTAATTCTAAAATCACTGATATAGAAAATCAACTAATTAAATTGCAAAACGATATTGTAAGTGAAAGAAATACGCTGCGTTCTATTACTCATGATCCAAATAAACCATCAAATTATAATGAACAGATAGAAATGCATACTGCCAATATTATTGATTTACGAGGCCAGATTGGAGAATTGAAAGCACAATTAAACGAAATATTGTATAAAACGTATAGATAGAAAATAATTAAATTTTTTCTATTTATCCTTTAACTATGTTGTAGATTTGTTTCTCACTTAACATTGATAATATCTTCCTTGGTATTGGTTTGTTGGTTCATAATGTTAAATTTAGGTTATGTGTAATGTTTATTATTGGATAAAAAAATTGCCCGAGTTTTACATTCATTGGAAAAAAGATCAAAATACGAAGAAAAAAACTATAAAAAATTTCACATGATCAAAGAATGCTTGCAATCACTAAAGATACTGGAATTTTTTATTACATTCTTCTCAAAACCTACAAACCAAAAAAAATACTTGAAATAGGCACTTCTTTTGGTTACTCTGCATTGTGGTTTGCCAATGCAATCATTGGAAAAAACTCAAAGATAGTTACTATAGAGCAAAATCCCCACAAAATAAACATTGCACAAAAAAACTTTCGTAAAGCAGGTGTATCTAAAATGATTGAAATCAAAAAGGGTACTGCTAAAAATGTTCTATTAGAACTGAAAAAATCTGTAAAATCCAATTCTGAAAATTATTTTGATTTTGTATTTATTGATGCAGATAAAGAGCTATATCCAATTTATTTTGATATCTGCTTATCAATGTTAAAAAAAGATGGTATAATTGCTGCAGATAACATACTTTATCCAATACGATTTAAAAAATACATAAAAAAATATCTCAGCCACATACATGGAATCCCATCCGTTGAATCCATTACCGTTCCAATTGGAAATGGACAAGAAATATCTTTTAAGAAAAATAGCAAAAATTAATCCAATTTATGAAATATTTCAAATATGTTCATGCCTATATTTTTTAAAACTAAACCTCTAATACTTGGAATTACATGATAATTTTATTGAATTACGAAAATTTTTGCTCACAAATTTTAGATTCAAATCCAAAAATTAGATTTGCAACTGTTTATGACCAATGGGCTGTTCGTGCTGGTGGCGGTCTACGTAAGGGTTTGACAAGTATTCTTTCTGAACATAAAGAAAATGAATTGGTCACCTTGGCTATTTTAGACTGGCAATCAAGAAAAGAAGTATCAAAATGGCTTGGTAAAACAAAATACACTTTGGCTGAATATGATGAGGTTAAACGTTTTTCACTCTATTTGGGTGATGATCATTTGCTTTTAGTAAGTGCAGAAAAAGAAGTAGATACTGATAAAGTAGTTGATACAATTATCAAACTCTATTACAAAAATCTGAACTAAAATTTAATTACTAATATTTTATAATATTTCAAACTCGTTGTTAGACTAAAATTTTTTAATTATAATTACAATATGAATTAAAATTTATAAAAAACCGTATCATTTTTAATGTATTTCAAATATTGAATAATTATGGGTTTATTCAAACGAAATAAAGATAATGAAAATGAGACCAAATGCAATGTGTGTGGTTTAGAGTTACATGATCCAGAACGACTAAAGAGACACACAAAAAAGGCACATGGTAACATTCCTGAAAAGAAGCTTGATCCAAATTCTGGTACAGGCGGTACTTGGTAGTTGGAATTTACAAATAGCCAAAAAATGGGGTTTATTTTCGGTGGGGCCTTTGTTGCAGCAGCTTTAGTTTTATCCACAATAGTCTTTCCATTTTGGAATTTAATACGAGAAGATGTTTTTGAAGATGTAGTTATTTTGAATAACGATCAAGGTACATGTTATGTCGAAACAAAAGATATGATTCCTAAAAAAATTCAAAATTGTGAATTACAGGCAGGAGATAAAACAACGATAAAGTTTGGAAGAGGACTTGCTTGGGCTACCGTTGTTCAAACATAGAAGTTAATATTTTGTTTATTTGTTAATGATATATGGATTGTATATTTTGTAAAATAATTTCTAGGCAGATTCCTGCAAAAATTATTCAAGAAACTAGTTATTCTATTGCTTTTTTGGACGCTTTCCCACTTGCAAAAGGACATACTCTAATAATCCCAAAAAATCATCATATGAAAATTCAAGACATGACTCATGAGGAAAATGTTGATTTATTTTCACTTGTACACAAAGTGCTCTCAAAAGTTGACAAATTAACTGGTTCAACACTTGTAGCAGTTCATAATGGCAAAGATGCCGGACAAGAGGTTCCACATGTTCACGTGCATCTAGTTCCTCGTACTCAAGGTGATTCTGCAGGACCAATTCATTGTATGTTTAAAACTGTAAAATTTTCTGATTCTGAAATTGAAGAAATTTATGATAAATTAAAATAACTCTAATAAGGAAATAATCTTTCTTTTGTATCTGCATTTTCTACAATTATTGCTTTAGTTGGACATGTTTCTGCTGCATTCATTATTTTGTTAATTCCTGCACCTTTTGGATTAATAACTGATGATTTTGGATTTGATCTTGAATTTCTATTAATTGAAAACACATCAGGAGCAATCATTTCGCAACTACAACATCCTATGCACAAACTTTTATCAACATTCACAAAAAGATTTGGTTGTTTTTCAGGCTCTTTAGCTTTTTCGTACTCTCCTTGTTTTCCATCTGAGCGTACACGGGCATTGTATTCTTCCCAGAATTTTTTTTCATACTCTCTCCAAAAAGTGGGATCTCCTTCTTCAAACTCCCTAGTGTATCTACTCCAGTCTTCCTCTGGTATTTTTCCACCAGGGGGTGCTCCCCATTGAGGTTTTCTTTCAAAATTAGTTTTGTTATTTGAATCTGTGAATTTTTCTTTAGAATTATTGTTATCTTCTGTAGTGTTTTTTTTCAAATAATTATACGCCTCTGTAATTTTTTTAAATTCAATCCCCTCTTTTTCGCTAATATTTTTATCTGGATGGTATTCTAGAGCTAATTTTCTATATGCTAATTTCACGTCCTCCATTGATGAATCTGATTTTATATTCAGTGTTCTGAGGGCTTGAAATCTATTCAATAATTCTAAGAATCTCTTTTATCTTAAAAACAATTTCATACGATTTCCCGGTTTTATGTTTATTCTAAAATGGTTTCATCTTCTGGTTTCCATGCTGGTTCTACTATGCATAAAAATCGTAGGTTTACGGTTCCTGTATTTTCTATGTATTGTTTTGATGATGGCGGTACATAAACAGAATCATCTTTTTTTACTTTATGTCTTTCATCATCGATCATCAGTGTAGCTTCTCCATCTAAAATAAAGTAAATTTCTGAGGATTTTATCTTGTGTAGGATGGTTTTTTTCCCAGGTTCTAATGTGAAATGAGCTAAACTATACCCAATACCATTTAGTGTATTGTGTGGATGAAAGTATTGTTTTATCTTTGATCCTTCACTACCTAGAATTTCTTCAATTTCAGAACTTTTTCTAACTGACATTTTTGATGTTCATATTTTTTTTGTGACTTTTGTCTTAAAGTCTGATTCATACCATGCCGTTTTATATTCTGAATTTTTAGCTGGTAGAATATTGATTGCAATGTGCGAAAACATCTTTTTACTAGTTGCTCCGTGCGTGTGAAGCGTGTTTGATGGAATGTATACAACATCGCCTTCATTGAGGCTAATTTTTTCAATCTTTTTGATTTTAAATTCTGTTTTCTTTGTCCCGTATTTTCTAAACATCTCAAGGCTGCCTGTTCCTTTGGTGACTATTAGTATTTGATTTCCATTATGAGAGTGAATCTTTGTTTTTGCTCCATTTTCAAAGTAGACATGGTAGATGTCTTGCTCTTTAGATTTGATTTTTGAAGAAATATCTTTCATGTGCACTTTATTTGTAAACCAATTTGGATTGATTTTCCTTTTATCTCCCTTTGAGTTAATGTTTGATTTTTTCATATTATATTCTCGATAAAATTTTCTTTTTCTTTTCTTGAAATTCTTTTTCAGTTAGTATTCCTGCTTTTCTTAACTCGCCTAATTTTTCTAACGTTGCTAACTCTTCACTAGTTTTAATCGTAGCCTGTTTAACTGCAGCAATGCTTTCATTAATTTTTTTAATTCCTTTTGTTGTGATTTCTGCTTTTTCTTTAATTGCTCTATTTCTGAGTTCTTTACTTGTCTTTTTTGCTTGATTTGCAGCCATTCCTCCAAATTCCACTGCATCATCTAAAGCCTCATCGGCTCTTTTGATTCCTTCATCTATTGCTCTGTCAGCTTTTTTTAGAAATCTTTCAATGCGTCCAACTTTCTTTTCTGTGACCATACAATGTATGGTCTTTTCAAATGTAATATATTTTTCCTAAGTATTGAATTTTACAATTGATTTAATAGCGACAATGCTCTAAATTTTATGGAATTTTGACTGAAAACAAATATGACATTAAAACAATAGTTCTAAAAAAAATTTTGGATGAAAAAGAAGCATCAGTAATAATTGAAGATAAAAAAACTTCACTATTTAAAAAATTGTTAAAAAAACCTAGCCCCGAAGAAGTTCATGTTCAGTCTCTTACTCTTTGTTACGAAAGCATATTGAAAATTTCTGGGAAATACGTTGCTGATTATTTTAGAAAATCAACTCATGTTATTTCTGTAGATTCTAATGTCAAGGAAGTTGTTCTTGGAGGTGGTATTTTTCCAATTGAATCCAAATCTATTCTTAGAAAGGCATTTGTTGGAAATCGTGGAAAAAACAAGATTGAACTTCCATTGGAAGAACATGTGTTTGTCGAAGAAGAAGGTGAAGTTACTTTTGATCATCATGGCAGAGAGATAAAATTTCAATTTACGATTAATTCTAAAACTGTCGAGAATTATCCTCAGCAAATATTGGAATCTAATTCCTCTACTGTAAAAAAACCTGAAATAACATATGATGCTGCTGTTGAACAACTAAAAATCATTCTAAAAAAACCATTAGAGCAAGATATACGCAATCTAAATGATGAATTTGTTCTAAATACTATCTCTGAAATTTATATTCCAATATTTGAAGCTCGATTAGTAGGTCCAAATCAAAAAATTGAAATATTACGAATCGATGCGGTTAGAAACAAAATTTTGTAAATAATTTTATTCTTATAATTTTACAAGTGCTCTAAACTTGTCATTTGTGTGCAATTGGGTAAATGCTTTTTCTTCTTTAGCCCATGCCCTAATTGTTTTGGGATTTTTTGAGATTGCTTGCTTTAATAGTTCTAATGATTCCGGAAACATTCCTAGAGATGCTTTGCTTCTTGATTTTGCATATATGATATTTACATTATCTTTGTGCTTTGATAGGATTTGATCAAATATCTCAATTGCTTTCTCATGTTTTCCTATTTCTGCTAATTCTATTCCTTTATGAAAAAATGCATCCATATGGGTTGGGTTTTTTCTGTATACATTTTCAAAACAATTCAAAGCTTCTTCATGCCTTTTTAATTTGCCCAAAATGATTCCTTTGTAAAACTGAGCATTTGGCTTACTTGGTGATACTTGAATTGCCTTTTCAAAACAATTCAAGGCCTCCTCATGTTCTTGTAATTTGTCAAGCAAAACTCCTTTGTTAAAATATGATGGCCCATATTTTGGGTCTACTTCCATTGCTTTATCGTAACACTCTGATGCTCCCTGTATGTTTCCTAATTCGGCCATTGCTATTCCTTTATTGTTAATTGCTGCCGCATCTTTGGGGTTAATTTCTAATAGTAAATCAAAGCAAGTTACTGCATCACTGTATTTTTTGATTTGATTTAATGCAAGTCCTTTATTGTATAATGCAGATATGTTTTTTGGATCTTGTTTTAATATTTTAGTAAATATTGAAATTGCTCCTTTTGGCTGATTTTTTTCAAGTAATGACATTGCATTGTACATCATGTCTTCTGTATCTTCTTTTGAACCAAACAAGCCCATGATTAATTCTGAACTATCGTAGTAATGAAAGTTTAGATTGCTTTTTTATTCCTGAAAGTTCTCAGTTGCATTGATCATTTTCTTTATGTCTTCTTTGGTGTGCGCATTGGATATGGCACCAAGTTTTCCTGGTAAAAAGAATATTCCGTCATGAGCAATCATCTTAAAGTGATATTTGTTTAGTAATGATGTATCGCACTTTGCAGCCTGAGAAGAATTGATGATCTCTGTAATTCCATCTTTTACAAAATGAGTCATAAATAACGAGCCTTTACCTGTAACAATTACTTTCCCATCAAATACCTTTGTTAGCTCTTTTCTTACAAAGTCTCCAAGTGAATTTATTTTTGAATAAATTGTTTTTCCAGATTTTAATTCTGTTAATGTGGCAAATCCTGAAGTCATTGACATTGGATTTGCAGAAAATGTGCCTCCTCCGATATAGCTTCTTTCTGTTTTTTTCTTCCCTTTAGTGTTGGAGTATTCCATTATCTCTTTTTTACCACACATAACCCCAATCGGCATTCCTCCTCCAACAATTTTTCCTAATGTGACAATATCTGGATCAAGATTCATTGTAGGATACAAACATCCAAATCTAAATCTGAATCCTGTAACGATCTCATCTAAAATAAATAACGAATTATTTTTTTTACAAAATTCCTGAATTCCTTTAAGATAATCTGCATTTGCTGGAATACATCCACCTCCTCCTAATACTGGTTCTATGATTATTCCTGCCAAATCCTTTGAAACTTTTTTTAGAATTTCAAGTGATTTTTCAAAATCATTAAATGGTATTGATATTATTTTTTCTTCGTTTACTACACCTGTGCTTTCTGATTCTGTAAATGGCCAGTTTACACTTTTTAGTAAATCAGATGTATATCCATGCCATCCCCCATCTATCTTTGCAATAATGTTTTTCCCAGTTACAGACCGCGCCAGTCTTACTGCATACATTGTAGCTTCAGTACCAGAAGTGACGTAACGAATTTTTTCAGCCACTGGAACTGCTTTTGAAATTAACTCTGATAACTTGACGGTTTGCTCATTTACAGTACCGTACATCCAACTTTTTTCAATCTGTTTTTTCACTGCATCTTTTACTGGTTTTGGACCATGGCCTAAAATCAAACTCCAGTGTCCCATCCAATAATCTGTATACTTGTTATTGTCAACATCCGATAGATTTTTTCCAGACGATGATTTAACAACAAATGGATAAGGTTCAAAAAATCTAATGTTGTGACTTACCCCATTTACATGAAATTTTAAAGACTTGTCAAAGAGTTTTGCTGATCCTTTTGTTTTTTTCTTGTATTCTGAAATGTAATCTGTCAAAAGTTAATCTTTGATGCCATTTCATCAATTTTAACTATCAATATTTGTACTAAATTGGCCCTTTTTTGCGAATGTTTTATCTTTGAGGTGATGTGAAATTTGATTAATTATCTTTTTTACAAAAATAATCTGAGATCAGAAATTATTTTAGGCATGGTTTATATGGATTTGTAATTCTTCTGTTTCTGCATACGTAAAGCAATAGGCGGCGCTTGTGATGAAAGCATGGTATTATACCATTTTGTGATTCATGGGCCTCCATTTACGCATACAAAATGAGGATCTGATCAACTGATCAAATCTGAAATGTGAAGATTATGTGCATCCGTCAATTCCAATTATAGTACATTGTGTACTTCAATAATCAAGTAAAAGAAAGAATCCGGTTGATCCTGCCGGACCTGACTGCTATCGGATTGATACTAAGCCATGCGAGTCATTGTAGCAATACAAGGCAGACGGCTCAGTAACGCGTAGTCAATCTACCCTATGGACGGGAATAACCTCGGGAAACTGAGAATAATGCCCGACAGAACATTATACCTGGAACGGTTTATGTTTCAAATGATTTATCGCCGTAGGATGGGACTGCGGCCTATCAGTTTGTTGGTGAGGTAATGGCCCACCAAGACTATTACAGGTACGGGCTCTGAGAGGAGTAGCCCGGAGATGGGTACTGAGACACGGACCCAGGCCCTATGGGGCGCAGCAGGCGAGAAAACTTTGCAATGTGCGAAAGCACGACAAGGTTAATCCGAGTGGTTTCTGCTAAAGAAACCTTTTGCTAGTCCTAGAAACACTAGTGAATAAGGGGTGGGCAAGTTCTGGTGTCAGCCGCCGCGGTAAAACCAGCACCTCAAGTGGTCAGGATGATTATTGGGCCTAAAGCATCCGTAGCTCGTTTTGTAAGTTTTCGGTTAAATCCATACGCTTAACGTATGGGCTGCCGGGAATACTGCATAACTAGGAAGTGGGAGAGGTAGACGGTACTCGGTAGGAAGGGGTAAAATCCTTTGATCTATTGATGACCACCTGTGGCGAAGGCGGTCTACCAGAACACGTTCGACGGTGAGGGATGAAAGCTGGGGGAGCAAACCGGATTAGATACCCGGGTAGTCCCAGCTGTAAACTATGCAAACTCAGTGATGCATTGGCTTGTGGCCAATGCAGTGCTGCAGGGAAGCCGTTAAGTTTGCCGCCTGGGAAGTACGTACGCAAGTATGAAACTTAAAGGAATTGGCGGGGGAGCACCACAAGGGGTGAAGCCTGCGGTTCAATTGGAGTCAACGCCAGAAATCTTACCCGGAGAGACAGCAGAATGAAGGTCAAGCTGAAGACTTTACCAGACAAGCTGAGAGGTGGTGCATGGCCGTCGCCAGCTCGTGCCGTGAGATGTCCTGTTAAGTCAGGTAACGAGCGAGATCCCTGCCTCTAGTTGCCACCATTACTCTCAGGAGTAGTGGGGCGAATTAGCGGGACCGCCGCAGTTAATGCGGAGGAAGGAAGGGGCCACGGCAGGTCAGTATGCCCCGAAACTCTGGGGCCACACGCGGGCTGCAATGGTAGTGACAATTGGTTCCGAATCCGAAAGGAGGAGGTAATCCCTAAACGCTACCACAGTTATGACTGAGGGCTGCAACTCGCCCTCACGAATATGGAATCCCTAGTAACTGCGTGTCATTATCGCGCGGTGAATACGTCCCTGCTCCTTGCACACACCGCCCGTCGTTTCATTGAAGTTTGCTTTTAGCGAGGTGACGTCTGATTGGCGTTATCGAACTTGAGGTAAGTGACAAGGGAAAAGTCGTAACAAGGTGACCGTAGGGGAACCTGCGGTCGGATCACCTCCTTAGACAAGTGAATGTGCCGGGTGCACATAATCTTCGCAAAATCATCGATGCAATGCATCACGAAAGTGATGTATGAAGGATGTAGCAGGTTCCTCTTACCGGAGGACTTGCAATGATCGTCGTGCATAGTCGTGTAATATGTGGCTGAATTTGCCGGTGTAAAGACGCCAATAGGTGGATTGCTAGGCTTGAGGAGAGAAGAAGGACGTGGCAAGCTGCGATAAGCTCGGGGTAGGCGCACGCATCCTATGATCCCGAGATGTCCGAATGAGAATCTTACACATAGTGTATTCCGTTACAATGGTGATGGAAGTCGAACCGTGGGAATTGAAGCATCTTAGTACCACGAGGAAAAGAAATCAATTGAGATTTCCCAAGTAGAGGCGATCGAAAAGGAAAGAGCCCAAACTGAATCCTTCGGGAGATGTGGTGTTTTGGTATGATAATATGGAATCCTGGAACACAGCTGAAATGATCTGAAAAGTTCTGGCACAGAGGGTGATACCCCCTTAAGCGAAGTGGAAAAGGTCCTATTCATACCCGAGTAATTGTCCTTGGTAGTGGGCAATGAATATGGGTGAAAGTAGCATCCGAGGCTAAATATCTCTCAAGACCGATAGTGTACTAGTACCGTGAGGGAAAGCTGAAAAGTACCCCGGAAGGGGGATGAAAAGTGCATGAAACCTATTGGTTACAGACGTGCGTGGCATGAAAGGTGATTTTTTCAGACTGGAGGTTCTAGCAATAGAGCTGAAGGTTTGATGTTTTAATCATCAGTGTCACGCGTTCCGTCTCGAATCACGGGCCAGGGAGCTAACTGTCATGGCAAGCTTAAACCTTCAATGGTGTAGGCGAAGGGAAACCGAGTTCTCGCAACTTCGCAAGAAGTGAGGAGAAGCGTGTGAAAGTGCGTTGAGTCATGGCAGCTAGGCTAGAAGCCAGACGATCTATTCCTGAGCTAGACGAAGGCGGGCGAAAGCCCGCTGGAGGTCTTAAGACGTTCTGACGTGCAAATCGTTGTTGTGACTTGGGAATAGGGGTCAAAAACCAATCTAGTCTGGCGCTCGCTAGTTCCAACCGAAGCGTCTCGCAGGGCGTGCTTTGTGGAGATAGTGTTTCCGGTAGAGCACTGATAGGGGGGCGCGGGGAAGAAATTCCTCACCCTCCATTCAAACTCCGAACGGATACACATCGTAGAAGCAAGGACACGGGTTCGTGTGGCGTAAGGCTCACGACCGAAAGGGGTTTAACCCAAACTGAAGTTAAGGTCCCTAAATTTTTGCTAAGTGTCAAGCCAAAGAGCGTGTTCCCGCCAAGACAGCAGGGAGGTATGCTCAGAAGCAGCAATCCTTTAAAAAGTGTGTAACAACTTACCTGCCGAGGGGGGATGCCTCAAAAATGTACGGGGCTAAAGCAAAATACCGATACTTTAGATAATTATCAGTAGATGATTCATGGTAGGTTGGCGTAGTGATTGGGTCGAAGCAGGGCGGTGACGTCCTGTGGACCGATTTCTATTGCAGATCCTGGTGGCAGTAACAGCATAGTATAGTGAGAATCTATACCACCGCAAGCGCAAGGGTTTCCAGGCAATGCGTTATCAGCCTGGAGGTAGTCGATCCTAAGGTTTACCTCAACAGAGTAAATCGAATGGGAAACTGGTTAATATTCCAGTACCTTGCACAGAGCGTTTGAGCTATAAGGTTAGCTTTCGGATAAGGGTTGTACAACTATCGTTGTATCTAACTGTTCGAGGAATAGGGAGTGTCGTAATGACGAGAACTGTTCCGAGGCAGGAGTGGCTTCGCGTTAGCGGAGTTTTCTTGATTCCAAGAGACCATGAAAGACCATGTAGTTAGCAATGTGCAAGCTCGTACCGAGAACCGACACAGGTGCGCTAGCTTAGAAAGCTAAGGTGCTACGAGTATACCGTATGGCGAGGGAATTCGGCAAATTAGTCCTGTAGCTTAGGTATAAGGGATGCCTGCAATCTTCATGAGGAATGGGGATCGCAGGTTACAATGACAAGGGGGTTCCGACTGTTTAATAAAAACACAGGCGACTGCTAGTCCGAAAGGATTTGTATAGTCGCTGAATCCTGGCCGGTGCCGGTACCTAAAACTTGGGTTCAACCGAGCTAAGGGCCGGTTAACGCCGGGAGTAACTCTGACTCTCTTAAGGTAGCCAAATGCCTTGTCGGGTAAGTTCCGACGCGCATGAATGGAACAACGAGAGCCCCACTGTCCCCGCCTACAACTCGGTGAAGCCACATAAGGAGGACGAACAGTCCTTCATCTTCCATCGGGGAGAGAAGACCCCGTGGAGTTTTACTGCAGCTTGTGCTTGTGGTATAGTAAAAATTGCACAGGGTATCTGGGAGCCATGCTTAACATTCTCCGGGATGTTAAGAAGCAACGATGTAACACCAGACTCTTTTTGCAGTACCACTTATCCAGAGAAGACTGGAGACACGTGCAGGTGGGCAGTTCGGCTGGGGCGGCACCCCTTTGAAAAGATATCAAAGGGGCCCAAAGTTTAGTTCAAACGGGGCAGAAATCCGTTGAAGAGGGCAAAGCCAAAAACTAGACTGAATGGATTTCCAAACGCACGGAATTCATAGACGAAAGTCTGGCTTAGCGATCCTTCGTGTGCCCACTATTGGGGCCCGGAGGTGACAGAAAAATTACCCCAGGGATAACAGGCTCGTCGCGGGCGAGAGCTCCTATCGACCCCGCGGTTTGGTACCTCGATGTCGGCTTTTCCTATCCTGGTCCTGCAGCAGGGGCCAAGGGTGTGGCTGCTCGCCAATTAAAAGGGAACATGAGCTGGGTTTAGACCGTCGTGAGACAGGTCGGTCTCTGCCTGATGGAAGCGTGGATGTCTGAGGGGAAGTTACTCCGAGTACGAGAGGAACAGAGTAGCGTGGCCACTGGTTTACCGGTTGTCTGATAAGGCAGGCCGGGCAGCTAAGCCATTTGGGCTAAGTGCTGAAAGCATCTAAGCACGAATCCCATCCCGAGACAAGACATCCTTTCGTAAGATGAAGGTCGGCAGCAGAAGACTGCGTTGATAGGAAGGTGGTGTAGATCACAAGCTTCGGCGAGTGGTGAGCCAGCCTTTACTAACAGACCAACACATCGGTTCAGCCACTTACATAGAGACTATGCACGATGAATTCATTTTAGAATTCACAAAGTGAAAATAATACACGACTTGTACGATGATTTTATTTTAAATCACTCCTTAGCGAATGCTATGCAGTTTGATTTTATTTTCATCCCTTAGCGAATGCTTTACTCAACTTTAAAAACCTGAAAATGTTTGATGTTCAATTATCATAAATCTTAAATTATACTCTCTTTACCTAACTTCGTGAATCATTACTTTAGTTTGTTTGTGTTATTATCTGTGCTTATTACCGGCATGATTGTATTTCCTTCTTCATTTGCAGATGACCATGTAAATGGAACTGCAAATAATGGTACATCTACTAATTCTACATCCACCGAAGAA
The DNA here is from genome assembly GCF_013407385.1 of Nitrosarchaeum sp. AC2. NCBI lineage: Archaea > Thermoproteati > Nitrososphaerota > Nitrososphaeria > Nitrosopumilales > Nitrosopumilaceae > Nitrosarchaeum > Nitrosarchaeum sp. AC2. The sequence continues at coordinate 1,084,682 of NZ_CP030847.1, read as the reverse complement.
AATATGACTGTAGATGACGAAATGGAATTTGCAATGGGTGACGACGAAGAAATGATGGAAGATGAAGAAATGATGGAAGATGAAGAAATGATGGAAGATGAAGAAATGATGGAAGATGAAGAAATGATGGAAGATGAAGAAATGATGGAAGATGAAATTCCAGCTGTTCTTTCACCATTAAAACAAATCAAAGAAGGTACTGCCCCTGAAAACGTAGTATGCAAAGAAGGCTTGGAACTTGTTTTCAAGATTAGCGGTCAGCCAGCATGCATTCAAGCATCAAGTGTTGAAAAATTGATTGCTTGGGGTTGGGCCCAATAATTATTTAATCTATTTAATTACAATATACTTTTAATTATAAACACTATTTCTGTTTTTGAACTTTGATGGTGTTTTATTCTTCAAATTCTATGTCTTTTTCTAACTCTTTAGGAAGCCCAATCCACCATTTTAGATTCTCAGACATTCAAAATACACAGATCTAACGTTGGTAATAGATCTAATGGTTAATTCTAGAAAACAATTGTATAATAAAAAATGACTACATCTAGTCTTTTTTATATTTAATATTTTCAATACTTTCTTCATTATTTTTTATTTTTACTACTATTGTGTCACCTATTTTATTAAAAATTCTTTGACGCTTTTCATTTGTAAATATCCATCCTAAAATCACATCTATTGGAATGAGAAATGTTTTTCCAAAACTACTGATTATTACTCCTTTCAAATCCGCCTTTTTTCCATACGTATTTGTTACTTTTAGATTTAAGATCCTCTTCCCAATGGATTGACCTGTTTTATATTCTAAAGTTATCCAATATCCAAAAAAGATCATACTAGTTTGAAAATATTGAATTGCTTCTATCCAGATCCATTTTTCATTCATATCAAAATCAATTTTTCCAAAAAATGCAAACATAATGAGTGTAGAAATCACTGTAATAATTAAAAAATCAATCAACCACGCAAAAAACCTGTCACTCCACTTTGCAATTGTAATTTCTGAAATGTTATCTGAATTTGATTCACTCATTAAATTACTAATTTACCCAAATTAATAAAAGATAATGTACTGTGTTAACTCGTTATCCCGATTAGTACATTAGAGATTAATAGTATCTGATTTCACCTATATGTGAAAACCTTTTTGAATGTGATTAACCCTGTCGATATGTTTTTTTGGACAATTCGAAAAAACGAAAAAGATGTCATTAATCTTTACAATTCCCTTTCTCCAATAATGCAGCTAGCAACGGGAGGCTCTATGCTGAATTTTGGTTATTGGGAACAAAACACCTCCGAGCCAATCGTTGCTCAAGAAAATCTTTGTTCTTACTTTGGTAATATGGCAGAATTAGAAAACGCCAAATCTGTGGTGGATGTTGGAAGTGGTCTATCCGCCCCCGCAATTTTTTGGAGAAAAAAATACAATAATCTAAAACTGTTTTGTATAAACATTAACTATGCTCAATTACAATTCTCTGGTCCCCAGGAAAATATGGAATTTATCAATTCAACTTCAACTAAATTACCTTTTTCTAATAGATCTGTAGATCGAGTATTGGCATTAGAATCATCGCAACACTTCAAACCTCTAAAAGATTTTATTTCTGAGTCAAAACGAGTTTTAAAATCTGATGGAGTATTTACTTTGGCATTACCTGTAACTCTTCAGCATACTTCCTTATTCAAATTGGGAATTCTGAAATTTACTTGGTCATCAGAACATTATAAGTTAGATCATGTACGAGAACTTGTACAATTAGGTGGTTTTAAAATTCATGATGAACAATTAATTGGAAACAAGGTATACACTCCATTGGCAAATTATTACATTGAAAATCGTCAGGAATTGAAAAAATCCATATTGCAAAAATACCCAAATTATGTTGAAAAAATACTTTACAAATCAATTTTAAAAATGAAAAAGGCATCTGATCAAAAGATAATAGATTATGTTGTTTTAAAATGCAAGTTTTAAACTAGTTTGCAATGTAATTGGCTAGGTTTTTATTTTTGATATCTCAACAATGTGTATTGTCTATTCCAAATAATGCTGCTCTTAAACTATACAATGAAAAATGTTTGCAGATACAAAAGGAACCAGAAATTAGATTTGCTGGAATTGTTGACAAAGATGGCAAACTGATAGCAGGCGGATTTAAAGAAGGTCTTGTTCCATATGAGGATGATGAAACTAGACTCCATTCCTTTTTTGAGTTTGTATCTAAAGCATCCATTAGGAAAGAATATGATGATAGTTTAGGACCGATTAATTATATTGCTGCAAGACGTGATAAGGCTGTTTTAGTAAGCTTCCCATTTCCCATCACCCAAGTTCTTCTTTTGATTTCTGCAGAGCCTTCTGCCAATATTGAAAATTTAGCTAAAAAAGTTGTTGAAATTTTTACTGATGTTAGCTAAAATTATCTTTTAATTCTAATTGCTAATCACATAGTTTTAATTTGATAATGTTGTAATTAAAATATGAAAGCTACATTTGGTGCTGGATGTTTTTGGCATGTTGAAGACTTGCTTCGAAAAACTAAAGGTATCAAGTCAACACAAGTAGGTTATATCGGAGGCAAATTGCCAAACCCTACTTATGAAGAAGTATGCACAGATAGAACTGGACATGCTGAAGCAGTTCAAGTAGAATATGATCCAAATGAAATTACTTATGATGAATTACTAAAAGTTTTTTGGAGTAATCATGATCCAACAACTCTTAATCGACAAGGACCTGATATTGGACATCAATATCGTTCTGCAATATTTTTTCATAATGAAGAACAAGCACAAATTGCACAAAAATCAAAAGAAGAACTTGAAAAATCAGGAAAATTTCAAAAACCTATTGTAACTGAAATTGTTCCGGCTCCAGAATTTTATAAAGCTGAAGACTATCATCAAAAATATTTTCAAAAGCACGGTTTATCCTAAACTCATTTGACAACAAGTACTGGAATTTTTGATGTATGGATGACATAATTTGAAACACTCCCTAAGAATAATTCCTTTACTGCACTTCTTCCTCTAGACCCCATTACGATTAGACTGAAATTTTCTTTTTTATCATGTGCCAATTTTATGAGGTTATATCCTATGTTTCCTGCCATCATTTTTTCTTTAAAATTTACATTATTTTGTAATGCTATTTTTTTGGCATTATCTAGAATTTTTTTTGCCTCATTTTTCCACTCCTTGCTAACTGTGGCTGTTGTCTGAAACTCGGAATGTGGTTGAATGTTTATTGAATATGCTCCTGTAATTGTAGCCTCAAACTGTTTTGCTATGGATACTGCCATTTCGAGTGCTCGTATAGAATTTTTTGAACCGTCTAATGGGACAAGAATTTTACTGATTTTTTTATCTACCACAGTCTGTTTTCAACTTGGATCTTAAAAAACCTAATCCATGTTTTCTGAGATGATAATTTAGTAAAATACCAAAAACAATTGATCGTTAATAGTAACTAAACTTATCTAGCTAAATCATTGAAGCTAAAACCATGAAAGAAAATTTCATACAGGTTGATGGTAATACCATTAGGTATCTGGAATCTGGGGATTCTAAACATGTCTTAGTATTGATCCATGGATTGGGTGCATCAGCCGAACGATGGAATAAAGTTATTCCTCTTTTTGCAAAACAATATCATGTGATTGTTCCTGATCTGATCGGTTATGGTTATAGTGATAAACCTGTCGCAGATTATACTCCTGATTTTTTTCATCGTTTCTTGAGAAATTTTTTATCGCTTTGAAAATCACACGTCCCATTATAATTGGCTCTTCATTAGGTGGTCAAATTGCAGCTGACTATGCATCTACTCATTCAAATGACGTTGAAAAATTAATTCTTGTATCTCCTGCAGGTTCAATGAAACAATCTACTCCTGCATTAGATGCTTACATAATGGCTGCATTATATCCAAACGATGAAAGTGCAAAAAATGTGTTTGAGTTAATGGAATCATCTGGTCATGAAGTCGATACTCAAATTATTCAAGGTTTTATTGAAAGAATGAAACTACCTAATGCAAAACTAGCTTTCATGTCTACTGTTTTAGGATTGAAAAATTCTGAGGTTATAACTCCTAAACTAAATTCAATTTCATGTCCCACTCTTGTTATCTGGGGATCAAAAGATCCTGTGATCCCAATTCAATATGCTGAAAATTTTCTATCCAATATCAAAGATTGTAGATTTTTTAGAATGGATAATTGCGGCCATACTCCATATGTTCAAGATCCTGAAACTTTTTCATCTGCTGTTCTGGAATTTCTTTCTTAGATCAGTTTATATACCATCTAATTCCAATATTTACCAATGAGTGGTAATTATAACCAATTCAATCCTTCTGAAATGTTCAAAGATTGGATTCAAAAAAATGGTCGTGCACAAGCTGAATTTATGAAAAATTTTGGCATGTTGATGACAAATCAAAATACACAAACATTCAATCCTTTAGAAACTCTTAGAGAAGTTTCTGATAATACAAGACAGGTTCAATCTGACATGATGAAAAATATGTCATCTATGCAAAACAAAAGTATGGAGACTATGTTTCAAATCGGTCAAATGCTTCCCTCTTTTATGAATTGGGGAGCATACAAAACAACTGTAAGTAGTAATGGAAGAATTTCAATTCCAGAGGCAGAACGTAATGCACTTGGATTAGGTGAGGGCGACTTGGTACAAGTCATAGTCCTTCCAATAGCAAAAAAATCAAAAAATAAGGAGGTGAAACAATGAGTAAAAACGAACAGACACCAGGAGCTAAAGATGTATTTTCTGTATATCAGGAAAACATAGACAAAATATTTACTGGTATTAGACAATCAGTACCACAGTATCATCAATCAATTACAAATGTTCAGCAAGAATATTTACAAGCATATGAAAATGTTGTTGATTCTACAATCACATTACAAAAAGAATATGCAAAGAAATTTGGCGTTGCAACAAACATTCCACAAGCAACACTAAAAGTAATGAATGATACTACTGAAGAAATTGTTAAAGTGGCATCAATACACAATCAAATAACACTAGCAACAATTGATTCAACCCAACAAAACATCAAAACATTCAACGATAATGCAAAATCCTTCGCTGACTTGAATAGAAACATTCTTCAATCCTGGATATCCGCATTCACCACAAAGAACAACTAGTGGTAAATTTTATTTTTTTATTTTTTATTTTATGATCTTTCAGCAAGCCAATTTCCTAGCTCTGGTAATACCTTATTTTGAGATAATGAACTAGCAATCATTCCTACATGCCCAGTTGGGTATATTTTCAATGTCTTATCATCACTTCCTACTGCATAATGAAGTGGCATACTACATTCAGGTGATACTAGGTGATCCCCTACTGCAACTTGTGTAAATATTGGCATGTTAATTTTCTTCAAATTTATGTGACTACCACCAACAAACATTTTATTTTGAATTAGTAGATTATCTTGATAAATATCCTTAATCCATTGTCTGAAAAGAGCACCTGGAATAGGCGGTGTATCGCCAAGCCACTTTTCAACTCTTAGAAAATTATCCACAAATTTTTTGTTCTCGATATTTTTGAAAAAATTGACATATTTTTCAATCCCTTGTTCAAATGGTTTTAGAACTGAAAAACAATAATACATGAATTCGGGAGGCATATTTCCTATAGTTTCTACCATTTTGTCTACGTCCATATGCTTGGCACGATTGCTAATTACTGTGGTATCTCGCCATCCGTCAATGACCGGTGCTGTAGCAATATAGTTTTTCACACTTTCTGGATGTAATGCTGCATATGCAGTTGCAATTGTAGCTCCTGTACAATATCCTTGTAGGGATATTTTTTCTACCGATGATACATCTTTGATTAATTCTATGCTGCTATCTAAATATCCGTTAACATAATCGTCAAAATCTAAATATTTGTCCATGCTAGTTGGAGAACCCCAATCTAACATGTATACGTCAAATCCTTGCATTAGTAAATTTCTAACCCAACTTTTTTCTGGCTGTATGTCTAAAATATGATATCTGTTAATTAACGCGTATGAAATCAGTAACGGTGTTTTGTGCTGTTTATCTGTAAGTGGTTTGTAATGTAGTAGTCTTGTTTTATCAATTTCTTGAACTACATCATGAGGTGTAATCTCTAAATTAATTTCATCAGGAGCTGAAACTAATTTTGGTGCATCCATAACATGTTTGCTAAATTTTATCATCTCTTCAATGATTTTAGGATCAAATTTTGATTCACTTTTCATTATTTGTTATCTCCGTGTTACTTTGTTTTTTCTTTTTAATTCAATCTCTAGCTTTGTGACTCTTTTTTTCAGCGAATGTATCTCTTTGTATACTTCATCAATCTCTTCTTTGCTTGGAAGATTTGCAGCCTGTAATATCACATTTGAAATGTTGTGCTAATTTTTTGTTAGTTCAAGCTCTTTTGAAACTAATTTTCCATAATTCACTCCAAATTTTTCAGAATCAAATAACTCTGTAAAATCATTATCAAAAATGTCTATCCATATTCTTTTGAATGACTCAATTTGCTCAATATCGTGTGGCACATCCGGAGCTTTTAGATTAACTTTCTTTTGTGCCTCATTCCATGTTTCTGCTAATTGCTTATAATATTCTGTGACATATTTGTTAAATTCCATCAAATTTTCATTAATCTGTATTAACTCAGTTGATATTTTCTTTGAATTTGAAGCAAAAGCTCTCATCGGACCTAACGAAGTCAAGGCTTGAGGCTTACTGGACATTAAATGAAGAATATCTGTCCAGAATAAGGATAGGTGTTTATAATAATCTGTAACGTCTTTTTGAGATTCTGATTCCACGGATTATTATTGTGATAGCTCTCAATAAATAGATCGCTTGTTTAATTAGACAAGTGGCTAGTGTTGAAGAACTAGAACAAATGTGTCAAAAAATTATTCAATTGGACCCACTTCTAAGGTCTGCTAGAATCATCAATAATCGAGGTCATCTTGTTGCAGGGGGAATGAAGAAGGGAATGCACTCATTAGAATCTCAAAAACAAGATGAAATGATGTTCATGGAACTTGTACTTAGAGTTCGCATGAGGCATGAATTTGATAAAGAGTTTGGTGAAGTTCATTTTTCAATGTCTTATCGAGATAAAGTAATTGTGATGAGCTTTCCATTAGCAAACGATGATGTTTTGTTAGTATCTTCTGAAAAGGAAGCAAATTTCAGTAAATATGCATTTAATATTCTTAAGATTATTGAGCCTCTAAAAAAACCGGTAATGGGTACTTTTTGAATCATTTTATCATAACAACTTAATCTAGGTAAAACCACCAAACATGTATGGACACTCTTTCACAACATGTCACTTGGACTGATATTGAGAGATTGACAAAATTGCTTTCTAAAAAAATTTTAAAATCTTCAAAATCTTTTTCAAGTATTTCTACAGTTAATCGTGGCGGTTTAATTCCAGCAAGGTTATTAGCTGATCACTTGGGAATTGATACAATACTTGTGGATAAAAATAAAATTTCTTCGGACTCTCTTTTTGTTGATGATATTTACGATTCTGGAAAAACATTTAAGAAAATAATTCAAAATGTGACTAATCCTTCTGATTTTGTATATGCTACTTTATTTGCTAGAACAGGCAAAAAATATCCCAAACAATTAGTATATGCTCAAAAAACAAAAGGTACTGAATATATTGTGTTCCCTTGGGATACACTTGAGTATGAAAGATTCAAAAATACTGCATTGTAGTTTTTAAAATTTAGAAAATAATCTGGAATTGTTTACCCTACACTCATACATTGAGGAATATTTCCCTCATGTCTATCTTGATAATCCTTGATTAAATCCTCTGAAACTTGTTCATAAGAACCAGTTTGCATGTATCGTACTCTGGTGGCTTTTGAGATGCATGGTTCTTTTTCTTTTTCTTGTATGCTTTTTTAATATTTTCGGAACCTCCAATGAATAAAATTTTCATTGATGCATGCATCATATACACTCCTGCGGATTGAGGTATTTTTGAAATTGTTTCTTCATTAAAGTCAAGCCAATCTGACCATGTATTATCACTGTTCAGCATATTTTTCACTAGTTTTGAAGCATTTTTCTCAAACCTGCACATCTATTTCTAATTGTTACTTCAGTTACTCCTGATGCAATTGAAATATCTTTTTGAGATTTTACCTCCCCAGTGCTAATACATGCCAAATAAAGCGCAGCCGCAGCTATTCCCATTGGGTCTTTTCCAGCCACCATGCCTATTTCTTTTGCTTGCTCTAAAATTTCTACTGCTTTTCGTTTACTCTTTTCACTTAGTTCTGCAATACTTGCAATTCTTGATACTCCTTTAACCGGATCAACCACTGGCATTTTTAATTCTAATTCTCTAAAAATTAATCTATAGCATCTAGCAACATCTTTTCTTCTAATATTGATGCCGTTTGCAACGTCGTCTAATGTTCTAGGGGTTTCTGTATTTCTACATGCTGCATAAAGACAAGCTGCTACTAAACCCTGAATTGAACGACCCCTTACCAATTTTTTTTCCATGGCCTTTCGGTAAATGTATGCAGCTTTTTCAACTACTGCATCTGTTAATGCAAGTTTGTCTTTTAATTTTCCCATCTCATTTAATGCCTGTCTTAGATTTCTATCTGCGGAAGAATGAGCTTGTGATCTACTATCCCATGTTCGTAATCTTTCAATTGAACTTTTCATCGATGATGTTAAAGGTTTTCCAGTAGAATCTTTATTTGCAGCTCCGATAACTGTTGATAATCCCATATCATGCATTGTTAATGATGTTCCAGCTCCCGTTCTGGCTCTACTTGTGTCATCATTTGCAAATGACCGCCATTCTGCACCTGTGTCTGAAATTTTATCCGTAACTACGAAACCACATCTACCACAAAATAATTCTCCGGTGGTTTCATCTGTAACCATTTTTCTATCCCCACATGAAGGACATTTTGGTCCAGATACAGTTGTGCTCTTAAGCATAATCATTACAATGCTTCATTTGCCTTATTATCGTTTTACATTATTTCAACAGGTTAATTGTATGTAGGCTAAGCTAATTCTTATTCTAGTTCTATAAAACTAGAATAACTAAAATATGATATTTTGGAAATTATTTTTTACATAAACAAATTTTTGAAAACTATTTTTATTCTATTTGAATTTTGATCGAATGTTCTGATTCTGTTAAACGTTTTGATAATTTATTTTATTTTTGATCTAATTTTTACTTATTTTACTAAATATGATTGGCACCAATTTTAATCTAATAATGTGGTCTAAAATATTATTTGAGGCTATAAAAGAGTTTAGAACCTAATTATTTACCTATGACATAAGTGATGTACAATATTACTGAAACAATGACTGACGATCCCACTATGATTAATAATTCTTTTTTTGAAAAAACACTTGCTCTAAAACTCACAAATTTTCTGTGAAAGTTATCGACTTAAGGATTTAGGAACATATGTCTTAGATTCTAAAATCATCCTAATAGACAATATGCATAATTTGGTTTTAACGATGTATACATGATACTATTTGGATCAGAGACATGTGTTAGTCCTATCGAATGACCTAACTCATGAGTCATAATAGTTTCAACTGTTTTAACATCATAAAGTTGAAATCTTCCATCGCAATTATAATCGCCTAATGTTACCTCTACAACTCCTTTTCCTAGATGTGCATGACCTAACACTCCTTCTCCAATATCTCGTACTACCCATGTGACCCAAACATTTGCTTCATGTTTCTGAGATGTAATTTCAAAAATCATTTTGACTTTATTCCCTTCAGAACTTAATTCTTGTTTTTCCCAAAATGTAAAAGAGTTTTTCAGTGTACTTACATGATCTAATGGTAATCCTGATGGCTGTTCATTAATGAAGACTTTATAATTTACAATATACACTCCGTCCACTATCTCGTATGTGGGATCTGGAAAATTACTGGATGCTGTTTTTGCTTCTTCTTCAAAATTCCACTTTGTATAATCTCTGAGGAATTTTTTTATAACATCTCCACTTGGATTTGGATATTCGATATATCTTTTTTCATCTGAAACATTTTTTGAAATACTACGAATATATTTTTCAAACAAACTATATTCATAGTCTTTATCTTTTTGAATTTCCTCTTGTGATTTTTTAATATCTACAACTATAATGCCTTTTTCCATCATGTATTGAATTCCTGAAACAAAATCTTGATCATTTATTGTATTTTGAGCCCACCACGAAGCGTTATTTCTTATCCAATCTGGTATTTTATTCTCTGTCGCTGATTTTGTTTCAATGATTGGAATTTGTATTATTTTGTTTTCAATCATAAATAATAATGCCGATGTGAATTCTGAATCTTCAATTTGCTTTTCTGACCACCATTTTGCAATTAACTTGACCCATTCTGGAATTTGCACTGTCCCTTCGTTTCTAAGATCCACAGGCTTTTCTGTTGGAGTATATGGATATTTTGCAATTACCTTATCTGTAAATTCTTTATAATTATTAATTACTATACTGTCTGGTTTTTCATTTAATGCTTTTTCAAAATAATATTTTGATTCTTGATATTCACCCAAATTTCCAAAACCAACACCCATGCCGATGAGTGAAGTCACATCATTTGGTTTTTCCTGAAGAATTTTGAAGAATTCTTTAAGTGATCTATCATGATATCCTGAATTGCTTAGTGCAATGGCCTTCATCTTCATTGTGGATATGTTATTTGGAATCTCTTCTAAAATTTCATCATAAATTACAACTGCTTGATTATATTCTCCTTTTGAAAAGTGTTCATTAGCTTGTTTGAACATTGATTGTGAATCAAATGTAGTTTGAGCAAATACTGGAATTGAAATAAAACTGGCAAATAATAAAATTCCACATAATATGCGTATCGACAATGACTCTGATGCTTGTACTTTGGTTATAATTTATTTCTATTTTGAGTTGCTTTGTATTTTTTGATAGATTTTTGTCACTTTTGCTGAGCATTCTATTATTTTCAGTAAATCTTTAATCTTCTAACAATTACAAAATCTTAGATTGAGTAAATTAGGCGTGGGTAAAATTATTTATGAACTTCGTAAACAAATTCAAGATATTCAATCAGAATTAGATGAACTTGGAGGACCAATATCTGATATGCCTGAATTAATCACGTCTGCTAATCTTTTACGCTCAAATGAGTATTTTTCAAAGATATCTAAAAAGCAGTCAGAATTACTGTCTGCCTATCGCCAATATTCAAAAGCCCTAGAGGAAATGGTTGATGCTGTTTTTGATATCCAAAATGATCTAAAAAATCTTCTCAAAGAACAGTCAAAACTAATCTCTGATGAGAAATCTAATATGTCAAAGAACAAGAAGAAACCTGTAAATAAAAAAAAGTCATTAAAAAAATAATTTGTAATGTCTTATTTTATAATATGAGTTATATCTCCTGATGTAATTCTTTTATTTTTTTCATTAGATGATATGACTAATGCTCCATCATTATCTATTTTGATTGCTTTGCCTTTTATTTTCCCATTTTCTGTAATTAATTCTATATTTTGACCAATGGTAGATGATTTTTTTGTCCAGTCTTTGATTATTTTTTTAATTTCTCCTTTGTTCAATAGATTAAAAATTTCTTCTAATTCCAATAAAAATGATTGAACCAGTAAAACTGGTTTTATTGTTTTATGATGTTCACTTAACGATGCAACTCCGTAAAAATTTGGAGTATTTTTTAGAATTTTTTCGATTTGTTTAACCTCAACATTATAATTTATCCCAACTCCGAGAATCATATTTTCAATTTTGTTTGACTCTATAGATGCATCAACTAACATTCCAGCGACTTTTTTACCATTAATTGTAATGTCATTTGGCCATTTTAACTCCGATTTTATGTTTAATGTTTTCTCAATTGCGTTTGATAATGCAAGTGCAGAAGCTATTGGAAATAATGTGATTACCGACATGTCAAATTTTGGATGTAGAATTATAGATAACCATATCCCCCCTTTAGGTGAAATCCATTTTCTTCCCAGCCTTCCCTTTCCACTAGTTTGTTTTTCTGCAATGATCAATGTACCATGAACTGCCCTTGATGCCATTTTCATTGCCTGGTTTTGAGTTGAATCCACTGAATCAAAATAATACGTATGTTTTCCAAACATTTTGGTCTTTAATCCAGATGTTATCTCCCATGGAAGTAATTTATCACTGCTTGATTCTAATCTATATCCTAGCTTTTGTTTTGATTCTATTTTATATCCTAACTCTCTGATTTTTTTAATATGTTTCCAAACTGCAACTCGACTTATTCTTAATACATCACTCAAATCTTGACCTGAAAGATATTCTGTATTGTGAGATTTTAGAAATGATAGTACTTTGACTATTCCTTGATTATCATACGAACTATATGCCATTTGGATTTATTTTTTATTCGTGGTATAAAACATCGACTTAGAATCCGACATCAAAGTCAAACCCACCACCATCAGAATCCATTCCTCCATCTGATGCAGTTTCCCCACCCATGTCATTTGGAATACTTTCTGCCGGTACATAGTCTGTCATCATCATACCCATCATACTAAACATCATTGAAAACATCATAATGTCCATTATTCCAAAAAACATCATAGTGGGAAGAATTGATTTGTTATCGTCCATGTATTGTTTTAGTTTTTCTTTATCCCCACTTTTGTACAGTAAGGACATTTGATTCCATTTATCTTGTAATTCGTGAATCCTCTCTTCTAATTCTTTTGTTCCTTTATCTGTAATTTTAAGCTCAATTTTTTTCCAAATAATCCTTTTTTTTCTTCTACCTGTATTAGTTCTCTTTTTTCTAATTTCTCAAGAATTTCGTTTAGTTCTTCCCCATCAATCTGGGCTGCTTTTTGTATTTTATCGAATTTTTTAATTCCTCTTGCAATTGCTCCTAACACCACTACGTCTTTTGGTTCTTCCGGCATAGATTCCATGTCGTTTAATTTTCCCAGTTGTTAAAATACCATGCTATTTCCTTTAAAAATTATATCCTACATTGCTTTAATTTTTTCATGGAACGCGATTCTTACACCGATGATGAAATAAGAGATATTCTTTCCTTAACGCGTGTTGCAGTAATTGGCATGTCTAAAAATGAACATAAGGCGGCATATTACGTTCCAAAATATTTGTCTGAACATGGATTTACTATAATTCCAGTAAATCCTACCACTGATGAGATTTTAGGTAAAAAATGTTTTAGTACAATTTCTGAAGTTGTTGATGATGTTGATATCATTGATGTGTTTAGACCATCTGATCAAGTACTTCTTGTAGTGAAAGAATCTATTAAGAAAAAACCCAAGGTAATTTGGCTTCAAGAAGGAATCCATAATGTTGAAGCCGAAAACTTGGCCAGAGATAATGGAATAAAAATTGTATTTAATAGATGTATGCTGGCAGAACATCAGAGATTATCTTAATTATGACTTTTGATATTTTTTACAACGAATTGCACGAATTAGTAAATAAACATGAAAAAAATAATACTCCGCTAAAAGTACAAAAAGATCTAGATGTTGATATTGTAAAAATTTTTGGTGAAAATATTACAGCGTTGGCACGCGCGAAAAATGGATTAATTGATGTAACAGAGCTTGCATATTCAACAGCAGAACATCATCCCTATTGGAATCTGCTTTACAACTGTTCAGAAATAGCAAATATTGTTTTAGAAAAATGGAAAAGTGAATTATCTAAAAAAGATGCTAGTGACATCGAATGGTCAATAAAGGAATTAACACAATCCCTAGAAAAGATAACCAAAAAAATCAATGACTCTGATATCTAGGCAGAGATAAATATTCTTAGATTACAAATAAACCATGCCAATTAAACTTGGATTAATAGGTAAAACAAATACTGGTAAAACAACTTTTTACAATGCTGCCACTTTGTCGTCTGAAGAAATATCTTCTTATCCATTTACAACAAAAAAACCTGTTTCTGGCATTGCACATGCAATTACTTTATGTGTTCATCCAGAGTTTAAAATACAAGATAACCCTAATAATTCAAAATGCGTTGACGGGTGGAGATACATCCCAGTTGAATTAATTGATTTACCTGGTCTTATCAAAGATGCGTGGAAGGGAAAAGGATTAGGAAACCAATTTCTTTCAATTGCTGCTCAATCTGATGCATTACTTCGTGTTGTTGATGCATCTGGCGGTATAGATTCATCTGGAAAAATTACCGAGGTTGGTAGTGGGGATCCAATATCTGATTTTGCAGATATTGAAGAGGAATTAATTTTATGGTACCATAAAATTTTAGAGGGAAATAGAGATAAAGTATCAAAGTCAATTCGAACTGGTTCAAGTATTGTAGATGCAATCACTGATCTTTATCGTGGAATTGGTGTTAATCCAACTCATGTAAAAGATTCATTATTAAAACTTGGATTGGGCGATAAAGAGTTTGATAATTTCGATATGGTTGATACAAAAAAACTTGCATCATATATTAGAAAAATTTCAAAACCAACACTCATTGTTGCAAATAAAATTGATGTGGAAGGTGCAGACAAAAATTTTGCTAGATTGCGAGAACGATTCAATGATTCTATTGTAATTCCTGTTAGCGGAGATAGTGAATTTAGTTTAAGAAGAGCTGAACAAAAGGGATTGATCAAATATTCTCCAGGTTCTGAACAATTTGAAATAATAAAATCAGAAGATCTTAATGAAAAACAGATTAACGCTTTGGATTTTATTAAAAAAGGAATAATGGGCGAATATATGCGAACAGGTGTTCAATTTGCAATTAACGTGGCAGTATTCAAACTACTAAAGATGAATTCAATCTATCCCGTGGCTGACGAAAAACTTTTAGCTGATAAAAAAGGGCGTGTTTTGCCTGACTTGATATTACTCAAGGCTGGTGCAACAATTGCTGATCTAGCAAAAGAAATTCACACAGATCTGACAAAAGGACTCCTATATGGAAAGGACTTGAGATATAACTTGCGGTTGCCTGTGGACTATCAGCTCAGAGATAGAGATGTGGTCTCTTTGGTTAGTGCATCAAAAAAATAATTGATTAAATTTTAACTATTTTTGATATTGATCTATTATGTTGTTTTTATCATCAACATAATTGCAACAAGTTTCACAAAGCCACTTTGTTTTATTTTCCACTTTATCCCATTTTGGCAATCTCCGATTATTGCATTTTTCACAAAATAATGACATAGTTCACTGTAATCCTTCCTCTATTTGTACCGGAGTTAATTCACTCTTTTTTAATAGTCTTTATGGATTTGTTTTCTCTTCTTTTTTTAATCAGACTAAACATAATCATTCCTACATTTACGATTGAAATTATTTCGATTAAATCTACTCCATATAGTAACCAGTCAATTAATGGATGAACTCTCGAAACATATCCTGCTTCTAACATCAAATCTGCATTCCAAATCATATGCGGAATCTGAATAAACTGTATTATCGCAATTATGATGACACTACCTAAAATCTTATTTTCATACCAATTCCAAAATTTAGTCCATGCATTCATAATTTAGTTTATTTTTATTAATTATTAAACAATGTTAAAATTAGACGGGACTAATTAGACCGGACTAATTTTTAGTAGATAATGTTTTTTCTGTAAATGAATTATGTGTCTGCCTTGATCTTTTCTTTTCTAATCCAAATTGTTTTTCCTTTATGATCAATTAATTCAATATTCATTTCATTGAGTCTCTCTCTAATGTTGTCTGATTCTTGAAATTTTTTTCTTTTCTTAATTGTTCTCTTGTTATGATCATATTATCAATTTCATTTTTTTCATTTGGCGTAATTTTTGGAATTACAAGTCCTAAAATATCAAGCATTCTTTCCAATTCTGGAATGATTATTTTTGCGTCTATTGAATTCAATTTTTCTTCTGCAGCCATATAGTTTACCTCTTTTACAAGTTTGAAAAATGCTGAAAGAGCAAGATGTGTATTGATGTCTGACTCTAAGGAATTATCAAACTCTTTGCCTATGTTGTTAATTAATAATTCAATTTCGCCTGAATTCGATGAATTACTTGCGTGAATTAATTCATAATAGCAAGTTTCTACCTGACGCCATTTTATTAGATTCTCTTTTAATAATTCCTCAGAATAGTCTATTGGTTTTGAATAGTGTCCTGACAAGCAAAATAATCTAATAATGTTTGATCCCCAATTATCTAATACATGTTTTATTGATTTTATATTGCCAAGTGATTTTGACATCTTTTCTCCGTTAATAGTGACCATTCCTACATGCATCCAAATTTTTGCAAATTGTTTTGTCGTGTATGATTCTGATTGTGCAATTTCATTTTCATGATGTGGGAATATCAGATCTCTCCCACCTCCATGTATGTCAAAATTTTCTCCAAGATACTTTATGCTCATTGCAGAACATTCAATATGCCACCCAGGTCTACCTTTTCCCCATGGACTATCCCAAAGTGGATTTTCATTAGAAAATTTCCATAAAGCAAAATCTAGAGGGTCTTTTTTTGACTCGTCAATTTCTATTCTTGCTCCTGATTGTAATTCATCTATCTTCTTTTTTGATAGTTTTCCATATTGTGGAAACTTTGCTACTGAAAAATAAACCCCATTTTTTGATACATATGCTATCCCCTTTTCAATTAATTTACTTATGAAATTTTTAATGTCTTCTATGTGTTCTGTTGCCTTAGGGTAATTTGTTGCACGTTTTACATTCAACTCATCAAAATCGCTAAAGTATCTTTGAATGTATTTTGAACTAATTTGCTCTGCAGTCGTGTTTTCTGTTTTTGCTCGATTAATTATTTTATCATCAACATCTGTAAAATTTTGGATAAATTCTACTTCTATTTTTTTACTTTCCAAATATTTTCTTAATACATCAAAAACAATTATTGTTCTAGCATGTCCTATATGAGATTCATCATATACTGTAACTCCGCACAAGTAAATTCTTATTTTTTTTGAAACTTCTAGTGTTTGTTCAGAATTACTAAGCGTATCTTGTAGTTTCATTATTTTTCCTCAGATGGTTTTTGTGCCATTTCTCTTTTGTGGGCACTGTTAATGTATGTCTGATATGTTTTTTCAACCATTTGTTTATCGATTTTTAGTATCTCGCTAGTTTTATCGATTGATAGTTTTTTATCTATTATGCAATAAAGTATAGAATCTATCTCTTCATATGATGCTCCTAATTCTTTTTCAGCTTCATGCTCCTTCCATAGGTGAGGACTACTCTTCTTTTCAATAATGTTTTGAGGCACACCTAAAAATTTTGCAATTTCTCTGACTTGTAATTTGTATAATGAAATTATTGGTACTAGATCTGATGCTCCATCTCCATATTTTGTAAAATATCCCATCAGGTATTCACTTTTATCGCTTGATCCTAATACGAGATACTTTTTTGCATTTGCATAATAATATAAGATATTGGTTCTTATCCTTGCCCTTAGATTTCCTTTAGCCCAATTATTTGGTTCTACATAATGCATGTATTCATTAACAATTGGTTTGATGTCGATTAATTTGTATTCTAATCCTGTCAGTGCAATCATCTTCATCGCGTCTTCTGTTTCGATACTTGGTGTAATCTGTGTATCTGGCATTATTACGGCAAGTGTTTTTTCTTTTAGTTTTCTTTTGCAAATATAAGCTAAAACAGCTGAATCTATCCCACCGCTTAATCCTAAAATTAATCCGTCTACATGGTTTTTCTCTATCTGCTCTATTAAGAAATTTTCAATAGAATCTGTAATTGCAGCATAATTTTGATTCTTAATTTCATTTATGATGTCTTGGTTCAATAATTAATTTACATAATGTGTGAGAATAAAAATTGTACCAAATATTGAAACGCATTTGAACGATTTTTACACTTATTTTGAATGAATAGCTATTTCAATTATGAATAACTTATTTTTGAAAATCTGATAATTTATTATTCATACACTGATTTCATTCTGATTGCATAAAAGGTAAATGCAAACATTCCTTTTTTGGAATTTTCTCTTTTTTGGCTTTACAAAAAATTATAAAATTGATGACTGAATCTGTGTTGTGTTTTTTTAATTTTACAAAATTTTTAATGATGATTTTGGTTATACATCAACGTAAATTCCGTCATTTCTGGCTTCAACATGATATGTTGCTAATTTCACATCTTTGAGATAGTCTTTCAATTCTCCTGTTTTGATGTTATAATGCCAAAAATGCAATGGACATTCTACTATGTCCCCTTCTAATTTACCTGGTGCAATCGAGCCGTCTTGATGAACACAAAGGTCATCAATTGCATGATATCCATCTTGATTGAAAATTGCAATTTGTTTTCCATCGATTTTAAAGGCCTTTCCTTTACCGATAGATATGTCTCCTTTTTCTGCAATCTTTTTCCAAGTCATACTGCTAATTCGATAATTTTGTCATTTATTTATATTCGCATGATAGAATTTTATACTCTTTTTTAACGTCAAAATACATGAGCAAGGTAAAATCTAGTGCAAAATTGATTCAAGACGGTAAATTGTCATATGAATGGGCTAGATCTCATATGCAAATTCTCGATAACACCATAAATCGATTTAAAAAATCTCAACCCCTCAAAGGTGTTACTTTAGGATTTTGCTTACACATTACAAAAGAGACATCTGTACTTTTAATGGGTGCAAAAGAACTTGGTGCAACTGTTGCATGTTGCGGTGGAAATCCACTTACAACACAAGATGACATTGCAGCCTTTTTGGCATCAAAAGGAATTCATGTTTATGCATGGCATGGTCAATCTGTAAAAGAATATGATTGGTGTATTGATCAGGTTCTAAATCATAAACCGACTATCTTAACTGACGATGGTGCTGATATGAATGTCAAGGCACATTTTGATAATCGATATAAGAATATGAAAATTCTTGGTGCAACTGAAGAAACTACTGCTGGTGTTACTAGAATAAGAGCAGTTGAAAACCAAGGAAAACTTCGATATCCTGTAATTTTAGTAAATGAAGCATATACAAAACACATGTTTGATAATCGATATGGAACAGGACAAAGCACAATCGATGGCTATCTGCGTGCAATGAATTTGTTGATGGCCTCTAAACGAGTTGTAGTTGTTGGTTATGGTTGGGTAGGACGTGGTGTTGCATCTAGGTGCCAAGGAATGGGCTCTAAGGTAATTGTGACTGAGATTGATCCTATCAAAGCATTAGAAGCTCATATGGATGGTTTTGAAGTAATGCAAATGGCACAAGCCTGTAAAGTTGGTGACATCTTTATCACATGTACTGGAATGACAAGTGTAATTAGAAAAGAACACATTATAAAAATGAAAAATGGTGCAATCATGGGCAATGTTGGACATTTTGATGTTGAAATTGATAGCAAATTTTTGCTTAAAGAATCAAAATCTGTAAAACGAGTACGAGCAAATCTTGATGAATGTACTCTAAAAAATGGTAAACGTGTTTATTTAATTGGCGAAGGACGATTAGCAAATCTTGTAGCTGCGGAAGGACATCCTCCAGAAGTAATGGCTCAATCTTTCTCTAATCAAATTCTATCTGTCTTGTATATTCTCAAGAATCATGCAAAGATTGGTAACAAAATCATTAATGTTCCAGAAGAGATTGATAAACAAGTTGCAGTTGATGCACTAAAAGCCATGGATGTAAAAATCGATAAACTTACTCCACAACAAGTCAAATATGCTAATAGTTGGTAAAACTTCTTAACCCCAATTAGGTTCCAAAATATTACCGATGAAAAACAAAGCAATCATTACTAGTGCGTTACCTTATGCTAATGGTGAAATCCATTTAGGTCATGTCGCATCAACATATTTGCCAGCTGATGTAACAACCAGATTTTTGAAATTAAATGGTGTTGAGGCTTACTATGTTTGTGCATCTGATGATTTTGGTACTCCTATTTTGATACAATCTGAAAAAGAGGGAAAAACACCTTCAGAATATGTTGCTTATTGGAATAAACGAGATTATGATGATTTTACATCATTTGGTATTGATTTTGATTTTTTTTATAAAACTAGCTCTTCAGAAAACATAGCATTTGTTCAAGATGTATTTAACAAACTTAATGCGGCCGGTCACGTTTACGAAAAAGAAATTATTCAATTTTATTGTAATAACGATAAAAAATTCTTGCCTGATAGATATGTCAAAGGAACATGTCCTTATTGCAATGCACTTGATCAATACTCTGATCTTTGTGAAAGTTGTGGCAGAGTACCTGAAGAGATATCCGACCCAAAATGTTCTATTTGTGGACAAATTCCAACTAAAGAAAAGACCACACATTTCTTTTTCAAACTAAAGAATTTTGGAGATTCATTATACAAATGGCTTGATGAAAACGAGAATCTGCAAAAAGATGTAAAAAAATATGTTCAAAATTGGATAAAATCTGGTTTAATTGATTGGGATATTACACGTGATATCTCTTGGGGTGTACATGTCCCACTTGAAAAATATAAAGACAAGGTGTTTTATGGCTGGTTTGATAATCACTTGGCTTACATTTCTACTGCTGTAAAATTTCTTAACGATAAAGGAATTAATGGTAAAGATTTTTGGAATTCTGCTGATATCTATCATTTTATTGGAAAAGACATTGTTTATCATCATTATCTATTCTTACCTGCAATGCGTTTGGGAATAAACAGTGAATACAAGTTACCTGATTATATCCCAACTAGGGGTCATCTCACTTTACAATCAAAGAAAATTTCAAAGAGTAGAAACTGGTACATTGGACTAAAACAATTTTTAGAATATTATCCTGCTGACTATCTAAGATATTATCTAATCGCAATCAATCCATACTCGCAAGATGATTTGAACTTTGATTGGAATGAATTTACAAATAGAATTAATTCTGAATTAATTGGCAATCTTGGAAATTTTGTTAATCGTGCATTAGGATTTACAAAAAAAGCGTTTGATGGCGTTATTCCTGAAACTGAAAAGTATGATGATAAAGATCTGGAGGCTGAAAATAAGATAAAAAATCTTTCTGCAGAACTAGGAATTTTGATGGAACAAAATCATTTGGATAGGGCTCTAAAGAAAATCATGGAGTTTTCATCGTTTTTCAATCAATACTTTCAACATAAAGAACCTTGGAAGAAAGAACCTGGAACTACTAACTGTGTGTTTTTATCTGTAAACGCTGCACGTAGTATGGCAATTGCATTATTTCCATTTATCCCAGAATCTTCACAAAAGATATGGGAACAAATTGGACTAGATGGTAGAGTCAATCAAAATACGTGGAATTCAATTTCTGATATTGGTGTTAAATCGGGACATGTCTTAGGCAAAGTATCTCCTTTATTTGTTAAAGTAGAAGATGAAGATATTGCAAAATATAAAAAACAACTAGGCCCCGCAGAATGACCAAATCTGTCCCGCGAATATCTACTAGGGGATATTATGATTTGATGTCTGGTAAGACCATCAAAGACAATCCCTATTTTTTATACCCAAAAAAATATTTTGATAATCTCATAGGTTCCAAAGAACTTGTAATAATGATTCATGGATTACGTAACAATAATGCAGGAGCTATTGCAAAAGTTACTCTTGCTAAAAATAGATTATCTCATCTAGGATATCGACATCCTGTGATTGGACTTAGCTATGATTCTAACACTGCTGGAGCTCACCTTCTAAAACATGCTAGGCGTTCACTTCGTGCAGGTCAAATAATTGCACAAAAAAATGGTCGAAATTTAGCTATGTTTATAGAAGATTTCAAATTTACTAGTCCCAAAACAAAGATTCGTCTGATGGGTCATTCTTTAGGCTCTCAGGTAATTCTTAGTACTATTGAGAATCTGGCAAAAAAGTCTCAAAATAATGGAATTATAGAAAGTGTATATTTTTTTGGTGCGTCAATTACAAGCGATGTACCTTCATCAAAAAAATATGGCAAACTACTTGATAGAATAATCAGAGGAAAAATTGTAAATTATTTTAGCCCGTCTGATGAGGTTTTGAATTGGGCAAACAAAGAAAAATTTGTCACCGGTCCTTTGGGATTAAATGGAGCAATAGGAAAAACAATTTCAAAATATCGTCAAAAATCTGTCACGCCTAAAAATCATAGATTTGCAAGTTATGCTGCTGTTTTGTTATCATTTCCTTAAGTATCGCTCTAGTATGATTCCTCAGTCTTCTTTTTATATTTCAAAAGAGGTTGTTTGAATAGATCAGAAATGACGCAATATCATAAACTAATTCTATATCACTTGAACGTAATTGATCAAAAGACTGATGATTTTGAAGATCTGTCAGAATATTCCTGCTAATTGAATTATTGTTGAATTGAATGATTTGTTACTACCTGTAACTTTAGAAATGAATCACAGTTTAAAAAAATACGAATTGTGATAAATCTTTATTATCTTGTAATATATTCGACCTTTTCGGAGGCAATTGTCTTGGATAAAAAGAAAAAGTAATCCGAAAACAACTCTAATCTAGTCTAAAACTTCAATCGATCTAATCTATGCCATCATCAACAAGATAATTTCTTTTTTATTTTTCTAATCTCTTTTCAATATTTGATTGTTATTTGATTTTTAATTACAATCTGCTAGTATTTTTAATCATTTTTGAACTAGGGATTATAGTTGTATTTAGATTCATAAGCCTGATTTCTTACTTAGATATATGGTCAAGTCCATAAATTTTGTAGTCTTGGGAAAACAAGACATTGCAGCAGAATTTGGCAAAAAAGGAACTGTGACTGATCTTTCTCTTTATGATAGGAAGGAATCTGATATTATCAAAACTTGGGTGACTCCTAGTGGATTTCCAGATAAAATACAACCCCTTTTACAATCAATCAATCTAGCTGAATTTGTAATATTTCTTGTTGATAAACTTGACAAATTCACTGGGGAGCAAATTATTGCACTTGATACGCTAAAAAAAACTCAAGGCATCTTATCTCATACTTTTGATGTCGATGAATCAAAGTTAAATTCAATGATAAAAGGTACTGTAGTTGAAAAATACCTCAAAGTTGAACAGGGCAAACTCAAAGAAGAAATGGACAAAATTCAACCAACTTCAAACACTGATCCTCCAAGAATGGTAATTGATCAATGCTTTGATGTTAAAGGTGTTGGAACAGTAATTCTTGGTAAAGTAACATGTGGAACAATCAAACAATATGATAACCTCAAACTATACCCTGCAGGAATTGATGTAATGATAAAATCAATTCAAATGCATGATGACCCAGTTGAGGAATCCATTTGTCCTGCAAGAGTAGGTCTTGCAGTAAAAGGCGCAAAACCCGATGAGGTTGGACGAGGTGATGTTATTGCAAAGGAAGGAACCGTTAGTGTTAAATCTGAAATTGAGCTTGATTTTACTAAAAGTCCATTTTATAAAACTGACATTGCTGAAAATCAAGGATGTCTTGTTAGTGTAGGCCTGCAAATAAAAGCAGCCAAATTTTCATCAATTACTCCTTTGAAACTAAAATTTGAAAAACCAATAGTTTACAATGTCGGTGATATTGCAGTCATTTTAAAACCCGAATCCACAACCATTAGAATTCTTGGTAGTGGCCCAATCAAATAGACTCATTTAATTAAATCAAAAATTATCATAATTTATGCGCGGATTGATGATGGGCAGGTTTCAGCCTTTCCATTTGGGGCATTTAGATTTGGTAAAACAAATTCTTGATCAATGCGATGAGGTAATTATTGCAATTACTAGCTCTCAATTCAATTATTTAGAAAAAGATCCTTTTACCGCTGGTGAGCGAATTGAAATGATACATGATTCATTAAAAGAATCTGAAATTAATTTATCTCGATGTTTTATTGTTGCAATTGAAAATCAATTCAATATTGCAACTTGGTCATCCTTTCTAAAATCTGCATTGCCTCACTTTGATAAAGTATACAGTGGAAATGATTATGTCAAAATGCTACTTGCCGATTCTTCAATTGATGTAATACCCCCAAAATTTCTAGAAAGATCACAATACAATGCATCTCATATCCGTCAAATGATAATATCTGATGATAACTGGCAAATACTTGTTCCTGAGGCGGTTGCTAAATTTTTACAAAAAATCAATGGCAAAAAAAGACTGGAAATAATATCAAAGTCCGATACAAAACCAACTGAACACTAATGGAACCAATACGTGCTTGTCCCATTTGCCCTCATTGTGGCTCAAAGAGATTTCATCGACTGCCTGGAGATAAGGTCATAGTAAAGTGTCGTGGTTGCAACAAAATTATTGAAATATGAAATTCTATAGTTAATATTTGCAATATTTTGAGTAATTATATGGCAAAAACATGGAAAGATAAAGACATCAGCTTAGATCCATTAAAAGATCAAACAATAGCCGTAATTGGTTATGGCATACAAGGGGATGCTCAATCAAATAACATGAAAGATTCTGGTCTTAACATAATTGTTGGTCTTAAAAACGGTGGAAACAGCTGGAAAAAAGCAGAATCTGATGGTCATAAAGTGATGTCTGTATCTGATGCATGCAAAAAAGCCGATATAATTCACGTTTTACTTCCGGACATGATCCAATCTGAAGTTTATAAATCTGAAATTGGACCAAATCTCTCTAAAGGAAAAGCATTATCGTTTTCACATGCAGCTGCAATTCATTGGAAATGGATTGATGCTCCAAAAGATATTGACATTATCATGGTTGCACCAAAAGGACCTGGCTCCAAAGTACGAGAGACATATCTTGAAAACTTTGGTACTCCATCGATTGTTGCAGTACATCAAGATTTCACTGGAAAAGCTTGGGATAGAACTCTAGGAATTGCAAAAGCAATTGGTAGTGCACGTGCAGGGCTAATTCAAACCACGTTCAAAGAAGAAGTTGAAACTGATTGGTTTGGAGAACAAGCAGATCTTTGTGGCGGCGCTGCATCCATGATACAAGCTTCATTTGAGACTTTGGTTGAGGCAGGCTATCAGCCAGAAATTGCATACTTTGAGGTATTACATGAACTAAAATTAATTGTAGATATGATTCAAAGATATGGAATCAATGGAATGTGGAGACGTGTTAGTGAGACTGCAAGGTATGGTGGTTTAACACGTGGTCCAATGGTAATTACTAGTGAAAGTAAAGACAACATGAAAAAAGTTCTAAAAATGATTCAGGATGGAACTTTCAATAAAGAATGGATTGATGAATATCAGAAACATGGTAAAGATTCATTTGATAAATACATGAAAGAGACTGAAGCCCATCAAATTGAGAAAGTTGGAAAGCAAATGCGTAAGATGATGTGGCCCGACTCTACAGAATAATTTATTATAATTTTCTTAATTTTGAAACGCCATTGGTGATATGATCAATTATTTCATTTAATGGTGTACCTGGACCAAATACCTCATCCACACCTGATTTTTTAAGATCTTTTTTATCTACTTCGGGTATTACCCCGCCTCCAACTACTAGTACGTCTTTGATTCCTTTCTTGTTTAATGCTTGAACTACTCTTGGAAATAATGTTCCATGTGCACCATTAAGTAAACTCATTGCAATTGCATCCACGTCTTCGTCTTCTGCAATTTGTGCAATTCTATCTGGGGTTGCAAATAGACCCGAGTAAATTACTTCCATCCCTGCATCTCTAAATGCTCTACATAATACAAGAGCTCCTCTATCGTGACCATCTAAGCCCAACTTGGCAACTAGGATCTTAACACGTCTTGAAGCAGTCTTTTGTTTCATGTTTTGTGATCATGATTCATTATTTTAAAGGCTTTATTTGATTTTCGTCTTTTTCTGTTATTAGAAATTTAGATAAAGCGCTACAAAAGCACTCTCAGTGTGAAGGTATTTCCTGTAAATTATGTACTTGAATTTGAGCCTATTTTTAAAAATTTTACCTTCATTGGTAAGGAAATAATCACTGTAGAATGCAAAGACTCAGTAAACACAATCATTATGCATTGTGCTGAGATCAAAATAAAATCATGTAGAGTAATCAATAATGATGTCATTCAAAAAGCAGTCACTAAAACAGATGCAAATAAAGAAGAACTTGTAATTACCATTAAAAATAAAATTAAAGGATGTGCTTTTATTGAAATTGAATTCACTGGAGACTTAAACGATAGATTGTTGGGATTCTATAGAAGTCAATACAAACAAAATGGCAAAACAAAATATCTTGCAACAACACAATTTGAGGCAGCTGATGCCAGAAGAGCATTTCCATGTTGGGATGAACCAGAAGCAAAAGCAACCTTTGAAATTTCTATAATTGCTGAAAACAAATTCACTGCAATTTCAAACATGCCAATAATGTCTAAAAAAAGATTAAAGAATAAAACGCTGTACAAATTTGCAAAAACTCCAATAATGTCTACATATCTTATCTATCTTGGTGTTGGTGAATTTGAATATCTTACAGGCAAGATTGGTAAAGTTCAGGTTCGTGTAATTACTACAAAAGGAAACAAGTCTAAAGGAAAATATTCTCTGGAACTTGGAAAAAAATTACTTTCATCATATGAGAAATATTTTGGCATAAAATATCCTCTGCCTAAATTGGATTTGATAGCAATCCCTGATTTTGCAGCAGGCGCGATGGAAAATTGGGGCGCAATTACATTTAGAGAAACAATTCTTCTATATGATCCAAAACGTCTTCCACCAGAACAAAACAATACATTGCAGAAGTCATCTCTCATGAGATTGCACATCAGTGGTTTGGAAATCTAGTCACTATGAAATGGTGGAATGATTTGTGGTTAAATGAAAGCTTTGCAACATTTATGGCAACAAAATTTGTAGACAAGTTTTACCCGGAATGGGATTTATGGAATCAATTCGTTGATGATGCGATGAATAATGCTATGGCGCTAGATTCATTGAAAAATACTCATCCAATTGATGTTAAAGTTAATTCTACATCTGAAATTCGTGAAATATTTGATGCGATTTCTTATGATAAGGGTGGTTGTGTTTTAAGAATGTTAGAACATTATGTTGGTGAATCAAATTTCCAAAAAGGATTAAAAAAATATCTTGCTGGTTTCAAATACAAAAACGCTGAAGGCAAAGATCTTTGGGATGCAATAGGAAAAATTTCTAAAATGCCAGTTCGTTCAATGGTTCAGACATGGTTAAAGCAACCCGGCTTTCCTGTAGTTGAGATAGAAAAACGAGATTCTATATTACATCTTAAACAAAGACGATATGTTTTAGAATCTGATAAAAAATCAACCAAAGGATTGTGGTTCATTCCGCTTTCTATAGGATTGCAAAATGAGTTATTTCAAAAACTGTTTACAAAAAAATCAATGTCAGTAAAACTACCTAAAGACAATATTGGGTTTGTAGCTAATTTTGGAAGAAAAGGATTCTATCGTGTAAAGTATGATGAAGGAACTTTGATAGATCTTAAAATGCTAATAGACCAAAAACAAATTCCTGCAATCGATAGATGGGCAATTCAAAATGATCTGTTTTCTTTATGTGTATCTGGTGATGAAACAGTACGTAACTATCTTGATTTCTCTGATGCATATTATGATGAAGACAGTTATTTGGCAACAGTAAATGTAGCACATAATCTGACCTCTTTGTATTTTAGAGCATTTGATGAAGACTTTTCTGATCAAATTAAAAATTACACTGTAAAATATCTAAAGAAAATCTTGCATGACCTTGGATGGGATCCTAAAAAAACAGATAAACATACAGATGCCTTGATGCGTGGATTTGTAATTTTTACATTAGGTAAACTAAATGATGAAGAAGTTACAATTGAATCTGAAAATCGCTATAAGCAATTCTTGAAAAATCAAAATTCTCTTCCTCCTGATCTAGTTGAGCCTGTATGTTCTGTAATGGCATGGAATGGTAATTCTAAAACACATGCTGAATTAACTCGTCTTTATAGAAATGCAAAAACAACTGAAGAAAAACTACGTTTCCTTGGAGCAATGTGTAGTTTTAAGGATCCGAAATTATTACTCCAATCGCTGAATTTTTCTCAAACCTCTGAGGTTCGCTCCCAAAACATGCAGCTTCCAATTATGAAGGTTGCAGGAAATCCTTATGGTAAAAAAATACTCTGGCCTTGGCTAAAGAATAACTGGCCAAAATTAAGCAAAAAAGTTGGCCGTGGTAATCCACTGTTTAATAGAATTGTTGCAAGTATTTCATCAATTGCTGATGATTCCATGGAAAAAGAGATTCGTCAGTTCTTCAAAAAGAATCCTACTCCAGGAACTGAAAGAACTCAAGAGCAAACTCTGGAAAGAATTAGAATAAACTCTAAATTTTTGCGTAATATGAGAAAAGAATTTTCATAATTAATATGGCAAAAAAAATCATTCCATTGATTTCTATTATAGTAATCACGGTATTGGGTTTATTTTTTATTTTTGATTCTGGTTCTAATCACGACGTTTTAAAATCAACATTTGAAATTGATGCCACTTATTATGATGAAGGATACGTTGAGATTTCATATCTCGATAAAACTTCAAAGACAAATCACGTCGTACTGGAAGTTTTAGGGATGGACAAATCTTTTCAAAAGACTTTATCTGGTTCTAAATTTGTCGAGACAGTTCCCTTTCCAATACTTCCAAAACATGGTTGGCAAGTTCATCCTGTTACATTTTTAATAGATCATCATGACCTTGGTAAAGTTTCTCTAAAAACTGAAATTCACTCATTTGGAGAAGATGCGCCTCCAATTATCTATGGTTCTCCATAAGATCACACACAAGATTTTATTGCAGCTATCAAAAATTATCTTATATTGGATATTTCTGATTTAAAAAAAGGCAAGAGAGGTGCAATTGCCAAAGCGATTAGTATTGTTGAAAACAATCCTTCGGAAGCAAAAAAATTGCTTAAAAAAATATACAAAGAGACTGGTAATGCATCCATCATTGGAATTACTGGACCTGCAGGTGCCGGTAAAAGTTCACTCATTAACAAAACATCTATTGCATTAAAGAAACTTCATACAAACCTGCAATTCTTGCAATAGATCCAACAAGTCATGTAACTGGTGGTGCAATACTTGGAGATAGAGTTAGAATGACTGAATCTACTGATTCTGGAACTTACATCCGTAGTATTGCATCAAGAGGCGCCACTGGCGCAGTTTCAAGATCACTTAGAAATAGTATCAGGGTTTTGGAATATGCCGGATTTAATCCAATTATAATTGAAAGTGTTGGTGCAGGTCAAACTGAAGTTGAAATTTCAAACATTGCAGATGTTACAGTAGTTGTCTTTAATCCAAATACAGGTGATAGCATTCAAACAATAAAAGCTGGTCTGACTGAAATTGGCGATATCTATATTGTTAACAAGAGCGACCTTGATGGAGCCAATCAACTCTTTGATGCAATTCGTGAATATATTGGCTCTACTAATTTGAATCCTATATTTTTGAAGACTTCGGTTAAAAAAACTCTGGAATATCCGAATTTGCCAAGACTCTAAAAGAAATGATGACTACAAAAAATAAACATAAACATGATAAAGATATGGTTAGACTGGAAACTGAATTAAAAGATATTATTTTAAATAATATGAGTGAAAAGATCGAAGTGATGCTAAGTTCTGATAAAACATTCTCAAAATATCTCAAAAAAATACAATCAAAACAGATGGATCCTTTTGAAGCTGCTGATAAAATTACAAAGTCATTGGTAAAGTGAAAAAGATGGTAAAAAAACAAACTAGTAAAAAGTTTCACCAAAGAATTTTGTTACTGATTCTAATTTTCCAGTAAAACGAATCTATCAAAGATCCTCTAAAAAATATGTTAAAGAAGATTCTGGAGTATATCCATATACTCGTGGAATTCACACCGAAATGTTCCGTGAACGATTTTGGACAATGAGGCAGTATTCTGGTTTTGGAGATGCAAAATTAACTAATGAGCGATTCAAGTTCATGCTTGAAAAAGGACAAACTGGACTCAGTATGGCTTTTGATCTTCCAACACAAATAGGACATGATCCTGATTCTACCCCCGCTGAAGGTGAGGTGGGAAAAGTTGGAGTTTCTATT
Organism: Nitrosarchaeum sp. AC2; assembly: GCF_013407385.1. Taxonomy (NCBI): domain Archaea; kingdom Thermoproteati; phylum Nitrososphaerota; class Nitrososphaeria; order Nitrosopumilales; family Nitrosopumilaceae; genus Nitrosarchaeum; species Nitrosarchaeum sp. AC2. The sequence goes on along the minus strand of NZ_CP030847.1, from coordinate 1,054,506 downwards.
GCTTCACTTAAAGATATGATGATTGCCTTTGATGGAATTCCTTTGGGAAAAGTTAGTTCTTCTATGACAATTAATTCTACTGCGTCAACTTTACTTGCATACTATATTGTTGTAGGTGAATCGCAAGGATTCAAAAGTACTGAATTAAGAGGTACAACACAAAATGATATCTTAAAAGAATACATTGCAAGAAACACATACATCTATCCTCCAAAACCATCAATGAGATTAATTGGTGATATGATTGGATACTGCGCTGAAAAAGTTCCACAATGGTATCCTGTTTCAATTTCTGGATATCATATGAGAGAAGCTGGTTGTACAGCCACACAGGAAATCGCATTTACAATTGCAAATGCAATTGCATATATCCAAACATGCATTGATCGAGGACTAAAAATTGATGACTTTGCACCGAGACTGTCTTTTTTCTTTTGTTGTACTATTGAGTTCTTTGAAGAGGTTGCAAAGTTTAGAGTTGCAAGAAAAGTATATGCAAAAATCCTAAAAGAAAAATTCCATGCAAAAGATCCTCGTTCGTTACAACTAAAATTCCATACCCAGACAAGTGGAGAATCATTAACTGCTCAACAACCTGATAATAACATTGTACGTGTAGCCATACAGACAATGGCTGCAGTAATTGGTGGCACTCAATCACTTCATACCAATTCTAGAGATGAAGCACTGGCATTACCTACGCAAGAATCTGCAAAAATTGCTCTTAGAACACAGCAAATCGTTGCACATGAAAGTGGGGTAACTAAGACTGTTGACCCAATGGCCGGCTCTTACTATCTTGAGGAATTATGTGATCAGATAGAAGAAAATGTTTGGAAGTATCTAAAACAAATTGAAAAAATGGGCGGCTCTATTAAGGCGATTGAAAAAGGCTTCTTCCAGTCAGAAATCAGACAAAATGCATATCGTCTTAAAAAAGAAGCAGATGCTGGAGACCGAGTAATCGTAGGAGTAAACAAATACTCTGAGATAGAAGAAAAACCTCCTGAATTATTAAGAATTGATGATAGAATTGAAATCCAACAAAAGAAAGCACTCAAAGAACTTAGAGCAACTAGAGACAACAAGAAACTCGAAAAAGCATTATCTGCAATGAAGAGTGCAGCTGATACTGATGAAAATCTAATGCCATACATTATTGCCTCTGCAAGAGCATTTGCTACAACTGGCGAAATCAGCAATACGTTTAGAGAAGTGTTTGGCGAGTACCGCCCAAAAGAGGTCTTTTAGATGAAAATTGATCATATTGCAATTGCAGTAAATGATGTAGAAGAATCTGCTAGAATTTACAAAGAAGCGTTAGGAGTTCATGAAGTTGAATTTGAAACAGTAGAAACTGAAGGTGTTAAAGTTGCAATAATTCATCTTGAGAATGGAAGAATTGAATTAATGCAACCAACAAATGATGCTAGTCCAATTAAAAAATTTCTTGATAAAAAAGGACCAGGTCTTCATCATATGGCATTAGAGACTGATAACATTGAAGGCGAGGTTTCAAGAATGGAAGGATGTGGAATTCAATTCCTAGGAAAAATTAGACCTGGTTCTGCTGGAACCAAAGTCACATTCATTCATCCAAAATCACTTAACGGCGTTCTTGCTGAATTATGCTCTCATCCAAATTAATTTTAATTTTTAAATAAATAAAAAAATAAAAAATAAATTTATCAAGAATTACCTGATTCTTGAATTTGTTTTAAGATGTTATTCATGTCCTGTACCATCTTTTTTTGCTCAATGATGTTCTTTGAACTTACAAAGTCTTTTTGAATCTCAGAAAGCTTGTTTTTTAGATTCACAATTTGATCTGACTGTGAAATTGGCTTTAGTTTTTCAGCAGTTATTGATGTTGTCTCAGTTGCAGATGCCTTTACTTTTGTGATGGTTGCTTTGCAGTTATAGCAAGGTGCATTTAGATCATTTTCTACTCTTGGTAGTTTGCCATTTGCATCAAAATATGATTGTGTTTTTTTGTCCGTGAAGTTATGTTTGATATTCAAATCTTTTATGACATTTAGCATTTCAACTTTTGTCATCTTTGCATATTTTGAATATTCCTTCATTGCATCAAAATATGTACCACCATTTTTAAGAACTGTATCTCTAGCATCTTTTGCAAGAGTTATCTTGGCATTGAGATAATCAAATTGATCCCAGTATATTGCTTGATGAGTGGCATTGAATCCTGATACATATTTTGCAAAAGCATTTCTTGGTGTAAATTCTTCATAGGCGTCATTCATTCTAGTCACAGCTTGGTCTAAACTGGCTTGAGCAGCTATTCTTTGTTCATTGATGTGTTTTTGATATTCATTCTCTTTCTGTTCTTTTTCTTTTATGGCTGCAAATTGTTTTCTTGCAATTTCGATGTTCTTTAAGATGTTTTTTGTAATCGGATTGTTTTCCAAGTCATTTCCTTGGATTTTTGTGAACTTTGTGTCTGTTTCAGCATAAGATTGACTCGATGAAATTGAGACTGTAATCATTATGCTAAAAAGCATTACAAATAGTGTTTTTCTAAGCATTGATCTTACAACTATATTTTTAGAATATCTAGTCTACTGAGAATTTCTACTGATGATTGATACTAATTGTTTTAATAGTGATTTAGAAAGTTTTTAAAATTTGAATTTATTCCATCATCTTTAACGTATCTGATGCCGTAATTATTCCGATTATTTTTGATTTTTTTGATACTAGAATACATTTTGAATATCTGATTAATGGAACAAGAATATTTGCTGGTGTATCATAATCCACAATTGGTGGAACTGGTTCCATTGTATCTGCTAATTTTGCATTTTTTAGTTCAGATTCCCCTACATCTGCCAGATGTTTGACAATCCCATCTTCTGATATTACGCCTACAAGTTCAGTTCCATTGAAAATAGGAATCTGACTAATGGATGATTCATGCATTTTTTTAATTGCATCATGTAATGTGTTGGTGGGTTTTAATTTTACAACATCTTTACTGCAGAAATCTCCAGCTTTATGAGATGATGATTTTCCTTCTAAATTTGCAAGACTATCAAAAACTTTTTTTGCAGTGTCATAACTTGGTTGACTTCTACCAGATTCTATTTGATTAATCATTGACGTGCTTACTCCAACCATTGTTGCAAGTTGTTTTTGTGTAATTCCTATCTTTAATCTCATTTGTTTAATGGAATCAATTCTTGGTAGCAATTCGTATTGTTCTATGGGTTACTAGTTTTAAAATGTGTTTTATGTACTTATTTTCTTTTAGATTTGTTTTTTCTTGCTGATTTCTTTACTGGTTTTCTTGCTGATTTCTTTACTGGTTTTCTTGCTGATTTCTTTACTGGTTTTCTTGCTGATTTCTTTACTGGTTTTCTTGACCCATTTCCTTTCTTTGGCTGTTCAATTGCTGCCTGAGCGGCGGCTATTATTGCAATTGGAATTCTATGTGGTGATGCGCTAACATAGCTTAGATTTGCATTATGGCAGAATTTGATTGAATTAGGGTCTCCACCATGCTCTCCACAAATTCCTATCTCTATATCTGGTTTGATGTTTCTGCCAGCTGAGATGCCTATTTTCATTAAACTTCCAACTCCGTTTACATCAATTGATTGGAATGGATTTCTCTCTAGGATCTCTTTATCCATATATTCTGGTAAGAATTTTCCTTCGACATCTTCCCGACTAAAGCTAAATGTTCCTTGTGTAAGATCATTTGTACCGAAACTAAAGAATTCTGCAGTACTGGCAAGTTCATTTGCAGTCAAAGCTGCTCTGACAACTTCAATCATTGTTCCGAAATTAATCTTTAATTTCATATTGTATTTTGATTCCATCTCTTTTTTGATATTATCGTAGATTTTTTTAATATGGTTTAATTCTGCAATACTGCTAATTTGTGGAATCATGATTTGTGGATGAGCGTCAACTTTATTTTTTGCTAATTCTGCTGCCGCTTCAAACACTGCTCTGATTTGCATCTCATAAATTTCTGGATATGTAATTCCTACTCTTACTCCTCTATGTCCCATCATTGGATTAATTTCAGCAAGTTCTTTTGCTCTTTTTAGTAGGATTTTTGCTTTCTCTAACTCTACTATTTCATTTTTCTGTTCTAGTTTGTGGATTTTTTGATTCAACTCTTCTGGATTTGGTAAAAATTCATGCAATGGTGGATCCAATAATCTAATTGTAACTGCATATCCTTCCATCGCTTTTAGTATTTCAATGAAATCACTTTTTTGCAATTCCCCTAGTTTGGTCAAAACTTTTTTTCTTTCTTCAATATTTTCTGCCATGATCATATCTACAAATAATCCAATTCTATCACTTCCGTTGAACATTCTTTCTGTTCTACATAGGCCGATACCCTGACCTCCAAACTCTCTTGCTAATCTAGCTCCTTCTGGAGTGTCTGCGTTTGCTCTGATGCCTAATTGTTTTACTTTTTGCGCCCATTCTAGTATTGTTTTAAAATCGTCCGTAATTTTTGGTTCTGTTGTTGGAATTTCTCCCAAGTAAACTGAACCTGTACTACCGTCAATTGTAATTGCATCTCCTTCATGAACTATTTTATCATCTACGCTGAATTGTTTATTATCATAATCAATTCTCAAATCTGAACAACCGACAATACATGGTTTGCCCATACCTCTTGCCACTACTGCTGCATGGGATGTTTTTCCACCTCTGCTTGTAAGAATCCCTACCGATTCAAAAAATGCTGGAACATCTTCTGGCTTTGTTTCTTCTCTGACTAGAATTACTTTGGCTCCATTTTCACCCATAGCCGTTGCCCTTTTTACATCAAGTACTGCTATCCCGCTAGCTGCTCCTGGTGATGCTGCTATTCCTTTTACCAGTAGTGTGTAATTTTTAATAGATTTTGAATCAATTGTTTTGTGGAGTAGTTGTTCTAATTGCTCGGCATGTAATCTAGTAAGTGCTCTATTTTTATCAATTAATTTTTCATTAACCATATCTACTGAAGTCTTTACCATTCCAACTGCATTCATCTTTGCATTTCTTGTTTGCAATAAATAAAATACACCGCGTTCAATTGTAAACTCTATATCTTGTGGTTCTTTGTAATGTCTTTCTAATCTTTCACATGTCTGCTCTAATTGCTTGTATGATGCTGGCATTTCAATTTTCATTTCATCTACTGGTTTTCCAGTTCTGACCCCTGCCACAACATCTTCTCCCTGCGCATTCACTAAATATTCCCCAAAAAGATGTCTAGTTCCATCTCCTGGGTTTCTTGTAAAAACAACTCCTGTAGCACTATCGTTACCCATATTTCCAAATGCCATTGAAACTACATTTACCGCAGTTCCATCTGCGATGTCTTTTGTAATGTTATTCCTTTCTCTGTATACAATTGCTCGTTCTCCCATCCAACTTCCAAACACTGCTTTTATTGCTAATTCTAATTGCTCAAAAGGATCAGAAGGAAATGGCATCCCTGTATGTTTTTCACAAATCTTTTTGTATTCTGTAACTACTGATTTCAACGATTTTTCATTTAATGCGCTATCTGCCTGGACTGCTTGATTTAATTTTGCATTTTCTAAAACTACATCAAATTTTTTATCATCAACACCAAATACCACTTTGCCAAACAGCTGAACAAATCTTCTGTAAGAATCCCACGCGAATCTTGGGTTGTTGCTCTTCTTTGCTAATCCTTCAACAGTTTCATCATTTAATCCTAAATTCAAAATAGTATCCATCATTCCTGGCATGGATATTGCAGCGCCTGATCTCACTGAAACTAGTAATGGGTTTTCTTTAGAATTCCATTTCTTCCCTGTTCTTTTTTCAATTTTTGTAATGTTCTTTTTTACTTCTGCCATCAATGTTTTTGGCAATTTTTTTCCATTTTGGTAATACTCATTACAGACTTGGGTAGTAATCGTAAATCCTGGAGGTACTGGTAACTTGAGTTGGGTCATTTCACACAGACCCGCTCCTTTTCCACCTAGAAGCTTCTTGTTTTTCCCGTCTCCTTCATCATAAAAGTAAACTTGTTTCATTTTGTCTAGATTATCAAATCAAAATCAGGGGTTTTTAAAGCATTGCCTTGCAGCGGATTTCTAAATTGCCTCTTTGAAACACAAGTCATAGATCGTTTTTTAGGATTTTTAGATTATGGGATTATAATAAAAAAAATGTAAGATAAAAAATATCTTATATTGTTACTTTTTCTTTGTTGCTGATTTTTTTGCTGCTGCTTTTTTCTTTGCTGCCATGATTGACAAGTTATTTTACTTTGATTTCTATATGGTACATCAAACAAATTACACCATATTTACAATATCTGAAAAATATTTTTTTAGAGAAAAAATATCTGATCGATAAAAAGATAAATTGATTCTATTTTATTATCTTTCATGGTAAAACCAATTCCCGATGGATATCATTCTGTTACTCCTACTTTGACTATCCGTGGAGCATCTGATGCAATAGAATTTTACAAAAAAGCATTTGATGCAAAAGAAGTTTATAGATTTCCAGGTCCTGATAGCAAATCCATCATGCATGCTGAAATAAGAATTGGTGATTCTGCCATTATGCTTTGTGACGAAATGCCTGAAATGGGATGTCTGTCCCCTAAATCTACGGGTGGGCCTAGCGGAGCAATTTACTTGTATGTGGATGATGCTGATTCTGTTTTTAGTAAAGCTGTTTCAGTGGGTGCCCAATCTATGTTGCCTCTTATGGATGGATTTTGGGGAGACAGAATTGGGATGTTGGTCGATCCATTTGGTCATAGATGGACTGTTGCTACCAGAAAAAAAGAAATGTCACTTGAGGAGATTCAAAAAGCCGGTGCTGAATTTATGAAAGGTAATCTCAAATAAATTTTAAATTAAATTTGTTTGAAAATTACTTGTAATTGATACAAATTTTCATGAAGTGATATTTTATCTTAAATAATAATTATGATTAGTTATACCGTTATGGCAGTGGCTTATGTTTTGATTAATTGTGATCTTGGGCAAGAAGAGTCTGTCATTGAAAATCTAAAACATATAGATTCTGTCAAAGAAGTTCAAGGTACTTTTGGGGCTTATGATATTCTTGCAAAAATGGAACATGCTGAAAAAGAGAAATTACGTGAAATGATTATTTGGAGTATTAGAAAAATGGAACACATACGATCAACACTTACCCTTGTAGGAATTGAGGGACAAAACTAGAGTATGTCTAAAGCGTATGTCTTACTATCTAACGAATCTGGAACTGAAGATTCCGTTTTATCTTATCTGAATCATATTGAGAGTGTAAAAGAGGCACATGGAACTTTTGGTTCTTATGATATTTTAACAAAACTTGAATCAAGTGACGAGCAAAAAATTCAAAATGACATTTCACACGGAATCAGAAAAATCAAAAAAATTTCTTCCACGTTAACCTTAATGGTAAATGAAAAATTAAGTTTTAAAAAAGTAACAAAAAGTGAAAAAGAGATTTTAGATAAATACATGGCGCAAGCTTTCGTAATTATTCACTGTAGCAGATCACACGAATCATCAATTTTACAGGAATTAGAAAAAATACCTGAAATACTGGAAGCTGACAATCTAATTGGTTCTTTTGAAATAATTTGCAAATTAGCTGCTCCTACTTATAACGAGATTTCTAACATCATTAGTAAAAAAATACGAAAAATTCCAAACATAAAATCCACAATTACTCTAAATGTTGTTGGAAATCAGGGTTTTACTAAATAATTCGTGATAAATCAAATATGGCATTTTATCTTTGGTGTCTGGAGTTGGATTTGAACACTGCCCACATTTTGGACGAATGATCTCAGCATCAAAATCAACCTCTCCAACTGCTTTGTCGCATGTAACACATCTAATTGTTTTAGAGTCGTAGATATTCAAATTCTAACCTCCTGTTACTGTATCAAATAAAGCACATTCACATTCATCACGATTTCCACAATATGGACACACGCAATGACAATGTGGTAATGGTAAGTGGCATTTACTACAATTCGTGTATTGCTCTCTTTTTTCTAGATCTGCTTTTGAGTTCATTTCTACACATCAATCCATCCATTACATGAAATACAAATTTGCATTCTGTCATTATCTTCGTAACTTTTTGAACCTGAATAACATTCACATTTTAAAATCTCATACACGCTCTAATTATGAATCAATAATATTATAATTAATATTTAAAATTCTTTAAAATTGTTTATTTATATCAATATTATTTGTATATTTGTTAATATTTTATACAATCGATAATAAATTCCAATTAAATCAATATCATACATGAAAGACAAAAAAGAACGAGATAAAGAAAAACTAAAAGAAAAAATGGATAAAAACGAAGTAATGGCATTTACTTGATATCATGTTTGGAATCTATCACGATATCTACAAAGATAATCTAGATAGAGAATTTGAAACAATACTGATAAAGCTTTTACACTATGTCTGTCCCGGCAGTTGAAGTTCTAATTAGACACTTACGCGAATATGCTATTATTCGCTAAGACTTTTGGAACCAACTTGGAAAATGTAATTCATTTAAGGCTTTGACTATTATTATCAATATGTAAAAAATAAATGTGAATTAATTAACTCATTATTAAATAACTTAAATTTTGTATTATACTATGATCCTTTATGAAATGATTTATCATTAGTGCCAAAAGATTGACTCACATTTTAAAATTAGATAAAGTTTATCATCATATTCAGATAATTATTTTAAAAATAATACAAGTGTATCTATCGCACTAACTATCCCAATAAAGATATCATATTTCTTATTCTATGGTGTGTAGTAATTAATTTATTCATAATTTTTTATTCAATATCTTGAATGTAAAATACACATAATCTACCCTTAAAATTTATTGAGGATTCCATGTTAAATTAAAATTATTTACATCTTATGATAATCGAAAATCTTCTTTAACACTGTTTAATACGATATGCGTTTCTGTATTTTCAACATTTGCTATGGTTGATAGACTTTTAACAAATTTGCTTAACTCCTCTCTGTTTTTGAACTTGCTTATCACTAAAATATCTGCTGGACCTGTTACATCATATACTGCACATACATTCTCATTTTCTGCAATTTTGCTTTCTATCTCTAACATTTTACCCTTAGTCGTTTTAACTTCTATTATTGCTGTTAGGTCATACCCCAGTATTTGATGATCTAATCGTGCAGTATAGCCTGTGATTATTTTTTTTTTGCTCAAGTTTCTTAATTCTACTAAGCACTGTGACAGTTGATAATCCAATTTTATGTGCAAGCTGTCTAGCTGATAATCTCGCATCAACAAGTAGGTTCTTGATAATTTTTGTATCGGTTTCATCAAATTCCATATTTCATATAATATGAATAAATATTTAAGATTATGCTTAATATCTTAATGAATCTAAAGAAATATCGATATATTCCTTATATTTATCTAAAATAATATCATTATGATGATTATGTTAGTTGCTACCGATCCAATTGTAAAATTTACTGTCCACACATTGAGATATTTGAGGCATTAGAATGTCTATTTCAAAATTAGATGAAAATGATATATTCCTGAAAAAAATTCTTGATGCCCCGTTGGGACAAGTAGTTACAGTACTAGGTGAGAATCTAAATTGTAAAATATGTATAGATTTAATCGAACAAAATACTCCAAAACCTGGTACAAAATTTGAAAGAAAAATTGTTGTATCTGCGGATGGATTGCCAATAATCCGAGCAATAATAAAATTTGATAGAAATCAACTGCCTGATTTAGTTGTTAATGAATTACTTCAGAAACGAAGTCTTGTAGGAACAATTCTTAATAGATATTCTATTTTAAATGACAAAAAAGTAATCTCTGCAAATTTTGATAAGAGTGGGAAAATTTTTTATCGAGTTTATGAGATTCAAAGTCATGGAAAAATATTATTTGAAATCGAAGAAGAAATTAAGTTGGATCATTTAGATCTAATTAGAAAAAAATATTATTTATAAAAACTCTATATGTCTATCTGATAGTTAATTCTTAGTTATTCATTGCTTTTGAAAACTCTTCAATTATTTTTTTCCAGTTTTTTGCTTTGATTATCCCACTTGCTACTAAAATTCCTTCAGAGCCTAATTCTAATGCTTTTGAAACATCTTGGCCTGATACAATACCTGCGCCACAAAGTATCTTTGTATTGTTATTTGCACTATTTACTGCATCAGCAGCTTTGATAATTATCTCTGGTCTTTCATTTGATACTGCTTTTCCTGAACCAATTAGTTCTGGTGGTTCAATTGCAATATAGTCTGGATTAAGTTTTGAGTATTTTTTTGCTTCTGCAACATCTTTTACACAAACTACTGATATCATTTTTAATTCACGTAGCTTCATGACGAGTTTTGAGATATCTTCACTTGAAATTCTATGTTCACTGTGGTTGATCAGTGATCCTGTTACTTTTGATTTTTTTAATAGTTCAGGAATCACATATCCTGTAGTACTACCAACTTTAGAATTGTCTACGTGTTGAGCAAAAATTGGAATTTTGCTATTTGATACTAGGCCAATTAGGTGCTGAGGAGGTGCAATTGCTATTTTTACCTTGTATTTTTTTGAAACTTTTTCTGCAATTTTAACAAACTTTAGTATTTTATCTCCTGAAATCTCTTCATAGTTTTTACAGTTAATTATGAACACTCTTAGATGTGGTCGATGTTATTTTATAATCTATTGTAAGAATTTTTGAGGCTAATTTGTATATTGAATATAATTATTTTTAATTTTTTTCCAATACTTGTTATTTCATTAATTTGCATTTGTAGCTTTTTCATATCTTTTTTTCATAAATAATACTGTCATCATAAGAAAGATTGCTGCGATGTTTGTCCCAATGATAAATACATCTGAAACAACCATTCCATAAATTAGCCACAAAATTGAGCCCCCTGAGATAAATAACATCAAATATTTTGAAACATCTTTGAGGCTCTTAGTTTTGTAACCTTTGATGATTTGGTCTACCCAACCAGATAAAATCAGTATTCCTGCAGCGATTCCCAATATGGTAAGTAAAGTCCCATCAATTTCCATTATTCATCACTAATTCCAGAAAAACTCATCTAATCCTGTTTGTTTCGGTTTTCCTAACATAGTTGAAAAATCCAAATCCATTGAAGATGTAATTTGATCCAATGTGGATTCCATAAATTCCATGTATTTCTTTGAATCTATCTCTTCTTTTTTAGCTAGCTCCACTGGTTTGACTCCCGGTTTGTTTATGATTTTAACATATGATATTTTATCTCCTTTTTTTACCTCTCTGATTGATTCAAGTAATTTGGCAGCCCGAATGTGCTGTGGAACTGTCTTGGTATACTCAGATGGTGCCTTACTAATCATTACATTAAATGTCAAGTCTTGGAGTGGAATCTCCTTTGACTCCACTTTTTTTGCACATGTTGCAATCTTGTTTGTGATAGCTAGTTTTGCTTTTTCAAAGTCTTCTATTGTTTGAACAGTTGATAATACATCTAGTAACTCATAAAATAATTTTCTGATAAACGGCGGTGTATGTGATTTTTTCCCAGTAAGTCCTTTGACATCTACTGTTCCTGATTTAGTTACACCGAGATAATTTTTCTTTCTGTTACTCAGTACGCAGTATCTATACACTTTATCTATCTCTAGATCAACCCCGTGATCCTTTTTTGCCTGTTCTATTACTTTGTGAACTTGTTCATCTGTAGGTTTTTTGATAAATAATGAATCTGTATCGCCATATAGTACCTCGATTCCAATCTCCTCACATTTTTTGATTGTTTCTAAAATGGTGAATCTTCCAATTGCAGTTGTTGCTTCTGCAGCAGGGAGAAAATATAGTGGAAATATCTCCGCACCCATCACCCCATAGCTTGCGTTTAAGATAACTTTGAGTGCTTGACTGACTACTGTGTACTGCTGTCTTTGTTCATCTGTAAGTGTCTCCTTTTTTGAGAGACTCTTGTAGTAATTTACTCTTAAATCTCGTAATGATCCGATGATAATCGCTGTTAACCCATTTCTTTTGGTACATGCCCAATGATTAGTTTGAGGAATAGTATTTTTTTTACATTCGCTATGTGAACACCTTACAGTTTCATATGATATGTTTCTCACTTTGATTATACTTGGATATAGACTTGCAAAATCCATTACTACTACCTCAAAATGAATTCCTTCTTTTGGATCAATTACTAAGCCTCCGCGATATTTCTTATCTTTGATTACTGCATCTGATGCTACTCCTTCTGATCTTCTTTCTAATTCCTCTCTTTTTGGAATTAACGCATTTCTTTGTCTGTGTTCATAATACAGTAGACTACGAATCCATTGCGATACCCCCATTCGAGCAATATCATCTATAGGCATTCTACCAATTCTTGCTATGATTACAAGCAAGTCCATCAAAAGATCTTTGTTGAAACTTGATAGCTCATATGTTAGTAATGCGTCATTGTAACAATAATTTGCAGTTTGATAGAGTGTAAGTTGATCAAAATCTAATCCATAATCAATTTTTTCTTTGTTTAAGAGTGCTTTTGATACACTGTTCAATGAAAAGTCTGTATACTTTTGACTAAAAGCGTAAATCTGAAATGATCTGTTTGATAAAGTTCTATACAAATCAAGATGAACTCCGTGTTTTAATGTTGCAGAATCTTTCATCATGTATAATGGATTATCCTCTTTTTTAATTCCAAGTCTTTCTGCTCTGTTAAACAAATATGGTAAATCAAAATCATCTCCGTTGTATGTTAGTACAAAAGGAAACTCTTCAATTATCTTAAAAGCATCTAAAATCATCTCTTTTTCTTTGTCTGGTTCATAAAATACAATTTTGATATTTTTATCGAGCTCGTTTACGCCTTCTTCAGTCCCCTCAGTTCTTAATACAAAAATTTTATCAAACCCGTCTGTTCCTTTTAGGCCCACAGCGGTAACTTTTTTTTCTGCGATTTTTGGGTCTGGAATTCTTCCAATTTCAGCCTCAACTTCGATATCCACGCTTAATCTTTTGATTCTGGGGATTGGTTGATTCAACAAGTCTGCCCAATCGGAAATTAACTCCTTGAATTCTTTTGGGTCCACCATATTCTCGCTATCTACTTTATCCCACAACAAACTTTTCAGAGCAAGCTTGACTTCGTCTGATATTTCTAAATCATGTGGTTTTATTTTTCCGTCAATTATTTCATAATACTTTCCAACAATTAATGATCTATCATAAAGATAATTTTCATAATATTTGATATCTGACTCCCATGTTTCAATTATGTTTCTGATACTTTTGTCTCCTGCAGTTCCTCCTATTGTTAGTGGGTCAGCTACTATTATTTTTGAAAGAATTACTTCTTCGTCTTTCATTAAATCATGTCTTCTCACTGATTTAATCTCTAAAATGTCGTCTCTCTCTTGTAAAAAGTCAAGCTCATCTGGAGTTAATCTTGAATAACAATATGGTTTGTGTCCTGTTTCATCATTCCATAAAATTAATTTTTGTGATGTAGGTTCATAGAATTTTAAAACCGCGGATCTAGTTATGTTGTCATATGTTGCAGATACTAACATTGATGGTGGCATTGTTGTTATCTTTTCAGTTTCTTTAATGTCCACTTGCATATGATCACTTAGAATTTTCGTATTTGCTTACTAGCTCCTTTGCCCACTTAGTGATTCTACTTTTATCTAATTGAATCACTTCAACTCCAGCTTCTTTTAATAATTCAAAATCAGTTTCTGGATACGAATCAAGACATACAAATTTTTTAATTCCAATTGTTATTGCCATCTTTGTGCACTCTAAACATGGGACAAATGTTGTGTATAGAATAGCTCCTGCTATGCCAGCTTCAATTCCTAATATTGCACAGTGCATTATTGCATTTGCCTCTGCATGATTACAAAGGCACCTATCCAACGATGCTCCTGATTCTATCTTTCCCTCCATTCTTAGTTGACAACGTTTGCATCCTCCATCAAAGCAGTTTTTAATTCCTGGAGGTGTTCCGTTATACCCTGTTGCTAATTGTCTATTTTTACGAACAATTACTGCACCTACTTGTCTAGTCATACAATTTGAACGAAGTTTGGCCAATTCTGCTTGAAGCATAAAATATTCATCCCAATTTGGCCTCTCAAAAGATTTACTCACACAAATCATGCCTATTTGTTCAATATATTGATTCATACAATTCGTTAAATTTTGACTGTCTGAATAGACACCATTCCACAAAACTATCTAATTTGTATAATATCTTCAACTCATTTGATTATGATCTTGTTTAATCATATAAAATAGAATTTCATGACAAATTGGAATAATCCTCAATCAAAAGGAATTTCAGACCATATCCGTAGTCTAAAAAAAGAAGCACCAATTAAGCCAAGAATTCAAAACTCACTTGTACAATTAAACAAAACTGTATCTACTCTTGATTACAAAGTAAAAACATTAGATGAAAAAGATGCAAAATTATTTAACAGAATTGTAATGGCAAAAAAGAACCATGACATTTCAACTGGAAGAGTTCTTGCAAATGAATTAGTGGAAATAAGAAAGAACAAAAAAATTCTAAACACTATGAAGATCTCCTTAGAACAAGTTAATCTACGATTATCTACTGTGTCTGATTTAGGTGATGCAATGGCATCATTAGGCCCAGTTATGGCAACCATGAATGCCTTAAAGCCAGCTTTGGGAAAAATCATGCCCGAGGTAAGCCGTGAATTTGAATCATTATTTGGTATTCTCAATGAATCCATTTCTGGTTCATTTGAAGGAAGCTTTGAATTTGATGGTGCATCAAACGAAGAGACTGAAAATATCCTTAAAGAAGCAGCTGCCGTTGCTGGAACCCGTGTTGGTGATAAATTCCCATCAATTCCAACTGGAATTTCATCTTCAAACTCTATCGGTCTTCAATAGACAATTAAAAAAATCCATATTTTAAAACAATTTTTAAGTAAAAAAGTATCTATACATGATATGGTTGGTATAATTTGTTCTACTCTCTTATTAATGAGCAGCGTAATAGCATTTTAGGTCAAGTAATTCATGTCTAAATTAGCACCTCTCCCACCAGCACCTGTTCTGATGATCTGTTTTGGTCATTGTGGAATAGGACTTGGGGCTGAATCATATCGAAGATTGTTATTAGATGTTGGAGCAGACCCTCTGAAACCCACATTAAATTCAAAAGATGAATCGCGAGTTTTAAAAAGATACGGAAGCACAATTTTGAGATTTTCCCCATCATACGGTGATGGTGATATCCCACTTATTCCAAGGGCACTGCTTGTTGATCTTGATCCAAGGGCCGCTAATCTAATTTTACAATCATATCCTGACCTTTTTGCTTTACGTGATCAGCATGTAATTCATGGTGCAGGAGGGGCTGCAAGAAACTGGGCAGAAGGAAAGACAAGATTCCTTGAAGAAATGAAGACTAAGGTTGATATCAAAAAACAGCTGTCTGCAATTTCACCAGAACCAGTAAGAGGTTATGTTGTTCCATTTGCCATGGGTGGTGGAACTGGAAGCTCATTTTCAAGTGCGTTTATTGAATACATAAAAACCAATACCAAAGAACATGCCACAATTGCCACTTTTGGATTAATGCCTGAATTTGGATGGGATCCGGTAATTTTTGAGGCAGCTGCAATTAACATTGTAATGAATTTGGAATACCAAATCAAATACAGCGATTGTTCTATCTTGGTTTCAAATAAAGCACTAAGAAAACTTGCTCATCAACATGACAAGAAATTACAAAAAATTCCTTCTATTATAGATGATCTTCCAAAAGAACATGAAGTTGGTTGGAAAGATTACAAGGGAATGAATTTGATAGCTGCAAACACTATTTCGATGTTTATTTCTTCATTTGCACGAGAAACTGAATGGGATATGTCTAATTATCGTACATGGCTTGCAACAAAGAAACCAAAATTTGCAATTCCTTGGATTATGCCAGTTAGCCCATCTGAAAGTCAATGGGGCAAAGACATGTTGACATCTACAAAAAATAACACAATGGAGGACGTTCTAAATAAACTTGGTAAGAAAGAAGATGCATTACTGTTTGATATTGATGAAAATGATATTCGAAACAATGGAAGCTCACGTGATTCTTGTTGTGTTTTAGTTAAAGTGAAAGGTGAATTTGATATTAAGGAGAGAGAGGCCATTAAAAGAATAATCAAGGATAAATTCAACATTGAAGAGTCTAGAATGATCTTTGTAAAAATCCCAATAATGGATGGAGAACAAGCAAGTATTGCCGTTCTTGTAAATACAAAGGCGATTGGACCAAAGATTTTGGAGATTGCAAAAGAAGCTGAAGAAGCATGGGATGGATACAAAGATGAATATGGTCGATGGGGCCTCTCAACTGAAGAATTTAAACAGGGCTTGATGGATGTAGTCCACCAATTCAGCTAAAAAGATATGTCCAATTTTGAATTTCTTGAAAATCTAGGCATCCAAATTAAGGAAAACCGCCTAAAATTACATGATGTAGAAGATTCACTATCTAATGTGAATGTCCAACTACATGAGATTCCTCTTAAGCGGTCAACTGAATCTACTTTTGCAAAAATGATAGGCGTTGGATATGATGATAAATTAGTTGAGCTAGAAAAAGCAAAAGAACAACTAGAAAGAACCAAAACTGATCTTAGAAATATAATTGATAAAGATATCAACACTTTCATCTCTGAGGTAAGCTCTCCAAATTTGATAATACCTCTAGATACAAGTCCAAAAATAGTTGATGGGAAAACTGTTTACAAGTATAGAGATAACTCAAAATTCCAAAACGTTTTTGATATTTTATGTGAGATGTTGGGTTTAAGCTCTCCTCTTGTTGTTAAAGATGTAATGCTATCTCCAACTGAGATAGTCATTGCTGTTAAAGATGAGTTTGAAGCAAAACAAAAATTCATCAACAGTCTTCATGAGATACAAAATACACTGTTAATTAAAAAAAAGTAAACTAATTTTACAATTTAGTATGTCAAAAATATGAAGATAAAGATGGATATACTACAATGTGCTTGTATGAATGTGGCAAATCAATTATACTGTGAAGTTTGTCATAAACTAAAGTATACACGTTCAGACAAACAAAAAAAATGTGAATGTGAAGATGTTGTCTAGATAACAACTTTTACTCACAAGGTATAATAACCCGGCGTCTTTCACGAAGAAATCCATGCAAAGTTCAAAACAATATTTGATAGCGATATTGTCTATCTCGTTAATCTTAACTAGTTTTAATTCTGCATTTGCCCAAGAAAGCTTTGTTGAAGGAATCTATGTACCTACAACTGAGGCATTAAAAGAATTTGCCATTAGTGTTGCAGACAGCACTCCAAAAATAATTGCAGCAGCTATTTTGCTAATCATTGGTTTTATTACTGGTAAAATCGTAGGCAGAGTTACAACTAAGGCTGTAACAAAAATACTCCAAAAAACCAGCCAAAAGAATCAGGAACTAAACCTAGCAGAAGAAGTATATGGTAAATTTAACTCTGTAAATCTAATTTCAGCAACCATCCGTTGGTTTGTTTATTTGTTCTTTATCGTTGCAGCAGTTAATGCATTACAGTTTGAGCAACTATCCACTGCTCTTACCAGCCTATGGCTGTGGGTTCCAAATCTCCTTGCCTTTGTATTGATAATTGTTGTTGGTTCTATTGTTGTTAATTTTGTTAGTAAATGGATTGAGCACCAATTACTGGATCATCATATTGGCAGTCCGCGATTAATAATATCTGTAATTAAAGCAGTAATTTATGGAATAATCTTTGCAATTGCTTTCACACAATTAGGTGTCGGCCAAGATATTATCCCAATACTGGTGTCTGCATTTTCTTGGAGCATTGCAGTAGCTATTGGCGCATCAATTGCAATTGGTTTGGGATTTGCACTAAAAGACTTGATTCCTGCATCTATTATGGGCGCTTCAACTCAACGTTCTATTCTAAAGGTTGGGCAAAAAGTCAAAATTGGAGATGTCTCTGGAACAGTTACAGCTGCACATTTACTACATGTTATTGTTACAAATGACCAAAATGAGAGTATTGTAATTCCAACAAAAACTTTGATGAATCAAACAATTAAAATTTTTAATTAACTCTGTTAGTTAAATCCTTTTTCTTATTTTGAAATTTAAATCTAAGTTGTTAAGTTGTATTTAGCACATTCTGATCATTTATGTGAATGATTTCTACGTGATTGTTATATTCAAAAACCATTATCTATTATTTATGAAATCATGGAAATGTTATAGATGTGATCTTACATTCAAACAAGAACAACACGCTGCTATGCACCATGATATAACGAATCATCCTTTTAATCAAATTGGAGCGTAGATTCTGGCATTTACTATCCCACTTGTTTGTATTGAAAATGTAGTTGCAACTGCAACTATTGATCAAAGTTTAGATTTACATGAGATTAAAAGAAAATTTCCTGATTCCAGCTATAATCCACAACAATTTCCAGGCGCAGTTTTTAAGATAAATTTACCAAGAACGACGACATTAATTTTCAGGACTGGTAATATGGTATGTACCGGTGCAAAATCAGAAAAACATGCGTATATTGCTCTAAATAACGTCATAAATCTACTACGCTCAAAAAATATCAAAATTAAAAATGATGCAGATATTATGATCCAAAACGTAGTTACAGCTGTAAATTTAGGAGGAAAAATTCTCATTGAGGAAGCAGCTACAAAACTCCCTCGTAGTATGTATGAACCTGATCAATTTCCTGGACTTATCCATCGACAACTTAATCCCAAAACTGTGATGTTGCTATTTGCATCTGGTAAATTAATTTGTACAGGTGGCAAATCATCTGAACAGGCATTTAACGCGATTCATCAGATTCATTCAATGTTAGAAGAAAAGAAATTGATCTCATACGGATAATCTTTGTTTTACTCTACTTTACTCTATCCTAATTTTGGCATAATTTAATTGATTTGTATAGGATAATTAATATAGAAACAGTTTACAATATATGAAGTGCTCAAGACTGTTTTGCTAGTTTTAATTGCAATGTCCATTCCAATCTCTGCTTTTGCAGAACCTATGATAGAATTGGCAACTACCCAGTCTGAAATTCATTCTTTGGATTCTGTATTAGTTACCGGTAAAATAACTGACGTTGCTACGTTCAAACCTCTTACTTTGACTGTTATCTCACCTGATGGCGAAACTGTTTATGCTCCACAAATATCATTTGATAAAGACGGTATCTTCAAAAGATTGTTTCATCCAACACTTCCAAGTTTTAAGGATGGAACTTACACTGTAATTGCAAGTCATCCTGACGCTGAAAAAACTGCAGAAATACAATTCACGGTAATTGGTTCAACGATTCCACCAAAAGGAATCCCAGTCAAATCATCTGATTCTGGAATAATATCTACAAAACCAAGTGTAATTACTTTATCTGCTGACACTGAATTTGGTAGTGATAGAATTCTTGTATCTGGCAGTACTACTAGTTCTATAACTGATATTACATTAATTGTAACTTCGCCTCAAGGAAACTTGGTTTCAATTGCACAAATCACGCCTGACAATACAGGTAAGTTTTCTCTTGAGATGAAATCTGGCGGTCCTCTCTGGAAAGAAAATGGTTTTTACACTATCACTGCTAATCAAGGACTTTCATCAGAACATAAACAATCAATTAAAGTTGAAATAGATAATGGAGTTGTAGTTCCAGAATTTGGTGCAATCGCAGTGATGATCCTAGCAGTAGCAATTGTCTCAATAATTGCAGTGTCTGCAAAATCTAGATTAAGCATAATGCCACGATTGTAGGCTAGTAATTTTTTAATAAAATCTTTTTATCTATATTCTTGTTTTTCTATAAATTTGGTATTTGTTAAACGACTCTGTGGGACAATCTGTGTTTTAGATATATTCTAAACATTAAAAGTGAAAATAATAAAATGGAAATTGCGATTAAGAATGCAGCTGAATAGCTTAATGCATTTGAAACGTAACCTGCAGTTAATGCTCCTGAAAATATTCCGACTCCGACCATGAAGCTATTGACTCCCAAATACCTTCCTTCGAAACCTTTGGGGATTGCTTTGAAAAGAATTATTGAATTTGAAACACTAAAAATCGAAAATGCTGAAACCATCAAACTAGTTGAAACTATTGCTGTTAGTAAAGAATTGATTCCAACCATGCTTGGAATTAATGATGCAGCAATTATGATTCCTAAAATTCTTGGTAAATATGCTATCTGTGTTGCGCGCTCTTCTGTTATTTTTGAAATCAAACGAGGAACAAAGAAAAATATCACAAGTAATACTATTGTCTGAACCATGTATACTAGAAAAACTTCAGAATTTGTAAATCTAAATTCTTTTAAAAATGGTATAAATGCTGTAAAGAAAATATTACTACCAAAATAAAATAAAAAGTTTGTAAGAAATAGTATCCCTATTTCATGAGATATTTTTCTTTGGAAAATTGATATGATTGGTTTAAAGTCATGTGGATGGGGAATCTTTGTGAAGATTAGCTGAAAATGTAATCTGTTATGATTGAAAATATGCCTAATTCCATGAATTGAATGAACTACGGTATGTCTTTCAATGGTGCTTTTACTGCCCACTTTGATACTTAGAATTGTTGCAGCAAAACTCATAATCGCACAAAAAAGGAAATATGGTCTAAGATCAAAAAAAGAATCCCATATCGAACCTGCTAAAAATGCAGTTAGACTTCCAAAACTAGTTATGATTGAAATTTGTGTAAATAATCTGCTCCACTGATTGTTTGGCACTGACTCCATTACAAGTACTTGTGTTACTGGACTCTTTCCGATGATGAAAAATCCTGCAATTGACGAAATTACAAAAACTAAATTCAAATTAGTTGTAAAAAATAATCCGATACTACAAATTGTAATGGCTGAAAAACAGGTAATCAAAATTGATCTTTTTATGTGATATTTATCGATAATTTTCCCCCAAAAAACTGCACCAATAGCAGATAATGCATAATGAAGTCCTACAACAATACCGACATCGACTACATTGCCACCCAGAAAAAGAACATACAGAGGTATGACTATGTGGAGTCCCTCAGCTGTTATGCTAGACGGCAATACAAAAAATATCCATTTTTTACTGGTTTTCAATTTCTTGCATCTCTTTCTATGACCTTTTTTGTTATATGACTTCAAAAAGACATCATGGTTTGAAGATTTGACTGATTAACAAAAAGAATTGATTTGGTAATCTCACACATTGATGCTAAATTGACTTGTAATCCATTTTTGATGGTTTACACTTCCAAATAATTCTGATTTAGGCATGCAGTCTTCTTTGATAGAAGTAGAAAAGCACACACTAGCTAATACTTTACTACACGAAAGCATAAAATCGATAAAACCCAAGTTCAGTTCAGTATATGGAATTGGAATATCTAAACAGAAAATATGTACAAAAAAACTCTATTGAAAAAAGAGATTATCAAGTAAATCTTGCGAATCAGGCAATTCAAGAAAATTGTATTGTAGTGCTGCCAACTGGATTGGGAAAAACAGCTATAGCGTTACAAGTAATTGCGGAATATCTATCAAAAGGTATTGGCGGTGTCTTGTTTTTAGCACCTACTAGAGTCTTAGTTAACCAACATTATGAATTCCTAAAACAGCATCTTGCCATTGATGACATCGCTTTGATTACTGGTGAAGATCCAATCCAAAAACGAACAAAACTCTGGGGTAACAGTGTAATATGCGCAACTCCTGAAATTGCAAAAAATGATTTAGACCGACAAATAGTTTCTCAAGATCAGTTTAGTTTGGTAGTTTTTGATGAAGTTCATCGAACTGTTGGCGATTATGCATATTCTGGAATTGCCGATAGATTTGCAAATTCTAATCTGAGAATTCTTGGAATGACTGCAACACTTCCAAGTGAAAAAGACAAAGCAACTGAATTGTTAATCCGACTGCGTATCTCAAGTGTTGCTGAAAGAACTGAGGATAGTCCTGATGTAAAGCCCTATACTCAAGAGACAAACACTGAATGGATAAATGTTGAGCTTCCTCCTGAAATGAAGGCAATTCAGACATTGCTCAAATTAGCTTTAGATGAACGATATGACATTCTTAGAAAAAATGGAATAAAACTGGCCGATCAAAAGTCATTATCTGCATTATTACGTATTAGGCAATTTGTGTTAAACCAAAACAGACGATCTGCAAAACCACTATTCACTGCAATTCGAATTCATTATGCATTAAATATTTTGGAAGCTCATGGTGTTACCTCTTTTTTGAAGTTTTGTGAGCGTGCAAAAATAAAAAAAGGTGTTGGTGTGAAAGATCTATTTGAAATTGATCCTAATTTTACAAGAGCAATCCATCTTGCAAATGATGCACAATCAAAAGGAATAGAACATTCTAAAATTTTAAAATTAAAAGAAATCATTGAGTCAGTTCCAGGTAAAGCCTTGATATTTACAAGCTATCGTGATTCAGTAGATGTAATTTTTAACAAATTGACTGAAATGGGCATCTCTGCTGGAATATTGATTGGAAAGTCTGGTGAGACCGGTTTAAAACAAAAAAAACAAATCCAAACAGTTCAAGACTTTCGTGACGGCCTTTTTAGAGTCTTAGTTGCAACACGTGTAGGTGAAGAAGGACTAGATATTTCTGAAGTTAATCAAGTGATTTTTTATGATAATGTACCAAGCTCAATTAGATATATTCAAAGACGAGGTAGAACTGGAAGAAAAGATACTGGTAAGCTAGTTGTACTTATTGCAAAAGATACAATCGATGAGACATATTATTGGATTGGAAAAAGAAAAATGACTTCTGCTAAATCAATGGGTGAAAAAATGACAAAGGTGCTAGAAAAAAATCAAGGTATTGAATCTAATAAAAAAGGTTTAGACGCATTTTTGTAGTTTTAAAAATTAATGTCTTTATTTTTGATAATTTGGGTATTGAAATTGCTCTATACCTCTAAAATCTCTCCATGCTAGAAATGATAGTGCCTAAAAGTACATTAAAAGTAAAACGAATGCAGGATCTGCTAAAAAAAGAAAAGAAACTTCATAAAGAAATTCATCAAGACTATAAAAAAATTAGTGAAAAAATTACTGATGATTTTGATAAGATTCAAAAATTAAAAACTAAAACATATCGCTCTTTATCCGAATCTTTTAATGATGTGATATCCGAATTCTGATTTAATTGGTTCAGACATCTCTCCAATTTGTAATTTGAATGCAGCCTCTTCAAATGGCTTTACCATCATTCCTTTTGTAAAATATCCTAAATTGCCGTCTCTTTTTGCACTACCTGAATCAATGGATAGCTCTTTGGCTAGTTTTCCAAATTTTTCGCCTTTTTTTAGACGTTCATGTATTACAATTGCTTCACTCTGTTTTGTTACTAAAATATGAGAGCATTTGATCTTGACTGGCAATGTGGTTTTTTCTTTTTTCCATATTTTAATTGTTTTTTACGGTTCAAATTCCGCCAAAACTGGGGTTCAAATTGTAATGGGAGCATATTATGCGGGGGTATAGACAAGAGCCTCACGTTTGACTACATACTAACATTATAATCAAAATTACAATTTTATTCTAAATTATTCTGATCGCCATTTACAAAATTGTAGAATCCTTTATGAGGTTCATATAATGTTGCTAAAATAGACATGAAATTTTTTACAAATAAAATTAGATACAGTATTCTTGTAGGATTGGCAGCATATGGTACATACAAATTAATTTTTGATATTATTGGAATTGGTTTTACCTTACAGAACTGTCATTTATCTTCAGAAGGAACCATTGCTATGATTTGTTATCTTTTTGGATTGAGTTAGAAAATGAACACTAGATACAGTATTCCAATTGTTTGCACTGCTGTATTTGTTGCTATGATCTTTATGGTAGTTGTATACATTGATCCTGAATCATTTGGATTAACAAGGCCCTATTCTGAAATTGGAGCGTATGATGGTACAGATTCAGAAAGAGCAGTAATGATTAATGAACAGTGTTTAGACAAAAAACAAAATCCATTCAAAGATTATGCTTTTGCTAAGACATCAAATGGTCATTACTATACAGATAATGTAATCTGTGAACGAATCAATGTACAACAAGGTGGATGTCTAGAACCGTTTAGTCAAGGATATCCTGATGAGACTTGTAAGAATCATGTAACATTTGATTATCCATATGGTGAAACTGGTCCTGAATTCAACAAAGAATTTTGTAATCAGGTAAAATCAGAACCACCAATTCTTATTGATGCTAAGCAAAATGATTACCTCTATTTTGAATATCTTCACATATGTACAATACGTGGCTTGATAGATGTTACGGGTTCATATGACTTAGAAGACCCATTGTGTATGGGAGGTAGAGGCTACATTGTTAATGATGAGTGTGAACGAATTGGAAAATATGATCCTATGACAGGAATTCCAATAGTTGAAAACAAAGAACAATGTGATATGCTGGATGGTAATTGGGATGAAAAACAGAATATATGTGATTCAAAATATGGAAAAGAAAATGAAGACATATTCACTCAACCGATGAAAAATGCTATTTTTGATGAATTTGCTGGTCACTATGATTATCTTCCAATTAATAACAATCCAAACATGATGGCAATGGAAAAAATAACACTTCAGGATAATGGTTCTATTGATGTTGAATTTGGTCAAAATAATTATGAATGGTCAACTGGTTACAAACCCATTCCGGAATTTGAATATGATGCAAATTTCAAAGTAAACGATACTTTTGTGGTACTTTGTGTAAATATAGGAAAAGATGGGTATGCAGATGCTCATCCTGATTTATCAGAACCATATCTTCCTGGACTTGGAATTGTAAAATATTTGGGACCTATAACCATAGAAAATGAACCTATCTTGTTGTTTTGGCATGAATCAGCTTCAATACCAGTTGAAATATCATGTAGTTATCCTGAAATGATTCATCATTCCATTAATTTATGGCAACTACAAGAACATGGTTTGCCAACAGACAGTATTGCGAATGCTTTGGGTTCAAACTATCAAAAATAATTGTATGGGATTGTAAGAAAATGAAAACTAAATTTTGCTCTTGATGGATAAAATAAAGCACTCAAAGTCAATTAAAACATTTGATTTTATTTGACATAATTTGTGAAACACTAATTCATCTTTTTATTTCTTTTTTAATCTTCAAATTTTTCAATGACGTTAATAATGTCTTCAATTTTAAACGGCTTGAAGATTATTGCCGTTGCATTAAGTTTTTCTAGTTCCATTATTGTATTTGTGCTATTATCCGCGGTGACCATTATTACCTTGGCGTTTGGCTCATTTTCTTTAATTGCTTTCAGGGCCTCTATTCCATTCATCACAGGCATCATTACATCAATAAAAATAAAGTCCGGTTTGTGCTTCAGAAATAATTCTAAAGCATCTCTCCCATCGTGACCGATCCCTACTACTTTGTTACCTGTCACCTCGAAAATATCTGCAAAAACTCCTGTAATGTCAATATTGTCATCAACAATTACCACTCGTTTGGATTTTTTCACATATTTTCACATTTTTTAGAGTAAATAACTCTTCAAAATTATGATGATCGCTATTTATACAACAAATGCATTTGTGTTGATCTGTATTACTTTGTAACAATTTGTAAAAATGAACAATGATCTTGTTGTGGTTCATTTAGTAAAACACTAACTTTGATTTTGTTTGAGCTTATGTCTATTTTCAGATTCTTAATTATGCTTGAGTACTGGTATATCCGCTTATTTTCTTTAATTTCAAATTCGGTTGGAATTAAAAATCCCTCATCAATTAATGCATTAACTTTTCTATATCCTGATGTCTGAGGTAACCCACAGTCTTTAATTATCTCATAGATTATTTTTGGTGACTCCATTACTGATTCTATAATTTTCTTTTTTTCTAAATCTCCAAATGTTTGAATTATGCTGGAATTAATATCTGAATCACAAATTATAATCCAATTCTCTGTGTTTTTCTTTGATTTTGTATCAAATATGGCATTACAAAATCGTTGTTCTAGACCTTTTGCACCGATATTGCCAAATAATTCTTTTAAAACAAAATCCAGTTTTTCAAATTCTTCAAGTGATTGATTCCACGAAATTCCGTATTTTTCAAATAATCTATTTTCGATCTTTTGGATGGTTTTTACCCCTAAATTTTCTTTAATTATATTGTTTAATGATTTTGAAATAAGATGATCTAATCCTGGCATGATTACATTAAGATATTCATACTAATTAATCTTAGTTGAATATTTTTTAACTGATAAATCTATTTTTTACTCATTTTGATATGATATTGATGATATCAAAGCCTTCTTCATGCTATCATTTCCAATTTTGGCAAATATTTGTTATATTCTCTTATTTTGATTATTAATAGGATGACTGTGACAAAGATCGCAAAATTGCCTGTTTTTTTAAATAAGATTATTGATGATGTCACTGTTATAGGACTAGCTGCTCAAATGCTTGAACTTCGCTTTAAAAAATCTCTTGATGATGAAACAACGATGTATTTTCAACAAATTAGAAATCGCTGTAACGTAATATCAAAAAATATCTATAAAAATGCAAATGACTTTCCTTCCAGTAATTAATCATCTAATTTACCGTTTTTAGTATGTTTTGTAATGTCTTATTGGAATAAATTTTTCAATGTTTAACTTATGAAAATCTTATGTTATTTAATAAAATAACATACGGTAGAATATTGGGCATATGTGAAAAATTATCGTATGAATGGCTCAGTAATACTAATTGACGACGACGAAGATATCTTGGAATTACTCTCTGAATATCTCCTTCTTGAAGATTTTAATATTATGGGAACTGGTACTGATGGATTACAAGCAGTTAATTTGTATACAAAATTAAAACCTGACTTTGTATTGATGGATATTGCAATGCCTAATTATGATGGATTATATGGTCTAGAACACATCAAAAAAATTAATTCAAATGCTTCTGTAATAGTGTTGACTGGAAATAGTGATAAATCAATAACTCAAAAAATTATGCAATTAAAACCGACCATGGTTTTAGAAAAACCATATCCAGTTGAAAAACTAGTGAGTCTTTTAAAGTCTATAAAGAATCCTATTCCCTCTTGATATTCTTTTAACTACCTGTCTCAAAAGTTATTAATAATATCAATTATCATAATTTTGATTGCCTTTTAAGATTCAGTATAAATTTAATGACGATCCAAAAATCTATCACTGCGTAGTTTCATATACTCAGTATAGGAATTTCTGTGGGCTGCCAATAATTCAAGAATGTAAAATAATTAAAGGAAATGAAACAACCACAAAAAAGAGCCTGGATGAAATTCAACGAGCTCTTGATTTGGCATATCAAAAAGATACTAGTCATATTCGTAAATTAGCTGAAAACACTTGATTGTTATCTTTCGTGCGTAATCTTTATCTGCAACATTAAATTAAATTTCAGTTTGCGCAAATGCACAAACTAATTTTTATGAATATATCTCTGCATAGAACACTATGAAAATATTACACATAGAAGATGTTCCAGAAATCAGTGAGGTATTTGCAGATATACTTATGACTAAAAATCATCATTTTGAAAGTGCAACTGATGGAAAAAAAGGCCTGAATATGGTGTTGAAAAATAATTATGATCTGATTTTGCTTGATATGTGCATGCCTAATTATAGTGGGATTGATTTTCTTCTGGATTTAAATGATAAAAAATCCTCTGAAATTAGAAAAGTTGTTGTAGTAAGCGCTCTTGAACTTGATAAATATCAGATTAAATTTCTCAAAGAACTAGGCGTTCGTTCAACACACCAAAAACCCATTTCGGTTCAA
The DNA here is from genome assembly GCF_013407385.1 of Nitrosarchaeum sp. AC2. NCBI lineage: Archaea > Thermoproteati > Nitrososphaerota > Nitrososphaeria > Nitrosopumilales > Nitrosopumilaceae > Nitrosarchaeum > Nitrosarchaeum sp. AC2. Next base: position 1,026,533 of record NZ_CP030847.1, on the reverse strand, counting down.
AGTCTTTTGGCTCAAATAGAGCCTGAAATTGCAACTTAATCTTTAATTTTTCCGTTTATTTCTTATTTATTCCCCAACTTGTTTTGTTTGTAGAAATAATTTTAAGAAACGGTGCTTCATTTTCTTTCCATGGATCATTTCTAACCCATGGGAATCTATCTTCAAATTTTTTGTATGTGTCTAAAAACTCTTTTCCTTTTTCTAGTATTTCCACTCTGCCCTGAATACAAACTGCCTTGTGCTTTCCTGATTCATAAATATCAATTGTTACACTTGTTTTTGGATTTATCTTCAAATTTTTAAATGTCCTAGTTTGATAATCTGTTGCAATAAAAATAAATCCATTATGAAAAATATATGATACTGGCTTTACATGTGGGATATCTGAATGAGATGTTGCAATTCTCGCTTCTTCTATAGATTGAAGAAATACTTCTTCATCTTTGGTAAATTTTATCAACTAAAGATCTTTTCTCTTATCTCTGGGATGTATTTGTATATGATATCTCTTACTTTCATTTGTTCTTCAGCTGAAGGCATTTCTGTTTGTGTGCTTAATAATGCCCCCGTCATTCCAAGTGCCATACCCATAATCATTCCATAAACAAATTCTTGTGGATTTTCTACTTTAAGTGATTCCTGATTTTGTTTTATGTCTTCTAGATATGCAGGAATTGTTAACGCTGCCCCGTTGATTGTTTGAGTAATTAACCCTTCAATTTCTTCTTCATTCATAATATTTCATCAAAACTAATGATAATAAATTTGCACCTAAGATATTTAATCCAGTATAAAGTGGTTACAACATGTTTTCATATTTTACCATAAATGAAGCAAATCAGGTCCTGCCAGATGTCATCAGGAAATTTGAGTTTACACTAGCAAAAAAGAACGAGATTTCTAAATTAGAACATGAAATCCAAACAAGTATAGCTAGTACCGACTCATTTGAAGTCTATGTCTTACTTAAACAAAAACTCAATTCTGCAATTACTGCATTTTATGAAGCACTAGAAATGCTTGAAAATACTGGGGTTGTGGTTAAAAGTGTAGAGCAAGGGTTACTTGATTTCCCATCTAAGAGATTTGATCAAGAAGTTTGGCTCTGTTGGAAATATGGTGAAACTGAAATAAAATTTTGGCATGAAAAAGACTCGGGATTTATGGGAAGAAAACCCATCGAAGTAAGTGACGAGTCTTTAATTTAGAACTATTTTTATCAGTTTAATGAATGGTCTTTTCTAAGATCATACCATCCATTAACTAAGTGTAGTGCAAAGCTATCTTTGTCATCTGTACAATATCCACAACTACATCTGCTCAATTTGAATCTCCTATGCTTTCGTTTGACCAATAATTGTTAAACAATAAAGATTTTGAATAAATTATTGTCTCTGAATTGGTACAAATCGCTCTCATCTCTCTGTTGCTTCCTGTTGAATTTTTAATAAAAAATAACACTTCATCATCATCTTTGATCAGAAAGCACAAATTATCTTTTACAGTTGAGCATAATTCTTTAATTTTTGTTTTATCCATATTTTTGAAAATATATTGAGATTTTTTTGAAACAGGTGATAGTATTTTGTAATCAACATTGCGCTCTTTTAATGCTTCTAAGAAATTTGCGTGATAAAATTTTATCATGTCTTTTTCTGAACCGAGTATCCTGTTTGGGCCAATCTCCAAATCTGGGATTTCAGATTTTTTTAGTCCTAATTCCCCTTTATTTACTGCGATGATTTTTTGATAATTCATTGGTCTTGGCAGCGTTATTGAAACTACTTTTTTGATAAACTCTTGTTTTGGGATATCTAGCCATGGAAGTTTCTTTGATTGTTCTATTGTAGAATAAAATGCTTCATCTATGGGTTTCACATCTTGACTATGGTGTGTTGGAAATACCATTGTATTGTGTGGAAGCTTAAGCAATTTGTTGTGTAATGTATTGTAAAGATCATCTGTAAATTCTTCTACTTTATCTCTGAGATCAGGTCTTCCAATTGATTCTACAAACAATATGTCTCCTGTGAAAACATATTTTTCATTTACTACATAGCTGAGACTTCCAGGTGTATGTCCAGGAGTATGAATAATTCGAAGAACTGTTTTTCCAAATTGTATCTGATCTGCGTCGCCAATAAAATTTGCATCAAAGACATATCCTTCATATTTTGAGAGGTATAGTTTTGCACTAGATGCTTTGGCAAGATCTTTTGCAGCAGATACATGATCTGCATGTTGGTGGGTATCTATTACTTTGATAATTTGAAACCCTTTTTCTTTTGCAATATCTATGTATTTTTCAAAAGGATACAATGGATCAATTACAATTGCTTCTCCGTTAGATTCTACAATATGAGATAGACATCCTTTTCCAACTTTTTGTACCTGAATAATTTGTACTGGTTCTTTTACTACTGTTACAGGCTTTAGAACTTGATTCCATCCAGCTAATCCACCTGCAAGTGTCTTTGACTCAATTCCTGCTCTTGCTAGAGCAAAACTTGCAATCATTGCACGATTACCATGTGGGCATACGGTTACAATTTCTTTGTCTTTTGGAATGCTGGAGATAGTTTTTGCATCAAAAAGTTCACCCAATGGAATGTTTACGCTTCCAGGAATTTGATATTCTGAATACTCTTCTCTATCTCGGACATCAAGTAAGAACATATCGTCTAATTTTTGGGCAAGACTATCTGCCAAAATCATTTTCCCAGTATCTCCTTTTGATAGATTTCCTTTCCATGAAGAAAAACCACCAATTAAAAAGTAAACATCTAGTCCAAACGATTTCATCATCTGTGCTATCTCTTTAGCATATTCTTCTGGCTCCGATATCAAAACAATTTTAGCGTTTTTTGGAATTTTTGGTAATATCTTTTCTTTGGCATTAGTATCACATACAGCATGAACAGAACCTGACACATGAGATTTTTCAAAACTCTCTTTGGTTCTAAGATCAAACAACAGAAACGGTTTTTGTTGAATCATGTCTTGTTCTAATTGTTCAGAAGAAATCCCTAGTTGTTTCTGCTCCATGATGTTTTTTCCTTAATATCCCAAATAAACTTGAATATGTTTTTCAAAATTGAGTTTTATATGAAACACTGATTGATTCAATTTAACTTTCATTGCTGAAATTTATGAGATCCTTTTTATTCATTGATTTTTTATAATTTACATGAATAAACAATTTGCAATATTGTTTAGTATTGTACTACTTTTGACAGTTACTCTTGTGACATCTATTGATGTTTTGCCGACAGCTGATGCTACCAAAGCGAAAGGAACTTCCACACAAAAGTATGGTACTGCAACCAAATCCATGGTTTGTGGAGATAGACTGTGCTCAGAAATATCTTCATCATCTACTGAAAAACAGATGGAGGACAAAGGAATGCATGGTGAAGACAAAGCAAAGCATGAAGACAAAGGAATGCATGGTGAAGACAAAGCAAAGCATGAAGACAAAGGAATGCATGGTGAAGACATGATGAAACAAAAACATCTGCAAATGTTAGAGAAAATGAAATCTATGACCAAAATGCAGATGATCGACTCTATGAAATCTATGATGTCTGAGCACCATGATATGAAAATTGAAAAAATGACTCAAATGGACGTACCAGAACTTCGAAAACACATCGAGAAAATGCTAGATAAAATGAGTAAGGATGAATATTCTGATATGGATGATATATCTCATGAAGATGAATTAACAAAATTTCAAACTGCCGAGCTTCTGTCTCAACACCATCTGAAGACATTTGATGAATTAGATTTTGATGTGTTTACAAACCAGAAATGGGATAGATTACATGAAAGCCACTCAAAAGACATTACAGTACATTGGCCAGACGGTCGCACAACTATTGGCATTGAGCCACATATTGAAGATTTGAAAGCAATGTTTGTTTGGGCTCCAGATACTAGAATAGAACAACATCCTATCAAGATAGCATCAGGACAATGGACGAGTGTAATTGGTATTATGGAAGGTACATTTACAGAACCAATGCCTTTGCCAGATGGAACTTCAATTCCTCCTACGGGAAAATCTTTCAAACTTACAATGGCTACAGTTGGTTATTGGGAAAACGGTGTAATGACTGAAGAATATTTGTTCTGGGATAATCTGGAATTTATGAAACAAATTGGCTTAGTCTAATCTCCTAATAATATAGCATTTAATAAAATCCCTGCAAAATTTTATCAAAAAATCAATAAAATACCCGATTCAAAACTTTTTTGTGCCTGTCTTTTGTTAATTATTTTATTTTATATCGTAAAATAGCTAATACTGATTCATCGATTTCTAATTTTTTAATTATTTTTGGAGATGATGCAAATTCTATTTTTGTTGACATTTGTTTTGCAATTTCAAGCATTTTCATTATTTTTCTAAAATTAGCTGAAGTGTAATATTGTGTGGAGACAATTAGAGTATCAACTGCTCCTTGTTCTAATGCTTTATAGATGACAGTGTTTACTCTTGCAGTTAATCCTTCTTTAACCAGTTTTTCATATTTTTCAATGATCTCTTCCACGTGTTTTTTTCTATGTTGATACAAATGTTGAATTATTTTTTTATACAAATCAGTTTTCGGTGTGGAAAATGAAATATTTTCTACAAATCTGCACTTCTTTATTAATTCTGAATTCATCTCATCAAAAAACTCTGTTTTTGCTTGACCACTTCCACCAATTAGAATTAATTCCGAGTTAGTATCTATTGTTTTGACCTTTTCTGCCACTTTTTTGTAAAAAACATGAATCTTAGTTTGTCTTGCTCTTAAGAATCGACCTTGACTTTGCCCTCCTTTTTTGTGTCTTCCACGTAAATCTATTTTTAATTTAGATTCTTGTACTACTTGCGTTCCGTGAAATCTCTGTATTTGAGCTGATTTTTGATCAAGTATAACTAACAAAACATCTTTTTGTGTTTTTAAAACATCATAAAATGGTTTTAGAAATGGTCTTTTGTTTACCATGTAAATATGTGGTAATTCCTTTGAAATTCCAATTTCTTTTAAGATTACTTGATCTTTCTCAATCCATCCAAAAATAATGAATGTTTTTGTAAATTTACCTGTAGATGATGGATTTTTCCTAAGTTCCATGATTCTATTTTCAATTTTTGATTCTATTTTTTCAATCTGTTCATTTCTTTTTGTTTCTTTTAACAGGGAAATGGTTTCATTTCCTTTTCCATGTTGGTAGTATATAGACACAGTTGTATTGTTGACTTGTTTTATCTCGTAAAGAAATTGATTTATCGACAACCATTCAGATGGAGTGATCTCTGATTGCACTGTCTCTCTTTTCATGATTTTTCATTTTTTTTGTTGGTTAATAATTTGTTTTAATTCACTCTATTATTGCCTGATTAGTTGATTTTGTAACTTATTTTACATTTAGTGAATCCATTTTATTGCACTACTCATCACCGATATCATGAAAAAGATATTTTATATTATAATCCCAATTGTTGCATTTTTTATAATTCTTTTTAATGCATTTTTTGGTCATTTGATTTTCCTGTCTGACACTGAGCATGTGATAAACAAGTACTCTGTGTATGTACATTTACTGTCTGAGTGGGATAGTTCATCTAAAAATATTATATTTGAAGTGACAAACTCTTGGTACAAATCTGATAAACATAATGCCAACCATATATTCAATGCAGAATCTAAAGACTATAACGAAAATCAATTTCAAAAAATAAATGGAAAATCATACGTCGAATTAAAACATGAATTTAGTGATTGTCAAGAAGAATGGCAGCCGATGCTCTATAGAAAAGTTGTTGACAGTATCCGACATGAGGTAGAATATGTGCAAGGAAATCAGCTAAGCACAAATCCTAATGTATCTGTCTATCCAGATATCGAAAACAAAAACTATGATAATTTCAAACAACAATCAAAAATTAAAAATGGATATGCACAATTTTTCCCAATTTGTACATCCAAAAATATTACCTCATATGATTATAGCATAAAAACTGATAACAAAGATTTAGGTTTTGATGTATACTTTGTCTCATCACCTGTACAACGTGAGTATTTTACAAATTCTAACTTTGATTATTACAAAGAATCAGGTTGCTTTGGACAAAACAAACAAAGCTACAGCGGTACATGCAAGAACATCACAAAAGATAGTGGATTGTTGGTAATATTTCCTGATGAACTTGTCCCGTGGACTACAAAAGTTACAGTAAATCTTTATGAAAATTAGATTTTTGGTAACTACAATAAAATCCACTCTGATTTATAAAAATATTTTCTAAATTTAGATTTAATTAGGATTTAATCAAAGGTTATAATTTGACCGTCTATTTACAATTTGACAAAAAAATGTCATACAAAACAAGACAAACAAAAATAGCAATTGCTGCTGTAATAGCAATTATTGCAGTAGCTGTTACTGGGGCATATCTAATTCCAGCACAAAGCACTGTAGTTGTTGTACCTACAACTCAAGCTGATCAGGAAAGATACGATGCCTTAGGAATTGCTCAAAAATATGTGGTAACTAGTCCAACTTTTGCTTTTGATGGCGACATAAATTCACTCAAAGTTGAATATGTTGGTTCTACAAAATCAATCCCGGCTGATCACATCTTCAAGGCCAGCTTTGAATCAAGTCAAGGTGGATTTGGCAATAGAGAAGGTCAGATGCTTATCCAAGTGATTACGCCTCACACCATGGAAATCTCGGTATCTGAAGGAAAAGTAATTTCAGCAATAACTGATAAAACTTGGGACGAGCAAAGAGAACTATTCATTCAAAGAGAAACAGAACTTGATACTTCCAATCAAGTTATTGAGTATGATTATGTTACACTCATTGATGCTTTGGAAAAAGATGGCATTAATGTGAATGTAGTTGAAGTGTTGGAGGATTCATCGTTTTTAGTACCAACAATTATTGTTAAAGTAAACGATGAGATAATTCAAATCTATGAATTTTCTTCTGGTATTGATGCCAAAAATGCATCTGAACTTGTTTCAAGTGATGGGACACAGATAGGAACAAGCATAATTAGATGGATTGATGAGCCTCACTTTTACAGCAAAGGCAAATTAATTGTACAATACATCGGCCACAATCAAGAAACGCAGAGTTTACTTGAGTCACATTTAGGCAACCAGTTTGCTGGAATGTGATTCGGTACCTCTTTTTTTATTTTCCAATATACGTATACACTGGATAGACTTTTTTTGTTTTTGAAGATTTGTAGTTCCATTCTGATTTATCTAATTTCAAGCGTGCAAAATATTCTTGAATTGATTTGTGTAGTTTAGTATAGATGTCATCTCCAACTACTATCTGATCAGGCTGAGCTAGATTTTGAATTTTAGCTGCCATACTTACTGAAGGTCCTAAAATATCTACATGGGATTCTTGTAAATCATCACCATATCGTACAATTGTATTTTCACCATGATCGATACCAATTTTTATCTTTAATTCTGGTAAATTATTACTTTTCAAAATAGGATTTATTCCAAGTTTAAGAATTTTAAGCATTGATTCTGCACATGTAACTGCTCTGTTTGCAACCGATGCCGATAGATCTTCTGCAACAAAATATCCAATGACTGCATCGCCTACAAACTTTAACACAAATCCTTCATGACGTTTAATCACATAAGCCATCTCTTGAGCAAAAGTAGTAAAAACAATGGCGAGTTTTTCTTTGGGCAAATTCAGGATCATATCTGTAGACCCAACAAGGTCTACAAACAAAACTGCCATATCCATACTCTGCAACACCTTTTTTCTTAGAAATATCTCTGATTCTTCAGTTACAGTAGAATACAAAAATTTGTGATTCAATGATTTTAGCACTCTGTCATGCACTTCGGTAATTAGCGTTTCAGAATCCACTACTTTTTCTGTACCTCTTCCTAGTAGCATATCTACGATGCTTGGAGTTTTTGGGGATAGTAGGTTTTCAATACCTTTATTTTCAATTTTTTTAGATACCAATCAATACTTATCATGTAAAGAGTGTTAATTATTTTTGCTTAGCCTACTATCTGACGTGTTTATTCCTCATACTTCTACTAGCCAATTATTGTAACAATGAAATTCTCTTGAATCTAAATATGATTTAGAACCATTAACTTTATACTAACATGCGACTCTGATAATCTATGTTAAAATTCAAATGCAGCTCAGTTGGATTTGATTGTAATTTTGTTGCCAAGGGTAAATCTGAGGAAGAAATCTTAACACAGTGTGCGGCACATGCCACAAAAGATCATAACATGAAACCAGAAGAAATTACTCCAGAATTACAAGATAAAATCAAAAAAAATATCCATAAATCCTTATTTTAAAATATTTTATTTCATTCTCATTATGATATGTTTAGTTTAATTATGAATAAGAAAAAAGAAAGATTAGAATCCAGAATTTCTCATGTTGAGAAATGACTGTCTAAGTTCTTCGAGTTGTTTTTTGAGGGATTGTGCGGTTTCAGTATCTCCATTCTTGATTGCATCTCTTAGTTGTTGAGTCAAGTCAAGAAAGTGTGCTCTTGCTGCATCAATTTCTGCATTTCCTGTTGGTTCAGAGAATTTTTGCTGGAATTTTTCATACTTTTCCATTTTGTCACCGTGCATCTTTTCTTTCATTTCTGAATGATCAAATGTTTTGGTGACTGTGGTAAAGTTTGTAGCATCACCTGCATCTACAACAAAGATGTTTATCGTCTTTGTATTTGATTCAACATCTTTATTCATGCTGATAATGGTCCATACAACATACTTGTTGCCTTCACCATTTTTTGCAATTCCTATACCTGCTTTCATTGCATCAGTAACCCCATTACTTTCAGCAACAGAAACGGCTTGACCGAGAGAAACTGTTATTTGACTTTTTAATGCATCATGAGTCTCTTTAGTCATTTCTTCAGGAATTTGTATGGTTCCGGTAAATCCCTCAACTAGGATAGCATGATGTCCTCTTTTCATGTCTTTTACACCAGCCCATTTTGCTTTGTCTGTACCGTCTGCCATCACATACGGAGTAGCGACTACAAACATTAGCGCAAAGACTGCTGCAAAAGCAGGAATCATGTACTTTGTTTTGGTTTTCATTGACAGTTTCATTAATTTTTGAATAAAAGGCATTGTTATCAAGTGATACGTAACAATGTTACCTGACACTTATCAATCAAAAATATGGCGTCATTATGAGATGACTCAAATTTGCAAGGGTGTCTGTGATCTAAAAAAAGCATCATCGATGCCAAATAACTTACGTTACAAGTCAGGTCAGAAAAGATGTGGTCTTTGCGATTGTTATTTTTACACTGAAGATAATACATGTCCTTGTTGTGCTACTAGACTCCGAACAAAACCTAGAAACAAAAGAATATGGGAACAAAGTTGAATTATAATGAAATATGAGTTTAATGGAGATTATATTTGGTACGTGAATATCGAGATCGAATTTACATTAGGAAGGATATCTTGTTGAAGTTATACGAATTTGGTGAAATGAATCAGAGTAGATTGATGAGTATTTGTGGTTTAAACAATGTAAAACATAAGGAAATTTTAGATAGCATGGTAGAAAAAGAAATGATTGAAAGAAGAGATGAGTCTTGGGGAAGTAAAAGTATTCACAAATACAGAATCTCTGAAAAGGGAAAAATTTTACTTGAAGAGGTTTTGCAAAGATATGAGAATTTATTTCCAAGAGATGAGGGGGAGAAATAAAATTGTCTAAAGATAAAAAAAATAATGAAAATATTTTTGAAATCTTAGATGGAATTATGATCCAACTAAGTAGAACAAAAAAAATGTTTATGATTATGATCATTACCACTTTGATTCTTCCACCAGTTGCCATTTTAGCAATATCTGCTGTATATGATCCTCCTTACCAAGACAGATTCAAAAAGATCTTGATACTCATTTACAATATCAATTGGATAATGGCGAAATTACAGAGGATGAATACAACACTTTTAAAGAAAAAATCTCAAAAAAAGAAAAACCAAATCCCTTACTTCGACCCCATCAAATTATAATATTTGCAATATCTATTGGTTGGTTAGCCATAGGAATAAGACAATGGATTGTTCTCTCAAAGTGGGATAAAAGATACAAATTATTCAAAGAAAACCAAAAGGAAATTGACAAAAAATTTGCAGATGATTCTGATGATGATTTAGATGATTCTAGCGATGAAAATAACTCAAATCAATCCGATAAAAAACAACCTAAATCTTAGAATTTAGTACTTTTTTTTAGCTTAAATTCTTGTTACTGAAGAACTCTGGGAACTTTTTTCAAGATGTGTGAAACTGAAATTCTTCCAGGTCCTATCACTATGAGCAAAAGACATCCTGATAGAATCAGTATCTCAAATTCTACTCCTCCACGACCTGCAAAACTCTGAGCTCCTTTTGCCACAAAGATCGCCCCCAGCATTACTATTGATAGTAACGATGCAGAAATTCTGGTTAGCCCACCTATAATTAATAATATTCCTGGAACTAATTCTGCTAGTGCAATTGGAATTTGCATTTCTGCTGGTAGGCCCATATTTAGAAGATTTTCAGCAAAACCTGGTTCAAATTTTCCTAACGAGTGTGCTATGAATATTGCTCCAATTGTAATTCTTATTCCAAAGTGAGTGATATCATGAAAGATAGAATTACGAATTGTCGTTTCTGCCATCTGTAAAAAATTATTATGACTGTATTTTATCCTTAGGTAACAAATGTGAATAAAGGTTAAATGTGATTATTATGTATTTTATTCATGAAGTATACTGTTGCATTGTTTACCGTATTGGCTTTTGCAGCAATATTTGCTATGGTTACTCCGATGGATGTTGCAGTAGCTCAACCTTCTAATGCAATGCCTGATGGCGAATACAAAGATGGAGATCATGAAGGAAAATCTTGTCCATCTAAAGAGAAAAAAACTGCATCTAGTGATGTGGGTTTGAATATCTAGATTGATCTTTTAATTGATTTTGATCTTTTTGTAGGCAGCTTTTCCAAGTCTATTCATTATTCCAAGACCCAACCCCTTTCGACTGATGCCATGTACAAGTATCACATCTATCTTTTTTCCATCAAATTCTCTGAATGTTTTAAACAAGTTAGACGCTACCACGTCTAACTTTTTACCTAAAAATACTGTCATGTCTGATTTGTATCTTGTATTTGTAGTACTGAGTATTCCTACCTTTTTTCCCCGATTTTTAAATTCTGATAAAAGTTGTAATGTCTTGTCTTTTACTTTGTCATTCGAGCCTTCAATTAGAATTATTTTTGCATTTGGAGAATAATGCCTGTATTTCATACCAGGTGAGCGATGTATGTCTTTTGTTTTTCTTTCTTGTATGGATGGATGGATTGAAATTTTACCGATGACCTTTTGAAGTTGTTCTAATGTTACAGCTCCTGGTCTTAACAGCATTGGAGTTTTTCTGGAAAGATCAATCACTGTAGATTCAATTCCGATTTTTGTTTTACCCCCATCTATTATCATGCTTATTTTGCCATTCATATCCTCAAACACATGTCCTGATGTTGTGGGACTGGGTCTTCCAGAAATATTTGCAGATGGCGCAGCTAATGGCGTACCTGTTTCATGTATCAATAATTTTGCTATTTTGTTTTCTGGCATTCTCACTGCAACTGTATTGATTCCACCTGTTGTAATTTTTGGAACTATCTTTGATTTTTTCAGAACTAATGTAAGAGGTCCTGGCCAAAATTTTCTAATTAATTTATGAGCTGTAGTTGGTATGTCTACTGCCAATCTCTTAAGATCAGAAATATCTGAAATATGAATAATGAGCGGATTATCTGAAGGTCTGCCTTTGGCAACAAAAATTTTTTTAACAGACTCTGAGTCCAAGGCATTTGCCCCCAGACCATATACTGTTTCTGTTGGAAATGCAACTATGTTTCCTGATTTTATAATTTTAGAAGCTTGTCTTATCTTTGAAATTTGTGGACTTTTTGAATTGATTTTAAGAATTTTTGTGTGCATTTTTACTTGATTTTTGACTAATACGATTGCAGTCATATTAAGAGTATGGTGGATTGTTTAGCCTGATTTTATTTGTGATTTATTTTCTAAACATCATCCAAATTCTGGTCCCAACAAAAATTCCTACTGCGAGTGCTATCAATAATGGAACTATTATCTGACCTTCTTCCATTTGTTTGATTAGTCAAATTATTGTTTAAACTCTTTTCATACGCATGCTTTTGATGATATTTGATAATCCAGTAAGCTTTCAAGCTTACCGTATTCTATGAACTAGTATGATTAACTGGATGCATGAATACAAACACAAATTCAACAAAAAATGAAAGCAGTTGGAACAAAATGGTGCACGCCCCTTTCAAAAAAGTGGTTGCCTTTGATCTCATTTGTATGGGAATCGGAGTAGTAATCGGAATAGGAATCGGCGTATATCTGATAGCAGGTATGTAGATAGAGACAAAATATGACTCCACTACAAAAATCAATACCGCGATACAAAAAATCGTATTATGCGATTTTTGCTATTAGTGTGGCTATCGTTGTCATCATGACAATTTTTTAATTCATGTGCAACACTCTTTTTGATTTTATTTTTTCTGAACAATGTTATTCCCTTTGTATATGATTTACGTTAAATTTTATTTTAATCAAAGGTTATAATCATACACCATTAATGAGAAATGATAAAAATGTTCACAATTAAAAAAAGAGATAGCATTACATTGATGTCAATTGTCGCACTTTGTTTTACTTTTCAATCAGGTGCCTTTGCTTCTCCAATCCCTATAATTCTTACAGGCGATGAATCTTCAATTGATCTAAAGATTGGTGAAACCGTTGACATTTCGAACTTTCAAATTACTTTAGTCAATATACTTGATGACTCTAGATGCCCTACCGATGTTACTTGTATATGGGAAGGTACCGTATCGGCAGAAGTTAACATGATAAAAGACGGAGAAAGCCGTGGTACATACGTTATCCCAATTGGATTAGCTGACGGTATAGAATCTCAATTAATTGATGATTTTTATATTATGTTATATGATGTAAAACCATATCCTGTTAGTACTAAACAAATAGAATCATCTGAATATGTTGTAACCCTGATTGTCTCTCAAGTGACCGAGAAAACAGATTCTCCATTAAAACAATTCAAATCCGGAGTTCCAATTAATGAAACTAAATGCAGTGATGATTTGAGGCTTGTAATTAAATCGAGTAATTCAAGTCCTGCATGTGTAAAACCTGAAACTGTAAACAAATTACTTTTACGTGGATGGGCTTTCGCTTTGTCAACCGTTAGCAGTTTTGAGGAATGTGAATCAGCAGGAAATCCTGTTATGGAATCTTATCCAAGACAATGCAAAACTCCCGACGGAAAACACTTTGTTGAACAGATCAATTCCAAAATGATGAGCCCAGAATCTAAATGTGAAAAATATGGTGGAACATGGTCTGCTGAGCTAAATGAATGTGAATCCCTAACTTTGGATGATTTTACAACAATATTGTTTGAAACACAAGATATTGATTCTATTTCTGAACAGTTTGGAAAACCTCATGATGATGTTGGAAGTGGAATCCACATCTATGTGTATTATCTAAACAACGATACGCAAATCTGGATAGGATACACAGATGAAATCATGTATGTAAAACATATGGATGCAGATGGCAACTTGATTGATATTTTATATGAAATATTATCTTAATTCAAGTAGATTCTGTGTCTAATGAAATTTTTAATTTTGTCTGTCTCTTAATTGATGACAATCACAATTACACCCAGTTTGGCATTTCATTCTTTTACAATCAGAGCATATTTTCTTATTCCAATATGGAGCCGTATTCAATAATTGTATTTGTTTTGTAATTATCTAACCTTTTCTTAGTTTTTCATGTTTGATTTGATATTTTTATGAAAAGTTGAAATTATACATTATTTGTAATCATTATGTTATATGATGTCTAAATTCTGGTTGCTTTACGTAATACTGGCACTTGCTTTTACTTTTCCACTTTCTTATGCTCAACATCATGGTGGTGAACAAGCTCCGCCAATCAGCTTTGGCTCTGGTGAGGTAACTGTGAGCACCACATTATTTCCCGCAGATTTTACCCCTCAAAAATATTCTGATGTGAATTTGAAATTGAGATTTTTTGACACACAATCCAATGTTAATGTGGAAAATGTAAGTTATAGAGTTCAGATATTTTATGGTGAATCTCTTGTTGCAAATCAAATGTTTTTTGATAGAGATGGGGAACTAGTTGTCAAAATACAACCAAAATCAAATTGTACCCAAGAAGATCTATGGAAATGCACAAAATATTATGGTGATGTTGATGCTGTAGTTCCAAACGCCTTAACTTCCACGCCTTCTAGCATTCCAGTTATCTCAGGACCAGTTTTTACTCAAAGTGGTCAGTATACCGTAAAAACTGACATAATAGGTGCAAAAAATCCAAAGACACAAACTTCTCAGGATATTCGCTTTGAAACAATCGTAATTATTCCAAATGAACAAGAATTCAAGATATCTTCATCTGGTATTGATTATCAAGTTTTTGCAAAAAATTTCCAAGGACCATTAACTAATTTTCAGTTTGATGATTCATCCAAATCCATTTCTTTTGAAATGCCATTTGATTGGGAACACGTAGCACATGTGGATTTTGTAAAGAATTACTTTGAAATCCCAAAAAACTTTTTGCCTTTAGAAAATGTTGTTAGCTTTGATGGCAAAGCAAATGGAATGCCGCTCTTTCCAATAGATTTACACTATGACAAGTATTCTGACAAAGATAGTAACATACTTCATTTTATGATTCATAACGATGAGCTAAAAAAATTCAAAAATTCAGACTCTACACTTAAAGTTGTTATTACTCCTGAATCTAATTCATCAATAATTTCTAAAGAACTTTTCTTTGATAATGGCATTAAGGCCATTGCATCTTATGATTCTAGATATTCTGAAAGTAAAAATATTTTATTTACCATAGCGTTTTTTGATTCAAAAGGGGAACTATCTAATAATATTCGATATGGATATGGCATAAAGGATCCAACTGGAAAAGACATTGTAAACACTGGTGGAAACCTCAGTCTTTTGGGAATCGAGTTGCCTAATGGCATTGATTCTCAAGTGCTAAACACACCTATGCCTGGAAAATATTCTATGCAAATTGTTCTATTAGGAATGGGACAAAACACCTATGATAGACCCATGTTTCAAAAATTTGATTTTGAATTAAGCTCAGATGTGAAAAAAATTGAATCTCCTGAAATTCCTACATGGATAAAAAATAATGCAGGCTGGTGGGCTGATGGAAAAATAGATGACAGCTCATTTGTTCAGGGAATTCAATTTTTGATAAAAGAAAAAATAATGAACATTCCTTCTACTCAAAGCTCAGGTAATGGTTCTGATGAAATACCATCTTGGATTAAAAATAATGCAAAGTGGTGGGCTGATGGAAAAATAGATGACAGCTCATTTGTTCAGGGAATTCAATTTTTAGTCAAGGCTGGTATAATCAATCCTTGACACTGATTAGTTAGACAAAACAAACCTCACGTAGAAATCGACCATCCTTGTTAAATACAAAATTTGTAATCAATGCTTGCCAAACACAATTGGTCTTGGAAGATTATCTCCAAGACTGATTTTATTATTTTATGGATTGACTTGTTGGCCTTTTGTTCTGTTGATTATCTCTGATCTTAACGTGGCAAAATCTGCTGTGATTTTTGTATTCTTCTTAATCTCTGTAAGTTCCTCTAGTATTTTTTCTAGTAATTCAATTATTTTCTTTTCTTGCTCGTAAGCCAATTTTTTATTTTTATGCTTTTGTTTTATCATCTACTAGCTTGAATCTTGATAATACTTTGTAAAGTATGAATACTATTACTGCGATTATTGTGAAATCTATGACATTTGCAATAAAATCTCCATATTTGAATACTGAAACAGCTCCTGATACAGTATTGACGACTTCGGCTTCAAGTGCTTTGAGGTCACCTGATGGTAATGCTAATCCTATGATTGGGTTGATTATGTCATTAACTAGAGCAGTTACTAGCTTTGATGCGGCTGCACCAATAATGAATGCAATTGCTAATCCGATAATTCCAAATGTCTTAAGAAAACCCATGAACTCTTGAACAAAGCTTTGTTTTGGAGGCGGGGCGTCACTCATATCGTATTTTGTTATTTATGTAGTAAAAAATGTTATCAAAATTTGCAAAATGACGTATTTTGATTATTATTTTGTTTCTTCGTTTTTTGATTTTAGTTTGTTACAGATAGAACAATCTTGAATCATAGACTTGATTTTTTGCTTTAATCCCATGCTAAAGCAATTTTTGCTATGAATATAATTTACAGCTATTCTGAGATATTGACTAATAATACCTATTTTCTGATATTGTAGCCTTGATCTAAACTTTGAAATATCTATCTGCCGTAGTTTGGATGTGACTGTTGCTTATGTTATGATTAACTGTGAGCTTGGTGCAGAGGAGACAATTATTGAGAAACTGCGAGAAATAGAACAAGTTAAGGAAGTATTTGGAACTATAGGAACTCATGATTTAATGGTAAAATTAGAAGCTGAAAATTTTGAAAAAATCCGAGAGCTTGCTTCAAATATTCCAAAGATTGAAAAAATTAGAACAATTTCAACGCTAATAAAAAAAGAATAAGATTGAGTGAACTAAATGCCTCATGAAAAAAATGACATTGAAAAGTTGATTGACACTATGATAAACAATGGTGATGAATTTGTTCAAAAACTTAAAACTGTTCTACCTGATTCTATTTCGGAATCTATGGTTATGTTTCATGAATCTCATGTTGCCAATCTTAAAAAGATTAAAGATTTCCTTAATCAGTGATTTTTCTGCTAATAATTTGTACTATATGCTTTTTAATCATTGATTACAAGTTTTATTATGGCTAGATCACGTACCATTACAATTCCTGTTAATAAAAAAACCAGCTATGCCTTTGATGCCATTTTAAATTCACCTCCAAAAATGATGCCTGATGCAAAAATGTCTTCTGATGGGTGGTGGTCTTTTTCAACCCCTAGAGGAAACGCTAGATTGAAATTTAAAGAAAATCGTTCACTCGGAATTTTAGACCCTGTCTTCATTGATCAAGATTCTCAATGGAATGTTCCAATGCGAATAGTCTCAAGCGGTGAATTCTCTGAAATTGTAATTACTTTGATAAAGCCTGATGAATTGACAGATGAACAGTTTGACAGTCGTATGGTGGAAATCGAACAGGGAATTGAAAATATGAAAAAAATCATTGAGATGTAACATTATGATTTTGATATTGAGCACAACAAAAGAATCAAAGTTAAATATAATTTTTGTAAGTAGAGTCTGAGACAATGCCATACGAAGAAGTTTATTTCCAACGATTAGAAGAAGACGGTCTTGAAGAATTTCAGGAACCATCCCTAACTAATCAAAACTAACCTTATTTTTTGTATTTATTGATTATCTGGTTTTTTGTCACCACCAGGACCTACCATGTCTTCTGGTTTGACTTCGTTATCCCATTTACCTCTAATTCCTTTGATCAATGCTATAATTCCTGCAACAATTAATGCTAAAACAAGTCCAAAAAATAAAACTTGATCCAATATCTTAAATGAACAATTTATTGGAACTGGATTAGGTCCTGAATCATAATCATAACAATCTCCAAATTCAGTTGCCTCTATGTTTGCTGTTTGATAATCATCTCCAAACACTCCTAAAATCAAAAATCCGGCAAAAATAAGCCCCATTGATAAAATGATAAAACGCATGTCACTCATGATCTTAGTCTTATGGTATACTATTTACGCTTTGATTTAATTTTTTACTAGTGTCATTTTTCTAATATCTTTTTTAGATTTTTAAGTGATGTTTCATAAAATATTCCCATAAATTTTACAAACTCTGTAAATTGTTTTGCTGTCATCTTTTTGCTGTTAAAATATGATTGCCATGTTATCTGAGTGGTGTTCTTATTTTTTGCATTGATGGAAATTGTTGCAACATATGCTCTTAGGGGTAAACCTTCAGTTGCAATGTAGGTAAAATATTCTCTTTCTTTCCATGCCACAACATGTTCTTCAATTGTATTGCCATCTGCAAATGTAATTTTTCTTATAGCTCCAACGTTTCTTCTCTTTTTTGACAAATATGTTGTTTTTTTAACATCAATTACCCATGATGGAAGTCCAACGATATTGCTAATTTTTCTCCAAACCTCCTCTTTACTAGCGTTAACTGAAATGCATCTTCTTACTGTATTTGTGTAAAATGATTTTTGCGCAGTTTTTGTCATAATTGTTTGTATTTCTGTATAGTTTTAAATTTTATTTTCTTTAACATATTTAATCCCTATAACATAATCAACAATATGGTCTTTGGATGGGGTAAGAAGAAAGAAGTACAATCTGAAGAAGTCCCTTCAGAAAAGCAAATTCCATTGTCTGAAGTATCAAAAATTGTACGAAAAATGCTTGAATTAAGAACAAACCAAATTTTGAATGATATAAAATCCATCAGAGATAATACTGATCCCCTGATCAGTGATCTAATTTCAATTGGAAACACACTTGAAAAAGATAATCTCCAAGTCGATGATATCGATAAACATATTCGAATTATTGTAGTTCGAGGTAAACAACAAGTAATTGACATGATAAAAAAGGACGCAAATCATCTGCCAAAAATTAATTCATTTGATGATGTGGAAAACATGCATACTGTGTTAAATCAAATGTTAAAAAAAATTGGGGATGTTCTAGGAAGACAAACCCGAGTCATTCACATCTTTGCAAAAAAATATGCCGAAAAATTAAAGGACATATTGCAAAAAATGAACTCAAATAATATTGAAATTCAACAATTACTGAAAAACTACACTCATACAAGATCAATTTCTGAGGAAATTACTGGTTCATTGCAAGAAATTGATAATTTGAAAGATGCTATCGTCAAAAAAGAACACAGAATAACTGAAATTAAAAATCACATAAATTCACTAAGCACAAAAATAACTAACTATGAGGATTCAATCAAAAAAATACATTCCTCTGAAAAATACCTGAAATTTTTAGAGTTACAGAAAGTTTTAGATTCATTCTCTGGCGAAAAAAACCAATTAAAAAACGAAATTAATTCCCAATTCACAAAAATTTCTAGACCTCTCAGTAGATATGAACACGTGTCTTCAATGGAAAAAGAACAAAAAACTCTCTTGTCTAAGTTAATCGAAGATCCTTTTGGTGTATTGACTCCCAAAAATAAGGATTCGATAATACTTATTTTAGAAAACGTCCGAAAAGGAATTTCATCCGGATCAATATCTGTTAAGGACGTGGAAAAATCATTTTCATATTTGACTGAAATTGAAGAATCGCTTGCTGGATACATTACGCGCGTATCTGATTTTACTGAAAAACGTCAAAAAATTGAAAATCAATTATCTGCACTTCAATCTGATGAACTAACCGAACTTGTGCACAATTTACAGCATGCTACTTCTGATAAAGATGATTCTGAATCAAAAATCAATATTATCGAATCGGAATTAAATGAGGAACGTTCTACCATCTCTAAACTAATCTCTGAAATTGAAGTTAAACTAAGAGAATTTTCTAATACTGTTTATGTTATTGCTAGATGATTAATCATTCTGAAATGAATTTATCGCATCCTGACGTGCATGGTTTATTCATAACTCCTTCACATTTTTCTAATTCATTATGTGCTATTCTTTGATGTCCACAGGTACGACATTTCATTCTAAAATATTCGATAATCTTATTGTATGGTACATCTAATGATGCAATTTTTGATGATATGCTGTCATCCATAGTGTTTTACGTTTTGGTTTGATTTAATTCCACAAAAAAGAGTTTCTAATTGTCAATCCTAAATTTAATTAGATCTAAACTATATACACTATCATGTTGTTTAAAAAGAAAAAAATTGAAAGACAGGTTTCTTTAGAAAAAAAAGTTTTAGATAGCATTTTGTCTTACTGCCAAATGAGACATCCAAATGAAGGAATTCTCATTTTAAAAGGCAAATCAAAACAAGGAAATATTATGATTGATGGGTTGGTAATTCCGCCCTTTAATTATTCTGGTCCTACCTTTGCCGGTTTTCCGCATTCTTTTCTGCCCTTTGATATGAGTTATGTGGGAACAGTTCATTCGCATCCTAGTGGTTCTGCAGAACCATCAGTTACTGATCTTCATAATTTCTTTGGTTTAGTATCTATAATTGTTCAATCTCCATACGGGGACAATGATATCTTTGCTTGGGATAGCAATGGAAATCCTGTACCTGTTTCTATTGTGTAAATTAGATTGAACTTTCCTAAAAAAAATACAAAAAATACTGACAAAACTTTATAAGTATTTTGAATGTAATTTTGTTGAATTGTTCAATTATAAGACTTATCTGATCTTCTTGTTTGCCTCATTGGGCATTAGTATTGGATTGCAAATGATTCTTCCATTTCCATATGGTCTAGGCGCAGCTTTGGCAATTTTCATAGCATTTCCAATGTTGTTAAGAAGACGATACATGAGTCGCATGAAGGGATATGGCGATTCTGGAAGTGGCGGCGGTGGATTCTTTGGAATGAATTCTGGAGGTACAAGTGTACGCTACGTGTGTTTAGTTTGTAATAACAAACACAAAGGTGGCACATGTCCTAGATGTGGCTCTAAAATGCAACGTGCTGATTTCTAAAATGTCTTTAAATGAACTTAGAAAAAAAGTTCTATATCAAAACTCAATTGAAGTCTGGATTGGATTAAGCAAAGAAAAAAACATTGATTGGGTAGATACTGAAAATTATAAAAAATTTATTGCTTTTCTTTTAAAAAACAATCTAAACATGAAACAAATGTCGATCTGTTTTGATGAATCCGATAAAGCATCCGAAGGAGGTCATAGCAAAAAAGTATTTGCAAACAAGTTGGCAGCAATAAATGATGAAAATTCTGCATGCTACTCCATAAAATTAAGTGACAGTGCTATCGAATTAATTCGAAAATTTAGTCTCTAATACTATCGTTTTAATTTTGGATTGACAATAGAATCTAGAGCATTTCCTATAAAGACAAAAGCAAGTCCTGTTATTGCAATCATCACTCCTGGAGGCAATATCCACCACCATAATCCTCTGGATGCTGCACCATACACATTAGCATCATGTAAAATTTGACCCCATGTAGGAAAAGATGGATCACCTAATCCCAGAAAACTTAATCCTGCCTCTGTAGTGATTGCAGCAGGCACCGATATGGCTATGCTGGCAAAAGCATATGGCAATAACTGTGGCAAAATATGTCTTAGTACAATTTTTGAATCCTTTTGTCCCATCATGGTTGCAGCTTCAACATATCCTCTAGTTTTGATTTGCAAAGACATGCTTCTTGCAACTTTCGCTATTCCAACCCAACCAAACACCATCAAAAATCCCACCAACACGAAAATACTGTTGCTTATAGTAACTGATAGAATAATCAGGAAAGGAAGTGCTGGCAGGGCATAGATTACATCGTTAAATCTCATCATTACTTCATCTGTTTTTTTACCTCTATAGCCTGCATAAACTCCGTAAAGTAAACCCATTACAACTGATGCAATAGATACCACCAATCCTATGAACAGTGCCAAAGGAGTTCCCCATAGTAAGCCCACTGCCAAATCTCTTCTCAGCTCATCTGTTCCCATTATTCCAAATGCCTTACCGCCTATGATTAGTTTAGATTCTTGAATTTTGTTTTCTGAATTGTTACCATACATCTTTATCAAAAAAACATAATTTCCTTTTAGGGGCTCTTGTTTTTCTGCTTTAGAAAAAACAATATCTTCTGCAGATAAATTATTTAAAGAAAACAAAAACTTGTCTGATTGTAGGATAAGATTTTTTTTAATTGAATCATCTGTTGAAAATACTCTTTCACTGTGGATGGAATTAGAATCTAAATTTGGCAATGACGTTGATAATAATTTTAGATGAATTCCATCAGGTCGTATTATATCGATTTGCAATAATGTTGATCCTGAATATTTTGCAGAAAATTCGTAGATGAAATCATTTGGAAAATCATCATAATCAAAATTTATCCCAAATTGGTGATATGTAACTGATATATTTTCTGCAGTATCATAGTTTATTTTTGGTGATTCTAAAATTTTATGTTCTGGAATCTTTTCACTCAGAAACAAATTAACCCAAACTGGAATGGCAACTTTGGGATACGAAATCCAACTTCCTGGATTATTCCATTCTTTAAAAGTTTCAACTGGAATTGTAATTACTGCTATAATTGAAGTTAAAATTAAAATTGATAATATGACAATTCCTGCAATCCCTATTTTATTTTTAAAAAATTCCTCTTTGATCTCTGTTGGAGTGATACTGCTCATCCTACTCTCACTCTCGGATCAAAGTATCCATACAGTAAATCTGCCACAAAAATACTAATCAGAAAAAAAACTGTCAAGATGTAGGTAGCGCCAATAATTATTGGCAGATCCATTACTGTAATTGCTTCAAAATATAATCTGCCCATGCCTGGCCAGTCAAAAACAGCCTCAGTGATTATCGCCCCTCCAAGGGAACCTGATAGACTTAACGCAAGAATAGTGACTATCGGTGGGGCGGCATTTTTTAGAGCATGAGAATAGATTATTTTTTTCTGATCAACTCCTATTGTCTTTTTTGCAATAATGAAATCTTCTTGCATAATTCCTACTATGAAATTTCTTACAAGATATGCCCACGACCCAAACCCAATCATTACAATTGTGATTAATGGTAATGTCATGTGATACAGTAATGATCCTATGTAATTTGGGTCTGATGATGGAATTAGTGGTGTTGCCCTTGCAGGAAAAATTTGATACACAAATGAAAACAAGAATATCATTAGCATTCCTATCCACCACACAGGAAAACTAGAACTGATAACTGCAAAACTTGATGTCAATCTATCTA
The DNA here is from genome assembly GCF_013407385.1 of Nitrosarchaeum sp. AC2. Taxonomy (NCBI): domain Archaea; kingdom Thermoproteati; phylum Nitrososphaerota; class Nitrososphaeria; order Nitrosopumilales; family Nitrosopumilaceae; genus Nitrosarchaeum; species Nitrosarchaeum sp. AC2. The sequence continues at coordinate 1,003,453 of NZ_CP030847.1, read as the reverse complement.
TAACTGAACCAACTCTACTTCCTGAAAATGCTCCAAGGAAGATACCGATTACAGAAATTATGATCGTTGCAGTTGTAAACAATAAGATTGTTCGAGGAAGTTTTTCTAAAATTATTTCTTTGACATCAGATGATCCTGAATCACTAGTTAGAAAAGTTGCACGACCAAAGTCCAAAGTAAGTATCTTGTACATTGTTAATCCTATTCTTTGTGGTGAATACCACGGTTCGTCTAACCCTAGAGTCTTGATTCTCTGTTCAATTTGCATTTGAACAAACGACTCAAATTCATCTACAGACGAAAAACTTTCAGAAATTTTAGGATTTTCAGTTATTTCAGATCTTACTTGAAACACAACTCCTTGTTTTAGGATGCTGTCCATGTTTGATCCTACTAGAAGAACTGTGATGAGTAGTGTAATCATTAACACGCCAAACATTGTAATTAATCGAGTGCCAACATATCTTTTCAAAGTCAATAATCAGAAATGGTGAACTCAGTTTATAATAATTGCAGTATGGTAATATGAAAAAATTCTAATTTAGTACTATACTCTATATCTTATATGGTAAAAAATGACTCATTTGACCCTGACAGGCTCGTATTAACTAAAAATGAAATTCTTGCTTTTTGTGATAAAGTCATAGAAAAATGGAATAAAGAACCAAGTAAAAACGCTAATAATATTTTGGCAATGACTGCTGTTAAGGCAAGTATTGTTTGGACTGATGAAGATTCACTCAAAGCAATATGGAGTGAAATAATCAGTTGGGTTTTTGAATTGCTTTATGAGAATGCTCTATCTCAAGGTAAAATTGATGACATTGACTGGTCTAGCGTTATGAAAAAATTAAAGAATAAAAAATAACCCTATTGTAATTATGTTGTGAGTGCAAGTACCATACGAAAGGCCAAAAAACTAGTTGAAAGTGGTGGTATAGTTCAAGTCGATGACGACCTTTATCAAATTAAGTCATCATCTAATCCAGAAAAATCTTACTTTGTGACATCTGATACTTGTGAATGCCCTGGATTCAAAAATTTCTACAAATTTCATCATGGTAAGGGTCTAAAGGCCAACTGTTCTCATTTGGAAGCAATACGAATTTTCAAAGAAAAATCTTAGAATTAAATAAAAGTTGTTATACGCAACAAATAGCTTTTTTGAAACTTTCTGAATCCCTTTCAAAATTGCATTCTTTGCATACTTGCCAACTTCTTTTTTTCAGTATTGAAAAAGACGCATCATAGCTTACTGAATACATCTTTCCTCCGCAAGAAGGGCATTGTAGTGGTATGTCTATCTTCATTGATGATATTATTGCTTTTTTAATTATAAGGCACGCGTAGAACTGATAAATCATCCATAAAATTTAGTTTTTAGGATTTACTTGAATAATACGATTCCCGTCTACTAAAAATTCTATGATTGTTCCATTGATGTTTACAAAAAATGACGCTCCGCTATTTCCAACCTGCACGTTCATTCCAGCGATATTTGTATTGATGGTATCGTTTTTCTCTTCTATTGTTTCATCTGGTAATTGTTCAGTACTGTTAGTTGGTATGATTATGTCTTCTGGTAATATCTCTTCTTCAGTATTATAGCCAAACTCTTCTATGGTCTGTCTTGAAATAGTAATTTTTTCTAGATATGCTTTATTTGCTTCTTCTTGAGTTCCGCCATTTTCAAGAATGTTTTTTCTGATCTGCTGTGCTTCATCAAATAGGTTTTTGGTGAAATTCATCTGGCTTACAATTGTATCTCTGACTACAGGATCTAAATTTTTAACATAATCATCATACTTGTATCCTGAAAACACGCCAGAACCAGGATCTAACTCTTCTATTTCCTTTAAGAGTAGATCCTCTGAAATTTTTGTTTGTTCTTCGATGAATTTTTGCTCTTCTAATATTTTTTCAGCTATCTTCTTTTCTGAAATAAATTCTTGTAATAATTTCTGGTAATGTGAGTATAAAATAAAACCTATGGGATCTTTTTCAAAATCAGACGATTTTGCATTAAGATATCTTATTGCTTCTGGGGTTGAAAGTTTTTCTTCAATTACTGATGTTGTAGTTAGTTCTCCTCTGACCTGAAATTCTGTATTTGCAATGCCTGTTTTTCCGTCAGACGAAGTTGCTTTGATACTGACGATATATGTTCCTGGCATTCTATCGTAGTGGCTAAGTTGAACACTATACTCTCCTAGCTCGTTTGTGGTTGTAAACAAAGAATCATACTTTGTACTGATATGAACCTGAACATCTTTTATTGGATTTGATGCATGGTCGGTAATCCTGCCTGAAATTATTGGTGCATCTCCTGGCAATATCTTTGGATTGTCAACGCTTGATTGAATTATGAGACTCCACAATGCTGCATCTGAGGCTGGAATGAGCATGCTTAATGCAAATATTGAAAATAAACCAACGATGATAGTCTTGTTTTTGAACACAATGACGATTCTAAACTCTGTTGATAAAACAAAGAATAAAGAAAATCTTGCCAGTATGTAATTTTATTTGAGCCAATTTGATTCTTTTTTAATAAAATATGTTGTTTTCACAATAATTTTCGTAATGTGCTTAGATAATTCTTTGTTTGATCATTTTTTAGTAGCATTTGTGCGAATTGTTTATGTATTATCATTTTTTGATTCAGGCATTGGTGCCTAGGTTTACTTTTACAGTATTATTTATTTTGAGTGTATCACTAGCCATTCAATCATCTTATGCACAATCAGATAATGATGCCACAACAAGTGAGCAAATCACACTATCCAAAGACTTGGCAAATAATCCTGTTGCACAAGATATACTTAAAAAAATAGAACAGACTAAAAAATGGATAAAAGAACTTGAAGACAGAAAATATGAAGATCTGAAAGCCAAAGAAGAACTTGAAACAAAAAGAGCACAAGCACTTGAAAAACTAAGCCAAGATCTTAAAGAATGGGAGGCATTATGGGAATATTATTCTCCAAGAAACTCGTTTTCAAGATTTGTAGATACCGTACAAGATACTCCTGTTAAGGAAGTCTTTTGGGACCAATTTGAATTTCATCAAATGAAAGTAGATGCAGGTAGAGAGGCACTCAAAATAGTTGTTGCAAACGGTGGTTCACTAAGTGAAGCACGTCAAGCATATCATCTTGCAGCTGAGACAAAACGAATTGAGTTAATTGAAGCAAATAGTATTTTTAATGTAAATCATAACTTGGCATATTATAATCAACAAATTTTATTTAACAAAAATGGACAATTCATTGATACGCCAATTACCGGTGAACAACTCAGAGAATATTATGAAGATTACAGAACAAATCCTGCATATCTGAAAGCAAATCCCGACGATGTAATATCGTGGGAAGATTTGGGAAAGACAACTCCTGATACTGAGTGTAGACAAGGCTCTGTTGTTGTGTACCGATATCATGCAAGTGACTATGTTTGTGTTTCAATGAATACTGCAGAGATGTGGATTCGTCATGGAATGGGTGAGATTTCTGGAGGTTCAACTCAATCAAATGAAAACTCAGTTACCCCGCTAACGAAATGTGATGAAGGATTTACTGTAGTATATGCATTAGAATCTGGCAAGTATTCTTGTATATTACAAGAAACAGCAGAATCATGGATAACTCAGGGAATAGCAGAAAAACATAATCCTGAATCATACATCTTAGACCAGATTAAAGACAAGGATGTATCACTTACAATAATTGAAGTCAATCAAAAAATACAAGGATTCTACGACGACCTTGCCTTAAAACAAGCAGAACTTAAAACACAATTTGATAAAAAATACGATGATGCTTTGTTACAATCAAAACTAGACGAAAAAAATGCCATAAAGGACCATAGTGAACGACCAAACATGTCCAAAGAAGAACTAAGCAACAAAATCATCCAAATAAGAAAACAATATGATTCAACTAAAGATAATATCATGCAAGAAAAACTAGATGCACTAAAGGAACTAGACAAACTAACTGATAAAAATCTAGAAGAGTTTGCCCAAACATACGAACTTGATCCCTATATTCAAGTGGTATGGAATTCTCAATTCTCAAAATATGAAGCAGTAAAGAAAAACTAAATTCTAAATATTATTTTAAGCAATATTAAATAAAAAAATAGAATATGTTTAAAATTCCATAACACAAAATACTTTTGTGAATCTTTCCATAGTAAAAGCTACTGAAAAGGACATCCCAATTATTCTTGAATTACTTTATGAGTTGGAGAGGCCAACTCCGATTGATGATAAAGAAATCAAAGTATTCCAAAATAAAATTAAAGATTATTTTTCAGACCCTCAGAAGATAATACTGTTGGCAAAGCAAGGTTTCAAACCCGTAGGACTTGTTAGCGTTATTTTTCTAAGACGTTTAAACCGAGTAAAACTAGAGATGTACATCCCTGAATTAATAGTTACAAAAGAGTATAGGAACACAGGTATTGGCAAAAAACTAATTGAACATTGTGTAATCCTTGCAAAAAAGAAAGACTGCTATAGAATAAGACTGGAGTCTGGAAATCAAAGAAAAGACTCTCATTTATTTTACAAAAATCTTGGATTTGAGCAGTCTTCTTTGTCTTTTTCTATGAATATCCGTTGAGAAGTATGTGTTTTAGCTTGCCACCAATTTTTTTTGACTAGCCCTCTAAAACACATTTTTTGAAATTTGATTTGATGCTAATTAAAATAATCGTAATAGCCTCGATTCTTGCTTTGGGCATATTTTTAATCACTGAAAACAATGGCGTATATTCTAGCTCTGAAGTCATCGACTCTGTAAAAGAACATGCAAATACGCTGGAAGAAAAAACTAGCGAATCCGTTGAGACAGGTATTGGATTCATGAAAACAGTTGATGAAACTGGAGGTAAAATTAGCACTCAGATAAATAATGCTAAAGATTCCGCAAAAGAATCTACAAAAGAAATATCTGAAAAAATATCTGACCTTAACCCTCTAAACAAAGATGATTCTTCTAAAGATATTCCGCCAAAAGAATCTCCTGACCAATCTCCTATCGTAAACGGTGGTCCAAATAATGGAGACATTCAATTCAACTATGACGGTTCCCCAATTTATGAAAATCTTTCACTATCTATGATTCAACAATCAAATGGTGATGTTTTATTGGAATATGTAGATGCTACTGGAAATACAAAAAGTGCTAATGTGATCATTAGAACTAATGACGCCACGATTTTCTCTGGAACTTTTTTTACTTCCAATTTTAAAACTATAATTAATGATATCTCTAAAACAACATACCATGTAGATATTACAGTTGATCATAAGGACTATGGAATTGTAAGTTCTACATTTAATTCTAATAATATAGATTCTAAAGTTGATGGTGTATTTCAGTCATGATTGTATTTATACAAAATTAATTAGTAACTAGTATGATAAAACTTTAGAATCAAAAACATTTGCTGATATTTTCGAAAAAAGCATTAAACAGTTCACTAATAATCCTGAATCTTTTTTGCCACTTGTAATCAAATTTTTCCGATGGGCCATATTGGAATGAACATGTGAAGAAATTTACTGATAATTCTCAAAACAAACTTTAATTTTTTATGCCTATTTTCTGTGCTAATCCGTTTTGTTGGCAGTTTTTATAATAATCCCAATTCCCTTGTCTGAAAAATGGACATATTATTAAAAATCTATAAATATTATGATCTTAGCCGATATGACGTGCACATTACTATTTTAGCTGTTTTGATACTCTCTCTAACCATAACTTTGTCATTTGCCGGTACTTCTTTTGGAGAAAAAGAAATCAAATGCATTAACTGTGTACAAATTCCCTCTTACGAAATTGATCTATACAAAGAGATTTTCCCGTTGACTGTTTGGACTGATTCACACACTTATGATCATTTTTCAACTATTACTGCAACTGGATACTTGAAACCACAAAACACAGTTGCACCAATCTTAGTTGTTGTAACTAATCCTATAGGAAACATAGTGACCATACAGCAAATAATTCCTGATTCTGATGGTAATTTCTCTTTCAAACTAAACACAGAAAGTCCTCTATGGTCTAAAGATGGAGAATATATCTTAAAAGTTCAAAGCGGTGCTGAAACCCGACAATTCAAAACTAATTTTACTCTAGTTCCGTCTTTAACTGGAAGCGTTAACAAATGTACTATAGATAGTATTTCAGTTACTGCAAATAATGGCAGAATTTATTGCATTCCATATTCTATATCTGATGGTCTTGTAAGTACAACTAAAGGAAAATTAAATTCTGATACTAAAACAATGACTCTTGATATCAAAGGACAAAACATTGGTACTATCACACTTGATATTCCAAGATATATCTTGGATTCAAAATCTCCTGCAGGTAGTGATTCTTCTTTTGTTGTAATGGCTAACGGTGAAATGATAGAGTATGAAGAATTAGAAAGTGATTCTGATTCTAGACAAATAAAATTGGATTATCAAATAGGTGACAAAGTTTCATTTGAGATTGTAGGAACACATATCATTCCTGAATTTGGCTCCATTGCTCTTTTGATTCTTGTTGCTTCAATAATGTCTATTTTGATTGTAGGCAAGTCTTTTTCAAATAGATTGGTCAAATTCTAAAACACTGTCAAGTTCTTAAACAACGACCTTAAATCTACTATGGATACATGGATTTAGAAAAATTTCGTAACGATGTTTATGAAGTTACTGAAAAACTATCGAAAAATTTGAAAGAATCAGATCTACCAAAGCTCAACTATGTTCGTCAACAATTAATTGAAATGTATCAAAAAAACCTTGTAAAAATTAATCATTCTGTTTTAGAGCTTATTTGTGCATCTACGTTGATTGCACGTGGACATTCAGTAGAAGTAGAAAAACAAATCTCTGATATTTTAGTATGTGATCTTTTTGGTAAAAAAGGAGATGGCAATACTATTATTGAAATCGAAACAGGATTTACTCCTCCTGATCATGCTCTGGATACAATTGATTATTTCACCGCAAGGATAATGAGTAAAATTGCTAGATATAGTAAACACTGTACTAAATTTTCTCTGGCAACTCCAGTGATTGGTCTAGTTCCTATACCAAAAATTTTCCTCATGCCTCCAAATGCAAGAAATGAGTCTGATGTGAAAAAAGTTAAAGATCTATGTGATCGATATTACAAAAACCCTCCAATTCAGTATTCTGATATTCTAAATGCACATTTGCATTCAATTTATTTAATAAATATCGACAAAGGATTTGCCAAGGAACTTGATCCTCAAGGATATGTGGATTTAACTCATAATCTACTTCAACGAAGTGAAATAGAGTACTGACCTAAAATAGAAAAAATACAAATTCATCTTCATTTTAGTTCTAGTATGATTTGTGCCGCATGTGAAACAAGAAAGCATTATGAATGCATTGACTGTATAAATAATCATAAAACGCATCTTTGTCACTGCGACTGTCATGATGAAAATACAAAACCTCATCCTGTAGACAAGCCACATTAATTTGGCAACATTAAAAGCGACTCATTTTTTTGAGCCTAAATATTAAAATTTCATCTTATTTTAACCATTGTAGATTTTTGAGGATCTTAAAACTGATCGTAAGAAACATCAAGATTCATAAGGCAATAAAACATTCTATCGACAAATTATGGCGACATCCATGGAAAATTTTGGAACCTTAGAGTATGTTTTAGACAAATATTCAAAAATTTGGAGTTGGAAGGTTACCGGTCAGCGAGCTGTCAGTATGATATCTAGACTCGTGCCTGAAGCATGGTATGGTGAAAATACTGATGAAGTAATAATTCCAGACAGTGTTGAAAGTGTAAAACAGATAAAATTGATTATGGATCGTTATCCTCTTGAAATTCTATCTAAATCTGCATGGCAACGAAAAATTGTAAAAACGTATACTCCAAAACCAATCATTCCTCCTGTAAAATATAATCTCAATCGTGCAAAAACAGGAGAGCAATTCCGTGGAAAACTGTTGAATTTCCAAAGAGAAGGATTGGATTTCCTGCTAAAATCATCAGGAAATGCATTACTTGCTGATGAGATGGGCTTGGGAAAAACTGTGCAAACATTATCTTATGTTGCAACTGAAAAACAAACCTTCCCCGTACTTGTTGTTGCCCCATTAGTTACTTTGAACAATTGGGAAAGAGAAATTTCAAAATTTTTAAAGAAAAAAAGTAGAAATGGAAGAATCATTGAATCCGAATCTCCGACATCTACTATAATCAGAACTGGAAAATCTAAAGAACTTCCTGTGACTGATTTTTACATAATAAATTATGAATTACTTTACAAACGTCTTTCTGATTTATCAAAATTAAATATTCGAACAATTGTTTGTGATGAGGTTCATAATCTAAGATCAAAGACTACTCAAAAATACAAAGCTGTTAAAAAACTAGCCGCACTTCCTTCAATTTCGTATAGAATTGGTTTGTCTGGCACTCCAATTTACAACAGAGGCTCTGAAATATGGCCAATTGTTGATATTTTGAGACCAGGACTACTTGGAAGTTTCAAAGAATTTTGTGAATACTTTTGTTATGTTAATGAAAAAGGCAAAGCGATTGTACTTGAAAACAAACGAGCCTCACTTCGAAATGAATTGCAAAAACATGTCATGCTTAGGCGAAAAAAGTCTGATGTTCTAAAGGAATTAAAAGATAAAGTTAGATACAAAGAAGTCATCGATGCTGATACTGACTATTATCTTGATGAACTAGGGAAAATATGGAATAAACTTGAAGAAGAACAAAAAGATGCTGAAACCGCATTTGACAAATCAGCATCATATCAAAGAGCAATTCAAAGTGAACGACAGATTGCTGGTATTGCCAAAGTTCCGCACGTGATTAATTTTGTTAAAAACATTATGGAGATAGAGGAAAGCGTAGTAGTATTTTGTCATCACAAAGTAATTCATAAATTATTACATACAAGTCTTGAAGAATTTTCTCCAGTTACAATTATTGGTGGACAATCAGATAAAACTCGTCAAGAACAAATTGACAAATTCCAAAAAGGAGAATCAAAACTTATGATAGCTGGTATACGAGCTGGAAACGTAGGAATTAATTTGACTAGAGCTAAATATGTCATTTTTGCAGAACTAGATTGGAGTCCTGCTATACATCGACAAGCTGAAGATAGATTGCATAGAATTGGTCAAAAAAATACTGTCTTTGCATACTATCTTATTGGAAAAGGAACACTTGATGATCACGTTGCAAATATTTTAGTTGATAAAAGTTATGAGATTGACTCCATTATGGATGAGACAGCTGACACGTATGAAAATAGGGATAAAGCTGAATTAATTCTAGCACAAATCCATGATAAAATAAAATCAACCTAGACTTAATTTTTCTTTGATCTTTTCTAATTTTAAAATTATTTTCTTCTTTTTGTCATCTTCGACTAATTCGTTATTAATCTCTTCAACTAATTCATTAATTAATTCAAAAATCTCCTTTTTGTATTCTCTTCGAAGTTACTATCGAGTCCAAACTCTTCTATTTTCTTAATTTCTTCTACTCCTTCTGGAAGAATCTCGTACATTTTGACTAGTCTTGATTCTTGTCTTAAAGGTGACATCAGGACTAGCTGTTTTTTTCTCAACTTTTCAATCTCCTCAATCAATTCATCTTCTGGTTTTCTTAAGAAATTTGAAATGGTTTCTATGTCAAATGACTTGATTTCTAACAATCGTAAAATTTTGACACTTGTTGGGATTTGTTCACTCCATAAAGTGTATTTTGCTAAATCTGTTATGGAAAACGTTCCATCGTTATTCAATGTTAACAGTTTTCTATCTTTTAGCGATGCCAACGAGTCTAGTATTCTCCCAACCCCCAATCTCTTTAATTCTGAATTTTCAATGTCTTTTTCATTAAATGACCCATTATTTTTAATCCCTAAAAACAGTATTTCTAAATCGATCAGCCCTAATTTTGTCATTATAGTTCATTTCTCCTAGCGGTTATCACTTTTTCCTCTAGACCTCATAAAATTGAATTTTCATCCCAAAAAATCTCTACAAAATTGTGTTTGTCTCATTAATTTATCTAAAAATGAGCTTTTAGCATTGATCCAGAATATATAAAGCCGTTTATCTAAAATCTGTATGCCTCAATCAAAACCAATCATTAGTGTTGTAAACGTGGTTGCATCTGCATCTGTGGATCAAAAAATCGATCTAAATGATATTACTAAAAAATTTCCAGATACTGAATACAATCCAGACCAATTTCCAGGATTGGTCTTTAGACTACAAAATCCAAAAACAGCGACTCTTATCTTTAGAACCGGAAAGATGGTATGCACTGGTGGAAAATCCGAAGAAATGGCCATTAAGGCGGTAAATACTGTTGTCCAAAAACTTCGAAAAGGTGGAATTAAAGTAAAAAAGGATGCAGAAATTACAGTTCAAAATATCGTAGCTTCAATTAATCTAGGTGGAAAAGTGCATCTTGAAAAAGCTGCTAGAACCTTACCTAGAAGCATGTATGAGCCAGAACAATTTCCAGGGTTAATCCATAGAATGTTAGACCCAAAAACTGTCATATTGATATTTTCATCTGGAAAACTTGTTTGTACTGGAGCAAAAAATGAATCTGACGTATTTCGTTCTGTTCATAACTTACATGCATTACTAGAAGAAAAAAATCTAATGATATATGATCAATAGCTTTTGAAAAAAAGATAAATCCAAATTTGGATTTTTTAATTTTCACATATTCTGTCTACTATCTTGGGAATAAACCTATCAAAAAATCGGGATTATTTGTCTCCCCTTGAAAAATATATGTGGACATTATCTCATTAGAGTATGGTCAAATATGAATTGCCTAGATTGCCTTATGGATATGATGAGCTTGAACCATTCATTGATACTCAAACCATGGAAATACACCATCAAAAACATCATCAAGCATATGTTGATGGATTAAACAAAACATTGGCAAAAATTTCAGGAGAGTTTCATCCTCAATACATTACATCTATTCTCTCTGATCTACATACCATTCCTGAATCTGTCCGAAATGACGTATCTTTTTTTGGCGGCGGTTTTGAAAATCATAAATTATTTTGGGAAACAATGACTCCAAAAAATGATGGTGATCCTGGCGGTAAGTTAGGTGATTCAATTGATGTGTATTTTGATAACTTTGAAAATTTTAAAAAAGTATTCTCAAACAAAGCATTGTCTATTGAGGGCAGTGGATGGTGTTGGCTTGTATTTAATCAAACTTTTAATAAAATAGAGATAGTCACTACTGCCAATCAAGACAGTCCTTGGTCAATAAGGAAAATTCCTCTTTTAGGTTTGGATATGTGGGAACACTCTTACTATCTAAAATACAATAATCGAAAACCTGACTATGTTTCAAATTGGTGGAATATAGTGAATTGGGATTATGTTGAAAATCGATTTGCCGAGATAGCTGATTAAGCGGCACTCTTGAAATTTCTTAACGTTTGTTTATTCTGTTTTCAAAAATTCAATAAACGTTTAATGTTATTGTAGAACCACTTATCTCTCTTTATCCGTATATTACAATATGAGTACTTACATTGTAAAAAAATCTGGCTTGGATGAAGCTAAAATAAAACAAGCATTGGATATGTTGTTGATTGATAGAAGAAATGAATTTCGTGAACTATCTGGTGTCCTCTTAAAGACTGCAAAATCTTCTGAGCATATGCCGTATTCTGAACAATTTGTCTTGAATTTCTGTTTGGATGTAAATGATGCGTTTAAGACTTGGTCTGGACAAATGCCTCTTTCAGTAAGCTCTCCTCAAAAAGCACTAACAATTCTAAGACAGCTATCTCGAGATAAAACAACGATGAATCAATTGGCTCATCTCTTGAACATATCTTATACACTAGCTGACGAATTTCAGGAGATTTATAGACGCTTAAAGTAATTTTTTACTAATCTTCGATTTTCATTTTTATCTTATTGCTAAATCCTATGATTAAATTTCTAGAATTTTGTCTACTAATAGTTACTCTTAAGTTTGGATTCTGTTAATTCATTGTGATGAAAGACGACTTGGCGACTTGCGAGAATTTCAATGAGCAAGTTTATGCTGTCTTTCATTAACTTTATTTTTATATGTTTTATACGCTTGATACATTCTTAATTATTGTACTTTTATGAGAAATAATTTTTCCTAGGTTTAGAATGTTTGAATGGCTGTACATCTTTTTCTTTTGTTTAAAAATATTGGAATTTTTTAATGAATTTTAAGAAATTGTCTGAATAAGATTATTTTGTAATATTCTATATGACAATCATTGAGAAGTGTTCATGAAGATATTGTAAATTTAGAAAAACAAATTCTCCAAACTGAAGATAAACTCTTAGATTATATCCGATCCGGTTATGTGGGTGGAATTAAAAAGTCATTACATAGTTTAGATTCTGATCTAAAATATCTTAGCATACTTGCAAATGGATCTCCTATTGACAAAAATGAAGATCGTAAAATCATGGATTTTTTGAGAACTCACTATGAATATTTGCAAAAATTATCAATTCCACATAAATTATCATCTGGAGGATAACATGGACGCTGCAAAACTTTTACAAATAATTATGGATTCTGATGTTAATATTCGACATAGCGTAATTACCGATATCGATGGAAACATAATTTCAGTAAATCATCGTCCAGGAGTGGTGAATTATTTATCCGAAGACGAGACCGCTGCATCTTTGAAAAGAGCGGCAAGTGCATGGAAAGCAAGAAAACAACTTAGTCCAAAAATTGGAAGAGGACTTTATGCGGTTGCAGCATTTGAAAAAATTACTAGGATCACATTCCCATTGGGAAATGATCATCTGATCTTTGTAAGTATGGGTTCGGATACTACCCGAATGGATCTTCATGAAGGAGGACAAAAACAAATCATTGAACATGTTTTGAATATTCTAAGTAGAGATCCTACCAAAGCCTAAAAATTTGTACTGTTAATTATTTTCAGCAAAGCTTTTTGCTAGCTGTAAATGAAACCACATCATTGGATTTCATGCTTAAAGTCAAATAGAATGTTCTTCTTCATATGCCTGAATTGAGAGAAAGTGTACTTGGTTTACACGCCAAGAATTGTTGACTGAAAGTTGGCTAGGCGTGAATTCTTCAGCTAGCAATTTCGATTGCTAGTGACATTATTTCATTTTATAATAACAAGAATAATAGAATATTTTTTAAAAACTTGAGTTATGTTAGATTCTACTAACAAAAAACATTCATAGTTTATCATTTAGAATTTTGTATACGACTGAAGAATCATTTTCTTTCTTGTTGCTATGATTACTGACATTATTCCTACAATCAAAACCCATGCTACAATCGAACCAAATTCAGGAATTACATGAGTACCAATGATTTCAATTTTATTTGTTCCAGGTTGAACCATTATGTCTATATTTGTGTGTGTGTTAAAATGTGTAATTTCGTAATCTTTTTCTATATTGTCTACTAGTAATCTGAAAGCATGATCTTCCGCATTAATCAATTCATCTGGAAAAAGAAATGCCATATGTGAAAGATAAGTTGCATTTTCAATTTTAATCAAGAGTGATTTATTTTCTTCAACTAAGGAAATACTGCTAACTTTAAGTTCATCTTTAATTCCCTTTGGAGGATCAGTAAAATCATAATATACAAAAAAAGTATCATCCTTAACATGAATAGGTAGTTTTTCAATTCCAAATGTTGCGATAAAAAGAGGATCGTTTATACTAAATTCTGAATCTAGATTTGCTTGTTGAGCATTTGCAGAGGATATCATTCCAAAAGAAAATACGCCCAATAATATTATCTGGAAATACTGACTCACCATGTGTATTATAGGATTAAAAATCATATAAGACTGGAGTCAATTATCAATTTTGAAAATTAGCCGAATAAGATGTATCTCAGAACTATTTGCATTTTAAACCAAAACTTAGAAATTAAACTAATTTGAAACCCATTCCACATAATCCGATATTTTACTACTCTTTAAATCTAAAAAACATTAATTGATACAATGTTTTTCTCATGATTGAAAATCAGTTATGAATATTGTATTTTTGATTTAAATTATAAATTAACTGTATTGTACACGTGAATAAAAATTCTATAATTGGAATTGTTGTAGGTTTTATGATTGCAACTTCCATAGTTTACTTTGTTGAGACATCCGAAGAGTTGTTTGAAAAACAAGATATGGTGAAGGGATCATTCTTTTTGGTTGTGGCAATTGCTTACATTCTAGTTGTATTTTGGATGTTAAAGGGTCCAAATAGTCTAGTTCCACATGGGGTAATCATTGCAGGGACAATTGGACTAATTGCATTGTATGCAATGACAAGAACCGATATGGCAGTAGTATTTGGAATGGAGGCTGGAAGCATTGGCCATCTAGGTATGGTATCTAAAGTAGTTCAAGTGGGTGTTGTAATTGGCTCTGTCTGGGCTGTAATCCAAACAAAGAAAGAAAAAAGATTTCAAAATAAAAACATGCCAACTGTGTGAAATCCCTCCACTTGGGTTGCGGATTCAAACAAAAAGTTAATGGTTTAACCCTAATTCAATAATTTAAGTTAACGTCAAAATCCCAAAAATACACTTTTAATTAAGGATTTCAAAATTCAATACGGTTTGCACGCCAAGATGCGTTTAACGAATATTGGCCACCCATGAAAAGATTATTTTAATTCAAAAGAGGTCTTTTAATTAGACCTTTCATGAATTTGTTTTCAGAACTGTACTGCAAAATTCCAAATTATAAATCGTAATGATTGTTGTAATTACTGTATTGACAATATTTGGAAAAATTTTTGGTGTGTATGTGGGAGTAAAAATATTTGGCAGTGGCAAGCAGTATGCACTTGCCATAGGTCTAAGCATGGCATCACTTGGGGAGTTTTCATTTATTGTGTTAAAAACAGGAATGGATCTTGGCGTTGTAAGTGACAACCTATTCCCAATAGTCGGCATGGTAGTTGTGCTGACAACTTTTCTTGGCGTATTGATGGCAAAAAAAGGAATAAAGACAGTCGAAGCATACGAATAATAAAATTTTACAATCTTATTTTCTAAATTGTATGGGATTATTCTTTGTCTGAAGACATCCAACTGTCAAACAAATGAGTCTGTGTGAGTTTTCGTATTGAAAATATTGTGCTTAGAATCAGAGGTATCATTACTACAAAACCTACGGTTGAAATGATTACCTTTGCATTTTCTATCTCCCAATCTACAAAGCTGATGAATATTGCAACTAAAAGTAAGATTATCCCGATAAAGATGATGTTACGTAATACTCGGTGTATCGGTTTATTGACAATCTGTTTTTCATTTTGTCCATAATTGACCGTAATTGTGTTTGATATTCTATCTATTATTCCCTCAGTTTTTCCTATCATCAGAAATATTGGATATGCTACAATAAGTGCAGTTAAAATTCCAAGAAACAAAGATGGGCTCATAAAGAACGGTATGTCTGGATTTTCTAAAAGATCTATTATTGTTGGTGTAAAATAACCTAACAACGCAAGTAATGATACAATTATTACAAAATGAACCATGATTTTCGGTCCATATTTTTTCAAATTATCTTTTTTATTGCTCTGTTCTGTTTTTTCTTTAAACGCACCTGCTCCTACAAATCTGCCTGCAAAGAAAACATAATTCAAGAGTTTTTTTGGAAAGATTGATCTTTGGTCTACAACTGTAGGTAAAGCTCGTAAAAGAAGAGGCATTGCAAGCATGGTGATAAGTGATACTAATATTGTGACAGGATAGATGGATTCGTCTATGCTTCCACTGTCTACTCCTAATTTAGCTATGATAAATGAAAATTCTCCAATAGGAATCATCATGGCACCGATAGTGGATGCGCTGATGAAAGTATTTCCTGACATTGATGCTGCAAACATGTTTCCAATGAATTTCCCAACTATAGCTATGATGACAATTGGAATCGCAATCCAAATTGCATCTGGAATTAGTGCAATGTTTACAAGCATTCCAATTGAAACAAAAAATATCACGATAAAAAAATCCTTTAACGGTAAAACACGTGGAGTTATCTTTTCAGAAAACTTTGAAGACGCAATTATCATTCCCATCAAAAATGCCCCAATCGCACTGCTCAAACCCAAAAAGTGTGCAAGAACTGCCAAGCCAAATGCCAAACCAAGTGCAGTAACAAAAGGAGCTTCCTCCATGTTTATTTTGGATACACGCTCCAATAGCTTTGGAATTGCTTTGATGCCTATTGCCAAAGTCAAAACAAAAAACAATATGCTTTGAATTATCAATGAACCAGCATCAGTTATTGCAAAATGTTCTCCACTTGAAGCATTGCCAAGCAATGTTAAAAGAAGAACAGCTGCAAGGTCCTCTATTATCAGTATGGTGATTACTGTATCCCATTCTTTGGTATTTACCAAGTTGAGATCCCGCAAGAATCTAAGTGATATTGCAGTACTTGTAATGGACAAAATACTACCCAAGAAAAGTGCTTCTAGATGAGACCATCCAAGTGCTATTGCAACAATATATCCCAAAAAGAATACAATTCCAAGCTGGACTGTCCCTATGATGATTCCGTTTAGTCCAACACGCTTTAACTTGTTAATACTAAATTCCAATCCTACGACAAAAAGCAGTATGATGATTCCAAATTCTGCTAACAGATTGATTAATTCGGTATCTTCTATTACACTTAACCCGTAAGGTCCTACAATTATTCCAACTAGTATGAATCCTATGATTGTTGGAAATTTTATCTTGTGCATTAGCCAAGCACCAATCATTCCTCCGCCAAAAAGAATTGCAAGTAAGCTTAGAAACTCTGTTGTTCCTGCAGATACCAATCACCTAGTTTAGCCTTTTAATCCTTAAAAGCCTATTTGATATTGGCTAAAACTTCCATGGTATACAATAAACAATTTCCAAAAAATGATTAAAAATAACATCTAAATTTTAAATCAATATAATTGCCATTATATTGTTGAATTACTAATACTAATGCGTATATGATTCCTATTGATCAAAATACTAGAATAGGTCAAGTTCATCTTAATGTATCTAACATAAACCAATCTCTAGAATTTTACAAATCCTTTCTTGGTTTCAAAATAGTTGAACAAACAGAACATGTTGTATTTCTTTCATCTGATGGTAACCTGCCTTACCTTGTTGCCCTTTCTACAGCTAAACCACTTGATTTAACTAAAAGAGCAGGATTATATCATTTTGCAATATTACTTCCGAAAAGAAAAGACTTGGCAGAATTTCTTTCACATTTACTAAAACACAAAGATACGATAAAAATTGACGGTTTTTCAGATCATCTTGTATCTGAAGCAATTTACATCCGTGATCCTGATAATATTGGAATAGAAATTTATCGTGATAGAATACCATCCGAATGGAAATGGATTGAAAACCAAGTAGTAATGGCAATAGAACCACTTGATATGGAAGGATTGCTTGCCGAATCAACTAAATCTTGGAGTGGATTTCCATCAGATACATCAATAGGACATGTCCACCTACATGTATCCAATCTTGCAAACGCAAAAAAATTCTATTCTGAAATTCTTGGTCTTACAACCACTGCAAGTATGAAAGGCGCATTGTTTTTTGCAGCAGGAAAATATCATCATCATATTGCAACAAATACTTGGCTTGGAGAAGACATATCTCAAGCATCTACAGAATTTGCAGGATTGGATTATTTTACACTTCAATTTTCAAGCAAAGATAAACTAAACTATATGATAAGAAAACTAGAATCTTCTAAAATAACTGTTAAATCATTAGAAGATGGCTCATTTAGTATATTTGATGAAGATAAAATATCAATTCATTTGACTGTAAAATGATCAGGTTATTTGATAAAAAGGAAAAAAGAAAAGATCACAAAAAAATAACAATACAAATCCTTTTAATTTTATATTACTCATAGAAAGTATTGGAAAAAAATTGGGCTGATCTTGGTTCTGTTGATTCATTAAAGTCTCAACCATTGCAAGAAATTGAAGTAGGAAAAATTACCATCGCATTATCATATTATGACGGTAAGTTTGGTGCAGTCTCTGGAGTTTGCAATCATGTTGGTGGTCCATTAGGTAAAGGAAAGTTAGATGGGGATTACATTGTATGTCCGTGGCATAACTGGAAGTTTCATAGAATAACTGGATTCGGTGAACCTGGATTTGAAGAAGACAGAGTTCCTCAGTTTGAGCTAAAAATTGAAAATGATCATCTATTCATCAATACAAATTCTGTTACTAATCGAAATAAACTGCCGCATCCACCACATGCATTGGGACGAGATGTAATTCGAGAAGATGGTCCAATACGAGTTGTAGGAATTTCAACTACTATAATGGATTCAAAAAATCCACGTTACTCAACTTCTGATAAATTACTTGAAGTTGCAATCAATCATGCAAAAAATGAACTTGGAGCACAAACAATGTTTATTCGTCTAAATGATTTGAAATTTAGAGCATGTGAGGGATATTATTCTAAAAGTGCCAAAGCGTGTACTTGGCCATGTTCTATTACTCAAATGGATGAGACAGACCAGCTAGTACAAGTCTATGAAGCACTAGTTCATTGGGCAGATGTAATAATTGTTGCAACCCCTATACGTTGGGGTGCTGCAAGTTCATTATACCATAAAATGATTGAACGTTTTAACTGCATCCAAAATCAAATCACTCTGAATAACAAATCATTAATTCAAAACAAAGTTGCAAGCTTTATCATCACTGGTGGACAAGACAACGTTCAGGATGTAGCAGGCCATATGCTTGGCTTTTTTGCTGAAGTTGGTTTTGTATTTCCACCATTTCCATTTATTGCACATACCAGAGGATGGGATGCAGAAGACATGGAAAACAATATTGCATATGTAGAAAAAAGTGAAGGACTTAAAGAGGGAGCAAAAGATCTTGCCCGAAGAAGCATAGAAATGGCAAAAATAATACTCCACGAACATGTCTCTGAGCAAAAAATTGTAAAGGCTGGACGAAAAGCACAATCATTAAAAATTAGTGAGGATTAATTACTTTATCTTCCAATATTATAACAAAAATTGAATGATATTTTTATTTAATCATGTGTACCATATACTCTATAAAAAAAACACCAAATCCTGTTCATCTTTATTCCATTCTTTTGTAAATCACTCTAAATTCTTGAGCAATACTATAAGCCAAATTCAAAAAATGTGTTAGTTGATTCATCGATGTTTTTCCTTTACTGAATTGTCTTAATATTACAAATGACTTAAAATAGAAATTTTGTGATGGCTCTATATCACCTTTCCATATGGAAAAACACTCCTCTACATCAAGACACATGTGAAGAATAAATTCACTCCATTCAGATAAAATGATTTGTCCTGGAATATGAGTCAACACTGATTCTGCTATGGTTCTTAATTCATGACGTCTAGTAATCAAAAGCATTGCTATTGCTTTTTCTGCTTTTATGTTATCTGAATATCCATACCTTCGTAAAAAATCTAGATTATTCTGTATTATTTGCATATTTTTACTATTGCCTTACTGTATTTAGAAAGATTGTATTCATTGCAAACATTTGCATTTAATAAAAATACAGCAACATTGATCTTTCTTTTCATACATGTGTTTGATTTTGTTCTACTCTATGTTTTGCTCTAACTCGTAATTTTGTATTACAACAGATACAACGAATAAACTCTGTTTGTATAAAATGAGAACAAACTGTACACCATTTTATGCCATTTTGATATTTCAATCCCCTATCGAATCTCTTTGTTTTCAAGTCAACACATTGTCCTTTGCATCTTGGTGCCAAGCTAAATTTTAGAAAATCCTACTAGTTAATACCAACGTATACTATTGTTTGCAAATGTTTGCACAATAAACCTCTTCATTAAAAGTCAAATCAGATTACAATATTTCGTGGACAGAACTATAGTCATGATGTTTGTAGTTGCATGCTTTGGTGTTGCCTTTGGTATAGTTTTTCTTGCAATGGACTCTCCGTTACAATCATTTGCAGAAAATGAATCTGTCCACAATTCCCCCATAACACGAAAATTTACTATTATCGCTGAGGATACAACACTTGAGATTGCACCTGGAGTGAGAGTTGAAGCTTGGACATTCAATGGTACTATACCTGGTCCAACTCTAAGAGCAACTGAAGGTGATAGAGTGATTATTAATTTTATCAATAATGGAAAGTTGCCACACACAATGCACTTTCATGGAGACCACAATGAAAAAAATGACGGTGTATTCCAAGAAGTTCTGCCTGGAAATTCATACACTTATGATTTCATTGCAGAACCTGCAGGAGTTTTCATGTATCATTGTCATGTGATGCCAGTGTCTGCACATGTTAGAAACGGATTGTATGGCGCATTTATCGTAGATCCAAAAGAAGGAGTAGAACCTGCAAGAGAATACGTGCTAGTCAAAGGAGAATATGATTTAGAAGACCAAGAGACTTGGACTCCTGATTATGTTTTCTTTAACGGCTATGCTGATCAGTATTGGACAAATCCATTACCTGCAAAGACAAACGAGCTAGTTAGATTATACTATGTGGATATGGGTGCTATTCCTGCATATGGCTTTCATATTCATGGAACTATCTTTGATACAATAATTTCTGGAATCTGGGAAAATAAACCTGTTAAAACTCAAACATGGGAAGTAGGCTCAGGAAATGCTGCAATATTTGAGGCAAAATGGAAAGAGCCTGGGAGATATCTATTTCATTTACACGGAGTTCCAGAAGAAAAAGGTACAATGGCGTATTTCAACGTGCAAGATGCATCAGCAAATGCAGTTGATGGAATAGACATTGCCAAAACTAAATCAATTGATATGTGGAACTGGCAAAAACAAATTCTAACAGATTTACAAAAGCCTGATGTAAATGCAAAGATTACGCAAACAACTACCATTTTACCAGGACATGAACAACACAATGTTCTCTCACAAGTAACATCTGAATCACAAATAGTTGAAACTACTCTTTGCAATATTGAAAAAGGTTCAGCTGTAAAGTCTTCAAACAAGTCATTTTATCCACAAATAACTCAGATCAAATCTGGCGATACTGTTTCTTGGACTAATGATGATATTTCAGTTCATACAGTTACTAGTAAGAATGACTTGTTTGATTCTGGAATGATGATGCCAAATGATACATTTAAACAAAAATTTGATGATGTAGGATTGTTTGAATATTACTGTATACTTCATCCATGGATGACTGGAACAATAAAATCAGTATGACTATTTTTCAAAAACAATCTTCATCATGTTTTCATTTATTTCAGAATCTATCTTTTTTTCTAAAACATCGTTGAAAATTAATTGTAATACTGTTTTATGATACAAAGACCAGTTGTATCCCAAATCATGTTTGATTATGTATGTGTGCTTTTCATTTTTTACAACATGATTAATTTCAAAATCTGATATCCTCATTCTTGTTACAAACCATGATACAAAAGAATCAACATCCATCGTACCTTTCATAAATGTGGCAATATCTGACACTATGCTTTGTCCTATTTTTTTTGCTAATTCTACTGTCTCTTTCTCAGTCAATTTTTGAAATAATGCACTGACTATGGGTTTTGCTATTGGAACCATGCCCACTTTGGGCTCAAACATACTCCATTCAGTGTATCTTGAAAAAATTTTGTTAGCTAGAACATTCAGGCTTATTCCTTGAGATTCAGATTCCTTTCTAATTTTATCTAAAACATTACTATCTAATCTAAATGACATTGTTTCTGTTTTCTTTTTTTGCTCTTCAGTCAATTATTTTGGTAAAACTATGTTCATTAATAATGTATTTTGATTTAGTTTTAAAATCTAAAATTAATATTGCGATTTAAATAGTTAAACAATGTCAAAATTTGATGAGAATAAACAGCAAAATCTCCCACATAAATTAATCATATCATCGTTGGGAAAAGTAATATCATGTTAAATATTCCAATATGGAAATATTTGGTATGACTTTAACAAACAAAGAATTAGAATTAAAAATTAAAGAAAATAAAATTACCTCTGCAGATTTAGATCAAATAATACAAGATAAGGATGATGCCGAAAAATACCGTAAATTAAAAAAGAAAATACAAGAAGCAGAAACTGATTCTTACCTGCTTGATAGATTAGAGGCATGTGACACTTCAGGTGTTGCTGAAATTCTTAGGGATTTCTTGTCCTCAAAATAATTGACATGATATTATCTTGAGTGCTACAAATCAACTACGTGCTGATCATGATCAAGTTCATCATTTAGAAAAATCGTCTTAAAATGTTCTGATGAATTATCAAAAGGAGCTGAAATTCCATTCTCTGATTTCATAAAAATCATGTATGTGCAGTACAAAGGTTACTGGAAAATCTAAGAAATCAAGTATGTCAAAACAAAACTTATGCTCATATCTTCTCTCCAAATAATTCTTGACATTTCCAACAATAATCTACTTTCAGTCCACATGTTTCTGTATGTGTAAGAATAACATCCTTATGTAGTGGACAGATTTTTTTCTTATTAATGGGCATGTGGATTAGCAGTACCTGCTTCTATTTTCACATAAGTTCCTGCAGCTTTCTCATGAGCTTCCAAGTTTGATTGATCAACTTTGATAGCTTGAGGAGGGCAAACAGAAACGCATGCCATACACCATATGCAGTCATGCTCTCTAATTGGATCCGATTTATCTGTATAGTCTTTTCTACCTTCTTTATCGGAGTTTTCACCTGTTCCTTCAAATGTTTCGCCAATTACGCTTTTTGCTGGAATATCTTTTTCTGTTCTATACCATTGGAATACCTGCACAGGACATGCCTCAATGCATGCACCGTCAGCATAACATGAATCCCAATCAACAGCAACCATCGTACCACTAATTCCTAAAGGTTCAAGTTTTTCACCTCGTTTTGTAAAGTCTTTAATGACCTCAGGATGTGTTGATGCTTCTTTTAATTTACCTGGACCCCAAAACCAATGAAAGTTTTCACCATCGGAATGATTTATTTTTCCAATTGGTTTAAGATCATTTGGAAAGTTTTCATCAATTGGCATACTGTTAGTCGTCTTGCTGTCTTTTAAGATATACTCACAAATCTTGTTTAATTTTAAACAAAATCGTGTAGTACTGTTTAATATTGACTAAACACGTATAGTTTTATGAACAAAGTAACCATAAAGGCTTTAGAAAATGGACCTTTTATTGTAGAAGTCGATGGAAAGACAGTTTCAGCACTGTGTAGATGTGGCAAGTCTGAGAATAAACCTTATTGTGATGGCACTCATGCCAAAATTGGATTTCAGGCAAATAAATCTGAAATAAAAATAATCTAATTGATTTATTATCTATTTTTTTCTAATTTTTTTATATGTTAAAAGAAAGAATTTGTATTAGAATTACGTATCAATTGTTTTTTGATTCTTTTGAGATCCTGTATTCTAATAGATGCTTTTCCATGTAACGGATAATGCATTACGTATGACCTTGAATTATAAATGTGATTTTGCCATCCGAAGATAATTTTTCTTTCATGAGAAAACATTTCATAAGATATTTTTCCTATAAAACAAACCACTTTGGGGTTGTATCTTTTTATTATTTCTAAAATTTTTCTCCTACCCTTATTTTCTTCACCTTTTACCAGAAAGGACACATTTGGAGTAGGCCTGTTTATTATGTTGATTATGCCAAATTTGTATACTGTGTTAAATTTTGTGTTATAAATTTGCTTGAGCGTTATATCGTCTCTCAAATCTATTATTTTTTCATTAATTAATCCAGATTTATTTAGCAAATACCAAAAAGTCTTGTTATTAGAAAAAGGAATACCGCGATTGTACGTACCCGGAGATGGGTTTATCCCAACAAATAGAATTCGCATATTTTTTGAAAATTTACATCGTATCAAATCATTAACCTCAATCTACGATCTCATGATTTTTATCACAAGTAATTTGAATATGTTTTATAGATATCATTTCTAATTACTTTCATTAATTGATATGGTGATCACAGCGTATCTAAAAATTCTAACAGGACAACAGCGTTATTATGCTGTTCATCCTTTGCAGCATATACTAGTGTAATTGGGTTATGTTCCTTTTTCAGATTCTTGATTTTATATACCGTACATTTATTTTCATTTAGTTCTTTAATGTATTTTTTCTTGAATGCATTCCATTTTTTTAGATCATGCGAAAACCATTTTCTAAGCTGATCTGTTGGTGCTATTTCTTTTAACCATAAATTCACACGTGCGTTATTTTTCAAAATTCCTCTTGGCCATAGTCTATCAATTAAAATCCTATACCCGTCCTCAGAGGAATATTTTTCATAAATTCTTTTGGTTTTAATCATTAGTGATCAGCGATTTTGTATTAATTGAATATACAGTTTCATAGATTGTTTTTACTGGCATATCGTCTATAATTGCTATCAACCCCAATAATGTATTTTTATGTACATCACTAGACTGTAAATTAACATACGCTTGCTCATTCTCTAATTCCATTACAGCTATGTATTTGGAACCCTCAGTCCCATCTTTCTGTTTTAATAGATTTCTTGAAATAATACCCTTAAATTTTTGAAATTTTTGATTTGATGCCTTGAACCAATCTTCAAAATCTTGTTCTTTATTAAAATCCATTTTAGGAAATTCTATTATTATAAACATTTCCAGTTATTATTCTCACTAAAAGTATTTGAATCGATGGTTTATAGTGCAAATACTTGCAAATAGAAATAATGACAATTCTAAATCAAATAATATTTTAAAATCATTTAGATGTAAGTGAAGTTATCATGAACTGATTTATGATATCTCCTTTGCACATCTATATGAACAAACGTTTTCAAATCTGCTTAAAAATTCCTTCCCACAATGTAAACATTTTTTAAAAATTTCCATGTTGTGTTATGCATTATAATTTGTATTAATGATATTGACATATTCAGCTGATTCATCATAACATTTGTTGAGTATTATCTATCATTAAGGGTTACATCATGTATTATATGAATAATCATATGGAAAAATTTGTCAGCACTTGGGACAAGATAGTTCATGCCCCATTCAAAAAAATTATGAAATATGATCTTTTTTGGTTGGGGATTGGCACAATCATCTGGATTGGACTAGAAGTTTTTGTTTTCAGAAAGATAATTGTGGTGATATAATGGTAAAATCGTTTCAAAAATTATGATTTAGACAAAAACAGAAACCCAAAAACTATCTCATGCAGGTTGGATATGAAAATGCAAGTAAATAATAAAAAGATTAAGGAGAACCAGCAATTAGGTAAACACCTATTCCGATTCCTATAACAATACCGATTCCAATACATAATAGATCAAACGCAACTACTTTTCTAAAAGATGCATGAACCATTTTATCCCATGAACTTTCTTTTTTTGGATTATCCGTCATAATCTATATTCTGAATATGAATATAATATAGTTGCTGTATTTCGGCATCACTAATGAGATAATTTGAATGAGATGTTGCCCTAAGCTGAATTTATGATAATTCAGCAGTTTTTGATACTAACTATCATTAATCTTGATGAGCATTAGGAATAATGAAAATGAATCCAGGATGCAATCACAAAAATACTGTGCATGACACAAGCACACGAGAAATATTGTGTGTTAGCTGTGGAATAGTTACAAATAGTTTTAAGAAATTTGTAAATAGACATCCTAACAAAACAAAAAAAAGATACGTTAGAGCATATACTGCGAAAAAACAATAAAAGGAAAAGTTGACATTAATTCAACATAATTTTGATTAAAAATTTCTATCATCATGGCAAAGAGTAGTTAGAAATCTGTCAAAATTTCCTTTTTATCCTCCCTTATTTTATAATATATTCAATTCACGTACAAACAATATCTAATATGGTAAAGACTAACTATCGAAATCTAAATCTCAGGATATTTTCTCTGTACATTTGTATGAGCAAATATTGTCAAATTTACTTGAGAACTCTACTATGATACAGATATTTTTTAAAAATTACTACGTTGTATATTACAATGTAATTTTGTATTAATTTAACAGATACAGCTTAGTCATCATAACATTTGATGAGTACAGTCTATCATCAAGTAGTGCATATTACATAATATGAACAGCACTATTGAAATACAAAAATCAATCAGCACTTGGGACATGATGGTTCATGCTCCAATCAAAAAGGTTGTAAAATTTGGTCTCATCTGCACTGGACTTGGTGTGGTGATGGGAATTGGATTGGGGGTATTTATCGTGACAGAAATGCCAGGAGTATTGTGAAAAAATGAATGATTTAGTACAGGAAATAAAACATAAGAAAAGACAAAGTCTGAAAAGAATACCCAGGCACAAAACATCTTATTATTTATTTCATATAGTTGCAGTGGTTTCAATTATTTTGCTAACCATCCTGTTGTGAGGAAGAACAATTGTCTCACAAAACCAACAAACATCAAGAAACAGAATCGATGATAAAAAATGCAAAAACGAGAACTATGGAGATAATATGTTTTGTGTGTGGAATTAAAATCATTCAATATTATAGCGATATTTACAAAGGAGAAAGAGGATGGTGTCTTGGATGTGGATCAGATTTTCCACTGGAATGAGTAATCTCTATTCTTCTTTTAGTTTGCTTTCTCTGAATGTACCTGAGTTGTGCCAACTATACCTGAAATAGTCAAGACACCACTCATGAAATCTGATGTCATTCCCGTAAAATGCATATCCGATATTTGACTCACCTTTTCTGTTAGGAAATGAGACACATGCTTCCTTTTCATTTAAGGCAACTACTACTAAAACTTGTTTTGACATTTTTCTTTCAACGGTTCCATTTTCCAACAGACTACTAAAACCAAATTTCTCCAGTGTCTTTTTTCTTCCCTTTGGAACGATACAATCTTCTGATAGAATGTAATTTATTTTTACATTGTCGTTTTTAGCTTTTTTTATCAAAGGTTCTATGAGATCATTTGAAACCTCTGAATGCATTTCATAGATGTATTCGTTTGCATTTTTGTATATTGATTTCCACTGTTCAATCACTTTGGTAAATCCCTTGATGTAAGTTCCAGTGGATAGTGCCCCTATGCGTTCGATAAACTTTACAGGAAGATCTCCAAAGTCATGTTCCTGGAAATACTTTCTATTATTGGAGAAAAACATCATTGTCGGAATCTGAGTGCACATAGTAGTTCCATAAATGGTAAGATGATAGTACCCATCAATGTCTTTTTCAATAAATCCTGATTTTGCTAGTCTCTCGAAATTTCTGTGGACTTCCTGTACAGTGGAATCAAGTATCTTGGCCATGGGGGACACTTTTGATTTTTCCTGCATCAGATGAAATAGAATATCAAGTCGTTGCTCACTTGAAAGATCCAGAAAGTCACTACTAGCATTCTTGTAACTATTTCGCATCTTATTATTAACAGATGTACAGAATCTAAACCTTGCTTTAACACGGGTTTAGAATCTGTGCAAAACAGCTATTGTCTGTAACCTGAAATATTTTTTGGATCAATTCTTTTGAATCTATTTCGTTTGAAGATATAACAAGCACAGTCCCATATATGGTGGGGATTGTCAGCATTGTAGTTTTTTCTCGCTCGGTTATACAATGACCGAATCTGCCAAGATTTTCATCATGATCACTTTGCATTGACATGTATAGTCTGGCTTGCATACATATCATATCCAAATCCATACTTTCTAGACTTTGTGTCATCTTGTTTTGCTTTTTAACAAAGTCCACCAATCTTCCATGATTATTGATTATTCCAACAAAAAAGATGTTCTGCTCCAAATCCAAGATGGATTTGCACAGATTTACATAACTTGTCTTGTCAATCTGAGACAATACTTTTATTTCATCTTTCATTGCGTTTTCCACGTAAAAAGTCAATTGCGGAATAACTCCATAAAGTTACAATCTAGACAAATTTTTGCCTGAACTTTTTTCCATGGTTGTTCAACATTTACTGCTACGTTTGTGTTACTAACAATAATTGGGTTTGAACACTTTGGGCATTTTTCCATGTCTATGTTATATTTTGGTTACTCATTAATTCAGGTAACAATATTAGCTGTATTTTCACAGTTACAGCTAAATAAAATAATTACACTTCAAGATATCTCAATCTCATGAGATATTTTCTAAAAAAAATCTGCCTACCGTATTATATAAGAATGACAACCTAACATCTTTTCCCGAACAAATTGGGAGGATATCATTTTTATTCTTTATCAATAAAAATGGCATCCCTCCAATTTAGGCTTGAGGATACGCTTATCATAAAATTCTAAAACTAATTCTTAGAATGTGTAAAAATTGTTGTTTTAAAAATACCCCATTCATCTTAAGTTTAGAATAAATTTTAAAAAATACAGTGAAAAAATCAACTCTAATCAAGAAAAGTATCGTGTTTTCAGTGATTTTTTCTATCGGAATATTGTTTTTGTATTCAATTAATTTCATTTGGGTTATTTCAGTACTTATTCTACTTGGAATATCGTTAGGAATTAGCGGAATCCCCTCTGAAAGATTTGCTCCATATCCTGCAGATGTAGCGGTTTCTTTTGGACAAAAAATCAAAGAATTGTTCAAATTATAATACTTGAGATTAACAAGAACTACAAAACTTATCTAAGACTAGGATTATTTTCACATAATTGGAAGATCGTATCTCTCAAATTATTCTTGAAAATATCATTCTAATGGAAGGGCGAGAATTTGGTGAACCAAAAAAATGGAAAGGAATCAAAAAGAAATTACAGAAAGGCGAGAGACTTACTGATGAAGAATATCAGTATTATCGTCAAATTGGAGATGAGTATACTAAAGCACTCAAAAACAAACGAAACTGGCATTATGAACAGATTGAGAAATTAGAATCAAACGGTATTGGAAATAAAGAAAGATGGGATGAGTTAAAACAGAAACTAAAAAACGATGAAAATCTATTTGGAATGGATTACGAGTATTTTCTTGCCAAGCTAAGAGAGTTTGAGCAAGGGGTAGTAACGACTACTCTGAATGTAGAAGGACGGGACATTATTGCATATCTTGGAATTGTTAGTGGACAAGCCGTAATAGGTTTGATGTTTCTCAAAGATATGGTAATGGGATTAACTGATGCGTTTGGTGGGCGTTCAGGAATCATGGAGCGAAACTTTCGTACGGCAAAAGAGGATGTGATAAAACAGATGACAGAAGAGGCAAGAAAAATGGGAGGAAATGCTGTGGTTGGCGTCGACATTAAATTTAATTCAATTGAAGGAAAAAATAAACAAATGTTGATGGTAGTGGCAACTGGAACCGCTGTGATTACCAGAGCAGTGAAATAAATGACATATTCTCTCGAAATATTTAGAAAGTTTACTAGTTGGAATTATTATTTTTATCTTGATAAATTACAACGATCTATCAAATAACATTTAACATCGATGCATTTTCTTTAGGAATTCTTTTGTAGCTTCTGAAATACCATAAATTATTGCCATTTTAGATATTATTTTGTATTTATTTTCGTTCTAAATATTCTTTAAATTTAGGAAGAGCTTGATCTTGATACCATGTAATTACTCTATGACAATCATCACATACCATCATAATCTCATTATTGCATTCTTTTACATGGTGCTCTGTAAGATTATTTTTTAGTTTATTACACACAAGACATGAGCCAATTTTTGTTACAACCATATCAAATCATAGATTTAATTTTGAATAATTAAAGATTTATCAAAAAAAAGATTAGAGGTCTAGATTGCAACCCATACAGTATAGATTGCCATCAGGACCTTTATCGTGTAGATTTTCTGGATGCCCACAGTTTGGATTTAACTCCATTTTCAAGGAATTTAGAATTTGTATGTCTTTTTCCATGGTCGTTGCCAATCCTTTTGATAGTTCTTTAATGCAGTCTTGGCCTTGATTCCAAGGCATATTCATATCTAGAAATCCTTTTTTTAGTTCTGATTTTCTCTCAATGAATTCTTCCAGAATTTTTAATGCATTTTTAACAGTCATTAACAATAAACTAATCGAAATGATTCTTAAATTCTAGTTATGTCTTATCTAATTTTGATTATGTATGCCTGGTGAAATTTTAAGTTATGAAGAAATGTGCGATAGGGAAAAAACTCGTCTTGTAAAAGGAATTAATTTTAGCTTGGGTGATAGACATTCAATTGTTTTAATGTCCAGAGCACCTGATGCTAAATATGATGATAAATTTTTAGAAAATGACACTGTTTTAATTTATGATGGACATGATGTCCCACAAACAGGAGGTATTGATACAAAATCTGTTGATCAACGAGAAAGAACTCCTAAAGGCACATTAACACAGAATGGACGATTTCATGAGGCTGCTCAACAATTCAAAGCAGGAGAAGGTACTGCTGAACGTGTGAAAGTTTATGAAAATCTAGGTGGTGCAAATTGGATTTATCATGGTGATTTTTTCTTAACTGATTCAGAGTATGTATCTAATGGTAAACGAAAAGTCTTCAAATTCAAACTAACAGCACATGATGGAACAAAATTTACTGTAAAAGAACTAAATGAAATTCCATTAAGGGCAGTACTTCCCAGTAGTATCATGACCAAAGTATTAGAACAAAATGGTCGTAGATGTCATGAATGTGGGAATGAACATAATTTAACTTTCCAACATGCTGGACCTAATTCGATTGCTATTGATAATGTTCACATTGTTTGTAATAATCATAACATTTCAATTAAATAATTCATCTCTAACTTGAAGCCGATCAAATTATTCTTTACATGCCTGTACTATTTTTTCATATGTCGTAAATGACAAAAATATTCTATTTTCTTACCATGTTCTTTGACTTAAAAAGACTTGCCAAACGAGGGTTATTTGAGGTATTTTTGAGCCAATAGTTTGCTAACAGATAAAACGTATATTTAATAAGTTATGTGGTATAATGTAGTTATGAGTATTTCTTCAGTATTTCGATTAGATGAAAAAGATAACCGAGAGTTAGCTAGAAAATTTGCCACAGAATTGGGAGCATTATTCCTGGAATATCCTGCAAACATAGTGATCAATGTAATTAACAGACAGCTAACCAAGTTAAATCAATCTGATCATGAATTAGCAACTTATCTGTTAGAATCTCTAGAACACCAATTCCCAGAACGTGTAGGCCAATTTATCATCGCTGAGATTTAAAATATTATTTTTTACGTTTTGTAAGCGTTGTTTTTCGTTTAGATTTTTTGGATGTATTTTTATTATTTTTAGGTTTTGCACTTTTTTTATTAGTTGAGAATTCTTTAATGTTATTTTTCAAAATTTCCAACTCCCTTTTAAAATTTTGAATCACCATATCATATTTTGTGACATCTATTTTTGCAGTAATTGCAGCAGCTTCCTTATCTGCAGCGATTTGTTCTTCGATATTTTTTTGTACAGTATCTCTTATTAGAGAAAATGTTGATTTAGTTGCACGCCCTTTACTTTCTAATCTAACTATTTCATTAATAGAAATCAAAATTAGGATGATAAAAATAATAGTCAAATAAAGCCAATTTGTATAAAGACTAGTATCAAAATTATTTTGAATAATAAAAATAATTACGTGAATATGGATGAATATGATAACACCAATCGATCCTAAAATTACGCGTAACCATATCAATTGAGCATATTTTGAATCTGTTTCAAATTTAAGTGAAATAAAAGAACCGAATCCAAGAAATGCTACTATTGTTGTCGAGGCAATTAAAACATCACCTTCATTCCAACTTACATGATTGGAGTTTGTGGAATCAAGGTTTACCTGTATGGAAATAGTGCCATTGGAATACGTACCTATTACTTCAGAATTATTGGAATTGGGTTGTTCCCCGTATGCCATTAAAACCCCATTTAGAAATAATGTCACAAACAAGGCAATAACTAAATATTTCATGATTTTTTCTCCAATGCAACATCTTCAATAATTTTTGAAAGTCTTAACTTAGAATCTTCAAATTTAGTTGATGCTTCTTTTAATTTTAATTTTTGATATAAAATATCCTCTAACCTCTGTGCAATCTTATTTTGTTCAGACATTGAAAGTATTGGAATTTGAATTTTTTCAAGATTGCTCAAACTAATTCCCCGAATTGTACTGCCAGTAGTGCACTGTCTAAGTTGTTTTTGACCTAGTTCTGAATGCAAAAAAGAAGTAAGATACTCTGGAATAATTTTATTTGAATTGATTCGTATTCTTATTACATTATCACTATAAATGGCATTTTCAACATTTTTACATAATCCAACATTTCCAACTGTACCTGAACGAGTGAGAACTATGTCATTATTTTTTAGAAGAAACTTATCTATGGAAATTAGTTCAAATCCAGTCAAATCAGCAGTTGACAAGTCAATTTCAAAATCTTTGATTTGTTGACCTTTCACTATTCTATATTTATCGCCTTTTCGAAGTTTATGATTCTTGACTCCAATAGAAATATCGGCAATCTCTTTTAAAAGACAAATTTGTTTTTGTGAACCTAGATTGGATATATTTTTAAAATAATTTCCATCTAATCTCAACTCTTCATTTGATGATGTATCAAATGTATGACCTTTGTTTGTTTTTAAAAATACATGAAATTTTTCAATTATTTGAGAAAAATCATTTACATTTGTTAAAGAACCATGTCTATCATATCCCAAATTTTCTGCATTTGCAATAAAAATATTGTATGGGTTTTGATAAATTTTAGGGCCTAACTTTTCTAGTATTAGTATGGAAGTTTTAATAGAAGAATAAGGATAAAATGCATAATCAGGTAAACCAATAGTACCTAAAATCTTGAAATTTTTAGTGATAAATTCTCTAATTGCCCGTGTTACTTTGTTAGAAATTATGCCCTCAGGCAAAATAATCGCTAATTTACCACCTTCTTTTAATAATTCCCAACTTCTTTCAATAAATAATGCCTCTACATACTTGCTTCCCGAAGTTGCTAGCATTGAAAATTTTTGATATTCTATTTGAGAAGTTAATCCAAAAGGTGGGTGTGTCATAATGAGATCAAATGAATTGGGTTGAATTACATCATTAGATTTTCTTGAAAGTGTATCTAAAGAATCAAGACTATTTGTACAAAGTATGGTTGCATTTTCAATTCCATGTAAATAACAATTAATCTTTGCAAGATTTGTCATGGATTCATTTATGTCTAAACCAACAATAGTTGCTCCTTTTTTTCCAGCATCAAATAGAAGTTTTCCACTACCACATGCTAAATCTAAAACTTTCATCTTAGAAGTTATTGGGAATAAATCTGTCAAAAATGTAACAATATTAGGTGGAGTTAAAAACTCTCCACTGTTTTTTGAAAAAACAAAATATGGAAATCCTAGTTTGGAATCTGTAATTTTAGACTTTGTTAAAGAATATTTTTGAATTTTAAAAATTATTTCAACTAGTATGTCATGTGGGAGTTTAAATTTTGGTTCAAAAATTTGTGATTTTTGTTTATTGTTGAGTTGTTCTAATATATTTTCAATTCTAGTAACAATTTTTAAATAATTTTCATTATTATCTGCTGTGAATTGAGGTTTTTTAGAATTATTTTCATCAAAAGTTTTTGCACCTACTAGTTTTAGAAGGTCATCACTGATTTCTTTTTCTGTAAGATATCTTGACTTTGTTTTACTTCTTAAAACCTCACAAATATTCCAAAAAAATAATTCTGGAGATTTTAAAATAATATGTCTTTTTTGTTTTTTTATTAAATCACTTTTTGAGTATTCAGAAGGAATATCTGGAATTGATTTAAGTTTATTTTGTTGTGATGAGTTTTGAACAATATAACATAAATCATAAATTCCATCCGTTATCATGGCATATCTATTTCCTAAAAATGAAGAAATTAATTCTAGATTTTGTTTTACTAATTCATGATTCTCAGGAATTTTTTGTTTTACTTCAATTAGAATATATGGTAAACCGTCTTTATACACAATAATGTCTACTAACTGTCGTTTAGGTCCTACTTGTACTGGAATTTCTGTTCTGATGTTTTTTTGGTCAAAACCGTATTCGTCTTTTAAACGCAAAATACAATTTTGGAGTGCATCTACTTCAGTCTCATAGTGAATTGTATCCACACTTTATTAGTTTAAATATCATTATTTAAGGTTATCCAGACCAAGCGATCAAACTAACAATTTATGAGGCTATTTGGTAATTATTTTATATTTATAGTATGAAAAACGTGGTGTCCCAATCTAGTTTGATATTTTTTGTTCAATTCCATTGATAATTTTTGAAAAAATCCTCTCAATAGAATCTAGTTTAGTTTGAATATCTTTAGCAGAATTAACAGGGTTCATTTGATAATGCGTTAGAACTTGTTCTTTATGATATTTACCATTTTTAAGTTCAAATGGTTCTTGATTCTCAATTTTAGGAAAGATAAGTGCCCCATAATTTGCATCAAAATTAAGCATATATGCTAGCATTTTGTTGATGCCCTCTGCTTTTTCTGAAGATTTACTATAATTTTTTGCATCAAATAATGCAACAAGTTCTTCGTCTATGAAGACTGAAAAATCTGGTTGATGATCTAATGTCCATGTCTCTCCATCTTTTTAAAAAATTGTCTGTCATAGTATATCTTAATCATATGTTTATCAAATTTGAATTCAAAAAAAGTATGTTCGCTATCTGTTTTGCCAAAAATCATCTTAACATCCAGATGTTTCTTTAGTTTACAAAAATCTATTAGTTCTAAAAATATCCAAGCTTCATAAATGGTATCTAAATCAGCTAATGAATCAATATGAAATCTTGAAGGATTTCCAGAAAGAAACTCCAAGCTAAGTTCTTTTAATTTTTTTAACCACTCTAATAATTCTAAATATCCTTTGTTTCTAATGTAGCCTTGTTTTATTCTAAATTCTACATCTTCAATTAATTGAGTGATTTCATTATCTTGTGGAATTAATTTTGAAAATCTTTTACTTGCCTTAACAATTTCCATATATGGAAAATTTTGAATTAATCTATTTGTACTAGATTCTACATCATACAGAATTTGAATTTCATCAGGTTGAAGTGGTTCAGAAAATTTTGCGTTAATTAGTTTTGTAGATTCTTTATTTAACCAATTTGTACTTAATAATAATAAAATATTTTCAGGAGTCGCAAATTCTCTTGACCAAGTGTTCATTTCAAAACTTAGAGGAAATTGTCCATTTGATTTAAGGAGAGTTTTTCTCCAATCAATCTTTCCTCGAATCATCTGTCCTGAATATTCCACAGTTGGATAATCTACCTGCATACGTCGAATAATCTTTGAGTAAATTTGAAAAAATTCTTCAAATAATTTATGAAATCGTATGAAATCCGTCATTCTATCAGGCATGGTATTGGATGTTGTCCCAGATTTTAACACAAAATAGTCGTCTAAATTCTCTCTATGATACCTTAGGAGATATGCCAATCTTTCATACATATACTTCCATTCGTCTTTTGGAGTTAGTACAAATCTAACAAATTGATGCCATTTTTCATTTTTTCGCTGAACCCGTCTAAATTCAATATCTAAATATTGAAAATTAGGTTGTAATGTAAATTCAGATCTAATTAAAGTAGAACGAGGAATTTTTTGTTCTTTTTCTAATCTGATGATTTCATTTGCTAATTCTTGTCTATTCATACTAAATCATAGTTGAAAATTTCAGAATATCTTTTAATGATTTTTTGAATAATTCTTCTTTAAGTGGTACATATGATGCAAATCTACTTTGTAAATCGTCCCATCCTGTTTTCTTTATTTGGCCTTTAGAGAACTGTTCTAGAATTTGTTCTCTATGTCCTTTACCTAATCCAATAAATTCTAATAAATTAGAAAAATCATCCTTGTATTTTTCTTTATTTGAACCATTATCTTGAATTTTCTCAAAAAATTCTATTGGTTTTCCATAAAAAACTGCAATTAGTATTTCAATGTTTGTAGGTTGAAGATTTTCTAATTGAGGAATAATATTGGTTCTTAATCCAAAATCTAAAATTTTATCAAAATTATTATTCATTGATGCTGCCGTAAGCATTGTTTGATATATTGATTTGAGAATTGCAGTACCGAGGGATTTTGACATTCTTACAAAGTCTAAAACATCATATGCTTTTTCTATTACTCTGACAAATTCTTTATTTGATTTTTCTTTGTTAATATTTTTTTTATCCGAACTATGATCAAGTATCACTAGAGAAGAGTAATCATCTTTTGGGAGTTGTAAAATTGCATTCTTTAGAGCATAGTAAATTTCATGATCTTTATCTTTACGTTCAGGTGCATTTACTTCAACATATGCAAATCTACGTTTTAGTGCGTCAGAAAGATGAAACAAATAGTGTTTATCTGCTGTATTTAGAGTTCCAATTATTCTGTAATCCTGAGGTATGATTAATTTTGAATATCCTTGTTTGTTAGGAGATGGCACCTTTAGTTTTCTGCTTTCAAGTGATGTAAACAACTGACCGAATGCCTTGTCTATATCTGCTCGATTAAATTCATCAATAACTAGCCAAGTTCCATTCGAAGGACGTTCATCTCTTATGCGTGATACTCGCTTTACACAAGTCTCATCTTCCCAGTTTTTCAAGATAGTTTCAGATACACATCCTAATTGAACCTCATAACTTGGGCTCCCATCAACCATTTTTGGCATAATGCCGCCTATTACATCAGTAGTGTTCCAATCATCTGTTGCAGTGTGCTCTTCTGCAAAATATCCTTCATTTTCTGTCCAAAATACTCTAGGAATTATTCTTGCAAGTTCTGTTTTTCCAGTTCCAACTGGTCCAGCTAAAATCACATGTCTGCCACTTGCTAAATTAATTACAATTTCTCGTATAGTATCAGGATCTACAATCAAATTTTCAAGAATCTTGTTTACTCCTACTTCCATTTCTTCTGATGTAATTTTTCTTAATTGATTATCATCAAAATAGTTAAGAATTTTTTCAGGTTGATTATTGGTAGGCAATTCCATTGGTTCATCAGGATCATCATCTGGATCATCTGTTTGTCCAGGCTTTGCACATAATGCATTCCACAATAAGCGAGTATAATCTTCTACAGTCCAATTTTTCATTATAGGATGAGATTCTTTGATTTCAATTAGTTTGAATTGTTTTAGGGTGAGATTTTCCTTTAGTTCTTTTCGTGGAATTTTAAAATAATCTAATAAAATATTGATGTGTTTCATTGAAGTAATTCCAAGAAAAGTATTTGGAAAATAGGTTGCTAAAATTTTAGATCTGACTTGTCTGTGAATAGCAAAGTGTTCTGAATCATCTACAATTGATGATAATTGTTGAACATTGTGATTTTCTAAGAATATTTTTCCTGCATTTACAATTCTTTGGATTTGCTCTAGAATTGCAGATAACGCTGCTTCTTTATTTTCATAATATGAAGGATACCAAAATTTCTTCTCGTCTCTCTGGTAAAACAAACCAAATTTTTGAGATCTACCACCGATATGTCCGAATGCTCTTGTTTTTTGTTCTAGCATATATGAAAAGTTTGAACGATTTGTCTCACCCGTTTCATCATCTAGACCAAGTGCATAATCTTCAATTGTAATATTTTGAATTTCAGAAGGAGGAAACTTTGTAGTAAATTCTGTTCTCTGTTTTATTTTTTCAGCTTCAGAATAAAGTGGCCAATGCCATGTCTCTTTGAATATGTCTCTATTTTGATCATATTTCTTAATTATGGATTCAAAATCATCTTTAGATGTAGGTTTTAAGGACATTATTTGATCATAGAGATCCTTGCTTACAGGTTTAACTGTAATAAACCAGTTTGTTTGTTGAGGTATTTCTCTTTCGATAGTATCAAACCATTCAACTGGATATGTATGAGCATGTACAGGGTCAGAATTGAATTGATAGTCCCCTGCAATTCTACCTATTCCTACAACTTTACTCATTCCTTTGTTTGCAATTATGATGTCACCTTTTTTGATTGACATAAAGTCTCTAAATTGACGTCCAACATTAGAAATCGAATCTGGCCAGAATTTGTTTAATAATTGATGTACTTGTTCATAATTTTTTCCAGAAATATCTCCAATCTCGCCCCAAGCTATTCCAATCATTCCAAGATTCTTTTGATGTTCCCAATCAAAAGCTTGTTCTCCTGGAGCAATCTTCCAGTAATTTACAGATGTATTTGTTTTATTTTGTAGTGAGATGCCCCATTTTGCCTCTGTAATTTTAACAAGATCATCTAATGCAGGACCTTTTGTTATATGATTAAATCCTTTGACAAGTGGTAATCCATCTACTAATGGAAGTAATTTTTCATCTGATTGTGCAAACTCTAAAGTATCTATGAAAATTTTATGTGTGAAAAATGCTTTGTCTGTTTTTACTTCTTCAGGCCAATACTTTTCTGCGTCAATTTGTTTTACCCTGACAATTCCTACTCCAAAAAATCCTGATTTAGTAAAGTGTGTGGGTTCATGTTTTGTAGAATAATAAAATACAATATCTCCTTCAGATGCCAAGTTATAGACTGCCATATTTGATGGAGTGCTATCGGCAATCCCCCATCTTACAGGCCTGTTTTCAATTGTATGTTTCCAATTTTCCCATGGTCCTAATGCAATAAAATAATCTGCCTCTGGTTTGATTTTATCTGCATAAATTCTTTGATTACATAATGCAATTGTTTCTAAGATATCAAATGAGTCTGTACCTGGTTCAAGATTTAAAACATATCCAAAAAGTCTAGTTTGGGATGTTTGATCAATTTTTGTAATGATATTTCTTTCTTCTAAAACTGAAAATACTGTTTTCCCATCTTCATATGGTGGTTTATCTTTGTTGTAAAATTTTAATTCTGCAACTAAAACATCTTTCATTATTGGTGTGTTATATTCTAGTAGTGTTTTGATGATAACAAATTGATAATTTGCTTGTGGTCTTGAATCTGTAGTGATATAGTTTTTTAATTCTTCAATGTCCATTGGAGCCAAATCTTCAGCATTTTTGTCCATTTGTTCTTGATATTTTTCTTTATAGATTCGATTTCGTGGTTTTGAGCGAACTCTGTAATTGCAACACTTGCAAAAGAGATCTTGTGTGTCTTCAGTAGCTTGCTCTCCTTGTTTGTTTTTACATCCCTCTTTAGTCATGTAAATTTCACAAATTTGACATCTTACCTGACCATTTGAATAACGATTTCCATCTTTAGGTCGCTCTGCTCTGTACTGTTTACAAATTCCTTTACATGGGCGATTTAGTATTTTTTCAGACATAATTTCTCACAAAAATTGTATAATTTTAAAACAATATTGTATTATTAGAATATGATCTTAATTTTTTAGAACAAATAATGATATTCTTTTTTTATGAGGACTTTGATGGTTTATTGTGACCAGTCTTACTTTCTATGGGGGAGTAAATGAGATTGGTGGCAACAAGATTCTCTTAGAAGACAAAGGAACTAAGGTGTTTCTTGATTTTGGGATGAGCTTTGGTAAGCGTGGTAAATATTTTGATGAGTTTATGAGCCCCCGAATAGCTACTGGTCTTCGTGACTTTATTGAGACAGGACTTGTTCCTAACTTGGATAGAGTTTATCGTTCAGATTTAATGGAGATGATGGGAAAAAGAGAAACTGATACTGACATTGATGCTGTATTACTAACACATGCACATGCTGATCATGCAGATTATATTTCATTTCTACATGAAGACATTCCAATTTACATGGGTGAGACATGTAAATTAATTTTAGAAGCCATACAAGAACGAGGACAACGAAGTTTTGAGCGAGAAATTTTATCATTTAAACCACGAACTGATAAAAACGCAGATGAGATAGAACGTGATGTTAGAACATTTAGAACAGGTGACAAATTCAAAATTGGTTCACTAGAAGTTGAACCCATTCATGTAGACCATTCAGTTCCTGGTGCATATGGATTTATCATTCATACATCAGAAGGAGCAATAGCTTATACTGGTGATATCCGTTTACATGGGATTAGGCCTGATATGACTGAAGATTTTATAAAAGCTGCAACAGATTCAAAACCAATTGCATTTATTTGTGAAGGTACTAGGATAACAGATTTAGAAAGCAATGAAAGTGAACAAAAAGTATTTGATGATTGTAACACTAGAGTAAAAAATAATTCAGGACTAGTTATTTCTGATTTTAATTTCAAAGACATGGATAGAATGAGAACATTTTACAATATTGCAAAACAAAACAATAGAAAGTTTGTAGTTGATATTTCAAATGTTGCATATCTTAAACACTTATCAAAAGACCCTCAGCTTGGAATTCCAAACTTTGATGATGAAGACATTGCAATTTTTAAACCAGAAAAATCATCTTGGAAGAAATATCAAAAAGATCTATTTGATGAACCAAATATTGTTACAGCTGCTGATATTGCTAAAAATCAAGATAAGATGATCTGTGCATTTTCTTTTTGGAATTTTGGGGCATTAATTGATATCAAGCCAAAATCTGGTTCTCTTTACATTCACTCATTATCAGAGCCATACAATGATGAGGGAGAATTTGATAAAAGACGTGTGGATTCATGGCTAAATCATTATCAATTAGAACGTGTTCAAAGCCATTGCTCTGGGCACTCAAAGGGACAGTATTTGTTGGATATAGTAAAATCAGTAGATGCTAAAACTCTCTATCCTGTACACACTGAGCATCCTGAGGCATACAGCAAAGTCTCAAAGAATATGGTATTGATCAAAGAAGGCGTAAAATACGAGGTATCCTAGGCGTTTTGTATGGCTAAAAAATCAAAGAAAGTCAAGCCTAAGGACAAGCCACAAAAGGATACAAAACCATCTGCTGCTGAAAACAAAAAACAAAAGAAAATTGATTCGATGTCATTTGAGGACAAGCTTTGGGAGACTGCAGAATTATTAATTGGTGCTGTATCGCCATCAGAATACAAAAACATTGCACTAGGATTGATGTTTGTCAAATTTATCTCAGATAGATATGAAGAGAGAAGAAAAGAGATTGAGAATGAAACTAGTAATCCTAAAAGTGAAATTTATTCAAAAACTGATGAAAAGAAAAAGTATTGGTTAAATCTTAAAGACCAATATTCATCAAAAGGTGTCTTTTATCTTAAAGAAGGAGATAGATGGAATGATCTTAAAAAAATAATATCTACTGAAAAAAATCTTGGAATTAAAATCGATGCAATGCTTGATCAAATAGAAAAAGACAATCCATCACTTACAGGAGTATTGCCCAAAGTATTTTCAGGAGCTCCGATTCCAAATGAAAATCTACAACAGCTAGTTGAGTTATTTGACAGCATTACTACTCATGATTCATCTAAAGATGCTTTTGGTAGAATCTATGAATATTTTATGAGAAATTTCTCAAAGAAGTTAGGTGAGAAGGGTGGTGAATTCTTTACTCCTGAGTCTATTGTTAGATTACTAGTGGAAATCTTAGAACCATACCAAGGAATTGTTTACGATCCTACATGTGGTTCAGGTGGAATGTTTGTTCAAAGTTACAAGTTTTTACAAGCTCATAAAGATAAAAATCAAAATACAAAACAAGGAATTTCAATTTATGGAGTAGAAAAGAAAAATGAAGTCTTACGTATATGTAAAATGAACCTGGCTATTCGTGGAATTGAAAGTAAAAACATTGTACTTGGAGATTGCTTTTTGGATCATCCGCACTCAAAACTAAAAGCTAATCGTGTAATTGCAAATCCACCATTTAATCTTCGAGAATGGGGTTATGAAAAACTAAAAGAAGATGCCAGATTTCAAAAATATGGCATTCCTACGCCTAGCAAGGCAGGTGGTAACTATGCGTTTATGGAACATATGCTGTATCATTTAGATGAAAAAGATGGTCGCATGGGTATTGTTTTGGCAAATGGTTCTATGGCATCAAGTGGAACTGAAGGAAAGATTCGTCAGAACATGGTTGAAGATGATATTTTAGATTGTATGGTAGCATTACCAACTAATCTGTTTTTTACTGTAACAATTCCAGCTTGTCTTTGGTTTTTTACAAAAAATAAAGATGATGGAAAAACTAGAAAGAGAAAAGGAGAAACATTATTTATTGATGCAAGAAAAATATTTACTAAAATTGATAGAGTGTTAAATGAATTATCTGTTGAACAAATAGAACGGATTGCTGGAACATATCGTTCTTACATTGGTGAGAAAGGATATCCAAAGTACAAAGATATTGCTGGTTATTGTAAAGTTGTAACAAAAGATGAAATTGCAAAAAACAACTATGTTTTGACTCCTGGTAGGTATGTAGGGGCTGAAGACATTGAAGATGATGATGAGCCATTTGAAGAAAAAATGAAGAAACTAACTGCAGAATATGCAAAACTTTCTGAAGAATCTACTAAACTAGACAAAGAAATTCGCAAAAATCTAAAAGAGATTGGATTTGAAATCTAAATTACTTTCAGAAACGAATTTTAAAGGCTCAGTATTTGGTTCCATTCCTGTAGAGTGGGAAATAAAAAAAATTTCTGAGTTAGATGAATCAAAAAATTGTGTTCAAACTGGACCTTTTGGTAGTCTCTTGCATTCTCATGATTATCAAGAACAGGGACATCCATTAATTTTAGTCCAACATGTAAAAAAAGGAAAAATCATTGAAGATAATTTACCTAAGATTAGTGATTCAAAATATTTTACCTTGTCCAAATTTATTCTAAAAGAAGGAGATATTGTGTTTACTAGGGTTGGATATGTGGGTGATTCTGCATTTATAGAGAAAAAATATTCAGGTTGGTTGATTTCAGGTCAGATGTTGAGAGTAAGGCTGAACAATCTTAACATCAATAACCGATTTGTGTCTCTTTTATTCACCACTAAGCGATTTCAGAATATCTCAAAAAGTGTTGTTTTAGGATCTACCCGAGATTCAATTAACACTCAAATTTTAAAAGATATGCCGATAATAATTCCGTCTAAACATGAACAAGACAAAATAGTTTCAATAATACACCCATTGAATAAATGGATTGAAAATGTGGAAAATCAAAATAAAATTTTAGAAAAAATTATTCAGTCAATTTTCAAATCATGGTTTATTGATTTTGAGGGACAAACAGAATTTGTTGATTCAGAGTTAGGACAAATTCCAAAAGGATGGATTGTTTCAACAATACCAGAATGTTTTGATATCTCTCCCAATTATTATTTAAAAAAAGGAATCATTGCACCATATATTGGAATGGCAGATATTCCCGTGAACTCTTTGAGAATTTCAGATTTTACATATAGAGAATTTACATCTGGAACTAAATTTACTAATGGAGATACATTATTAGCTAGAATTACTCCAAGTTTGGAAAATGGCAAAACAGCATATGTTGATTTCTTACAGGATAATCAAATTGGATGGGGTTCGACAGAATTCATTGTAATGAGACCAAAAGATCCTTTTCCTAAAGAATATGGATATTGCTTATCTAGAACTAATGAATTTCGTTCACATGCAATTCTCAATATGACTGGAACATCCGGTCGTCAAAGAGTGCCAGAGAGTTGTTTTGATAATTATAACATCGTAATTCCTTCAAAGTCATTATTAGATGATTTTAGAAAAATATCTTCCATAATTTTTAAACAAATTAAGATCAATGGAATTGAGTTAAACATACTAACAAAAATTCGTGATTCTCTATTACCAAAATTAATGTCAGGAGAAATTCGAGTATGACTCCCTCTGAGCTAAACGAAGAGAAGCTAGTAGAGATTCCTGCAGAACATACCTTTTCTGAACTATATGATGATGTAAAATATGATCCAGATATCAGGCCAGGAAGAGAAGCACAAGAACGCGATTCGCTT
Source organism: Nitrosarchaeum sp. AC2 (assembly GCF_013407385.1). Lineage (NCBI taxonomy): Archaea > Thermoproteati > Nitrososphaerota > Nitrososphaeria > Nitrosopumilales > Nitrosopumilaceae > Nitrosarchaeum > Nitrosarchaeum sp. AC2. The sequence goes on along the minus strand of NZ_CP030847.1, from coordinate 959,438 downwards.
CAAGAAGTACTGCTAAAGAAGAGATTAAGGCAGAAATTAGTAGAATTAAATCCAGGAAATCCCGATATAGTCTACGACATTGCAGTCCAGAAAATTGAGATAATTTCAGAGCCCACTCTAATTGAAACAAACAGAAAATTTCATCAAATGTTACTATCAGGAATCAAAGTAACATACCAAGACCAAGGAAAAACAAAGTATTCTGTTATTAAAATAGTTGATTTTGAAAATCCGCAAAAAAATGACTTTATTGCAGTAAGACAATTTCTTCTAGTTCAACACGAAGAAAGAAGGCTAGATCATGTTATTTTTGTAAATGGAATTCCACTAGTAATTTTAGAATACAAATCAATGGCAGATACAAATATTACAATAGTTGATGCATTTCATCAATTAGGAAAAACCAAATATCAACGTGACATTCCAATAATATTTCGATATAATGCATTTCTAGTAATTAGTGATAGATTAAATGCAAAATATGGGACAATTAATGCACCATTTGAGCGATTTTCTGACTGGAATGATTTATCACAGCCTGATAAAAAAGTAGCAAATAGGTTAGAAATTTTACAAAAATTACTCTTAAACAAATCAACTATGCTTGATGTAATTAAAAATTTCATAGAGTACGAATCAGATGGAAAAAACATAATCAAAAAGATTTGTCAACAACATCAATATCATGCAGTAAATTCAATTGTAAAAAGAACATCTGATGTCTTCTCACAGAAAGGAGAAAATAGAATTGGTGTAGTTTGGCATACTACAGGTAGTGGCAAGTCATTAACTATGATTTATTATGCAAATGCATTATCTCAAATCGAAAAATTTGAAAATCCAACATTTATCATAATAACTGATAGACGTGATCTTGATGAGCAGCTAAATCACTTTTTTAGAATAGCTGGTTTTCCATACCCAAAACCAGAAACTGCAATTCTTGAAGCTGATTCTATTTTAGATCTAAGAGAAAAACTACAAATCCCTGCTGGAAAAGTGATTTTTACAACAATTCAAAAATTCCAAACTACTGAAGAAGAAAGAGAAGGTAAGGTAAAGTATCCAAAAATATCTGACAGGCGTAATATCATAATCATCGCAGATGAGGCCCATCGATCTCAATACAAAAAGATGGCTCAAAATCTCCAAACTGCCTTGCCAAATGCTCTAAGAATAGGCTTTACAGGCACGCCAATTGAGCTTGAAGACCGTTCTACAACTCAGGTGTTTGGAGATATTATCTCATCTTATAAAATTCCAGAGGCAGTACGAGATGGAGCAACTGTACAAATTTCATGTGAGACTCATCCTGTAACTCTACTACTGCTAAACAAATTCATTGGAAAAGATTTTGAAGAACTTACTCAAGGAATAGATGAAGAAAATGTAACTACACTAGCTAGACGAGGGACTGAATTTACAAAACTAGTTGAAGATCCAGATAGAATCAAAACAATTGCAACTGATATTGTTGAGCATTTTAATAAAAAACAAAAAGTATTCAAAGGAAAGGCAATGCTTGCAACATCAACCAAGCTTGCAGCAGCTAGATACGCTGATTATATCTCAAGTATGAAAGATGCACCTGAATGTACTTGTATTGTTTCAGGTGCAACATCCCAAAAACCAGAATCAACTCCTGAAAAAAGAACACGAGAATCTATAATTCAAAATCATTACAAGGATAAATTGACAATTGAAAATTTACTAGCTAGATTTAAAGATGAAAATGATCCTTTATCCCTTTTAATTGTATGTGATATGTATCTTACAGGATTTGATGCACCACTAATTCATACAATGTATGTTGATAAGCCACTACGTGATCATAATCTAATTCAGGCAATATCTAGAGTAAACAGAGTTTGGAAGAATAAACCTGGTGGTACAATTATTGATTACATTGGCATAGCTGACGACCTTGATAGGGCATTTAGTGCATATTCACAAGATGATGTTAAAGGTGCAATGATTCCAACTAGTGAAATAATTGAAATTATGAAAAAGAAACACCTGGAATTATTAAATTTCTTTGAAACAGACGTTACAAATAGAAAAGGACTAGATGAATCACAAGAAATTCAATTAATTTATGATGCAATAGATGAAATTGTTGCAGACGATGTTGTAAAGCGAGAATTTGTAAAAAATATAACAGATCTTACAAAGGCATATGCTGTATGTACTCCTCATCCAGCGTGTCTTGATGTAGAAGACGATATGGCATTTTTCCAGAAATTACGCAGGATTTTACTCAAAGCTACCTCAAATGCACCTGTAGATTTGACTGAAATGGAGTCTGCCATTTCTGATTTAGTAGAGAAGGGAATTGGAGCAGACCAGGTAGTAAAAGAGTTTAAGATTTCATTTGATCCTAAAAAGCAAGACATTTCAAAAGAGTATCTAGATGATATCAAAAAGAGAAAGCACAAAAATCTCAAAGTAGAGCTTGCTCACAAATTATTAGATGATGCAATTCAAGCTAAATTCAAACGAAATATTGTAAAACGTAAATCATTTCAAGATAGAATTGAAGAAGCTTTAAGCAAGTATCATGGTAGATTTTGGACTGATGGTGATACTGTAGAAAAACTAGAAGAAGTAGGCAAAGAGATTACAAATGAATCAACAAGAGAACAAGAACTAGGTCTTAATGATGAAGAGATTGCATTTTATGATGTTGTATCTTTAGGTAAAGATTACATAAAATCAGATGCCGTAATAAAGCAAATTTCTGTGGATTTGACAAAATATCTTAAAGGAAATATCCGAATAGATTGGGTTAATCAAGAAAATCTTAAAGCAGACATTCGAGTTGGTGTTAGAAAAATTTTATCACGTGCAGACTTTCCAATTGATAAGATAGAAGAGATTGTACCAAAAATAATGGATCAAGCTGAAACAAATTATGGGTAGTTCTCTATTGCATAAATCGACTTTGGGTACTTTTATTGATGTGATTCATGGTTATGCATTTAAAGGAGAATTTTTTACTGAAGAAAAAACAAGTAATATTCTACTCACCCCAGGAAACTTTTCAATAGGTGGAGGTTTCAAAGATGATAAAATAAAATATTACAATGGTCCAATTTATGAAAAATACGTTCTAAATGTAAAAGATCTCATTGTAACAATGACTGATCTTAGTAAAATGGGTGATACTTTAGGCTATCCTCTTTTTGTTCCGTCATTACCACATTGTATTTTTTTACACAATCAAAGATTAGGAAAAATTATTATCAAAGATACGAAAAAAATTGATAAAGAATTTTTGTATTATTTTTTGTGTACTCATGAATATCGGAATAGCATACTTGGTAGTGCAACAGGTAGTACCGTGAAACATACTGCTCCTGAAAGAATCTTATCGATCCCATTTTATCCGCCTCCAATAGAAATTCAAAAAAAGATTGCACATTATCTATATTCTATAGATTTAGAAATATCAACACTAAAATACCAAAATATTTATCTTGAAAAAATTATTCAGTCAATTTTCAAATCATGGTTTATTGATTTTGAGGGACAAACAGAATTTGTTGATTCAGAGTTAGGACAAATCCCAAAAGGATGGATGTGTGGAAAATTAGAAAATATATGTAATATTTTCAGTGGAGGAACACCTTCAACTATAAAAGAAGAATATTGGGATGGAAACTTACTTTGGCTTTCTTCAGGAGAAACACGAAATAGATTCATTATTGATACCGAAAGAAAAATTACTCAATTAGGTGTGGATAATTCTAGTACTAGACTTGCAAAAAAATTAGACGTAGTAATTGCATCTGCAGGACAAGGCAATACAAGAGGTCAAGTTTCACTTTGTTTGATTGACACTTACATTAATCAGTCTGTGATAGCATTACGTTCTAAAGATGATTATCTATATTCATTTTTTCTATTTTGTAATTTAAAATCGCGTTATGATGAATTACGTAATATTTCCGATAGTCATAGTTCAAGAGGAAGTTTACCTAAAAATGTGTTAGTCACATTAGAATTAATTATACCAAATAAAGAGATCTTGAAAAAATTTAATGAAATTGTAATGCCTATGTTTCTAAATATTGAAAAAAACATAAAAGATATTCTAATTTTATCTAATATTCGTGATTCTCTTTTACCAAAGCTGATGTCAGGAGAAATCCAAGTATAAAATTATCTTCTATTCAAACAGTTATTGCGTAATGAACTCTGCAAATGAATCTTAATTTTGATCGAGTGCATTTCATTTTCCACACCATTTCATTTTCTACACCAATATGAAACAAAATGGGAATACGTGTGAAAACTCACACTCATATTTTTTTAAAAAATGGTCATTTTGTAAAATGCCACGCCCACTAAATGGATATAATATGACCATTTCACGTCATTTTAGGCTCATTTTTTAGCAATCACATTTCATAATATTTTGCTTATTCTGATAAAATCATACTATCTCATAATTCTACTAAACATCACATAAAAGATCTATTCAAATAAAAGATTTGATCAAAAAAACTATGAAAATAAAATCATTAAAGGCAAAAAATTTTAAATCTTTTTTGCCTGAAGGCATTGACTATAACGTTCAAGATGGTTTGAATACCATCGTTGGTGAAAATAATGTTGGAAAATCAAACATAACTAAAATTTTATCTGAATTAATTTTATTAATGGAAAATCAAAATGATTTCAAGATTACAGAAGCTTTTCAAGGAAATATTGACAACGCGGTAGAATTGGAAATACAAGTAATTTTGAGTGGAGATGATATAGAATTTCTTATGACACGATTTTCTGTTCCAATAAACCACAAAGAGGAATTTATTCAAATATTTGGAAAAAATCTTACAATTCATTTTATTTTTTCTAGATTTACTGGACCAAAAATAACAACTCTATTTGGAAAAATGATATTTATTGATAATAGGGGTGCAATGGATATCACTAGTTTTGGTAAAGGATACCATCCAAAAGATTGGTTAACTTTTATCAATGGAGTTTCTCAAAAAAGTCTTAATCTAGTTGATGCTGTTAATGAAGCATTATCTCCAAGTCAATCAGAACCAACACCTATGTTTCAATTTAATCAAAATACTTTGAGATACTTTCATGAATTATTTAATGAAACAATAATGATTTTTTCAGAGTTTAGAGAACGCCCATCTTCTGAAGTAAGGACAGGCGTGTTTTCATCACCTACTGGACGCGAAGTAGCATCAGTATTGTTTAATTTAAAAAATGGTGGTAGAAAAAAAGGAAAACGATTCGAACAAATTCAGAGTCATTTCACGCAGATTTTTCCCAATTTAAAATTGGATACAAGAGAAGGTCATCAAATTTTCATAACAAAATCTAATGACTATGAAATAGAACAGAATGCCATAGGTGCAGGAATTATAGAAATTATTATTTTACTTACACATTTGATTGGAACTCATAATCACGTCTTTGTATTAGATGAGCCTGAATTACATCTTCATCCACATGCAAAAAGATCTATCTCAAAATTAATACGAACTGCTTCAGAGACAAATCAGATAATCTGTGTTACACATTCAACAAATTTTATTCACATGAATTCAATTAACAACATAACATATGTACAAGATAAAAATGGACATAGTGAATTAGGCAGACTACCACCAAATTATTTTACAGATGATGAGATTAAAAAATTACAAAGAATCACTGAATCTAGACAAAAAGAATTTTTATTCTCACGTGCAGTTTTGTTAGTAGAAGGTGATACGGAAGTAGGTGCAATGCCTATTTTAGCCCAAAGAATCAGATCTGATCTTGATATGCATAACATTTCTGTAATTGGAGTAGACAGTCATTATTTTGCACTTTTTAGCAAATTGTTAAGAGGGTTCAGAATACCTCACATAGTAATGCTGGACAATGATACTATTTACAATATAGAAACTTCAATAGATGTAGATTCGCAAAAAATCATAACATCTTCTTTGATCAGACAGCTTGATGATCTAGGTGAACTCACAGATGAGGATAAAATTATCATTAAATCATGTGAAAATGAGATAATACCAAATGGTGATAGTTCAAGATATAATGATGAATCTGTTAAAAAACTGAAAAATTTAATCAAAAAATATAGATTCATACATTTACTTCCTTCTGATTTTGAAGGATTATTTTCCGCATCAACAAATAGTGAAATTGTTAAATCTGCAAAAAAGAATTTTAGAGGAAGTAAAGTACTTCAAGGTAGACATATTGCAGAAAAAATTACTTACATCCCAAGTGACTTGAAAAAAATAATAGAAAATATTGTTAAATTATCTACATAAGGACACTGATCATACATTTTGATATCATCTAGTTAACGTCGTATTTTTACTCATAAAATGGGGGATTTCCCTTTTTATGATAACTCGATTGTTTGATTAATGCACATTCCAAGTTATTTTTCTGATCGATGATTTTGAAAATATGCCTGGGTTCTTTAGTGATCCCAAAATGTTTCACAAAATTGCATGCAGCAAATCAGAAAAAATGCTTTTAAAAAAGCAAGAGAATTTGGATTTAAACTTGAGAACCGAGAAAGATTAGAAAATGAAATTATGTGTGATGAAATTTTGGCAAAATATGAATCGGATTATTATTCAAAATTTAGGTAGAAAAATCCCTGTTGTATATTGTGTGAGATTTTCATCTGAAGTTCATATCTTCTAACAGTTAGGTTTTTCATTTTGAATGATCTCATTCATGTTTAGTAAAAATTTATCAGGTCCACCATATTCTTCAAAGAGTTTAGGATTAATTTGATAATGAAAAGGCTCATCTTGTAATATCTTCTCGTCTATCAGTTTAGATTTTTCCCAAAATTCAGGAGGCAAATCCTGCCACGAACCACTATAATCTTCAATGCCCCAGTATTTTTTCGCTATTTCTTCTGCTATTTTCTGCTTTTCAGATGCATATTTTTGCATTGTTTCTAGAGAATATCTGTGATCCCAAAATGCTGCAGCATTGGGTCCTTCAACAATATCAACAAGGTCACATATCGTATTTACCTCATAGGATTGTAATGGGTCAAATGATTCTAAAGTTAGAATGAATAGAATCAAAACAACTGATAATGCACTTATCCCTATGACAAGCAATTTTTTCATAAAGGTAAGGTAAAGTCATACCTTATTTTAATCACACTTTGCAATACTTTACCTTATGAAGCACAAGATAACCATGTCACTAGAAGTAGATATTATCAAGTGGATTGATTCAGAGGTCAAAACAGGAAGATTCAGAAATAGAAGTCATGGTTTTGAACAATGTGCTAGACTAGTTAAAGATAGAAAGATCAGTTAGATTATCTCCAAGATCTAACAAAGAATTTAATGTAAAAATTACTTACAGGTCAGATGAGAGCATAATCTAAAGTATACTAGACAAAATGAGATTATAGAAATGATCGCCTTTAGAGTGGTTTCTAGGCATGAGGTCTTTATATAGCCCCCCCTAAGTGAAGAGATTCTTTCTTTATGCAATATAGTATGGGGGGGGGGGTGGAGGGGGTCAGAAAGTAGGAATTTCATCTTTATGTTAATCAAAATTCCATTATTGCCCAGTTCTCCTAAAAATAATCTGTTTACCATTCACTTCTCGTCTTTCATAGTCTTTTGCTACAGAACAAGACATTGATTCTAAATGGCGTTGAACTGCTGAATGAGAGCCTCTGCCTATTTCTTCCTGCACTAGATAAGTAACACATTCTACAGCTTCTTTCATTGGAATTTCAATGCGTTTAGGAGGATTCCCACTATGAGGAAGTAATTGTTGAGAGAGGAATTGTTTGCAATGTTTGATTATCACTACGCTTACGTCTGCTTCATTGCTTGTTTGCTTACCTTCGTTGAATCTAATCCCTCGCTCTTGCTCTCGCTCAGGGTCGAATTTATCAGCCCATCTTTCATTCTCTTTTAATTTATCTTGAGCTAGATTTTTCCAATCAAAATTAGTTTTCTTGTCTTCATTACAAATTGCATGAGCCCATACCATATTCTCAAGGCGATTATCTCCATCATTATCATTGAGATGATCCCATTCTAAACACAAATCTTTTGAATCTTCATGAAATGGCTGCTTACAGTAAAAGCAAGTACATTCTGCAAATTTTAATCCTGGATAATCTCTTCTCATGATTAGTGGTCCCCACTTCATCTTTTGATTATGATTGATGTGTAATGTCACTATACTGTAACTCCAAAAATGTTTTGGTGGGAGCGAGCGAGGAAAATCAAGAGGGATCCTCTGTATTCAAACAATTATTCAAAATGGACATGAGTAATATTCCTCATTATGTAATTTTATGACTATTTCTGTTTCAGATATTATTAGAACTAATTTGGTTCCTTTTTTCATACCCAATCTATCTATCCAATTTTTCGGTAAAATTATTCCAAGACTTTTACCTCCAATCATTTGAATTTTTTTTTCAATTATGTACATTTAATCATTAATTTGTTTCATGTGCTCTGAGTCTTGAATTCTATACTTTGAAAAACAAGGTAACTTCTCACATTTTTCACATAATTTGTATGTCTTTATTTCACCATTTACAGAAAATTTTGTGATGTATTTTAGATTCTTATGTTTACATGTAAAAATTTTAAATTCCATTTTTCATTCTCATTGATTTGATTAAGATGTATTCTAGATATTTTGATCTAGGGATTAGACCTCGTTTTTTATCTAAACCTGAGAGAACTTTTTCATCTATTGAAATACCTATTATGATTTTTGTCATTCTGTTAATTTTAACAACAATGTTAAATATAACAAATTTCTTAATAATACAAGGAGAATATAACAAAATATGTTATCAAGTGGCACAAGAAGACAAATCAAAGAACATAAATGGAATGAACACTCAAATCAATCTCTTTTCTTTATAAGATTGAAACAAAGATGTGTAGCTGCATTAAATGACTTGACATTAATTGCAAATGAATTAGATGAATCTCAATTAAATGAAATATTTACTCAAGATACAATTGAACCTTTTATCAAATCTCTAATGGACCCACAATCTATATCTAAAAAGAAATTAAAAGATAAACGTAATTCTGACAGACGATTTTTTTTAGGATATACTTTACTAGATAATTCATTAAATATCACAATGAGCACTATTGATAACAAGTGGGCAAAAAAAATGTATGCTGAACATGAAGGTCCATTAAGAGCTATTTTAGACACACTTTATCATGAACGTAAAAGAAAATTAGAACTATCTGCTTGAATCATTTTTTATGTATTCCATTCTCTCTTTATCTGCCACAAGTTGATCTACTTTCTTTTTGTATTCTTCTATCTCCGAATTTTTCTTTTCAAGTTCAGATTTTTCTTGCTCTAATTTCTGTATCTGTAGTTTTTGTCTTTCAGTTTGGTCTATGATTAATTCTGGCTCAAGCTGCAAGAACCACTCAAGTCTTTTTTGATCTGACATTCTATCATACTGAGGCAAATACCCCCCATGGCCTGTCATTCTATGTGCATATCCTTCTCTATGAACATCTGCAGCTTTGCCAAAAAAGAAAGACCTGAAAGAATACAGAGTGATCATTCTAAATCCATTTGATTTGTATTTTTGGGTAAATCCAGCTTCTGTAGTATACTTGTTAAACATCATAGATTCTGCCTTTTCTGCATGAGCTGGGTTTTCATTAGTGGTCCATACCAAGTCATTGTCTTTTAGGTCCTTTAGTCTGATCATCAATAACTTTGCTGCCTCTTTTGTAAGCCAGCCAGACCTACCTGACCTGGTCTTTACATTTTCAGCCTCAATTCTAACCTTGACTCTCTTTTGTGTTATGTCTATGTCTTTTTTTCTTACCTGTAACAATTCTCCAGGTCTTGCCCCTGTAGATATCAACGCAAGGTAAAATCCTGTTCTTCTAGGTAATGCCACTGCAAATATTTTCTGTATTTCTTCTAGTGTTAATTCGTGTAATTCTTCTTTGGTTGTGGGCTTGTACTCTAATGGCTCATCAAAGTCATTCAAGTGAATCCTGATTCCATTATGGGAAAATACTCTGCTAATTTTTGATATGTATTGCTTGATTGAATTAGTCAATGACCCTTTTTGATACTGCCAATCAATCCAAGACTGAAGCGTATCTCTTACTGCTTCTGTCTGTTCTTCTCCTTTGAGAGTTCCTAGTTCTCTGAATATATCGTCAATTGTTCTACCATCATAGTAGTCCTGACAGAATCTATCAAAGGAATTTTTAGCAGCTTCAATATTTTGTCGTGTTCTAATGGATAGTTTGCTAACCTTATCTTCAAAGGATTTTTTATTTTTCTTTTCCACCAGGAATGATGTCATGCAAACTAATACTTATTATCGCCTATAAAGTAGAACTTTTTGATGGATTTCATGCTTGAAGAAGAATTATTGGATTTGCTGACTTTCTGTTTGCAAAATCCTGAATCTTCTGAATTAGAAGAAAAGAAAAAAAGAATTACAGAGATTGGTGGAGAATTATTTTCTGATGGTGGAATTGATGCTCTTGAAAATTTTTTCTTTGTGGTAAAAAATAGAATAATTCAAGAAATAGAAAAAGATCCATCTCCACTGCGTTCGCTGTGGAATGGACTAACTCCGGAATGGCATTACTAGTTTAACTTGTTAGTTTCTAGCCTCTACCGATTCTAAAAATGGCTGTGCTGCATTTTGGGCAGGTGCCTTTTAGAGCTGGTTTGCCATTTTTCATGGTGTATGGTTTTGCGCCTTCGATGTCTCTTTTATCTCGGCACTTTACGCAATATCCTATTGTCATATCGTTAATAGGCACGTGGTTCTATTAGCGAGATCTTGTTAATTTTTTTTTACTATGAGGCAAACCTGTGATCTTAATTTATTCACAAACACTGTTTTTTGCATTAGTTAATCCTAAGAGTTTGTAATTTACGTACATGTAATTATGATTAACTTGTGATTTTCAAAGATACTTGTTCAGCTAATGCATCTAATCTTTGCCATGATTTAGTACTTCCTTCTTCTGACACATCCCATACATAAATTTCTGCAGTATATTCGCCTGATATTTTTGGTGCCCATGAAAGTGCTGGACTGAAAGTTTGTCCTGGATTAAGTAATCCACTAATCCATCCTATTGTTATGATTACCCCGTTTTGATTTTTAACTTGAACAATATACACAAATGTTTGAGTTTTATCTTGATTATTTTTAACATCAGCTGTGATCTGAATTTGCTGATTTACATTGATCTGATTTGATATTTGAGATCCAAATGAATTTACAAGTCTGGGGTTTGTGATCTCTACTCTGTCTAATGGTTCTATTGCAAATGCGGGATTGATGAAAATTATGAATGCTAACAATATTGAAAAAATAACCCCTAATTGCTTTATCATGATTTTCTGGCAATTATTTTGTTAATAAAGCATTTCTATACTATTCTTGATTTGTTTTATTTGCTTTTAGTTGTGTTATGTATTTTATTGTCTAATACATTGAGTAATGGCTTATTTCTATAATTGACAATTAAATCTTGATCCTATAGTAATCCCATCTTTCTGGATCAAATCTTGTGACAAACTCGGCACTCTCTTTATCAATCCTTGATTTTATTACGTCTCTTAAGGCAAAACTTGTAAGATACTTGTATTTTTTAGCATGAGCCTGCATGATGAACATGTGACGCATTTCACTCCCTCCTTTTAGTCCCCAGTATCCCATTTTTAATGCCAGAGGCTCTAAGAATATTGTATTGTTTAACCCATAATTTTCATCTCTTATCTCTGGTCTTAATCTATAATTTTCCAAAGGTCCTCCCTTTGCAAATCCTACTATTTCTCCATGACAATCATTTAATCTTAAAGTGTTGAGAATTATGTTCTGATCTTTTACTGATTCTTCAAAATTGTCTTTTGCAAATTGTAATGGTTTTGGTAGTTCTAAAAATATTGAAAATAATGTCTTCATAAACTCTGGATCTTTTCTGGTATCGATCTTTTCAATCGTTGGAACTAATTTTAGATTGTCATAAGTATAGTTTGCTTGTATTGAAATCTCTTGTTGTCTAATATTCATAAATGCTAATACTGTATCAAAAAAATTCTTTCTCATGTTAGTTGGTAGTGATTCTAAAATGAATCTACACATCTCAGTTTCTTTATTAAGTAATTCTTCAAAATAAGCTACAGAACTTCTGACAATGAGTGATGGCCTCCATGCTAAAGCATGCGCATTCATTTTTGCCATCTCCATAGCTTTTGAAAAATTTCCTAATGCATAACCACTAATTCTATCAACTACTGAAAGATACCATCCTAGATTCATAAAATGCTCTTGTTTTGATTGATTGTCTTTTGTTAATGGAGAATTTTTAAAACATTCTTTGATCTGTCGTTCTGCATTTTCCCTAAGTGTTCCACTCCATGGATATGTTGTTCTAAGAATTAACACCTTGATTATTTCAATATCTAATTTTGCATCATCTAATAGTTTTCTTAATTTTTTATCTGATGAAATAAACTTCAAAACATTTTCTTCGTGTGGTTTGTCTACGCTTTTTTGAGGATCAAAGTCATGAAATAAAGCTGCAGCATACAGATACTTCAAATCATCCTTGGCAAATCTTTTTGATGTGTTGTTTAGATTTGCAGATAAAAGAGCAACATGAGTTACTTCTAATTCGTGATTGATATTGTGATAACCATAGTAATCACTTCCTAATCCCTGTGTCTCAAATAACTCGATGGTATAGTCTAGCATCTCAGTATAGCAATCTTGGTCCATACCGCTTTCTACAATCAGGCTCAAAATCTCATTACGCATGGTGTGTGAGTTTACAAGCTCTTGCAATAGATACTGATTCTAATTGTTGTTTTTAAAGAATACTCTAAGTTTATTGAAAATCTCAATTATCTTTATGATAATTTTTGAAAAATCATTATTTTTGCGAAAGACTCAATAGAATTATCATTTTTTTTGATTTTGTTGTCTGTTAACTTGGATTTGCTTGAATCTCTTATGAGTATTAATGAAAAGCAGTCACTTGACTATACCTTGCATATTGATAATATGACATATGCTTTGACTGACGTATCTATTGTGAATTCTCCTACTCCTGTTAATGCTCCTACAACTAGAGGTGGAGTCTATTTTTCAGATACATTTGCATATAAAATCAAAGGAACAATAAATGATTTAACAATAATTCCATTATTGTCAAAAACCATGCTAGGCCCAAATACAGAATTTCGTGAAATCAAAATTACTACCCAAATCATTCATGATGGCAAAAAATTATCATTATCATTATTTACAAATTTGACAAATAGTGTTCAAAGCTCGTCTAAAATTGAATTAAATATGATTTTGGTAAAACTGGAATCTTCTTAATCTTTGTTTAGATGTATATCGTATTTTTTTCGTAATTCTTCGTTTGATAATATCTCATATGCCTTGTTGATTTGAACCATCGCCTCATCTGATTTTTCTTCTTTGTTTTTGTCTGGATGTATCTTTTTTGCCATTATCCTATATTGTTTTTTTATCTCTTCAAGTGTTGCATTATGTGAAACATCTAGTATTTTATAATAATCCGGTAATGATGGGTCCTGCAACAACCTTCTGAATTCTTTGTCCTCCTTTGAGTTTTTTCTGGTTCCTATCTCTTCATAATCATCAGACCAATCAGAATGATATTTCTCGTATGTTTTATCATTCTTTGAATCAAATTCTTTGTCGTCATATGTGGTCTTCTTTCTTAAGATTATGTCTCTTGCAAGATATATGAAAAGCCCAATTACTGCTATTGCAAAGCCTGAAAATAAAATAATTTTCTGCTCATCTGTAACATCTAATTCCATTTGCAATTTTTTCTCTGTATCGTCTATCTGCGCAGACACATTTTGAATCATACATATGAGAATTATACTTGATATTATGATGCTGACTTTTTTCATTTTTATGCTAGTCTAAAGTCTTCTTTTGCAGTATTTAGAACTACGTGAGTTATGGTATTTTCTATATTTTGGATTGATGCTATTCCTTTTACAAACTCGCTTAACTCGTTGCGCGATTTGAATTTTGCAATAACCAGCGTATCTGTATTCCCTGTAATGTCATACACTCCACAGACATTTTCTATCTTTGCTAGCTCCGTTTCAATGTCTATGATTTTGTCTTTTTTTGCAATAATCTCAATTACTGCAGTTAACGTATAGCCTAATTTTTCATGGTCTATTAATGCTGTATACCCTTTGATCACTTTTTCTTTTTCAAGTTTTTTAATTCTAGATAATATTGTGACCGTGGACATTCCAAGTTTTAACCCAAGTTGTCTTGCAGATAATCTTGCATCAACCAATAAATTTTTAAGAATTCTCTCATCGTTTTTATCTAAATTCAAGTATCTTCTATATTTTAAAAATATATTTAAATTTTAGCTAAATTATTTAATACATGTTTAATTTTATTTATTTTTGATACGTTTTGAGGTAATCTTCCAGTTCAAACTTAAAGCAAAGAGATTGTATTTCTGATACAGTGGAAATCAAGGAACTTGTTTTAAAAGGTCAGGCCTCTTTAAACTCTGGAAATTTTGAAGAGTCTTTGGGTTATTTTGAGCAAGCATTACTTTTGAATCAAGACGACCCTGACTTGTGGAATTTTAAGGCTGTAGCCTTACGCAGTTTAGGTCGTTACGAAGAAGCACTGGAATGCTTTAACAAATCCCTGAAACTTGATCCTAGAGATAAGCACGCATCATGATTTAGTTTCTGTTTGGTTTTTTATTATTTTTAAAATAATGCGATCTTCTGAAGCGGGCTTACGAATAAGCAAAAATAAATAATTCCCTATTTCCTACTAGTTATTATATCGAAGCAATAAGGAATACTATCATGGTTTTACAGTCTGTTAATGCTGATAATTGTCCCCGATGCGCAAAAAACGCATTACTTACTGATGATGTAACTGGTGAAAGGTTTTGCGGAAAATGTGGCTATGTTATTTCTGAAAAATCTCAAGAATCAGGACCTGAATGGAGATCATTTACACAAGACGAACATGGAAACAAAGCTCGAGCCGGTGCTCCGACCTCTCTTACTATGCACGATATGGGATTATCTACAATCATTAATCCTATGAATAAGGATGCATCTGGCAAACCACTAACGGCATCAATGAAAAGTACCATTGAGCGATTAAGAACATGGGATAGTAGAAGTCAAGTTCACGAGTCAGTTGATAGAAATCTTAGACAAGCATTAAGCGAACTAAACAGATTAAAAGATAAACTTGCACTCTCTGACGCTGTAATTGAAAAGGCAGCTTACATTTACCGAAAAGCAATTGAGAAAAAATTAGTACGTGGAAGATCAATATCTGCAATGATTGCATCTGCACTTTATGCTGCATGTAGAGATACAGAAACACCACGAACATTAAATGACGTTGGCGAAGCTGCAAATCTGAAGAAAAAAGACATTGCACGATGTTATCGATTATTGCATCGAGAACTAGATCTAAAGATGCCCGTAGTTGACCCAATCCAATGTGTTGCAAGAATTGCAAGTAGAATTGGAATCACTGAAAAAACAAAACGTTATGCTGCTAAAGTTCTAAAAATATCTCAAGAACATGAGGAATCTGCAGGAAAAGATCCGATGGGACTTGCTGCAGCTGCCCTGTATTTGGCATGTGTCAAAAACGGTGAAGACATCACTCAACGTGATATCGCAGAAGCTGCTAGTGTGACTGAAGTTACTATAAGAAATAGATACAAAGGTCTAAAATTAGATCAAAATATGGAATTATAAAATAATTCTTCAAACAATCTTCTAATCAATTTTGCAAATCTGATGATCGTATCTAATAAACAACTTTAAATCTATAATTTTTGGCATTTTTTATAATTGAAGATTCCAGAAATCATTCAAAATGCAAGTGAGTTCGGACTCAAAATTAACAAGTTAGATGATTTGGACGAGGAGATTCTAGACGATATGCATCAATCGGTATTAGAATACAAAGAAAAGAGACACTCACTACACACAATTGATTATTTGTGGTAAATGATACTTTGAGTTTATTTGCTATTTTTCTGCAGTTCTTGTATTTTCAATTCTAGATCTTTTATTTTATTTCTTAATTCTATGTTTTCATCTCTTAGAACATCTCTCTCTTTTGTGAGTATTTCGTTAAGATCCATTAATTTTCTTTTTAATCATATTCAATTAAAGATTTGGCAATCCCATAGTAAGAAATTAAAAAAATAATCAGTATGATCAAAAGGGGAAATTTCTAATCATACTGATTTTGTTACATGTGAAGTCATTTTTTGGGCATTGTTTCCTGGTGCTGGCATTTTGTCTGTTGGGGAAACTTTCAAATTTGCAAGTTTTACAATTATCGGCAGCATCCTTGCAGGAACCGCTACTGCAATAATTCCTAAGGAAATTGTTGGTTTTTCTGTCTGAAGAGATTTCATGTAACTTCAAATGTTTTAAAATTTTTTTGATTAAAACCTTTGATTAAATTTGGATTTAACTAATTGTATTAAATACTAATTTTGAAATGGCTTTAATTCTTTTTTGAACAATTAATGTGGAATCTTAGCTAGCTCGGACTCAATCTATATTATTGATAAAGTGTTATCAAAGATGTCATGAGTAAAGAATTGGATAAAATGATGTCTCAAGCTTATGAGTATTGTGAAGATGGCAATTTTTCCGAAGCTCTAAAACTATATGATTTAGCATTAAAACAAGATCCAAAAAACATCAACGTCATAATTGACAAAGGTGTGACACTGCAAAATTTGGGTAGAATAAAACAGGCCATAAATATTATGACAAGGCATTATCAATTGATCCAAAAAACATCAACGCCTTGGTAAACAAGGGAGCATCATTACATACAATTGAAAATTATTCTGATGCGATTATCTGTTATGACTCTGCTCTGAAAATTGATAAAAAATGTGCTATGGCTTTAGCATACAAAGGACTGTCATTGGGAGAATTGGGAAATCTTCCTGACGCACTAAAGCATTTCAAAAAAGCACTTTCAATTGATCACGATTATGATCTTGCAAATATTAGCAAAGAAATGGTGCAAGAATTACTCAAATCAATCAAACAACAAAAAGCTAAAACACGGTGACATCGCCAGGTGCAGGCTCTCGTCTATTGTTATTTTCATGCGATTCAAAAAATTCCTTGTGCTCTGTATTTTGATGTTCTCTAAGATTCTCAATGTTTTCAAATCCCATATGGCACAAGTAACATTTTGGCTTGTGTTCATCAATTAATGGAAGTACCATAAAGTGTATGGTTTGTTTGCCTACTTATTTCTTGAGACCTATAGTTAAGGAATATATCCTTTAACAACTGACTTGCTATGTGTTAGATCAGCTCATATCTGAATCAAAGGCACTGGATAAAGCAATTTCTGGCGAAGAGCTGACATATGATGATGGTATTGAATTGATGAATTATGATAATTTGCACGTATTAGGTGCAGTTGCAGATATTGCAAGAAAAAAATTGGTTGGCGATACCGTGACATTTGCGGCATCATATTACATGAATTACACAAATGTTTGCGCAGCTAGCTGTCAAATGTGTGCATTTTATAGAAAAGATGGAGCAGAAGACGCATACACCCTCACCCCAGAGCAAATAGAACAACGTGTTGGAATTGCCAAATCAATGGGTGCAACCGAAGTTCACATCGTAGGTGGATTTCATCCGACACTTCCTTTAGAGTATTATGAAGACATGATGAGAGTTATCAAGAAAAACCATCCTCAATTAAACATCAAAGCACTTACTGCTGCTGAAATTTTCTTTTTGTCTAAACTTACAAAAAATTCTGTAAAGGAAGTACTTTCCCGTCTTAAGTCCGCTGGTCTTGATTCTATGCCGGGAGGAGGTGCAGAGTTATTCCATCCTGAAATCAGGGGAAAAATTGTTCGAGGTAAATGCACTGGGCAGGAATTTTTAGATACTATAGAGCAGGCCCACAATCTTGGAATCAAAAGTAATGTAACTATGCTTTATGGTCATATTGAAAAGCCATCTCATATCATTGATCACCTGATAAAAATTCGTGAATTACAAAAAAAGACAAATGGATTCATCACTTTGATTCCACTAAAATTCAGTTTGGATAATACTGAACTTGAACAGCAGCATCTTGTTAATCATGAATGCTCTTCTGTGTATGATTTGAGAATTATTGCATTGTCTAGATTGATGCTTGCAAATGTTTTGAACAACATCTCGGTATACTGGGTAGCATATGGCAAGAAACTTGCACAAGTTGCACTGTCTAATGGTGGAAATGACTTGGTAGGAACTGCATTCTCTGAGGAGATCTATCGTGCAGCTGGAAAACCCACAACATCATCTGTTGAAGAGTTAGCTACGACTGTAAAAGAGATTGGACGAAATCCTGCACAACGTGACAGCTTTTTTAATGTTATAAGAAAATTCTAATTTCATTATCTAAAGTGTTTTTTTATCGATTCAACTTTATCTTCCATTTTTACTTGTTTGTCTTTTCTTGAATCAATCTTTAAAATAATCTCTACTCTATTTACCCCCAGATTGTGGACCACTTCCATGATTGTTTTACTTGCTTCGTAAATCTTATCGATACTTTCTGATTCTAAAACAGTTCCCATAGGATTAATTTCATATTTTATTTCCTTTATGTTCTGGATTGCTTCTATTCCTTTAGCGATGTAGAAACTCACACTGGTCTCACTTGTTCCAATTGGATAAACGCTAATCTCTGCATGAATCAATATCTTGTAATGATACTTTTGGAATTAAAATGTTTGAAGTTTATGATGCTGGCTTTTTTTCTTCCTTTTTGATATTTCCTTTGTTTTTTCTTCTTGCTCCAAAACTAATTAAAATCAGCAAAAACCCGACACCAATTAAAATTCCTGCAAGTGTGGTCATATCTTGATTTTCTTGTTGTTTTGTCAGCAAATCCACAATCTCTTCTTCACTCATCCCTGCTTGTCCTACAGGCATTGTCGCGTTGAGGTTTACTACAATGATGACGCCAACTACTACCATTGCAATTCCTGCTGCGAATATTTTTTTGTCTATTAACATCTTTTCAATAAAAGTTAATTTTTATCATATATTAGGTAATTGGATAATTTGTGATTTTGCCGTCTAGTTTTTTAATTAAATTAATTTTGGGACAAATATGTAGATGATGGCAATAATCTCCATTCTTCCAAAAATCATTAGAAATGAGAAAAGTATTTTGGCATTAGGATCAGTATCGATGTCAATTATCCCAGTTGATAGTCCTCCAGTTGTAATTATTCCTGTAGATTCTAAAAATGCATCTTGAAAATTCGCTTCATATGCAGTTGTCATGTATACTGCACTCATTGATGCAATTAATGGAAATAATGCAATTATGATTATTGTTGAAGTTAGCTCTTTTTTTGCTTGTGGAGTTAACTCAGAACGTAATTTTTTATTTATTAATTTTTTAATGTCTTTTAGGTGCATGAATCTGAATATCTTGATTCCACCCGCAGTTGAAAACCCACAACCTCCAATTAACATCAAGATGATCAAAATTACATGTGCTGGCACATTAAATGTGGATAAATCATCCATCTGAAATCCTGCGGTGGTGCTAGCTGACACTGTATAAAATACACCTGTCAGTGGGTCCAACCCACTAAGTCCTATAAACAAAAGTATGGCACTACCTAAAATTGTAAAATATACTAAAACTTCCTTTCCAAGTTTTGGTGCCAAGAATTTCTTTTTTACCAATGCATAGTGAAAAGTAAATGGAAGCGCACCTAGTATCATGCCTCCAATCAAAGTTAATTTTTCTTGCCATATCAGATTATCCAGAATCGTTGAATTTGGAACGAATCCTCCTGTTGCTATTGTACTCATAGCTAATGAAAAATTGTCTATGATGTTTCTTTCGCCAAACAAGTATAGTAAAATCGCAACAATGAAAATGTACAGAATAAAAATTATAGTTATGGTTGCAAATAGCTCTCTCATGTGCAGTGTCTTTCCGGAAATAAAACCTCGCATGGACTGTAGCTTTGATTCTGGATAAAATGCCGTAATTATCAAGTAGATGAAACTCATTCCTCCTACAAGCTGTGTGAAACTTCGGTAAAATGTAAAACTTTGAGGAAGGTCTTCTGGATAATCAAATAGTGATATGCCTCCAGTGGTAAATCCTGCTGCACTTGAAAAAAATGCGCTAGCAAATACCTCATAACTTGATCCTTCATGCGGAATAATGTACAGATATGGTATAGTTCCAAACAATGTCAGTACTAAAAGACTAGAGACTACAAGAATGGATGCTTGGTGAAGATTAAGACTTGCCTTTTCACCATAAGAGTTCAGAAAGAACCCTACCACCAACAACAAAACCGTTGTGAGATAAATTCCTGTGGCAGTTACAGTTTCCCCTAGTATGGTTGATAATATTGCAGGTACGATAAGCAAAACACCTGCAAACTGTAACACAAATCCGAGATTTCCTAAAATTGCCTTTACTGGAGGACTGAAAAGCCTAGGCGCAGTAGCGGTAGCATCTCTAATTACATTTGCAATGGTTCCTTGGTAGATAATCCCGATAACTTCGTTTTTCTTTGTTACGATTGGAAGTTTTCTAATGTCATGATCTCGCATTTTGTGTAGCGCATCTTGAAGAGTTGATTTTTCATTAATTGTGATTAGGGGTGTGGCCATTATCTC
The DNA here is from genome assembly GCF_013407385.1 of Nitrosarchaeum sp. AC2. NCBI lineage: Archaea > Thermoproteati > Nitrososphaerota > Nitrososphaeria > Nitrosopumilales > Nitrosopumilaceae > Nitrosarchaeum > Nitrosarchaeum sp. AC2. The sequence continues at coordinate 938,678 of NZ_CP030847.1, read as the reverse complement.
TTTTAAAAATGTAAATTCCGCATTTACCGAAGTATCGCCTACTTTGTTAATTATGTCCTCATCAGTTACGATTCCAATTGGCTTGTTATCGTCATCAATTACGATAATGTCATCTCTTTCATGATGTTGGAGTAATCTTGCAGCTTCTCTGGTGTGAGTGTTTTGATTTAACATCAACACATCCTTGTTCATGTAAGCGGTAACGTATTTTGTTAGAACGTAAGATATTGACCGTTCCGGATTTGTTGACATCAAGCATTCTGTATTATTTGACATTAAATAATTTGGGGTCAGTAATTCTAGATCTTTGAAACGATGTGCAAATTCAGATCGGCTCTCTTCTAATTTACTGGTCTAAATCAAAATATGTCTTGGGCAGTTTTACGCATAAACCCATCCATTTGTCTAATCTGTAATGTTTTTTGCTATTTTTCTTTTAGTGAAAGTTTGTACTCTTTGTATTCTGTTATTGACTCGTTGAGATTTTTCAGAGCTAATTCGTCGTCAAAGTCTTTCTCCTTTAGGTCATTAAAACAATTTAGAATGCTCTCCTTTAGAACAACAATCATTCTTTTATCGTCACAATGCATGCTGTTAGTTATCTGCGTTAAATTTATGCTTGTTCAATTAGAAAATCAGTTTATCAAAATGTCAGTGTAATGATAATTACTATGATGCTTCCTATGAGGCCAATTAATGCAAGTTTGCTATTTTTGGTCCATCCTTTTTTTACTGATACAATTCCCATTTTTCCTTCTTCAATTTAACTAAAATTAAACCTTGGTTCAAAAACAACCTTATCGATAGATGGCTCTGCCGAAGATTCTGCTATTCTATTAATCGTACTTTTGATGATGGTTTCAGTGTCTCTCCAAATGAATATGGGGGTTTTGGAATTACAGGTAAGACTGAGACGTTCTCTCCTATCATTTTTTGAATGTCCTTGTCGTAAACTGACAATGTTTTACAACTTGGGCAAAACCATCCACGGCCTTTAATGAAACTACAGCACTCAATAATTATTTTAAAGCCGCAAGCAGGACACTTGCCTGGTTCCTTGTCAATATACTTCACATACTCAAAGACTATGCGCTCTACGCTCATGATACTAGATCAAAGCCACTGATTTTTTAAATTATGTGTTGATTGACTTGACTTGCACGTGGTATTCTTGATATCTTTTCATAATTGAGAAAGGGTTTATCAGGCGTCAATGCGTTATTTAAATGACTTTTCTATGCGTGCCATTTACAAAAAAAAGACTCTTGAGGATCCCGAATCTGAAAATAACACCTATTCTAATTTTACATTAAATCGCGATACGCAATTTTGTTGCGAGCAATTCAAAACTTTATGCAAAAAATTTACTGTTTGGAGTTATGAACAAGGAAAATTTGCAATAGTAAATAACATTACATATGAAGGACATTCAGTACAACCAATTGATTTTTGTCCATTTTGCGGTGAAAAAATAGAATATGAAGATGAAAACAATCCTAAAAAAATAAAGAAAAAGAAAGTAAAGGAATTCTAAATAAATTTGTTACTTGTAGATGATATTCTTTATTGACAGCTTGCGTTTTGATTGCTAACTAGTTTTGGCGCTTCTGAATTTCCCCATTTTATTTTGCCCCATAATCTTTCATGGAAATAATAGATTATAGTTGCTAAGACGTTGAAAATTATTGTTATGAATGAGGTTTCATAGATGTTGTTAGTTGAAAACCATAGTAAAGTAAACAACAGAACTGTAATTGACCCTCTGTATAGTGCTGTCTTGGCAAGAGTTCTTTTTTTACTATCCATGTATTCTATTTGATTGATATGATAATCAGGTTGGTGTTGTATTCTAATGCATACGACATCCTTTTAAGATTGAATTAAAGCGATTCAAAAGTATGTTTTTGTAATGTATTTTTAATAAATTTTAAAAAACCCAAACAGTTCTAATTTGGAACACTGAGACTATCTCTTTTTGAACTAAGATTGGCTGCTACATCTTCTTTGAGTTTTTCAAAGAATTTCTCAATCATTTCTAATCCTGCTACTATTCTTGGGGCGTTTGTTTTTGCAAACTCTAATCTTTCAGCACTAGTTTTTGGTTTCTGTTTTTTATAATTTTCATAAACTTTTGCACCGTCATAGTCCACATATGCTATCCTTGCGCTATAGTCCGTTCTTTCCAATACGAGGCTATCTCCGCCAACAATTGCTGTGTGATATGGATGAACAATCAACGCTTCTGATAGTTTTTGTGATGTGTTGATCTTCATTGCTTGTAATTCTGGTGCATAGTGATTAAAATCTGCCAAAAGATAAAACGTCGCTTCAGGTTTTGTAACCTTTACCCCTTCAATCTTTGATAATTCATTGTAAACATACTCTCCCATAATTTTGTGAATGTTTCTTGTAATTTCAAAATACTCGTTTATCTCATCGCTAATTTCAAACCCTTTAACTGCTGCATATTGAATTGGAGTTGATACTGCAGTATACTCTGTAGCAAGTATTTTTTTAAATTGTATTTTAAGATCTAAAGCGTGTTGTGGAAATATCACATAACCCAATCTGTATCCTCCGGCTGCATGTGATTTTGATAATCCGTTTGTAACAAATGTACCTTCAGGATAAATTTTTCCCATGCTGACAAATTTGGTAAAGTCATAAGTTGTCTGTGCATAAATTTCATCGGAGATAACTGCTATTGATTGCTCTCTGCATACATCTGCAATCTCTTCTAGCTCTAATCTGTTGTAAAGTAACCCTGTTGGATTGTTTGGATTGTTTAGTATCAGAACCTTTTGTCTGTCATGCAGTCTTAGTGCAAGTTTTCTAAGATCACTTGGCGAAATTTTTTGATTTGCTTGCGTTGGCAGCATGTGAAAATTTTTCTTTAACAATCTAATTTGAGGTAAATATCCAAGCCAAGCAGGCGTTGGTAAAATTACAGTTCCGTGTAAAATTTCAAGTAAATTGAATATCAGTTCTTTTGTTCCTGGTCCTACATAGATTCTCTTTGGATCAATATCCATTGAAAAATAATGCTTGTTGTATTTTGCAATTGCTTCTCTTAATTCTGGAATTCCTTGAACTGCAGCGTATGTTCCTTTACCTGCATTTTTTATCAGCGCATCTTGCATGATTTTTGGTACAGGAAATGGGGACTGGCCAAACGCAAATCCATAAAATCCAAAACTGCATTCTAAATGAGGACAGTCTGAGTGAAATTCCTGCAAAAATGTGTTTAATTTTAGATTTTCAGGTAATTCAATGTCTTCAACTTGCTGGTCTACAACAAATCTCATGATTACTGTATTTTTTACTCAAATATTAGTGTCATTGGTATTTTCATTGAATTTGAGATAATTTGCTAAAATATTTTTTAGAATTTATTTTACAAATAATTAAATTCTAAAATCCCTCTGGAGGTTTTTGAACAAATACATTGCACACAAGCGCATCTGTCTTTGAATCTCTGTATTGTACATTGCATGAGACAAATTTTCCTGTCAATGCCATTTCTAAATCCGTCTTTGTTGTTTCTTTGTATTCTGGCTCATCTGGATTGTCAATCTTTGCAATGATTATTCTTTCAGTCTTTGCATATTCGTCTTTGTTGTCTTTACGAAAATGTGTTACAAGCATCTCAAATGTATTATTTGACATACAACCAATCACAGGTCCGCCTATTCCATCTCCCATTGTATTATGAAATTTTTTGTAATATAATTACTTGATGGCTATGCTGAGTCCAAATTCCGGCACCAAGTTTTTTTGTTTTGCCATCTCAAAGAGTCTTCGGATTGACTCTTCCCTTTGTCTCCCATATTTACGGTGACATTGTTTACGTACATTTTTACAAATTTCTCAATTAACTCTCTTGGTTTTCCTCTGCTGTACTGCATTGCATAATCTAATGCCGCATCAAGATTATCTAGTCCGTATTGAATCGATTCTTGCAGATATCTGTCAAATTTGTGAATGGTGTCCATTCCCAAACTTGTCTTCATAACGTTGATTCCTAATGGAACTGGTAATCCACCGGTTTCTTTATCCCACCACTCTCCAACGTCTACAATTTTGATATTTCCTTCTTGTTGGTATGACAATTGAGTCTCGTGAATTACTAATCCTGCATCTACTTTTCCATCTCTTACTGCCTCTGGAATATCGCTAAAGTTCATTTCAACATAATCAAACTTGCCTATCATCAGCTGAAGCAACAAAAATGCTGATGTCATTTTTCCCGGTATTGCAATTTTGCATTTTTTAATTTCGTCTAATGTCATCTGCTTTTTTGCAGTAACTATCGGACCATACCCTATTCCAAAACTCCCACCACTTCTCAAAATAGTATATCCTGGAATGTAAGCACATGCATGAACTGATACTGCAGTAACATCAAGCTCTGGATTGGTGGCTTTTCTGTTTAGCTTTTCAATGTCTTCAATGACATGCTTTACTGTAAAATCTGGTGATGCAACTTTGCCTGTAAACATTCCATAAAACATGAATGCGTCATCTGAGTCTGGAGTGTGTCCTACAGAAATTTCCACGTTTTATTCCTTAACAGTCGTTATAAAAATCAAAACTAGATCGTTTTTCTAATATGTGGCAATTGTTTTACAATTTTTGTGAAAACAATAGAAGCATATGAAAAAGATATTCTTAATCAAATCAAGTTTTTAGAGACATTTTGCCCACAAAAACCTCTTTCTAAATTATTGCAAAAAAATGTCATATTTTCTGGTACTGGTGATTCTTTTGTATCTGCAATGCTGGCCGAGATATTTTCCAATTATCAAGTAAGATCATTTGATCCGCTTGACTTGATAAAAAACAAAACCATTGCAAAAAATAAAACTGTCTATTTTGTTTCAGTGTCTGGAAATACTATATCTAACATCAGAGCTGCAAAAATTGCAAAAAAATCAATTACTATCACATCTAGACCTCAAAGTAGACTGGCAAAAGCATGCAACGATTCCATAATAATGAAATCTTCTACCTCTGATGTCTTTACTGCAGGAAGTATTACCTTTTTGGAAACTGCCTTGACATGCATCTCTCTAGTTACGTCTTTATCAATTCCGAAAAATCCTCAAATCTTCAAAAAAGCATTTTCTGATGCAAAAAAATCAAAAACTGGAAAGCGAATATTTGTTTTAGGTTCAGAATATACATATCCAATTGCAATGTATTGTGCTGCAAAGTTTTATGAGATTTTAGGATACGACGTTCATTTTCAGAGAATAGAGCAGTTTTCTCATATGGAATTGTTTTGTATCAATAAAGATGATACCGTGATAATCTTTGACGAAAAAAATTCTCACAACAAACAGCTTGCAAAAAATTTGAAAAGTGTCGGATTAAATGTAATTCATCCCACTTTTGAATCAAAAGACAAGATTTCTCAGTTTCTTTACTATGTGTATTTGTCTCAATTACTTCCTCTTTTTGAGGCTAAAAAACAAGGAAAAAAAGAATGTCATTTTATTTTAGCAAAAAAATTTCGTAACGCAAGTAATCAAATGATATACTGATCTATTTTGCTCATAAGATTTAATAGCTGAATAATTGGGTTTGCGAATATGGCAAAATTCAAGTCAACGACTGAAGTCTTGAGAATCATCAAGAATAAAGAACAGATTCGAAACTTTAGTGTAATCGCTCACGTTGATCACGGAAAAACTACGATGAGTGACAGCTTGTTGGCAGCTTCTGGAATTATTGCTCCATCTGCAGCTGGAAAGGCACTTGCAATGGACTTTGATAAAGAGGAGCAAGAAAGAGGAATTACAATTTACCAAGCAAACGTAACTTTACACTTTACACAAAAAGACAAAGAATTTGTCATTAACATGATCGATACACCTGGACACGTGGATTTCAGTGGAAGGGTAATTCGTAGTCTTAGGGCAATCGATGGTGCAACTGTAGTATGTGATGCAGTAGAGGGAATTATGACACAGACAGAGACTGTAACAAGAATGGCACTTGAAGAAAGAGTAAGACCAGTTTTATTTATCAACAAAGTAGACAGACTAATCAAAGAATTACGTTTGACGCCAGAAAAAATGCAAGAGACACTTGCAGGTGTAGTGTCTAGCTTTAACCAACTAGTTGACACTTATGCTGAACCTGAATACAAAGACAAATGGAAAGTATCAATCCAGGATGCCAGTGTTACATTTGGTTCTGCCAAAGACAAATGGGCATTTAACGTAGATATCATGAAAGAAAAAGGTATCACATTCAAAGATGTCATTGATGCTTACAAAAATGAAAAAGTAGAAGACTTGGTAGCACGAGCCCCATTGGCTGATGCGGTATTGGGAATGGTAGTAAAGCATGTCCCACCACCACACGTTGCTCAAAAGTACAGAATTCCACAAATTTGGAAAGGTGACCTTGAATCTGATATTGGTAAAGCACTCTTGGCATGCAGTGATGACGGACCAACAATCATGATGGTCGTCAACATGGTCTTGGATCCTGCAGCAGGTCCTGTTGCAATTGGTAGATTGTTTTCTGGAACAATAAAGGACGGACAAACAGTAAACATCATTGATGCAAAAAGAGAAGGCAGAGTTCAATCTGTAAACTTTTTCATGGGAAACCAAAGAGAACAAGTCGGTGAGCTTGGTGCAGGAAACATTCCGGCATTATTAGGATTAACTGAAGCTAGAGCAGGAAATACAATTTCATCTGTCAAAGGAATTCCAATGTTTGAAGGAGTCAAGTATGTATCAGAACCTGTCGTGCAAGTTGCAATAGAACCAAAACATCCAAAGGACTTGCCAAAACTTGTCGAGGTTCTCAAACAACTAACAATTGAAGATCCTAACCTTGTAGTAAAAATCGATGAAGAATCTGGCGAAACACTAGTAGCTGGAATGGGTGTGTTACACCTTGATGTTGCAACACATAGAATTCAAGACGCCAAAGTAGAAATCATAACATCAGAGCCACTTATCAATTACAGAGAAACCGTCAAAGGAACATGTGAACCTATCATGTCAAAATCTCCAAACAGACACAACAAGATTTTCATGAAAGTAGAGCCATTGGAGCCAGCAATTGCACACATGCTTAGAACTGGTGAAATCAGCGACATGAAAGACAAGAAAGTAGTCGCTGACCTTCTAAAGGGCGCAGGATGGGATACTGATACAATTAAGAGAATTATGAAACTAGACCCTCGTGGAAACGTAATGATTAACGGAACAAAAGGTGTCCAGTTTATTCAAGAGTCAACTGACTCTATTAACTCTGGATTTGAAGAAGTAATGAAAGAAGGTCCACTCTGCAAAGAGCAGATGAGGGACTGCAAGTTCATCTTTACTCACTTTGTACCTCACGAGGATACAGCACACCGTGGTCTTTCACAACTTGGACCGGCATCTAGACGTGCATGTATGGGAGCTTTACTTACTGCAGGAACTACAATTCTGGAACCAATGCTTGCAATTGAGGTAAGGGTTCCAACTGACTTGGTAGGAAACGTAGCGACCGTTCTTTCTGGTAAACGTGGTAAAGTACTTGACATGCAACAAAAAGGAGCTGCAAGTATTATTGTTGGAGAAATCCCAGCATCTGAAACATTTACACTTTCTGAAGCAATGAGAGGACAAACAGCAGGACGTGCAACATGGAATACTTCCTTTAAGGCATGGACTGAATTGCCAAAATCTATTGCTGCAACTGCAATTGCAGAAATCAGAAAGAGAAAAGGATTGGCACCAACACCTCCTGGAATCGAAGAATATATCGATAGAGAATAAAAAGACAGTCCAACTTACGTACAAACTTGTGATACTAAAATTATAATGTGAGTTTGTTGGAAATTCTTTAATTTATTTTAATTCAGAAAAATTTTATGAATGCTTTCTTTTGAAATATGTAATTTGTAGATATCATCATCTTTTAAAACAAATATCTTATCGTGCATCAAAAACAACTTGATCATATCTGTAATGTCTGAATTCATCAAATCACTTGCTTTGTATGGGCAAAACATCAACCCTGGCAATCTTGTCTCATCATATGTCTTTTCAAGCTCCATTGCATGTGCAAACGAATTATTTGCAATATCTGTAATTACAAAGTCAACACAGCAAACTGGTTTCTTTGTCGATGCTTTAGCAATATTCTGAATTACTTGACCGCAATATTTTGACGCATTAGTTCCATGAGGATTGTATGGCTTAACAGTTCCATTATGCCAATCAAGTTTTGATAACACTTTTTCTGCATGATGTTTTGGTGGTGCAGCAAACGACCTGAACCACTCTGTATTGTTTGTCATCTTGTCTAATGACTTGAGAAAGTTATTCATTGATTTTTCATCCGAATAAATTAACAAATCATGTACATGTGGAACATGTATTTTTTTATCTAGCCATTGCTCCACGGCGTCTTTTATTATTGAATTAATTGAAACTCCCATCTGGTCTGCCTTTTTTCCAAGATGTGTGTGAGTATCATCGTCAAAACCTCGAACTATGATGTTTTTTGTCAATGATATCATTTGTGGCTGTATCTATATAAATTATGATATCATGATATCAAAAATAATAATGTTATTATAACGATATCATGATATCATATTCATGAATACACAACAAATACAAAAAAACATTGTCAATGGCGTTGATGTCTCAAAATTGACTCAAACCATTGATGATCTAACACAAAAACCAGACCTAGCTCAATTCCATTTTTGTGCAAGGAATAGCTGGATCAACGGAGGACAAAACCGTACAACCGTAAATGCGTTTTACGGAGCAGGAAAGACACATGTTCGAAGCAAACCGTTTGTCTTTACAAAAGACGAGCCACCTGTATTGCTAGGAACTGATCAGGGTGCAAATCCAGTGGAATATGCATTGACTGCACTTGCAGGATGTGTTACAACCACATTGGTATATTATGCATCTGCAATGAATGTCAAGATCAATAAGGTCGAAACTGTCCTTGAGGGCGATATTGACATGAGAGGCCTGCTAAACATCGATGAGAATGTAAAGGCAGGATACAAAAGCATTCAAGTCCAATTCAAGATAGATTCCGATGCTTCGCAAGAAACATTGCAGAAACTAATTGAGATTGCCCGAAAACATTCTCCTGTGGCAAACACAATCACCAATGCCACCCCAATTAATCTTAGTTTGGCATAAGCCATACTATTTTTATTTTTTATAAACTCTATACATTTTTAGAAAATCTTGATAATCATGGGAACGATAGAATGTGTTTCTGAAGAATTAAAGTTCTAAATGCTAAGAAAATTTATCTAAAAGAATCCCATATGATACTCGATATGAAAGAGGCCGATGTAAAGGAAGCATTAGAGATGCTTGCAACTTGGGCCGATGTCACCAGAACAAAAATTGCCGAGCTTCAAGAAGCACTAAGAAACATCACCTCTTTAGTTGAGATGCGACGATATGAATCTCTTCTAAATAATGAATTAAACGACATCAAAAACATCGAGCGTCTTATCCAGTTAATCCAGTCTGATTAGCCAAACCCTTAAGTTTATTCCGTTATTCCATGTCGTATTGAGTGAACCGCAACGAAGATCAAAGGCATGGTATGTTTTGCCAATTATTTTTGGAATTATTGGAGGTCTAGTTTCGTACTTTATTGTAAAAAAGGAAGATCCAAAATTAGGAAAAAACTGTCTCATTGTTGGCATTATTCATTTTATCATCGATGTCACTATTGGAATTATCATGATAATGTTTTCTGAATCTGTTCATTTAATGTAATTTTCAACAATTGCAAAATCTTTAAGTCCAGAATTTTCCAAAAATTAGTAAATTGAATTTTGAAAATGATTTAGAGGCATTACAAACTGCCATTTTTGAGACCGAGCAAAGAATCAAGAAACTTGAGAAACATAAGGAATCTGTAACCAAAGAACTTGAAGAGTCTAACTCTGATGCCTTGGCTGAAACTCTAAGAAGACTAGAACGTAACTTGGATGATCTGCATAAGAAACTGGTATTTTTAATTTCAGAAAGAGACTCTAAAAACAAAGACATGATTTAGTTTGTATTTTCGTAACGTTTATGAAAATATGAGAACCTAAAACAACATGTCAAATCTTGAGATGATAAAAAAATTCTATGATGCTTTTAAAAATAAGGATACTGAAAAATATCCTCTATTTTGCGATGAAAAAATAGAGTGGATAACAATGGATGGAATGCCAAACGGTGGAAGATATGTCGGACTAGAAGCAATCTTTGGAGATTATTTTCCTGGCATGCTGAAAAATTTTTCAGAATTTCATGCAGTTACTGAACAGTTTTTGGATGCATCTGATAACGTTATAGTCATTGGAAGATATCAGGGCATCTCAAAAAAAGGCAACAAGTTTGATGTTCCATTTTCACACGTTTACCAAATAAAAGACAACAAAATCACGCAATTCAGACAATTCACTGACACCAAGAAGATTCAAGATTCTCTTGCTTGACCCTATTGGCAAATCATTCTCTTTATGATGGATAATTGATTCGTAGATAATGATAAATATATGACCTGTGTATACTAGGTCGACCTAGTGATGATAACCCATATTGAGCCTACCTCAGAATTATATGAGCGTGAAAGGATAATTTTTGAATGCATAAAAAATAACCCTGAGATGCACCATAATGCTCTGCTAAAGAAGATTGTCCCAGAGTATATGGCAAAAACAACCTTTGAGAAGACCCGGGATTCACTACTTGACAAAGAGATTATCTTTGTAGAAAAAAAAGCAAACATGAAATTTTATGTTCCGACATCAAACTATTCTACAAAATTTCAGCAGCATGTTGAAAGAATTACAAACACAGCATTTCACAATCTTAAAAACTACATAAAAAAGCTAGACGAAGATTACAGCCACAAAGACGTAAACGAAAAGATCAAAATCACAAATTCTGTACTGAAAAACCTGCTACAAACTGACAACGGATTCACACTTTTGGATTCAAACAAAAATCCAAAAAAAACTCTATACCGTGATGAGCATCTAGAAATCCAACAATTAATCTATCATGTCTTTGACATAATTCAAAATGATAAAGATCACGATACGATTTTTCCTACAGTGATGAGCTATCTTTATTCAAGTATGCCTAAAAGCTATCAGGAAGTAGAATGACTTGAGACTCGTTTTTATTCTGGAGTGTTTAACCCTCTGTGAAAATGGGACTTCTTTACACTAAATTCTATATTGATTTTGAACCAACAGAGTGGAAAGAACTATCAAGCAATCCTGTAATTTTTGAAACCATCGCAGATGGCGTTTCTCTGGAGATTTATGACACGTCTCAGAATTCATACAAACTAAAATTCAAAAAAGGCGGCAAAATACAGATATTCCGAGTTGTTGGAAAATTCCGTCTAACTTGGGATGACAACGATCTCATTTTGGAAAACAAACAATAAAGTAATAATGGGATTTGTTCTAGTTTGAATAATGTCGTTGCAAGATCAAGCTAAAGAAATTTTAAATGATTTTGATAATATCTCATCTGATAAAATCATAGAAATTCTAAACCAGATTCAACCATGCCTTAAAAGCGAAATTACCCAAGATTACCTAAAAGGGAAGATTAATGGTGTTTTAGGCATGACTGATGAGGCTGAAAAGAAAAAATTCTGCAAGATTCTTCGGCCTTACCTTGATTGGTATGTTCAGGGAAATGTCTAGTCTGAAAATTGATTGATTTTGTCTAGTGCGTTTTTTACTAGGTCTAGGTCTTTTTTTACAAATGGCAAATCTCCGACCAGTTTTAAAAAATACTCGTGTCCTGTATTTTGCGCCTTGTTGATGTCTGATTCGTAACATGAGAGCGCCTTTACAAGAAATGATCTGTCCTCACTTAGCGAGTTTAGAGTGATATCATCTGACAGTGCATCTTTGATCTTTTTTGTCATCTCATCTATCTTTGGAATTGTCTTCATGGCCTCTTGCTGAAGCAGTGAGCCAAACATTGCTGATGAGTCCTTTAGCTCCGGACTTCTTCCAAGAGTCTTCAGTCTTTTTTTATAATGATTCAATGATCTTAGAATAATTTCGTATCCTCCCTCATCTTTGAGATAAATTGCACCGAGCCAAATCTTCTCTGACAATTTTTAAAGTTAAATCACAGTCCTATTATAATTTTTGAATTGATTATTTTCAGATGATTGGCACTAGTACGATTTCTTCTTTCTATTAATATATCAGAATCACGTAAATGAATTATGAATATCAAAAATGAATTTGGTATGACCCAATTGCTTGCATGCTGTCCTAACTGTAATGGCTCTGCTCTTTACTGTGGAAAAATACCCACTGCAATAAAAGAAATGGCAAACAAAGAAGTATTATTTTGCAAACAGTGCAAGTTTATTGTTCCCGTAGAGGAATTCAAAAATATATTGGCTAGCTGTTAAAACAACTCTAGTTGGAAATTATTCTAATCTTGTAAGTTAGGCGGTTCGTCATAGTCTTCAATGATTGGGGCTGGCTTTCTATTCATAAGGTATAGTAAGAATCCTGCTATTGATACACCTATCCCAAGCAATCCTGTAAATGTTCCTGTATGTTTTATTGCAGAAAAGAATTTTTTCTCATCAGGTTCTGTAGACGATATGCCTTGCATTCCATAAAACAATATCAAACCAAACAAAATCATAATTCCACCTGCGATAATGATTGCAGTCCCGCTTTTCATTAAATTCTAAACCTTATTCCATCTAATAAATATCGACATTTTATTTTAAATTTTTGAAAAAATGTGATTAATTTTATACACCGTAATCCCTTTAACTAAAAACAACTTTTGTCTAGTATGAATATCCTGCTTTTGATCTTTGTTCTGATAATATCTTCTGTATCATTTAGCAGTGCAGCTTTTGCGACAAGTTATGACATCAACATGCCGACTGGTTCTGCAAGTCCTGACGCCCCATTTTTTTGGCAAAATGAAAAATCTGGATTAGCTACTGGCGACATTGATATCTTTGTTGGAGATACTGTTGTATGGCAAAACGCAGATACTGCAAAACATACTATAACATCTGGAACTGTCGAGGATGGACCTGATGGCATCTTTGGCGGTTCAAATTTTATCTCACCTGGACAATCATACAAATTTACTTTTACCCAAACGGGTCAATTCCCGTACTATTGTCTGATTCATCCTTGGATGACTGGAACAGTATTTGTTACAGATGGGGCCAAAATAATTACCCAAGTTGGAAAGACAGTTGGCGATGGCTCTACAACATTTAACGTAGAGTATTTTTCTGACAGACTTCTTGCTGTGAGTGCAATTGACGAGGGCCAAAAATCAATCACGTTTGAGATAGTTGGAAACGCTAAATCCGACGATGAAACCCTGAAAATTAAATTGCCTTCTGATCTAATTGATGGTCCGTTTGTGATTTTTATTGATGGAAAAAAGATCACTGACTTTGAAGAGACAAATGAAAGCGACATCTCCACAATAACCGTTTTGCTGCCAAACGATGCAAAACTGCTCACAATAATAGGAACATCTGTTGTACCTGAATTTGGAGTCATGTCAATTGTGATACTTGCAGTTGCTACCACAATTATCATGCTAGCAAGCCGAAAATCTGGATTTAAAATAAAACTCTGATCGAAATCATTTTAAATTTATGAAAATGTGAAATTTGTTTACCTGTTTTTTTATACTTTAGCAAACTATCTCAAAAGTGATTGGAAAGCACTGGTAATATCCAACAATTCACAAATTCACAAATCATTGAAAAAATTCAATATTTCATAGATACCAATAAAGGCGATGTTGGGAGGCTCTATCACATTTTAGAACATTTCAAACAAAACAAACCGCTTTACCAATCTGACAAAAATTATTTGGAAAGCAAGCTCAGCGTATCCTTTGAAATAATTGATGAGAAAAAACCAAACGACAATCCTGTTCTCTCAAAGATTCAATTGCTGATGAGCACTGAAACAGGCGACCCTGGAAGATTGCAGCACATCTATGACATGATATATCAAAACAAACCGCTTTATCATTCTGATCAAGTATACCTTGAAAGCAAACTCGATGAACAGGATCCTCCTGAAAATATCGTTACAAGATTAGAATATTCTAAAAACCGTTATTCTGCTCCAAAAGAGACCGTCTTTGAGGCAAAACCTCCTGCAAAGCTTCAAGTTCAAAAATTACGAGGCTCGATGCCAAAGGACTGGTCTCCTCCAGAAAGCAATTCAAATGAGTTAACTGGAATATATGAAAAAATAAAAACCGAAGAAGAACTACTTGCAGAAAAGAAAAAAGAACACGACCAACTCCAACTGCAACGCTCAAAACTATCTCAACTTATCTTAAACAGAAAGGATTATGAAAAACAAGTCTTACTTGAAAAAACTCTGCTTGAATCTCAAATAAAAGAAGAACATCTCAGCATTCAAAATCAGACAAAGATATCTGAGCAAATTATTTTACAGAAAGCAGAACTAGAACAAGTAAAGTCTGAAAGAAATGAACTGATGAAAAAAATTTCAGTTGATAAAGAAAAGATAGCAATAGACTTGGAGTTTCAAAGGAAGCAGCTTCTCCAGACAAAACTAGAACAAGAAGAGATTGACAAGCAGATAAAGAACGAACAGATTCAGCTTGCTAAAATGGCTGAAGAGCAAAAATCAAACCTGCTCAAACAATCCAAAATAGCACATGAAATAAATGAAAAGCAAGGATATCTGGAAAAGACCAAAAAAGAATACGAAGACATCGTATCTCAGGTAAACCTTGAAAAAAGTAAACTAATTGAGTGTGAAAAACTAAAAAAACTAATTGTCTCTCAGGAAAAAGATCTGGTAAAAGCACAAAAAGAACGACTAAAGATAAACCAGATAATATCAAAAGAGAAAGAAAACATTGCCAAAAAGACAAAAGAAGAACAGGCAAAACTAAAGCAGCAAAGCGTCCTTGTAAAACAGCTAGCGTCTGAAAAAAAGAAACTGGAAAAAATAAAACTGGAACGAAAAAAAGTTGAAGAAAAGATCAAAAAATCAAAACCAGCAAAGAAAACAAGAGCACCCAGTAAGAAAGCAAAACCTGCCAATTCTGAGCCTAAAATAGCAAAATCTACTGAAAATACAGATTCTGCCTAGACTGTTTGCATCTAATCAAGATTCACAATCATGTCGCCCAATGTTAATCACTTCTTTGAATTAAACTAATTTTGAATTGCTTTTGTAAAATGAAGTTATTTGTCGCATTGGTATTCTTGTCGTTTAGTATAATTCCTGTTGCATACGGTTCCGAAATTACTGGCACTCCTAAAATGGAAGTGTTTGGTCCTAATGACTGGATTACTGTTTTTGTAGATGTTGATGGATATGCTGGCGGTTCTGTTGAATGGACTGCAACTCAACCTGATGGCAAAGTAATTGCTGGCTCTCTTCCAAGCTTGCAAGCATCAAAGGCAACACACAACATTATTCGAACGGCATTTGATAATCAGTTTGGTAATTGGACAATCCAGTACAATTACAAAGACACTCAAAAAACAGTTGGCGTTTTCGTTGAACCATTGGAAGTAAACATCACTACTGACAAAGACACCTATGGCAAATTTGATAAAGCAATTATGAAATTTTCTACAAACTATTACGAGCCAAGTGCATCAAAAGCTGAAACCTTGCATGTAAAAATTCTAGATGATAACGGCTCTCCTGCAAAACTAGTTGAGGAGTATAAAACCAAAGTATCGCAAGCAAGTATCGTAGAAGTCTTTTCAATGGATAACTTGCTAAAACACAATCCTTCTGGAACTTATCACATAGTTGCAAAATATTATTCAGTAGAAGTCGATGTTCCATTTACTGCTTCAAGTGTAAGCGCAGAGACCAACATCTTCATGGGCAGTGACAAAAATCTCTATGATCCTGGAGACCCAGTTGAAATCAACATAGTCGTGCCTGAGATTTCACTAAATTCTGGAGTTTTGACAATAACATATCCGTCTGGAAAGACAAACACCACAACTATTTCTCCAATTGCTCCATTGAACCGAATAACATTTGACGATGTTACGACATCTGAGATTGGAACTTTTACTGCCAAGTTTGTATATGGCCCAAACATTGTAACAAAAACTTTTGACGTGCTTGCAGAAACACTTGAAAAACCAATGTACAAATCTGAAAACATTGAAGACACAGTTGCAATTCCACAATGGGTCAGAAACAATGCTGATTGGTGGTCTAAAAACCAAATCACAGATTATGATTTTAAAAATGCCTTGCAATACATGATACGAGAAAATATTATTGTAATTCCTGTTTTGCCTAACTCTGATTCACCTGTAACTGAAATTCCAGGATGGGTCAAAAACAATGCAAAATTCTGGGTAAATGGTGAAATCACGGATCAAGAGTTTGCAAAGAGCATCGCATTTCTAGTAACTTCAGGTATTATCAAAATCTAAAACACTTCAATAGCTTATATTTGCCAAACTAACTTGGCATCGTAATGGTTGCTAAACCAAATCTGCTAAAAATCGTTGAATCCATGATTAACTTGGATCCAAAAATGAGATTTGCTGCAATCATTGATCAAAAGGGAAACATCAGAGAAGCAATCATGAAGAGTGGAAAGACCTCGCTAAAAACCCAAAAAGAAGAGGAGCATTTTTGCAAACAGGTTGCTCAAAGAAGAAAGATGAGACAGGAATTTAATCGAACTTTGGGAAAGGTTCGATACGTTCACGTTGAAAGAGAAAAAGTAACACAGATGGTAACCTATACTAGAAGAAATATCGTATATTTTACAATGGAGCCTGAAATGCCAACTAACACTAAAATCCGAATCATCACAAAAATTAAAAAAATCACAGCTCATCTTTAATTTCATTACGTTCACATTTTGCTAAATGACTCTCAAAAAATACATTATAGATTCAAAGATGTTTGAGTATGACCGCCATTACCGGGAGTGTCAGCAGAGCAATCAGCCGTTTATCAAGGCCAAAATAAATCCGATAAACGGAAATTATCATGTCCAAATTGACATGATGCCTTGCGATTACGAGTTTACAGTTGACGGGGAAAAACAGCTAAAGAAATTATTTGATGACGAGGTTTTGTTTCTAAAATCATATCCAAAAAATTCGTTTAGTGGCAGTAGTATCAATAAAGAACTGTCCTGGTTTGATGGCGTCCTGCCTGACAGGTTGGTTTTATTTTGTGAAAAATTATACGATATATCTCAGAATTATCACGGATAGATTATTTACACTAATATTGAAATTTGATAAGAGCAACTCATGTCAAAACCAATCAAAATTTTAATTGACGAGATGGATGATGGATGGGATGACAAGCTACGCAAGTTGGGATACGATGCATACAGCGTAAAGAAGCTTCGCAGTGACGGTCTAAAACTGCGTACCGATTATTCTGTGATTAATTATGCAAAGGAAAACGACATGATTCTAGTTACACGCGATACTGAAAGCGGTCAGGCATGTGAAGAAAATGATTTGCCTTTCATACTACTTGACAATGAAGAGATTTTCAAGATAGTAGTTGACAAATTAAAAAATATCTAGTTTACGCTCTCTGTTCCTATCTGGGATATCCTTAGATTTCCTATTACCTCATTTAGAAACTCTTCTTCTGGCTGGTGCACAATTATCTCCATCATTCCCTCCCAGCAATCACTGATCTTTCTTGTAATCTGTGAGAACATTCTATCTTTTTTAAATGTGGGATAGTGTGACAATAGTTTCATCACTCCGTCAATTGACTGTACAATGTGGATGAGATGAATTATCGTTCGCAGTCTTTCTTGAAACTCTAATTTGTTTTGCTCAATTATTTGTTTGAACTCTTTTATGTCCTCAAAAATTATCTCGATCTCTTTATGCACGCCTTTGAGCTGATTGTTTACAGTCTCTGATATGTTGATTATTTGATATTCAATATGGGACTTGCTGTACATCTTTCTTTCTACTTCGCCTGACTCTACAAGCAAACTGATTTCACGATGAACCATCTTTTCATTTCCAACTCTTTTTATCACTCTGCTTGTAAGCTCGGTTCCGCGAA
The DNA here is from genome assembly GCF_013407385.1 of Nitrosarchaeum sp. AC2. NCBI lineage: Archaea > Thermoproteati > Nitrososphaerota > Nitrososphaeria > Nitrosopumilales > Nitrosopumilaceae > Nitrosarchaeum > Nitrosarchaeum sp. AC2. The sequence goes on along the minus strand of NZ_CP030847.1, from coordinate 920,581 downwards.
TCTTTCCGCTCTCATTTAGTACACGTAAAATTTCAGTTCTAATAATGTCAGAGTCCATATTTTTCTTGTATCAAACTCAATCACTTAAACGTACAAGTGTCTCTTGTGGCTATCTGGGTTCATCTGTTGTACTTTTCTAAAATCTTGGACTCGCCGTCTTTTTTTAGCTCTTCAATCAGATCTTCTAAAATTTTAATCCCGTTTATGATTGGCTCCTTGTCTAGTTTTTTGTTTTCTATCTTTTGCTTTAGTACCATCTTTTCATTGTGTATAAAACTCAAAAGGCTAACTTTACCATGTATGTTCAAGTTAATGTAAAATTTTACATAGTCATTTGTGGTCTTTATGCCCATGTTTTTGATGATTTTTTCTACTATTTGATTTGTTGTTCTAAATCCTGAGGTTAATGGTGCGTCTATGTGTACTATGAAAAACATACAGAATCTTATCTTTATGAAATATTTCTTACTGTTATGCCAGAATTGGAATATGATGTTTTAAATTCCCTAAGGGAATCAACTGACAGAAAAATTGAACGACTAGAAAAGAGAATAGAAGATTTGCACCTGTACATAGGTAATCTTAATGAGCGACTAAATTACCTAAACGAAAAAATTGCTGACTAGTCTTCTTTTTAATTTATTTTTCATGCATCTGAATATTGCGACAATATGACAGGTTTATTTACAATTTCACCTGTAATGTATTATGGACACATGTGATATTAGGACTCGTGCATACAAAAATGGAAAAACTTTTGCAGAGTGCAGAGAAATTGCCGAGTCTATGAATCTATCATTTAAAGAACATATTGAAAAAAATGGTAAAGTTCTGTGGACTGAAATTTTGGAAAAAGTTGATCATGACGAACTAATTTACAAATTGACATTAAAGTATCTCAGACGAGACGGATACGACATTGGAAATCATAAAATTCCTGAAGTAAAAAAATTTATTTCGTAGAATCTATCTTGCAGCTGCCATCTGGGTTTCTGAGTTTTCTTGCCATTATTATTGGCGTTACAAATAACACCGGGATGGATATTGCAATGAAAAATGTTTGCAGCTGTGACAATGCAATGGATAGTGCAATGCCGCTAGCAGTTCCGACAAATACTGATAGAAACGTACCTGCACATGTTGGGCATGCAATGAACAATCCCGCAGCTGCACCAACTGTACTTACACCTCTTCCTTTTTTTGATATTGTATATGCGCTAACTGCAATTGACATGTTCAATCCGACCAAGTATGATACTACTAGTTGAAGCACCAAGTTGATTGGTAAAATTTGCAATCCAACATGCTCTGTTAGATATATTATGACTTTGGGCATGTATCCAAATTGATCACAGCAAGGAGCAACAAACCCTGAAGGTATGGTTGCACCATAGTGTGTGATGAAATTTACTTCTGGCTGATACACAAGTGTTCCTGATATCAAAGAAAAGAAAATTCCATATGTGATAAATGTGACTAGAAAAATTTTTCTTGATTTGGAATTCCATGTGGTAATTGCAATTATTGACAAAATGTCAGTTCCATTTTTTTGCACTTTTTCTTTATGATACATGTACAGCCCATATGCTATTGCTCCAAACGCTGCAAGCAGTATGATATAAAACCCATATGCTATTCTTTGAATTGCATCCATCGCATCTGGTGTGAATACTTCGGGATTTTGGTATCTTGAATAAATTACAAATATGAACGCCATTACTGCAAATCCTAAAACGATTAGTTTTTTTCCACTGCTGGGATATTTCTCTTCCAACATTTTTTTGTAATTTGTTTATGAATTAATTCTATTCTCTTGCTTGCATTGATCTTGGCTGTAATTTACGCATGAATTTGTCGTAGTTGGAATTTTAATTGTTATTTGTTGATTTTGTATCTTTGTTTTTATTGTTTATGATCTGGATCTGAGAAAAATTATTTTTAAATATTTTTTATAAAAGTCATGAAAAATTCTCACAAGTTAAAATGATTATCCTTAGTATCTTTATAAGCAGTGAACCGAAATGTAAATTGCATAACAATGGAAATTGATCAAGCACAAGAACCAGATTATGAATCAGTAAAAATCGACTATGTTGGATTTGTAGATCCTTATGCAGTTGAAGGAATGCTTGTCCTCAAAGGCGATGATGACAAAGAGTTTCACATGAGAGCATTTTCTGGCGAGGTTGCAAGACATATATCCAGTTTTGTTGACAGCTCGGCTGAATCAGTTCCGTCAATTTACAAAATGATAGAAGAGATTTGTGAAGAAAACGAGTTGATACTAGTCAAGGTCAAGATTTATGAAAGCGGCGAAGTGTTGCGCGCAAATCTGTACTTTACTGGAAAAAAGGATCTTGTATTGCGAAATTATCGAGCATCTGATGCCATGGCATTAGGGGCTTTGTATAACATTCCAATTCTAGTACGCAAAAATCTGCTAAAAGAACACATGGAAGCATAAGTGACATTTGATCTAAAATAAAATTAATCTACCAGTGCAAACTATCCAAACCAAGTGACTGAGACTAGAGTAGATGATGCATTAGACATGTTAAACATTTTTGCAGATACTATTCGTTCTACTGTTTCTGAGCTTGAAAAGCAAATAGCAAATAAAGAAGACGGCGAGATTAAAAGAACTTTTGAAGTGTTTATGGACATGGAGATAAGCAGAATCTATGCAATTGAGGAGATAATTCGCAAACTAGAGTCTGATGAATAACTAGTTTATCTTGATGATTCCAATTTTGACTAGATGTTCTATTCCACTGATAAAGTCTGTCTCTGTAATCTTGTCTTCTGACCACCACTTTGCATTGTTTCTTACCCACGATGGTATCTCTTGAGTAAAAATTCCAGTCGATTCTCTGACTTCACTCACCTTGATGATGTCTTTTTGTACCAAATATTGGATTCCAATTACAAAATCTCTGTCAGTAATTGTTCCACTTGACCACCACTTTGCATTTTGTTTTATCCATGAGGGTATGCCTTGCTCTGCTGGCTTTTCTGATATTGATTCAAAGGTTGGTTGAGGTGTCTCTAAAATTGGAGTAGTGTTGATTGGCTTGAATCCGTTTGGCGTGTAAATTGATTTTATCTTTTGTACATCGATTGGTTTTATCTTCATTAGCTTTGAGTTCTCATGTGAAAACACTGCCATGATTGATTCTGCATCAACCAATCCTTTTGCCCAAACTGAATTTACTTTTGGATCATCTGCTTGATAGTGACCCAATCCCAATGCATGTCCAATCTCATGAGTTATTGTAGTTCGAAGTTTTTCTGACATTAGTATGCCTTCTCCATAACATACGCTATAGTAGATGTATTTCTCGTCACTTGTTTTGCAGATTTGTATGTCTCTGTAATAGATTTTAATTAATTTAAAACCAGAATCATCTGAATATGTTACTCCTAGCACTCGATACATCTCGTTTTTCTCTGTTGGTATTGGGTAAAATTCAATTATGACATTACAATCTTTTTGCAGATTGTTTTGCACATCTTTTTCTGTTAATAGTTTGTAGTTTATCTTCCAGTTGTCCTTTGTGTTTTTTCCCTCTTGTACTTGTAATGCAGATTGCCAATCCTGGACTGCAAGCCTTGCAGACTCTTCTAGTCTGTCAACTCCCCACTGTTTTAGATATGGATCCTGTTCCAGTGTTGGTTGATATGTGCAGACAAGCGGTGTGTCAAAGAATTGTCTGCCAAATATTTTGTATTCGACATTGTATCCAAATGAATCATGTACAAGATTTATGCTCAAAAGAAAGCCTATTGCAAACAGTATGATTATGATTTTCAATATCTTTCTTGATTTTCTAAAAACTTAAGGATTTAGTAGAATGGAATCATTTGGTCTGATTTATTTTTGCTAAACATATTTAATGTCAAATTAAAAATTGTAAAACATGGGATTTTTCAGAAAAGAAAAAGTCATACTTGACACAAAGTGCAGAGAATGTAGCATGGAGTTCTCTGACACTGAAAGAATGCTGCGCCACATGATAAAGGCCCATACAAAGAAAAAACCAAGTTGCAACTGCTGACAAAGTATTAAACGGCATCTTTTCGTATCTTATACATGAGTGAACAAGAAAAAATTATGGATAATCTACTAAACGTAGATCTTGAGATAATTGATTGCGTTAGGGCACTTCAAGAAGCTAACTGGGATTCAGGTAGTCTGAAACAACAAGTCGGTGATTTACTAAAACTCCGTGATGATATGGTTGAAAAATTAATGTCATTAAAAGGCGATGATCACGAATGTGGTTGTGGTCATCAACACGAATAATTGTAAATCTCTAATTCTTATTTTTTAAATGACTGGAGTGATCCTCTACTAAATAATCACTGCTTGGACTAAAAAGTAGCTGTTCTTTCGAACATTCTCCAGTCAAGAGTAATTGGAATTTCTCACTTATTATAATGATTCCTCTGAATTATCAAAAAAGTTCTCTGGAAACATGTCTCTTATTTTTGCTCTCTCGTCTTCATATCTTTTTATTTTGTCCTTGTCTGATTCAGAGTCTAGCTCCTCAATCTTTTTTGTGAGCGTTTTGTACAAAATAAGATACTCTGGAAATTTTTTTGGGAGTTCTGTCATTTTAAATGGATTAAATAATGATGAATGCCGGTAATATTTATGAAATTTTTGATGTTGTTTTTGTTCATGTTTTCGTTTACCGGGCTTGCCTTTGCAGAAAATGACGTCCGCACCTTGATAGTTGGAAACCAAATCATGATTACTACCGACGTTACAAACAGCCTCAACACACAGCAGCCATTTGTGTACATCACTCAGGTAAAAAATTCAGATAACACTGTAGTGTCTTTGTCTTGGCTTACTGGTTCGCTTTCACCTCGCCAGTCGTTTTCGCCTGCACAATCTTGGACATCAACTGAAATAGGCATGTATACAATTGAGGTCTTTGTCTGGAAGAGCATCGATAATCCTGAAGCGTTGTCATCTCCATTGTTTATGAAAGTAAATGTCGTTGATCCAAAGACATGATCAAACTGTAAATGGCTTTTGATGAAACTTGATGCAGATGGTGTTGATGCCATCTATTATTTCTGCAATCTTTGGATACTCTGACTGTTTTTCTGAAATGTCATTTTTGATAATCCTCATGTAATGGATGATTTTTTTTACTTGCTTGTTTTTCTGATTCTTTGATATTGGCGCAGTTGACAAGTCCTTTAGGTTTGCAGAGATGTCGCACAGCTTGATTAATTTTGCATCAATTGATGCATTTTTTAATTGCGTGACATACTGCTGCTCAATGTCTTTTTTTGCAACGCTCTTGTCTTTTGATAAAGATAGAATAATCACTGCAATTTCACGTCCAAACTTTTCATTTATCTGATCAAATGTCACATCAGTATATTCTATGATGTCATGCATCCATGCCGCTGCAAGTACATTTTTGTCAGTGACTCCCAGATTTTTTAGTCTGTTTACAACTCCTTCCAAGTGATCAGAGTATGGAGTGACTCCGTCTTTTCGTTTTTGATTTTTGTGTTTCTCATGTGCAAGTTTTTTTGCCTTTAGTACAATGTCTGCACTGTCTTCCATGCGGTTTTGGTTTTATCCTCCTGTATGTAGAGGTTTAACTTTGAAGATATGCTTAAGTTTGATATTTGTGCCTATTGTCTGTGAGTGACGCAAACTATCGAGCCACTTTGGTAATCCTAAATGATATCGAGTCACACGGACTGGTCCAGTTTAATGAGCAATATTGCGACGAGGAATTTTTTAAAAATTTTTTAGAGTTTGAAAAAGACTTTTCAAATTCGTTTCATAATGTGGCACGCAGCCTTGGTTCTCAAAACCAAGAGACGATGGTTTTTGCAATTTATTTAGAGATGTCTTTTATCATGACGCATCTTGATGTGATAAACAAGTTTCTCAAAATTGTTGTCAATCCTGCCAAACTAAAAGGCGGCTTTGATGAGAACACTTCGCTTTATCCGATGGTTACTAAAATTTGCAACAAGATGCAGTATTCTGAAAAGCTAAAAAATTCTATACGTGGAATGTTTCTGCTTGGATTTAGAAACGCAATAACTACTCAACAGTACAGAATCTATCAGAATGATGACCTTGTAATTTTCCCAAATGACGAGAACTTGAAAAAACATTTTAGCATAAAGGATCTTACCGATTATTCCTTGCAGGTAATGAATATGCTTGAGGCAATGATTGACTGGTCAAATGGCGGAAAAAAATCTGTTGATAATTCCACTAACGCTCTTTATTCATTGGTAGATGATATGAAAAGACAAGTTGAATTATTGGATAAAAAACTAGACAGATTATACTAATTTTTCCAAAACGGATGTGATATTTCTCAAAAAATTCCACTGTTCTTAAGTTTCAAGTTTGTGTAAGTAAATTGTCCTAATTCGTATGGCTCGTTGCAACAGGGGATGTTTCGACGAGACTTTCTTTTCTAAATCATTACTTCCTAAATCCTCAAGTTTTTAGAATATCTGAATAATATTCAAAAGAATTCTATATTTCAAACCCACCTTCTTTAGGATTCTAAACCTCTTTTTATGGATAATTTCTACGCCTTTGTTAAATACAAAATTTACATAATCGGTTTATGCTTAGATTAAAAAATAAAAAAAGCATAATCAAAATAATTCAAAGTAAATGGAATCAATTAGAGAATCCTGAAGAAGAATGGATATAACTAGAGAATAATCCAGATTGAAATCATATTCTAATCTCTTCTCATAAATCCATTTTACAAATCTCATTCAAAGATATGACTAATACAAATTAGAATTTCCGATCTTCTTCGTAAATCTTAATAATTTTTTCACGAGCTTTTTCAGATACTTCTAAAAATATATCTGATGCAAAAACTCTCTTCTTATTTTTTTCTTTTTCATACCAGTGATTAATTCCCTCTACAGTTTTTCTGCGAATATTACTTGTTGCTTCTACTAGTCTTATCTGAAAATTAGCAATTTTCATATCTATATCTAAAACAAGTTTTTCAATTATGATTTTTTCCTGAAATGATTCTACCTTATCTATCTGTTTTCGCAGTCTAGTTCTTTGCAATTCTAATCTTTCAACTTGATTTATAACATAAATTGCTGGATCTAAATGCCTCCATTTATTGGAAATATTTGCATACCAATACATAATATCTCGATTTATCGTACCACGATTTACCTTCAAAAAATCCGCTATCTTCCTAGCAGAATAACCATATTCAAAATGTAATCTATACACTTCATCAAGACGTTTTCTTTTCTCACTTTTTGTGTATGGTCCACCATTCTTTTCATGAGATAGTTCCATTATCTTATTACGTCATTTTCTAATATACTAGATAATGGATTGCTGATAGCTGACCTCAGGTCAACATAGAATCTAAATTAATTAAAACCAAAAATGGCATAGTTTGGCATAGTTGTTTGAACTTATTTTTTATTAAATCATAAACGCTTCATAATTCGGCAAACTCATCAGACATCAGACATAGCTTTCTTAATCATCAGCAATTGATTATCTTACTTCAGTGATATATTGGTATTTTTGCTGCAAAGCATAACTTTTTGATATCCAAAAAACCATTCCCACTTTATGGCTAACATGGATAAACTGTACAGAAGCATTGCAGCCAAAATAATCCAAAGATGCCATGGCAGCATCAAAATTACAAAGCACGGAAAAATCATCGAAGTCTATGATGTAAACAGACACATCTGGAGCAAGGGACTGGCAGGACTAATCATCAAAGAGGAATGCAAAAACGCAGATCTCAAGGAATGGGAGTTTGCACATGTCAGAACCTATGTCATTCAACAATTACTAGAATAATCTAGTATGTTACTTTGCGAATCAGATGCGGCTCTTTTAGCATAACCTGATAGTCTTTGGCAGCTGACAGTTCAACTTCTTTGAGATTGTGATTTGTAATTACTGTTAATGCCTCACATCTTGAACACAGTATTGTCTGGCCGTCTGATCTTCGCTCAAAGACAATATTTTTTTCCAGTTTGTCGTCTTTTTGGCACCTTGGACAGAGCTTTGGCTCTTTTAAAATCGTGATTATCTCTTTTATGTAGATAGTTCTTGGCACAAGTCATTTTGTTATCCTCTGACAGAAAAGAGTTTGGATTATGTCAATTGGCATCCAGCAATTCTGGTCCAAATAAAACCGTTCTAAAATTATTTGAACTAAAACCGTTGAGTATTCGATATATTTCTCAATCTAGCCAATCAACAATGATTTTTACATCCTCGTTGAAATATGTCTTTGGGCATTTCAATTATATTGATTTAAAAATTAGTTTATCTATTAGATATAGATATGACTGAAGACATTTGTGATTTTTGCAAAGGCTTAGGCTCAATATCTTCACATGATTGCGTTTATTGCAATGGCACTGGGGAATGGAACCAGGCAGCACAAGCATATGTCAAAAACCACATCTGCCAATGCATTGTACTTGACAGAAAATTTTGCCCGGTTTGCAACAAGGCATGTCATCATGATACTTCGTTGAATCCAAAACAGAGAATCGATCCCGGTTATGGCGGTTCATCAATTCCAGAAATTACTGTAATTGCTTAGGTAACTATCTCATCTAGACGGCTTTCTTCTTGGGCCTGTCTTATTTCCATGGCAATTCTTTTGCCAATTCCAAATGTTTTTCCGTACTGATATTTTGTGTACGGGCTAGTAGTTGCAACAATCGGATTTCCAGGGACCCGCAGTGACACATCATACACTACAAGCTCCAAATCTTTTGTAATTACACTCTGCAATGAAAATGGCCCAATGATCCCAGGAGCATATTCCTTTTTGACTGCAGCTACAAACTTGTCGCCCATCTTGATTACTTTTTCAAGCAATGATTCCCTGATGCTAGCTGGCGTGTGACCTACCTCGATGTTTTGCAAGTCAATGTTGATGTCTAGCTGCTGTTTTGCAGGAAGTGCATTAAAGTCATGGACGTTTGTCTGCAGTCTTCGCTCAATTCCAATAAAATCAACCTGTTTTGATATTGGTGTGTGAAAGAAATTAAAATTCATGTATGTGCCAATTGCAAGTTCCTCGATGCTTGCTTGTTCTAGGCCCTTTCTTGAAATTAGTCCCTGTTTTATTTTAGCTTCTGATTTTTCTTTATAGTCTTTGTATGATGATACTGTGAAAAATGCCCGCTCTAGCGGTCTCTTTAATTCCTGAACCTTTACAATACATGGTTTGTTGATGTTTTTGGGTCTTTGAATAACTTTGGAAATTTTATTCTTGCCTTCTCTAGTAAAAAGTACTGGTTTCTTTTTGCTGTTCTCTCTTCTGCCTGGAATAGTTTTCTGTTTCCAAATATTGGAACCTTAAATGAATTTTCCAAGGTTTTGTATCCAAGGTATACAGTCAGTGATCTGTGGGGAACTATTATGACATTAGAGTCACGCATGGCTTTTTGATTTTTTGCAGATGCCATGTCCTTGAATTTATTTAACACAACAATCTCATCTGCTATTCTTCCAAATCTCTGGTATGGTCCTTCTCTTCCTTTTTGGCAGTAAACTAGTGTCTGAAAGTTTTCATCTTTTGCTCCGTCCATTACCTCAAGTGCAGAGTGACTTCCCATAACGCCAATCTTTACATCAGAATATCCGTTTACAATTTTTTTAATCTCAGAAGAACTAATCATATGATAACTAGAATACGGGAACTAATATAGCTAATTTTCAAAAATCAGCCTCAAAAAAGAGCATCGAATTTTTACATTTGGAATTTTAATTAATGATAAGTTTGAAAAATCAAATTATGAAAGTAGTGGTAAAATTACAATAGTCATTATAGAGTAGGTTGCAGCCACACCCATTACAAAATAAGACCATGTTGGTCTGATGCGTATTTTTTTAAGTACGGTCAGAACGAAAATACTCACAGAAACAATAGATGTATTTTTTGCTACCAAATTTAAAAAATCTTTTAGTTCATCTGTCTTGTTCTTGAGTATTATCTCAAAATTACTTGCCCCAAACGCCAATAATATTCCTAGAATTATTCCTAAAACCAATAACATGATCTTGGTTGGATTAATCATATGCAGGCAGTTGAATTTACTTCACTCATATTAATCCATTATTGAAAATCGAAATTGTATTTATTAGAATGAGATATAGTTAAAACTCATGACAAAAGATTTGAATAAAACCACAACATTTGATGTCAAAAAAAGAATCAACAGGTTAAACTTTGATCAAAAAACAAATTATCTTCTCCTTCACTTTACAAGAGTAAGATAGAATGGAAAAAATACCGCAAAATGAAAGGGCGCTAATTCTTCAGGGAGGTGGTTCCCTTGGAGCATATGAAGCAGGGTGTTATGATGCAGGTTACAAGTTCCTAAAACACAGAAACACACTAGAAGATCAAAAGAGACCCATGTTTGACATAATTGCAGGCACATCTATTGGTGCAATAAATTCTGCAATAATTACAAGTTATGTGGTAGAAAACAAGACGTGGGAAGGTTCTGCAGAACGGTTAATTGATTTTGGAATTATATTTCAACAGAATCATTTTTAGATAAAATTCCAAATTATATGACACAATGGTGGGATAATTATAGAAAGTTTTTCACAAATCTTGCAGATGCCGAAACTACTAGGAGATATTATTCTTCAAAAGAATTTACTGCTACTGGAGTCTCCAAAGTATTCTCACACCCTCAGATGGTTGCTGACAATAGATTCTTTGATATGTTTAACGTGTGGTACAGATATGATTCCAAACCACTAAAAGAAAGCCTAGAAAAATTTGCTAAATTTCCTATTGCCACTAGTCGTGAAGATAATCAACCAAGACTATTACTTGTCGCTACTGACGTAGGAGAAGGCATGCCTGTTGTGTTTGATAGCTATGAAAAAGAGGATGGTGGAAGACATAGTGGTTATGGAAAATTAATTGTAGATGAAAATAACAAAAAGAATTCAATAATAGGATTTGAACATGTCATAAGATATGATGATGGAATAACTGCAGATCAGGTCATTGCAAGTGCATCAGTACCAGTTAACTATGATTATGTCAAGATGGATGCAGAACGTTATGACTCAAATACAAAGAGATATGAAAAAGAAGAACGTTTTTTCTGGGATGGTGGAATTCTAATCAATACACCATTAATGCAGGTGATTATAGCTCAAAGACAATATTGGTATTATGGTAAGGGAGTAAAGGGCATCCTGCCAAAACTTGATGTAGTTCAAATAAATTTGAACCCTGCACGAGTTAACACGGTTCCTTTTGATTATGATGGTGTAAAAAATAGGGTTTCAGATATTGTTTTTGCAGATAGAACAAAGAACGACGAAACGATATTGCTGTTTCTTCAATCATTTCAGGAGATGACAAAAAAATTAATCAATATGTCAATTGAACAGGGAATAAAACAAGAAGTGATTGATAAAATGCTTGATGCACCACTACCTATGCAACACCGCTTTGTTGGTGCAATGGCAACAAAATATCGTGATTTTGTAGAAGGTGAACTAAACATAGGTGAAATCATAAGAATTGAAAGAGAACATGATGACTATGCGGTTTCAAACAAGGTTTTTGATTTTACTTCAAACACAATAAAACGCCTCATACAAAACGGTTATGATGATATGTTTGATTATCTTAAAACACGCTTTAGTTCAGAATATCTAAAAAAGATTGGCATGTTGACTACCATTTGAGATGTTAAATTAACCAATCACAAGATTTTTCTTAATACACATCACAATACTGGTATGTTTTATTCCATTGAATTGCAGATGGCCGGAGTTATCTTGCTTACTGCCATGGCAGTCGGTGGAATCTCCTTGTGGATTAAGCGAAGACGAGAAAAGCAAAAACTAGATGCTGCAGATGAGGCACAAACTAGCTAGTGCTAAAATCATCATATCATCTAATAGATAAAATACCATGAATGATTAGATAGTTTACAATGAAGTTGATAGTTGGCATTACTGGCAGTACTGGTGTAATCTATGGCGTTCGCTTGTTAGAGGTCTTAAAGAAACTGGGAGTTGAGACTCACCTGATAATGTCAGAGTGGGCAATCAAGTGTCTTGCAATGGAGACAGAATTTCAAATAGGCTATGTAAAGTCACTTGCAACCACAACTTCTGATGAATCAAATATGGCAGCAAGCGTTTCAAGTGGAACTCACAAGGTTGATGGAATGATTGTCGCGCCATGCAGCATGAAAACATTATCTGCAATTGCAAATGGATACGATGACACTTTGGTGGCACGAGCAGCAGGTGTGACAATTAAGGAATCTAGAAAATTAATTTTAATGGTTCGAGAAACTCCCCTTTCTGCAATCCATCTTGAAAACATGTTAAAATTATCAAGACTTGGAATTGTAATACTGCCACCCGTTACAGAATTTTATACAAAACCAAAAACAATCGATGATATTGTAAATCACGGAGTTGGAAAATGCTTGGACCAGTTTGATCTGGAGCACGGTTTATACCCTCGTGGGGTACTTTCAAATTATAATTGGCTAGAGTTGTTTTTGAAAAGATCATAAAGGCTGACCGAAAAAAAGTTTTTGAAATTACTACAAACTATGAAAATTTCCAAAAAATTCTTCCACAATACTATCCCTCAACTAGAACCATTTCGGTTAGGGGAAATAACTCGCTTGTAGAGGAGCACTTGATGCTAGGAGGACAGGAATTTATAATCATGGCAAAGCATGTAACTGACGAACCTGTCTTGCACGAACTATTCATTGTTGGCGGGGATGCAAAGGGTACTCGTATCACAACAAGATACGAGCAGCTTCCAAACGGGACCAAAATGATTTTGGAGATTGATTGGAAGTTTAAAGGACTAAAGAAACTGGGTTTTGGCAAAGACAAGATTCCAAAGGAATATTCTAAAATGATTGATGAGTTTGCTTTGCTTGCAGAGGTCTAGTCGATTTTTTCTTTATTTTTAAAATCGTTGAGCTCTTTTTCGCCTTCTAATTTTCCTTTTTCAAATTCCCCTTTTGCTTTACCAAATGTTTTTGCTAATTCTGGGATCTTTTTTGCACCAAAAATTAATACTACTCCTAAAATTACTATGATGATTATCTCATATCCCATCGGTGGTGCCATCTGAGCTTTAATCTATGTTTTGAGATTTAAATCTTTTTTACTTTTTTTGCGCTCAATTACTGCCATTCCTCCAAAATACAATGCCATCATAGGCACTGCAATAAACCACATGGTTACACCACTTCCATCTGGAGTAACTATTGCCCCAAAAACCACAATTGCAAGTATTGCATATCTTACATTTTTTCTCCAAAACTTTGAATCAACAATTTCAGCCATTGTTAATGCATACATTATCAATGGGATCTGAAATGATATGCCAAATGCAAGCAAGTATTGCAAAACAAAAGTAATAAAGTCCATTATGTTAAGAAATGTAATCAGTCCTGATGCATCTCCGTATTTGTAGAGAAATTCCAACATGAATGGAATTACTAGGAAATATGAAAAGATACAACCGGTAATGAATAATCCTAAAGCTGGTAGTGCAACGCTTCGTGTTATTTTGATTTCTCGTTCTTTTAATGCTGGTTTGATAAATCCGACCGACTCTTTGATTATCATTGGCATTCCAACTACTATTGCTACAAGGGCCGCAACATAAATTTGAGCAAAAAATGCTTGTCCTGGTTCTGTTTGAATTAACTGTACTCCCTGTGGAACTAGATTATTTTTCATATGTGTTGTAATCTGTGCTGCGATATTGTTCACAGGATCAATTTCAGGATAATACAATTGAACTCCAGATATCTCGATAGGATACAAGTGACATGAAATTACAAATGCAAAAATAATTGTTAAAACAATAATTACTCGTACAAAACGTTTTCTTAACTCTTCTAGATGTTTATTGATATCTTCAATAGACGACATCTAAAATCAATCTATCTCAAACCGCTTTATCTATTTGCCTGGGATTGGAAGTAATTTTGCTTCAGGCAATCCTGCGTTTTTGAGCTCCTCTAAACTCAAATCTTGGAACTCTAAAGATATGATTGCTTTTGTCTTGAATTTCTGTTCCATGCTTTTTGCTAATGTTGCAATGTCTTTGCTGGAATAGATTTCCTTTGAATCTTTAAGAAATATTCTCTCGCCTTTTTCCATCTCTTTTCCTCCAAATTTTTCTTGCAGAAAACTGGTGATTGATGGCAGTTCCTTTCTTGGAATATTGTTGTGATAGTATGTGATTCCCTTAACTGATTCATAATCAAATGGCGTGCCGTTTCTATACATGAAAAGACCTATGAAAATTGCTTGTACTTCTGGTTCTCTTACACACTTTATCTCCCAGTTTAGTAATTTTGATTCATTATACACAAATTTCTCCATCTCATCTGCAGTTATCTTCCAATATCTTGATCTTGACAATCTGGGTATTCTTTTCTAATCTGATATAAATTTCAATGTTTGGCGATGTTTTTGCGTCGTTTAGTAATTACAACTTCTATGACTAGTCCTGCAACCACTACAATCAGAACTGCAACTACAGACCAAAGTATCTGAACTATTGGATCAAATGCTTGTGTCATTGGTGCAGTATCAATAATTGGTGAGGATTTCATCATTGTATCTGCAGATTCTCCTGACATTCTTGCCATCTCATCCACCGGCACTGATTTCATTGCTACGTCTGCAGACTCTTCTGGAATTGACTTGAGTGCCATCTCTGGAACATCTGGTGGCATTGGGGCATTTGCCGTCATGTCTCCATCTTGCATCACATTTCCTTTTTGAATTAGTTGAGATGAAAACCATGCAGCAATTGATGCGCCACCAAGTGTTGCTAGTCTGTGAATTCTGGTAAACGAATTAAACAGCGATTTGCTCTTTTTTGCAGGCTCTGACATCATTGCAGGCAAGATGACTATTGCAAGCTTGTCTACAGTGTAAAACTTCATGTCATGAGACTTTGTATTTTTTCCAATGTTGGTAATTTTTACTACTCCTGCATCTTGCATCTTTTTTAAATGATAAATTACAAGTGGCAATGAGATTTCGGTCTTTTGTGATATTTGATTTGCAGTTAGAGAATCATTAAATAAAATTTTTAAAATTGCTCTGCTTGAATCTGAGCTAAGTATCTCACCAATTGACTTTAGCTTTGAATCCTCAGTAGATAAAATTTCGACTCTGTCTGCAATGCCTATTGTATCTCCCTCAGTATCTTTTAGAGCATCTCCAATCTCGTCTTTCATTGAACCAATAAAATTTTGAATCTCTTAATAACGCTTGTCGTTAAATTGAAATTTAATCAAACCTTATCTACAAAATTATTCATTGTATAATCATGAAACATTCAAAACAAATCTTTACAGCCATGATTGCTGTACTGGTAGTCTCTGTAACTGTGGGTGCAATTTCACTGACCCCAAATGCAGTAGCTCAAGAAGAAGTCACTCCTTTTCCATCAAGGGAAAAAGTGATCTCAGTTACCGGTAATGCAATCTCAAGTGTAAAGCCAAACCTTGCAAACATTAGTTTTGGTGTTGAAATTCAAGAAAAAACTGCCAAAGATGCGCTGGCTTCAAATTCTGAATTGATGAACAAAGTGATTGCCGCAATAAAACAAGTAGGAATCACTGATTCGGAGATCAGTACATCACAGTTTAACATCTATCCTGTATACGATAGTTATCAGGACAAGGAGACTGGAAGATATACCCAAGAACTAATTGGATATAGAGTAAGCAACATTATCCATGTTGAAACTGAGAATCTTAACAGTTTAGCTGCTATAATTGACAGCGCAGTTGAGGCAGGTGTAAACAGAGTAGATAGCGTATACTTTTCACTATCTCCAGAACTTGCATCAAAACTCAAAGACGAACTTTTAGAAGAAGCAGTTCTCAATGCAAAGTCAAAAGCTGAAATGGCACTAGCCCCCCTCAATTACAAGATAATTGGAGTAAAGGCAGTCTCTCTTTCTGAATTTTCAATGCCATACCCAATGCCAATGTACGACATGGCATACAGTGAGGGAATTGCAAAATCCTCAGCCCCTACACCGATATTTTCATCTGACCAAGATGTCAATACAAGTGTAAACGTTGTCTTCCTAATTGGAAGCAACTAACTTTTTTTCTTTTTTAATCGTCTATGCTTCCGCCCTGTCCAAACAAGACGGCATGGTGTATGTACTTGTGATGTTTTCCATCTTTCTTAAAATCTCCACAAATCTATCTAGCCCTAATTCTGCATCATGTTCTATTTTGAGAAAAATATCATATTTGCCCCAAATGCCATTTACTTCCATTACTCCCTTTATGCTTCTCAGGTGAGTGATTACCTCCTTTTCATGTCCTGGGTTGCAAGTAAGTAAAATGTAAGTTTGCAATACTATGGTATTGTTGTCTTTATGATATAACCTATCTGTTATTTTTTAATTTGAGTATTGTTGATTTAGTTTCTCCAATCAGAACTGTCTTTACAGATTCTGAATGAAACCAACAAAGATTCTCATTTGATAAACATTGGTAGCACTTTACAATGGAATCAAGTGATCTTGATAGTTCCTTGTTTCTTAATGAGTCGTTTTCAAACGAATACTTCATTATTTAGTATAGTACGTATCGGCATTTAACTAGATGTCATTTTGTTTAGTCACATACGATTTTGAAAATTCCCAATTACGGGAATTTTTACATACGATCATTATTCATAAACCCTTAAGTTCATACACTTTTTTAAAAAACCATTGAAATCAGCCACAGTTATTGTGTATGTTCTTGGGGCAGTCGCTATTTTGGGAGTATTGGCAGGACTACATCAAATTGTCACATATCAAGCTGAAATCGCATTTGAGGATTTTGAGTCAAAACAAAAATTATCTGATATCAAAGAACAGCCAACCTCAAAACCAGTAATAGAAAACAAGACAGCTGCTGAAACGGAAAAATGATTCATTCTTGAAATCTTGTAGGAAGATAGATTAACCTCTTTTTGATTTTCCAACTTGTTGGCTGTCTTTAATGTTCATGTAACAATTGAAAACAAACCAGGCATTAGCGATCCTGAGGGTGAGACAATCCTAAATGATTTGGTACTAAAAGGCGGGGACTCTTCAATATCTAAAATAAAGACTGCAAAGATGCTAAAATTTACAATCAAAGAAAAAGACAAAAAATCTGCACAAGCAAAGGTGCAGAAAATATGTGATGAATTAAGAATCTACAATCCAATGGTAAGCAAAGTCACAATTGATGTCTTTGATGCATCCTAAACTGTTCTAGTTGTAAACAGCGATCAGCTAATTGTTGATTTTTGGGTTTTTTGACTAGACTCAAATTAAATATCTCTGTCGATAAATCAAAGTGTGAAGGTAGGGGTAATAGTTTTTCCAGGAAGCAACTGCGATCGTGACATGTATCATGTGCTAACTGACGTCTTTAATCTGGATGCCCAGTATTTTTGGCATGAAAAGGGACTGCCAAAAAATATTGATGCCGTGATTCTTCCGGGTGGATTTTCTTATGGTGATAGATTAAGGTCTGGGGCAATTGCAGCTCACAGTCCTATAATTAACGACGTGAGAAAGATGGCAGACAAAGGAATCCCTATTTTGGGCGTATGCAACGGATTCCAGATTCTAGTTGAGGCCGGTCTCCTTCCAGGTGCATTGCTCAAAAATACATCGTTGAATTTTATGTGCAACTGGACTAATTTGATAGTTGAGAACAACAAGACTCCTTTTACAAACAAATTAAAATTAAATCAAAAGATTCCTATCCCAATTGCAAATGGTGAGGGCAGGTACTATGTCGATAATGACACGCTAAAAAAATTAAAGAAAAATAATCAAATTGTTTTTAGATACGAGGAAGTGATAAACGGCTCCACTGATAGGATAGCCGGCGTCTGCAACGAGGATGGAAATGTTGTTGGAATGATGCCACATCCTGAAAGAGCAGCCGAGTCTGCAATTAACCCAATTGACAATAAACCGTCTTCTCTAATTTTTGAATCACTGATTAAAACAATTGGTGTTAAGAATTGAGTCTAGAGCCCCAAGAACTAGATGACCTTACATCAAAGATTGGACGAAAACCAACATCGACTGAATTACAAATTGTAGCTGCTGAATGGTCAGAGCATTGCTCGTACAAGTCATCAAAGAAACATCTCAAAATGTTGCCAATGAAAGGGCCTCTAGTAATTTCTGAAAAAGGATATGATTCTGGTGTGTTGGATGTTGGGGATGACTATGTAATTACAGCTCACATTGAAAGTCACAACCATCCGTCTGCAGTTGAACCATATGGTGGGGCCGCAACTGGTGTTGGCGGTGTTATCCGAGATATCTTGTCTGCGGGAACCCGACCAATTGCAATTTTTGATGGTCTGAGATTTGGAGACATTGAAAAAGACTTGCAAGCAAGATGGCTTTTTAAAAATGCGGTTACCGGAATTGCAGACTATGGGAACTGTTTGGGAATCCCGACAATTGGTGGTGAGGTTGAATTTGATGAATGCTATACAAATTATGCTCTGGTTGATGTTGCAGCAATTGGATTTGGCAAGAAAGCAAATCTGATAAAAAATCACGCAAAAAAAGGAGACATCGTCGTATTACTTGGCGGCTCTACTGGAAGGGACGGCATTGGTGGTTCCCAGTTTGCATCTGATTCATTAGAGTCTGAAAACAGATCAGCAGTACAAATCCCAGATCCATTCATTGAAAAATTAATCATTGAGGCAATTCTTGAGGCAAGAAATCAGAAACTGATTCATGCAATGAAGGACCTTGGCGGCGGCGGACTGTCCTGTGCTGTCTCTGAAACTGCCGATGCTCTTTCTATTGGAATTGAGATGGACGTAAACAAGGTTCACACTAGAGAATCTGACATGAACCCCGATGAAATAATGGTATCTGAATCTCAGGAGAGAATGCTAATTGTCACAAATAATGAGAAACTAAAAAAACTACAAGAAATCTGCAAAAAGTTCCGCATATCTTGTTCTGTTATTGGCCATGTTACTTTTGATAACATGATGCATGTAAAGCAAGGAAACAAGACATGTGCTAATCTTCCAACTGACGTTGTTGCAAACGCCAAACTTTTGGACAGACCATCAAAAAAACCCGTGTATCTGGAAAAAATAGAACAAGAAAAGAAACTCAAACCAATTTCTGATTATTCAAAAATGATGATGAAGTTTCTTGCAGCGCCAAACATTGCAAGCAAAATCTGGGTGTATGGCCAATATGATCATGAGGTAGGAATTAGAACAGTAGTAAAACCTGGCAAAGATGCATCTGTACTTCGATTAGATAATGGCAAATTTTTATCAGCAAAGATTGATGGCAATCCAAAACACTGCTACATCAATCCAAGGGAGGGCGCAATTGGGTGCTTTGAGGAAGCATGCAGAAATGTTGTCTGCACTGGCGCAAAACCGATTGGAATGCTTGATCATCTGCAGTTTGGAAATCCTGAAGACCCAGAAATCTTTTGGACGTTTTTAGAGTCGCTAAAAGGAATTACCGATTTTGCAAAATATTTTGAAATTCCATGTGTTGGCGGAAAGGTCAGTTTGTACAATGAGACTCCGACTGGCCCGATAAAACCAACCCCTATAATTGGAATCCTTGGATTGATTGACAAGGCACCATTGTTCTCTCATAAGATAGATGCCGGCGATACCCTTGTGATAATTGGTGACACAAAAGATGAGATGGGTGGCTCTGAATATTTTGAATACATCCACAAGTTTGTTGGCGGAAAATGTCCTGTTGTAAATTTTGCAGAATCAAAATCCCACATGAATACAGTATTGGATGTGATTGGCAAAGGATTGGTAAAGGCAGCACATGATTGCTCTAAAGGAGGTCTGGCAGTTGCCGTTTCAGAGCTTTGCATGACATATCAAATTGGATGCAACATATCCCTTGAAAAAATCCCAGGTCCAAAACTTGAAGTTGACCGAACATTGTTTTCTGAAACTCATTCAAGATATCTGCTAGTTGTAGACAAGAAAAACCTCCCAAAATTAGATGAACTTCTCAAAAAGAGTAAAGTATCTTACAAAATGATTGGAACGTTTGGCGGTGAAAACATCAAACTAAACAAAGCAAACAAACCGATCATAGATCTAAGAGTTGATAAGGCTCAAAAAACTTGGTTTAATTCGTTAAGGGAGTTGGTAGTTCATGGTTAAGGAGAATTGTGGCGTAGTTGGAATTTTTAGTCTTAGTGGAACTAATGTCGTTCCAATGGCAATTGATGCACTAAGGGCTTTACAACATAGAGGACAAGAAGCTTGGGGTGTTGCAATCCCAAACAAAGAACCGCTAAAAAGATTGGGACTTGTTTCAGGGGCATCATCAGAGTTTAAGAAAATCTGCGAGGAATATGCATCACCTGCAGTAATCGGCCATGTCCGTTATTCCACAATGGGACGAAGTACTTTGGAAAATGCACAACCCCTCAAAGTAAAGGACCTATGCATTGCTCATAATGGAACGATTGCAAATGTACAGGAACTATCAAATCTGGTAGGCGGCTGTTCATTTACTCCGCAAAATGCCAGTGACACTCTGGTTGCAGCACAAAGGTTGGTGTCACTAATTTCTGAGAATGGTCAGATGGGAAAAGCATTATCTATTTTAAAAAATGAAATGGTTGGATCTTATTGTTTTACATTTATCTCAGATGATAATTCTGTATTTGCTGCAAGAGACCCAAAAGGATTCAGACCGATGGTTTTGGGTTATAAGGAATCAGATGACACATACATCGTGGCATCCGAATCATCTGCAGTTTCTGCAGTTGGCGCAAAACTGCAACGCGATGTAAAACCCGGCGAGCTTATCAAACTTAGCAAAAATGGATTGGAGACTGAAAGATTCTCAGAAGACACATCAAGGGCTCATTGCTCTTTTGAATTTACATATTTTGCACATCCCTCAAGTAACATGGAGGGCGCAAACATCTACATCTCAAGAAAAAACATTGGACGATTTTTGGCAAAAAAATTCCCAATCAGAGACGCAGACCTTGTAATTCCTGTTCCAGATTCTGCAAGGCCTGCAGCCTTGGGGTATGCACAAGAGTTGGGAATTACTTTTGATGAAGGGTTACTCAAAGACAGATACAGCAAGAAAGGACCACTGCGTAGTTTTATTGAGCCACACCAAAGCGACAGAATTGAAATCAATCGATGGATTATTCCAATCAAAGAAATCATTGCAGGAAAACATGTTGTAGTAATTGATGACAGCCTAGTTAGGGGAACTAGCTCAAAGGCGATTATCCAAGCATTAAGACGAGCAGGTGCAAAAAAAATCAGCATGGTGATCACATATCCTCCTATCAAATTCCCGTGTTATGCTGGAATTGACTTTCCTTCTCAAGATGAGTTGGCCACATTTTCTGATGGTAAGGTGATGAACGAAGCTGAATTAACTGAAATGGTAAGAAAGAGTATTGGCGCTGACTTTTTGGGGTATAATGATGCAGAAAATTTGGCAGCAGCCGTTGGAATTCCAAAGGATTCAATGTGTTTTACATGTTCGTCTGGAAACTATGATTCCCTAGGAATTACCCCAGAGTTTAAAACACGTCTTGAGATGAAGGGAGAATAAGATGGAAACTGCATATGTTCTGGTAAAAAGCCAAGTGGCACATGAAATGGATGTGATGGGCGAATTGCTAAAAATTGATAACGTAAAAGAGGCAAGGGGAACATTTGGGGTTTATGATATTTTTGTCAAAGTAGAGGCAAAGACATCAAAAGAACTTGAAGACACAATTACAAAAAATATTAGAAAAGTAAAACATGTAATTTCTACTACTACTCTGTCGGTAATCCCAGAACAAGACAAAAACTAGGATCTTTAAATATTGTTTTTTTCAAAATTTTAACATGAAAGCAATCTGGAATAATGTTGTAATTGCAGAAAGCGATGATACGGTAATAGTTGAGGGAAATCATTATTTTCCAATTGATTCGATAAAATCTGAATATTTTAAAAAAACTGATTTGACTACTTTTTGCGGATGGAAGGGAATGGCAAATTATTACTCTGTGACAATTAACGGAAAAACCAACAAAGACTGTGCATGGTACTATGCTGAACCAAACGATGCTGCCAAAAAGATCAAAGGAATGGTAGCGTTTTGGAACGGTGTTGATGTAAAATAATCTTAATTATTAGAAAACCCATCTATCTTCAGTGAAATCATACACTATTCTAATTGCCATAATTGGCGGTTCGATTGGAATCATGGCAATAATCTTTGGACTGGATATTGGAAAGATGTCAATATCCACTCAAGAATACAGTCTTTATGTGGATCCGATTATTGACAAACAAAGTCTCTTTGTAACTGGTAGAATAACCATACAAAACACTGGCTCAAAACAACTAACTAATCTTCATGTGAATTTTGGAGATGGTGACACACTTGATATTAAATCTCTCAAACCTGGCGAAAAAATTATCTTATCTCCGCCATCTGATAACTCGATGCAGTTTGTAATGATAAACGCAGATAATGACATCTTTGTAAGCAAGGCATACCGAGAACTGCCAAAGATGGTAGGTATGATGGGCTCGTAATTCAGAGCAGTTAAATCCAATCATTATACAGTTTGGCTGTGAAATTTCTAACGTCTGGAAAGGTAAAGGATCTGTATGATGTCGATGAAAATACACTTCTCTTCAAGTTCTCAGACAGGGTTTCAGCATATGACGTAAAATTCAAAGAAAATATTCCTAAAAAGGGTGAGGTTTTGTGCAAATTTGCAGAATTTTGGTTTGATACACTTCCGGTTTCTAATCATTTTATAAAAAAACAATCCGACACTGAGATTCTTGTAAAAAAGATGAAGATGCTTCCAATAGAGTGTGTGGTTCGAGGCTATTTTTATGGCAGTCTGATAAATAGATGGAAAAAAGGTGAGGTGAAACTACCCCAAGGCACTGACACTACACTTGCTGCAAAACTCTTGGAGCCAATTTTTGATCCGACCACAAAATCAGAACATGACATTCCTATTGATAAACAAAAAGCATTGCAAATGAATCTGGTAAACGAAGAACAGTATTCATGGCTTGAAAAAACATCAATTGAGATTTACAAAAAAATGTCTGAGGTGGCAGACAAGTCTGGATTTATTTTAGCTGATCTAAAACTAGAGTTTGGAATTTTAGACGAGAAAATAACCTTGGGCGATTCCATCGGTCCTGATGAGTATCGTTTATGGCCAAAGGAGACATACCAGGTTGGTAAAATCCAAGAATCATTCGACAAGCAGATACTGCGAGACTGGCTAACTGAGAATGGATACCAAAAACAATTTGATGATTCCCGTGATGCAGGAAAAGAACCAATACCCCCTACAATCCCAACTGAGATAATTCAAAAGATGACAAACAGATACGTCATTGCATATGAAAAATTAACTGGCCATTCTCTATAACACAAATAATTTTTTTATTGTGACTAGGTGTTGATTATCTCCTAACCACCAACTCGAATTCCATACTAGATTGATTTTATAGATATTCCTTTTTGTCATATCCCTACATGTTTCTGACATATCTTTTTCAAATTTTTTATTTTTGCTATTTTTTTAAAATATTTGTAGTGGTGTTATAATTATGATACCGATATCATCTAGATAGTAGTGGTAGTGATAAATGTTGTAGTGCTAACAATATTTTTGTATATGCTACAGTAAATCTGATAGCGGTCATTGTCTTATGGTAGGAGTATCACTATTGTGATAACAAAAAAAATTGATGCGATTAGACAAAAAAATATGATACGTGGATCTTTTAGATCAAACTATTAGGAGTAAACAGCATGTCTACACTACTAGAGAAGGAAATCAAAGTAAATCGAATTCTTACAACAAGCGTCCAACACGCACGTGCAATTGAAGACCCTGCACGCTCGAAAATCATTGAAATTCTATATCATCGTGCATTATCTGCAGACCAGATTTCAAGTGAGCTAAAAAAGACAGGATACAAAAAAGCCCTGACAACTGTTCGCCATCATCTTGATATTCTAAAAGAAGCCGGTTTAATTGAAATTGCCAAGATTGAAGAATCACGCGGTGCCATCACAAAATTTTACAGCACTTCTACAAAATTATTGGGATACGCTGCACCTGATGATTTTGATTCAAAATACTCCAAGGTTATTGACAACACATCTGTAAAGATTGAAAAAATTCTCAGATCCATTACTCCAAAGACCGCAAAAACAAAAAAAGCCAAGGGTGGAAACTCTGCAGACTATTCTCAGTACCTGGTAATGGAAATCATGAATCGTGCCATGACCAACATTATGGAAAATTCTAGCAAGGATCATGAATAATACAATGACTTTCCAATTATTCTCGATAATTTGAAGAGTCGATCAAAAAACTATGATAAGGATCAACATAGATCAGTGAAATTGAGATGAAATTGGAAGAAAAAGTCGTAAAATTATTTCAGCAAAAAAATATCGTGTTTATTGCAACTTTGATGAAAGATGGTTCCCCTCAACTCTCCCCTGTATGGGCTAACTGCGATTCAGATTATGTTTATGTAAATACTGCCGAGGGAAGAATTAAACACAAAAATATTTTGCGTGATCCTCGAGTTGCAGTATCTGTTGTAGGAAATAACAATCCTCTTGACATGACAACCATTCGAGGAAAAGTTGAAAAAATAATTCCTGATTATGATTATGCACATGCAGACAAATTAACTCAGCAATACATGGGGAGAAATCACTACCCATTCAAAAGAGAAGATGAAAAAAGAATTATTCTTAAAATAAAACCAGAACGTGTTTTTGTCTTGCCTGAATTAAAAATGAATGATGAGTAAAAAATTATATATTTCTAAATTCGAATTTAGAAATATTTTGTTTTGACATTAAAATAAAATGGAAAAAAGGTATGAAAGCAGTTTATCGTCGTCTTGCTGCTTTTCTTACAAGTGCTCTTCTAACAAGAGCTCTTCTTACGAGAGCGCGTTTTACAGCTTTTCTAGCAACTGCTCTTTTAGCTGCTTTTCTTCTAACAACTTTCCTAACAACTGCTCTTTTAGCTGCTTTTCTTCTAACAACTTTCCTAACAACTGCTCTTTTAGCTGCTTTTCTTCTAACAACTTTTCTAGCTGCAGTTCGTCTTGGAGATGCTCTCTTACGAGTTGCTGCTGCTCTTTTAGCTGCCCGACTTCGTTTTCTTCTTGCTGCCATTTTTAGTGCTTCAGCTGCTTTTTTAGCGGCATTTCTTTTTCTTGTACGTGCTGCTTTTTTAGCTGCTTCTGCTCTTTTGGCTTTGGATGTGGCCATGCCTAGATTCGTTTTTCGTAGATGTTATATGGTTAAAGTCACACATTATTACCTCAACGCTAGTAAAATTTGACAATATTTTTTTTGCGATCAACAATTAGTGATGCAAATCACAGCTGTATCTGTTGTTGATTGTATTTTTGTTGGACGAATTGTTACACTGTATTGGTTTTGCTCATCATATGGAATGTCAAATTGTGTAGTGAACATTACCGGTTTGTTTGGTTCTAATATGTGATCTAGTAGATCATCTGCAGAAAACTTACCATACACTGCTCGGTGATTTTGTTGTTTTTCATCAACAATGTAAAATTGACCTCCTGAAATTCTTGTGTCTTCATTGCTAATGTTTTTTGCAATAATTTTGATCTTCACAAATGTATTTTCAGGTATTCTTTCCTTGTTTCCTTCATGTGTTCCATCAAAAGTTACAATGTATTCTACAGGTCCTACTGTCACTGCTTCGCCTGATTTTCCAATAATGAAATTGGTCTGATATTGAGTATACATGTACATGGCAGCTCCCATCGAAATTATAATTCCTACAATCACGATGACGATGCCAATTCGTGCCATTATGTAAACTACAAAAATTTAGTATATAGTTGCAGCGTAAAACGCCGAAAATACCCCCCCTAATTAGATCTAGATTGGTATATTCTCTGGAATTTACCACATGAATTAAAAATATGCCAAAATAGAAAGGGGATATTATGGGAAGATTCAAGCCCCTTGAAAAGAAGGACTACGTGAAAATTGCAGTAATTTTTGGAATAATTGCAGTCCCGTTAATTTTTGCTGTATCCATTCGATGATTGAGTGTTTTTATCGATTACATACACATGATTATTTGTCATTTTATGATAGGTATAATGATCAAGACCTTGGGATTTTTTTGTTCTCAGTTCTGAGGAATTGGTCCTTTTTTCACCATTTTTTTCTGTTTTTAGCACGAATTTTGAGGGGTTTAGCTTTTACGCATGACAATAAAAGATGACACATGTTTAGCTGGGGCATCTAGGTGGTTTTGTGGTTGCTTTTCTCTGCTAGGCACAAGTGTTAACCCCCCCATCAAAACGACCATTTTTGATAAAATCACGTTATGACTAAACATACTATTTTTCAAGGGGGGTTTAACGCATAGGCATAATTTTGATAAATTCAAGAATTTGTGTAATTTTTTAATTTTGTAGTCTAAATGAAATTATTTGTCTAAAAATCGTCGATTTCATATCCTGAAAGTTGATCAGACTAGAAAGTTTTCATCAAAAACCTAGATGTTTTTTCATGCAATTCTGATACTCTATTTAGCGCATCTAGAACAGTTTGCTGGTTTATGTTGTCTTTGTCATCTAATACGACAAATACCCCTACCTTTTGCTTACCATCTTCGGTAACAATTCGATTAATTGCTTGTATTGAATTGCAATATTCTGCAATTCTTCTCTCAAATTTTTCTTTTTCATCTTCTGTAAATCCCAAGTATCTTGAAATTTGGTTATCTTTCATTATCACTTTTGCTCCTATGACAATTACTCCTGGTTGAGATTTTGGCTCAAAAATCTCCGCAGGAATTCCGTATTTTCCTGCATGCTTTACTAGGATTTGAAATGTATTTTCGGTATTTTTCATATCCTCAAATGAGAGACCTTCATGAATTAACCATCTTTCCACATTATCTCGCATTCTTGAGGTGCCCATCATTTCATATCTTAGACTAGTTCTATATGATTCTAAATTCAAGTATCTGCCTGTCTGAATTTACAATATTTCTAAATTCGAATTTAGAAATAATCAAAATCTACGCCTGTTTGCAATTGATATTCCATGCATGTTTTTTAGATATTGGCATTAAAAGTTGGCGTAAACTCTGGCATCTGTGCAATGATTATGATGTTGAGAATTAATCCAACGATTCCTAAAATTATCCCCAAATACAAGCAATTTTTTGCTTTTCTAGGATCATCACGTCGCAAGATAAAGTATGCAATTAATCCTCCAATCCATCCTAGAAATATCGGTAAAACATACCACCCATTGCTTCTTGATTTTATATTTTCCATTTTGTTTTCAAACTTGTAAATCTGCTAATAAAATTCCTTCACTTTCAACCAGTTTTTTTCTGGATTTGAGTTATCTCTATCTCAACTGTCTCAAGAGGATCATCTACCTGGTTTCGTCTAATTGAGAACATTTTTGGTTTTTCAAAATCCTCGGTACAATCAGGACATGCATATACTAGTACTCTGTGTTCGTTTGGTGCTTTTGGGTTGGATAATCTTGGATAATACACCAGTCTGGCCCCACAGTCAACACAATATCTGTT
Organism: Nitrosarchaeum sp. AC2; assembly: GCF_013407385.1. Classification (NCBI taxonomy): domain Archaea; kingdom Thermoproteati; phylum Nitrososphaerota; class Nitrososphaeria; order Nitrosopumilales; family Nitrosopumilaceae; genus Nitrosarchaeum; species Nitrosarchaeum sp. AC2. Next base: position 892,863 of record NZ_CP030847.1, on the reverse strand, counting down.
GGCCCTTCTAGTTCTGACCAATGTAATCCTCCTGCATTATACTAGATATGCGATCATCTATTAGATCTAACCTGTCTAATAGAGTAAACCAAATAGTGTCAATCGATCAATATTTCTAAATTCGAATTTAGAAATATTTGTAAATGATATGTATAATTTTAACATAATTTGCTGAATGATGATTCAAAATTTGAGACTAGAGATAAGAAGCGCCTCCCATCAGACTTGAACTGATGACCATCCGATTAACAGTCGGATGCTCTACCACGCTGAGCTAGGGAGGCACAAGTTTGTACCTTAGTAAAAGCGATTTAATCCTTGCGCCCATCGACTTTATCTTAAACTTGAATGTCTTTAGTTGAATTTTGCAAAGAATTCTTTAATCTCTTTGGAATGATTTTCAACAAGTTCAATTATCTCCATATGTTCATCTGCTGTCGGTTCACGTTTGTGTACAATCTGAAATGCACTTAATGCAGAACCTACCATCTCTCCAACAAAAAACCCACAAAGAAAATCTCCTACATTTTGACAATTCCAAAGTTCTCCTACTCTTGGTGATGCACCAGCTGTTTTGTATAACTCTAAAGTTTGTTCAATTAATGATGAAGTCTGTTTTGAAAATTCAGGATCAAGGGTCATAAGGTATAATTGATATTTGGAAATCTGTTACTTTTCTATTCCTTTTTTCTTCTCATATACGTAAACGCCATCTAAGAAGACTCTATGATCTTTGTCTTTTACTTTACTGCGAAGCTCTATGTTTGCAGCTGTTTGAGTAATATGATTCCATACTTCTCCTGTTAAAATTACATCTTCGCCTTTAGGAACTACTTTCGTGTTTCCTATGATTTTTGTAATTCTAGATGATCTCTCTCCTTGGAAGTTTTCAATTAAAACAGTTCTGTCTTGTACCTTTACTGTAATTGGAAAGTGTGCAAATGCTATTTTCATTTTAATTGTATATCCAACTACCAAACCTTCGCAAAGATTTCTGATAACTGATCTTGCAGTATGGAGTATGGAATAGTCTCTTTTTCTATATCCTTGTGATTTTAGTATGACTTTGCCTTCTTTGATTTCAATGTTTACTGGAATATTTCTGAAGTTTTTGTGAGTTTTACCTAGTGGGCCTTCAAAATGCATCATGTTTTTCTTTAATGTTACTTTAACCCCTGCTGGTATATCTACCACTTCTTGGAATTTTTCAATTTGCTCAGTAGACATATCCTATCAAAAATCCTCCCAATCCTTTGTTTACGGCATCATGGTGTGACATGACTCCTTGATTTGTTGTTACTAGTAGCATTCCTCTGTTGTAAGCTGGCAAGTATTGCTGTTCCCAGTCATTATACTCTGTATTTTTTACTTTGAATCTTGGTGAAATTGCGCCACATTTTGTAATTTTTGCTAATAATTCGATTTTGAATTTTCCGCCTCTTTTATCGTCAATATGTTCAAACTCTCCAATGTATCCGTCTTTTTGAAGTGTTTTGAGTACTTCAATTCCTAACTTTGAAGTTGGAAGAATTATGCAATCGCTTTTTCTTCTTGCTTCATTATTGTATAAAGTTACAAATAGATTTGCTAAGATGTTCTGTGCTGGCATTTATATCACATATTTTTCCTAAAACCTAAAGATGTTGCTACTTCTCTAAAGCATCGTCTGCATAACATTAACTCATATTTTTGAATTACAGCTGTATAATCTCCACATCGTTTACACCACTTGGAACCTCTTCCAAAATCGTGTTTCTTTCTTCCAGTTGCTTCGTATGATCTATCTTTTGCCATTATACTATCGTGACTCCAAACTCCTTTACTAGATAATCCTTTGCTTCCTGACTTTTAATCGTGTGTGATTTTCCAACACTTGCTTTGTGTTTACTTCTTTTTCTAATTCCATATCCTGGTCTTGTTAAAGTTACTGAAATTCCTAAACCTAAAATTCCAACTTGTGGATCATATTTTACTCCTGGTATATCGATGTGCTCTTTAATTCCAAATGAAAAGTTTCCAAAATTATCAAATGATTTACCGTTTATCTGATTAGCTTTTGCATCAAGTAATCGTTTTAACAAATCACGTGCATCTTGTCCTCTTACTGTAACTGCAACTCCTATTGGTTCTCCTTGTCTAACTCCCCATTCTCTTTGTGTTTCTTTTGCCTCACGTGCAGATGATTTTTTACCTGAGATATGATCCAGTGCTTTTTTTGCTACTACAATAATATCGCCCGATTTTCCTAAACCTATGTTTAGGACAACTTTTTCTAAAGTTATTTTCTTCATTGGGGATTCTGTTACTTGGGACATATGATCACTTTATTTGAATTAGAGGCTCCTGTTTTCCTACTACTAATATGATATCTGTTGGAATTTCGATCTTTCTATCGCCTAAAACTAGCACTACACGTTTAGGTAAAATGTAAGTTCCTTCTTCAATGGTTTCAATTGTTCCCATCTGTCCTGCGTTAATGCCGCGAGTAACCAAAACATGTGCACCTTTTTCCAATTTTATAACTTCAAGAATTTTTTGATCTGGAATTTGAATTAAACATGTGTCTCCGACATTTACTTTGATATCTGAAATTGTTGAACGGCCGTCATGAAATCCTATTTGCATTCTGCCTTTGCTAATTGTTGTTTTACTTGTAACTCTGACTAGTTTTTTTGTTTTTTCTGACTCTTTAATCTGTAATGGTTTTAGTAATTTTCCTTCCATTGGAACTAGACGATAAACTTCTGGAACATTTTCTAACTCTACAACATCCATTAATCCAATTGCATGATGAAGTGATTTTCTAACAACTCCATCGATTTTTACTTTGCCAGAATAGATTGCTGCCTTTGCCTCTCTTAATGTTGTTACAATTTTTAATACGTCTCTTAGAAATACTGCAGTTGGTACTGAATATTCTTTTTTATGCGGTCCTGGTCTGACCGTAATTACAAATCGTTTGTCTTTTCTCTTAATTCCCCAGAATTGAGGGGCCATTTGTCTTTTGAGTTTTTTACTTCCAGATATGCTGACCATTATTTTTCAACTTCCTTTTTTCCTTTTTTAGGTACTAATGTTTCTTTAGTTGCCTCTTCTTTCTTTGTTTTTTCCACTGCTTTTGGTTTTTCAGCGGTCTCTTCTTTTTTTGTTGGCTTTTCTTCTACTGCTTTTGGTTTTTCAGTTGGTTTTTTGCCTTCTAATTTTGAAATTCTCCATTTGTCATCTGTGTTTAATCCTGTAACTACAAGGTTTGATGTGTGTATGTAGACGTCAAATTTGTCTCCTTTTGTCTTTTCTTTTTTAACTCCTTCTATAGCTACACTACTTTTCTTAGTAGAAACTTTGGATACTTTTCCATCTACTCCTTTGAACTCTCCTCTTACAATTTTTATGCTATCTCCTTCGATTACTCTGACGCTTTTTTTACCATATTTTTTACGAAGATCATCGGATAATTGACTTCCAAGCTGTTTGCTTCTAGTATGGAATGTTGCCTTGTAAATCAAACTGTTACGCATTTTTGTTGGTTTCATTTTATACCACCATTGATGCCAAATTAGCTACTCTTGGCCATTTTTCTGAAGCTTCTGCTGCAACTGGTCCTTTGATGTCAGTTCCTTTGACTTCTCCTTCTGGAGTAATCAAAACTGCTGCATTGTCTTCAAAGCACACTCTTACGCCGTTTAATCTGCGAACTGCATATTTCTGTCTAATTATAACTGCACCATACACCTGCTTTCTTAATTCTGCAGGACCTTTTTTTACAACAACATTGCAAAAGTCTCCAACTGATGCAGCTGCTAGTTGTGCATGTCTTGTATGATGTCTTTGTACCATGACAATCTCTAGAATTTTTGCACCTGTATTGTCAGCACATACTATTTGTGCTCCTATTGGAATTGCTTTTGTTACTCGAGGACGAAATTCTGATACTCCTTTACCTGCTTGTTTTGCCATTATGCTTTAACCTCTACTACTACATATGATACTGATTTTGATATTGGTCTACATTCTGCAGTCAATACATGATCACCGGTTTGAACATCGATGCATTCCGGTACATGTGCATGGATTGTGTTTTTACTTCTTGCATATCTTTTGAATTTTAGATAGTAAATTGGTGATTCTTTTTGTAATGTGATTGTCTGTTTTGCTTTGTTGCTTGTAACTTTGCCATCAAATAATTTTCCTCTAACTGATAGCTTTCCATGAAATGGACAATGTGCGTCTGTGCATTCTCTGCTTGGAGCCTTTACTTTTAATCCAATGTTTAATGTCAAGCCCTTCCTCCTATTCTGTCAAATGATCTTTTTGCAATTTGCATACCGTTTACAATAATGTCTTTGCCGTCTAATGTAAATTTCCAACTATTGTTGGATTTTGCAATCATTTTAGTTCCATTTTTGGTATCCATTATTATCATTGATTTTGTTTCATCTGTAATCGTTCCATTTAATCCTATAATTTGTGAATTAGACGATTCAGTAATCTCTGTGTGTAATCCAATTAATTCATGTGATGTTATGTTTTGCTCTGTGATCATTTCTTTTTCAACTCATTTACTCTAGTCATCATTCTTGCAATGTCGTGTCTTAATGGTTTTAATTTTCCACTTTCTTTTCTTAATGTTCCTTTAGAACCATCTACTCTTAGTTTTGCAAGTTCGCTTCTTGTTTCTTGAATTTTACTTTTAAGATCTTTTTCATTTAATTCTCTGATTGTTTTCATCGATAGTCGGGTCATAGTAGTTTTGCCTCCTCTTCCTCTAGTGTTTCAAGCTCCTTCATCTTTTCTTCTTCAATTGCAATTTGTTCAGATTCTGTTCTTGCTTTGCGTTCTACTTCTGTTTCGTCTCTCATCTTTCCAGTGTCTTTGTCTTTGATTTGTTTTGCTTTCTTTGGTTTTTGCGTTTTTAATTCAAATTCTGGAACGAATTTTTCATTAATTGCAATTCTTATTCTAATTCCGATTAATCCCATTGCAGTTTTAACGTGTGCAATATCCTCATCAACAATTACCTCTGCGTGATGCCCTGCTCTTGGTAAAATTCCTGCACTGTGTTTTTCAAATGCTGAACGATCTCCGCGTAGTTTTCCTGAGATAGTAATTTGAACTCCCATAGCTCCATTATCCATAATTTGTTTTAATGTCCACATTGTAGCTCTTCTAAATGCGGTGCCTCGTTCCAAATGTGATGCCATTCTGTTGCACATTACACTTGGTGATAGCTCTGGTTTTGCTATTTCAACTACTGATATCTGTGGATTTTTTAATTTAAAATCGGTTGCAAGTTTATCTGTTAATTCTCTAATTCCAGAACCTTTTCTTCCAATAACTATTCCAGGTCGTGTTACATGTAATGCAACTCTTGTTCCCATTGGTGTTTTTGAAATTTCTGCATGTGAAAATCCTGCATCTTTAATTGCTACTCTCAAGTAATCTTTGAGAAGCATCATGTTGTAGTTGTCTTTAATTACATTTTTTACGGCTGACATGTTATATCTCCTGTGCCACCAATTCTACATGTGTTAACACGTTATTTTTTGGAGTGGCCCTTCCCATTGCTCTTGGAATAAATCGTTTTACAATCACGCCTTTGTGAACTGTTGCGTTTACAATTTTTAATCTATCTAAATCCATTCCCTTGTATTCTGCATTTGATTCTAAATTATCTAATACCTTGATGAATTCTTTTACTGTTTTTTGTGGATAACGACCAGACATCATTCCTGGATCTGATCTGTGACCAACTTGATTGTTGAATCTTCTAAATGCAATTGCCCTTTCTTTATTGACTACTGCTTGAAGATAATCTCTGGCTCTTTCAATTGACAGTCCTTTGATTGCAACTGCTACTTCACGTGCATGTTTGTGTGAGATGTCTTTTTCTCTTAGTGAAGAACGAACATGTTTAGTTGCGTCAAAATTTTGGAATGCGTATTTGAATCTGCCCATGATAATCACTTTAATGGTACGTAGAGACTGGATCTTGATGCGCCGACACCCGGTGCACCATGTTGAACTCTTTTGTTTGTTATGACATATTCTCCAAGATAATGTCCTATCATTTCAGTTTTAATTAAAACTGGAGTGAATTCCTTTCCTGAGAAAATATTTACTGTAACGCCTACCATGTATGGTAGAATAATTAAATCTCTAGAATGAGTTTTGATTGGATTTTTTGTTTTTCCAGCTTTTGCGGATTTTATTTCTTCAATCAGTTTTCTTTTGTCATCTGTAATTCCACGTGTAAGTGAACGTCTTTGTCTGGAATTAAATATTAAAAATAATTTCTCTAGTGACATGTTGTCTAGATCTTCTTTTGGCAATCCTCGATATAGAAATTCTTTGACCATCTTACTTATCCTCTCTTTGTATTGGTGAAGCCTTATTGTCCATATTATAGCATTCCTATCTTTGTGGCCAAGTCTCTGGCTTTTTCTGTACTTTCAAATTGAACAAACGCCTTTTTACCGTAAATTGTTCTTGCTGTGTTTACTTGAGTAGCTTTTTGATTGTATAATGCATTTACAGCTTCAATTATCTGTGGTTTACTTGCTGATCTCTCTACAATAAAGCAAATTTTGCTTTCATTTTCTACCATCGCAAATGTTTTTTCAGTAATGTATGGTTTCAAAATAATTTTGCTTGCTTGATCTACATTCATCTTACTTTCACCATTAATTCTAGATGTGTTGATTTTATCTTTGCAATCTCTTCTATTGCTGCTTTTGAATACACTGTTAATCTAATTGGATCAGAACCTGGTGCCAAATCTAACACGCTCAATTCTTTTACAGATCTTACCTCCACTCCTGGTAATGCGCCGCATGCTTTGCTAATTTTTGATGCATCTTTTGTGACAAACAATACGCTCTTTCCTACTTTTTTGCTTCTACCTCTAAGTGATGATTTTCCAGTACGTGGTTTTCTTGCTTGAAGTCTTTCTACGTCTTTCATCAATTTTAGATCTTCTAACACTTTGAAAATATCGCTTGCTTTTGAAATTGATTCAATGTCATTTGTTACGACAATTGGGAATGATTCGATACCTTCTATTTTATGGCCTCTTGATTTAATCAAGTCTTTTGAGGCAGTTGCAGCTATTGCAGAACAAAATGCTAGCTTGTTTTCTTTCTTGTTTAATTTCTTAAAAATTACTCTATCGACTATCGGAGGATGAGCTTGTCTGCCACCTCTTACTGAAGCAACACCACCTGCTTGACCTTGTCTTCCACCACCACCACCTTTCATCTTTGCAATACGTGCTTGATGTTGTCCTGTTGGTGGATCGTTTGATCTTGCTACTACATCCATACCTGCAGTTGGGTGTCTTCCCTGTGGTTGGAATTTGTGTGAAGTCAGATTTGTAAATGCTTTGTGAATAAGTTCAGCTCTAAATGGAGTTGAAAAGATTAATGGCAATTCAACTTCGCTATCCTTGGTTCCCTTTATTGTTAATAATGATGTTTTCATTAGATTACTACCTCCAAAATATTTGGCTTGGTGATCTTCACTGGTGCGTTTCTAATCTGACTTCTTAGCTTGATTAATCTTCTATATGTTCCTGGAACTGAGCCTTTTAGAATAATGAAATCTCCTTTTACTAAACCAAAGTGTTTGTAACCTCCATCTGGATTTATTTTTATTTGATTGTTTTCTGTATTGCCAATTACCATTATTCTTTTGTCATATTCTGTTCTTTGATGAAATCCCATTTGACCTGCTCTTGGGACTGAATACATGACACTAGCTGGTGAAATTGGACCTAGTGATGCAACTTCTCTAACTGTCTTTCTTGACTTGTGTTGTTTTTTCTTTACACCAAATCTTTGTATGACTCCTTGCCATCCTTTGCCTTTTGTAATTGCTGCAACATCGATTGTTGCTCCTGTTTCAAAAATTTGATCAATTTTAATTTCTTTTCCTAATAGTTCTTTTACATGTGCAAATTGTTTTTTGATGTCACCGCCACTAACTAAAGCTTCAAAGATGTATGGCTTTTTTTGTTCTAATCCGGCATCACGTGGAGATACAGCAACTATTGCAAAAATTTCTTTGACTCTGCCAAGTATTTTTTCTGCATTTTCCATTGCGCCTTCTTTATTTTTAAAATTAATTTCTTTAGAGATATTTTTTGGAAATTCTTTTGCATATACGTCAAATTCTGCGTGTAGTCCATAATGATCTTTTGAATATCCTCTAACTCCTAATATTGAAACTGGTGGAGTTACTAACACTGTTCCAAGACTTACAAGTTGCTTTCCTGCATTTGGAGTCTTTTCACGATCATCGATGGTGACTAGTTGGACACAACCGGCTTTGAAACCGCAGTGTGCTAAAATTTTGGTTCATCAGAATTGTTTTTTGGCCATGTTCTAATACGTGCCTCCATACTTTTGGCACGTCCTCTTGGATAGTATGCTGCGCTACCTCTACGTGGTTGCGCGTATTTTCGATGACCCATGTTAAATCGAAGTCGTCTTCAACCGTCTAATAAACCATGTGAGACATCGTTAACTTGTAAAAATTATGGGGTTAACGAACTATTTCTAATATGATCATGGCGATATCAAATTATTTGCATAATTCCAAATTGTTACTGCACCGATGATTACTCCTACTGCTCCCAACCCCATTGCTAAAATTAAGAAATTTCTTTTTTCTGCCATTTTGTATTAACCTATTTTGTATGCATTAATTATTGATAATGTTCCTAAAAGTGCTTCATCTAGACGTACAGTTTCTGTTGCTTGGTTTGGAAAGAAATTCAATGTTTTTGCATTCTGAACGTTCTTCATTTTACCTCCCAATATTTCATGGACTCCTTTTTCAGGTGAGCCAAATACCACTAAAATAGGAAGATCTGAGCTTAGATATTTTGTTAATTGTTCTTTTGTTGCTGTTCTTCCCTTTCTTGAAGTAATTATGATGTTTCCTTGCCATTCAGTTAACAATGAAAATAAGCTTGCTCTCTCTTTAACTGCATAACCCCAGTATAACGAGGTCTCATTTCTTTGAATTTCTTTAACTGAAAAATCTGGATACCCTGTCTTGAATTGGACAGTTGCTCTTTTACCGACATTTTCTTTTCCAAAAAATGGTATTAATTCATTAATTCCAACATCGATGAATTTTTTACCCTTTAGACTTACTATTACTCCTTCTCTTACATCTCCAACGTTAATTTTTTTAGAATTTGCTGGTGTTGAGTGGCTAGGAATTTTTAACGGATACAACACACCTGCAAACTTTAACTCGTTCATCTTTGGGAATAACCGTCTTCGTAAAAATTGAGGAGTCTCAAGATATCTTAAAATTGTTACAAGTAAATTCCCGTCTTCTCTGTAATTTCCTTCTTGGTAAACATAAATTGTATCTATTTTAAAAATTGCACAAGCTCTTGCAAGTACCGATATCTTTCGTGTCTTATCTAGCTTTAAGGATTCATCAGATAATGCTGATTCAGGGATTGCAACAGAAATTTTCAACGTAATTAAATCTCACATGTGACTATGATTATTTCTTTTCGTGAGGATATTTCTCTTTAGCAGTTTTTGCATATTTTGCAATCTGCTCATCTGAGACTAATTCAAATGTCTCTGTTTTAGTTTTAATCTGTGCCATTCTGATATGACTTGTTCCTTCTCTATCTTCACTAGATAGATAAATTGCTGCAGATGCTAACACGGATGCATCTTCTATTGACAATTCATGATTGTATGTTTTTTCTAAAAAGTCTGTTACTTGATCAGAACCAGATCCTATTGCAATTGCATCGTATGAAATGTATGTCCCACTTGGATCTGTGAGGTAAAGCTGTGTGTTGTTATTTACAACTCCTCCCAAAATTAATGCAACACCATATGGTCTTACACCTGCATACTGTGTATATTGTTGAGATTGATCAGCTAAATGTTTTGCAATTGTTTCAACTTCAACAGCTTCATCATAAATCATCTTGTTACTTTGAGAAAAGAATCTAGCATTATCTACCTGACTTCTAGCATCTGGAATGTATCCTGCTGCTGCTACTCCTATATGATCATCAATTTGAAATATTTTTTGTGCAACATCTGTAATCTGTAATTTTCTTGGTTTTTCTTCTACTGCAATTACGATTCCTTCTTTAGATTTTATTCCAACTGCGATAGTTCCTCTACGTACAGTCTCAATAGCGTATTCTACTTGGTATAGCCTGCCGTCTGGTGAAAATACTGTAATGGCTCTATCGTAGCCTTGTTGTGCAGGAAGCATTTGATTTCAATGCTTTGAAAGTTTAATTTAAGCTTTGGTGCCCTCTCTTCCCATGCGATTTGAGATTCAATTTTCTGGTCATGAAAATATACGATCAAATCATCAGAAAACAATTGAAATTACAAAAGAATCCCATCTCACTCCAAGCGGTGATTGTATCATTGGTGTCAATGCTTCTGCTAGTTGTGCTGATTTGCCTGATTCAATTAAAAAAAAATTACAAAACCCAAATTCAAAAGTTAACTTTTCAATTAAAGTAGGCTCACATGAATTTATTGTCAAAGGAAGAGGTCACGAGGATCTAATTCTTACTCATCATGAAGATATCGTAATACGAAAAAGTAATTTTGTCTGTCCAAGAACATTGGCTGTAAAGTGTGACAAGGCATCGGATCTTATGCCCAGAGAAATGATCTCTTTATTGCAAAACCCTAACACAAAGGGCACATTTACAATAATGATCGACTAAACCTGTGACAATTTTATATGAATTAGTTTAATGTAATACATGGGTCTAAAAACAAAATTTTCATCCTAATTCCTCTGATAATATTTGGTGTGATAATTTTTGGAACCGCGTTATATATGGAAATTTGTAAAAACTCTAGCTTGGCAGTGATTGACTGCTAATTTGTAGTATTGTTTTTCAATTATTTTCTACTTTGGTTAATTCTGATTTAGCATGGATTTCATAAACTACCCACTCTTACAGACTTCATGCAAAAACCTGTGATTGAATTGCAAACCTCTGAGGAACCAACTGAAGTTGAGCTAAAAAAAATACGAGAATATTTCAAAGAAATGCCAATTAATGATATTTTATCTGGTCTAAAATTCGCTAAAAACAGATGGTCTGCTAAAGACTCTGGGACATTAAAAGTTGGCAGAAAAAGCATTATCCAAAAAGAGGTACATTCTGTTACTTCTGAACAGGCCCAATGGAGATTAAAAAATTGGAAGATGATGATTGCAAATTATCGTCGGAGAGGTTACAGTTATCCGACCATATCTAGAATCAAAAAATTTTAATTCAAAAAAGTAAAAAGAAAATAAAATAATGCTGAACTTTTAGATTAAAACATCTGAGGTTCTTCTTTGGGATGTGCCTTGTTTTAGTGTGTCTGGAATATCTGGTATTGATGATTTGGTTTGTCCTGCAATTATAGAATGTGCTTCTTCAAGAATTGCCAATGTGTCTGCATTGTTATTTGTATTTCCAAGACTCATCAAATCATTTCCTTCCATTGATGATCCACTCATTACATCTCCCAATATTTGTGACAAGTCTTGCATAGATGATGTTGCTTCTGGCATGATGCCGCTTAGTGAAGGACTCAATCCTTTGATTATTGACATGCATGGACTAAGTGTAACTACTACATCTCCAAGTTCAGACACTGTATTGAGTCTTAACTGAATTTGCTCCATTGATAATTTTGCCCCGCTTACCATGTTTTTCATTTTTCTAACTTGGACAAGCTCGTTTGCATATGCTTGTGCATATGCATTGTTGTGTGTTTTTTGAGCATTGACTACTTTCTCAAAAATTCCGTCATGTTTTTTTTGTAGTTTTTCATTAATCCCTTCTAATTTACTTATTTGAAATTGTAATTTTCTTTGCGCTTCTTCAATTCTAGATTTTAATGGAATATCCGGTCTTACTTTTCCCATTACTCGTTGAGAAATGCTCTCCCCTTCGGTTTTATTCCATGAGTTACTTATCAAATCTTCATTTCCCCATTATGGATGTAGTTTTTTGTTTTAAATGAATTTGTCACTCTTCTATGTGTATCCATGGTAACATGGGACTTGAGTTACACCCTATCCAAACGTAAATGTATACATCTGAAATCCCGGTTCGCTTATCCTGATTTCCAGTATGTGAGATGAAGGCTCATTACTGTTTACAATGTTGTACAGTCCTGCTCCTGAAACTGTAATTTTACCATCTTCGTTTACATCCGTACCTGCATAATCTTCTGAGATAGGTAACCCGTCAAGGAGTACATCTAATTTTGCCATATTATCTGTAACGATGTTTACTTCTTTTGCATTATAATGTAGTTTGATTGAACCGTTGCTTGAAACTAGCTCCATGCTGTCTTCTAGGTTTTTCCATTCTCCTATTGGATAAAATTTGTGTAATTCGATATTATTTGGTTCAGAATATGTTATTGTCTTTCCTGGACTAAACCCTTCGTTACTTCCCAGCTGATTTCTGCCTTGAGCAAAATCATACCCAAAATACAATTCCGGCGTTCTAAAATTTGAATGCTCAAACTCTTTAATGTCGACCAGTCTTTCAGTAGAGTTAATTTGCAATCCTAAATTTATTGCCCTTTCTTTTAGTAATGATTGAATTACTTTTTCTGTCTCCTTGTAATCTCCCTCTCCAATATGATCATATCTTATGTATCCTTCATCGTCTGTAATGTATTTTCTAGGCCAATATCTATTTTCAAACGCTTTCCATGTTGCCATGTCGTTATCCATTACAACGGGATACTTTATTCCATGTTTGATGATTGCAGATTCCACATTTTCAGGAATTTTTTCAAATTCAAATTCAGGAGAATGAATTCCTATTATTAGCAATCCTTCATCGGAATATTTTTCATTCCATGCAACAATGTATGGGAGGGTTCTTACACAGTTAATGCAACTATACGTCCATATGTCATACAGCACAACCTTTCCTTTCATTTCTTTTGCCAACTCTTCTGGCGTTGTGTTAAAATAATTTGCAATGCCTACAATTTGTGGCGCTTTTTTAAACTTTGACTTATCTATGCTATTTACAGCGTTTGTTTCAAGCGAACTATCGGATGTTTGTATGTCTGAATTTATTGAAGATAGTAGTATGCTGATTGTTCCTACAATACCTATTATGATCATTCCAAAAATAATTGCAGTTTTAATTTCTGATTTCATCTAGTCAACTCCAAAGTAATAACTCATTGAGTAATGGAAAATTAGCAATGTATGCCAATTGATTTGTAAATACTAAGACTCCCAAAAGTATGATGAATGAACCTAAAATTATGTTGTAGAATTTTAAGTGTCTGCTCATAATTTTTATTATTTTACTTGCTCTTGAATAAAATACGCCCATTAGGATGAATGGTATGCCTAGACCTAGAGAGTATACTAACAGTAAATTGAAAGCAACAGATGGTGTTGTTGCTGCAAGAGTTAGGATAGTTCCCAAAATAGGCCCTACACATGGAGTCCAACCTACAGCAAATGCTAATCCAAACACAAAAGACAGTGGAAAGCTTGCTTTAGTTCGTTTAGGTAAGAATTTTTTTTCAACATTTAGCTTACTGATTTTTGTAGATAATATCAGAAAAATTCCAAAACTTACAATAATGATTCCGCCTATCTGATTTAATACTTCAATTACTTCGCCAACCATACTTGCTAATATGCTGTTAATTACTACCCCTAATGTAGAAAATACAACTGAAAATCCAAGAACAAAAAATACTGAATTCAATATGATGTTTGTTCTGTTAATTGTAACTGTTTTGTTTCCTTTATTTTGATTAAGATCGCTTAGTGTAGTTCCTGAAATGTATGCTAGAAATGCTGGAATCATAGGTAGTATACATGGAGCAACAAATGAGGCTAACCCTGCTAATGCTGCCACTGCAAGTGTAACTTCTACCATGAATTAATTTGGTAATTTTTCTTTTAAAGGATTGTTCCAAATCTGCCAGTGCATTTCATTTTTATCTAAGATAAAATTTGTTTTATTATGAACAAGCGATTCATTCTTGTGGGTGTTGCCCTGGGAATTATTGTTATTCTTGCCGTACTAATTGGCTCTCCTGCAATCGGTGGATTTGATTCGCTTCGTTAATACAATTATCTATATTTCAAATAAACATCAAAATTTTTTTTAACTAATATTATTATTGTACAATCAAATTATTGATTTCATTGCCTAGCGTTCTTGTTGTTGATGATGATCCTGATAGTCGTGATGCTTTATCTGATCTGCTTGAATTAAAGGGGGTTGAAGTTCTAGCAAAGGGAGTTAACGGGCATGACGCTGTACAAAAATTTTCTCAGCATAAACCTGATCTAATATTGATGGATATGATGATGCCTAATTTTGATGGGATGTATGGTTTGAAACATATTAAAAATATTGATTCAAGTGCCAAAGTGATAATGATAACTGCAGATCAATCACAAACAACACGTGATAAAATTTACAGATATTCAAATACCAAAATTATTGCTAAACCCATTGATATTGATAAACTAGTTAAACTGATTATGGAAAAATCATTTTGGTAATGTTATTGTAAATGTAGTTGGGTTATTTTTTACCGATATTTTTCCACCATGTTGTTCTATGATGTTTTTACAACTTACCAATCCTAAACCAGTACCAGTTTGCTTAGTGGTGTAAAGTGGCTCAAAAATTTTATTCATATCATATTCATTGATTCCTGAACCTGAATCGATTACGTCTATAATTACATCCTTTTCTTTATCATGGGATTTGATTTCTATAGTTCCTGGATTATCTCCAATTGCATCCATTGCATTTTTTATTAGATTTGAAAAAACAATTTCTAATTTCCCTTCATCTGCTAAAACTGTTATGTCTTTGTCTGGAATCTTAATATTGATTTTATTTGGTTGTAATTCATTAACAATGTTTGTAAGACAAGATTTTATTGACATTTGTTTCTTTTGAAGTTCTGTTGTTTTTACATAATCTAAAACATCTTCAATTTGATTAGTCATTCGGCGTATTGCATTGTTAATTCGTTGTATACTTTCATGATCTTTTGGAGATAATGACTCTTTATTTCGTATTAGTGATATTTCTACTGATGATTTAATTACGCTTAATGGGTTTCGTAAATCATGCGACAGTCTAGCTGCAAGTTCTCCTATTGCGGATAATCTTTCTGATTTAATCAATTCGTTTGTTAGATTGTCTATCTTTACATTTTTTGTATCAAGTGCATTGGTTAGTTTTGAATTTAGGATTACAATTATGCTTGAAAATACGACTAGTAATGTTATTAGGACTAGCGAAAAGAACATCATAAAGTTTCCACTTTGTTCAATGCTCCAAAAATAGTTTAACGCAAACAGAACTGCGATTGTTGTAACAATTATCAAAACAAGTACTAGATTAATTCCATATGTTGCGATATTTTTTGCTGTGATTTGGTCATTGCTGTTTTGATATTTTTTGGGTTTATTTCTTTTGGAATTTTGAATTAATTTATACATTGCAAAACTCCATGCTACGTAACTAATCAACCACAAAATATCTATCGGATGTCCATCAAAATATGCCTCATCAATAACTAAAATCAAGTATAGATTATCAGCTATAATGAAACTTACAATACCGATTAAAATTAATGTCCAAAAAGAATTCTTATTAATTTTGAATGACAAAATTATTGAGATTATTGCAGGAATTAATAAAACTGCATCTACAATTGGATAAATTAGCGCAACTGCAATTTCAAAAAATTCCGTTTCTATATTAGCTTGAAAAGTAATTGCTAAAATAGGAATTAAAATTGACGTTGATACTATGAGGGCAAATGCGATGTGTTTTTTCTTTATGTGATCACGTAATGGTTTCAAGAAAATTACTAATGAGATAAACATGAAAATTGGTGCTATAATATAGAAAAAGTCTGCAATAGATGGATAAGGATCAATAAATAAAACATGCTCATATAAATTCCACATCTGCTCTGCTGCAAACCATGAACAAAATGCTAAAACTAGAAAAACAAGTGATTTTTTACTAATTTCGCTTATTCTGTCAGCACTTGATAATGCCCATATGGCCATAATTATCAGAACTCCTGTAATTATAGTGTAGATTGGTAATGAAATATACTTTGAAAAATATTCGATGCTTACTACATTATTGACACCGTATAATGAAACTAGTGCAAAAATTATGCAACCAAATATAATTTTGTTATTAATGCGTATTTTTTTTTCGTTTCTTTCCAAATTTAGAAGTATGGCCTCATTTTGAATTTGTCCAATGTTATGATATAATATTTTGGATGTGTGTAGACGTTATTCATATTTTGAATTTTTTTTGAGCCTGTTCAAAAATATTCAAAGCATCGTCAATGTTCTTTTTAGATAGCCATGCTGTGACTGAGATTCTTAATCTAGCTTTGTTTTTTGGCACTGTTGGATATCTAATTGGCTGCGCAAACACTCCATTTTTAAGAAGGAATTTTCCAAAATCCATGGCTATTTTTTCATTGCCAATAACTATGGGAATTATGTGTGTCTTTGAATTAATTTGATATCCTAATTGTTTCAACCCGTTTGTCAAGATGCTGGTATTTCTTGCTAGTCTCTTTCTTTGTTTCTCTCTGTTGATTTGCATTCTGTTTAATGAATACTGAATTAAAAACGATGGAAGTGCAGATGTGTATATGAATGATTTTGATTTATTTATGCACAAATCTATTACATTGTTTTGTGATGAAACATATCCTCCAAAAGATCCTAACCCTTTGCTAAGGCTACTAATGTATACGTCAATTTTTTTGTAACCTTGAAATGATTTGGAGTCCCCTTTCCATCTGTTCCAACTGTAAAATCTCCATGTGCATCATCTAATACTGTGATTGCATTTGATCTTTCTGACACATCCGTAATTTCCTTTAACTTTGAAAAGTCTCCATCCATGCTGAAAATCCCCTCTGTGATGATAAATTTATTTTTGCCGTGTTGATTGAGTTTTTTTGTCAAGTCTTCAATATCGTTATGTTTGTAAACTAAAATTTTTGCACCTGAAAGCCTACATGATTCTATTATGCTTGCATGATTTAACTCATCACTTAAAATCAAATCTCCTTTTTTTGCAATTGTTGTAATTACCCCTAAATTTGCCATGTATCCTGTTGGATAAACTAAACTTGCTTGTTTTGATTTATGTTTTGAAAGTTTATCTTCTAATTTTTTATATATCTCATCGTTTCCTGAAACTAATCTTGAACTTGATTGCATCTGATTTATTTTTATTTTTGTAATTGATATGCCTAAATAATCATTTGAGCAAAGATTCAACAGTCTTTTATTTTTTATTGTTATGTATGCATTATTCACTTTAACGTCTCTTAATTTCCTGTACAGATTATTTTCTTTGATCTGCTCTAATTCCACATCTACAAAATTTAATTTATTGCTCACTTTCAAATTGAAATCAGTCATGCGTAAATTCTTTTCTCATTGTTGTTAATTTGCTAATTTTTGAGATGTTGAGCATGTTATTGGTTTTGAATTTGTAGTTTGTTAAATTATAACATCCTGTCTTTTATATTGTAAATTCTTGTAATACTATTGGCTTGATTGCTAATATTGAACAAATCATGGAGGATCAAAGGAATATAGTTGAATTGCAATTATCTATTAAAAAATTAAAATTTCAAAGAATGAATTTTTGTAATACTATTGGCTTGATTGCTAATATTGAACAAATCATGGAGGATCAAAGGAATATAGTTGAATTGCAATTATCTATTAAAAAATTAAAATTTCAAAGAATAAAAAAACCATCAGTTCAAGTTTGTTTATGATAATTCAATCTGTGTTATTTTTATAATTTCATTTTCATCGTAAAAATAACGTTTAGTTTCTAAACAGTTTGAACATACAAACCAAATAGGAGTGTAATTACTTTTTTTTGCTCCTTTGTAAACTATTTTGTATTCTGGCAAATGCTTTTCATCACAAATATTCATTCTTTAGCCCCACGCATTAATTTTATTCTGTAAAGAAATTTGTCTGTTGAATGCAATAAATCATTCATTTCTGGTTCAATATTGTTTTTGTATGTTTGATTTTTTATTTTCACGATAAATTCACTTGTTAATTCTATTAGGTGTTTTATTTCATAATTTGTAATTGCTATGTGATTAGTATCTTGGAATTGATCGTATATCATATTGCTCAATACAGTGAATCCCCTTTTTCCCATGATAAATCAAATAGCGAACTCATCATGTCTACAAGAGTTTCAGAGTCAGACCACCATGCAAATGTTTGTCGTGTTGCATGATTGGCGTTTCTCATAAAAATTAAAATTTCTTTTGCGTCATTAATGATAAAACATTTTTTATCTGAGTCTGATGTGATGACTCTTATTTTCTTTGAATCTATCTCTGAAATAAACTCTGGAGTTTTACTTAAAGGAGAAATTACCATTTGTAGTTCAGATGATGATTCGTCTATCCAATCAAATACATCTGAATGATATAATCTTAAAACATCTGGTATGCTACCGTATATTTTAATTGAATCTGTGCTAGTCTCAGTCATTTCTTTTATTTTATTAATTATTGGTCCCATACCATGTAACAACTGCATTTTTTCTGATTTTGATTCGTCAGTTTCAACTACAAAAAATGGAACCTCTTTCCAGAGCTTTGAAAGTGATTCTTCTTTTCCAGCAAGTGTATTGATTCTTTGTTGTTCTTGTTTTACTAACGTTTCAATTGCTTGTTTCATCTCCATTACAGAATATTTTGTAGGGTGGACAAGCTCAGCTGTTACCAATCCCATATTTTGTAGAGAATTCACAAGATGATATGTTTCTGTTCTTGGCATCTGCAATGCTTTTGCAATCTCTGAAGCAGATTTGGATCCATACTTTCCAAGATAGATGAATACTTTGCTTTGGTTTGCCGTTAAACCAAAACTGATCAGTTCATTTTTGATTCTTTCAAGTGTAATTTTGTGTTTATACAATTCTGTTTCTGAGTCATTGTCAAAAAGTGTTATCTCATGTGTTGTGCTCATGTCTTCATTTATTCAATAATGTTTTTCTTAATAGGCACAGTGGATATTTCTTCAATCTACGTGTTCTATTTTGGAACTAATTAGCCGATCTGCGGTGCCAATTTAACTCGTAATTAATTTTTTTAAAACTTGTATGTGTAATTTTTTGCGTTAAAATTAATTTTTGTTTAAACATTATCTGCAATCATCATAAAAATTTCCCAGATATGGGAATCAATGATTATGCCTTTACAAAATCATTTGTAAAAAATTTGTCAAGCCTCTAATCCTATTTTTTTAATCATATTGAAATCTTTTTCAGATTCGTTTCCGCCCATCGTAAGATATCCTGATGTGATTATTCCGTTTGCACCACTTTGCAATAGTTGCTCTCCTGAATCAGTAAGATTTGTTTCTCTTCCTCCGGAAATTTTTATCACCGATTCTGGTAATAGAAATCGTATTACAGAAAACATTCTTACAATTTCAGAATTTTCTAATTTTACTTGTAGCTCTAATGGTGTTCCAGGCACAGGTACTAGTATGTTTATTGTAACTTCTTCAGGATAAAGCACAGCTAATTCATTGGCTAATTCTATTCTTTGTTTTCTTGTCTCCCCTAAACCTATTATCCCACCCGTGCATAATTCTAATCCTGCGTTGCGAGCAATTTGCAATGTTTTTAGTCTGTCGTCATATGTGTGGGTAGTGCATATCTCTGAAAATTTTGATTTTGATGTTTCTAAATTATGATTATATCTTTTCACGTTAAGTTCTTTGAGTTTTTTTGCTTGCTCTGGTGTGAGAAAGCCTAGGCTGCATTCCACATTGATGCCTACCTTGTCATTGATCTCTTTTATGATGTTGCAAACTTTGTCAAAATCTCGTGTGGATGGTTCTCTCCATGCAGCTACAAGACAGTATGATTCTGCCCCTTCGTCTTTTGCTTTTTTTGCTTTGATTACCACTTCTTCTGCTGATGGTAGTTGATAGGTTTCAATTCCCGTATCAAAAAATGCAGACTGCCCACAAAAAGAACAATCCTCACTGCAAGCATTTTTTTTAATATTGTTTAATTGTTCGACATCTACTTTCTTTCCATTAAAATCTCTCGTTATCTGATTTGCAGCTTTGGCTAGATCTGGAACATTCTCATCTGGTATGTTGAATAGTTTTTCAGCGTCTTGACTTGTTATTCCAATGCCTGAAAATACGTTTTCTTGGCATTCTCTGATAAATTCCAAGACATTATTCATGATATTTCACTATGAATTCTATTAAAAAAGATTAGTGAGTTAAAAATTGACTTTTCATGCGTGATTATGTGGTCATTTGTATATTTTTTCTGTATCGTTGAAAATTGAAATTAACTTTTCTTGATGTTGTTGTGTTTACTATGTCGTTTTATTTTCTGCTGATTTTATTGTGTCCATGGTTCTATTTAGCAAGAAATCTAACTCTTCTTCGGATATTGCTAGTGGTGGTACAAGCATGATTATGTTTCCAAGCGTACGAAGATAAATTCCATGTTTTTTACCTTCCTCAAAAAATATTTTGTTTATTGATTTTTTTGGGTTAATCGGAGTTTTATTTTTTTTATCCTTGACTAATTCTATTCCCATGAGCATTCCTTTATGTCTGATATCTCCAACTGTCTTTATTTCGGATATTTTGTCATAGTACTCCTCAAAAATTTTTGATGTTTTTTGAATTTTTTTAATCAAATTATTTTTTTTATATAATTTCAGATTTTCATTTGCAACAGCTGCAGATATTGGATTGCCTGTGTATGTATGTCCATGAAATAGATGCTTCCAATCATTGAATTGGCCTAGAAACGAATCGTAGATTTTTTTATTTGCTAAAGTTGCAGCCATTGTTAGATAGCCTCCTGTTAACATTTTTCCAAAAGATACTATATCTGGAATACTTTTTTGTTCAGTATATTGAACCATGGAACCTAATCGTCCAAAACCGGTTGCTATCTCATCTAATACTAGTAATACGTTGTATTTTTTACATAACTTGCTTATCTTCATCTGAAATCCTTTTGGAAATATGATAACTCCACCTGCTACCTGTGCTCCGCTTTCCATAACAAACGAAGCAATTTTGTCATCATTGGAAAATTTCTTTTCAACTTTGTCTAGACAATAATTTTGATAATCTAAATAGTCATATCCTTTAGGAATTCTGTATTTGTTTGGTACTGGAATTTGTATTGTTGGAAATAATTGTTTTTTAAATTTGCCAAAAAATTCTGGCACATAACCCACAGCCATTGCTCCAAACGTGTCTCCATGATAGCCGTTTTCTAACGTTGCAATTTTTGTCTTTTTTGTTTCTCCTATGTTATTCCAATATTGTAATGCCATCTTTATTGCAATTTCCATTGCAGAGGATCCGTTGTCGGAATAAAACACCTTGTGCATCCCTGGAGATATTTTTATCAAACTCTCTGCTAGTTTCTCTGCAGGTTCATTTGTTAGGTTAAACATCGAAGAGTGTTGAAGTTTTTTACATTGTCTAGCTATTGCATTAGTTAATTCAGGTTTTGAGTGACCCCAGACATTACACCACATTGATCCAACCGCATCAAAATAATTATTTCCATCAGAATCAATTAGATACATCCCTTTAGATTTTACGATTTCGTTAAATGAATCCCATTCTTTCATCTGAGTGTTAGGATGCCAAACAAATCTTTTCTTTTTCAAACGATTTCTATGATTAATTTGAACTTAATAATTAAACTATGATGCCATGAATTATGTTTCTTAAATACAGAAAACCATGAATGGTATTTTTAGAGATTTTGGTAATTCTGATTTTTGATGTTTTTTACTAATTATTGCTATTTAGATTCTTCATTATTTTCATTTTGTTCTGCATTGTTTGCTTTATCTCGGACTTTTTTCATAATGCAGTACTTGCTCAGACTATTTAGCAATCCCATGATTTTTTTATCGCATGTCTAAACTTAAAGTTTTGTCATAAACATTTAGAACCCATTTATGCCTATTTTTATTGTGTCATGCTTATGTTTTAAAAATTTATTCCTCGGTTGTTTTTGTACCTGATAGTGTCATATTGCATATTTTCTATATGAAAAAGACCTGTTAAACTAGTGTGGAAATAGATAGATGACACGTAGTTTAATCTTTTAACAAATAATCCTGATTATTATTGCCATCTTAATTTCTTGTATCGCTTCTCTTTCCAAGTCAAAAATCCGGCGTTACTACAAGTCCTTTTGAGAAATGTTAGATTTTGGATTTTCTGGAAGTGTTATTGTAAAAATTGTTGGAGGTGATGTCACAGTTATCATCCCACCATGTGCCTCTATGATCGACTTTACACTTGCCAGTCCAAGTCCAGTTCCTTGCTGTTTTGTAGTAAATAATGGCTCAAATATTTTTTCCATATTCTCTTTTGGTATGCCCTCTCCAGAATCTTCAAATTCTATGACCAGATTGTTTTTTTCACTTTTTGCCCGTATGACTATGCTTCCACCATTTTTACCGATTGCATCGACTGAATTTGATAGTAGATTTCCAAATGCAGCTTCTAACTGGATTTTACTTGCCATCAACGAAAAATCATGTTTTGGTAATGTGACCTTGATGTTTTTTGGAACATTTGCATTTGTGATTGATTCATGTAACATTTGTAACAGTGAAACTAGTTTTAGATCAAGAGGGATAGTCTTAACAAAACCTAGAACCTGATTTATTTGATGATTGATTCTATATATTGCATCATTAAGAATTGGAATGTATTCATCTAATTTTGGATCCAGCTTTTTGTTAATTCTTGACTCAATGGAGTCAACTGTGAGCTTGATCAGACCAAGCGGATTTCTCAAGTCATGAGATATTCTTGAAGTCAGCTCACCAATGGTAGAAAGTTTTTCTTTTTTTATCAGGTCATTTTGAGCCTGAATTATCAATCTTGTTTGGTTTTTTGTCTTTTCAAACAATATTGCTACTAACAATACGATAATTCCAATTATCGTAATCAATATTGGAAGTACAACGTCAAAAAAATAATAAAGTGATTTTGCAGATTTGGCGCCATTTACCAGAATTGATTCCGAGTAATCAGTTGTGTGCTTACCTCCCAGTTCCACCTGAGCTCCTCTTACCCAATCATCTACAAAATAATCGTCCCACTCTTTAGAAAAAGTTACAACTATGCCAGTCACTGGCTCGACTGACACCATGCATTTTCCATCTGAGAGTATCTTTTTTGATGGAAATTGTGGAAAAGCAGAAGACACATCGGTGCCAGTGTATTTGCATGAAAAATCATATACCTCAAGATCATCTATCTTGTTTGTTTTTTCAAATACAAATGTTGCAGATGTAAAGATCATTGGATGAAAGAATTCATAGTTTTGTTTTTGTACGTTTGGTGGAAAAGCAAAATATTCGTCTGACTGCGCGTGTTTTCGAGTATTTCTGTCAACAAAAAAAGTCTGCTCATTGTTAAAAACCACACTGTTTGTTGTCGGGTCTATTCCAACAATGGTAGCCTTGATTTCCAATATGTCGTTATTCACATCTACAACATACTGTCGCAGAGTTTCTCGGATCAAAAACGTGTCTGATAATTCTCCACCAATGCTTTCAAGTATACGATCTTCTCCCTCATGTTCGGAGATCAATTCATAGGTTAAAGGAAGTTTTTTTATTTCATATACTGATAGTTCGTATATCCCAATAACTGATACAATAATTAAAAATCCTACAACAAGTTTTGACTTGTAACTGAAATTCATACAGTTTTCAGCAAGTATTGCTTATAAAAAATGAATCCACCCTGTCCTGCTGGTGACAAACTCTTGTTTATATAATAATACAAATGGCTACATTTATGATCAATTGCATTGTAATTGATGATGACTATAACATCACAAAGGTATTTTCAGATGTTTTAGAAATTATGGGGTTGAACATTTTAGCGTGTGGGTATGACGGCAAAGAGGCAGCTGAATTATATGAAAAGCATTGTCCTGATCTTGTCTTTACAGACATAATGATGCCAGGATATGACGGATTTTATGGCATTGAAAAAATTAAAAAATTTGATCCTGATGCCAAGATTGTTGCAATAACTGCTGATGTATCACATGAAACTTATCAGAAACTAGAAGACCTTAATGTCACGGCAATAATTTGCAAGCCATTTGATCAAAGCGAGATAAAAAAAGTGTTGATGGAAAAATACCAAATTAATACCAGATGACACGATTTTAGAATACATATAATGAAATCTAGAATTGCATGAATCTAGGAAATGATTTTTATAAATTCTATATTTTGAAGTATTTTATTTTTGATAACGTTATGATTCAATTTGAAAAAATATTGGCTTAATTTTAGAATAGCATTTTAGAAAATCGTCTATGTAGTTTAAAAGGGATGAAATTCTAATATTTTTTAAATTGTTCACAAATATTCTTGTTCCATTTGATCTCTCAAATCAATCCATTCATGCATTTAAAACTGCACTAGATATTGCAAAGAAATACAATTCCAGAATCACTCTTCTGACATGTCTTGAGGGAGATGCATGGCATCACAAGTTTTATGACTCCAGTGCAGATAATGAGATTATTAAAAAACAGAAAAAGGCAATACTTGCTCATATTGCCAAGGTAGAACCACTAGCAAAAAAAGCAAACATATCAATGAAATCTCAGATTTTAAAATCCATGTCAGTTGTTAAAGATATTGTTGCATATGCGAAATCTCGAAAAATAGATTTGATAGTAATGAGTTCTCATGGAAGAACTGGAGTGGATAAATTAATTCTTGGTAGTGTTGCAAACGGCGTTACACAGAAATCTAGCTGTCCCGTGTTAATAATAAAATAAATTTGAAAGGATTCATTACAAGTAAAATTGCCAAACTTGCAAAGAAATAACAATGTACTTTTAGTTTACCTACTTGCACTTAATAGTATAAATCATGAAGATTTGTGAGGTCTCCAAACAATGAATAAAACATTTGTAATGTTGAACATTGCATTAATTTTTGTATCGTTATTGACAGTATTTGCAGATCAATCTGCATATGCTGTACCAACATTTGTAGGAAAAGGAGGCATATCTAACTCTGGAAACGCTATTACCCCATCACTTCCAACTGGAATACAAAGTGGGGATGTTTTGATACTTGTTGTCGAAACAGCAAATCAACCAATTACAATTACAAATGCGGGCTCTGCTGGACCTTGGACTCAATTAACAAGTTCTCCTCAAGGTACTGGAACTGCTGCACAAGCTGATGCAACTCGAATTACTGTGTGGTATGCAACTTATGGTGGTTCTGGAACTACTGGACCAAGACTTTCTGATTCTGGCAATCATCAAATTGCTGAAGTTTTTGCATTTCGCAACGTTGATCCAGATAATCCTATTGGAGTAAGCATTGGGAGTACAGAATCTATATCTGATACAAGTGCTTCTATTCCAGGTGCAACTACAACCAAAGCTGATTCTCTAGTAGTGGCAATAATGGGAACTGCTCTACCTGATGCTAATGGTTCAACGCAGTATTCAGGACAATCAAATCCTGATCTAAGTGATATTGCAGAAATTGAAGACATTACAAGAAACTCTGGAAACGGTGGTGGAATTTCTGTAACAACGGGAATAAAAACAACAATAGGATCGTACGGTCCAACTTCAGTTACTACTGCTGATAATACTGAAAAAGCCATGATAAGTTTAGCATTGAACCCTAAAATTTCTGTTGCCCCAACATTATCCATTTCTCAACCTGATGGTGTGGGAGATACCATATCTGTTGGAGATTCTTACACTATCACTTACACATTGTCTGATCCAGATGATGTTGTGACAGCTTCATTTTATTATGATATAAACAATAGCGGATTAGATGGAACAGCGATTTCAGGTACTTGTGCTACAGCAGCAGAGGGCAGTGATGTTACATGTACGTGGGATACTACCGGTATGAGTTTGGGAAATTATTATGTATATGGTATGACTAATGATGGAACTAATCCATCTGTTAGCGCATATTCTACAGGACAGATTACAATTACTGTTCCGTCTACAACTAGGTTATATTTTTCAGCATCTACCACACCTAGCGTAAATCCAAATTTTGACAGTTGGGGTTATACGGCAGAAGCAGGACGTTATGCATTATTATCTACAAAAGGAGTAAGCGGTGAATCATTAGTGCTTGGAACACGAATAGGACCATCTGCCACTGGAGTGACACAACTTGATAGACAATATGTTTCAGAACCAATGAATGCTGGACAGGTATTCACAAGCGGTAATACTTTTCTAAAAGCACAACTTCAATGCAGAGAATTTAACAATGGAGATAACACTCGTTCAGGACTATCTGTCCGTATTGTAAGTCAGGATGGAACTACAACCCGAGCAACATTATTGACAATAGATAATTATGGACTAGCGACAGGTGAATTTAGAAACAATAACGTTTTAAGAAATGCAGCATATGCTGATGGCGATACAGTTACTGCATCATATACAACAGTATCTGGAGATAGATTGGTAGTTGAGATAGGATATACAGATAATGCCGGATCAACTGTAGAAGGGCAGTGTAGGTATGGAGCGCCAACAGGTACAGACCTACCAGAAGACGAAACAACTACCACAGATACTAACGTACCATGGATTGAATTTTCAAATACTATCACATTCCGAACTGGTCCAGATCAAGGATCTGAAATACCAACAGATGCATCTACTGGTACAAAAACACAGAGACGTCCGCCACAAATCTCTGGGATTGGGCTTTATAGCATAACTTCTTCTAATAGCGAAAATTCTTACTCTAAAATAATCCAAGATGATAGTAATCAACAATTACGGTTTGAATATTTTTTTCCTTACAGCATAAACAGTGATCTTACAGACCAAAAAAACTACGGAGAGTATTTCGGATATGACAAATATGGTGGATACATTCCATTTTCCAAACGTTCAGACGCAGTATTGTATTCTACAAAAATAAATGAACCCACGCAGATTCAAGTTAGAATAGATGATGAGTATGCAAGTACTAAGATTGAACATGTGTCTTTATTTATTGTAGGTAATGGACAAAAATCCGAATCGTATTCTGTGGAATTAATTTTTGACAAGGGTAAGGCAATACAAGTTAAAGATCCTCAAAACTTTATCAAAGATGTCAAAGTACATGACTTTTTAGAAGATGCCAGTTATTGGGTAAACTTTGATCTAGTTTTTCAAAAAGAGATTAGACTGTCAGATATTCTAATAGAGACATGGCACGAGGGAAGAAATCCTGCTTATGCGTTGTTTGTAGGTTCTATAAAAGCAACAGAGAACATGACACCTCCTGTAAGCAATACAACTCTTCTTACAGCAAAAATAGAGATGACTCATGATACTTCATCTCCAATATGCAAAGCAAGCAATACCTGTTTTGTTCCAAATAATGTAACCATTCTAAAAAATGGAATTGTCACATGGCATAATCCTGATTCATTTATACATGATGTCACAAGTGGAACGCCAAATAATCCTGACAATAGATTTGACCTTCATGTGATGCCAGGGGAGACAAAACAAAAATCATTTAACACACCTGGCATCTACAAATATTTCTGTTCGTTACATCCTTGGGCTACAGGACGCATTACAGTGGTAGACTCGCAACAAAATACCATCAAAGAGTATGACGAAGCAAAACCGCCAATAATAATCGCATCGGTAACTCCAAAAGGTTCTGTAATGATAGAACAGGATCAGGATGTCATTAAAAATACAAAAGACATGAAAGTGGAAATTTCAGGAAACATACAAGAAGGCAGTTCAAATTCAGTCACAATTACAATAATTCGTCCTGATGGAACAAGTGATGATCTACGAGTACTTACTAATGATCGAGGATACTACTTTATCCCTACAAATTTGAACAAAAAATGGCTTGAAGGTGACTATGTCATAATTACAAAATACAATGGTGTAGAGATAGGACAGGTAAAATTTACGGTTAAACAAAATGTGTAAAACTTCAATTATGCTAAATATTGATTATTTTCATTAAAAATTCTGAAATAGGCCGGTTCATATAGTCACAAAATTGAACTATATTGGTCTTATTTTTGGTTCAACAAATTATCAATACTGCCACCACTTGTGGTCGTTGCGGAAAAAAGGGAATGATGACAGACAATGTAACGGGAGAAAGATTTTGCGGAAAATGTGGATATGTAATTACTGAAGTATTGCAAGATTCTGGTCCTGAATGGAGATCTTTTTCAAAAGAAGGTGGAACAGATCCGACTAGAACTGGTGCACCAACATCTCTTACCATTCATGACAGGGGACTTGCAACAATTATCAACCCAATAAACAGAGACTCTTCTGGAAAACCACTTACATCATCAATGAAGAGTACCATTGAACGACTACGTACATGGGATAGTCGAAGTAAAGTTCACGAATCTGCAGATAGAAATCTCAGACAAGCATTAAGCGAACTATCTAGATTAAAGGACAAACTCTCGCTTTCTGATGCTGTAATTGAAAAAGCTGCTTACATTTACAGAAAAGCATTAGAGAAAGGGTTGGTGAGAGGACGTTCAATCTCAGCACTTATTGCTTCTGCACTTTATGCAGCATGTAGAGATACCGAAACTCCTAGAACTCTAAAAGATGTTTCTGATGCTGGAAATATCAAGAAAAAAGATATTGCAAGATGTTATCGATTATTGCATCGAGAATTGGATCTAAAGATGCCCGTAGTTGACCCAATTCAATGTGTTGCAAGAATTGCAAGTAAGCTTGGAATTTCAGAAAAGACAAAACGATTTGCTGTCAAGGTTCTAAAAACAGCACAAGAGCATGAGGAATCAGCAGGAAAAGATCCGATGGGTCTTGCTGCTGCAGCACTATACCTGTCATGTGTAAATAACTGTGAAAATATGACTCAGCGTGATATTGCCGAAGCTGCAAGTGTAACTGAGGTAACAATAAGAAATAGATACAAGGGTTTAAGATTAGACCAAACTGATCTATGATATAGAGTAGAATATGACAGAAACAAAACCGTTAATCTCAATAGTTAATGTCGTAGCCTCTGCAACAATTGACCAAAAACTAGATCTTGTAGATATTACAAAAAAATTTCCAGATGTGGAATACCATCCAGAACAATTTCCAGGATTGATTCATAGAATGCTTGATCCAAAAACTGTAATTCTGATTTTTGCTTCAGGTAAACTAGTCTGTGTTGGTGCTAAACTTGAAAAAGACATACACCGTTCTGTACATCAAATTCATAGCATGCTTGAAGAGAAAAATTTAATGGTTTATTCATAATTGACTAAACTATTGCCAGAATCTCTTTTTATCACAGGAACTGACACTGATGTAGGTAAAACATATGTTGCTGCAGGTCTTGCCGTCACACTTCGTAAGATGGGAATAGATGTTGGTGTAATGAAACCATTTGCAGCAGGGATTCCTCAAAGAAAGGGATTCAAATCTGAAGATATAGAAATTTTATCTACTGCAGCTCAGGTAACTGACCCTGAATTACTTTTGAATCCACAATTTTTTCCAATAATGGCATCACCTTATACCGCATTAAAAAATTTAAAAATCAAACCAAACATTCCACTAATCTTAAAACAATTTAAAAATTATCAAAACTTCATTCAATGTTACTTGTTGAAGGGATGGGGGGGATAATGACTCCTATACTTCAGAATTATTTTGTCAGCGATTTGATAAAAGATATGAAATTACCCACGCTTATTGTCACTAGAACAAGAGTAGGTGCCATCAATCACGCAATAATGACCTGTAAGATGTGTGAAAAATATAAAATTCCAATCAAGGGAATTATAATAAACAATTTTGATGTTGATGGATATCGTGTTAAGGAATTAAAACGAGATTTGGAGAATTTAACTTGTGTATCTGTATTGGGCTCTGTTCCATTCATTGATGATATGAGTGACAATTCTCTTTATAGAATATTTAAAAAAAATATTGATATGAAATCTTTACTGAATTAAATTTCAGATACGTAGTATTTTGAATTTGTTTTGCCCCTGAACATTTACGAACTGTCC
Source organism: Nitrosarchaeum sp. AC2 (assembly GCF_013407385.1). Classification (NCBI taxonomy): domain Archaea; kingdom Thermoproteati; phylum Nitrososphaerota; class Nitrososphaeria; order Nitrosopumilales; family Nitrosopumilaceae; genus Nitrosarchaeum; species Nitrosarchaeum sp. AC2. Next base: position 862,695 of record NZ_CP030847.1, on the reverse strand, counting down.
AATATCTACAATTATTTTTAAAAATGATGGATTATTCTTTTCAATAATGTATGTGTTATTTTGAAAATCTATTTTCTTTGAAAGCACCAACCAAATATTTTTGTTGTTTGGCTGTATTTTTTTTAGACTGTCAAGTTTTTGCTTAATTTCGTTGACATCCATGGTTTTTGGTATGTGAATTATTAGAGCTTTGCTTGGATCATTTTCTAGTGTTTTTAAATTTGGTATTACAATGTCTATCTCAATACCATTATGTTCTATCTTTCTTTGACTGGGAATTAATGCGTTTGTCAATAGATAATGCAGTAATCCTGTTGCAAATGTTGCTATGCTCTCTTCTTTTCCCCCCATTGAAACTACTTTGTCAAAACAATTTTCTAAAACATCATTGATCAATTCTGGAAATTTTGATTGTGATGTTAACTCTTGAATTTTTTTAGATTCTAAATATTCAAACAGATACTCTTTGATTGGGTTTGACTCTTCTGACATTTGTTTATTCGTTGAATATGTATCGTCTTTCACCCCTAGATTCTGCAGTGGTGTTGACATCTACTAAGATGAACTCTCTTTTTGTACGAAGCATTGGCTCTTCTGGAGAAAGCTTGTTTTCATGTAATGTCTCATACTCATCTAGTGTGAGTCTTCGTCTTGGTGCAAGCTCTGCTTCCAAGTTCATGTTTTTGACAATTTCTTCATACTGTGGTTGGATTATGCCGCTAAACACCATGGCACTACTTCCACTACCATATGACCCAAACCCGAAACGTTTCCCATTCAAATCAATTCCTTTTTGATATTCAAATTCAAGACAACTTCTAAATCCCAAATACAATGATGCAGTATAGAGATTTCCAATCATCTTTGATGCCACCAATGAGCTTGCCAATTTTGCTTCATAGACTTCTTGAAACTCTTGTGTTTTTGTAAATGCTTTTGTAAACTCGTGATCTTTTGCCATGAACTCTTCGTCTCCTAATACTGATTCAATTGTTCCACGTGGATCTTTTGGAATTGGCTCTTGTATCCCTATCTCTTGAATTATTTTTTTCCATCTTGGAAGTTGGCGCCACTCATGTCGTACCAAATATGCAAGAGCTTTTTTGCCCATGTTGCTGTATGGCAAGTGCATGTTAAGATAATCCATATGATCTAAAATTGTTTCTCCAGGTTCTAGCTTCATTAGTCCTGATGATATTGCTTTTTTCTTGTAAGTTTCAAGTGCCTTTCTTACCTGAATCATGTATAGAAGATTGGAATATTGACCGTGTACGATTGGTGTCTCTTTTCCAAATGGTCTGTAAAAATCATATTCGTCTTTAATTGATGTAGCTGTTACTTTAGGATCAAATGATAATAATCGTGGTTCATCATTGAGTAGCATCACAACTGCCCCCGCTCCTTGTGTCATTTCGCCACTTGAACCCATATCGTATTTTGCAATGTCTGAAACAACTACTAGTGCATGCTTTCCTTCTGCTTCTCCTGCTCTAATCCAATTTGTATTATCATAAAGTGCATACGACCCGCTTACACAAGCAAATTTTGTTTCTACTCCACCACAATGCTCAAATGCCCCTTGACCATAAACCTGCTCTAGCATGCCAATGACGTAAGAGTTCATTGCTTTTGATTCATCAAATGAAGATTCAGTTGATACATACAGTCTTCCAATATCTTCTGGTGAAAGCTTGTTTTTTTGCATAATTTGTAAGCATGCATTTGCTGCAAGACATGCTGGGTCTTGGTTTGTATCAACTATTGCCATTTGAGATACTCCCAATCCTTTCTGGAGTTTTTCAGGGTCTAGACCTCTGGCTTTTGCAAAATCTGCTGCATCTATGTATAGCCGTGGTATGTAAATTGCAATATCGTCTATTCCAGCTGCCATGTAGCTTGCCTCCTTCTGTACTCATATAAGGATATTGAGCTAATTCTATCTTACTAATTAGGGAATTTTTACAAATTTTTATATACTTTTTACAAATTGATCGATGATTTTTCTATTTTTCCAACTCTGAATTGAAAATTCTCTCAAAAACATCATATGGTTGAGCTCCGCCAATCTTTGTCACCTTGTTATCTGGTCCAATGACAAAAAATGCCGGAGTTCCAGTTAATCCCAGGTCTTTAGCGTCCTGATTGCTATTTGTTATTACTGAGGTGTGTTTTGACTCTATCATGCATTTGGAGAACGTATCTATATCTAATCCGACATCTCTTGCAAACCCAAGCAGGTTTTCAGATGATGCCCATCCGTTATTCTCTCCTTTCCAATTGTTGTATAACATATCATGATATTTCCAAAACATCTCTTGTTCATCAGCGCAGTGAGCTGCATGAGCTGCAGAGACTGAATCTGGACCAATTATTGTATAATCTTTGAAGATCACTTTGACTTTTCCTGTTTCGACATAGTTTTTGAATAGCTCGGGCTCTGTCTTATGGAAAAACTGGTTGCAGTAAAAACACTGATAATCGCCAAATTCTATCAATGTTACGGGGGCATTGGGATTGCCTAGAATTGGTGAACCGTTCTCAAAAAATGTTGCACTTGTAATCTGTGCAGGTCCTGACTCTTCGATTACAGGAGTGGGTGCGATTTCTAACTCTGATTCATTATTTGATAAGTTAAATGCTAAAAACATTACAATTATTGCAACAGACGCAATTCCAGCCCCTATTGCCAAAGATGGGACATGAATCATGAAAAATTATCAATTTTTACGACATTTAGTCTTTTGTACCCTTGATTTAAAACCGCATCTTGGTGAATGCTTTTGAACAATTTTTTCAACATGTTAAATGAATTATTAATAACATAGATGATTATTCAAATGATTAATCAGGGTAATTCATGAGTTCTAAAAACGATGTTTTGATTATTGAAGATAGTCCAGCAATAGGAATGTTGTTGAAAAATTATCTTGAAAAATTAGGATATACTCAAATTCACATTTGTTCAAATGGTGCAAGTGGCATCATGACATTCAAAGATCTGATATCAAATAAGAAAGATCCAATTGTTTTGCTTGATTACATGCTTCCAGATACTGATGCACGTTCTGTTTTAACTCAGATGTTTGAAGTAAAACCAGACATCCGAGTTCTATTGGCAACAGCTACTGAGGAAGATGATGAAGGTGTTAAAGACTTGATTCGATTAGGTGCATATCAGTATTTACAAAAGCCAATTCGTTTTGAACACATAAAATCTGCTTTTGAAACCATTGAAGAAGAAGATAATTTTTTCAAAAAAGAATCATCTCAAATCGATATGATGTCAAAACAAATTGAAGATCTTGAAAGTAAGATTCGTTATCGTGTTGACATGGTACTTCAATCAACTTCTAACTTTAGTCTTAGTTTCTTACAAAATTTATTTAATGATTCAAATGAATACATTTCCACATATCTAAAAGAATTAGAAGAAAATGGAAAGATTACTCGTCTATCAGACAAAAAAGAAATTGCTTGTAATCAATGCGATTCTACATCCATTACTCAGATTTTCTACTGTCCTTCTTGTAAGAGCTCAAAATTTAGATCAGGCAAACTCATCGAACATTACGAATGTGGAAATATTTCAGAAGACAATACTTATGTAAATGATCTATGTCCCAGTTGTAAAAAATTAATCAAGGCATTAGGTGTGGATTACCGTGTGATGAAAAATCATTACATATGCAATGATTGCTCAAATTTCTTTCCACAACTATCAACTGATTATGTTTGTTTAAAATGCCAAAATAAATTCAGTCTAGATGACTGTAGATGGAAAAATAGCCCGTTTTATAAAACAACTTCCATATAATTTGAAATTAGTGTTATAATCTGTGCATAAACTATCGAGGAACTACTATCATTCTTGATGTGAGATTGTTTATTGCATTTTCTAATTCCATGTCTGTGATTTTTCCTTGTTCGTACCAGACGTAAACATGTTTAATCCATGCTGGATATTTTTCAAATAAAGATTCTTGAGGGATGTCTGTTAATGATACAATTTTGATGTTGTTTTCCTTTAGAGTGCTGATTAGTTCTTCTAGTAGTTTCATTTTGTCTTCGTTTATTTGATTTTTAAACTCACCATCACGTATTGCAAAGTCAGAAGGTTGCGTACTAATTAATGCATATCCGTATTTTTTTTGCTGGTCTTTTATTTTTAATAACATTTTTTCAATAATTGTGCCTTGAAGAAATGGATCATCATCTAAAAGATTTGGCAAGTATGACGTTTCAGGAATATGACGTGGGTAAGACTTGACATTTAGCGTATCGGTCGTAATCATTGCACTAACATATGCTATGTTGTTTTGTTTTGATGCACTTATCGTGTAATTGTTGAATTTGCCAAAGGGTATTGAAAATATTTCTGACTGCATCCCTAACTTTTTAGATATCTGATTGTTTGTTTGCTCAATGCTAGATGATTGTTCTTCTGTTTCATACAGTGAATGATCTACCAATTCCCAACCTCTAACTGCTACGTCTACTTTCTTATCTTGAATTTGTTGCTTTAAAAAATCAACAGTCTTAGGATCACTTCCAAAAAATTTACCAATAATACTTGTTGTTACTGGAACATTATTTTCTGAAAATGTGTTTATCAAATTATTTTGTACGTCATTTAACCAGAAATCTTGTACGTTGTCAATTTTAAATGCAACACAGTTGCAATTTACATTCTCACTTGTATTTGTCTGGTTTTTTATAATCTTCTCAAAAATTACCGAATCGTATTCGTCTATTTTTCCTACAGGTAGTAATGAATATCCTTTGGATTTCAGTGTTGAAATTACTACTTTTAATTCCTCAAATTTGGTTTGATTTGCTTCATTTATGTATGCCCCGCCGTCATAATTTGAAAACTCGTATGGATGCATCATTACTACAGCATAACCATAATCAAAAAGACTATCATCTATCGATTCTAATATTTTTTCCTTCGAATTGTGATTCCAATACGATGTGACTGGGTCTAATTTTGCAGTAGATACTGCTGTGTTAAAGTGATAAAAATCGGATTTGACAATTTTTGATGGAACATCTGTTTGAACTGATGCACTAAGATTATCGTAATCATATTTTTTCAAATACGATATTGTCTCATCCTCAAAAATGTTTTCTGGAGGAATAAACGTGTGTGGTTTTACTTGAAATAATTCTTGGATTTTTGTGTCTGTGTTTTTAATTAGTTCTTCTTGTGACTCTGAAGATAAACTAGTCAGTACCCTATTATTCCAACTGTGATTTGCAATCTCAAATCGTGGATTTGTTTGCAATTGTTCTTTGATTGCATTAACTATTCTAGGATCATTGCCTGTTACTCCGCCAATTACCCCCACTGTAAGTCCTGCTTCTTCTTCTTCAAACAATTTCATCATTTGAATTTGGGAATTACTCAAAAAATAATCCTGTACGTCATCTAATCTAAATGCAACACAGTTGCAATACGACCCTTCAAAATTCAGCTGCGGATCGTTTGTGAATATCTTTATTGGTTCATGACTTCCAGATAGGGTTACTTTTTTTGATGCTATTACCTCACCAGTGTTTTTTGAAACAACATGAAATGCATATGTCCCTACAGGAATGTTAGATATTACGGCATCTCCTTTGTATGATACTAGAGAATCCACTACCTTTGATTTCTTTTTATCGTTTACTTGTATTGTAAGTGGCCCATCAGATTCGGATACCTTTGTCTTTTCATCTTTGTAAACTTCTACTGTTATTGCTGAATTAATTATCTTTGGCCACTTTGTTACTATTTTGATGTCTTTGGAAAGTGATGACTGTATTTGTAATGGAGTGTATGTGTATTTTAATTGAGGATCTATTACGACTTCTACACTGTAATAGTCATTATTGATGGTCTGTGGAAGCCAAAAGCGTACCGTGTCTCCATTAAAGTCAGTTTGATCAAATCCTACTATTTTCCCACTCATTGTTTTAAAAAATATGCTGGCATTTGGTATTGGCGTCTGCCCATCTTGGTAAAAAACTTCTAATTTTATCCCGCCTGGTAATTTTACATTTATCTCAAAATTGTTAGTTGTCTTTGTTAGATCATAATAGTCTACACTCTGAAAATGATCATTGTAATACAGTTCAATTTTGTATTTGTGGTTTAATGGCAGATTTGTTATTTGTACTGGATTGCTTTGTACTTGAATTTCTGTTATTGGATTTTTATCAAAATCTTTGTAGATTTTTAATGAAGTTGATTCGATGCTTGCCTTATTTCCATTATCGTATTTTAACAAAAGATCAATATTTCCAGTGCTTTCTGCAAATGATTGCCCGATAAATATTGAAAATGATAGCAAAAATATTGTTAATGACAATAAAATTTTCATATTGATCTGCATGGATACTGATTATTTGTTTAATGTTTTGTATTAATATAGTTGTAAATTAATTTCACCATGCATTAGATATATTTTCAATAACTCGTAATACTGCATTGTCATTTTGGTTTGCAAAAGATACTATGTCTTTTACACGCCTATTCTTTTAGCACTCGTCCATGTAGCTTTTTTCTTTCTTAGTTGCTCTAGGATTGCTTTTAGCAGCAAAAAGTCTATTATCTGTTTAAACCCAAAAACCAAAAATCCTGCATGCCATAGCAATTTAGGATCTTCTCCATCTATCCTAATAGCTAATGCAGACATTAGATAGTGAACTACGACAAAAATCAAAGACACCTGTAAAACATATAATCCGTCCCCCAAGATTATTCCCAAAATCGCATTTGCGGTAGCTGTAAATCCAATGATTGGAGTAATTACCATTCCCAAAAACAGATATGGTAATGACAATCTTTGCAGATATCCAAATCGTGGATTAAACAACGCATCTGAATGTCTTTTTAATACCTGAATGTTTCCACGATACCATCTTTTTCTTTGAGCTACAAAGTCATGTAGTGTGTTTGGTGCCTCCGTATATGCGGTAGCTTTTGAGCTTCCCTGAGTAATCAACCCCGCCTTTAGCAATTTAATTGTCTGATCAAAGTCTTCAACTATGGTTTCTTTGCCGTAGATTCCAGCTTCTGTAAGATATGATTTTTTAAAAGCACCTAGCGCTCCTGGAACAATAGTGATTGATCCAAATACATCAAAAGCTCGTCGGACTATTTGAATTCCTGTGATGTATTCTAATGCTTGACATTTTGTAATCCAATTAACCCTGTTTCTTACTTTGATATTACCTGCAACAGCTGCAACATGCTCATTAACTTCAAACCCTTTTACAATCTCTTTTAAGGAATGCCTTCCAATAATTGTGTCAGCATCAACTATTACAATAATCTCTCCTGTTGCATACACTAAACCATAATTTAACGCAGATGCCTTTCCGCCATTTTCTTTATGCAATACTTTGATCTTTTCTTTGTATTCCATCGCAATGGATAATGTCTTGTCTTTGCTTCCATCATCTACGAATATGATTTCTTTTTTTGGATAGATTGTTTCTAGTAGTCCTTCTATTGTGTGTGCAATCACTTTTTCTTCATTATACGCAGGAATTATTATGGAAATAGTTGGAAATTCCTTTATGTCTGTCTGTCTATCTTCTCTATGCTTACTTAAAACTGCCATTGGTACAAATAACATTGTTGACCAAAATGAAATCGTCATTGCCCAAAGTAGGATGATTCTGACAGGGGATTCTAGTAAAGTGTATCCTTCATAAGCAATTAACGTTGCAATAATAAACGGAGAACCAAGTAAGAATATTAAAAATACCGACGGTGCACGTATTCCTGAAATATTTTTAGAATATAGCTTTTTACTTGCCCCAAGAACATGATACATTGTAATGAATCCCCCCAATCCCATTGCAATCATGCTTATTGGTCCTAGAAGAAAATAGACTGTCACAATTAAGAAAATAAAGATTGTCGCAGTTAGTAAAATTTGTACAGGATCTTTTTTTATCTTAGATGTTACATTAGATGTGTTCTCTGCATTTTCATATGTGTTTTTTATGCGTGATTTTTCCTCTTTAACTTTAGAGAGCGTATTGAAACAATCTGAGTGAAACCATTCTTTATCTTGTCTTGTAGATTTCTCATTTAATTGAATATCTCTATTGCATAGCGAGCATTTGATTAGATTTGGATTTAGGAATATGGATAATTCTTTTTTTGACATATCTGTTTGTTTATCTTTTTTTATCTCAATATTGTCTAGTCCTAAAATTTTTTTCAGATATTTTTTATCGGATTCAAAAAGAATTTCCTGTTCTTTAATTCTTTTTAGAAGATATTGGTTTCTTCCAAAATCTCCTATGTTATTTGTAATGGCATAGATGAGTTTTGAAATAATGTAATTTTTGTCCAATTTTGTTAATTTGTTTAGACTATTTTTGCTCTTAAATGTAAACTTGTCATGTTTATTCTCTAATCTGTCTATTTTTTTAGTTAATTTCTCATTATTTTAAGCCTGTATCTAAACTATATTTGAGAAGTTTTTTAGCAATAAAAAATATTTTCATAAATGATAAAAAATTTCACTATCCATTTTCTCCGTGCACAAGTCTTGAATTGTTCTCATGTCTGTCTCAATAATTTTTAATAACAAAGTTAGTTATCTAAGCTCACTCTGATGCAAGTTATTTTTACATCTTTAATGGTTGTTTTAATTGTAATTTCAATTATTCCTGTATCTTTTTCACTCCCAACTTTAATTCAAGAGGAATCCTTGCAAATTCAAACAGGAAATTGTACAGATGGTTGGTATGTGACAGGATATTTTCTTCCATTAGAAATTGAATATTCATCAAATGTCACTCCTATCAATATTGATGGAAAGTGGTATGGGTTTCCAATTGATTTTTTGAACGAAGTAAAGATTCAAGGATGGGGTAAAACAGTTTTTGGAGATTTTTTAGGTTGGGATAAACAAAAATTCTATTTCAATTCTATTCCTTTGGATGCAAATGATAACGAATTGATTGTTGGCACTGTTGCAGTTGATCCTGAAATTATAAAAATGAATTCAAAAATCACAATTCCCAACTCTCCTTCTCCTTGGAATAAAATCGTGTTTAATTCAAATGATGTTGGTCCTGCAATTATTGGAAAGCACATTGATGTGTATACTGGTATTGGGCTAGACGCTAGAAAAGAAGCATTTAGAATCACAGGTAATGACTATTCAGTATGTATTGTAGATGACATGTTACATTTACCACAAAAAAATATTCTTAAAGATTTTGATTTTGAAATGACTAAAAATCAAGATTGGGTAAAAAATATTTTTTTATGGTATGAACAAAATAGAATTTCTGAAACAGAGGCATCAAATGCTTTAAAATTTTTAATTGAGCAACAAATTCTAAAAGTAAAGTAAGTTTCTTATGGTTTTATGATGTCCAATCATGGTCAAATCTAAATAAATGGGTCATTCTTAGAAAAAATATGAAGAAAGTTTTTGTTAACGGTTATGGCTCTATTGGAAGCAGAATCACATCTTTTCTAAAAGATGATCCTGAAATTTCTGTAATTGGCGTGGGAAAGTATTCCCCCGACAACGATGTTAATGTAGCAATTTCTCGTGGGTTAAACGTCTATGTACCAGAAAGAAAACTAAATGATTTTAAGAATTTCAAAATTACTGGAACCATAGAGTCTGCACTTAACGACTGTGATTTAGTGATAGATGCGTCCCCTGGTGGTCATGGATACAAGAATAAGAAAAATCTCTATGATCCAAAAAATCTATCCGTGATTTATCAAGGCGGGGAGACCACCATGGGGGATGAGGCAGTTTCTGATTTGTTGTTTAACTCAAGGGCAAATTATGACTTGGCCATTGGAAAAAAACATGTCATGCAGGGCAGCTGCAACGTTACTGGTATGGGACGCATTTTAGAACCGTTAAGAAGTAAATTTTCAAACAGACTAGTCAGGTTTGATGTTACGTTAGTTAGAAGATGGGCAGACATTGAACAAACAGACAAGCAAGTAATCGATACTATCGAAATGACTGAAAAACCTCATCACGGCGATGATGTAAAGATGTATTTTGGAAAAGATGCTCCGTTATTTGTCCGTGCAATTAAAGTTCCAACTAGACAAATGCATCTTCACATTATGGATATACGTTTTAGTGATAAAGCACCAATTCCTTCAGAAATTCATGAGATTTTTACAAATGAATTCGGTGTAGCCGTTTTATGGACAGCAAAGGGAACAAAAGACATTAGAGATTATGCCCAAAACATGGGGTTTAATTTCACTGACACAAACATGATTCACATTCATGCAAACATGACCGTATCAATTGGGGATACAGTTCAAATGATGTATTCTGATGATCAAACTGGAATTGTTATTCCTGAAAATCATATGCTGATGCAAGCAATGTTGTTTGGAAAATCATACAAAGATGCATTTTCTCATACAGAATCAATATTTAACATGAAAGAAAGAAAACAAAAACTAGAATCCCATTTTGCAAGAAAAAATTAATCCTGTTTCTTTATTCTTTCTATTCTGATTTTCACAGGTTTGTTTTTAATTACTTTTTCAACGACTATTCTAACATCCTCAAATTCAAGTTTATCTCCTTCTCTAGGAATGTCTTGTAATCTTTCATGTAAAAGCCCGTTAAGTGTAGAGTAATCGTCTCCTTCGGGCAGTTCGGATTTGAAAATTTGATTTAGTCTGTAAATTTCAATATCTCCATTTGTAATTATTGTATTTTTATCGATTGATTCGAATTCTTTTGGTGGTATGTTGTCTGTTTCATCTTCAATATCGCCTACTATCTCCTCAATTAGATCTTCAAATGTAACCAGTCCTTCTACTCCACCGTGTTCATCAATTACAATTGCCATGTGCGTTTTTCGACCTTTCATCTCTTTTAGTAAAGCGCTTACCATTTTTTCTTGAGACGCAAATACTGGCTTTCTTGCAACTTGTTCAAGTGTGACCATCCTTTCTTCTTTTTCAATATGCGTTAGTATGTCTCTCACATGTACAAATCCTACAATGTCATCCTGAGATTCTCCAAAAATAGGTATTCTTGAATGGGGGTTTTCGTTAATTAAAGGAAGAGCATCAACAAGTAACATCTTTGCAGGAAGTGTGAACATTTTTGTTCGAGGTGTCATCACTGATCTAATTACAGTATCAGCAAATTCTAATGCACTGTGAACCAAATCACTTTCATCTTTTTCTAATGCTTTATCTGCGAATCCTTGTTCAACTACACCTCTAATTTCCTCTTCTGTGACTAATGGACCGTGATGACTACTTCCAGTTAATTTTACTATTGATACTGTAATTATTTCCAATATTTTAACAACTGGCCAAAACGCATAGCTAAAAATCAGTAAAACCGGTGCAAATCTGAGAGCAACTTTTGTCGCATTTGCATTACAATATGTTTTTGGTGTAATCTCACCAAATACCAAAATAAGAAATGTCATTATTCCAACAGCTATTGCCAGACCGTTATCTCCAAATGCTCTTAATGCAATGCTAGTTGCAAATGCCGAAGATCCAACATTTACTACATTATTTCCAAGATTTACGCTTGCCATCATCCATCCTGGATTAGATTTTAGTTTGTGAAGTGCATTTGCTCCCTTTGCTTTTTGTTTTAGTAGTTGGTTAACAGTTGATTTTCTAGTTCCTACTAGAGCAACTTCCAGACCACTGAAAAATGCAGATAATCCAATTAGAGCAGCTAACGCTGTAAGTTCAACCCAAAGTTCTACCATTTCATACCCCGTAAAATCTTGTTAGAACAAAATGTGTTCTTCATTTTATTTTTTATGCACCATCTCTTGGTTGATAATATTTTGTAAACCCCTCTTTTAAGGATTAATGTCTGAAAAACACAGATAGCAAAAAAATTGTTTGCTTGAGGCTAGTTTTTAGGCGGAATTGCAAATTTATTTTTTGGATTATTGTGATACTCTACTGGAAGCATTGCGTCTTTTTGTCTACCTGTAAGAATTCCTACTACTACATCGTCTTTTTTGATAATTTCTTCGTTTATCAATTTTTTAATTCCAACAACTGATGCCCCTGAAGCCATTTCACAGTCAAATCCATTCAAACCTACTACTGCCATGCCGTCTAACATCTCAGAATCTGAGACTGTTGTTACAACACCGTTTGTAAACTCTAATGCACGTAATCCTTTTAGAATATTGGCAGGTCTTCCAATCTGAATTGCAGTAGCTTTGGTTTTTGGTCTAATGCCTTCCTTGTCTAAATGATCATAATATCTTGAAATCAATTCTGTGTTTGTATTTCCTTTATTCCAACGTAATTCTTCTCCTTCAAATTTTCCATTATACAAATCAGATAATGTACTTGCACCTTCAGAATTAATTACCGCAATTCTAGGTATTTTTTTAATCCATCCCCATTCATATAACTCCATCAATGCTTTTCCACAACTAGATGTGTTTCCAAGTGCACCACCTGGATACACAATCCAATCAGGGGCTTCCCATCTCAAATATTCTAAAGCTCTAAACGGAATTGTTTTTTGTCCTTCTATTCTAAATGGATTTATGGAATTTACTGTGTATCCGTTATGGTTTTTTGCGTCATCAAGTGATTGTTTTAATGCATCATCAAAGTTTCCGTCTACCTGAATAATTTGAGCTCCGAATTGATATGCTTGGCTTAGCTTACCTGGAGCGATTTGACCTGATGGGATGTATACATCACAGTTGATTCCCTCATTTGCAGCAAACATGCCAGCAGACGCAGAAGTGTTTCCAGTTGATGCGCAAACAATTTTTTTTGCTCCAACCATTTTTGCATGTGTTACTGCAGTTGCCATTCCGTTATCTTTGAATGACCCGCTTGGATTGTATCCTTCTGGTTGCAACCATAATCTATTATTTGCAATCCCTATGAATTCCGCTGCTTTTGACATTTGATAAGGTTTTGACTGTCTTCCTTCTGAACCATCTAGTGAAACCAAATACTTTGAACACTCTGCAACATTTTCTGTGTTTATTTGGCAAAAATTAAGTAGCTCTCTAAATCGCCAGACTCCACTTTCATTAAATATATTCTCTTGAGAGTCTCGTCTCTGGTAAAATGTTTTTTTTAGTTTATCCGAAGGTTTGTTTTTATATTTTACATCTAACAGATGACCTTTTTCACATTCTACATTAGTGCTCATTATTGGATATTCTAATCCACAATGAGGATCGATACACTTGAGATATGCGTCACCTTGCATTGTCAGTTAGCGGAATCAGTGATAATTTAAAGTTAAGAATAAATTTCATAGTGGGAATTAATTTGATTTCTAAATTCCAACAAGCTTAAGTTCATAGATTTTAGATTGGAATCATGGCACGAAAGAAAAAGGATTTGAAACAACGCCAGAATCTTCAGTGCCATTGGCATTGTCCTTGTGAAGATTGTAGGAATGATGAAAGTCAGCAAAATTATTAAAAACAACCCCGGGTTTCTAAACTCTTTTCGTTGGTGTTTAGATGAATCAATTGACTCAAAATATTCAATCATATCTTTAGATATTAGAAAAACGATGACTGAAATTTCACATAAAATGGATTTTTGCAGTCTAAACTTTTAGATTAGAACAATACAATCAAAAATTAATCATGGTGACCTATAATGACTATTTGAAAGGGATACTAGAAAAGGTCCAAATTGCACATGATACACTTGAAAAACTCGAGGATAAACCAGGTGATCTTGATACAATTAAAAAAGAAATATCAAAGATAAAGGGATTCTTTCAGGTCTTTGTTACTAAAACGGATAACGAAAATAATCAAATATCTGATTTTACAGAACTAAAATCCAAGTTTGAGCATTATCTGGATACGTATTCATTTGAAAAGGAGATAGAAACTATGGCTCCGTTATATGCCAATGATTCTAATCGATTAAAAAACATGCGACTGAAAATTTTGGAATCGCTATCAGATAAAAAATTAATGGATGATATAGCGTACGTACTTGATAAACTCTAAAAACATGGAAAAAAAAGATAAAAAATGTATTTTATGTGGGTGTAAAGATCATCGCTTAATTGGATGTTCACGTCATATTGCAAAAAAATGCGGTTGTCATGTTAAAAGTTGATTTAAAAAATAATTAGTTGCTATTTTCTTTTAGGACCTGATCTTTCATGGAAATTTAAGCAGCATTTACATTCTTTTTTTCTACATTCCTCTTCTGTTCTGTGATCACATATCCCACATTCACAACCGTTTACCATACATTTCAATAACATATTTACAATATAACTAATACTGCAAATTTTTCTGATTTTCAGGTCAAATGGTTCTTATTTTTTTGATTTTTGTTTTTTTGTTGCAGGCTTATCTGGTTTACCTTCCAACTCTTTTTCCATCTCTGCGGCTTTGTTGTCAACCACTTTAATGATCTCTTGAATTAATCCATCAAGATCACTATCTGAAGGTTCTGGGTCAACTGCAGTTGCAATATCGTTAATCGTACTAGAAATTTCAGCGCTAACTTCCTCAAAGCTTTCTGGATCTTCGTATGCTGCATTATACAGGCTCTTGAGGTTATTTACATGATTTACTACTTGATCCGTTAATGTAAGTTTAAACTCGGTTCCATTAACTTCTATCATCTTAGTAATCATATTTCAGATTTCAATTTCTGTTCCTTAAAGGTTTTTAGTTGAAATATGTTGATGTTTGGTGCGTCAATTTATCAAACTAGAATACAATATAATCCAAAGCGGCTGCATCACTAATCAAAGTGGTATGTCTTGAACCTAAAACATAACCGTTCTTGATATCGTTTGCTGGAACCCATCTGTTTGTTGACGTATAGTGTCTTTTCTCAGCTAATTCCCGCTCTATCGCTTCTATGTCAAACTCACCTTCCTCTACCTCTTGAGAAGATAAGTGTTTTATTGTGACTAGTATTTTACTGACTTTTACTCGATCACCGAATTTCCACTTTGATGGTGGATTTTCATCAGAAACTTCTAAAACTTTAATCTTCATCTGTTTGTTTCCAAATGCATCATAACTAATCAAAGTTCTTTCATCTGTAAATTCTTCAAAACTTACTCGTGATTTTGTTGCCTTTGCTTCAGATACGGTTTCCAATAATGATTTTGATTGGATTTCACTTTCATCATAATCTGATTGTGATTTTTCAACACTATCTTCTGTCATGTTATGAATTACCATCAATCATTAAAAAACGCTGTGCTGCTAAATTTATCAGTTAGGCACTAGTTCTATGTTTGTTCTTAAATGGCATCTTTTGTTCTTCAAGGTCAAGATGTGTTCTTTTACCATCCATTTTTGCAAATATTTCTCCATCATACGTACAAACACAATCTGTTATTTTTTTTGACTCGTCCCAAATCTTGTAAAACTCTCTTAATTCCCTGTTTTCATAAAGTCCTTGTCCAATTCTTTTTTTTGAAAGAAATTTGAATGCCAATATGACTTTTCTTTCTTTGTATATGTCAAATGTTGTAATCCATTTTTGACATCTTTCAATCTGATCTGCCGGTACGGGGAGTGATGTGCTTGTTCCAGATTTTGCCTCTATGCTAAAAATCATACTAGATTGAGTATTTACTGCCAAAACATCGGGTAATGCTATGCTTGGCGACCCTAGTCGGAATGCTTTCCAGTTATCTACCGAGTTGAATCTTTTTACCAGGGTGTCTTCCCAGTGATACCCACGTTGTCTGCGTGTACGTGCAATTTTTTTATTGTCTTTGACTGGTTTTTGTTTTATTATTGAAATCGAGGTCAATTTACTACTCATATTTCTTTATACATAATTTGGGTATAGTAAAGCAGGTAATTACAGAATAACCATTACAAAGCGTCATGTGACTATTTTTCAATTATAAATTATTGAACACATATGCTAAAGAAGAATGTAACAATTGATGAATATTTTCAAACAAGATTTTTTCAGGTTGCAACATTGTTTAATCTCGAGTTAAGAATTTCGGGCACTGTCTTTTGATTCTTTATCTCGCAGCTGGTTATAATCCAACATTATTTTTGGCAGTTTGTCATCGGGATTTGGGGTTATGCTGTGTTTTTGGCAATACATAAAATAATTGGGCCAGTTATTTTTCGCTATTCTTTTAAAATCTTCGCCAATCATATGATCATACCAATCAATTATTGTCAAACCATATGCAAAGAACCTGTTAAGATATTGAGCAATACCTACAGGAATTTTTTTCTGTAGTGATAAAAATGCAATCTCATCAACAGTGTTTAGGTAATCGTTTGCATACCTGTGGCAGTCTTCTGTTGTTTTAAGAATTGAATTTTTATCCAGTCTGTTTGTGAGATCCTCATGAAATCCTCTCAATAATTGAGAATACGATACTTTGGTATTTTCTCTGAGGTTTCTCCAAGTTAAAACCAGTGTGATTACAAAGATTGTTGCAGTAATTGAGCTAATTATTACTGCCAATGTGGGGGTCTCAATGGTTTGGATTGATTGTAAAAATATCCCAGAAAGATTAAGGAGCATGTTGTTGATTATTTTCCCACATATTATAAGATGACTAGATAAGCTAATTGAAAATTACCAAATATTACATGCGGTGAATTGTTGTTTTTATTTTTAGTTGAATCGCAATGAGTTTAAGAATCCCATTTTTGAGATATTTGTATGCTAGACAAACTGGCCAAAAATTTAGGCACATTAAAACAAGAATTTGTAAAAACATACGATGGTCACAGTCACATTCAAGAAATAATCCCTAGTTGTTCTTCAGAGTTTTTTCCAATTAATGAATCTCATTTGAAATTACTGCATGAATTTATTGAAAAAAATCCAATCTATCATAATTCTTATGAAAAAAACATTGCCGATACATTATGTACAGTTTATGAAGGAGACATTAATGAGTATTGGCTTAATAGCATCAAACACGGTTCTAGCTGCCAGCCATTTTATCCAACATGGGTTATTTCGGCATACATTGCGTCATCAATTGCAAAAAGTCTCGATTACAAAGAACTAATCGATATCGGTTCTGGGGATGGTAGAATTGCATATTGCGCAAAAATTTTAGATTTACAATCAACAAGTATTGAAATCGACGACGTGTTGGTGGAATTACAAAATAACATGGTATCTACGACAAATATTAATTTCAATCCAGTATGTGCAGATGCGATAGAGTTTGATTATTCTGCATTAAATTTGTCATTTCCTGTGTTTTTTATCGGAGGATTGCCTCAGATGGGAGGCGATGTATTGGCAAAAAACATCATTGATAAAATATCATATACGGATCTTAAAAAAAATACATGCATAGTTTTTGCAGGAACGCACTCAAAAAGACAACTTTCTGGAAATCAATCAGTGGGGGGTTGGAGTTCATTGATTGACAGTTACTGTTTAAACGTAATTAAAACTGTTTTACTTCCAACAATTTGGACTTTTGATCAGACATCGGATACCCCATACATCTATACAAAATTTAATTGATCATAACAAAGAAATTTCAAAATTATAATTCTTATTTTCAATTCCGCATTTTTCTATCTTGACTTGCTGGCCTTCGACAGGAATTCCTCTAGACAGTTTTCCGATTAATCTGATGCTTTTTTCTATTTCAATTAGGCAAAAATAAGAATCGTTTTTCCTTGAAAATTCGATAATTTTACCTTCATGAGCACCTTTTCGCCACGATACATCTCTGAAACACTTGTTGCAAAAATCAGATGGTGGCCATACAATTTTTTGACAATGCTTGCATTCTGCTACTATAAAATTTCCATTTTCTAACTCTGTATCAAAATTCATCTTTCCAACACCAAAACAGTTGAAGATGTTGACGCTGCAGACATGTTGTGAACTAGACCTATCTTTGCATTGTTTACCTGTCTTTTATCGGCAGACGATTGCAATTGCTGTGTTATTTCGATAGTTTGCGCAATTCCTGTTGCTCCAAGTGGATGTCCTGCTCCAATCAGACCACCTCGTGGATTTATTTTAAAATTATCTGTTGCGTATAGTTCTTTTATCAAATCCATACCTTTTCCCTTATCTGTAAAACCTAGGGATTCCAAAGCCATCGGTTCGCAAACAGAAAATGCATCATGAACTTCTGCCACATCTATATCTCTTACATTTCGTTTTGACATTTGAAATGCCGATGTTGCAGCAATCCTTGATGACTCCATTGAGCTAAACGCAATATTTTTTGTAAATCCAGCTGAGGTTGTTTTTTGCCCAATTCCTGAAATCCAAATAGGAGTATCGGTGTATTTTTTACATACATTTTCAGATGCAAGTAAAATTGATGCACCTCCTGTACATGGTCTTGAGCAATCATGTAACCTAAGATCATCAGTTAATTTTTTAGAATTTATTACTTCATCTAACGAATATGTTTTTTCTGAAAGTGCATTTGGATTATTCTTTGACTGTTTGTGATTTTTTACTGGTACAATTGCTAGATCGTCATCTGTAATAGAAAATTCTCTTTTGTATGCTTTTGTAAAGATACTTGCCCAAAAAATTGGATGTTTGAACTCTCCTCTTGAGTTATCCCATTCCAAAATTTGTCCAGGGCTGTCATATCTTTCAGCTCCGCACACTAACACCACATCTGCCAATCCTGCCGAGATGTAAGAATATGCAGATACTATTGCATTTGTTCCAGAATTACACAAACTCTCTACAGAATGAGCAATTTTAGGCTCAATTCCAGACATTTCAGATAAAACCGCAGAAAGATATTTTGAGTTATTATTGGTGGAAACCAAGACCGCGTCAATGTCATTTCTACTCAAATTAGGGCTGGCATCAAATAGTTTTTTTGTAGACTGTAAAAGCACTGATTCAATCTTAGAGTCGTCTTTTGAGAATTTTGTTAATCCGTATGACGCGATTCCTACTTTGGACATCATCTTTCCTCTGAAAATGTAGTTGTAAATAATTTAAAAGAATCAATCACATCTCCAACAGGATTGAATTGTATTGTTGGTAAATCAATTCCTGTATCTTTGAATTTTTGCAGTTGTGAGAGACATTGATCAGGAGTACCTGCAATTGTTAATGATTTTAGCATGCTGTCTGATATTAATTCATGATTTGTTTTAAATCCAGATTTCTTAAACTCCTCGTATACGTTCTTAGTTTCACTCTCAAATCCATTTTTTGATAAAAATTCCCGATAAATTTTTCCAACAGATATGTAAAATGCCAGAGTTTGTTTAGCCCGATTTATTGCAATTTCCTCATCGTGAGATACACAGGTAATAATTTGACATGTTACATCAATTTTTCTTTTTGATTGCATTTTTTGAATTGTTTTTTTCATCTCATTTAAGGGTCTTAGATAAAAAATTACTCCATCTGAAATCTCCCATGTCAACTCTACCATTTTTTGATTAACTGCTGCCAAGTATATTGGAATTTTATTTCTCGGAGGTGTTATCAGCAAAGAAAAGTTTTTCAAATTAAATATTTTTCCCGAATAATTAACTTGCTTTCCAGATAAAACAAGTCTTATAATTTCGACATATTCTTTCATTCTTAAAACAGGATTTTCAAATTTGTATCCGTGAAAATCTTCTACAATTGGCATGCTGCTTGTCCCAAGACCCAAGATTAAACGTCCTTTTGATAGTGTGTCTACAGTTGCAGCACCCATTGCAATAGATGATGGACTCCTAGAAAAAATATTAATTATTGATGAGCCTATTTTTGGTTCCAGTGCTTTTTGTGATACTGCACCTAACATGGAATAATTCTCCATCCCCCATGTTTCTGGAATCCATATTGTATCTACATTAGTATGAGATAGTATTTCTGAGCATTCTAAGACTTGATTTACAGTAAGAAGAGAGCCTAAACTATATGCTATACGCATGAATTAACTCAGACTATTGGATATTCTAGTGTTTCCGATATCTTTTAGAAAATTTGGTTACTCTTCGTATTCAGATGCTTCTAGGAACTCTCTTTTTGAGTTTTCCAGTTCACTGCAAAACGGACAATTGCACATAATCTACAATTATTATTGCATAATTTGGATTTAAGCACAACAGTTAACACGATATTCATGAGCCTAAAGTTTTACGACTAGGGTTTTGTCTAACTCTTTTAGCATTGTGTTAATTATGATTGAGGTTGTTTATTATGAAATTAATTTCTAATCATAATCGTTGAGTGAGCAAATTTTCGAAGAAAAACCTAGTTCAGAAGGAACATTTTGGGATGATGCCACAAAATATGCTGCGTCTGCAAATGCAGATGAGTCATTTGTAAGTGAGATAGCATACATGATGGTAACACTTCACAGAACTGGGGCATAAAGAAACCAATTATTTTATTATTTTGTTTAGTTCTAATGAACATTCTTCAATATCTTTGAATGAATCAATAGAGTGCCACATTGTATTTTTGAATTTTACGGTAGATAGTTTCCCTTTTTTTGCATAATCTGGAAAAACTGTTTTTTCTATATCTCCTTTTTTTGGTAAATCTTGTAGTATTTCTTTTTGTAAATGGTACACCCCTGCATTCATCCATACATTTGGAATTTCCTTTTTTTCTTTGAATTGCGTTATCTTGTCTCCTTCTATCTCCACAACTCCAAATTTTGTTTTTAATTCAATCGATGCAATTGAATTTTGTTTTTTTATTAATTTTCCAAGATCAATGTTTGTGATTGTATCGCCATTTAAAACAAAAAATGATTTATCTTTTATTGACAATCCTGCTTGTTTAATTGCCCCGCCTGTACCTAATGGAGTCTTTTCTACTGAAAATTTTATCTTTACACCTAAATTATTTTTTACTGCAAGAAAATTTTGAATCATTTCTGTCTTGTAACCTGTACAAATCGTAATTTCCTTGACCCCAAATTTTTTGAGGTATGATATTTGCCATTCGATAATGGGGATGTTATTTAGAGGTACAAGGGGTTTTGGAACATAATCAGTAATAGGTCGTAAACGTTTTCCTCTTCCACCAGCCAAAATTATTGCATGCATTGAAGTGTCATGATAAGATAGACGTTATAACTTTAATTGAGTTGCTAAATCATTTTTTTTGAAATTTTACTTGATGTAGAATCTTGTTTCTTTTTACAAATTCCACAAAAAAGATACCCGTCTTTATGTCTAATCCAATAATGACGTGTGTGGTTTTTGGATTTTTCCATAACTATAATGTTTTTAGAATTTTGGTTATTTTATTTAATTCACATGGTTTTGTATTGTCACATACTAGAAAAAATCAAACGTGGCCATTCCAAAATAATATCCGATTGCAGTTAATGCAGTACTCCATATGCATGACCCAATCAGGGTGAAAATAAGAAATTTTAATGGAGGCATATTAAAAATTCCAGCCGGAATCGATACTAGTTCACGAATCCCTGGAATCAATCTACCAATGATGACAGATTTATCACCATATTTTGCAAACCAATGATCAGCTTTTTCTAAACTTTTTTCTTTGATTCTTGCATATTTGAGATATTTTATCAATCCAGTTCGCCCTAATTTTTTTGATATCATGTAAATTACAAAAGCACCAACTGTTGCACCGCATCCTCCAGTTATCCCGGCTCCCAAAATATGAAATACATTCATACCATTTTTTAGTATACTATATCCTGCTAAAGGAAATACTGCCTCACTTGGAATTGGTGGAAAAACTGTTTCTAACAAGGCAGCTAAAAATACACCTGGGTAAAGATTCTCAGCAACTAATGAAATCACCCATTGAATGAATGCTTCTATTTCACTCAAATTATTTTTCTTCCGTCAAATAATAATGCAGTTCAGTATAACATTCAGTACAATATTCTTGATCATTTGTATGATCACAATCATAAACCTTTGATACGTCGTTATTGCATTTTGCGCAAATTGGCATAATTATAATCCTCTAGTTTTTCACTATCTTAATTGCACCTAATGCAATTTGAATAATCGCTGGTGCAAATAGCATAAGAGGATTTCTTTCTACTCCTTCAGGAGCAGGAGTAAATATCATTGCCAATCCACCAATTAGAATTAAAACTCCTGAGATAATTATTAGACCTCCCAACCCTTTTGATTTTTCTCTAAGAGTAATGAAAAATGCTATTATAGGCAAAATTATTGCGGGACCACCTAGCCCCATACCTCGTTGCATGTCATTTAATGGTAAAAATCCATCATGGTCTGCATTACCCATTGAAACTGCAACGTCTGCACCGTATAACGCCAATAATGCAATAGATATTCCCGTTATTATCATTGCTACTTTTATTGCCATGTTGGGAATCGTCATTTACAACATTTAAACCAATCAGATGGATTTTACTTTTACTTTATCTTTGATCTGAGATAATTCATTCAATAGTTGATCAATAGTTTGATTATCCGTTCCAACGATATTCAAATGACCTAATTTTCTTAGTGGTTTAGAAATTTTTTTGCCATACATTTTAAGAAAAACATTTTCTTCAGAAATATTCAATATGCTGTATTCCCCCTCGAAATTTTTTGGACCTAAAATATTATACATAATAGTAGGATGTAAAAGTACAGTATCTCCCAATTCCAAACCCAAAATCGCTCTAAGATGCTGTTCAAACTGAGACACTTTGCTTGATTGCAATGTATGATGCCCCGAATTATGCACACGTGGTGCAATTTCATTAATTAAAATTTCATCTGTTTTTGTAACAAACATCTCGATTCCGAAAATACCTGCTCCTTTTAGAACATTCATAGTTGTTTGTGCAATCTCTTCTGCTTTTTTTGCAACTTTTTCAGTTACTCTTGCTGGAGCAATTGTTTGACGAAGAATGTTCTCTTCATGAATATTTTCCACTAGCGGATATGTTTTAATTTGACCTTTAGTATTTCTTGCAGCAATTATTGAGACTTCCATTTTAAAAGGAACAAATCTTTCAAGCATGAGATTTTTTTTATCAAAATAATCAAATGCTTCTTGGATTTGAGATGACGAGTCTATTTTGAAATTACCTCGTCCATCATATGCATCACGTCTTGCCTTTAGTAATGACGGATATCCAAATTTTTCAAGGCCTTGTTTTAAATCTGAAATTGAATCTATCTGTAAAAATTCAGGAACCGGAATATTATTTTGGGCTAAAAATGATTTTTGTAAAAACTTGTCTTGAATTATTTTTAATGTTTCTGGAGACGGATTAATCTCCGCATCTTTTTCAACTGATTTTAATACCTCACTGTCTCCCGATTCAATCTCATATGTTATAATGTCAGATTTTTTGGCAAGTTCAATTATTGCATTTTTATCTTTAAAATCTGCCAATATTTGCTCAGCACCAACTTGGGATGCAGAACAATTCGCTACAGGGTCCAAAACTATTATCTTTGAAATGTGTTCTGGCATTCTCTTGGCAGCTTCTGTGATCATCATACCAAGTTGTCCTCCGCCTATTATCCCAAGAACCTTGCCCATGCTTTTTTCTTAAATATCGATTAAAAATATCTAATGCTATTTTTTAGATTCATCTCTATCTTGTAATATAGGCTCAATTCATCTGAGTGTTATTAGAGATAACATACTTCTGATTAACTGTAAAAGCAACAAACACACATTATGATTCAGAATATTACAAATGATTCAGAAATGGATTATTTATTAAAAATTACAGATTCATTGCTAATCAAATTAAAACAACAAGTGTCATAATCTGAAAATCCGATTTATTGATATTATTAAAAGTAATTGAAAATAATAATTTTTCTTAGTCAAGCCTACGATACGCCATTATAGATAATAACTTGCTTTATTTTTCTATAATTATGAGCTATACAAAAAAACCACTAGTCGGAATCATCATGGGTTCAAGTTCGGATAGTAGAATCATGAAAGACGCAGCAGAAATTTTAGATAAATTCAAAATTAAACATGAAGATCAAATAGTATCTGCACACAGAACCCCTACCAGATTAGAAGAATATGGCAAACATGCCGAAAAGATGGGGTTTAAAATAATAATTGCAGGTGCAGGAGGAGCAGCACATCTACCTGGAATGATTGCATCACATACAATCATTCCAGTAATCGGAGTGCCAATTATGGTGTATAATGATAAACAAACCAAAAGAGCAGATAATTCCAAATTCTCTTCTTTTGGCGGATTAGATTCTCTTCTTTCGATATCTGAAATGCCAACAGGATCTCCTGTAGTAGCAGTAGGAATTAACAAAGCAGGAAATGCTGGAATATATGCTCTTAAAATTTTAGCAAATGAATTTCCGGAATTAAAAAAGAAATTAAAACTACACAAATCCGAACAACATAATTCAGTTCTTAAAGAATCTGACATTCTAAAAAAACAAGGCCTTAGTAAATTTGTTCAAAAGAAATTCAAATAGATTATGTCAATAATCTAAACTGAATATTTTTCTTTTTTAATGTCTCAATTAGTTTATCTGCTTGTTCTTTTCCCTGTGTTTCTAAGCTTAGTGTAACTCCAGCAGAGCCTGCATTTATGTTGGAACTTAATCTATCGTGTACCACTTCGACAATGTTTGCATTTGCTGCACTAATTTCATCTACTATTTCTTTAAATGCTCCGGGTCTGTCGGGTAACAAAATAGATAATTTGAGTAAACGTCCCATTGTTGCCAACCCTTTATCTACAATTTGTCCTAAAAGATACATGTCGACATTGCCTCCCGTTAGTATAGGAACAACTTTTTTTCCAGGTGATGGTTTTGCAGATATTAAGTAGGCCAAACCTACTACTCCGGCTGGTTCTACTACAAATTTCATTCTCTCCATGAGTAAGAACATTGCTTTGATGATATCTGAATCATCAACCAATACTATCTCGTCAATTAGTTCTTTAATTATTGAAAAAGTTGTTTGCCCCGGCACTTTGACAGATATTCCATCAGCAATAGTTCTTTCACCGCCACTTGATGTTAAAGACCCGTTTTTTACTGATTCATACATTGATGGAAACGAGCTTGATTGAACGCCTACTACTTTGATCTTTGGATTCTTTTCCTTTATGGCAATTAAAACTCCTGCCGCAAGTCCGCCCCCACCTATTGGCACATACACTTCATCTACATCTGGTAAATCTTCTAGAATTTCCAATCCAATTACTCCTTGAGCAGCTATGATCTGTGGATCATCAAAAGCATGTATCATTGTTGCACCTGTTTTTTGTGAAATCTCTTTTGCTTTAGCCGATGACTCTTCATAGTTGATGCCCTCTAAGATTACGTTTGCACCATAACCTCTAGTTGCAGCTACTTTTGATGGTGATGCATTTTTGGCATAACAATAGTGCATGGTATTTTTTCCAATGAAGATGCAAATGCAACTCCTTGAGCATGATTCCCAGCAGATGCTGCAACCACTCCATGTTTTTTTCCATCAGGGGGTAATTGACTTATTTTATAATATGCGCCACGAAGTTTAAACGATCCTGTTTTTTGTTGAAACTCTGCTTTTAAATAAACTTCAGAACCTGTAAGATTGCTAAATGTAGGTGAATACACTAGGGGTGTTTTTCGTACGTCTTTTCCTCGTAATGAGTTTGCGTTTTGTATTTCATCGTATGATGGATTCATTAGAAATTCTGCTAGATAAAAGAGATATTTGACTTCTTCCATTGAATGATCGAATTTTTATTCCAATTTTATGCACGAATTTTGAGAATATGGCCAATAACCACGATAATGACACAAATTCATTCTCAATGTAATTAAGAGTAGGATTTTTTAAATTAAATAATAAATTAATTTTGCAATAATTTTGAAAACTCGTCTAATCGCTTTATGATGCTGTCTTTTACAGACTCCGACATCTTACGAGGATCAAATAGTCCTTCCTTTGTTTTATTTTTAATAAATTCAATATCAAATGTACATAAACATCCTTCTTCCCCTGTTATTAATCGAGTATCATCAATAAGAACAGGACTAGTCTGATAAGTTTCAACTAGTAAATTATCTAAATCCTTGATCAATTTGTTTTTTTATTTGACAACTCTTGAAAATCAACTTCAATTTCATTTTCGATTTCTTTGTATATTTTTTCTCTAAACTCATCATTTTCATAAAATATTTCAAATAATTTTTGATGATCAAAATCTTTGTAGCCTTTTTCTTTTAATTTATTTAATACAAATTGATCACTGTTATCAGACATTTGTTTTTCCTTGTTTTTTGTCAAATCAATTATGTCAGATAATTCCTTTTGTAATTTGATTACTTGTTGATCTGGCTTATAGTATAACAGAACATGGTATTGCAGAGACATATGTCCAGAAATTAGATAGTTTCCTTCTCTTATCTCAAACTTTGTAAAAATCCTTCTAACATCCTCGTTATTTGAAATAGAAATTTCTTGAACTGACCAGTCTTTCAAGTTTTTAATTATTGTTTGATAAAAATTGTTTACTAGTGCTGGGTCGAATGTTTTTTGTTCTGTAATTGTTGCATCGCCTAACATAACTTGGACATTTTTTAATTTTGTAATGTGTAGTATTTTTTCAAGAAATTGCTGTTGAATATCATCATTTTGCTTATTTAGAAGTTGAATGTACTCATTTGATGATCTAGATCCTAATCGCACAATAACTAACAAATTTTTACAGTCATTAAACCTTAAGATTTTGTAGGTTTTAAATACAAAAATAAGCTATTTCCTTCATGTCCAAACCTAAAATAATCTGTAATCAGTGTGGATCTACCATCGTGCAATACTATAATGAAGGTTATAAGGGGAATAGAGGAAAATGCCTTATCTGTAATACGGATTTTCCGTTAGAATAGAGGGATAAAATGTCAAAAATTAACGAATCTGATAAACCAAAAATGAGTCAAAAAGATACTGTTTCAAATGAACAGTCAAATCCAAATGTGTTAGATGTGCTACTAGGTAAAAATGAGCAAAAAATAGTGGATTTTGATTCAATGATCTTAGAAACCCAGAAACGAATTTGGGGCGCATTGAAACAAGGTTATGAATATGTCGGAATAACTGATGATTCTGAAAAATTTCTCAGAAAAAACGTTTTTGCCAAATTTGACATGATTGCTCTATATGTTGATTTAGTAGGGTCTACCACTATGACCTTAGAACTACCTGAAGAAAAACTTGCAATAATAATTAGTTCATTTGCTCAAGAGATGGCATCAGTAATTAACTTGCATAACGGTTATGTTTTAAAATTTGTCGGGGATGCAGTCATTGGATATTTTGTTGCATCAAATAACGGACTATTAGCTGCAGATAATGCACTAAGCTGTGCAAAATCAATGCTTGCAGTAATACAAAAAGGCATCAATCCAATTTTGAATCAATATGATTATCCTGATTTAATGGTAAAAATTGGAGCTGACTTTGGACAGAGTATTGTTGTGAGATATGGTTCCAATCCAGATGTGTCACATGTAGATTTAATGGGACCTGCAATGAATATTGCATCCAAAATTCAATCGCTTGCAAAACCAAATCAAATTTTATTTGGAGATGATGTCTATCGCAAATTACATCCTAACAATCAAATTTTGTTTAAAGAAGTAGTATGGAAAAATAATGAATGGAAATACCGTTCAAGACTGTCTGGTGAAATTTACAAAGTTTATGAGTATATTGGTTAAACAGTAAATTTACCAGGACACTCAACGTGTTCATAATGATGTTCAGTGAATTTTTCTTGAATTACATAAATTACAATTTTATGCAGATCTCCATCTATGATGTTTTTATTACATCGTATACACGTCTTAGTTATTTCTGTCATGCCTATTTGCGATCTAAAATTGGAATCTATAAGGATCAGCGATCAGCTCAAATTGAGCTAAAATGACTGCAAATTAGCTTTATTGCATATCAAACGCCTAAAGACAAGGCAAAAATATGGCAAAAATAGCGAATTATCATGGAAGATTTGCCAATAAGACATCTCAGAGACCTGTATGGACTAAATCCAAACATCCCTCATCTAGCATTACAATTTCCAAGACTACCTCCAGGATTGACAAATCAGATGTTCAAAATTTTTGAAAATCCCATGAAAGAAAAATTTGCAGAAGATAATGCTACGATTAATAAAAAATTGCAAGGGTTTCAGCAATCATATCAAAGATATGCCTCAGGTTTATTGACAATGAATTCGAATGGAATTATTCCTCCAGGACACCCATTGTTTAATCGAGTAAATTCTGTCAATACACTAAAAGCAGAAAATGACAAACTGTTAAAAGAAAACCTAGAATTAAAGAAAAAACTAGATGAGAAAAAAGATTCTCATTCAAAAATGAACTAGCAAGGTTTAGTCGAGATTTTCAAACAAGCCTAATTTGAAAAAGTCTGTTCTACCAAGTAAGAATGCTTATTAATTTCAAATTTAATTTTTAATATGGCAAAAACTCCATCTGAAATTTGGAAAAATAAAATCATTCAATACAGAAAAAAATGTCAAGGCATTATTGGATTATCAAAGAGCATACGATATGTAGGCATAGTAAATTCATACGGTCGAACTTTAACTGGAATTGTAAGACCAAACGTAAAACCATTATTAAAATCAGAACAAGTCAAAAATGAGTTTTTCATAATATCTACATTAATGACACTAAGAAAAGACACAGTAAGTGCGGTGGGAAAATTAGATTATGTTTTATTACAACATCAAAAAGTATCTATCGTAATTTTTCAAAAAGATGAAATGACATATTACATTTCAATTGATAGATCTGCAAAAAGTATTGATAAAATAATTAACACTATTAAAAAACAATCTAGGCGGGAGTAAATCCGTGATATCCAGTTGTTTGTTCTGTTTTATCATCAAATGATGGTTCAAATAATGAAATTAAATAATCGTCAGGATCCAAAATAACTGCGTTTTTTCCAGCATCTCTATCTACAATTTCACGGTGGATTTTAACACCTTTTGATCTTAATTCTTCAACTGCAGACGAGACATCACCTACCAAAAATCCAATTGTAATTCCATTTTCAATTGAGCTTCCTATATGCTGCGCTGTAAGTGATGCAGGATGTAAACTCAGCAAAGCACCAGAAGTGCCCAAATCTACCCATGATCGTCTCTGTCTTTTTATTGGCAATCCAATAATTTCATGATAGAATTTCAGTGATTTATCAATGTCTTTAACTGCTAAAATGACATTTCCGACTTTTTTGATATTCACACAAACCCTACTCCAAAGTATGTTAAATTCTTTGTTATTGAACTTCAATCATGGTTTCAGTTCTTTCTACACCGTTTATTTTTTGAATTTGATTGGTAATTTCTTTAATTTTTCCAAGGTTCTCAACCTCAATAATGGCCACTGCATCAAATTGGCCACTTGTGGGAAATGAATCATAAACAGAATTTACTTTACGTAGTCTTGCAGCAATTAATTTCTTAGGGGATTTTACCAATACTATAGCTCTTACCAACCCATATTCACCTCTACTTCAATTAGTGTCTCAGTAGTTACAATCTCTTTGATTTTTTTAAAATCAATTACAGTATTGTTAATCTCGTCAATACTTCCATGTAATACTGCAGCAATATCTGCCCTACCTGAAACTACCATAGTAGTTTTTACTATTTTACGTTTTTTCTTTACAATGTCAACAACTACATCCACTTTACCTGGTTTTACGGTAATCAGGCATAATGCTTTCATATTGATTATATGATCTTAGAACGAATAAAGATTGCTTTAGTCATATGCGTCTTGAGACCTAGATTCTTCAAGATATGCCCTTCTTTCTTCGTTTACTTTTTCCTGATCAATGACAATGTCATCATCTACAATAACAATTCCCATATCGTCGCTTTCTTCTTTTGATTTTTTGGGCTTTGATTTTGTTGCTTTTGCCTTTGATGTAGAGGGTTTTGCCTTTGGAGTGATTTTTATCTTTGATTTTACTGCTTTAGTCTTTGAGGCAGTCTTCTTTACGGTCTTTTTTTCAGCCATTAATGTCGAAAAACAAGAGGTTGCCTTGTTTTTAAATATTATGCAGAATATTTTTTTTAAAAAGTACAAATATTTGACCGATAGACAAATTTTGACAGCCCATATATGATTACTAAAAATCAAAAATAACCATAATTATTGAATGATGATGAACTTGTCGCAAAATTAGAAGAAAGTATGCAACATAATTTAGGGGATTGGGGAAGAACCCAGTACCTAATAGAGAGAATTCAAAAAAGACAGGAGATTTTTCAATCGGATAAAAAATACCTAGATCGAATGTTAGATGAAATTCAAAAAATCCATCAGAGTGATTTGGATGTTGAGAAAACAGAAAAAGCAAAACAAAGAATTTTTGTTCAAGATTTAATTAAATGTGATAGATGTGAGTCAGAAATTGGTTTGAATCAAAGGGCAATAAGGGAAAAAAATTTTTGGTTTCATGAATTATGTTATGATGACATTCCAATATCCAGACAGATTGAAATTACAAAACAGCCCCTAGATAAACAGACAATAAAATATGACGATTATTTCAAAATTGAAGATAAACCCTCAGTGAATCGATTTTATCCTTTTCAGATTATTTTTACATCGACTATTCTGATTTCATTAATTGCATCAATTTATTTTCTTTTTGATAATTTTTTTTCAATTATCATCGCTATTGTTTGTACTACTCTCTTTATCATAATCTATAAATCCCAATTCAAAATGTTTAACAACAAAAAATATAATCAAACGCACACATCACTAATTAAAACAGGCATTCCCGGACTAGATTCTATAATTTCTGGCGGATTAAAAAAGAACAGGTCTGTCATAATATCCGGCCCACCTGGCAGTGGAAAAACAACATTTGGATTGCAATTCCTGTATTCCGGTGCACGTGACTTTGATGAGCCAGGCGTATACGTAACAATGTCACAAAATATCGATGAGATAAAAAATGACTGCAAATCATTTGGCTGGGATTTTGATGATCTAATCAGCAAAGACAAAATCATGATGATTGATGCAAGACCGTTTAAGATTCAAGATGAGATGATTGGCAAAGATGATTCCCTATACAGGGGAGAGCAGATGCCATTTGAGCACTTGACAAAATTGCTGCTAAGCAGCATCAAAAGAATCGAAGCAAAAAGAGTGGTGATGGACTCTGTTACAATTCTTGCAATGCAGTATTTGGATAAATTTTACATGAGACAGGGTTTGCAAGGAATGATTCAGGCATTAGAAAATTATGGCGTAACTTCGCTGATAATATCAGAGCATTCAGAAAACAACGAGATTCCTTTGGAATGGTTTGTCACATCTGGGATTATTCAAATGAATAATCAAATAATAGTAAATACTCCAAGACAAACTATTCAGATCAAAAAACTTCGTGGCATCAAACACAGTCAGCAAATTCATCCAATTATTTTGGATGGTGATGGTTTACATATCTTAGAAGCATAATCAAACATCAAAATATAATATTTGAAAAATGCCATTAGTGGATTTGCCTTGTCATATGAGTTCCCACATAAATTATGCTTATTCATGTGTATAATGTAATTTTTTAAAATACGTTTTGATTTAGATTCTGTATACGGTCTGAAGTATTGGACTTTGATCAATAACGTTTTGTGTAAACTGGACATTTACTGTAACCTTGTTGTTTTTGATGTCAATTTCCACATTGTCAAACAATGACTTGTATTTGTCAGTCTTGCGTCCACTTGCAGATATCTCGTGTCCATCTTTTATCAAGAGTCCGTCTTCGATTAGTGAATTGACTTTTCTGTATCCTGATGTCTGTGGAATCTGCAATTTTTCTAGCATTTCCAAAATTGTCCATGACTCGCCAATTGACGCATTTAGTATTTTTGATGCCTCATCATCACTGTATGCTTTTAGGATTGATTGTCCAATTGATGGCTCTGATATTGTAAATCTCTTTTGTGTCTGGTCTTTTTTTGATTTAATGCTGCACAGACTTTCAAGGAATTTTCTTTCTAGTCCCTCAGCTCCTGCTCCAAAAAATTCCCTCAATACAGAATCTAATTTTTCAAACTCTTCCATGGACTGGGTTATGGATATACCATATCTCTCAAATAATCTGTCCTGTATCTTGTGAACGGTGTTTTCGCCAAGATTTTTCAGCATTGTTTTTTCAAGTGACTTTGCCAACAGTTGGGTAACGCCAGTCATGATATTCATTAGTTCATACTTTCATATTAATATTTTTTGGTTTAATCAGGTTACCATTTCAGACAGTCTACGAATGTGACTGGTATCATTTCTGATTGCCAGATTGATGGCTTTGCGCATCTCATCAGCATATTTGTCAAATTGTTTTTTGCTTTTTTGATTATTTCACATTTTTCTACGACTGGCAATGCTTTGAAGTTCTTGTATTGCTCATAGTTAACTGTGCATGAATATGACTTGGTTTCCCCCTTGAATTGATATTTGATGTCAAATGATATCTGCTCTGAATTTCCAGTCAGACAGTCAGTTATTGCTTTTTTTATTGCTTGGACAGCAAATGGCTTTTGAATTACCCGTACATTTAACGAGCTTAGAAACGGATGCATGTATGCATTAGAATCGCCCGTGATTACTATTATCCTGGCATCAGGATTTATGTCCTTGATCTTCTCAATTGCATACAGTCCATCATATCTGGGCATATTCAAATCCGTAAAAACAATATCAGGATGATGCTTTTTGTACATACGTACTGCATGATTGCCATCATTAGCAGTTGCAAGAACATTTACTTCGATCATACATAGCATATCACAAAATACGCTAACAATGTCTGGATCATCATCCACTACAATACAACTTGCCATATGGTATATAGAACTTCATGACATAATAACTTATAATATATTCATACTTTTTATGAATATAAGAAATGGTCAAAAAAGTTCAATGTCCCCATTGCTCAAAACGCCTGTCAGGAGAAGGCAATCTAAAAAGACATTTACGAACCATTCATAGATCAGTCAAACAGAACTAGCATTACTTTAGTCCCTTTTCCAGGATCTCATTTATGATTCGTGAAAAGCTGACAGAGGATGCAGATTCTCGCAGTTTTTTGGCTTGTAAATTTCGCAGCTTTTTTGCAATATCGCTGTTTAACATTATGGTTATTCTTTCTGCCATTGCAAACTATACAATTGTATATTATTTTGAATTATGTAAACTCACTTGTTTACTAAAATGTCAAAGAAATTAGAATATTTCCAAATATGGAAATACATGTATGAAATATTACGATAAATAATCATTAGAATAGTCTCAGGACGGATTGATTTACGATTAATTTGTTGTTGAAGTAATGTGAATAGTAAATGCCAGCGGGGAATTATAAGTGATTAGTTTAGATCCCTGCTCAAAAATTACCAATTTTTAATTATTTTAGCATCTCCTGTTTCGAGTCGATTAAAATTCAAATGGAATGATTTATTGATGTTCATATGATTTATTGGTTCAAATTTGGTCTACCACATATAGCGCGGGGGATATAGTTAGGAACAAAGATTTTGCACTATTTGGGAGTAATTTTCTTTCTAGGAATAGGGCGGGATTTAACCAGTAAACCAGAAAAAAAGATTGCAGATAGAGACTGTACCTTCAATTTCCTGTAAATTATCTCTTAGTCGATAACATGTATCAACACTACCAATCATAGAAAAAACCATCATTCCAATAAACCACATTCCAATAACTGAGAAAATTAACAATACGATTGTAGTTTTTTTGTGATTGGCAAAAAAATCGAGGTTCATTTTCTATTTCCTAAGAAAGAAGGATCAAAGTCCTTGCAATAACCATATTTTTTTTGAAGATAATTGTGAATAAAAATCACTTCTTTGTATTGGGTTTTGTAACCGCAGAAGGGACAATCATAAATCATTTTCTTTTTCTCCAGAAAATAATTCCTGCAATAGTTACAAAAATTCCAATTATTCCACTAAACAAAAAAACATGTTTATACATAAACAAAACATAATCCATTCCTTCTATTGATCGCATCATTGGAGGTTCTGTAGGAGGAAACATCATAAATGTTGAATAAAAAAATGATGAAAATCCGTCGATCATTAACACTACCCCAATAATTATCAAAAGTCTAGTTTTCATTTTCTATTTCTCCAAATTATGAAAATTATTACTATACTAATTCCCAAAATAATCCAAGGCCAGAAAACAACTAAAAACATTCCAAACATCATAGACGGGCCACCATCATCTATTTTACAAGGAGTAAAACTTCCATCACTTTCTTGATACCAGCACTCGTTTGGATTTTGAGTACTCTTGGAATCAGTTGCACGTAATCCATCTAAAATGATATCACAGTCTTCACAGTTTTCAAAATATTTGTAATTGATTCCAACTGGAACTGCTCCATAAAATACGATAGAAATTACTGGAAATATTGCAACTAGTCCTATTACTGTAAAAATTACAATGTATCTAGTTTTCATTTTCTAATTTTAGTTTCAACAAATATCTAATATTCATCCACAGGGGCATATCCATCCCATTCATCATCAGAATGATCTGAATCAGGTACGTAGTTTTCTATAAATAAAATTACATTAAACGTTGATGACTTTGCAGGAAATTTGAATATGTAATCAGTAAAGTATTGAGGATAAGGTGCATCTGGTGCTTGTACAAATGGTTGTTTTTTATACGATACCTCTACCCCATCAACTAAGATGGATACACCGGTTAAATCGCCTTTATTCCATTCATTAGGACCATAACTCATGTAATAGTTTCCGCCGTTTTGTGGAACTCTGATCTTCACAAACGTGTCATCAGGGCTTGGTTTAATCTCAAAAACTGTATTGCTGTCATTTGGGAAATAATCAATA
Organism: Nitrosarchaeum sp. AC2; assembly: GCF_013407385.1. Taxonomy (NCBI): domain Archaea; kingdom Thermoproteati; phylum Nitrososphaerota; class Nitrososphaeria; order Nitrosopumilales; family Nitrosopumilaceae; genus Nitrosarchaeum; species Nitrosarchaeum sp. AC2. The sequence goes on along the minus strand of NZ_CP030847.1, from coordinate 827,863 downwards.
AATTCTATATCTAATGATGTTGCATATTCTAAAATCATATTATGAGCTGATTTGACCATCATGTAATTTCTCTCCAAGAGTTTTTCAACTGAGTCTGGTTTGAGATAAACAGTTTCCATTCTGTTATTTTTCCATTTTTCTAATACAGGTTTAGGAGTTTCATTTGAAAACGATACAGAAAATACTTTAGCATCTTCACTGATTGCGCATAATGGAGACAAGCTATTCTCTAAATGAAAATCATCTAAAATGTTTTTTTGCATTGCACCGCCAAAGAAATTAAGACCTCCTCCAAAAGGAATCTGAAATTCCCCACAGAAAGCCAACACATCATCACCGTAATCAAAATTGAATTTACCTACTTTAAACTCCTGATGACCCAGATTTGGATTGCCACGCAGATCATGTTTTATTGCAGCGGCAACAATAGATTCTTCTTCTTGTGTAAGATACGATTTTTCTTTTAGAAATATAACGGCAACTTGCTCCTTTAATGGACCAAAGCACCAACCCAAATTCCATTCTTCTATTTCAACTTCAGGAGGCACATTGGGTTTAGGAGTTTCAGTGAAAATCTCCGTGGATCGAATTGCAGTACTGTTAATTCCAGCTTGCAGCCAGTAAACTTGATCATCCGTATAGTCAATCACATAACCACAAACAGAACTTGATTCTTGGTACATCGAGATTTGTGGACCGCGATTAAGTACAATATCTGATGCAGAGATATTTACACCCATTTCACGTAGTTTCTCTTCAAAGATATCTGGCATTATTTTTAAAATTAGCAAATCATAGTCAATCTTTCCATCATGAGTAAATTTTACATTGTAATTTTCAGTGTACGGCACATAATCTCTGCCTGATGGAGAATAGTTTTCTGATTGAGCATATGCAAATCCTACAAATCCAATAAAAATCAAAAAGATTACAAAACACTTCATATCCTCTGCAACACCTGATTTTTTCGGTTTCTAGTACTGTGTCTAGTCTTAGCATTACAGCACGGACATTTGATTACCCATTCCTCAAAATAATAGTCACAATTTCTGCAAAAACTCCCGCCCTCTTGGTATATTCTGTTATTTTTCCCCTGCGGATAATTCTTGCAGATATTCTTGCATTGATTCACACATAATTTCAAAGTTCACATATTCATAAGTTCTTCTGATGTTTTGTATCTGGATTAGGTCTTTTTTTAGTTGTCATTTTTGGGAATTATTTTTATTTGAGATTGCTGTATGGGAAATATTGAGATACAAATATGATAACTCGATGCAGATCGCAGAAAATCTAGTTTTTAATGAAATCATAAACTGTAAAGAATGTATCTTAAATGAGAATTTATGCAAACATCATGCATCCCTAGTAAAGAAAATTCTAACCCATGCCATACAAAATCAGATATGCAAATTGATTGCTAATTAAGAATATTTTTTGTCAAATCTGGGATTGCGCGCTTGACATCAGATGATCTAAACTTGAGGCATGTTTTGCAATGCCTTATCTGCAATACTTTCCACTGTTTTGACTCCCCATTCTTTTAGGACATCGTTGCTTGCAACCTCAAAAACCTGTTCAAATATGTTATTCATTACAGCCATAATCATAGTGACAAATTCCATGTCTAGTATCTCTTAATATTGAATATAACAAACGATGTATATTTTTTTAACATTACAAAAACACTGTAACTTTCTGATTTATGTAACTCTAATACATTGCATAAAATTTCTTTTTATCGCTTGCACACACTTCATTTTGATTTTAATTTAATTACCCACATTACTGCAACACCAATTCCGATAGCTGTAGGGGCTCCAATCAACAACATCTGCCCATAAATTCTATCGCGTTCCTTTTGCCGTTCTTGAGCAAAACTAGTAGAGATGTCCTCCAGTTGTATTTTTTCAGGCTCTGTTAAATGATCGTAAATATCATACTCGGAAATTTCACTATAAGGATTATTCATGTTTGACAGTTGGGAAACAATATTCAATACGGTAGGAAATGCAAAAAAGGAAAACGTACACAGTTGTGTGCCAAGCGGTTGTTCCAAACCATGTGCGAATATTACATACTCCGATCCATATTCAAATTCGTCTTCTAAACTTTCAGGTATTTTCACATCTATCTGATCAGAATTAATTCCTTTGAATGACTCGATTATACTAAAAACAACTATTGTTTGGTGTGGATTATCAGCAATAGTTTGTTTTTGAACAACACTTCCATGAAAGACACTATCAGCAGAATCATACTGAAACTGTAGTGTGCTTCCACCACAACTTGCAAAAACCGCAGTAACAGGATATGTAGAAATAATTACAATCATAATGATTATCAAAACTCTAGTTTTCATTTTCTAATTTTCTTTGTCATAGTTATTGGCAAAAAAATAATACTGATAAAATAAATTAACCACAAACCAATCATTGCATAATTTTGAGTTACACTAGAGATTATTCTCTCTAGGCTAGTTCCCCACATAATCATGGGGATGATTGTAAAATAAACAGCACCAATACTTAGAAAACCCACTATTCCGGCATTTAACACAAATAAGATGTTTGGATTCATTTTTGCATTCATCTCACAATTTAGATTTGAATCTATTTTTAGAATTATAGTATTCAAACATATTTTCAGATATGACATTTTCACATTGGACCCTTATAGTATAGTATCCGTTTTCAAACATAAGTGGACCGCCACAGGTAAACGCAAACGTTTCAGTAGTTTTGGTATCAGTTTTTAGTCCTGCAGAATCAATTGTTATGCCTGTAGGACTGAGAATAGTCAATGTTGCATATGTGTAAAACTCGTGGTTAAACCACACATGAATTCTAATCTCATCATTTTCACTGTAAAATTGCTTGTCAATTGAAATTATTATTCTAGAGTCTGTCTTCATGTTGTGCCACATTTTTTACATTTGTAATATCCGATATCATAAGTATCTTCATCTGGTTTCTCTGATCTTTTTTCTGAGATAAACTCAAACTCTTCAGAACCGCAAACTTTGCATTTTCTTGGATTGTATTCAATGTCTAAAAATTCTTTTTTTCTTTTGAGATATTCTTCTTTTGAGATTTTTTCTTCAATGTACTTTTTTTCTAAAATTCTCAACGCTTCGTCATTTTGATCTTTTTCTTTTTCATTTATTGGATCAATACGCCTGTAATTTAATACAGAGTCTTTTTGAATTACAGTATATTTTTTTGCATATCGTATGATTAACCAAAGAATTATGAACCATGCAACTAACCCATATGGAAACGGAAGTATCATTTGCAGCGCAAAGAAACTTGCAATGCCAAGTAAAATTCCAATTATTATGACATTCATTTTCTAATTCTCCACACAATGAAAACTGCTGAAATTACAATTCCTAAAATCACATATGGCCAAAAAACAACAAAAAACATACCAACCACATCAATACCATTGCCCATTGTGCATGGCAAAATATTCCCATCATCGTCTTGATACTTGCAATCATTTGGGTTTTTAGTGTCTTGAAAATCATTTACATGTGATTCATCTAAAACATCTTCAGACAGTTCATTAGTGATTCTTACAAAGTGGACACTTGATTTGTGTTCGGCATATACTGCATCTTCTACTAAAAGCCTAGTCCCTTCTGATTTGCCCTCAGTAGTAAGGAAAACAGTCCCTTCAAAAATTCCGTTATCAATTTCAGTTTCAGTTATGGTTAATTGGATACCAGTATGATCAGTGTCTGACCACACATGAATATCAAAAGAGTCTTGTTTTTTGTGGTCTAGGTTATTTTCTTTGTCAGTTACTGTGACAATTCCAACATCATTTGCTAGGTATCGGGGTTTGTCCCATCTTATCTTTACTCCATCATCAATTGGTGCAAGCCATTTGTTGCAAAGAAAGTCATTTCTATGATCTTCAAAGCTGGAAATTCTGTATGGATCCGCCCATTCTGCCATTCGATAATGTCTCATTCCATCTGCTACAAATTCTGTACAGATTATTGCAGGCAGTTGCAATGGTGTATTAGCATTGTCCCATTTCCTATCGGACATCTGCCACTCTCCAAAGTTTAGCTCAATGTATCTGGCAAAATTTTCCATGATTGATTTTTGAGTCATTGGCTCATGACTTCCCATAAAGGAATCAAAGCAAGGTTGGGGTAGAATTGTTGCAACACAGCCTCCATATGCGTACTTTATTTCAGAATTGTCTACAATAATAAACAGAGACAACACTAGTATGCCAGTAATAATTGTCAAAAGTCTAGTTTTCATTTTCTACTGATTCATGGTCTAGATGTATTTCTTTAACTGTAAACTCTATTTGAACTGGAGGAGACAGTGCAGTAGGGTTATTGACAGATTCCCAGACAAACACGGTTGCAGTGAATTTTCCCTTCTCAAATGGAATCCAAGTAATGCCTGGATTTAGTTTCTGAAATGACGTGAGGTTTCCGGTAATCCATGACAGTGATTCTACCTTGTCTTGGTTGTTTAGAATTTGAACCAAATATGCAAATGGTTGTGACTTGTTTTGCTGATTTGCCAAATCTGAAACCAAGCTTATCTGTTGGTTTACAAGTACTTCATTACCAAGTATTGGTTTTTTGTCCGTGTCAAATATCTGCAAGTTTGAGGCAGGAGCTCTCTCCATTGGAGGCCCTCGCTTTCCAACAATCAGTGCTGTAGCATTGACATGATAAACATTTGATTTCATGTCTTTTGGAAGTGTTGTATCTGCATATGTTGCAGTCACAGTATCTCCATTACTAACAAAAACAACTTCTCTTGAGGATTGGTACTTGTTAGAAAAGATAACATCTCCTTCAAAAGTATTGGTGTTTACCCCAGTCTCAGTTAGTGTAAGTGTAGTTTTGGTAGGTGAGCTATCAGACCACACTTTAATTCTGAGAAAGTCAACTGCATTGGAAAACTGATTGATGTCTGGATCAAACACCTGAATTGTTCCAGTGGTGTCTTCGAATCCAGAGTATGATGCTTCTGTCCACGAAATCGTGCCCACATTATACACGCCGTATTCCAGTTTGATTGCGTTTACATCCGATGTATCTTTAGCTGTTTGTGCTGTTACTGAAAACTCTGTTACACCGTCCCATAACGGACCTTGTCTTTTGACGTCAAGTGAAAAATAGCCTTTCTCGTCAGGACTTGTCGAGGCAAGCAGAATCGGATAACCAGTTTTGTTTTCTATAATGATTATGACAATTGGATCTTCGTTTGTGACAGGCATTTCCATCATGCCTGTAATTATTAGATCAACGTTATTTGGGGTTTGAATCTCTACTGGAATGTCTTCAGCATATGCAATTGCACTCATTCCAATCAATACAAGAAAAATCACAAGATACTTCATACTATATGAAATTTTATCCCATCATTGAAAAGTTCTTCGAATCTTTTATGAATGTCATATTTGAAATTATAATGTGATAACAGTAGACTGTACCAATGCACCTGTAATCAAAGACCAGATGCTGATACATGTTGCAGACAAGCTAGGAGCGCTTCCAATACTAAAATCTGAAAAATTCATTCTCACAAATCCTGATGATTCCAAAAGTATCAACAAATCAGACGTACTGCATGCAATTTCAGATTTTTTAAAATCAGTGAATCTGCAAGAAGATTTTCAAATCATTCCAAAAGGCGACAACATCAAGATAGAACCTCTTGATGTAAAAGACATGAAAGAGAGACTTGAAAATATAACAGTAAAGAAAAAAGAATTATTTTTTGAATGCGCGCATTGTGGCTTTATTACCCAATATGAGACAGAATTAAAAAGCCATAAACTGATTCATTATATCTGAAAATGAAAAACAGTTACAAAATATTAATTCCATTTGTTGTCATAGTGTTTGTAATTGTCTTTGCATTTGGGTTAAACGTAATTTATGTTCCTTTAGCACCACCAGATTATTCAAATGATGTAATAATATCGCTTGAAAGAACTCCTTGCTATGGTCCATGTCCCGTTTATTCTGTTACTGTATTTGAGAACGGAAGTGTAATTTATGAGGGAAAACAACACGTAGAAAATATTGGAATCTATCAATATGGAATTTCAACAAGAGATACAAAAAAAATCATTGACAAATTCTACGAGATAAATTATTTTTCCCTAAATGATAGATATGAGATAGGATCAACAGATCATCCAACTGTGATCACCTCATTTAGAAACGAAAGTTATGAAAAGATAGTATCAAACTATGGAGATGCAGGTCCAAGCAGGCTGCATGAGCTTGAAATTATGGTTGATGATTTGTCTGGTGCAAAATCAATGGCAAGCAAGTCAATACCAGTTGCAAAAACAAAAGAAGCATCTATCTTTAACATGAAGCCAAATACTATGGAGTATTTCTATTACCCAAACCCTGAAAAGACAAATGACAGGGATCCATTCCAAAAATTCATTCTCATTAGACTCCCAGAAGAGATAGGTGGAAATGTAAATAACACTTCTTCATTTAGGGCATACAGCGCCGTATCCCTTACTGATCACTGCTTGATAAAATACTGGCCACAGGAACAGCGTCAAAGAATGGAGAATCCATGCAGGGGAGACATGTATAGACCTATAGACGGTCTGCTGATATCAGGTGCAGACATTCTAACTAACACGCCAATTGCATTGCCAAATCTTGATTTATCAAGTGATGCAGACGGCTCTTTAATCATAGAGACTCCAAAATGGACTATGCAAGAAAACGGTGTAATCAGTATTGGTCGACAAATATCTTTGCAGGAAATAAGACAAAACTCGCAGATCCTCATCGATTCGTTTGCAAAGAACAATCCATCATTTCCACAAATACCGTTGGATTTTACAGGATTCACTTTGGCCAAAGTAATTGATAAAACATCACGTGCAGAGATGACCTACTTTGATTTCTCATCTATGTCTGTTTTGTTTATTGACATTGATCTTTTGCTGCCTCCTTCAAACTATCCTAATCTTGCAAATAATTCCGAGTTTTGGCAAATAGGAGATAATGTAATAGAGATTAGTGGCTCTGCAATGGATAAAAACAATGATAATCCAGAAATGTACAAGACGTATCAGATAGATTTCTTTAAAGACGCATACAAGTTTAGAATCGAGGGCAAGAATCTGGAATTTATGAAAAAAGAGATTGTAAAAAATTATTTTCCAGAATACTCGTATGATGAAATGTTTTTGATTTCTAAAAATATCTAGCAAAATAACTAGTCTGAAATACGATGAGAGATAGGCATCTTTGTCTCAGATGAAATCACATGTGATTCTCCTCTGTTTGTCTTGTAACCTCCCGCAGAATTACTAGTCTCATATGATTTCAAATGTGATGGATCTATTCCTGTCTGGCCCTGATCTTTGTCATGCTTTAGCTTCCTGTTACTGATTACAAACATGGCAATTCCACCAATGGCTGCCATGCCTGCCATACCGTACATCACACCTGTAGGAAATCCTGTTTCCGTTTTATCATTAACAGTATTTTTGAGACTAGTGTTAAAGATTTGAATTCCTTCAAAAGTTGACGAATCTGCATATCCTTCAATTGTAATGGATGCATCATCTTGTGACTCTATTATTTTTATGGAATAGTTTTTATCTGTTACAAAGTCTTGGTTCCATTTTCTATCATTACATACACCAATTTCTACATTACATTCTCCCATTGTATAATGTGTTATGACGTATTTGCCAGAAAATTTGTACTCTGTAGAACCTGGAATGATTGCAGTATTATCAAACAGTGAATGCCATTTATGCAGTGGCAGATTCAATATCCCACTTGCATCAAGTATAGGCAATTCAAGTATCTTGATATTTTTATCTTCTATTTTTGCCATTACATCAGGTGCCAGTATTTCCAATGCTGATTTTGGGTTGTTAATGTCAAATGATCCGTATTTAGTATCAATTATTATTGGCTGTTCTAGTTTGATTCCTCTCCAGTTTGCATCTATCATACTTTTTTCATTCTGTCTTTGTATGACATGATTTGTAATTGTTGGAATCAATTCTATCTTATATTCAATTACTGCAGAATTTTCATTACCACTAAGTATTGCTTGATAATTTACTTTAATATCTGTGACAAATGCATCACTTGGGATTAATTTTAAATTTTGATTTATTTTATTTGTCAAATCAAACATGTCTGTAGTTTTTGAATCTACATTAAATGACAGCGTTTGAGATTTTCCTTTTAGTAGTTCTGCTATCTCTCCGCCATTTGGATATTCGATGTAAATGACTCTCAAAAATTGAAATGATGGTTCAATGACATTTTCATCTGCAGGTATTTTGGCGTCAAGCTGTGCAGCTTGTGCAAATGGCATAAACCCAGATGCCACTAAAAGTGCTAAAATTACATATTTCATTACTAATATATCCACAGAAATAGATATATCCATTATTATCAAATACATAGATTATGACGGATATATCCAAAATTGTGCGTACACCTGCGGATATATTCAGAGCAATAATGGATAATGGCCCTCTTACCTTATACTCTGCAAATGCCAAGACCAAAATCCCGATTGGAACAATTCACAGGTATTTCAAGCAATTAAGCAATTCTGGAAAGATTAGAGTCTATGAATCAAAAAGAAAGGGTAGAAAAAAAATAGAGTATGGCCCCACCATATATGGAATCATAGTTTGTTATTCACAGGATAAAAAATTTGCAGAAAAAATTGAAAATTATTTTTTATTGTGGATTGAGCATAAGGAATTTCAACAGGATCTTGCAAAAGAAGGATTTGATGTATCTGATAATAACTTGAAAAAATCAAAACAATTGTTTAGAAAATATCTAGATTATTTTAGTGCAATAGAAAACCAGATAAATAAAATCAGAAAAGGAGAAGATGCGATATCTCATGACATTTTAATTATGCTTAGCTCGCAAATATTATCTGCAAATCCACAGTATCAAAAACTTTTGATGGAGTTGTATGATGAGATTCCTGGAATGCAAAAAAGCCTAGAGGAATACATGGAAAATATTATAAAATCATACAAAGAATTTAAGAAATTTAAAAAACAGTCTGTGAAAACCAAATAAATAGCGCAAAAACAATGATACAACTTGGAATAAGATACAAAAATTGATTGATGTGTTTTTTCTTGTTTTGATATGCAAGATAAACAATAACTCCTGCAGATATTGCCATGATCAAATTTAAAATATCAAACATGTCATTGACAACATTGCATTGACGGAATCCCAACATACAATAAAAAATCAAAATAAAAAAATTCCACATAGAGTGAAATAGGATTGCAAACCAACCCTTTTTGCTAATCCATGTTCTAATGCTAAAAAATATGTGCGGTATTGTAAATAAAAATCCTACATACGATAACGTTTCAATTGAAAAAACCCCTGAATTAAACAGATGTGCGGCAGACCAAATAATCCCAGAACCAAGAAGGATTATTGGATTTCCTGTAAAATAGTACGGCATTCCAAAAAATACTGATTCTTCTAGCAATCCTGAACTCAGTGTAAGAGACAGAGATACTGGAATGTCTGGAATTTCATAGTCAGAGATTACACTTGAGACAAAATATGAGCCAAAATACATCAAAATCATTCCCAATCCATGATAAAATAGCCCCATCTTGAGAAGATAGAATATGCCGGTTCTTTGGAAAGGCGTCAGCCAAGTTTTTGGGTTAAAATCATGAATTTCTGAAATCAATAATGTGATTGATTAGTTCTGGTTAATTTGGCATTCCATTTAATTGAAAATTTATCATTAACTCAGTCACATAATTATATCAAAATAAAAAAATGGAAGATTATCCTCTTCCCATGGCAGCGTATTTTCCTTTGCGTCCCTTTACAAAAAGCGCAGCGGCAATTCCACCAAAGACGCCAATGGACAAAACCATTGAGCCCAATACTCCGTCTAATGCAAATATTGGAGTTCCTGAGCCCAAACTTGGATTTTTCTGCGCCATTTTCACTCTCTCTTGAGAGAGTTTTATGTGGTCATCAAGTCCGGTTTGTCCCTGAGTCGGCATGTACTGTGCAAATGCCATGCTGACAGAAGATAACATCAATACGCTCAACATCACTCCTGTTGCAACTATTTTTTTATTCATTGAATTAACTACGTGAATTTTGCATAAAGGGTTTGATGAAATTATTATTTTACTAATATTTACATACTAGATTGACGTATTATAGTATACCTATGATTGATAAAAATTCCATAACAGACGATTCTGTAAATATTTTTTCAATAGATGATATAAAATTAAAAGTGTTGGCAAATATTATTTCAAATAAATCTAGTATAACAATTTTAAATTTATTATTTCACAACGAATTGACTGCAAACGAGATTGCACAAAAAACAAACATGTCTTTGCAGCTTGTAAAACATTATCTGGATAAAATGCAACAAATTGATCTTATTTGTATTTCAAAAACTGAAAAAAATTCAAAGGCACGAAACATGAATTACTATAAAACATCAAAACTTGCAATCATAATCACACCATCAAAGATTACAGAAAAAACAAGACAGAGTAAATCACTAATACGTTCCTTTAATTCTATTTCCAGATTTTTTGGAATTGGAATTATCTCTGCATTGTCATTGCTAGTAATATCTGCAGAAAGTAAATTGCTAAACCCTATCAAAAGCTGGTATTTGGGATTTGATTTGCCTATCAAAATTTCAGGAACCGGAATTGCTGATTCCGTAGATGAGTCATTATACATGGCAAAAACCAAGGTAGATTCTGTAGTTTCAAATCCAGGTGCGGGCTCAGGAACCCCCTATTTTGATCCATATGCCAGTGTATCAAGTTTAGCAGGCTCTGATACTATTATTGCATTGTTGATATTTGCAGGCATTGGTGCGGCAATCACATTTGTGGTTTTTAACAACCTCATACAGAAATTACAAAAAGATCCAGAAACAATAACAACTACAAATCAATCATAAATCAATCCGTACTGCCTCATACTGAGATTTGTCAGAATTCCAAATTATCTTTACATCTGATAATGTTCCAAAGGATTGTATAAAATTCTCCATGCTCTGTTTATGATTTATTTCGAGGATTTGAAATGTCTTAAATTGTTCTTGCGTTAAGCTTTCATCAAGGGACTCGTAGTTTTTTCGTATGTCGTTGATTCTTTGGTCGAGCACCTGCGCAGATGAGCCCCTATATTCTGATATTGCTTTTTGTTCTTCTTCTCTTCTTTGAGATTCATAATCTGAGGCAAGCAATCGATATTTTTTATTTACATCATTTATTTTTTCAGCATATGCATCATAGACAGATAGGATTTTGTTGTTGATGTTTTTGATTTTTTCATCTAGCCTGTCCTGTTTTAATTTTTCAATGGTAGGAGTATCTGTGCTTTGAGCTGATTCGCTAAACAAAATATTGCCCATTTTTCTCATCACCCATAACTCGGCAGTCTGCTCGGTTACACAAATGTGATCATCTGAATGAAAACGATATACCAAGACAAATCCGTCTCTGCATACGGCTTGAATGTCTTTGGACATTTCTGTCCAAGATATCTCGTCTTTTAGATTGGAATTAAGATATGCAGGGTCTAGTCTGTAATCTTGATAGTATTTGCGTAATTGATCACCTGATATGATATCGTGAAATTGACCGTCTGAATCAAATAAAATTTGTTGGCTGTAAAGTGCCAGACCGTATTGCACGTTAAATATAATATTTGCAGCAATCATCTCAGAGCGCTTTATTTTTGCAGCTTCTGCATAAGCCTCACGAGCTTGCACTGCATTTCCTCCTTGATTGAGAACCTGTTGTAGTGCATCACGTCCTGCCATGATTTTTGTATTTGTAAAGTTGTACTGGTCCCAAAAAATTCCAGATTGTTGCGCAAACTTGTATTCAAACGTAAATTCCTCCCATAATTTTTCCCATTCTTTGAGATCATTTTGAAGAATTGCAAGCGCTTCTGAGCGCTTTTTCTCTAGATTCTGTTGTGCCTCGTTTTGCTCTTGATTTTTTTGCTGGATTTGTGCAATTTGTTTTTTGACTGTTCGATTTTTTTTAAAATATCTTGCGCTATAGGATTATTTGCAAGATCGCCTGATAATGTGATTTGGTTACTGGACTCAACTTGAGACTCTCCAAATATTGGATTAATTGTAAAAATGGATGCAAAAATAATGATACTGAATATAAAAATGCCCTTCACATTTGAGGGCTAAAATTTTCATATATAACATTCACTGATAAATCATCAGTAAAGATACAAAATTTATGCGAAGTTAATTTTCAATTTTATACATTATTGAATATTCAAATCAATAAAGATTTGATTTTTGGACTACATGAACTATATTCATTTCAGAGATAGAAATTGATACAGATAGGCATGAAATCTATTCTTCATTTTCTTTTCTCTCTCTTAACGATCAAGTACACTCCAACACCAATCAAAACAAAACCAATCAAGAGGGCATGCTCATAATTTAGTACAATGGAATTCATCAGACGTAGTGGGTATGAAAAAAGAAGCACAAGTCCAGATATCAACAAAATCACACCTAAGGAAAATAATCTAGTTTTCATTTAACTCAATCCAAAAAGATAACAAATTACATTAATGGTTCCTTCTGAAGATAAATGACAGTTCTGCAAGGCAGTACCAACTCCAATGATGTCAAATACGAGCCTGTATGTGCCATATGCTGCAAGTCCTGCAAGAATACTAAACCTAACCTTAGTTGTAGAAAATTTCATAATTGAACTTAGGGAATTTTAAGAGGCTCATAAAGTATTCTGACCTTTTATTCTCACCATTAAGAGTAAAATATTATGCAATAATGAAATTCTCAATTAGCTGTTTGTATCGTCATTGCCAATCCCCTTTGAATCATCTTTGATTTAGTATCAGGAGTAACACATATTGGATGATGTCTGTGATCAGTTTTGATTAAAAGTTCTAGTCCTTCTTTACAAGTAATTTCATCTGGAGATATTCCAAACTCTATTTGCTTTAGTGGGGATAAATTCTTTGAAGCAATTTTAACCGTATCAGTTAGTTTGAAGGTTTGATTGTCATCAAATGATACAGTCACTGAATCTCCATTTGATACTTGTAGTGAAAGATGCGATGAGGGTTCAGTAACTAATGAAATATCTGCATAAAATACTCCCGTATCAGCACCTGTTTCAATTACATCTACCATAATTCCTTTAGGATCGGTATCAGACCACACATGTACAACGGGAATATCGATTAATTCCTTATTGACATTCAATTCAGAATTATCAAGTCTAAAAACACCCAATCCATTAACTGAATAGTTTGCATCATTTTCATCGATCCATTTGAGACTTTTGAGTGGTGTCAATTCAATTTTATTTTCAGGTTCTGGTTTGTTAGCAATATCTGATTGTATTTTTGAATCAATGTAATCATCAGATATTTTCTCAGAGTTATTTTCAGTAGAATTCACCATACCTTTAGATTTTGAAAAAATAATATCGTATTGAGATTCCATTTTTAGACGATAGTTCCAGGCTGTAAAGACAGTTTTTCCGTCAGTTATAATAGATTGTGCGTCTGAGAACCCATTTTCGTTGCTAATCTTTTGGGGAGCACTAAAGGTAATGCCGCCGTCAGTACTTTTTGAGAAGACAATCCAGCTTCCAGTAGTTGTTGAATCAGTCCATGTAATGAAAATGTCTTTGCCGACTGTCACAATAGATGAATATGATGAAAATTCTTTATTGTTACTAAGATTCATAGGAGAACTAAATGTTACGCCGCCGTCAGTACTTTTTGAAAAGAAAACTTCCATGTTTTCATAATGGCGTTCATTAGAAAAAGTGATATCACTCCAAGTAACAAAAATATTTTTGTCGTCAGTGACAAGTCTTGAGGAATATGAAAATGTAGCATCACTAATTTTTTGAGGATCACTAAAGGTAATGCCGCCGTCAGTACTCTTGGAGAAGTAAATCTCTGAATAGTGATCATCTTGGTATCTATATGTCCAAGTGATAAAAATTGTAGACTCATCAACATGAATAAACGGAGCAATTGAACTTCCATGTTGATTGCTAATATTTTTTGGAGTACTAAAGGTAATGCCGCCGTCAGTACTTTTTGAAAAATGAATATCTGCAGAGTGATTTGCGTTTGAAAATTCAGACCATGTGATGAAGATATTTTTGCCATCAGTAACTACAAATGGATTAACAGAGTCATTTGGACTATTACTAATGTTTTGAAATGGTGTAAATTCAGTGCTAGCATGTGCAGGTAAGATTGCAATCCCTACAAAAATTACAGATAAAATTAGTATGTATTTAAGCACAATTTTGCTCAAATTATGAAGTTCATAAGTATTACTACTCATAGGCCCGATTCAAATCTCTTAGGGCTTAACTATTTTTAGGGAAAGAAAAAATTCGATTCCACATCATAGGAACTCACCACCATTTTGCGGATAGAAATGGATACAGATAAGCATGAAATCTAGTTTTCATTTTATAATTCTCCTTTTTAGAAAATAAACTAAAGAGTAAATTCCAATGCCAATCAAAACAAGAATGCTGACATAAATCAGATAAGGTTCTATGGAAGTTAATATCGTTATTGCAATACCCAACACAGAGATATTGTCGCACCAAGTATTAAGAATCTAATTTTCATTTTAAATTAACTCACTCTTTTCCAATTAGAAACTTGGAAAAGAACTTTTTCATATTCAAACAAATATGTGGATTTACCTTCCACCCATTTATCGTAGTCATCAAGTTCAGATTCAGGCATTCCAACTTGGACACTATATTCATTTTGATTTGCTCTTATTTCATATTTGGTGTTATCAGGACCAAGATGAATAATATGCTTTTCACCTACAGTTTTATCTCTTGTCAGCAAAATATCCATCATGTATTTTATTTTTGGAATTTTTTTAAAATCATCTTCTTGTAATTGATAAATTGAATATTTATCAGAAAATGAATCATATGAGGTAGGATCTTCGTAAACAGTTATGCTTATTCCTTCATTATAGGATAAAGGATAATACAGATAGAAAATTACAGAGCATAAAACGATACCAAGTGTAGCAATTATCAAAAGTCTAGTTTTCATTTTCTCTCACCTCTAATTATTAATCCCGTCATTATCATGGATACAATTACTATTGGAATGAAAATAATCTCAGTATGATGCAACAAAATACTGGCAAAAGATGGACGTTCCAACCCCTCTGTAGTTCCAGTCCATGCTCCTATGCCCACATCCGTATCCCATATCGTAGATGACTGAGTCGTTAAAAATACAGTAAACAAGATAGAATATGTTGTAGCAAGTATGATTATAGCAATTATCAGAGGTTGATTTTTTGCAGGGTTTAACATCTTTTTTTGGAGCATAAATGCAACAAATCCTGCAATTACCCCGACAATCACTCCAGCCATTGGTCCTAGAATATTAAGAAACGGAATTATCAGAGATGCACCTGAGATAATTCCAAGCAAGATTCCTGAAAATGAAATGTTTTTTGATGCCCATGAAAGCAATCCCCAAGACATCAAAGAAATAATCAATGTAATGATCATTACAACAATTGCACTAGTTGTAATTCCATCTACTATTACTTCGTTATTTATTCCGCTATGCAATCCTTGAACCCATGGAAGTATTACAAGAAATATTGCAAGAATGATCAAAAATATAGTTTTCATTTTCTAACTCCCCCCAACTCCAAATTGTTTCATATTCTCTGCAACATTTCATGATTTTTTCTGTTTCTAGTAGAATGTCTTACCAGTGTGTTACAACAAGGACATCGTATTATTGATTCTTCAAAATAATAGTCACAGTTTCTGCAAAAACTACCTCCTTCTCGGTATATTCTGCTTTTGTTTCCCTGTGGATATTTCTTGCAGATGTTCTTGCATTGATTCACACATAATTTCAAAGTTCACATATTCATAAGTTCTTCTGATATTTTGTTAGTTTTTATTTCAATCAGCAATGAATTTTTTGCATTAACTCAGAGTCTAGCAAATGTCCTAGAATATCCTGTGGATCGAGTTCCAATTGATGCTCCCACTGATGTTCACGTTGAACAGAACAATGAAAATCAAAACTAGTCACATTGTGATTTTTATCAAAATTTAGATTCATTCGAAATTCATACCCATCAGCGCTTCTTGCAATATACGAGATATGATCACTTACAACTTCCTCTTGTATATCAGGATATTTTTCATAAAAGGCAACAATTTCAGGCGTGTTTTTGTAAAGTTCTAAAATTTTAGAGTTTGATGTGGCTCTTTTCTCATAGACAAAATCTGCACATTCTACATATTTTTCTTCGGTGACCCCATTTGGAACATCAGGGCCACCAAAACCATAGTGATAAAATCCTACATCATCAAAAAAATTTGAATCTTTGTGGAGATAATCCAGTAAAGATTCAGTACAACCCATTTCTAATAATTCCTCTTTATCGCACCAATCATTACAAAAAGAAAGATCAATTTCTTTTACCCATCCTCGTTCAATTAAGACATATTTTGTTGCAACGGTTACACATGCAGCTGAATCGTCATATCTTTCAATTAAAGCCAATCCCGACTCACACTGAATTTTATGTGCTTGAATTCCTGATTTGGTTTGTTTTAGCGGTGAAAGTGTTTGTTTTGTCATAGATAATGTTCCCCATGTTGATGGCTTGTCTTTGTCAGACTCTGGCGGCCACATCACTCCATCAGATAACTGGACTAGATCATCTGATGCACTTCCAAAATACATTCTGAAATTAAAACCAAAGCGGTCTTTTGACATTACGGATTCTTTTGGAATCTTAAATTCATATGAAAGGTGGTTTAATTTTTCAAACTCGTCATTCTCATTACCAAATGCCCACATTGCTTCATAATCATATATCATACTTTTGTCTAGGGATTCACCATCTGCAGTATATTTTAATTCGGCATTTTCAGTTTTAACTAATTCTCCAAACTCATTATACATAGTTTGTATCAGACAAAAATCATCTGGTTGTTTTTTATCTGCCTTGTCAGCATCGACATCAAAGCAACTCAATGCCTGATATCTCACTGAAGTAGAGTTATCAGTAGGATCCGTTTGAAAATCCACACCATCAAAGAACAAATAAACAAAGTTATCATCCTGTTTTGTTTGCATGTAAAAGTCATGCCCATTTGATTGGAATTTGATCAGTTTAGCGTCATTCCATTCGGATTCAAAAGTAAATTTTCCATCTATTACTGGCTCTATTTCAGCATATGGCATTATGATGTAATTTTCAGCAGCGTAAACTGTCGGAATTAATGATATTCCAACAAACACGCTCAAAATTATAAAATATTTCATACCATACTGCAATATTAATTTCGAATTTTTGATTGTTTTTAAAGTATTCTACAAATTTATCAATTTGATATTTTTAGAAAGGAATAGTTCTGTTATTCCACTGAAATGTATTCAATTTTCTCACCACAGAATGGACAGTAATCAATTTCCACAAGAATGTCTTTTTCTACAATGCAGAATTTTCCAATCTTGCTGCTCCAAGACTTTACCATTGCAACATATTTTTTTAATTTCTCACAGCAAAAATCAGACTGTTTGTCTATTTTCAACTCTGTAAAAGTTACATACTCAAAAGCCTGCACTTCTTTGATAAAATACACTTGCATTGTTTGAAAATGATTTAAGATGTTCATAAAGTGTTCTAATATACCATCTAGATTCGATACATTTTAGTTCTAATTCTAGTTTCAAAATAACATGACTTTTTGGCCAATTCACATTCCATCTGATCATCTAAATGACATTATCAAATTTGGAGTAATCTTGATTGGAAGTTTATTTGGATTAGGATTACTGACATGGTATCTTTCAACAATTATGAAGTAAATTATGAAACATTATCTTGTTCTAATTGTGATGTTGATGGTTTTAATCCCCAACTATGTCAATGCTGAAAAATACGACATTACAATACATGATTTCAAAAATGCATATGTAAAAGGAGAAATTATGGAATTTTACTTGGAGCTTCCGGGTTTTTGTGGAGAAAATAAATTTTCTGTAGAAGATGTATCCTTTGGAGATAAAATTTGGAACAGAATACTTCAAAGAAACTGTAATAGCGATGATGAGTTTAGCAATCGAATGTTTACTCAGCATTTCACTACAGCCCCACCACTCCCCGGTGGTACGGAAATCACCGTGGATCCTGTAATTACAAGTTATGAAGGCACATTTCATTTTGTTTATGAGGTAAATGACATGAGAAAAGAGTGGCAATACCAAGTTTTTGAGAAAATTCCACTGCATTTGGATTCAAATGCACATTTACGTTTGACGTTACTTGCTGCCTTTTATGCAATATTGCCACTGATCTTGTACAAAGAAGAGATAAGAAGGAAATTGAAAAAATGAAAACTAGACGGCATTATTTTGATAATGTAGATTAATTTTATCTAGTTTACCAATATGTTAACCTAAAAATGCATCTGCTATGGCTTGTTTTACCATATTCATGTCAAATGGCTTGTAAATTACAGCAGTTATCTTGTATGAATCAAGAAGGTATGATTCATCCATAGTAAGGTCTCCTGTAATTATGATTATTTTAGAGTCTGGATCTATTGCTCTTATTTTTTTAATTGCATAAAATCCATCATATTTTGGCATTATCAAATCAATAAAAATAACATCTGGACGATATTTTTCATATAGAACTGCTGCCTGCATGCCATCATTACCAGTAGCAATGACTTGTATTCCAGATATGTTTAACAGATCATAAAATACGTCGATGATGTCTTGATTATCATCAATTACAATACAATTAACCATAATGTATGATAATCATAACATCGTAATTATTTAATGTAGTTGTAGTTAAACTAGATAATTCAATATGTGACAGACAAAATTATAATAACTAAAGATAAAATCAAACGCAATTAATTACAAGATAATTACTGTGACCAGACAAGAATCTGTTAAATACATACAATTTATTGATTTTTACATATTTTTCCAAAATTTTATTAAATTCAACGAATCTAATATTGTGGAAGCTGGATGACCAACAAATCTAGACATTAGCAGTTGATTGTTCTCCTACCAAGACATTCCCATTCCACAGGAGAATAATCTGTCTGGCTTCCAAAATCAAATTTTGATAATTGAAACGCGAGACATATGACGATTAGTCATTTGTTTTGAATTTGTATAGTTTGTTTCTTCCAACTCAATGAGATTCCAAGTGCTACAAGATAAATTATAATTCCCAAACTCATCGCATAAGATGCACCGAGAATTATTCCAAGTATTACTGATGACACTGCTCCAAACACAGAAAACGCTCCGTTAATTGCCCACATCCATGGTATGTGATTTGCAAAATTGGATTTGAGAACCCTCATTCCTGTAGGTAATGGAATGCCCATCAAAAACCCTATTGGGAATAACAATCCTACGCTGATTGCAACCTTGGTTGCAAAGTTTTCAGCAATTACAGAATAGATCATATCAGGAAGTAATACCACATACACTAATCCGATTGCAATAATTCCAAGTATTGCCCAAGTAAGATTTTTTGTTCCCTTTTTAATCATTTTAGCACTTATCAAACTACCTATCCCACTTGAAAGCAACATCGTGAAAAGCAAAATTGCAAAGGTCATTGTAGGATTTCCTAAAAGAAGAATAAGTTTTTGCAGTAACGCTAATTCAATTAGGATAAACCCTGCTCCCAGTGCGGCAAAATAAATTACAACGCTAGATATGGCCAGTTCTGATTTTTTCTCTGATGATCTTAGCCAAATAAATGGAATTACAAGAAAAGCACACACTATGATTATAGATATGTACAGTAAAGTTTCCAAAATTGATGGGAGTGGTTTTTCAAAAGATAAGAAAAATGGACTGTCGTCTGTTACGGGATGAACCTTTGTGGAATACATTGAATAAAATTCTTCAAATGAAACATCACCCTCAAACAGGGAAGGATATGGCTCCATCATGACTTTTCCTGGAACTAAAATTTGCTTGTACCCATTTTTAATAAATGAATCAGACAAAAATGATATCTCTGATTCTGTGAAAGGAGATTTTGATACAATGACCATTGTCACACTTGGATCTTTAGTAGTTGATTCAGATGTAGCAATTATGATGTGCTTGTAGGTGTCTTTTAGTGGAATTCCATTATTTTCCAATAATTGTATGAATGTAGTTACAAATCTTGGAGAATCTATTAGCCATCTGACAGATACAACCTTACCATTTTCATTTAGATGATCATAATATTCTTGAAACCCTTCTTTTGTGTAAAGAAAATTCTCAGATACTCCCAATCCACCAGAAGACACAGATGCCCACGTATCAACAAATGGGATATAGATGATGTCAAATTTTTCTTGAGATCTTGAAACAAAGCTTCTTCCTTCATCTACGTTTGAATGTACATATTCATGATCATATAGATTTCCTGCTCTATCACCATAACTTCTGACAGTCTGAAAAATTATTGGATTTATCTCAACTGTAGTTACATCTTTGCTTCCACTTGCAATTGCTGCAATAACGTCTCTACCTCCTCCAGAACCAATGATCAGAACTTTGGGATCATCAATCATTTTAAACGGAAGATACTGCATCCATGAAGAAAGTTCTTTTCTGCTATCTGGATTGCCATCCCATGAAATAATATTTGTTCCTGCTCCACCGTCTATGAAGATTTTTGCAATCACTCCCTCATCCACACATTGAGAGGGATTTCTTGTATCCAGTGAAGGGATACAGTTTCCAGATATGCCTTCAACTACATCAATTCTTGAAAAAGAATTCCATTGTGTATTTGCAATGTGAGAACCAGGATTTTCTCTTAAAAATATTGGTAGATCTTTGTTTGCAGTAGGGTCAGTCGGAATCGAAAACACCTGAGTTGTCTCGTGAATTCCCAATAAGGATGCAGCAAACGCAACAAATGCAATTGAGATAATTATTTTCTTTTTGTTTTTTATCGTCACTGAAAAGACGGTTGCGCATACAGCTGTAATTATTCCAACTAAAAGCACAGTACCTTCGCCTCCCAATAATGATAAAAACAGGACAACTGACAGTGAACCTACTGAGGCACCAATTAGATCAAATGCATATAGTCTTCCGGCATTTTGGGCAAATGCACTAAATGCCGTAGATATGACAACGCCTACAAAAAAGAACGGAATTGAAAATAAGAACATAAACAGTGGCAGGTATACCACTTGAGATGCAAGTGAGTGCATCACATACAATGTTATTGGAAGGATTATGCAAATTCCAAGAGATGAGGCAATAGTCAAATCATGTGCCCAATTTTCTTTGATTTTTTTTAATCTGTAATGAACCAGCAATCCAGATGATCCAAGACCAACTAGTGCTACAGATACTGCAACAAATGCAAAATGATACCAAATGGCAGCAGAAAATATCCTAGTTATTGCAATTTCTAACACCAGCCCAGAAAGAGAGATAAGAAATATTCCCGCAAACAGAATTCTTGTGTTAATTTTAAACGTTGGAGTTCCTAATTCTGACAATTTACTTGCATGTCAAATAGTTACCTTATTATCTTTTTAGTTCGTCAAAAACCTAGTTACATTACATTTTATTCAAATATGATATTCATAAATTCTTTTAATCTTAAATTGTAAAAATTTGTTAAGAAATAAAAACTAAATTGTTGAAAAGTAAATTAAATTTATTAATAAATAATATTTTCAAATTAGATATATGGCATGTAAAGGAATTTGCATCAGATACAAGATTACAAAATCAAATTCGTGTAACAGTCATTATGAATTAGGCCATAAAAGATGTTCAAAATGTAACATCTTCATAAAATATGACAAAATACATTGCCCATGCTGCGGAACTTTTCTTAGAACTAGGTCAAAAAGCACCTTAGGACGACATCAATTATTGATAGTGCGACTATCTAGAAAAAAGAACAAACAGCAAACATAATGATAGTTTTAATCTGATCATTCTTAAATTCATAATATAGGCAAGAATTAGAAAAAACGATTATCAAAATTGTAAAAAATTAACTGTTTTTTATTGAATTATAAGCAAATAAATACGTAAAAAATAAAAGCAAATCATGGAAGAGGATACTCTTCGATTTTGGATTATTCCAATTATTTGTCTTGTTGCCGTAATGGGATTGTTTGTAATTATTTTATCATATCAGTTTAACACGGCAATGCCAAATGCTGCAATAGAACTTGAAGAAATGAGAAAAATGTCATGTGATGAAATAAAAGCAAAAGATGCTCTCAATAGATATTGGAGCAAAGATAACAGCAAGTATGGCAAAGACAAGGTTGGAGGCTGTGTTGCAGCAGAATTAGCAATTACAAACGCAGAAAAAGAGAAACTAGACAAACTACTTGCAGATCCAAATAGCTTGGAATCACTAACGCGTGATTTAAAAAAATTCCAGGATTTGTATGATTCTCACAAAGAACTCTACGATTATCATTTATCTGAAACCAAAATGTTAAATCAAAATGTCACAGATTTTGAAAATAAGATAAATGAAATCAATTCAAAATTATTAAATGAGTATGGAGTAAAATAAACAAATAATTTGATTCAAGTATCATAAATGTAATATCTAAAAAACCAGTGCAGTTTTTTGAAAATTTATCTCAAGTTGTTGACAAGCATGCCAGTATGACCAAGATCAATAGAGTTTATCTCGTTGCGGATGTTGTTAATATCATTCATCTTGATTGCCTTTGAGGATACAGTATACAATACATCGCCGATGTAAAACGAACGCGGCTTTAGGTGGATGTCAATATCACTCCTGTCATCATAGTGCTTTATGGAATCAAGTACTTCTATTCCATGTTGGGTATCAAGATGAAACACATAAAAGCCATACCAGTACTCCCGCTGCGTTCCAAAGGAAGTTTTGATTTGGTTTGTTTGTTCTATTGGAATTGATAATATGCCGTTTCTTTTATCAAACAAAAATGCCTTGTGATCCTCTGCAGCCTCTGTGCGAGAGTCGCTGTTCTCAAAGACTACATCATCAAGCACCTTTGGATTGTTTACATCAGAGACATCAAACAGTGCTATCTTTACTCCAAGCTGTCGCACACCGCCATTTGGTCGCTCTTCAGTATGTTTTCCAATGCCAATGACATGGTCCTCATCATATGGATGTAGATAGTTTGAAAATCCTGGAATTTTGAGCTCACCCAAAACCTTTGGTGTGTCCTGTGACAGATCAATTACAAAAAATGGGTCAACCTGCTCAAATGTCACAAGGTATAACCTGTCACCCATGAATCTTGCAGAATAGATACTCTCATCAGGAGCCAACCCATCAACTTTTCCTACAACATCTAGTTTCTCATCTAAGACATATACGGCATTGTATTCTCTGCTTCCCTCTCCGTATGAATAGTGATCATATGTAACTGCAACTCTGAACCTGTCCTCGTGCTCGTCCATTGAAAACTGGTTTAAGAGCCATCCAGGAACATCACCCTTTGCCTTGTACTCTATCTTGTCAGCATCAAGTGAGATTTTGTGTATGATGGTGGACTGCAGTGATTCTCTTGCCCTTGCTTGATACTCGTATACATTTTTCTCAATTTCTGAGATCAGTTTTTCTTTTTGGTCTTGCTGCATTTTATTAAATGAATCCTGCAACACATCAGAGATTACATTCCATTTTTGATTCCAGTCAAGTGAATCATCATTTTCCACTTGAGATATTACTGCCTGAACTTCCTTTGGAAGCATCGGGACAACTATGTCAAAAAAAGAGTTTTTCTTAAAGACATCATAGTATGCAGGATGCATGTTTTTTTGGTATGCAATATAGAATCCTGTTTCAGAAACGTATGCAGTTCCTCCATCTCCCATCAAAAATGTTTCAGAGTTTATCTTATCCTCAAAAATGTTCATTGCAGTAATTGTGTTAAAGTGGTAATCTCGTTCAAAAGAATCAAAATAAAATATGTCTGGAACCATGACCGTTCTTGTGTCTTCCATTATTCGTGGTATTATTGGGTAGTCATAGTTGATGTCACTTGATGTCACAAAGTACACATAGTCTCCAATCATTCTTGCGTGGCGAAAACTACCATCAATAGTATAATCCTCAACTGTTTTTGGATGTTCTCTGTCCGATACGTCCACTATAATGGCATGTGTCTTTGGCTTGCCAACTTTTTGCGGTACAAACTCAAATGGCAATATCTCTTCCTCATAGCCAGATTCGTGGTAAAAGATTACCAGTCTGTCACCATTTAGAAACAGGTGCTGGATGTTTTGTGATTCTATATCTAGTGCAACTTTGGTCAGAACTTTTGCCTCCTCTGGTGGATACACCTGCATTATTGAAAGTGTCTTTTCTGCAACCATGTATGCATATGTTCCATCAATTTTCAAATAGTCTGGCTCGTCGACATTTTGTACTTGAATGTTTGTTGCCGAATATTCCTCATCCGCAGAACTCCATTGGTTGACGCCATTAAATGGCGTAGGATAGACAGTCCTGTCAAGACTTACGCCGCCAGTGTTGGCCCTTGGTTCAGGTGTTGGTTCTCTGCTTACAGCCAAGTCAAAATCAACTCCACCACTGTGCATTGGCATTGCAGGTCTTGGATACTTGAAGACGTCATTAGGATCAGTCTTTTGTGAAAATGATTCCAAAAACGCCCTTGCTTCAAGTTCTGATTGGAACTTTTTGATCTGATCAGTTCCCTCAATCGTAATTGTGTTGGTTACAGGAACTGGTGGAATCTCATAGTCAAATGAGTATGATTTTGCATCAGGTTTTTTCTCATCAAGACTAGATGCATAAAACAATCCAGCAGAGCCAATGATGACAATTGCTGCAATTATTGGAATTATTATTTTGTAAAAGTTTTTTGTCATTTTTTCTCCTCCAAATTCATATCTACCAAAAAAATTAAACTGAATCTAGATCCTCATGTGGCAAGTTTACAACCTTGAATATTTTTACAGTATAATCTCCTGCAAAGATGTTTGTTGCCTTTCCAGTTTCTAGATCAATATCTCGTACTCGGAACTTGTACTCGTATGTGTTATCGCTGTTTATTGGAACTTGGGCTACATGTACAGGGATATTGCCGTTTTCTTTATTAAAAAACTGAATTATCACTGGATAGTCCTGTGCAGGATCATCAACTGTACCCCACACTTTACCCCACGGTAATGTATTATCTGCAGGCACACTCATTGTGGTTGTTGTTTTTTGAAGGGATATCTCATCATTTAATGGTGTGATGCTTTGCGATTCTGCGTATGATATTTCAGTTGCAGCAAAAAGCACAGCGATTGAAAATATTCCAAACACAAACGTATTGATTGTTCTTGTTCTTTCCACAGATTTGTGATTCAGAAATAATTTAAAATTTTTACTCATTAGATAGTAGTAGGTTAGGTTTTGTTTATAACGTTTGATTAAATCTGAATTATACCGAACATTTAATTCATAATATGTGAGGATTTATTTGCAATGGCAGATGAAGACGATATAGAGATTATTTCTTCAGAAGATGAAAAAATAAAACTGCTTGGAGAAATTTTCAGCAACGATTCTAGCAGAAAAATTTTGAGACGGATTTCAAATGGAACTGAGATGACTGCAAATGAGATTGCACAAAAAACAGACATGTCGTTGGCTCTGGTGATTCATCATCTGAAAAGAATGCAGACTGTAGGCATGGTCAAGGTAACCAAGACTGAAAAATCTGCAAAAGGGCAAGACATGAAGTATTATTTGGCAACCAAACAGTCTTTTCTGATAGTTCCGACAGAAAAAACTGCACACCCATTACTAAATTCATTTAAGAAATTTTCAAAGTTTGTAGCTATCGGGATGGCAGGTCTTGTTTCATGGGCCATTGTAAAGCCTGATGATGCCAATTACAACAATATGCCTATTCACCAAACAGGCCAAAATGATTTTACCAGTGGAGAAAGAGCAACAAACAAAGATACAGAGTGGTCATCATCACAAACAGATACAGATGCTAATTTGGTAGTGAGTGGCGAACCAACACCTGAACCGGAACCTATGCCATCGCACTCAGGTGTAGAATTTGACTTGCTAAAAGAATCTGGCGAAATAGCTGCAAACACAGGCTCTGTCTCACTTGACAGGACAGTCTATCCAGTACCGTTTGGCGGAACGGGTACGGAGTCAATTGAGCCGTTTGTACTTTCCATAATCATTCCAATTGCAGTAATAGGAATTGGCATAATTCTAGAAAGAGTGCTGACACGGTGGCTCAAGAAAAGAAAAGGCAAATGAAAAAAATAATTCTTGTGCTGCTTGTAATTCTGGCATCATCCTTTGTGTTGTCTGTTTGGTCACAGATGATGTTTGATAATGTAATTGAAAGTAATCTAGGAGTCACATCACATCTTAACAACGCTATGAAGTACAAGGATTTGCTGTTTTACTGTATGATTGTAGGTTCTATAACAATTCCTTTTGTTATTTATTTTTCGCTGGATGATTTTAGATGGGCTCGTCATATCGCAGGATCATCAGTTCTTGCAATCGTACTTGCATTCATACATCTGTGGAATACTTTTTGCTGCTATGCATGAGGTTTAAAATAACAATTGATTCTATGCAATGAAAATTCTAACAGATTTGAACATATCTATGACTCACAATGATTCAGGTTTAACATTATAACAATTCATCAGGAGACAAATCAGACAAAAAAAGAAATTCTGTTTTAACTGTATTTTCTTCACCATAACGAACAGATATTGTATATATTCCATTTTGCTCCCATAATGGCCCATCTATTTGAAAACGTCCTACAAATCTATCATCAACTACGCTTGCTTGTGAAATTGCAATGATGTTTCCCAAAGGATTAGATATTGATATTATCATTTTAGCATCTGGAATCATTTGGTCTACAGAACCTGAGATAACAATCACATCATGAGTGTTGTATGTTTCCTTGTCAGTTTGAATGCGTATTGATGATGTTAAATTGGTATCAAGAGAATTGTTTGCGGTTTTTTCCAGACAATCAGTATGCTCTATGAAATTTATCACTCTGTCATCATATGAATTGTTTGGAGAAATATGAAAAATACCATCAGGTCCAAGTACAGAACAACGAATATCTGCATGGATTTTATCATTATGTACATAATATTTCAGATCCAAAATCAAAAGATTGTCTGTTTGATTATTACTTGCAGTTACTTTGTACTCTAATACAGATCCAGTATGAATAATACCTTCATCATAAATAGGAAATTTAGAAGCAAATACCATGTATTCCTTTGTATTTTGCAAATCTGAAATCATGAAATGATGACTAAGTGGATTATTTTTTACATGTGCAGGAAAAGAAGTTTGAAAGAAAGACGAAATACTTGACAGATTATCCAAGGCAATAATAAAAAAAATTCCGATAAAAACAATTCCAAGAAGCATCAATAGTTTTGTCTTCATTTTAGTTCACTGGCAAATTCATCGTTAGGGAGCCATCTGCAATCAACATTATCAATAAAATGAGTACCATTCATAAATCTTAAAACATCACTACCACTAGAATTGCCACCCCAATTAAAACAATCAAACATTATTGTCTTTAACACTTTTTCATTATGACTTTGAATCCAATAGTCATCAATAACAAAAATTAACATTCCCCCTATTGCAATAATAATTCCTATTATTGACATTATAGTTCTAGTTTTCATTTTCTATAATTTCCTCAAACACTCCTTCAGTGTTATCGCATTTCCATCCAGAAGGATCACATAGATTAGCATCTTGATTAAAACATGCTGTTCTATCACTAGTGCAAGGAGGGAGTTTTCCAACGTCAGTACACTGCTCATCACAATCTCTTTCTAGATGATCTTCCATGCGAGGAGAAAACGGCCACTCCAAAAGACCTGCTTCGTCATAGCAAGGCTCCATTATTCCATCATGGTTTACAAAACAATCATTACTTGGCAAGCTTGGTATTATCAGATTAAATGGTGGTAAGACGACTCCAGTGATTCTGGATGTACACATTTCGTGTGAAATAAAATCGCAGTAAACATTGCTTGCAGCTACAGGACCAAAAAAGACTCCAAAATAAGCACAAACTGCAATAATAATAATTTTGTATCTGGTTTTCATTTTCTTATTTGTAAAATAGAATCAGTTCATTATCGCACTAACTGTCATCCATCCTCGCTCTAAGAGTTTGTGATAGGTAGGCAGCTCAACGCACGCAGGATATTCACCCCCAGGTTTTAGAATTGGCTTCCACACCTGTTTGCATACTAATTGATCATATGGTATTCCCATCTCAAATTGTTGTTTTGGTGGAACAAGAAAGCTCCGTGATTCCAAATCCTCAAGACTTACAATCATTATGTGCTTTGTTTTTTGTTGATCGTTGCTTGTGCTTACAACATGTACATCATAAGAACCAGAAGAAGCATGGTCTGCCCAAATTATTTCTACATCAAATGAACCATTTTCGTTAGCTTGAACTTGTTTGAATTTTTTCATTGAGCTTGTCTTAGATTCTACAATAACATGTATAATGTCATCAGGACTTGATTTGCCGAACACAAGTATTGGTTGAGAGGGCAAGTAAGACTGTTTGTCAGTATTTAATTCTAAAGAGTCAAAAGATGTATTGTTTTGAACGTGTGATTGACGTTTAAGTAAATTTACTAAGGGAAGTGATTTTGATTCCATGTGTTGTGATAATTCATCATTAACTAAATATTTCACTCCTACACTTCGGTATGTAGTTTCACTCTCTGATAATGTAAGTTTGGTAAAAGAATCGCGAGTTGTCACTGAGAGCATTCCCTCAAACAATCCCGAATCAGGATCTGTCTCAGTTAATACCGCATACACGCCATCATCATCATATGAGTAAAAATGAACATCTATTGTTTCGATGACAACAGGAGATTTGTTCTGAGATGGATAATTTACAGTAACAATTCCATTTGCGTCATATGGACTGGTTGACTCGGTCCAGTGAAACTGTATGGCAGGATATACCGAATATGTTCTATTTACAAGTAAGTGTTGTGGAGGATCTGGATCGTCATCATGTGTGAATTGGCCATGGTAGCTAGTTATGGTGTTTGAATCAATTTCAAACGATACAGAAATATTTTTTGTAGACGAGTTGGCCTCAAGAATTCCATCATGTGGTCCTGTTCCGCCTGTTTTGTTAACTCCGTGTTTTACAATCATTACTTGCCCCTCAAATATTCCTGTGTCTGGTCCTGTTTCAACTAGGGAATAGTCATTCAATGTACTAAATTGCGAATCTGTGTGTATTGCAAAAGGGAACAGCATTTTGTTTGGCTGCAAAGTCTCAACGACACTTGAATCTTTGTTATCAAGCGGAGACACCACATGAATATTTACTGAATCTCCCCATGTGTACACCTGCTTGTCTAAAACAGCATAGGGAATCTGGTAAACAGATGGAAGTTCAAACTTTTGATTTGGTATCTCTGATTGTTTTTTGTTTGCTTGTTCTATGATTTTGTCTGTTTCTGCCAATGCATCACTGTCAGTTTCAGATGGATAAATTCTGCCTACCTGTGTTTTTAATTCACCTGGCGTTATGTTTCCGGAATCATCAACAGATACTTTCCATTGTACAAAAACTGCACAGACCTCATCTGCAAGCCAGTTTGATCTATCTGATTGAAACAATACTGCATTAAGACTGTACTGACCGGATCCCAAACTGTATGCGCTTGGAGAAACATTCTTGCTGTCTCCTGTGAGAAATAGTTTGTAGTTTTGCTCAGCCATATTTTGAGATTTGTCATTTGTTTCAAGGTATATTGCCATTTGATCATAGTCTTGGAACAGTTCTCCTCTTATCTTTGCAGTATCGTTTCTAAAATCCAATAGGTATGATTCTTTGTCCTCGATTCCATTGTTGTCTGGAAGCTGGATTTGCATGTAATGATACTTGCCAGAGTCAGTTTTTCCCAAAATAATGAAAAAATGATCATCCATACCATCAATGTCAAGTGAATTGGCAACATGTACCGTTGGATTTGGCGTTATCGAATCACAGGAAAGGTCATCTAGAATAGTATCAAATTTCAAGGAGCCTGCATAATAATCATAGGTGTATGATTCTGCAAAAATTTGCGGGGTAAATGATATTGCAATGAGAGCTAGAACAGATAAAGATCCTGGTACTAACAATTTGGAATTCACACTAATTTTCCTCATAAAAATTCCAAATGGGTTGTTTTTAAGAATTACGCATAAGTGTTTTTTTATTAATTTCTCAAAATCATACAAATATTTTGATAAGTAGATTATTTGAGTCTAAAAAATCAAGAATAACAGTCAAAAGTTTTGTTTTTATTTTCCATGTTTTTAAATTATGACGCATGATATGTTAGAAAAACATTGTTCCCTTTTTGAATAAAAGATAGCCTACGATTGTAGCTGCAACTGTAAAGATTATTGGCAAACCATAAACCATTGCAAATGGAACATCTCCAGTTGATGTAACTGCAAATCCTTCTGGCGGTAAAGGTCTGACTCCAAGAATTTCAATCTCATCTAATGTGTCAAGTGCAGCAAACCCCGCAATCCGTATATTTGCAGAGTCAGCAGGAAGTATCGTTGTTACTTTATAGTCTGCATCTGCCATGAAGGATTCAGATGTTTCACTCTTAACAGAATTACCGCCATACAATCTGTTGGCATCCAAAGAATATTCAGTGATTACAATTCCTGACGCATCAGAATCAAGTCCAGTAGGATCAAACAAAAAATGCCAGTCATGTAATTTAGTATGCAGTATGTCTTCTGCATCTAAGATGTTGTCAGAGAGACTGGATATCACTTTGGGATGAGGCAACATTATAGAGTACAACTCTGGTTCTTTTTCCATTATTGCGGATATTGGTAAGTTGATATCATATCCGTCAACTAAAACAGGCCCAGTTATGCTCAGTCCCCTCCAGCCCATGTCTATCAACACTGGTCTTGATGCATCTGAGGGATATGACAAGATATAATCCGACAAGGTTCCAGTTAACACGACAAGATAATCAATTGAGGCACTATTGCTTTCTCCTCGAAGTTCTGCCTGATACACCACAGACAAATCAGAAATTTTGGCATTTGAGCCATCTTGTGATATTTTTTGGTTTAGTCTTGATGCAATTTCAATGCTGTCATGAGTTAAGGGATCTGCAGTCTTTCTGATTGTCCAGTTTTTGTCCTTTAGTATGTCTTTGATTTTACCTCCTTCATCATATTCCATGTTAATTGTTGCATGATATTTTACTGTGAATCTAGATTCTGAATTTTGTGGGTTTATGTTGACAGCAAATTCAGCTGCATCTGCATTAGATAATGTAAACAAACTTGATGTAAATACGACTATTCCAAGTATTATCAGAAATTTAGCCTTCATTTAATTTTCAATTCCTTTAAAATCTAGAATTACTGTCACAAATCCATTTTTGTCATGAGTAAAATCAGAGAATGTCATGATTCTATTTGTATCGTTTATTTGGAAATATTCAAGATAATCTCTGCCCACTACAGTAACATCTATTTTATCAAGATCTAAATCTTTTGGAACAATAACTGTAAAATCAGTTTGGTTATTTGATGTGTGAAATAGTTGAAGTTGGTAGTCAGTTGCATTTTTGTTCTCACAGTTGTTTGTGTCTTGCAATTTTAAATGTACAGTGTCATGTAATGTGCCATTGATTATTTTATAATCAAATTGTTTTTCATGTTCACAAAACTTCCAGATAAATATTCCTGATTCTGTTTCAACAGCATCAATATGTGGAATAAACACAAGCAGTGATAAAAATTCAACAAATGTAAACATAATCAATAGCTTAGTTTTCATTGTTTCTCAATTCCGATATGTTCTTGATGCATTCATCCAAGGCATACTGGTTCACTCCCCACGGAAGACCTATGGCATTTATGAATATGCCTTCATTGTTCCATTTTTCCTCAAATGCATTGGAATGTCTTTTTAGATGAATGACTATTGTGTCAGTGCATCCGATTTTTAATAGTTCTTCTGGAATTTTCCACTTTGGCGTGTGCTCTATTATTTTAAAATCCCCGACAGACAATTCATCATCACCATATTCACTTGACACTATGCTGTTGTACCCAAATTCACATGCTGGAGCACAAAGATGTATGCATCCTCTTGAGAAAACTAAACGCCAAGGATTGTAGAACTCTTTTTCTCCGCATAGGTCTTGGCAGGTATTTCTCCCACCCAAACTTTCACAAGTTGGGCCATCTGGATAAATTCTTGAAATATTACACGTATTAGAATACCAATCCCACTGTCCCTGTAGAGAATTGCATTCGTCGCTGATTTCAAATTTGTCCAAGTGAAAGACAAGAAAAACTTGTGGAAATACAACAGATGTTGGAATAAATGCAATTACTGCAATAATTATGATTTTATATCTAGTCTTCATTTTCTAACTCCTTTGGGTTTCTTTCCAACAATTCCTCCACACATCTATCAAAATCATATACGTTGATGTTATTCTCAAGACCAATGTCTTCAATTGCATAGTGTACATTTCTATCAAACATTGACGAATATTTTACCAGGTGTTTTATCATATCCTCAGTACAGATTTCTGGAATGTCAAATCCTAAAAATGCAGGATGTCTGTTTTCAGGACCACTCCATGTTTTATCAAAATTATCACATTCAACAAAAACCCAGATCATGGACTTGATATCAGTTTTGGATTCAAAGGTAAATTCTACACCGTGGGAATCTTCTTCTGAATCATAAACCAAGTCAATATTTGTGTTGACGATTTCAGGATTCTTTACATATCCATACCATCCCCATTGGAGTAGTTTCTGCGATGCAGGACAATATTCACGAACGATAGAACCAGAATCCTGAATTGTTGCAGAATTAACAGAATCAAAGGCTTGAGCATATCCACGATGAATTAATTCTTTTAGCGCATACCCAGATGCACAAAATGCCGTTCCGTCGGATGTTTTGTAGCTTCTATATAGATCAAAATTACATTTTACATGTTCAGGTTTCACTCCATCTAATTGTTGGGTGCGAGGTGAAGTGCGAATTATTTTACAATGTTCATCTACTTCGGCTCCACGAATACCTGTACAAAGCAATTCACCTAATTCATTAAAAATAGGATATTCAGTAACATCCAAAGTTCCACCAGAAAGATTTTCTCTAATGTCTATTATTGCAGACTCAAACCATCCACTTTTGAACGATATTGGTTCATCAAACCCAGATGTTCCGACAAATGAAACGTTTAGAAATATTTTTTCGCTTGGAATTTCTGAATCAACAGTTATCGTTCCAAGTAGTCGTACAATCGAATTGCGATTTATTCCCTCTATTGGTTCAAATTTCACATGTACATATGGTAAAGCCTCTTTGGGACTGACATCTATGATTGGTTTGAAATTACTTAACGAATAAGGACCGTCTGCATACTGAAACTTGATCTCAATTGTTTGTGGACTATTTGGAACAATAGCTTGAGGTACTCTCTCAAAGATCGAATTGCCATAAAATAGATTTTCAGAAGCAATCACATTAGGCATTAACGTGCCTGTAAATCCAATCAGAAGCAAGCCCATTGCAAGCAATATCAAAAGCCTAGTTTTCATTTTCTAGTTCTTGTACGGTGCATTACAATAGTATTCTTCCAAAGCTCCACGTTCATAGCCCGAATCTCCAACTACCAAGTACCTTCCTTCTTTTTCACAAACAGGAAATGGTTTAAAGTCAGTTTCATCCCAAAATTTCAAAACAGGATAAAAGGAACCAAAAGAAGGACAAGAATGCACGATTTTGTCTTCATACACCAAGTCATCAGGAGTATGATCGTTGCCAATTTCTTGTTTTAACAAATACACCTCTAGGGTTGGATGTGTGCAAGGAATTGCATATCCTGTTTCAATCAGAGTAAATGTTGGGCGTTCTCCAAATTCCAAATTTCTAGTAAAATCTTTAATTCTGATATTTAATGATGGAATATTGTTTGGTGATTCCTCATATCGAATCTTGATGTATTCACGTTTTTCATCAGAGGTTAATTTTTCAGAGTCTACTGCCTCCATGATGTTGTTGATTCCCAGTTCTCTTGCTTTTTTCATTACATCTGATTCATCTTCTGGTTCTAGTTCTGGTTTAAGTTTAGTTAAAGCCCATCCTCTCTCAATTAGTTTCTGTTTTGTTGATTCTGTCACACAAGCGGGAAAGCTGTTATATTTTTGAACTAAAACTAATTCCTCTCTGCATTCTATTTCATCAAAGGAAATTCCTGACTTGAATTGTTTTAATAGTGACAGTACAGATGAATAATTTTTGGAGAGGATATTTTGTTTTATCTCCATTCCCAATGTATGTCTGGAACCCATTAAGTTGTCAAATTCGAATCTATAGTTACCTGCTTTTGCTGGGGTAAATGTCCAAGTCAAAGTATGGTATGGCACACATGGCTCCAATACAATGTTTGAAATCTCAGAAAAAATATACAAAGAATTTGGATCATCAATATTTTTTATAGTCATGCCAAAATCAATTTTTTTCTCAACAGGAGTAGGATTAGAGATATCGTGCGTTATCAGAATTTCTTTTCCTGTCACAAAGTCACGCGTTTTGTTTTCTTGGGATGCTTTTACTGACGGGCCAACACCACCAAAAACCCAGTGTTCTTGAGGAATATCGTTTGCAAAAATATCACATGCATCCCATTCAGATTCTACAGACCTTGTTGTTGGATGTATTGACAAAATATCCGAATACTTGTCATATCCAACATAATTGCTTGTAAGGAAAAACAAAGCCCTGTCCCCCACATGAAAAACCTCATTTCCCAATCTTGAAAATACTGTATTTTGTCCTGATGCAACAATAACTTGTGAATCTTGTGAGTTCTTGAGGAATTTTTCAACTTGGATGTGATAGAGACTGTGTGTTGGGGAGAATGTAGAGTTTACAGAAATTATCTTGCCAACTACAATGGTGTTGCTAAAATCAAATATTTCTTGAGAATCAAAAGGAGGTATTGCAAAAATAGTCCCGACAAATCCAATTAAAACAAGAAAAATCACAAAATACTTCATACTGTATGAAATTTCATCTCATCATTGAAAAGTACTTCGAATCTTTTATGAATGTCATATTTGAAGAAAATATGGTTGAAAATTCAGATTTTGATAATATTTGCAATCATTACATACACTTCAATTCTAATGTATGCCGATTTTACATATGCGCAAGGAGGTTCAATTAATCTGGATCCAGACTTGTCACCTAGCTATGCAAGCTATGAGCAACAGATTTTCAACAATCCGAATTCAATCTTTGTTGCAGTTCCGATATTGTTGGGAATTATTTCACTATTGCTTATAATTCCACATTTAATCTTGAAAAAGAAAAAAATTTCCAGCAGACCATACATAGTATTGATATCTGCTGCCATCATGTTGTTTATTGGAATCCCAAATTTCATTCAGGCAATAATGATATTGTTTATACTATTGATAAACAAACACCTGTGGACTGGTGAGTATCTTTTAGCTACGGTTCCTTTTATGATACTTGGTTTTATTCTTGTAGCAGGAGGAATAATCCTGTTAGCAAAATCCAAACTACTCCAAAATTTTATATGGAAAAAATGAAAACTAGAACTAAAATAATCATCCCACTGATTTTCTTTTTGAGTTTAATTTTATTTTTTGCATACTTGACTGATAATGGATTTAATTCTCATGAAGGAATGGGATTAGTTTATTTTTCGGATTATCAATTACAAAAAGAACTTGAATATGAGTACATGCAAGGAGTCGAAATTGTCTCACTAACTGATGATGATCTAAAAGAGGTTCCAAAAGTAAAAGAATTGATTAACAAAGCACTATCTAAAGAATTTCCTAAAAATAAGGGAGGAACAGCATCGATATCATATGAGCAATTAGATAACTTTCAACTTCAGTATGCAAATATTTTGGCAGAAAAGTATTCGAGAAATTCTACTAGTTTCTTTGAAAAACAAGATGTATCTGAAAAACAATTATTGTTAGAACCTTCTTTATATTTGCGTCAGTTTGAAGCATATTATTTTGAATATGAGAATAAACAATACGGAATACAACCAACTAGAATGTATGTTCCAAATTTTGAAAAACCTGACACATTTTATCTCGAAGTATACAAAACAAATGGACCACTGCGAGAAAAAGATCACACTTGGGCTGATTTGACGGACAAAGGATTAGAAATTGAACCATTAATTATTGCAGCTATTGATAATATTGGTAAAATTGAAGAGAATATTGAAGTACAAAACTCAATGTCAAGTGCTGAAGTTGACAGATATCAAAAATGGTATGAACAGAATATCACTTCTAACATTTTTGAATATGATGGAAATTATTTTCGTATTGGGTTTTGGATTGCATAGAAAATGAAAACTAGACGCCTTAAGAAGAGATAAACAATCAGTTTAGTCCCATCATCAAATTCATAAATTATTCTAGATAGCCCCAGTTCAAATTTGTTCTACCACGCATGGTGTATGGGATATAGTCAAAGCTTGAGATTTTGCACTATTTTTTAGAAATTAATTGTCAGTCGCAAGATCATCTAATAGTTTAGAGTATTTCTCGATGAGTTCATCAGTTATTCTCTCATGTTTTGGGCTCATACTTGTTTACCCTTTTTGAGATATATAAAAACAACTGCTTCATAATAGTTGGGTCAAGGTCATGTTGATGTTTCTTGATCTCACTTAGCATTTCTCTTAATTCTGTATTTTCTTCTTCTGGACTAATGTCTAAGTCATAACCATTATCGCGCAGAAATGTTCCTGCTGCAATAATTGATGTTCTCCTATTGCCATCAAAGAAAGCTTGAGTCCAAGGAATGGCAGCCATTATGGCAGCAGCTTTTTGAATCAAATCTTGCTCTATGTTTCCAGAAGTACCATATTCGCTTACTTTAGGGAATACACGAGCAAGATTTTGAGGAATAATCTCAATGTAGACTTTTTTGCCCGTTCTTTTCTTTTCTCTTAAAAGAATTTTTTTATTTGTTTCAATTAGAAAATTTTCATCGATTTCCATTACAATCTCATCATCTAATGTCATGATTTTCATACAAATTACAACATTATAACCTCAACTCTAAGCGTCACTTTGAAAATCTAGATCCTGATGTGAAAAATCTATTTTTAATTCTCTCATAAAATTTGTAAGCCATGATTGCTCCTGGAATTATTAAAATAACAATCCAAATAGTTTCCACAGTTATCCAATCAAAATGAATTTGTTTTTCCATTCCATCAGCTGTTCCACTCCATGTGCCAATGCCATTTCCAGTGTCCCATACGTGAAGAGTGTTTGATGCCAGAATTATCATCGTAGTTAATGCAAGATAAGATGCCACAACAGTTACAATGGTGATCACCAAAGATTTTTTATCTCTACAGGCCATATGTTTGTGGAACATAAATGCCACAAATCCTGCAACCACTCCCACAATTACTGAAGCCATCGGCCCTAACACATCATGAAAAGGAACTATTAAGACTGCAGCTGAAATCACACTCAAAGGAATTCCTTCTACTTTGATACCCTTTGATACCCATGCAAACAAAGACCAAGATATCATGGAAAAAACAATCGAGATTAGCCAGACAATACTGCCACTAACTGAAAATCCATCTATCATAACTTGATGTCCCATGTGATGTTGGAGTAGCGGAATTAGTGGAAATAAGACTAGACCGACTGCAACAATTATCAAAAGTTTGGCTTTCATTTTCTCTCATACTGATTGTTTTTAACACCAAACATGTTTTCGACTTTGTATGTGTCAATTATTTCACCAGTGATTGCATCAACTACAAATGTAGAATAATCAAAACACATACGGCATTCTCTGTAAGATACTTCCCATGCAACATTTCCGTGCTCTATCCTATTGCTTGGCATTCCAAGATAGTCTTTTTGCAACTCAGCATACCAGTTGGGAGTTCGGTAAAATCCTTCATTATCAAATCCTGCAATCTGCGTTGGAAGTCCGGTGTTATTGTTTATGTTTAGCATGGCGTTGCCATAAGAATCAACATAAGCCAAATTAGCGGTAATTCTAAAATCAGGGTTGTCAGGATCTCTTAAAACAAGATTTGTCGTATCGATGAAATCATCGACAATTTGTAATACATCCTTTTCATCTTTTAGTTTTGAATTAAAATTATTCACAGTTTCTGGTAAAGAATATTCCGTATAGATATCAGTTGACTTGTCAGCCCATCCTCTATCCCATAGCTTGCTTGCCACATTGTAAGAGATGCAGGCAGGTGACTTGTCATGTTTTACAAGAAGATACAATCCATCCTTACACGATACATCGTATGGAAAAATTCCGTTTTCTACTTGTTTTAGGGGAGAAAGTTTTGCTATCTTGTCTCTTTTTTCATCGACTATTGTTTTTGATTTGCAAAATGGAGGCAAATCGCCGTCCCCATGCATCGGATCTCCCTGAAGATAACTCAATGTAAGTGGCATCTCAATTGTTTTACTGTCAGGTATTCTCATCCATACATTGTAAAAACAATCATCGCGCGTAACATGTGGAAATAAATCACTAGAGTCGTTTGTCATGGCAAAGACTTCCAAACCGTGACTTGGATGATGTAAATCGTTATGATCAGTGTAAGGATAGTTTCGCGGTATCTTTACTGCAAAAATAGCCCATTCATTTGCAGAAATTTGAGCAGTGATCGTACCGGCATCAGTTTTGAAATTTGTAATTTTTCCATTTACTGCAATGTATGGAATCTTAAATGTTTGAGATGGTTTCGGAGGATCTGACCTATGGTATACCCCTTCCATGAATGCCTCATTCCAGTTTGTGTTGTAAAACGGCAGAGGTTCAGATGTTGGACTTTCGTTTACAGGGCTGTCTATTAAACGGGTTCTGATTTCTGTAATGTCGTAAGTTGTATTATCTATACTCATGTAGATTCGCGTGTAAGAGTTATCAGTCATGTTTGTTGCATAATGTATCTCAAAGGTTGGAAGATCCATGTCACAATTTTCGGAATACGGACTAGATTGAACACCAGTGGATACTATCTGAAATGAATCGTTTTCTGTTAGTTGCCTAAATACTGGATGGTTCTGCGCTTTGAATTTTGCCAAATCATAAAGAGGCTCAAAGAACCCTCCACTGTTGTCGTATCGTTTTTGACATTCTTCGGGGGTAAGCCCTGCCCCTGCGTCTTTTGAAAAAACTTGTTCTGCAGATACTTCATTTAGAGAAAACGCAGATAACAAAATCAAAAAGAAAATCACAAAATACTTCATACTGTATGAAATTTTATATCATCATTGAAAAGTCCTTCGAATCTTTTATGAATGTCATATTTGAAGAAAATGTAGTTGAAGACTAGAGCTAAAATCATTTTCGTTGGTGTAATTATTGCATTGTCCATAGTTGTTTTTTCTCTTATTGATGCAGAATATGTGTCAATTTACAGAGTATCAACTGGAAGCATGAGTCCTGCCTTTGAAGTTGGAGACATAGTATTGTTGGACAAGAAAATCGCCTTTGATGATTTACGAGTTGGCGATGTTATTGTCTTTGAGAGACCTGAAGGTGAATACAGAATCATAATTAGCAGGATTATAGATATTGATTATACTGAAAACCAAAAAACAATCACCACAAAAGGCGATGCTAATCCGGCTTCAATTCCGGGCACAAACTTTCCAATTATCAAAGACAATCTCATTGGAAAAGTAATTGAGAAGTAATGAAAACTAGACTATTGATAATTATTGGAATATTTTTGTTAGTATTTACATTCACACTTCCTTCTGTATTTGCAGATTGTTCATTGGATAGTGACTGGCAAGAAAAGCCTTGTTTGGACATGCCACCATATGACAAGTCAGAACTTGTGCAGATATGGGATCAGTACTATCTGATGAAAGGGCAGAAATGGATGGAGATGAAAAAGGCAGAAATGGATTTTGCAATAGAAAATCAAATTTTGGAAAAATGGCTCTCATTTGACATTCCAACATCTCAAAATTTTCAAAATCACAATGTCTATTTTTACTATTTTCTCAATGATCAGGTACCTATAGTAGATGGATACTATTCAGAGCAATTGCTTCAAAACGAAGACAGAAATTCCAATTTGGAAAGATATGCAGGTGATCAACCCGCAGATAACCTGTCAACTGTGATTGTAACATATTATCACATCAGCAATGGGGGCTTGTTTGTATTGTCTGTAATTTTTGGAGTTGGCATTATTGGATTTGTGATTTGGAGAACTAGAAAATGAAAACTAGATACAAAACATCAGAAGCACTTTTCAATGATGAGATGAAATTTCATACAGTATGAAGTATTTTGTAATTTCGAGTGTAATTATTGGAATGATTATTTTTTCTTTTAATATTTCTTACAGTTTTGCATCTTGTATAGAAAACGAAGATTGGTCTGATGCCCCGTGTATGGATAATTTCCCAATAAACAGAGCAGAATTTCAAAGGGATTGGGCACCATACTATGATTACAAAGGTTCAGAATTAATGGAATCAAAATATGTAGAAATGCAACAGGCAATTAATGATGGAACTTTTAACAAATGGAAGAATAATCGTGAGAACTCAAATGTGTATTACTATTATCTTTCCATAGGTGATGTTACAAATCAACAGCCAGATCGTTTTGTTTTTGATGATGAAATTGAAAAACATTTTTCTTTTCCATTCTATTTTGTCATTACACTTGCCAGTATTTTTGTAATCATAATTATTGTCATTGCAGTCACATTTATGAGTAAGAGAAAAAAATGAAAACTAATCTCAAAAACACAATTTATGCAATTTCATCCATTGTAATCATTCTTCCTGCAATTTTACTTATCAGTGATTACATTTACTTTCAAGAACCCTTGTCAAGAGTTGCCCTATACCCTAATGATCCAAAATGTGACAAAGAATGCGTACAACAAGTAAATGATGCCTACAAATGCGTAGAGGTAAAACAAAATGAATTTGTATGCAGGGCAAAAAGAGGTAATGTAATTGGTGATTCTGATGTACACTATCGTTCTGCAGGACCAATTTCATATGGCGAGATTGTAGGATTTCCTGAAGGCAAACCTGATGTCCAATGGTTTAATGTTGCAAACATAAAGATAATTGATAAAAATTCAAAAACAATACAGGTGGATTTTACCGAATCATCTGATATCGAGATTCCTCCAAATATCACTTACACTGCAAGATTAACCCCAAATGACACCTATCTCTCATGTGTAAATCCTTGGAAATCAGTACATCTTGTGCGATATGTTGATCTGTATGATTTTGAAAACAAGACATATGCTGAATTTTGGGGACTTCACCCATTTGCTCCTCCAGAGTTATTTCCATGTGATATCCCAAAAATACTGGAATATTCTCTGAGGACAAATTATGATGATATCTTGTTGCCACAATATGAAGAGTTTGGATTTGATTAGAAAATGAAAACTAGGATTCTAATCTTAATTCCAATTGTAATTATTTTTCTAATCATTGGATTGGTGATCTATTTTGACTATTCAAAACTAACAACTCCAATTAATGGAATTCCAATAGAGGGATACTGTGATCAACTTCCCAGTCCTTTTTGTACTGAAAGACCATTAGATTTGGATTTTTTTGAATATCTACAGTATAAAATATCTTCATGGAATGGATTGAATAACAATGAAAACTAGACTCTTGATAATTTTTGGAATTCTTACAAGTCTTCTAATTGGTGTTCCAAACTCTGATGCCTTTTTTGAAGAAGGTATGGTAATTGAAGTTCCCGGACAGATAATGGATATCTCTAACGACGTTATTTCTCCAGAACAAACCATGTTTGTCAATGGAACTTTTAATCAATCTGTAGATAACTTCACTGCAAATATCTTCAAAGACTATGAAGATTCTAGTAAACTAGTTCTAACCTTATCTCCTACCTCAAATGAATTTGGAAATTTTAATTTCAATTTTACCATTCCTCAAGACTGGGAATTTGGAAATTATCACATTGTTTTAGAAAATGGTCTCCAATTCATGAATTGGGAATTTACTATAAGAAAAAATCACACTGGAATTTCGCTTGATAGGACAGTTTATCCTGTACCTTGGGAAACAACATCTCCACTAAAACAGATCAAAAAAGGCGTTGCGTTAATTGACATTCAATGTCCGGATGAAAAACATCCTGTTTACAAATACAATAGAATGAGAGTTGCATGTGTCTCAGAAGAAACTCAAAATGAATTATGGAATAGAGGTTGGGCTACAATGAGATTGTCCATGTCCGATGATGATATCTCACATGCATTATGTAACAACTATGAAGGAAAATGGCATCCAGAATATGAAGGATGTAGAGATGTAACTGTTCTTCAATGTTCTTTGATGGGAGGAAAGTTTGTCGATAACCTCAAGATATGTTACAATGACATTTGTCCTGAAAACAGGACCTATACAGTATGTGTAACTAATTTTGATAAACTCGATTCTCACATAGTTTCAGAACCATATCCAATGAATTTTGATCCAGCAGATATCAAAGAGCATATAGATGCAAACAATCAATTTGCTATTGACTTTTACTCAAACCTAACACAAAACGACAGTGTAAGTAATGTTTTCTTTTCACCTACAAGTATCTCCACTGCATTTTCCATACTGTACGAGGGTGCACGTCAAAACACTTCACAAGAAATTCAAAACGTGTTTGGCTTTCCAGAAGATGACAACATAAGAAAACAAGGATATCTGTCATTACACCAATCAATTAACAAAAAAAGCAATACAGACACTACTGTAT
Organism: Nitrosarchaeum sp. AC2; assembly: GCF_013407385.1. Taxonomy (NCBI): domain Archaea; kingdom Thermoproteati; phylum Nitrososphaerota; class Nitrososphaeria; order Nitrosopumilales; family Nitrosopumilaceae; genus Nitrosarchaeum; species Nitrosarchaeum sp. AC2. The sequence continues at coordinate 784,855 of NZ_CP030847.1, read as the reverse complement.
CTATTGCAAACGCATTATGGCTTGCAGAAAACTTTGAACCACTTGCAGAATATATCAATACTGCAACAACATATTATGATAGTACGGTAAGCACTGTAGATTTTGTATCCGATGAAGGAGTAAACAAAATCAACGAGTGGGTTGATAATAAAACACAAGGAAAAATACCAGACATTCTAAAACCTGGCTCTACTGATTCTAACACAAAAATGGCAATTACAAATGCAATATACTTTAAGGGACTGTGGGAGTACCAATTTGATCCTGAAGATACCTACGAGTCTGAATTCATGATTGACAAGGACAATTCCGTGAATATGCAAATGATGACTTTTCCTCACAAGATGCAAGTCAACTATACCATTACTGAAACAATGGAAATGATAGAACTGCCATACAGGAATGGCACCATGTCTCTATTGGTTATTCTACCAAATGAAATCGATAATCTCAGAACAGTTGAAAAGTCCATCACAATTGATAATCTAAAGATGTGGAAAGATTTTCCCACAATGAACAGAGGAATCAACATCCACATTCCAAAGTTCACTTTGGAAACTGAATATGATTTGACAAAAAGCTTGCCTGACATGGGCATGCCTACTGTGTTTAACCCAGTTCATGCAGACCTTAGTGGAATTACAGGTTACAAGAGCCTGTACGTATCACAGGCAATTCACAAGGCATTTGTTGAAGTAAATGAAAAGGGTACCGAAGCTGCAGGAGCTACTGTAATAGTTACAGATGAGTCAGGGGGACCAACGTTCAGGGCAGACCATCCTTTTATCTTCATTATTCAGGACAATGAAACTGGAAACATTTTGTTTATGGGAAGAGTTGTGGATCCTACATAGAAAATGAAGACTAAATTTTTGATATTAATTGAACCTTGTACTAATGATTAAGGGTTATTTTGATTCAATAATCTAAGATGGTGTAAATGTTCAGACCTGTGCAAGTTTTTGTAACTGACAATGATCATAAATCACGGTCGATTCATATCCTTTTTATCGCAAAATTCTTTGTAGAGTTCGGTAATTTTCAAAATTGTTATTTTAATTCTTTTTCCAACTCAAAAATAATCAATTTTGATAAGACATTAGGCACGGAATCTTGTCACAAGCCTTGTCACAAATTCAGATTTTTTGTTCCTAAATTGTGACGTGACAGACAAAAACCCTATAGCTTTCCTGTCACGTCACATCGTCACAAACCAAAAACAATAGTTTGCTAAAAGATTGTAAACCACGATAAATACCAATTAGATGCCATGTAGGGCACATGTCAAGTATTACTTGGAATAGTTATTGCAAAATTCTTTGTCCATCAAATCAAGGCGTTTTACAAGTAATTTGTTTTCTTTGTCATACATTTTCTCCAATTCTACAAGAAAGTTTTTGTTGTATTCTTCTATCTTCTGTTTTACCATTGATGCTAAATTCTCTTTAAGATCGTCTACTTCTTTTTTGAGGTTTTGTCTTTCCTCCACAATTTTCTCTTCATTTTCTAGTGCTGTTTTGAGATCCAAAATTTTACCACATTTTGAACAGATTTTAGAGTCAGGATCATTATACATTTCACAAATATGGCATTTTATTGGTATATCGGGTTTTAGCTCCTCTTTTTTGGCAATACCATAATGATCAAAGATTGCACTCTCCACATCAGAGTCAACTAAATGGACATAACGGGCAGGCATCTTACTATCTGCAGTCCATCCATGTCTTTTTCTCATTTGTGCCTCTGTCAAAAAATTCGCAGTCTTTGTAGCTTCAGAGTGTCTAAACAAATTAAGATATACACGTTTTGACATTTTTGCATTTTTGACTCGTCTGAGTATCATTGCCCTTGCCCCATGATATGACATTGGTTTTCCGTAATCGTCTGAATCAATCATTATCCATAATGGGGCTTCTGGTTCGTTTTTGTTTGGATGGTTTCTAATGTATGCCAAGAGATTTGGAACAGAGCGGATTAGTCTGACGGGTCTTGCATATGTTTTGCCAATCACATTAATGATTATGCCATGTTCATCAGTCTTTACGTCTTTGATTCGAAGGGAGAGGGTTTCGCCAGGTCTGGTGCCAGCTTCTGTATGAACATCAATAAATGCCCTGTCTCTTGCGTTATCTCCACAAGACTTGAGTAGTCTTTCCAAATCATCATCGTTTAGCAAGTCCTCTCGCGCTATCTTGTCTTTGACACGTCTTAGTGTGATTCCTTGAATTTCATAAGGGTCAATTTCATGTGGGTTTTTGTTTCTGTTTCCAGTTTTCATCCAACGGTAAAATATACGAAGAATCTTTTTCATATCAAAACTAGTGTTTGACTCTTGCCCCTTTTCATCAGAATATGTCTCCATTATTTTGTATACGACATCATCAATGTCTGAACGCAGTGCATCCTTCCAGTCTTTGTTTAGCATTTTTGTTTCAGTTAGTAATGTGGAAAGATGCTTGATTCGTGTTGCTTTAGCTAAAGGAATTCTTACCATTGACTTGTCATAATCTTGAAATAGTGTTAGATTTCTTTTTGATAATTCTTTTTTTGCTCTAATGTGGATTAGATCTAATGTATGATCATAATCATGAATATCCCATTGTTTGCTTTTTTGTTGGGTCTTGGTACTCATTAGACTATACCTATGCGCAAAAGGTATTTGAACATAAAGTTAGATGCCAGCGGGGGGATTTGAACGCCCGACGGCCCGGTCTTCAGCCGAGTGCTCTCCCAGGCTGAGCTACGCTGGCACAACAAATTTGCTTTAGCTTGAGGAATTAAAAGTTGTCTTTATCATCAAACATAGTAAAAATACACAAGATTATGACGGAATGATCTAAAATTAAACAATTAATCAAGATACAGATGCAACTAAAATCAATAATATGTAAATTTAATCAGAGGATAATTTTTTCAGCTTATTTTGAACTGCTTCTTGTATTTCCTTTTCCAATTTTTCTTGTTCTTCTACCAACATTTTCTTCATTGCCTTTTCGACATAATTTTTACCCATTTATCTTCAACATACTATGAAATAGGTAAGAAATAAGGACATCGAATTTTTCATGAGAATTTTAATGCCATTATGGCAATTTATGCAGTACGCATGATTGATGTCTATTGATTTAACCATAAATGAGAATATTATTGATTAGATGATTGCTAATCAGACTTTCCAAATTATGTCTTTTTTTCCACTTCTTTTATTTAAAACACGGCCCAATACAAAAAAAAGATCAGATAAACGATTTACATACTTGATACAGTTATCGTTAATTTTTTCTTCCTCACTTAACATTATGATGAATGTTTCAGCTCTTCGTGTTACAGTTCGAATATGATGTAGTTGTGATGCTAAAATCGTTCCACCAGGCAAGATAAAATTGGTCAGAGGAACCAATTCGGATTCATATTTATCAATATTTTTTTCTAAATTTGATATCATGTCTGTGGTAACTCTATTTTTTTTATCTTCCAATTTTGGATTAGAAAGATCAGCCCCAATTACAAATAATTCGTTTTGAATTAAATTTAGCAAAACAGCAATATCTTTATCGATTTCATATGATTGTATAATGCCCAACAATGCATTTGTTTCATCAATTGCACCATACGCTATAATTCGTGGGTTTGATTTTGATACCCTCAAATTACCTTGCAGACCGGTAGTTCCATCATCACCAGTCTTTGTATATATTTTCAATAACGTATGAAAAATCGATTAAACTATTATGTTGTTCGAATTATTTATTATGGCATACTTGTAAATGCAATCGTTGTACGGATTTTTTACAGGTTATGATTCAAAATTTGATAAAAATCACAAAATAATTCAAATTACTATTGCAGATCTTAAAATCTACCATCGTGTCAAACGATTTTAAAGCCTTGATTATTGATTTTTTTAACACATCTGCAAAATTAAAAAAAATACCTCGTCAGGGATGGATTGATAAATTATTGATAAATGATCCCGAATCTGTAGCAGACCACACTTTTTCAATGGCAATCATTGGAATGATTTTTGCAGATTTAGAAGGACATAACACAGAAAAAATTTTAAAAATTATCCTATTACATGACATGGCAGAGGTTATAATTGGAGATATCACTCCAGAAAAAATGTCAATACAAAGAAAAACAGAGTTAGAAAACAATGCGATGGAAAAAATTCTCAGTAATTTACCAAAGAAGTTACAAAAACAATACAATAATCTTTGGATTGAATATCAATTAAATCACTCTAAGGAAGCTCAATTAGTTCATCAAATAGACAAATTAGAAATGGCGTTACAGGCAAAAGTCTATTCAAATGAAGGACATTCTGAAAAATCGTTGGCCTCATTTTTTAAGACTGCAAAAAATGAAATCACAGATCCAAAGTTAATGGAGATATTTAAAAAAATAGTATCCAAATAACGACATGTCTGAAAAAAGCAAAGATGAATTAATTGAAGCGCAAAAACAAATCATAGGAATACTTTTTGAGGTAATCAAACGATTGCAAGCAAATAATGATCTTGATGATGAGTATTTTCAAATTATCTCATCTGAAGATAAATCAAAAAAAGAAAGACTAGGAAAAATCCTAATTGAGAGAGAAGAGAATGCAAAAATTGTGGGGCGTTTATTAGAACAATTAGAAATTTGATATTGATTTTAAAATACTAATCATCTGAAATAATTTTTAGTCTTGCTGTTTGTTCAAATTTGTCTTGAACATAATGAGAAAGATTGATCACTCTAACTCTTGTCTGTTTATTTGTCCAACTACCCTCATTTTCAAACCATGATTCAATATCATCAACGTCATATCTTTCACCGTTCTTTAGAATGGTTTTGAAAATTAATTTTATCTCTTCTATGTCTTGCTCTGTTAGATTATTTTTATCCTCAACTAATGTGGTGATTTCATTTAATTTTATAATTACATTGTTTGTAAGAGGCATGATTCTATCAAATTAAGAAGATATAACAGTCTTTTGAGATATTGTTTTTATAACAATCAAATCTTCTTTGAGTCGTGCAGTATTTTCAAGCCTTAAAAACAGGACAAAAAAGAGTAGCAGAAGCCAGAGAATATCTTAACAAACTGACTAATGGAAAAGCAATGCCTGCGTTGGCATTACGGGATAACAAATCAAACGTCTGGGACCCAGTTGGGGAAGAAAATCTTTATGCATTTGTTGATGAATCTGCAGGATTTGTGTTAACAGATAACAGTGGGTACATACTTGCTTTGGTTGACAAATATGGTATTTCTAAAACAATTGTTCAAGGAGTAACTAAAACACAAAAAGAAATCTTGGAGCAATCATTTCAAAAAGACAACATTCCAGAATACAAAGGCAAGGTAACTCTACCAGTATAATTGAAATTTTTTTACCAAAAATAGTCAAATAAAATCAGCGTAAAGCTTTTGTTATCATCAGATTTAGAATAACAATTGGCAAAATATACACAAGAGATTGAAGTAGATGGGCATCTTATCGACTCATCAATTTTAACAAAAATATTTGACAAGATAATGGATCTTCACGGAGAATTTCAAGTAGAGGAAATCAACATAGGAAAAAAGAAAAAAGATCCATCATATGCACGATTATCAGTTACCGGCAAGAATCAAAAACACCTAGATGAAATTTTAGAAACAATTTATCGTGAAGGAGCAGTCTCAAAAATACAAAAAGGAATTTCATTAAAAAAAGCACCAAAAGACATGGTAATGCCAGATGACTTTTACAGTACCACCAATAACCATACTCGAGTTTTTCACAATAAGCAATGGATTCAAGTTGAAAATATGATGATGGACAAATGCATTGTAGTAAAAAACAACAGAGCGTTTTGTGTCCCTGTAAGGGATGTTAAAAAAGGAGACAACATCATTGTTGGAGAAAGCGGAATAAAGATTACGCCACCTGAACGTCCAAGAGAAGGTGTTAATGTTTTTGAATTTATGGGAAGCTCAAGTTCTAGTGAAAGACCAACTCAGCATATTGCAAAAAAAGTAGCAGAGGACATTTACAAGACAAAAAAGAACGGCGGGAAAATTGTAATTGTAGGCGGTCCTGCAATAGTACATACAGGTGCAGCTGATGCCGTTGCAGAGTTGATCAAACTAGGGTTTATTGACGGAGTTTTAGCTGGAAACGCTTTGGCAGTTCACGATATAGAATATGCTACACTTGGAACATCGCTAGGAATGAATGTTCATGATGCAACTTTGGCATATCGTGGACATCGAAATCATATGGAGACCATAAATGCTGTTTTTCGTGCAGGGTCTATTGCAAATATGGTTAAGACAAAAAAATTAACACGTGGAATAATGTATCAATGTGTGAAAAATAAAATCCCATTTGTATTGGCTGGATCTATTCGAGACGACGGACCATTACCTGATGTAATTACAGATGTTGCAGAGGCACAAAGAGAGTACAAAAAAGTGCTCAAAGACGCAAATATGGTAATTATGATTTCTACAATGTTGCACTCTATTGCAACTGGTAACATGTTACCTGCAAACGTCAAAGTTGTAGTAGTTGATATCAATCAGCCAACAGTTACCAAGCTAATGGATAGGGGTACTTGGCAGGCATTAGGAATTGTTACTGATGTCGGTGCATTTTTGCCAATGGTGTTACAACAAATTAAAAAACAGAAAAAAACCTAAGGAGTCAATCTAGGATGTTGAATATGCATTCCATCGCCATCCAAAATAATTGGATGAATTTGCTGACTGTGTTTGATTCCACGCATCTTTGTTACCTGAATGGTTCTTTCCATGGTGTCTTCTTTTCTTGTATGTCTGAGCTGAATAATCCCAGATGTGACAAACCATTCCAAAGGAATCTCGTTGTTTTCTGAATGCTCTGATATTATCAGCGAAGTTACGCCATAATTTTCTAATGCCTGAATCATTCCTTGCAAACCCTGTCTCATGTAAAATTTATCCAAATACTGCATTGCAAGAATTGTAACAGAGTCCATCACCACTCTTTTTGCTTCGATTCTTTTGATGCTGCTTAGCAGCAATTTTGTCAAGTGCTCAAATGGCATCTGCTCTCCCCTGTATAGGGAATCATCTTTGCCAATCATCTCATCTTGAATCTTAAACGGTCTTGCATCAATCATCATGATTTTGTCTTTGCTGATTAGATCATCAAAATCCCAGCCAAATGATTTGCAGTCATTTTTTATCTCATCGATATTTTGTGACATTGTTACGTATACGCCTGGCTCATCAAAGTCACGTGCACCGGAATACAGGAATTGCAATCCAAATGTTGTTTTTCCACTGCCAGGTGGGCCAGATATTATGACAGACCTGTTCTTTTTTAATCCGCCAGAAATTATAGAATCTAGTCCGGGAATGCCTGTTTTGACTTTGGGATAAGTGGAATCCATATCTACAAAGAGAGAAGATGGAATTTTCTATATAAAGAGAGAGACTAGTTTGATTCTAACAAATAAAATTAACACAAACTATTACAAATGAATATTCTTTGAATTTGTCCAAAGAGATTCAAAGAGTAATTTCATTGAATATACTAGTGATTTTGAGTTAGTCCACATTGCAAATGGTTCTGTCGTAGAGTTTGCATTCTTTGTAAAGAACAATAATTCAGAATCGTCTTTTAGAATAAAGCATAAATGATTTTGAATGTCTTTATCTAGTTTTTTGATATTTTTTCTTTCCAGATTATCAAATATGTAGGTAGTTTTATCTGAACATGCACTTAGTAATCTAAACTGTTGTTTTGATTTTACAAAAGATTCTAAAAATTCACCATGATATAATTTGATATAATCTTTTTCAGAACCAAGAATTAAAAATTCATCTTTAAAGTTATCAGTCATTTCAGTGATTTTTGATTGAATTTGATTTGCACCTTGAAGCATTTGGAATTTTTCTTCAACCTCATCATGTAATGAGTCAAAAGTAGGAATGTTATTCCATAATTCAGATAATCCTTTTTCCATATGCTCTAAAGATTTGACTCTTTCTTTTTCAGCATTTACTAAAATCCATATTGCTTTGTTTAATGGGGATGCTGTAAATTGAATCGGATGTTGAAACGTTGCAGAAACAATTCCTTTGTTTTGTAATGCTGATAGTAAATGATATGTTTCAGTTCTAGGTAATTTAAGGGCCTTGCATACTTCAGGTGCTGTCTTTGCACCATATTTTCCAAGATAAATAAACACTTTACTTTGATTTGATGTCAAACCATATTGTAAGAGTTCTGCTTGAACTTTATCAAGGGATAGTTTGTACTCATACAACTGTGTGTCTGGCGTAGAGTCAAATATCGAAGTTTGTATTTCTGTGGTCATGTTTTTTCTGGATCCTCAATAAGAAAAGACTAGACTATATTGTGATATAGCTAAGAAGTTTTGATCGGATCGATCGTATTTCTTAATATCTTTAAACATGAAATTATTATATAATTTTAGACTATTTAACATAAAAATTCACTATATTCCTATTTTTATAATACTTTCTTGAGAAATTGCAGTTCCAGAGTAGATCGATTTGAATGAAAAGTTTTTCCTAATATCGCTTGTTTTTAAAAAGGATATTTGAAGTGGTCCATTTGAGCCATGAAATGCAATGCACGCCATATCGTCTTTAAGTCCCTTTTCAATAATATTGTTCAATGCAGATAATGTTCTTTGAAGGGTTTCTAGTTTTGATTTTAGGTCATCTATTGCCTTGAAATACAATTCTAATTCCCCTTTGAGTCCAATTCCATTATACACCATTATTTGATCCAAATTATACCAATGCTCACTATCTTTTTTGGACTGTTTTTTTGGTTTTTCAACCATCTTTTTTTCAGATTTTTTTTTATCGTTGTTTTTAGAATCGTCTATTTTTGTATCTGTTTTCTTTTTGTCCGCAGGATTGTTTTCTAGTTTTGATTTTAGTTCCAAAAACTCAGGATCATCTTTGGAGAATTCTTCATTTAATCTAATTTTGTTACCTAAAACATTAGAATATTCATTTATTGATTGCTCTGTTTCATCAATCTCTTTTTCAAGATTTGACTTTAAATCTTTGACTGTATTATATCTGCGAATTAATTTATTCAATATTTTCCGGAATCTCCGTTACAGGAATTTTACTTGGCAGGTTTTCTTTTAATTGAGAAAGTACGTTTAGTTGTTTTGTGGCAGCTCTTAAGAAAGTAATCTTTTCTGTCAGATACGTCTTTTGTGTTTGGATTAATCCTATTAATTGTGGTGTGATGTATTCAATTATTTGTGTGATTGTTTCAGGGGAATAATCTGTGAATTTTTTAGTCTCTGTTTTACCATTTGCTAGCTTAATGTTTAATTCTAAATTAGGTAACAAAACTATGTTGGCATCTGAAGGAAGATTGAATATTTCAGGATGAATGTTAACTGAAAAACTTAGAAATTCTGTAATTATTTTTAATGCATTATGCAGATCCTCTATGATGTTTGTTTTTTGGTCTTCTAGTTCATAGATTTGCATAGATTCCTCAATCAACGTATTTAGCTGAGTCAAGGTACCTGCGTTAGATGCCAACGGATCAACAGGCATAGTGGTAGCAGATTCACTGGATACAGGATTGTTAGGATCGGTAGATTCGCTAGATTGCATTGATTTTCTAATACTTGAAAATTACATTAAAAGTTGTATGTATTCTAATGTTACAGGATAACAGGTAGGCTCAATCTTGAATATGGACAGACCCTAGATCAATGGTTCTAAGAAAGGTTTCCCCACTGTCATCAAACCCACTCAGGAACACTGATGCATAATAATCACCAGGAGGCGCCCGATATTGTGATGCAGCATTAAGTTGTGGTGGATTTGATAATATCTCAAAAACAAATTCTGCGGAGTTTTGATCAGGTATGAATATGCTGTCTTGTGTTGGGAGTACTGCAGTACCATTAACAGTATCAACTATTCCTGCATAAGAGGCGGTCCCATCAGGCAAAGTTACAACAAACCGGGTTCCCCCATAAGTAAACCATGCCCCATTTGGTCCACTATTAAATATAACATAACTCACTTGCTCATCATTATCAATAATGGTATATGATGGAAGTATTGGTGTCACATATGGTGTTTGAATATAGCTAGTTGAATCAGGGAGAATAAATGAATTATCATCGTCATCAATTCTTATGTTAATTGGTAAATTTTGATTATCACCAGGCCAAGACAAGACAGATTTTATTCTATCACCGGTATTTAGTGTGGCATTTGCAACAGTGGTAAATGTTGCATTGTAAAATGAGTATTTTTCATATGTGTTATCATTTGAAAAAGAGTCATATCGAGTCCCTCCACTGGTAGATTTGATTTGAGGATCTGCAAAAGATAACTGGTGAATGCCACTGTAGATTGTCTCCTGATCAACACCGTTTGCATCAGTTCTAATAATTGACCAAGTAAGTCGTGTAGCATTGTTGCCAAAATTAGTATAATACAATTCTTGTATATCGCCAGAATTTAACTCAGTGCTATCCCAATGCATAAAAGATGCAACATCGCCTTCTAACTCATTACCTGCTCCATCATATCCTATAAACACACTATCTGTACCATCTACTTGCATTACTGAAGAACCACCACAGCCAATGCATTCTTCAGTATTGTCAACTAGAACTCCATCGATATACAATTTACAATCATCATCTCCACTACGAGCTCCTACTGCAAAATGCCACAGGTCATCATCATAGTCATAAGTACTTGGGGATTCACATTTTGTTATATCATTACCAACGTCGGTATTATACATAAAGAGAATATTTCCATGACTTGCAGCATCACCGTCACCAAATGAAATCTCATATTCATCGTCGTTACCATCATCTCCCCAATGAACTATTGGATTATAGTTATCAGTGGAAGGAGGAATTCTAAACCAGACGGCAGTTGTTGCAGCCTCACTATTAATACATGTGTGATCAGTGTATTCCGAACATTCATCCCATTCTGAGGATAGGTAATCGTCACTTCCATCAAAATCATAATATGCATTGTCATCAGGACCTCCCGATGAAATCAATGACACACTATTTACTCTGTCAAAATCATCATTATTTATGTTTCCAGTAGATTCAGATATATCATCACTTCCACCACATGGAAAACAGTTAAAGTGAAATGCCACATCAGGTGCAGGTACACCGACAGGTGTTAAATCACTCCAATAAGAAAGTCGCATATTCCAAGTTCCGTTAACAATAATAGTAGATGAGGATGTAGACGCACTTAGAAATTCAACGTCTCCACTTCGAGGATCAATCATGCTTCCACCACCAGAAGGATCTGCAGAATCCATTTGGTATTCACTATTTGGTGTAAGGTTGGATTCGTCATGAAAGTACATAAGGTCTACTTGTTGACCCAACATATTTGACAAACCAAAAGATTCCAGTGCTGTACCTGCCTGTGTTGCAACAGTTACTTCACGCACAGTTGAAGTAGTAGTTACAAAATTTCCTTCAACTCCATTTGATATCGTAGCATTAAATATTGCAGAATCATCAACAGCTCCAGTCATTTGAACAACATATTCAAAAATAGCTATATCACCAGGTGCCAATACAGGATAAGATGCAGGAATTGGACCAGAACGAATTGAAGCTACATCTGCTCCAACAACATCATCAATTGTCAGTTGAGGAGTCACATTGTATAATACGTTGTTATTTGACATGTTATTGACTATGCTGTACAAGATAGTTGTTGTAAATTCAGATGGTATAAACTCTGGAACTGCCCGTATATTCATCAAAAGACTTTCAGAAGATGGAGAGTTTATGTAAACTGTTTGAACAGCACCTCTAGATGAGACAAGTTTTACGTTGTATCCTTTTGTTGGATCTACCGTATAATCAATAAAATCTAGCAAATTAATTGTATTACCAGGCAAGATATCGTCATCGATTACAAACTTTTGAACATCGTCGTTTACTCCTTGCTCATCAACATATAGATTGGTGATTCTAATGGGAATCTCGCCAGTGTTTTTTACAATACCACCTAATTTGTTTTGATTCACACTTATGGATGTAATTTCAAATGCCTCATCTTTTTGATCTTTTTGTCTTTTCTCCTCTACAATTAATGATTCAGAAAAGTTTCCCAATACATTCATGCTATAAGTGACATAAGAAAGCGTACCAATAACTACTGCCACAAGAAATACGGTTCCAACTATTGTACTTAATCCACGGTGTTTTCTCATGGTGCTATTACCTGAGTAGTGAACTGATTTCCTCTTTCTGTGAATACAATTATGCCTATGTCTTCTCCAGACGTCCATGAATATGTTGCATTTGTTGAAAACGTACCAGATGAAACAATTCCTGCATCAGCATATGAAAAAATTTGCAATTCCTCTAAAGTTGTTCGATCAATTAACGTCATCTGTGTTACATTTAGTCCCAGTGTTCCAACATTAGACAATGTAACGTTAATACAATTTCCAGGACAAGTAGTGGAAAACCAAACATTTTCAAAAATAATATCTTCATTTATTTTATTCATTTGAGTGGAAAATGTTTCTTCCATTGCTTGTTTTTGTGTAGTCAAGCTACTATTTGACCATCCAAGCATCGCCACACCCATAATACTCACTGCAGATAGGATTATGGCACTAGTTACAACGTTTGCAAGTGCTCGTCTGGAATTAAAGTGAAATCGGTTATTATTTCTAAGAGAAATCTTAGACATTATAAAATTTAGATCTGGCATTATTGATAGTGTAGAAGATATCATAATCACAAGTTTGGTTGAATAATGTCTGGGTTTTCTAATTCTGATTCATCTGTAGGTTCTGCAACTTCGGTCATGTTTTCTTGTGTTGTAGAGATGTCTTCGATCTCATCAATTGCTTCAGATGCATTACCTGCGCCCATTCCACCAATTTGGATAGGAGGACATGAGACATTGAGACTTTTTGAAAGCAAAAAAAATGTTGGAAATAGTTCCTGATAAATCACAGATAAAATCTTGGGAACGTCGTTTTCATCCTTGGCAAGAATGTCGTCTCTTTCTTTCACATCCCCGGATATTTTGGCCATGCCTTCAATTGTTAGGCGGACGTTTTTTGGGTTTGATAAAATTGTAAATCCGTACTTGAAAGTAGAATGTGTCTCGGCATTTTCGATTTCATCAATTGTTGCCTCTACATCATATTTATGAAATACGTTATTTTTCGGGTCATTTTTACTCATGGATATAGAATTCAAGTCAACTTGTATGTTCAATCTGATTAATTGTATCTTGAAATTCATTAAACAATGTGTATGTAATATCAGCACACACATAACAGCATTAACCATATCACCACATAAGCAATCTACGCATGGAGCAAAATAGAGTGATATCATCAGTTAATCATTCAAAAATAAATTCAGACAAGGTAAATCTCTCAGTATCAATATCCAAGATAAAAAAAGACACGCACAAACTATCAAAAATGTATGATTTTAAAAAATACATGGATTCTTCAGACATGATATTTCCTCCAGAAATGGATGACATGATACCAAAAGACACGCCACCATATCTAGATAATGGAGAACATTATGTGGAGCGAATTGGAAGAGCATTAAAATTTTTCAAACAATGCGCATTAATTGGTCCCAGTGGAACTGGTAAAACACATATCGTATACTTGGTGGCAGAATTGGCTGGACTTCCAATGTGGGAAATCAACTGTGGTTTGGCCACATCTGTCTTTGATCTTTTTGGAAGATATGTTGGATTGGGAAAAGAGAATTGGATTGATGGATTAATTACTGGATGGTGTAGAAAAGGCGGAATACTATATCTTGATGAGGCAAACATGATGAAACAAGACGTTGCAACAAAGTTAAACCCATTGCTAGACCAAAGAGGACACATGGTACTTACAGAAAAAGATAGTGAAATTATTCACAGACATAAACATGCATACATGATAATTAGCATGAACCCAGTATCATCAGAATTTGCAGGTACAAAACCAATCAACGCAGCTATGAGGAGAAGAATGAGTGTCTGGTTGAATTTTGATTATATGAGTGTAGGAGATAATATCGATGAAAAAGAATTCAAGATGGTCTCTGAAAGAGGCGGAATTTCTCTAGAAGATGCTGAAATAATTGTAAGAATAGGTGCAAAATTAAGACAAGAATACAAAATGGGAGATCTTCCTTATGGGCCATCAGTGGGGGATTTAGTAAATTGGGCAAAGATCTGTTCAGATGGAGTTGATATTTTACAAGGCGGAAATGAAACTTTGGTTCCAATGACTAGCGATGATCCAGAAGTACAAGACGAAGTAAGACAGATAATTAAAAAAGTAATTGAAGGAAAAATAGCACAACGAAATCGAAAAGTGTGATTAAATGAAAGAAAGAGTAGAGGATGTAGCACATAAAATCTTTTTTGAGATATGTGGAAAAAAACCGACTGAGATAGATCTATTTTTTTTAGATACAATTCATTTTCCAAAAATAGATTATTTGCCAATAATGACCGTATATTTACCCATGCCACGAAAAATTAATGGGCATAGTGTCTACGAGGGAATTGTCTTTTCAGAATACGAGTCGGGAGCACAAACAATATGGAATTTATTTTTTGCTACTGTTTGTCATGCGGCAGCACATGCAAGTGTAACTGATTTTAGCAAATACCAAAATTGGATTAAAGATAAAGATAAAGATAAAGCATACAAAACAATAGAAAAAATAGAAGACATTAAAATAAATCATTTCTTAAAAACATTTTTTCCGGAATATTATCAAGGAATAAACAAAATTAATAATGCATTTAAAATAATTAATGAAAAAAATATTCAAGACAAATTAACATATAAAAGAAATAAATTTATTGATAGGTTTGGTTCAAAGAAAAAAATTGAGGATGTAATTAAAAACAACATTATAAAACTAGACTCTAAAGATAAAAATAAGATAATTGAAATTGCAGATAAATTATATTTTAATCAAAATATTATTGAAGAAGAAAATGCCCCATATGTTGATCATTATACTCAACAAAATAATGCAATCAATTGGAAACAAAATGTCACAATAAATCCATCCGGAACAGTGGAGAAGAATGT
The DNA here is from genome assembly GCF_013407385.1 of Nitrosarchaeum sp. AC2. Taxonomy (NCBI): domain Archaea; kingdom Thermoproteati; phylum Nitrososphaerota; class Nitrososphaeria; order Nitrosopumilales; family Nitrosopumilaceae; genus Nitrosarchaeum; species Nitrosarchaeum sp. AC2. The sequence continues at coordinate 769,742 of NZ_CP030847.1, read as the reverse complement.
ACAGAATTTTATAGATATTTGGTTTGAACAGCAAAAACGTAGAGATAAAACGAGGAAAAAATATGGTGGTTTGACACATGATCTAAATTTTGACAAAATTGAATTTGCTCCAGAAAACATTGGAGAGTATTTGAGACTAAGAAATGCGACCCATATGTTTTTGAAAAAGATGAGCAGTCAAATGAAGTTGGTTCCAAACATAATGGATGAAGGCATACCGGAAGATATGGGACTGTTGCAAATGCAGGCAGCAATTCAGGCAGTTGCAGCTCAAAATAACAGCATTCAGATCTTTGAGCAAGACGATTATAGGAAAATAGAAGAAGAATGGGCAGTAGTTTTAGATACAAGTTCTAGCATGAGACTAAAATTTGATGAGATGAAAAAATTTGCAATAGCACTTGGAGAAGCTGCCAATGATGTAAACTCAAAAAACGGCAAGTGGGGGTTTTTTACTTTTAATAATAATTTCAGAATAGTAAAAGATCATTATGAAAAATATGATCAAACTGCAAGATCAAGAGTTGGAGGAATAGAAATTACAGGATTGTCTTTTATAGGAGATGCGGTAAAACTATGTACAAGAATTTTAGAAAGGGAAAATATTGAAAAAAAATTTATTTTTTTAATTACAGATGGTCAACAAGTTGGAACGTTAGGAAACAATAAAGATATGGAAGATGCAATATTAGAAGCAAGAAAGAAAGGAATCACAGTGATTGCAATAGGATTGCCAGAAGGAATCACAAAGGTGTTTAATCTTTGCATTCCTTATGAAAGTCTTCGTAAAACAGTTGCAAAATTTATTTCTGCATATGCTAGAATATCAGGCGAAGATACATAAAATCAATAAAAATAACATTTACACGTTGTATGTAATTTATGTTTACATATAGAATATACAAAATTCCAATAGTGGGAAGTTAGGACAATACCTAAATGGATGAAGAAAAGTTCAACTAACAAAATGAAACCAAAGCTAAACAAAAGTCGTGCATTAAGTACAGTACTTACAACAGTCATCATATTGGTGGCATCAGTTGTACTTGGTTCAGGAGTTGTTCTTTATGGTGCCAGTCTTTTCCAAGGCGGTACTCAAACAGAATCAATTTCAGTATCAGGGGCAAAAGTATGGGTACACAGCACTGATACAAACGGTATAGCTATTGGTGCAGCTAAAATAAGAAATACGGGGGATAAAGTCGTTTCAGTAGACAAAATCCAAATCAGAGGTACAGACGTGCCATTTACCCAATGGTTCCCAGACACCACAATAAGTTCAGCAACATTCCAACAATCATTAAACCATACGGGGTGGGCAGCAACTAGTGGAACTGGAAGTATGGCTAGACAGGTAAATAACCCAGTATGTCCTGCAGGTGCAGATTTCATATCAATTGATCTTGTATCAACAGAGACAACAACTGAAGGAATATGTGCAGATCCAGGTAATGGACCAGTAGCATTAACACCAGGTCAAGCAGCAGTTATTTACTTCAAATTGAATAACGGCACTCTGACATCACTGGATTCTGGTGCAAGTGCTAGTGTCAACATATTTGCAGGTAAAACAGGTGCACCACAAAGCGTAACCGTAGAAGGAAAGTCCTAGGGTAAGGGGAATTTTTTCAAATCTTATCCAATTCGTATTTTTAAAATATAATAAAAAGAAAGACATTTTTTGCCAATAGTATGTATTGTAATGTTTCATACTGGTTGATATATCAAAAAATTAAGAATAAACATTGAATATAATGGGCAAAAACAAAGAAGAGCAGAGTTTAGAAACATTTCTTAAAAGTGATTTTCTAAGTGAATTAAAAAATGAAACTCCAAAGGGAACAACATTAATTGAAAACTACCCATTAAAAGCGCCATTTAGCTATGCAAATATTTTACAAGACCAAGAAAATGGAAGCATATCGTATCAAGTAGACGAAACAAAACTAAATCAACAAGAAGAAATAATTTACAATCAATTATACAGATTAATAGAAGAAAACCTAGATTCTCCAGAAAATATTGAAAAAGATTTTGGGTTCATGTCATTTGTAAATAAGACCATTAAAGACAATACAAAATTATTTCAAGATTATCCCCTTGCAAGTATGGAAAAGGTAAAATATTATCTAGAACGAGATATTGCAGGTTTTGGATTAATCGATCCAATTATGCATGATCCAAATATAGAAGATGTAAGCTGTAGTGGAATAGATGCTCCAATCTATGTATGGCATAGAAAATATGACAGCATTCCATGTAACATAAAATTTCAAGATGCAAAACTCAATTCATTTGTATCCAGAATAGTATTCAGAGCAGGAAAACACATCAGTTCAGCATACCCAATTTCAGATTTAGCATTAGAAGGAAATCATAGAATTTCAGTATTGTATCAAAAAGAGGTCACTCCAAAGGGAACAAGCTTTACAATAAGAAAATTCAAACAAGATCCATATTCGGTTGTGGATCTAATATCGTTTGGAACTATCAGTGTAGATGTTGCAGCATATTTGTGGATGTTAATGGAAGCAAAAATGTCAATTATGGTCATAGGATCTACAGGCAGCGGAAAAACTACTATTTTAAACGCAATAACGGGACTAGTCAATCCAGACTACAAAATATTTTCTGTTGAGGACGTAGCTGAAATTAACATTAAACATGAAAACTGGTTTAGCCTAGTTGCTAGAACAGGATTTGGTCCAAGTGGCGAAGGTGAAATTGGACTGTATGATCTTATAAAATCAGGTGTAAGACACAGACCGGACTATATTGTGGTAGGAGAAATTAGAGGTGCAGAAGCATATGTGATGTTTCAGGCTATGGCAACAGGACACGGTGGTCTTTGTACAATGCACGCAGACAGTTTAGAATCAGCAGGTAAAAGATTACAACAGAAACCGATGGACATTCCAGCATCATATCTATCTTTGATGAATTGTGCAATAGTAATTAGAAGAGTAAAAGGACATGATGGAAAAAGCACTAGAAAAGCAATATCAGTTCAGGAACTCAACACTGCGGATGTTTATCATTCAGCATTCAAATGGGATCCAAAATCAGATTATTTTGATGCACGATTAGAAGATAGTGTAATGCTACATAGAATTGCAGAGCAAACAGGAAGAGACAGGGAGCAAATATCAGAAGAATATGAAAAAAGGAAGAGAGTCATAAAATGGCTATTACAACGTGGAATTAGAAGTTATGCCAAAGTAGCAGAAAACATTGGAAAATATTATAGAGACCCAGAAGCGTTGATGAAAAAAATCGAGTATGGTGGATAGATGTCTTTTTTAAAAAGCTTTGAGCAAAAAGATAAGCAAAAAAAATTAAATAAAAAATAGATTCTGAACTACCCTTTTTCATTACAATAGTTACGTTGCTTTCAACAAGTGGGTTTGGGCCATATTCAATTTTTATTAAAATCAAAGATATGGAACTTTTACCACATGTTAGAAAAGAAGCAATGAAGATTTTAAAAAAGATCGATATTTTAGGCATGGACCCATTAACTGTAATGGCAGAAGTAAAAGACAAAGGGCCTTCAAATTTTGGAGAGTTTCTTAGTGGATATGTATCTGCCATTCAAAGTGGAGGAGACGTGGTAAATTATCTTAAAACTAAAATGACTAGTGCTTTTGATCTTTATGAGAATGCCCAAAAAGGGTTAGTGGATCAAGTCAAAGCACTTGTAGATACGTATCTAACAATGCAAATCGTCATTTTAGCAGTATACATCATAGTCACTGCTACAACTACGGGAGGCATAACAGGAGCACCTCCATTGGAGACAGATATTGATCCAATTTATTTTGTAATTTTAATGCCTCCAATAATTTCTGGATTATTTTTGTTTCTTGCAAAATCAATAAACAAATCAAAGATTGACGAGATAGACTTGAAAAAAATTATAATGTTTGGAATTCCAGGGATTATTGCAGCAACTGCAATAATTTTTCTAAAAATAATACCTGATTATAATTTGTATATTTTAGGAGGGGCATTAATTGTATCGGCAGTATGGCCCGCAATAAAATTCCAGAGCAGATATCAATTCTCCCTTGATGCAGAATCAGCAGCAGCGATAATTCTCAGAGATGTTGCAGAAGCAAGAAAAGCAGGTCTAGGTCCTGAAAAATGTGTTATTCGAGCAACAAAAAGAAAGGACTACGGATTATTCAATAAAGTGGCAAATGGCATTTCAAACAAACTAGAGTGGGGTATGACACTAGAAAATATTTTTCAATTTATTAAAAAAGAAACTACAGACTTTCAGATTTTAATTAATTTCAGAGTTTTGTTTGAAATAATTTCATCGGGTGGAGGTAACGTCAACACATTAGATACATTAGCAAGTATTTCAGAAAAAATTCGAAACATAGAAAAATCAAAAAGAGACATGTTAAAACCGTATGTACTAGTAGGTTTTATGCTAGTAGGAATTACCAGTTTTACAACATTGCTAGTGATTGATTCACTTACTGGCATAGGGACAGGCCTAGAAGCAGATGAAGTAAAGAAAAACACACTCCAGATGGAATCAAATGCCCGTTTTGAATTATTAGGAATAGCCATCTTGGTTCAAGCATGGTTATCTGGATTATTTTTAGGGAAAATCACTACAGGATCGTATTCGGCAGGATTCAGACATTCTATAATTCTAATAATAATTTCAATGATATCAATAGCAGTAATTCAATCAAAAATATTTAGTGTAGGCACGATATTTGGTTAGAATCAGTATGTATTGTAATGTTTCACACTGGTTGATATATCAAAAATGTAGCAATTTTCTATAGATTGAAAGTAATTTTTTTGATATTAGTAGTGGTTTGTATCATGTTTATCACACCAGCTTATGCTCAAACAACAGCGGAATTTGGATATCAACTACATCCTGAAAAATTATTAGAAAATACGGTAGGCACATTACAGATTTTTGTTGCTTCAAATGGAATGATGGTGCCAAAATCAATAGATAATCTCAAAGTGACAAGTTCAGATAATTCAATCATACAAATAATTAATGTGGAAGAAAATAATAACGGATATACAAAGAATGTACAAATTAAAGCAATGAAACCAGGAATTGCCAATATCGCGTTGGCAGCACCGGGGTTTTCATCAAAAGAAATAACTTTGGAAGTATTCAATAATAATAATCATCCAACTCAGATATTAATGAAAATCACTCCAAATGATTTTCCAATAGATGGACCAAGATTTGGTTATGTAACTGTAGAATTAGCAACAACGGGAGGGTTACCGACAATTGCACCAGAAGACATGACAATAAAAATAGAAACTCCAAATAAAGATACAATAAGTATAAGAAATCAAGAACTGACAATTAAGAAAGGAGAATACTTTGCCATAACAGAATTTGATTTAATAAATTCAGGGGATGCAATTATTTTTGCAAGTGCTGAAAATATGAAAAAAGTGAGTGAATTTGTGAAAGTACGTAAACCAACAGACCCATTACAAGTTAAATTGTTTGTAATTCCCGAAACATATAGTAGTTACAGTGGTGCCAAAGGGTATGCAATAGTACAATTACATGATGGCGATGGATCTCCCGTAAAAGCTGAGGAAGACATTCATATGAAATTAGGAGTAGAAAATCCAGATGTATCAATTAACACAAGTCATGACTTTGAGGAAATTCAATTCAGCAATCAAGAATTAGTAATCAAAAAAGGAACGTATTCAGCATATACGACATTCACTCCTAGACCAAATCTAGGAGAATTTACCACATCTGATGCACAGACATTTGAAATGTTTATTTCAACTAATAACTATCTTACAGAGGGAGCTTCATTTACTGTAACTCATGATGAGGTTGGTGCTTTAGAAGGAGAGGGGCCATCAATTACAACTGCACTTCCATTTTTAACTACTGGAGAAAAAGAACTGATCGCTGTAACTTATTTTGAGACAGACACGGTAGTTTCAAGAAAGACAGGAAGTAGCACGTCAGGTACATCAGACAGAGAACTGGTAACAGTTACAGTACCAGTAACTGCTAAACAAGATTATGAGATAAATTTTGCGTCTTCAAAATCAAGTACAGTTAACCCAATTAATCCAATTATGAAAAAAGGGGATAATATTGCACTAGTTTTTGGAAATACCGGAACTGTTGCTCATGATGATCCAATATCATTTTACATTACAGATAATCAAGGAGTAAAAACAGTACCAGGCAACCCGATAGGACCGATCAAAGAAGATATCAGTTTAACTGTTGAGCCATTAGTTCCAGTGATTTTAGTAGGAAGTGAATTTCCAATAATTGCATATTTGCTAGAAACAGAAGAAGAATCAGTTACAACTACAACTGATGATGAAGATGAGGAAGAAGAGAATGGAAGAAGTGGCGTAACTCCATTTATCGAGGATTCAGTTCTAACTTTATCTGCAAATGATTTTGCAAACACTGAACCCGAAATAATCAAAAAGAACCAACCATATGTGTTGTTAAATTTATTAACTGATGAAATTGGAGATGCTACATTATCTTTTCAAGCAGGTCAGTTTGAAGGAACCATGGCAGCAACTAGTCACACTACAGATCCTGCAGAAATGCACATGTCATTTGCAGAAAATCTTTTGGCAAACTCTGAAAGCTTAGCTACAATTCAATTGCTAGATTCAGCAGGGAATCCGGTGTATGCAAAAAACGACATTTTAATAAAAATAGTATCAAATGATGAATCAGTTTTAGAAATTCCAGAAGAGATTACAATAAAAAAAGGAGAATACTTTAACACAATAAAACTAGAATCACGTGATGAGGGTTTGATTGAAATTGCATTATTATCTGAAGATTTGCCTTTATCAAAATATAATATCAATATTGTAGATATTAGTCCAATAGTATCTTTAGATTTACTTGGAGGTATGAATTGGAATGAACGTTTAGAAGCAAAACTGTCTGTAACAATTCCCGAAATTAATACAGCGTTAGGCGGATTTAATGTGGAATGGGTTGCAATTGGGGGAGAAATACTACAATCAGATGACAGCACCAATAATGAGGGGGTAGCAATAATGAACATTCTTGCCAATGATAAAGATACAATAGCTATCTCCGCAACAGTTTCAGGAAATGGTTTTAGTTCATCTACAATTTCAAAAACAGCACAAATACTAAACATGCCGGTAGTTGAAACACCTGTAGAACAAGAATTTATGATAAATGATTCAAATATGATCTACATAATAATTCCTGTAGCGATTGGGGTTGCAGTGTTTATTTTAAAGCGTGCAGAAAAATTGGAAATTATAACTGAAAAGTTAGGCATTGCAGATAAGCTAAACATTGGTGAGAAATTTGAAGGAATTAAAGAAAAAATATCAGAGATAAGAAATCGTTGAACATAAATTTATTTTAAAGATATGAAATATCAAAATAACATTTTGCCTAGAAATATAAAAGAAATCAGAGCACGATAAAGAGAATAACAACTTGTTTGAATTATTGAATTACGATAACATTGGAATTGGATTAGCACTCATTATGCTAATAGTAGGATCCATAATTGATATTTGGAAAAGAGAAATTCACGATTATTTTTGGATAGTGTTTGGAAGTATTGGATTTTTATTAGTTTTTATAAATTCAGATATCTTACCGCATTTACTTTATCTCGGAATAGCGTTAATCATAGCACCGTTTGTGATTTTCATTTGGAGAATTGGCTTATTTGGAGGGGCAGATGCATTTGCGTTAATTGCATTAGCAGTAATTGCACCAATGGCCACATTTTCTGAAAATCCAGTAACACCATTTACAACATTATCAAATGCTGCAGTGCTGTTTATCTTACCATTTATCATCAACGTGATTAGAAATTCAGCAGCACTCATAAAACATGAGAATATTTTTGAGGGGTTTGAAGAAACAAAATTTAAAAAAATTTGTGCAATGTTAATAGGATATAAAGCCAAAAATCCTAAATTTTGTTTTTCAATTGAAAAAATTGAAAAAGGTAAAAAAAAGATAAACCTTACAATCCACCATGCAGAAAACGAAGAATATTGTACAGAACCAAATACATGGATTACTCCAGGAATACCCTATCTACTTCTAATCACAGGAGGATTCATCATACAGTTATTACAAGGAGACATCATACTGAGTCTATTTATCAGATAATTCTCAAACATGATCAAAACTACGCCTAATCTTTGATCTGTAACACGTAATAACATACATTCGCTTATGTTACAAAAATTGTAATAATTACTAATGACAAGTGAATCGCTTACAGAGATGTTTGAAACAGATAGTCCAATAAATGAAATAAACAGATTGCTTGTAAATTATGATTTAACACCAAATCAGGCTAAAGTATACATATTTCTAAGCAAATTAGGCATTAAAACAGCTTCAGAGATATCAAAATCTCTTAAAATTCCAAGAACAGAGACATATCATTTACTTAGTGTCCTACAACAAAAAGGGATTATTTTTTCAGTGTTTGGCAAACCAACAAAATTTAATGCTGTTGGAATTAGTGAATCCATTGCAATCTTAGTAAATAATCAAAAAAATAGAATCAGCGAATTAGAAACGGGAAAAGAAGACATTATAAAATTATGGAAGTTAATTCCAAAATATAGTGGAAATAAGGAAACATCAGAAGACAATAAATTTCAAACACTACAAGGAAGAAATTCAATTTTAGGAAAATTAGAACAGATGATAAGAGAATCGTCCGAAAATATACTAGTATTAGGGACTGAATCTGATTTTAAAAGATTTCATCACACAAATTTTACAGACCTTCTTAAAAAAACAAAATCAAATCTTAAAATTCTTACAGACTATTCAAAAAAAGACACACATATCTTTGAAGATGTTCCTTTAAAAAAGATTAAAAATTAGAGGACAAAAACAGAGAAGATTTTTGTTTTATAATTAAAGACGATATGGAGGTTATTTTCTTTATGAACAGTTCAAAATTAAAAGACATGAATGCAATTTGGACCGATTCCAAAACATTTGTAACCACATTAAGATCATTATTTAGTTTAATATGGAAAAATGCACATTATGTAGATGAATCAGATGTAGAATCATTATTGGGTTCTGAAATTACATATGAACATAGATTAAGAGAAATTGAACAAGAAAAAATCATCTTAAATTATTTACAGAAAAATTTTAAGCTTACCGAATACAAATTAGGAGTTAAAAATGAGTAAAAATTCAATAAAAAATAAAAATGCAGATTCAAAGCAATTAAATATTTTAATAATTGATGATAACGAACAAATTACGAAAATGCTTATTACATTTTTAGAATTAAAAAATCATAAATGTACAGGTGCAAGCGATGGCAAACAAGGACTTGCATTGATTGAAGAAGGTAATCATGATGTAGTGTTATTGGATTTGGCAATGCCCGAATTTGATGGATATGCAGTAATCAAAGCATTGGAAAGTAAAGACATGCTAAAAAATAATAAAATAATTGTATTTACAGCATCCACCATAACTCAAGATGAGCTAGATGAACTGGTCAGTCGAGGAGTTACATCATACATTTTAAAACCAATTGATATTGATCAGTTATTATCTAAAATTGTTGAATCCGCAGCTTCCTAAAGGTTAGGTGGAACATAAAATGATTCCAATAAAAAACATCTTATTTTTACTCTCAGGAGTGTCTAGTTTTATCATATTTTACATGGGTTTAGTAAACTACATCACTGCTATTGAATCACCAACCGGTTGGATTTTGTTAGTTTTTGCGACTATTGTAGCAGCTGGAACATTACTGAGCACTGTATACATTTCAAAAAGCATCACAAAACCCATTGAAAAACTTGCAGAAAATATGACAGAATTTTCTAAAACAAATAAGATTACAAACAAAAAACCAATCAATACAAACATAAAAGAAATTTATGAATTAAATAAGAATTTTGAAAGTATGGGAGAGAAGGTTGAAAAAACAATATCAGTTCAACAAGAATACGTCGAAAAACTAAAACAGATCGATAAAAAAAAAGTCGAATTTTCATCAATGGTGTCACATGAATTAAAAACACCACTAGTACCAATCTTAGGATATGCACAGATGTTACAGAAGCAAGAATTGATGGGAAAATTAAACAAACAACAAATAGATGCAGTAGATGAAATTCATTCATCAGCAGTAAAATTGCAAAGGTTGGTAGGAGATATTTTAACAACACAGAAATTGGATTTAGGCAAATTAGATTTCAATCAAGAAAATATACACATAACAGAATTATTAAATTCAATTATAAAAGAATTCAATCCGATTGCTATTGAAAAAAAATTAACATCATAAATAAGATTACAAAAGATGAAATCATATTTAGCGATAAAGATAGGATTAATCAGATTTTTTCTAATTTAATTAAAAATGCAATGGATTTTGTGGAACCTAAAAAAGGAGAAATAATAATCGGAGCAGATAATGACAAAGAATTTATAAAATTTTTTGTAAAAGATAATGGGATTGGAATTTCAGAATCCAATCAAAAAGAAATTTTTAAAAAATTTTATCAAATAGATACATCTACTAGCAGAAAAAGAAATGGGAGTGGTTTAGGTTTAGCAATTTGTAAAGGAATTGCAGACGGCCTTGGTGGAAACATATGGGTAGAAAGCAAAGAAGATGTCGGAACTGCATTTTATTTTAAGATTCCAAAACAACCAATTAAAGTAAATAGTAAGAAATAGCCGTAAAAAAAATCAATAAAATAAGGTCATAATTTTGAAACTTCATTTAATACAAGAGGATTTTCAAGAGAGGATAAATCTCCCAATGGTAATCCTAATAATTTTGCCCTTAAGACACGACGCATAATTTTACCAGTTCTAGTTTTTGGAAGGTCAGATAGTTGACATACAAATTTTGGACGCGCAATTTTACCAATCTTCTCAGCGATGTAATTAGATATTTCTACCTCTAGTTTCGTTTCAGATTTATTTTCAGGTACAAAAAATACAACAATTGCCTCACCTGTAATTTCATCAGGAATCGCAATGGATGCAGCATCTGAAATTTTATGGTGTGAGATTACAACATGTTCAATTTCAGCAGTACTCATTCTATGGCCTGAAACATTAATGACATCATCAGTTCGTCCTTTCATATACCATAAGCCATCGGCATCAACAAAAACATAATCTCCATGAAACCAAATATTTTCAAAATTAGACCAATACGTTTGAAGATAGCGTTGATCATCATTTAGTAATCCTCTAGTCATTGCAGGCCAAGGAGATTTTATCACAAGATACCCATTTTTTTGATGAATTGATTTTCCATTATCGTCAAACACATCTAAATTCATTCCAGGACATGGAATTCCTACAGTTGAAGGTTTTAGTTTCATTCCTGGAAAAACAGACAGCATCGCACCCCCAATTTCAGTTCCACCAGATAGATTCATGATTGGGATTTTTTTGTTGCCAACTTTTTCAAATAACCACCACCAAGAATCTTCATCTAATGGTTCCCCAGTAGTTGGTATGTTTTTGATTTTTTCAAATGAATGTAGTTTTAATGGTTCAATATTATTTTTTTTAAATAATCTCACAGCTGTTGGAGATATTCCAAAAATGGTAGCATTGTATTGATGTAACATATCCCAAATTCTTTCAAAATTTGGATAGTTTAATGCCCCATCATAAATTATAGCACTTCCACCCATGATCAAAAGACCATAAACATTCCAAACTAGCCCCGTAATCCAGCCTATGTCTGCAGGCCACAAAAGAACATCATTTTCATGCAAATCAATTAAAAATGCAGCCTGATATCCTGCAAAAACAGAAAAACCACCATGAGTATGAATCACTCCTTTTGGTTTTCCAGTGGTTCCAGAGGTATACAAGATAAACAATGGATCCTCTGAATCCATAATTTCAGTATGACATGTAGAATTTTGTGCAGATACTAGATTTTCATAAAAAACAAATTTTGCAGATTCTTCATATTCATCAATTCCTTTGTATGGGATTACAATTATCTTTTCTATTTTTGTATCTTTTATTGCTGATTCGATAATATATTTTTGTGAAACATGTTTGCCTCCTCTTTGAAATCCATCACATACAAAAAGAATTTTTGCGTTACAGTCCTGCAATCTTATTTGCAGAGATTCTGAGCTATAGCCTGAAAATACAACTGTTTGAATCGCACCGATTTTTGAAGATGCCAGAATTGCCAAAATAGATTCCTCAATCATAGGAAGATATATCGCAACTACGTCTCCTTTTTTTACTCCTAATTGCTTAAGGGCATTTGCAAGTCTGTTTACTTTGGAATCTAATTCAGAATAAGTTATTTTAAAAGTTGTTCCATCTTCAGAGACAAAAATATATGCAATGTCATTTGGTTTTTCAAGAGCAAATTTTTCTACTGATGACTTGTAGATATTGGTCTTACCGTCAACAAACCATTTGGACCATTGGATTCCTTTTGATGTTTCTAAAATTTTTGTATAAGGTTTATCCCAAATTATTCCAATCTCTTTGTCCATCTCTTGCCAAAACCACTCTAAATTTTGATTTGCTCTTTGAGAGAGTTCTTGTAAAGTTGAGATGTTATGTTTTTTCATGAATTTGTAAATGTTTGAAGATTGTATTTGTTCTTCAGTTGGGGTAAATACAAAATCAGACAAGTTACAGTTTTAAAAAAAACCAAAAGTAAAAAGATTTTGTGATGGTCAAGAAATGTCTATTCCAAGTCTTCGAGCACATGCAATGGCAGATTTACCATCATCTTCGGTAATTCCTGCTTTTTCAAATTTTTCTATCCAACCTGTTTTGGTGTTCATCGTATTTTCCTTGTAATACTCTCGTAAAATTATGCCTATTTGAGAATCTAACCTGTATCTTGTTGCCTCATTCATTCCTTGCTGAAGGATTGTAGAGTCAGAATTTGACAGTATTTTGATAAATTCAATATCTTCCAAAGAAAGTTCAGCCATAACATTAAATCTTCTTTTTTAGTAAATCAAGAGTTAATTTTGGATCTGCCTTTCCTTTTGTCTTTTGCATGACTTTTCCTACAAGATAGTTTATGGTTTGAGGGTTGGATTTTGCTTGCTCTACGGCTTGAGGTTCTTCAGAAATTACAGATTCAATAATTTTTGATAATTCAGACTCATCTGAGAGATTTCCTAGATCAAGCTCAGACATTATATCTGATAATGACTTGCCTGTTCTTACAATTTCATACAATGCATTTTTTGCAGAATTTCGCGCAATCTTGCCGGACTGGATTGAATCAGCTATCGCTTTTAGATGTGAAGGAGTTAATTTTGATGATTCTCTTTTCTCTCTTGTATCTACTAATCCCATCAAATCAGTGGTTATGATATTTGCAATTTCTTTGGCGTTTTCTTGTGTGTGTGCTTCTTCAAATAAATCTGAATAAAACTTGTCAGATGAAAGCACGTCAGCTACTTGAGCTGGAATATTGTATTTTGATACATATCGTTGTTTTTTAGAACTGATGCTTTCAGGCATTTCAGATTTTAGTTTTTCCTTGATTTCATTTCCTATTCTAACCCATGGAATGTCACCCTCTAGAAAATACCTATAATCCAGATCTTCTTCTTTTGATCTGGACGAGATGGTAATCTTTCTTTTATCATCCCAATGACGTGTTTCCTGAATTATCGGAATATCTCTTGAATGCAAGCTTTGTTGACGTGTAATTTCAAAATGAACAGCTTTTTCTAAATCATGAAACGAACCAATGTTTTTTATTTCAACTTTATTTCCATCTTCAATGGAGACGTTTGCATCTGCCCTCATTGCACCCTCCAAGCTAGGATCAGATACTCCAAGATTCTCCAACAAATTAGATAAAATATTTAGAAACTCTCGTACTTCTTTTGGGTTTTCAAAATCAGGTTCAGTTACAATCTCGACTAAAGGCGTACCTGCACGATTATAATCGACTAATGTGATTTGATTTTTTCAGAACTTCCCTCATAGATTAACCTGCCAGGGTCTTCTTCTAGTTGAATTCTAGTGATTCTGATCTTTTTTTCTCCAACCATCAGAATTCCACTACCTCCGACACTGGTATCTCCATAGATGTTTAGTTGAGTGATTTGGAAATTTTTTGGCAAATCAGGATAAAAATAATTTTTTCTAAAAAATGCAATTCTTTCGGGAGTAGAACAATTTAGGGCCATTGCAATCATTGTTGCTTTTTCAACTGCCTTTTGATTTAATCTTGGAAGACTGCCTGGCAATCCCATACAAATGGGACATATGTTGGTGTTTGGCTCAAACTCTCTATAGTTTGCCTTACAAGAGCAAAATAATTTGCTTTCTAGATTTGTAAGTTGACTATGAATCTCCAATCCAATTTTTGTCAAATTGGAACCTCTGGCAATTTGACAGTTTTTTCTAATGCATATGCTGCCTGTAACAGTAATTTATCATTCATCGAATTTGCAATAAGTTGCATGCCAATTGGTAAGCCATTAGACATAGAATACGGTATTGATATTGCGGGTTTGCCTGTAAGATTTGCAGTTACAGTGTTAATATCAACAAGAAACAATGCAACAGGATCATTTATTTTTTCATCAATCCTAAATGGTAAAATTGGAACAGTGGGAGAAATTAACAGATCAAATTTCTCAAATGCCTCATTTATTTGTCTAGTAAGTTTACTTTTTACCTTTAGTGCTTTAAGAAAATATTTTCCTGCATGTCCTGCAGAAGGAACAAAGCCTCCAAGAATCATTCTTCTAGTGACTTCAGGACCGAGTTTTTTTCTTGCTTTTTCAATATATGAATTAAATTCATACCCTTCGACAGAAAAATCATAACCATATCTTAAATTATCATATCTTGCAAGATTACTACCTGCCTCAGTTGCTGTAATTGTATAATATGCTGCAACTGAATATTTTACCATATCCAAGGAAATTTCTTCGCATACTGCACCCAATCCCTCTAATTTTGATATTGCGTCTCTTGTTGCAGACAGCACTGTTGGGTCAATGCCTTCTCCAATCATTTCTTTGATTATGCCTATTTTTTTACCTTCTATACCTGAATCAATATCTTTTAGGTAATCCTCATTTTTGTTATCCACCGTGGTGTTATCATTAGAATCCTGTCCTGAAATCAGATTTAGCATAAATGCTGCATCTTCCACAGTTCTAGTTAACGGTCCAATCTGTTCAATACTGTTTGCATATGAAATTAATCCATATCTGCTAATCAATCCATAAGTTGGCTTGTACCCAACAGTTGAGCAAAAACTGGCAGGGTTTCTAACTGAACCACCAGTATCAGAACCTAATGATGCAACACATTCAAATGCACTAACAGATACAGCACTGCCTCCAGAAGAGCCACCTGGGACATAATCCGTATTCCAGGGATTTTTGCTTGGACCATATGCGCTAAATTCTGTAGAAAGACCCATTGCAAATTCATCAAGATTTACCTTTCCAACAAAAATTGCGTCTTGTTGTTTTAGCTTTGTAATGACAGTGGCGTCATATGGTGCAACAAAATTTTCAAGCATCTTTGATGCACATGTTGTTTTTGTATCTTTTATGCAAATATTGTCTTTAATTGAAATTGGCATGCCAAAACATTGCCCTATTTTCTCACCTGACTTTATTTTCTTGTCAATTTCTCTTGCTTGATCAACTGCCTTTTCATTAAGTGATAAAAACGCATGTAAAGTACCATCTATTTTTTGTATTCTGTCCATAGTTTTTGAAATGAAATCTTCAGCAGAAAGATTTCCGGATTTTATTTCTCGGACATATTGCAGAGCTGAAATTTTTATACTCAATTAAACCATCTTGGGAGCTCTAACATAGGTTCCTTTATAGTGATTAAGTTTTTCAATTAATTTTTCATCAAATGGGATATACTTGTCTTCTCGTAGATTAGTGATAGGAATTTCTCTTACAGATATCTCCTCCGATTCAACACCTGCAGAATCTAAAATGTCAAAATAGCCTATCATCTTATCAACTCTTTCATAAATTGTAGGATCATCGATTTCAATTCTCATCAATTTTGCAACATGTTCAATTTCTTCTCGAGATACCATTTCTAATCACCTACGGAGTTAATCGGTCAACATCCCTTGGATAAAATGTGACATCTCTGATGTTTTCTGTGCCTGTTAATGCCATGATTAATCGCTCTAAACCAATTCCACATCCCGCGTGAGGAGGCACACCGTAATCAAATGCTCCCAAATGATACTCAAAAGCGTCAGTTTTCATTCCTTTATTTTTCATTCTCTCTTCTAGCTCATGTCTTTTCTCAATTCTAGTACTGCCTGAAGACAATTCCAAATCCCCAAACATTAAATCAAATGATTCAGAAATTTTTGGGTTTGTTTTACTGTCTTTTACATAAAACGGTTTTGGACCCAGAGGCCAATCTTTGATAAAGTAAAATCCTTCCACGCCAATTTTTTAAGATTGGAAGGGTACAAGTCATCGCCCCATTCAGTTTTGGCTCCAGCTTTTTGCATTTTTTCTATCAATTCGTCATAAGAGTACCGTGGTATGTGTTCAGGTATTGAAGGAATGATAAACTCTACATCTGAATTATTTTTTGCATAATCACTAACAGTTACGATTGCGATTTTTATTATGTCTTCAATTCTATTCATTACATCATTATAATCAACAAATGCCTCTTCCAAATCAACAGATATTGCTTCAGCAAGATGGCGATTGGTTCTTGATGGTTCTGCTCTAAAAATAGGTGCAATTTCAAAAACTTTCTCAAAACTCATAGTCAGTTGTTCTTTGTACAATTGGGGACTTTGAGCTAAAAATGCCTCTTTGTTGTAATAAAATATTGGAAATAATGCAGCACCGCCTTCAGTTGCAGTGGCTATCATTTTTGGAGTGTTGATTTCTGTAAAGTTTTGTTGGTAAAAATAATCTCTAATTGATTTTAGCACTTGACTTCTTGCATTGAAAATATGTTGCAATATTTTACGTCTAAGATCAATTGGTCTTACTTCTAATCTTGTGTCTATATTTTTCACAGTCTTTGCTAAAGGCTCAAAGGGTGGAATTTTTTCAACATCTGAAAATACACGTAGTTCAGATGGGATTATCTCAAATCCAGTAGGTGCTTTTTCAGAAGATTTGATCTTGCCAATAATTGCAATAGAAGAATGTGCCTTTAGTATGGATAATTTTTCACGTAGTTCATCTGGGCAATCTCCTTTTTTGGCAACAATTGGAATGTCCCCGTTCTTGTCTCGGATTGTGGCAAAACTAATATTTCCATGACCCCTAATTGTCACGACCCAACCCATTATAGTGACTTCCAAGCCATCCATTGATGGATTCAATTCATTAGAGTAATGAGATCTACGCAATGTTCCAAGCTCTGTTTTTATCATAATTTACTAAATTGCTATCCTATGGTGTAATTAATTTTTGGGGGAAAATACGATTCATACTAGTTCAGAGTTATCCTGATTCTATTGGAAAGCAAATTCAATGGTTTTTCCCAAATACTAGTAAAAGAATGAAAAGCATAACTGTCAAGGAAGACCTCATGTTTGGAGATTTTCAAAGATACTAAAATAGGCAGATGTGTAAAATGCAAGTCCAAGATTATATCACTAACGAATTGATTCTGAAACAAAGTTTGAAAAAACCATAATAAAATAGACTTTTTTGAAATTATACTATTCTTAATGTCAATAACAAACAATTAGATTTTTTCTGTTTTGAATAGTCATAGGTTTGGGAATATGGTATTAAAATCAAAAAAAGCAACATTTATCATCAGAAAATATTTCAGTTTAAAATGAATTGGATATATTAATAGGATTAGTAATAGCGATCTTTATCATTGCAGCAGTATTTGTCGGATATCATGCGTCTCAAGAGCCACATGAAGTGGTAGAGGGACATGGTGAGTTAATAGAATTAAAAGTACTCAGCCAAGTAAAACATGAAACATATATGAAATTAGAACTAAATGAATCGATTCAGTAATAGTTCAAAAACAATATATTTTTTCGATTTACATTAAATTACTATGTATTATTTAGAAAATCAATGTCTTTGACAAACAAAGAAAAAATTATTGCATTAATATCAAATGGAATTGCAGTGTATGCATTATACCAAGAAAGAGGCAGCCTTCCAAAAAACACAAGCATGTATGATTTTGTATTAAAGGCAATTCCAGAAAACATCAAAACGGAATTAAGTGTGGAATTAATTGATGAGGTTTTTCAATATGTCTCATCCACACATAGTTCATAAAGTACAATAATGTAGAACATACATCGCATTGACGGCAATAGCAACTTTAGGATCACATTGTGCACTACAAGTTCTAAAAGGTGCCAAAGATGAAGGTCTAAAGACAATTCTAGTTTGTGAGAGAAAAAGAGAGAGATTATACCGTCGATTTTCATTTATTGATGAATTAATCTTAGTAGATTCATTTACAGAAATATTAGAACAAAAACATCAATCAATTTTAGAGCAAAATAATGCAGTATTAATTCCTCATGGAACGTTGATTGCACAAATGAGCTCTGAACAAATTGAATCAATTAAGACTCCAATTTTTGGAAACAAGTGGATCCTAAGATGGGAGTCAGATAGAACCATGAAAGAAAAACTTATGCGAGAGGCAAAACTTCCTGTTCCAAAACCTGTCTTACATTCAAAGGACATAGATAAGCTAGTAATTGTAAAAAGGCAAGGGGCTGCAGGTGGCAAAGGATATTTTTTGGCTGCGAATCAAGAAGATTACAATAAAAAAAGAGAACAGTTGATTTCACAGGGAATAATTTCTAAAGAAGAGACACTCTACATTCAAGAGTATGCTGCAGGTGTTTTGGCATATCTACAATTCTTTTATTCACCTCTAAAAGAAGAATTGGAATTTTTTGGAGCTGATCAAAGGCATGAATCAGACATTGAGGGGCTTGCAAGAATTCCATCAGAGCAACAGCTCAAAAATACCAAGGTTCCATCATTTAACGTGATAGGAAACAGCCCAATTGTTCTAAGAGAATCATTATTAGATGAGGTGTATACTATGGGTGAAAATTTTGTAGAAGCATCAAAAAGAATTGTATCACCTGGAATGAACGGGCCATTTTGTATTGAAGGGGTTTATGATGAGAATGCAAAATTTACATCGTTTGAATTTTCAGCTAGAATTGTGGCAGGAACTAACATCTACATGGATGGCTCGCCATACTACTCATTGCTTTTTAATGAGCCTATGAGTATGGGCAAAAGAATAGCACGTGAAATAAAAACTGCAAAAGAAACAAATCAGTTAGATAAAATTACAACGTAAAAAAAGAAGGCTTCATCTTTGCAATAATCATGACAGATGAGATCATTACTATGAACCCAAAAATTGCACCGATTGAGAATTCTGGAATCACATGAGTTCCAATAATTTCAACTTCTTCAGAACCTACTGGCACAAAGAATTCAAATGTGGATCTCTCAGAATCAGAAGTTATTTGATAATATACTTCTTCACCATCAACTAAAATTATAAATTCATTATTTTCTGCATTTATCAAATCATGTTCCAATCCTATAAAAAATTGAGAGTCATATGTCTCATCCAGACCGATAAGCAGTGATTTTGATTCCGGATCAATCTCCATTGCAATGACATTAGCGTTTACAGTGTAAGAAATAGAATATTCATGTTCATCAATTTCCAAAACATATTCTGAGGAAGTAGAAAATGAATCAGATTCCAGAGTCTGGGCTAAAGCAGGTGTGCTAAAAATCAAAAGAGGTAAAATAAAAAGAAACCAATAATGCATGATTTAGCATCAGATGATTAATTATTATTACTTTCTTCTATTCCACAATTAATACACATTTTTTTATCCTGAATGGCAAAATATGAAAAGCTGTGAATAAATCCAATCTTACAACTCATATTATTTTTAAAACTGCATATGATTAGAGTATTAGGGTCAAAAAAAACATCGATCAAAGACCATTTATTTCAAAATCAAAGGAATTTAAATAAACATACTAGATATCTAAAGTTCTACCAGTATTGCTGCTTTTTCAGAAGTAACAAGTTCACTTCGAACTGCATCCATAATATCTAAAGTAGTGATAAGACTAGAATAATCTACCAGTTTAAGATCATTTAAAAGATAGATTTTAGGTGCAATTTCAGAATTACCAGATTTCAAATAATCAGTCAGTTCTTCTAATACGGTTATTTTGCCACCCTGAATAATCCTCCCATTTTTTATCGATAATTTTAGTTTTCCATATCTATCTAAAACTAAAATATGATGCTGAGTCTTTTTACCAAAAAATTTTTTAATTTCCATATGACCAGTAAACACAAAATAGTGATCAGTTTCATAACTCAGATCAATTAGATCTTCAGAAATTTCAATTATTTCACTAGTTCGTTTTTTAGCATCTTCTAATGTAAAAATATTTTTTGAGGTCTCAGTACTATCTAATTCAACATTACCTACCGCAGTTACACGAAGTAAAGACTTTTCAGATACAAATTCACTATTAATCATTATTGATTCAGGAATAGCGCCTTTGTCTACTAACATAGTATGTATTTTTTTATAAACTTGATTGATTTTTTCAGGGGTTGGTTCAATCATTGTTTGCTCCATCTCTTCTTGGAGCATTGATGATGCCACGCCAATTGAAGAGATAACTTCAGCATGTTCTGCTTTTTCATATTTAATTCCTAGTTGTTTTGCAACAAACGGAACAAGAACTGAAGCTCCACCTCCTCCTCCGATTAATGTTGTATTATATGGATTCATTTTGAATTCTTTTAAGATTTTAGTAATAGTTTTTGTGATCTCAAATGAAGCAGTTTGAATTATGGACATGGCAATTTCATGATATGACACTCCTACAAATTCAGCAAATATCTTCAGAGCAATTTTTGCAGATTCTTGATTCCCAAATGCATAATCATTTTTTTCGATCATACCCAATGCATTTGCCGCACATGTGTTAGTAATTGCATAAGTGTCCTTATTGCATTTTATTGCAACATATTCGGATTTATCATTTAACATGGGCTTTATTAGAATTATTTTTCCTGTTTTAAGATCTTCAGGATCTGCAAAACAGGAATATTTGAGGCCAGCAATATGAGCGCTACGCGGACCCACGTTTGAAATCCTGTTTTGTTTTAACCCAACCATACTGCCACCAGCAACACCCAAAATTCTTACATCCATTGACCGAATACAAGTAGGATGATCTTTTACTGTAACATAACGAATTTCAGGCTTACCATTTTTTATAATACAAATATTAGTACTAGTACCACCAACTTCAACAAATATACCATTTGTTATTTTTAGATGCAATAATGCACCAGCTACGCTTGCTGCAGGGCCTGAAAGAATAGTAAGGATAGGTTTTGTCTTAAAAGTATCCATACTGGTAACTCCACCATCTCCTTTCATTATCATCAATGGTGCAGTAACACCTGTTTTGCGGATTGCATCCTCAACAAAATTTGCAACTTGAAATGTTTTAGGCAAAACACTGGCATTAACAGCTGCAGTAAGAGTTCTAATTTCTAACCCATATATTCCAGATATCTCATGAGATGCTGTAGAAAGTGTTTTTTCTTTTGATGCAGTATTCATAACAAATAATTCATTTGATGGATCATCAACTCCAAACGCTTCAGTTGCAATTATTACCTCTGCACCTTTTTCTTTTAATCGATTTATTGCAGCAGTTACTTCTTTTTCGGTAATTAAATGAGATGTATCTAAAAATTCATGTGTTGTTTTAATGTCTTGATTTGTATTTATTGTAGAATCCTCTAAATTTGTTCTTTTGACTATGTCTTTTTTTGAAGGGCCTACTCCCATTGCAATTATTCCAACCTTTGATGTATCTGATTCTAGCAATGCGTTAATTGCTTGAGTAGTACTATGTGAGATTAACTCGATCTCATTAATTCCAATTCCAGTTTCATCAATAATTTTTTTTAATGCAATCACGATACCTTCAGAGACCCCTTTTTCTGAACTATGCGTTGTAGGAACCGTAGATTTTGCTAAAAGTGAGCCTGTTTTCACATCAATTGCAACAGCTTTTGTAAAGGTTCCACCAACATCAATCCCAACTCGGATTCTTCGCTTATTCATCCGAGTCCTTCCTTGATTTTCGCATTGAAGCTAGTTGCTGTTCTTTTCTTGGACGCATTATCAAAATGTATGTTGATGCAACAAGGTAAACACCAAGTAATATTACCTGAGCAACAATAGTCTCCAAAGTAGGATAAATCCCAGTCATCATTGCAAGATTGATATCCAATCTAGGTATAGTGCCAATCAATCCAGTGTATGGTACAATATCTAATATCTGAAGTTCTCTAACTGCATTTCCTAAAAATGCAATTGATAAATATGCACCCACTCCCATTGTCAATCCAAATAATGCACGTAATGGCAATCGTTTTCCCAATTTTCTCATTACATAATACAGGCCCAAAAGTGAAATCAATCCAATGACAAAGCCCAGTCCTACATAGATTTCCATATATTTTGCAAACCCAGACATTGCTTGGTAAAATAAAACAGTTTCAAATCCTTCCCTATACACAGTAAAAAAGGATAGCATCACAAAGACCATAACACTACCAGTGGTGGTAGCTTGCCAAACTTTTGCTTTAACAAACTCCATCCATTTTTTGTGTTCAATTTTATTTAAAACCCAGAAACTAACATAAAATAAAACTGCAGTTGCAGATAATGCCGCAATCGCTTCAATCAATTCACGGTTTGCCCCTGAGATTTCAATAATGTATGATGCAATAATCCAAGTAACGGCAGTAGCTGCAAAGGCAGCAACAATTCCATAATAAACATATTTCTTAAATTGATTATTTCGTGATGCTTCAAGATATGTTAGTATAGCACCAAGAATCAAGACAGACTCCAATCCCTCTCTAAATACAATTGCAAAAGAAGATGAAAATGCGATTGCAGGGGCAAGCTCACCAGTCCCAGTTACAATTCTTTCGGATTCATCAAGATTTCGCTTTATTCCAATAATGACATCATGAATTTCATTTTGAGGTGCTTCTTGTTTAATCAAGTTTCGCAGAGTGGCAAATTGGTATTCTACCTCAAGTGTAAAATCTGGATCAATTGCCCTAAGAGGAATCTCTACAAACTCATAACTATCAAGGTATGCTGAGCGAGCTGATGCATGGGCGGATTGAATATCTCCCTGGTCATAATGTAGTAATGTTTCTTCTAATTGCTCACGAATTACATCGATTTTATTTTTAACTACTGTTTTTTGATCATCAGATGCATCGCCCATAGATTTTAAATTCTGGGTCGTTAGTGTACCACCATTAACAAGAGGAGTAAGTTCGCTAGTCATTTTTTCAGCTTTTGCCAAATCAGGCAAAATGGAATTTTCAATAAATTGAATAATTGTATCTGGATCCTCTTTTTGAATAATCATTTTTCGAAGATTTTCACGCATATCAATTTCTAATGTATTTAATAATGACTCGTCCACTTTTTGAATGTCAGATTCTAAATATTCAAAATTTTCAAGATATGCCTCAATTGCAAATTCTTCAGCAGTTGAATAATCATTAGAATTTACTGCGGTAGATAATTCTGAATATAAGATTCTAATTGCACCATATAGATTGGTTTTATCAATTACAATCGTTTCAGTTCCTAACAAATCACGCTGTATGGCAGTGATTAAATTTCCAACAGTTACAAAGCTGCTTTTATTTAAAACAGATTTATCCAAATCAGTAAAAAATGAGTCAATCTCTTGTTTCAACCGATCGTCAGGTATTGGATTTTGATTCAAAATAAGCTTTGAATGTTCGATTAACGATAAAGTAAAAAAATATGATTCATTACTTTTATGTTGAGAAAATGTTTGATATTGTTCGTCAGCTTCTGATAAAATAAAAGCCGCAACCACGTTAGAATCACCATCTGATGAATTGGAGGGCAAAGTTTCTTGTAGTGTATTTATGTGTGCAATCAAATTCTGTGACTCTGATTTTGATAAAATACTCGAATGAAGATCAAGCAATTCAAGATGGAGGTTATCTGAAAGATCAGAATCAACTGTTCTTAAAAACTGAATATTTTTCCCATAGAAATTATTAGTTAGAGCAGAATATTTTTCTGTAGCATCATAATCATCTTCCAAAATAGCTTTTTTCGTTAACTCTAGACCTAACTTAGTAATAGTAAAAATGGAAGCATATTGTTCTTGATTTTGAGCATATACACTAGTAGGTATAGAATATAATCCCAATGCAAAAACAACAATAATCAAATACCAATAAAATTTAGATTGCATGAATTAATGATTAGGTCTAGCTAACTGTATTTAAACAAAAGATTAATTCTATAATTTTAGAATGAACATCTAAGAATGTAAAATTCAATCTTTTTTATTTTTTATTATTTTAACTAGTATTTGTTTTAGGATTAGACGTATTTGGATAAAGATGTAATGTGGGTTCCAAATCAGTCAAAGTGATTTCAACTTTACCAATACGACTACGATACTGTTTTATTTTTTTTCCTTCAGGGGAAATTACAAATTTATCCACTTCGGCAAGTGCCAATTCTTCCAAATTCGATAAGGTTTTGTAAACTGTAGATATTGAAATTTTTAACTCATCTGCAATTTGTGTTGCATCTTTTGATTCATTTTTAATTGAAAATAACACAGCCCTAGTACAAACATTGCTTAAAGATTCAATTATTTTTTGAGTTATATCAAATTCACTTAGTTGGATTATGTTAGGTTTTGACATTAAGATCATCAATTTGGTACCAAATTTAGGACAGGATCAGGTTTTTTTATTGAAATATCAGCCTTACTTATTCGACTTTTGTAGATTTTGAACTTTCTACCTTTATCTGAAATCATCCATCGTTCTACTTCAATTAATGTAAGTTCCTCAAGATCACCTAATTTTTTATAAACAGAACTGAGCGGGATTTTTAGTTTATCTGACAAGTCAGCTGCAGTCATTCCTTTTTTTATTACTGAAAACAGTATTGCCCGAGATTCAGAATCTGCTAATGCTTCAATTACTTTTTGAGTTACATCGTATTTTTTTAATTGAGGCAATGTTAAACGTCGTGTCAATTAAATTAAAAATTAATAGAGAGTTATTTAAATTACATCATAGTATTCTCATTCCAGAGAGTTAGAACAATTAATTAAAAGTAGACTTTAATTCATTATCCGGCTTGAAATGATTCCAAAGAGAGCCTAAAATTATACCCAAAGATAACCAATAAATTGAAACTGCCACTGCGGACATTATTCTAAAATGATCAACTAAATTCATAGGTGCAGTGATTTTATCAGGGTTTTCTGGCATTGCAAAAAACACCATTCCAACAAAAACAGTATATCCTAAAATCGCAATAAATTTTTTATTCTTTAATTTTTTAAATATCTTGTAAAATCCTAAAGCCCCAAATCCGGAAATTGCAATAAAAGTTAGAAACAATATCGATCTTAATACAACAGTATCTGGATCACCAACGGTTGGTGGATTTGCGGGGTATTTTAAAAATGGAATAAAGTAAATTGCAAGCCACATTATTCCTGCCAAAATTAGAGATTTGCTCACATGAGATTTTCCAGGTAAAGAGTGTCTTGAGAGTACAAAAATAATTCCAAACAAAGAACCAATCGATATTCCTAAAATTGCACCAGCTAAAACTTGACCGCTTTTTTGCCAATATCGATAAGAATCAAATTCTGCTCTGAATTCAGGAGTGTCATTTGCTTCACCTGAAGCAAAAAGGTGTTGATTTTCAAGTCCAATTGCCTGATCTAATGAAGGCTCGACAAATACAAGATTAGCAGCACCATGAATTAGTCCTGCCGAGAGACCTGAAATTAAAACAATGACAATAAAAAGAAATGTTCTCATCAGGTTAACCCCCTAATGACAAGGAAAACCAGCAGCGTGTCTCATATCATGAGTAAGTTCATGGATGTAAAGATCTTGAAATGCTCCTTCTCCATATACCAAACTAAAGATATGCCCCTGATCAAATCCAACAACAAACAATCCTGTTGCAAAAACTATAGCTAATGCCACAATTGCGATTACAGGAACACTGTTTTTAGATGCATTAATTTGTCTTGATTGAGACATGAAGTTTTCGTCAATCAAACATATTTAAATTCTTGGACAATTTGTCCAATTAATAAAGAAAAATTATTGCAGGCTCAAAACATCAATGTTATTTTTAGATCGAATATACTATTACTTTTATTGTATTTTACAATAAGAAATTAAGAAAATGAGAGATTTTGAATCAGGACAAAGTCAAAAAAAATATCAAGACACAATATCACAAACAATAGAGACCTCATTAATTGATCTATATGGAATAAACGGATACAAATCGATTATTCAAGCAATGATGAAAGAGTGTGATAAATCTGAAAAAGAAATTACAGGAAATTACGAACTTTTTTCTAGTATGATTCAAAGAATTTTTGGAAAAATAGGAGATTCAAAAATCCTAGAACCAATAAAAATGGAGATCAATAAAATTCAAGATATAAACATGATTTCTCAAACATAACAAAAATATTTCAGGAGTTATTTATTGAATTTATATATCAACTTAGGCTAGAAGAATCTTGCGTAAAAATATTCAAATTTTACAAGATATTGTATCTAGAAAAGGTTCAAGCAAGGTACTCACATTTAGCATACCACATGTTTTCAAGGCATTACAATTATTAGATAAAGAAGGTTTTGTTAGCAGAGCGACCTTTGCAAAAGAGATTCATTTAGGAGAAGGGGCAGTCAAGACATTAATTTTACATTTGAAAAAAGCAGGAATTGCAGAGTCAACAAAGTCTGGGACCTTTCTTACAGAAAAAGGAAAAAAACTAACAAATCAAATAAAAAACACAATAACCAAAGAATGTAAAGTAAAAAAATCATCAATAATCCAAGGAAAATATAATCATGCGATTTTATTAAAAAAATATTCTAAAATGATCAAAACAGGTATTGAGCAAAGAGACTATGCAATTTTGTATGGATCTTCAGGTTGCACTACAATGATATACAAAAATGAGAAATTAGTCTTTCCAGGAAATGAAAGAGAGTGTTTTCCTAGAGATGCAAAAACAAAAAAATACATCATTGAAAATTTATGCCCACATGAAGAAGATGTCATAATAATTTCATCATCAGATGATCCTTTTGTAGCAGAAATATCTGCAAAAAATGCTGCATTATGGACAATAGCAATTGGATAGAACAAGGAAACTATTTACTAGAAAATAAAATCAGCAAATCTATGAAGAAGAATTTTGTACTTACAATTCCAATCATAATAGGGATTTTAGCAGGTTTGTTCGTAGTAGTTTATCCACAAACAAATTATAATTCAAAAATACTAACTGAGACAAGCCTAATTCAAAATAGTTCACCGATTCTAGGAGATCCTTCAGCAAAAATTACAATTTTAGAGTGGGGGGATTATCAATGTACATTTTGTTATAAATTTCATCAAACCACACTAAATACGATTAAACAAGATTTCATCAGTACTGGAAAAATAAAGATGGTATTCAAAGACTTTCCATTAAATGGCGAAGATTCTATTTTGGCTGCAGAAGCAACATACTGTGCTCAAGATCAAGAAAAATATTGGCAATATCATGATGAATTATACAAAAACTGGGCAGGCGAAAGAACAGGATGGGTTAATCGAAACTCATTAGATAAATTTGCAACAACGTTGGAATTGAATTTAGATAAATTCAATACATGTCTTGATGATCACAAATATTTAGATAAAGTAAATCAATTACATCAATTTGGAAAAGAGATAGGGGTTGATGCCACACCGTATTTTCTAGTTTTTAATGATGGAAAAATAATCAAAATAAGAGGCAATCAACCACTTGAAGTCTTTTTAAAATCCATTGATGAATTATAATTTCAGGAACATAATGAATTGAACCAACCAAACTTAATATTCGTATAACAGGAAGCAAAAACAAATGGAAAAGATCAACATAGAAAAAGTAGATTCTGTTAAACTTTATAAAATTAGAAAAATGTTAGAAGAACTTTCCCAAAAATCAGGACGAGGGACAGAATTGATCAGTGTATATATCCCAAAAGGAAAACAACTACACGAAATTATAAGCACCTTACAACAAGAACAAGGAACTGCAGACAACATCAAATCGGATTTGACAAGATCACATGTAGTAGATTCATTAGGCAAAGTAGTTCAGAGATTAAAACTACTCAAAAAAACACCAGATAGAGGACTAGTGATGTTTTGTGGAGCACTGCCACCTGAAGGAGGAGGTCCTTTAGGAAGCGAAGTGGTAAAGGTATGGGAAATTGATCCTCCAAAAGATTTGAAACAGTATCTTTACAGGTGTGATGATCATTTTCATGTAGACATTCTAAAAGACATGTTAAAAGATGATAATCTGATTGGCTTTTTAGCTATTGATGCCAAAGATGCCGGATGGGGATTATTGCATGGCGACAAAATAGAAGTACTTTCACAGACAGGCTCTGGAGTAGCAGGTAAACACAGACAGGGAGGACAGTCTGCAAAAAGATTCCAAAAATTAAGAGAGATGGAGCTTTCATATTTTTACAACAGGGTTGCCGGAACAACAAGAGAATATTTTATTGACATTTATCCTGTAAAAGGATTAATAATTTCAGGCCCCGGACCTACAAAAGAAGATTTTATCAATGGAAATTATTTAGAATATAGATTACAGAACATGATCATCAATACACTAGATTGTGGATATTCTGGAGCAGAGGGAATTAGAGAAGCATTTGCAAAATCTGCCGAACTTTTATCAGATTTCAGAATGGTAGAGGAAAAGAAGTTAATTGAAGACTTGTTTAGAGAGGTAAACTCCCATTCAGGGTTAGGAGTATACGGATTACAAGATGTGATTGAACTTTTGAAAAATAACGTAGTAAAAACTTTGATCATAACAGATGATACAAACTTAAATCGAGTTGAAGGAAAATGCCGCAGATGTCAGAATATTCAAGAAATAATTGTTGAAAGAAGAGACGTCATTCCAAAAAAAACAGAATATTCAAGCAAACCTTGCCCTGCATGCAATGCAATGGAAGTTGAACCAAATGAACAAGACATAGTAGACTATTTGGAACTTCTTGCTGCCAAAACAGGAAGCAAATTAGAAGTAGTTTCAGGAAGTGCAGAACATGGAGCTATGTTATCAAGCTTAGGTAAAGTGGGTGCCATACTTCGATACAACCCAGGGCATACTAAAGAAGCAAAGACTTGATTTTTCTTGCAAGTATTGAAAGTTCATCGGCATTTGAGATTGAACGTTTTGTCCAAATTGTTCCTTTGTGATTATATCTTGGAATAATGTGGACATGGACATGAGGAATTATCTGTTTTGCAGCCCTTCCGTTGTTTTGTCCAAGACTAAATGCATCAGCATCAGTTGCAGATAATATTGCATTAGATATCTTGGGAATTATTGAAAACAGGTTTCCAACTGCTTTTGAATCCATATCTGTGATTCTTTCATGATGTTTTTTTGGAACTACCAAACTATGGCCGACATCTATCGGATACTTGTCTAAAAATGCAACATGTAATGAGTCCTCATATAGAATATGAGCGTCTTTAACTCCAGACAATATATCACAAAAAATGCAACTCATAATAAAATTGAATTTTTTGATCTTATTATTGTTTCATTGATAAATAGATCAAAGTATTAACTCACTATATCAATATTTTATTTAATAATTAACAGTCCTTTCATTTCGGGATGAAGAGTGCAGTGATAAGCATATTCGCCAGATTTATCTGCCAAAAAATTAATTGATTGAGATTCAAAATATCCAAGATCTTTTGAATGTACATTAAATTCATCGATGTTAAAATTATGAATGGATTTTTTATCAGGAGTATTTTTAATTTCATTAATTATATGCAGCGAAACAAGATTTCCTTCGGTAATATCCAAAGTAGGACTAGTCATTCCAGGACGAGGAGGCTGTTTTCCACCTCTACTTGATTGATGGCTAAACAAAGAATGACCGTCAGATGATTGTCCAGTTTTAATCAATATATTTTCTGGAACTAAAAACACTGGATAATCCACGTTAACTGGAATTAGGGATTGATATGCATAATAACCGCCGGTTATAATGACTACAAGAATTACAATACCAATTAGTTTCGTAATTGAAAATTTTACCATGTGGAACGCCAGTTTATCTTATTTTTTTCTCAAGATAATTTGCATTAACGCATCTTTGGAGTAATCTATGCCATGTTCTTCATCAGTGTGTTTCCCAAATTCTTCGATGACTTGTGCAATTTCACCCTCTGCTACAAAATCACACTCAAATCCATAGTCATTACATCGCAATTTTATCAAATTGTATTTTTAGCATAGCCGGTAGTAATAAGTCTCAATTAACATTGTTAAGTCTCAACTCAAAATACAGTCTAGAAACTTATCCTCAAAAATTCATTAGAAAATTAGATTAAGTGAACTATAACACATAATGTGTGGCTGATTCTCGCAAATATCGTGACAGAATTTATATCATAAAGGACATAATACTTACCCTTTCAGAATATGGACAGTTGAATCAGACAACATTGTTTAGTTTTTGTGGATTAAATATATCAAAACACAAGGGAATTTTAGATAGTTTAGAATTAAACGAAATGATCAAGAGAGAAGAAATTTTGGAGGGAAAAAGAACCATTACAATTTTCAAAGTGACGCAAAAAGGAATGAATTTTTGTCATGAGATCATAGAACCCTATGAAAATCTATTTCCAAGAGGTGGAAAATTCTCCGAAGAATCGTTCAAACTCGGGTGTTTACTCTTCATCTAGATCATATTGAGATGAAATAGATTGATCAAGTTGTTCTTTTTTCTTCAGATAGTTATAGTAACGATTATTCCATTTACTGAGCGAGTTAAACTGCCTCAATCCAGCAACTAACCAGATGCCCGATGTTACCAATATCACTACAACCGTAACCATCAACAAAATGCCAAAATCACCTTCTTGTTCTATTAAAAGTAAAAATTTTGGATGAGTAGCTAAATACAATGAAATTATTATTGCAAGTGGAGCCAGAATAAGAGCAGACAAAGAAACACCCAACATAATGCCCTTTAGATGTTGAATTTTTTCAATAAATCCATCCATTGAACTTAGAATATCGTTTCTCTCGTCATTTAACAAATCTAGACAACCCCTTGTTTCAAATTATATAACATGCATTAATTCTATCGCATAGAGGTATTTAGAATATACTTAACATTGTTAATGTGAAATTTAGTTTGTTCTGTTTTTGCTTGTACGTGACTTTGTTCTAAGAAGAGAATGACAACAAATACAACGAAGATTTTGTGTTTTAATGAATATTGAACAAAACGAGCATCTTTTTTGTCCATTTTCATATTTCCTAGTAGAGAATGGGATAACTTTATGCAATACACATATGCCATTACAACGATAAGTCATGATCTAAGGGAATTTTTTTCTCCCAATTTGAAATTTTTCCAATCTCCACCAATCATCGTCTCGTTTAGAAGCAAGGTTTTCATCTTCTTTATCTTCCTTTTTCTTCATGTTGTTAAATTCATGAATTTTTTAATAAAAGTAGATGAACAATGTTAAGCATTATCTAAATACCAAAGATCAAAAATATTACTTATGCAGAAGCACATATCTACTCCAAAGGAAAAATTCCAAGAATTCATAAATTTGCATATCAGCAATGCGTAGTTTCATTTACTGCCTAAGACACTGGAATTTTTCTAAGATAAGCTTCTGCATTTTTGTTCATACTTTAGATCAAGGACAAAAAACTAAGTTACCATTGTTAAGTGATGTTTTAGTACAACTAATTTCTGCGGAATGTGTGGAATTTAAAACAAAAATTTCAAAGAAAATAGCCGTTCCTAGTTTGAAAAATGTATTCAAAAAGGATCCTCAATTTACAAATGAATGTAGAATTTGCAACATGAAATTTACGGATTCAGAAAGAACAAAGAAACACATGATCAAGGCTCACTCAAAACCAAAGCGCGAAAGACAAGATCACTAAAAATGGCAAAAGCATATGTCATGATAAATTGTGACTTGGGTTCAGAAAAAGAAATCATTGCTTCATTGAGAAAAATTGTTGGAGTAAAAGAGGCTCATGGTACGCTTGGTCTTTATGATATTGTGATACAATTAGAATCACCTACTGAACAAAATATTCAAGAAATTGTTACTAAAGTAATTCGTAAAATGCCAAAAATTCATTCTACGGTTACTTTAACCAGATCAGAATCAGGGGAATTATTTCAAGCATCTGAGAAGATAATTGGGATGATGTTAGGTCAGAATAAGGCTCAAGCATACGTAGTCATTCACTGTGATAAAGGAGAAGAGTTTCCAACATTAAAAAATCTCAGCCATATTTCTGAAGTAAAAGAAGCAGATGTAGTTTTTGGGTTTTACGATGTTATTTGTAAGATAGAAACCTCAAATAACAAAACATTGGAAAACATAATCACAAAGGGCATCAGAAAATTGCCTCATATTAAAACCAGTATGACTCTTAACATAATCAATGAGCAAGGATAATTATATTTTATCTGAAAGAAATACCATAGTGAGTTCAGATTACTTCCGATTTATCGTTTTTTAGGGATAAAGCAATACAAGTGATGATAGTAAATCATTTCTTTTTTGGAGAAAAATTAATTTTCACATAATAATGTCAAAGTCAAATTTTCATCGAACAGTTAATTAGGGTAAATTTTTGATTTATGATTAATCATGGGAAGAAAAGAGAGAAGAGAACGTGAAGAAAAGCGTGAAAATTACGCTACAAAGCGCTCTTCTGAGAAAAGAAAGAACATGATGATAGCTATAGGAGTATTTGCAGTAATAGCTGTAATTGTAGGTTATTCAGTCTGGATTTTTATGAACATGACAACAAATGCGCCTGGCGCGCCAGAGGGAGCGGGTCCGCTAGGAAGCGAGCACTCTCATGCTGCAATGTTAGTTAAGATATTTGGAGATACGTTTGACTTTTCATTACCTGCTTATCAAATTAAGACGAGTTGGATTCATTTTGAAGGAGGAGATGGAACTACAGTTCACAAGCATGCAACTGGTGTGAATTTAGGATTTTTGTTTAATTCAATGAAATTAAAAGTTGATGATAAATGCTTCATATTCCAAGATGGAAGACAGTTTTGTACAAATGAGGATTATTCATTAAGATTTTTCATCAATGATCAAGAAGTAAATGAGATTTCAGGATATGAGCCAATGGATAAAGATAGAATCCTTATCGTATATGGTTCTGAGACTCCAGAAGAGATTCAAGAATTATTAAAACAAGTAGATACACAGCCAATTATTGAAAGATAATTTTTTCAATATTTTTAATATTATTCATCAGAGGGTTCTTGCGTTGTGAATTGTGCCATTTTATCAAATAGCATGTAATATCCACATTTAGTGCATCGTAGAACAGTCAATTCAGTAGTAAGAAACTCTTTATCTTCAAATCTACCGCTTAATTTTACATTTTCACCTGCAATTTCTGCTTTGTTACTTTTACAAACAGGACATTCAAGTGCTTTTTGTTCCACAGCATTACAAAATAAGATTACAATTTAAATCATTGAAACTTTTTCAATTGACAATCTCAATGTCTAGAAGAAAGTCAATAGATCAAATATAGAAATTATGCGAACATGTGATAGTTTTCATTTACATTTTATCTAATAGCATAATTAAAAACATTATTTATTTGAGAGTAGTTTTAAAATAAGAATTTGGAAGATAAAGAAACTCATATTTCAATAACAGATAATATCTGCTCGTGATCACCAAAACATTTCTTATTTTCCATACATGATTGACATACCAACCATGCATGATTATGACGACACCCTTTTGCTCCCTTGTAAATTATCTTATACTGTGGAGAATGTCTCTCTTCACAAATGTTCATTTGGACATCTCTGTTGTTTGATGTTTTACAGATAAGAGGAAACGGTTTGTCATTTTTAGCAAATGAGTCATATCCGAAATAGTCTCGAATTGGTCTTTCATGATAAAAATGATATGATCGCCAATAGTTAAACAAATGTCAGATTAAAAAATTACACCAATATCACAATCTTAACCCTATAGCAAACCTCGTCTTCGTTTTATGTTACACTTGACATAGATTTACTCATGAAGCATGATTAAGAATTCAGACAAATTTAGAATCTATTTCTAATTTCAATGAGTACGTTTACCGTGATTGTCAAATCGTATGATAATCAGGGTATTTTTATCTAATATTGTCAAGCTCTTTGCTCTTCCTTCATTGTTTCATCCATTCTTATGTACAAGATATGTGACATTTTTCCATCCATTTTTAGTCCATCAGAAATAATTATCTCCTTTTTACAAATACAAATCAATCACAAATCTAGTTTTATGTATTAATTATGAATTTAAGCATGTTAGAAAGTAAACAATGAGAATTTCGATAAAGTCTAAATTATAGCAATTTACATTTGTCATGTTATGGAAATTTCTAGTAGAAATGTTGTAGAAGGAACTGCCAGATCTCCTCACAGAGCAATGTACAAAGCAATGGGATTAACGGATAATGATTTAAACAAACCGTTTATTGGAGTATGTCATACTGGAAATGAAGCGACTCCTTGTAATATCCATCTACCAAGATTAGCTCTAAAAGCAAAAGAAGGAGTCAGTGATGGAGGTGCAACACCTAGAGAATTTTCAACCATTGCAGTAAGTGATGGAATCGCAATGGGACATGAAGGAATGAAATCATCATTAGTTTCAAGAGAAGTAATTGCTGATTCAATTGAATTGATGATTCGCGCACATCAGTATGATGCATTTGTAGGAATTGCAGGATGTGATAAAAGTTTACCAGGAACTATGATGGCAATGGCCAGATTAAATTTACCTTCAATCTTTGTTTATGGTGGAACCATTATGCCAGGAATGCTAAATGGTCAAGAATTAACTGTAGTTGATGTGTATGAAGCAGTAGGAGCATATGATGCAGGGCAATTATCTTTAGAAGGGCTAAAAGCAATAGAAAATACGGCATGTCCAAATGCAGGCTCTTGTGGTGGAATGTTTACTGCAAATACAATGGCATCAATTTCTGAAGCAATTGGTCTTGCTTTGCCAGGTAGTGCAAGTCCCCCAGCAGAAGATGATAGAAGAGAAAAGATAGTGTATGACACAGGGAAAGCTTGCGTGAAACTATTAGAACAAAATATCAAACCACGAGACATTCTTACGTTTGAGGCATTTGAAAATGCAATCACAATGCTAAATGCAGTAGGTGGCTCTACAAATGGAATTTTACATTTATTGGCATTATCAAACGAAGCAGGAATAAAATTAACATATGAGGACTTTGAAAGAGTTAGAAAAAAGACACCACATCTAGCAGATATGAAACCTGGTGGAAATTATGTCATGAATTCATTGGATAAAATCGGAGGAATTCCATTTGTCCTAAAAAAATTAGCAGAAAAAAAATTAATTCATGACAATTGTATCACAGTTACTGGAAAATCAATTAAAGAAAATATTGCATCTATGAACATTCCAGAACCAGTTCAACAAATAGTAAAATCAGTTGAAAACCCAATTCATTCAGTAGGAACAGCTGTCATATTGAAAGGAAGTTTGGCGCCAGAAGGTGCAGTGATTAAAACAGCTGGAGTTGAAATGACACGATTTACAGGAAAAGCACGGGTATATGACAGAGAAGAGTATGCATTTGATGCAGTAGCCAAAGGAGAAATTGAGGAAGGACATGTGGTTGTAATCAGATATGAGGGTCCTAAAGGCGGACCAGGAATGAGAGAGATGCTTGCAACTACTGCAGCACTTGTAGGTCAAGGATTAGGAAAAAAAGTCGCAATGGTAACAGACGGTAGGTTTTCTGGAGGGACTCGTGGATTTATGGTAGGACATGTTGCTCCAGAAGCATATGTGGGAGGACCTATTGCTCTAGTAAAAAATGACGATGAGATAACAATTGATACTGAAACTAACATACTTGATCTTCATGTATCGACAGATGAGCTAGAAAAAAGAAGAAAACAATGGAGTCCACCAAAACCAAACTACACAACAGGAGCACTAGCTAAATATGCAACATTAGTTGGCTCTGCTGCACAAGGTGCAATTACCAGTGCAAAATTATGATTTGTAATAATTTAACAAAAAAATCCCTAGAATTTTTTTGAATAGAAACAAAAGAATGAATCGCTCACAAGGTTTATAGATCACTGATCTGAGATTAATTTCAGAGATAACAGGAAAAGAAAATTACGTTACAATTATTGAATTACTGTTGTCTACTAAAGATAATTAAAATCAAGGTATTTGCCACATGTTTCTAATCCTTTCAAAATACTTAAGACAGAACTATAATTTATAAAAATATGGGGGTTGCTTACAAAAAAAATTCTAGAATATCAACAAAAGAAACTAGTACAAGCAGAAAATTTGCTCAAATCCCATATTTCCAAAAAGGAGCAACTCAAAGAAATAGGCTCAGATAAAGAGATTGCAAATCAGGATAAAATGATCAAAATTTGGAATAAAAATATTGAAAAAATTAAGCAAGAAATTAACAAGATCCAAATTAAAGGCTAAGATTTCATCAATACGCTTATCTTTGTATTAAACATAAAAGAGACATGGGTTCATTTGGAGACTATACAATTGCTAAATCATCATCTGTTGACATAAACAATATCAAATGGACCCAAAAAAACCAGGATACCGCTAAGAAATCAAAAAAGAGTAAAGAAAAAACAAAAAAAATATCACCTTTGAACATCATCTATACGAATGATGTAGAAAATCCAACATTAGATAGAATATTCAAAATTCAAATAGAACAGACAGAACAAAAAAAGAAGAAAAATGAGAAAAAAGCCAAGACCGCCTCTACAACTAGTTCAAAAATACAGTACTCATTTAGTCGACGTGGGAGATAATATTAGATAATTTAATTTTTAATCATTGTAAGAATTATTAGATTATTGATTTTCTATGCCTAAAACATCATAATATGCACGTGGGATCATTTTTTGAGCTTTGAATAATACGTTATTAACTGCGGTATCCAGTACGTATGTTTTTGCCCAATCATTTTCACTTCTAATTGAACGACCAAATCCTTGTAATAATTTAGTCAGAGTTTGTGATGTATACCATAATGGAAATTTGTCCATTTTTGCTTTTGTTCTTTTTTCTTTATAGTTTGGATATGGAACTTTGGCAATGATTTGAAATCGTGATAAATCATCTTTGAGGTCGACTCCTTCCCATAATGAAGACGAAAGTAGGACGCCGGTAGGATCAGATGCATGTTCTGAAATAATTTCATCTTGAGTTTTTCCATCTTGATTATAACTATGACAGATTCTAATTCTTCTAGTATTTTTTGGAGAAAGATATCTAAGGATTTTTTGACATCGAGGAACAGAAGAAGTTAGGATCAAGCCTCTTTCATTAGAATGCTCATCCATTATTCTATCAATTGCTTTTATCACCTCAAGTTCATCAGATTCAGTAGAACCATAGCTTAATCGTTTAATGTTTAAAAGATCAATTCGTCGATTATTAAGAGGAAATGGGGATTCGGGAGTATCAATGAATGCAACTTCATCTTGGGTTAATCCCATATTTTCACAAAAGCTAAATCGATCAATTGTGGCAGACATGAATATTTGATATTCTGTGGTGAAAAAAGAATTCGCAAATGAAGATACATCGATTGGTTTCACAGAAATTGATCTAAAATTTCCATTCAAATCTCTAACAGGATCATTTACAACAAAATTATCTTTTCCAGTAAGAATATCAATTTTAGCTTGTGCGGCTCTATCATATCGTCGCTCTAATCTTGTTATAGACTCATAATCAGGTTCTCTTTGAAAGGAATCACTTTCCTTAATGTCTTTAATTTTTTTGGCATAAGAATACGTAATATCATCGATTAGTTGAATCATAGAATCTAAATCGGAAAAATCATATTTTCCAGAATTTAAATTACATTCGTCAATTTGGCCATTAAAAATATCAAATCCAATAAACTGCATTATTTGATCTTCAATTTTATGGGCCTCATCAAATATCGAAACTTTCCTATTAAGATAGTCTTCAAATAGTTTTTTGTTAAATTTCATAATTTGAAAAAAAGCATGGTAGTTCCAGAGAGAGTGTTTTGAGACAAGAGCGTCGTACTTTTGAAGATAATAGTGACATGATTCAGTATTTTGTGTGTGTTCATCAATCTGTTTGATTGTTGGTTTGAATTTACATACTTCAACTATATCTTTTCCGTTTTTGATTATTTTTTCCTGACATTGTCCTTTGTCACATGTCAATCCCCATCGCATAGCTCGTCTAGTATTATCTACTTTTTCAGATTCCATCATTTTCAAACAAGCAAAATTTTGTTTACCTTTGACAGGTTTAAGAAATGGAATATCTTTGATGTATTGATCTTGAAGGTGTTTTGAGGCTGTAATTGTAAATGAACTATCAAAATATCTAGATACTGTAGCTCCAACTAGAGATTTTCCTACTCCAGTAGGAGCACATAAAATAATTTTCTTGTAACCTGATTTTAATTTCTCTTCAATTTCAAAAATTATCTTTTTTTGAATATCACGTGGAGAAAATTGATCTGGAAATTTTTCTAAAAGAGACAGGATTAAACCTGATTTTCTTTAATATTAAAAGCATGAAGGTTCTATTATTATCAAATACATGTGATGTAGTTTAATATCTAGTAAGATCACAGTAAATCATGGAATTATTAGAAGATAAAATGAGAGTTTGGTTAGAAAGCGCCAAATTTGTCAAAGCAATTCCTGGCGTGTATGTATTGTATAACAGAAACAAAGATGTGATCTACATAGGTGAAAGTAGCAATTTAGAAGAGACATTTACAAAATACGTAGAAACGGAATTTGAAGGAAATGAATGCAAACAGAAAACACAATCATATCAACGCGAATTCACTAATAATCCAAAAGAAAGACAAATTCAGTTAATCGAAGAATTCAAAAAACAGTCAGGAAAATTACCATCCTGCAATACAGAGATTGCATTAGAAACTCATTAATGATTTTTACTGAATCATCCAGTAGTCTGGCATATCTTCAGGCATAAAATTAGAGAAAGTAATTAATTTAAGAGCGTCGTAAAAATATAATGCATCAGTGTTATTATTGCGAACAAATTTTTGATTCCAAAGAAGCATTGTATGATCATGTTGAAATTCATTCAGATATTGAACGAAATCAAGAAATAATGGATAGGAAAAAGAAGGAAAAAAAGGACTAGCCTCATTTTTTGGTTTAAACAATCAATTACTAAATAAAATTAGAGTAATAGTAAGAATTTATCCATTCAGGAATAGAAATATGGATTTTAAAATAAAAGAGTATGGAATGGGTTGAATCACTTTTAAAAAGATCATGCGATAAAACACTAACAAAAGGGGAAGTACTACACAGTTTGTTTCACATGATTGAAATAAATGAAAATACATTAAATCACATACAATCAGATAAGAGAGATTTCGGCCCAGAATTAGAAGAACTAAAACAGACTGAAATCAGAGATTTAGATTTCCATCTAAAATATTATCGCAGTCTTGTCAATTATATCAGTTCAATTCCTGAAAACAAAATTATCAAACAAGAATAAGATCATCAGATTACAATACACAAGATTATAAAAATTATTAGAAAAATTACATTCGTAATTTTTTAAACATATCATCAAATTTTTGTTGTTTTTCAAGTATTTGTCCATAATTTGTTTGTGCATCATATTCTTGATGTTCATCAAAAAGATATTTCTCCCATTTTTCAATTTCATTTGCTATCATTAAACCTGAATTTTCACGTGCATGCTGTTTTTGTTGTTCTTGATTTTGGCCACGTGTAGAGAATTTTTTCCACAAGAAAGCATCTTCAAGATGTCGGGTTATTTTAGGTTTAAGTAATTCAGCAAGATCAAAATGTCCTTGTTCATGTTTTAAAAGCAATGTTGTTTCTTGGGATTGTCTTATCCAAGATAACATTGGATAAAATTCAGTAGTCAAAACAATATTTTCGATAAAAAATTTAATTTCATCACCAAAACCTTCAGAATTTACAGTCCAAATGTAAGAGTATTTGATGGTACTATGGGAATCTTCAAATGCCGCCGGATTAGAATCCGCTTTAAAATCGGATAATTGTAAAAAATAATCTTTAGACCATGCAATAGTATTATTTTGATTCATTAAAATTCCTAGTATTATATAGGGATAAAATTATTGATTTTTGAATATTTTCTATAAAATTAAGCAAATAAACGGGTTAAATTATAATTTATCAAATTAAGAATATGTTTGACGGCTATGAATTCTAGGGAATGGTCGATTAGGCAAACGTAGGAATGCCGTCAAACATGATGACTCAATATTATCACATCAAAATAGATTAAAAGAAATAGTGTGTTTAATTTGAAAAACAATTTGTACTAAAATATGCGGTATTTAGCCACAATTAACAAATTTAGGAAGGATCATTTTTTCTAACCATTTTGATCAATTAAAAAAACATGTTTCATTTTAACAGTTTTTTCATAATTAAAACATAAAAAATATTGGAAGCAAGGCTGTTTGCATATTTGATGGCTTGAATACATCCCCCAAAGGGACTGAAGCAATAAAGACATCAAATTTGCTTGCTTTCCCTTAAACTATTAATTTCAGACAAGGTAAAATCAGTTTATGAATTTAAGATTAATTATTTCAATGGGAGTAGCAGTCATATCATTAGCTGTAGGATTTATTTTATTATATGACATTACAAGATAATTATAATTAAAAATTTAAGTAAAATTAATTTTTGACGTCAAAATTAGGATGACAATCTAATACATCTAAAATAGAATTACTTTGATTGATTAATTTATGTTGCTGGTCTATAAGTAAATTGATTTGCTCTGCTTCAGAATTTAATTTTTTTAAAGCAATTTGGGCTTTTTCAAATTCTTCTGCAGATAATGTTTTATTTTCATAATATGTATAATGTTTATAATATTCATCATATTGTAAATGTTTACGAGATATACTATCTGAAAGTGATTTAATTTGAATTCTGAGTTGTTTATCTTGTTCAAGTAGTAATTTTTGACCAACATAGAGTTCTTCAAATTTTTTTGGGACGATAAATCCCATAGAATCAAAATCAGCAGAAGGGGATTCATCTGAATACATTAAACTGTTTTTATCTGGAGTATGTTCTAAACCTAAAACATGACCTATTTCATGCATTATTATATTGGAAACCATATTTTCATCATTTTGAACATATTTCCCACTACAATCTTCATCACCAACAGAAATATCCAATACACAATGATTTAAAATTCCAAATAACATTGAATTACAAGTAGCTAAACCTGAATGAGTTTCAGATGCATATACTTGCCATCGGATAATAAAATCAGGTTTATCAGATTCTACAAAATTCAAATGAGGATTTAATGATTCCAAGGTTTCAAGTGCCTTATGTAATGCATTTAATGGAATTTTCTCATCAGGTAAATTTGGAACGGGCTGAACAGAATAAGATATCGTTTTTTGCTCATTTTTAGGCATAAATTTTGATAATTCTTTAATATTTTCGGATGTTTGTTGTAACTCAGATTTTTGATTATCAAAAGGGAACAGATTTGCATACCATAGATAACCTAACGAAATTACAAATAACAGGGCAATGAGTAGTATCTTCACTAAAAAAAATCATGTCAGTGGAATAAGTAAAACTTTCTACAGATTAATTGGTCATATTACAACAATAATTGAAAATTTCAGACACTTACGCACGTTATTAACCAATATTAAATAATAAAGAAATACACAGGACATAGCAGAAAACATATGCAAAACAAAAAATTAGATGATAAAAGATATCAAGAGTTAATAAAACAAAAAGAAGAATTTGAAAAAAATAGACCACATGATATAGAATCCATGAGAAGATGGAAACATTCAATGGGCAAAATTTTGGAAGAGTTAGAATTATTTAAAAAATAATAAAAATTAGGATTCATTTTAAATCATATAGTTATTTTTAAAAAGAAATCAACTAACATGGGTGTGATTTTGATAAATAATTAGATTTTTCAACTGAATTTAATAGATCTGGGTTTAATTTAAGAAGTGCAATCACACTAGAAAATGCCGGACATTGGCTATCAATTGAAAATAGTTCTTCACAATTTTGGCATTGTATTATTGCATGGGAACCCCAATCACATTCAACACCATCTATCAAATCAAAAATTACTTTAACATTACAAGAACTACATTCCAAGAGAAGATTATCAATTTTATTCACAATATTAAACCTACAACATATTATTAAAATCACAATATAACTTGTAATAAAGTGATTTTAATAGTAGATTAATTTCCAAATTTGAAAAAATGATAAGGTAATCAAACATAAAACTAGGTATAATTAAGACAATAGATTTTTTTAAATTATGAGCATTATTTTAAACAGAGGTCTAAGAAATGACTGAATGCCCTACATGTAAACTATCCATGGAATCACATTCAACGGCAGAATTAATGGAGTGTTGTATGAAACAGATTGGTGATGATTTTACTGAAGAAGATCATGGGATATGCCCAAATTGTAAACATTCGATCAAAAAACATACTCATAAGGAACTTGCAGAATGTACATTAGCATTTTTTAAATCAAATATTCATGATTAAATAAAATACAGATTTTTAATTTTAATAAATTTAAAAAAAGTAATCAAAAATAAAAAAGTCATTATATTTTGAAGATAAGCATAAACAGCGGTTCATTAAATTCAAAATATTGGATCAGTTAACAGAGATACTCATCGAGAAATATTCTCCCATGTTAACAAACAAGCAAGTATGGGAATTTGACCAGATTAATGAAGATATAAAATTTGACATGGTGTATACGGAACCTGGGAATAAAGACGAGATATCATGGAAATCAAAATTAGCTCATCTAAATAGCGACATCAGAGAAACGGTAGTGAATACTTTTGAGTATCTTGCAGACGGATACGAGTTATGGATAACTAGTTCTAAAAATAATCAAAAAAAATAGACATGTCATTAATACCATATATCATGGCGG
Organism: Nitrosarchaeum sp. AC2; assembly: GCF_013407385.1. Taxonomy (NCBI): domain Archaea; kingdom Thermoproteati; phylum Nitrososphaerota; class Nitrososphaeria; order Nitrosopumilales; family Nitrosopumilaceae; genus Nitrosarchaeum; species Nitrosarchaeum sp. AC2. The sequence goes on along the minus strand of NZ_CP030847.1, from coordinate 726,403 downwards.
TATTAGTAGATACAATGATTGATGAAGAAATTTGTTTAAAATTCAGAGAAGAAAATAACTACTTAGTTGTTTCAGTTGATTCACAGACAGACGTTATAGATTGTAAAGAATTCTTTGAAGAATTTTATCATCTAGCAACTGGATTCAATTATGATGTAAACACTGGAATTCCAGATGATGAAACTGAAGCAGAAATGTACTTGACAAGATTACAAGAAGAATTCGATCTAAAAATGAAGGAGAAACTAGGTGAAAAATACCTTCCAGGAAATAATGATCCAGATTCAATCACCTCCAAATGATTGAGTCAAACAACCATATTTCATTAAACTTTAAGTTGGTAAAAATCAAAATATACTATGGAACATACTAAAGAGTGCGAATATAGAAATACACATGATATGATTCATGCCAATTGTTTTTGTAAATGCCATAAGATAGTAATGATGGAATCAAAAAAAATGGATTCAAAATCATTCTAAATTTAAATTACGTATAGAACATAAATGTAAAAATTCTTTAGGGATGAGAAAATAACAATAATGCTGATTGGCTAGATTGGGGAATAAACAATACTCACAACCTTTCTCAGACTAGAGCAGTGAAGCTCATCATTCAGGTCTGACAAACAAGGTCTTTGATGCCAGTTAGCTTTTACAGTGACAACTACATTGACAACTATCAGGGATACATCGATTTTGTTTACAATCAAGACAACGTTTACTTCGACCAGTTTTCATTCTTAATTCTTCAATTCTTCTTGCCTTATCACTCATGAAAAGTAATACTTGTTGTATTCAAAAAGTCTTTAGATATGTAGTTCCAAGTCCTAAAATAGCAGCAAATTATAAAAAAAGTATTGCCAGAAAATAAAAGGCCATTTAAAAGATTTGGAGATAGAACGTCTCGACCAAAAACCCAAACAGATGAGGATAAAATTAGAGATTTTGTTTTACGTAACTCAAAAAATGGGTATTATACCAAAGTGTCGACACTTTCTTACAAATTTGAAATACCCATTGAGAAAGCATGGGAAATAGTTGGAGGGCTTTTGATAGATGGTTCATTAGAATCAGTTCATGATGAATTCACCGGCGAAATGAAACTATGTGAGGCAGGAAAAACATATCTAATAATGAATTTAGAACAACAAAGGAAAAAACAGAAATCACAAGAATTCAAAAGAAACAAAAACCAAAAAAGAACAAAGACATCTAAGATAAATTAAGCATGATTTTTTAAAAATTATTCAAGATAACTTTTAATTTTTATACAATTTAAGGCAGATTATGGAAATTGAGGATAACCTTCCAGCCCAGTGTCACCCAATTATCAAATCAAAAAAGAAAACAGAAACAGATTCGTTAAAGTTATGGCAAAACTAAACAAACAAGACAAAATAGAGTTTGATAAAATTCTGTATTCAATTGAAGGAAAGTTAGATGAAAAATTGATTAGATTGATGTTGGATTTAATTTTTAAAACAAACTGGATAAACACTAATGCAACTAATCTATATAAAAATAACATTAAAGAAATTCCAGATAAATCACTAGACGCATTCATACTAGGAAGCCATCTAGGACAAATATATCAAATAACTTTAGAATTATCTAAAAAACTAGAATTAACGTTATCACACAATCAAAAAAATATTTTAAGAGAATTTATTTTTTTCCTAGTTTTACTTCGCAAGAAAAACCAAAAACAGAGCAATACATAACAAACCTTAATTTTCTATAGATATACAAAAAACTATGATACAATGCAAGATCTGCGGAACGCCGTTAGGAAAAGAACCATCATCTCAACAATTAGACGAGCATTGGAAAAAACAACACGAATGGCATTGGAAAATCAATCAAGATAAAACTCCAGAAGAGGCACTTTTAAAGAAAAAACAATAGTGCAAGCGTCTTTATCATAGATAAAATATTATAAATCATGGAATTTATGATTACGATTTTACATTTTCATAAAGGTAATGATATTGACAATATAATTTTTGGCAAAAAACAAAATGAAAATAAAGTTAATGAAGACATTCGAATTTTTCCATCAGGAGGATTAACAAAAAAAGGCGGAATACAAGAAAAATATTTGAAAATAAATCTTAAAAAAAATAATGATTTTAATTTAGAATTATTATCAGATTTCCTATCACATAGATTATCATCAGTTGATGATGCCGATAGCCTAAAGATTGGCAATGCAAAAGTAGAATTAAAAAAAAATGAGATTAAAAAAGCATTAAAGGATCATTTAGATGAAATTTTAAGTTGACGTCTTGGAGTAGTAATCGTTTATAGCATGCCTAGACCACTAAACGAAGGCGTCAATATCATACAATGCAGGTGGTATAAAACCAGGCATCAAGTAATTTTGAACATTTGTTTAGTTCAAACTAAAAATTAAAACTAATGTTCAATAATCAAATTCAAGAAACATATCATCAAAAAAATAATTAGGCTCCAATTTTTGTAAAAAAACTATTTTTGAGCTTATTTATGTGAAAAAATTTACTTAGGTATAGTAATACAAATTTTGAATTATTTAGTCATGACAACAATAGAGGCATACGATATGAAAATACGTAAAAAGTGACCATGAAAAATCCAAAACCATATCTGATGAAAAATGGGTCATGGGCATTAAAAGGAACTAGTTCTGCCACTGGGATTACATTATTCAAAATTGTTGGCAAAAAACCTTCATTGTCTCATTCAAAACTAGACTATCTGAAAAATATGTTTACTAGCAGAAAATGTGAATGCGATAAATTCTGCTAATATTTTTTATATCTAAAAATTTGTAGTTTAAATGTTTAGTTAAATCGGATTGAATATTTTTTAAATAATTGTTTAAGATCATCAAATATGCAATTCGAAAGTGTTAATTTGATAATTACTCACAAAATAATAATGTCTTTAGATATAGAGTGGCATAGAAATTTTTATGGTATATCGTGGGCATATGAAAAAGACCGCTTAGTTGTATCAATGGTTTTTGAAGATAAAAAAGAAGCTTTAGAAGTCTCTAAAGAGATTGAAGATTGGAGCGATAAATTTACCAGATTAACAATCATAGAAAGAGAGAATGGAGAATATTCTATTTGTTGTTTTCAAGATCCACAAATTTCAAAGAGTAAAAAGAATATCGGATTATACCGTACAGGAATGCCGCAAAGTGGAGGATATGAGCAAGTAAAACCAATGATTGAAGAAAAATCACCTTTGTTGCAAATTGCACATGCTGCAGATGTTAGAGATATGAACACATATGAACAAATATCAAGACTTGTACCTATGAGAAAATATAGAATTATTTCAGAAAAGGATTTGAAAAGACAAGAATTTTTCTATGAAAAAATGGCAGACAAATACAATCAAAATGAAACAAATTAGATGTAAAAATACTCAGTTAAAAAACCATATTTGACATTATAACTAATTAAAATTTGTATTATAGAATGACCAATCCATTATAATCTAAAAAAAATACATAGATTCCTCACGATAATACTTTGTAGCCATTGTAGATGATTCTGTGGATACTTGGTTAGACTTAACAAAAAATCAATCTGATGATATGTGTCTAAGTTAATCTAACCAAGTTTCAAATTTTAACATCATGACTAGGAATAAATTAAAACGAATCTAGGAGATATCAATTGAAAATAACTGAATTTAGGCGTCCAAGTATTTTATCATTAATTATAGGTTTAACTTTAACATTATTTGGTGCCACAATATTGTTGAATCCTCAAGACAATACTACAAACATAATTTTTTTGAGTATGTTTGGAATTGGATTATTCATTTTAGGTTTAAGTTGTTCATTATTATATCAAATAAGAAGAGCAAGAATCAAACCATAACAATTTTCAAAAACATAGTATTTTAAGACCAAAAAAAATAGTTTATTGATGACAGAACATAAGCTACGAGGATCAGGAGGATATGTCATAGCTGAACTGACTGAAGAACAAGCCAAAAAAGCAGATTTAGGAGTTGGAAAGTTATTTTTAGCGCCAATAGGTAAACTGGAAGAACAAAAAATGTCAAAACATTATTGTAAAAACTGTGAAAAAGAATTTGACAATCCACCAAAGATACATCTAGAAGAAAATACCAGTGAGCAAGTTTCTGATAATTTAATTCTAGTAGAAAGAGGCCAATATACATGTCAACAATGCAGTAGCATTATTGGAGAATACAGAGTGTTTCAGAAGAAAGACGAATCAAGTGATGCAGGTAATGCTAGACCTAGTCAATAAAACACATTGTCCAAAAACAATATCCTTAAGTTTAGAATTAAATAGTAAACTAACAATGTCTAGTACATTATTTAAGATAAAATGTGAAAAAGGTCACAAAGGAAATGCCTTGTTATGGGGTGAAGAAACTATTCAAAAGTACATTGAAAGTAAAAAATGCAACAGTTGTGGTTCCCCCATACATCAGATACCCAAATAAAATTCAGGATAATTAGAAAAATTTTAAGAATTACTTAATAAGATATTTTTCATATACAATTCATGAATTCAAAAGAAAATCCTGAAAAAATATACCCAGCAGGATATGAACCGACCATAAAAAGCCAAAACGATGGCAATGTTAGAAATCAATTACTCTTTGAAATTCTAAAAACGTCACCAACTGAATTTATCAATACAGATTTGTTCACAGTGATGTCAAAAAGACGTTCAACTAGAAAGTTTAGTGATAAAATTGTAGAGACTGTAAAAATTGATAAGATAATAGCTGCTGCAGACACAGCGCCTACTGCGGGAAATTTTCAAGGATTTGAAATTTTTTATGTTAAAAGTCCAGTAAAAAAACAACAATTAGTTGAAGCATGTAATAATCAACCATACGTAAATGCACCTCTAATTCTGGTTTTTTGTAAAAATCCTTCGCGAGTTAAATTTGATTTTCCTGAAGAAATTCTCAAAAAATTTGCAATACAGGATGCAACATTAGCGGCTGCATATTCACAGCTTGCAGCTCAAGCATTAGGATTGAGTTCCATATGGATCGGAATGTTTGATGAACAAAAAGTAATGAATGTCATCAATACAAAATTGATTCCATCGTCAGTATTATGCATCGGATATCCTAAACAAGACAAATTCCCAAAGCCACGAAGAAATCTCAAAGAATTAGTACACGTAGTATGGGAATAAAAATAAGATAACATTAATTAAAAAACTAAAAAAATTTTTTATTATCGCATTTTATCCCTACAAACACCACATAGATAATTTTTCTTAAAATTTGCAATCTCAATTTTAAATTCATCTGTATCAAAATAATTTTCTCCAGTCTTCATTCCTCCAGGTACTTTTTTATCACATTTTGAGCATTTTAGATCAAGTTCAAATTTGATTTTCTTTTCATCCTTTCCAACTTTGCCAATAATCATACATGATTCACATTACTTGAATTTTTTATATAATATACAAATCTTAAGTTTTAAGTAAGTAAATTCTAGAAAAAATGATGGAGTTTTCTCAAATTGAAGAGCCGCAGATTGAAAAACCAATAGTTATTGCTGCAATGCAAGATATGGGAAATGTTGGAAGTATTGTGGTTAATTTCATCAACAATAGTTTAAAAACAAAAAAATTCAGAATTGCAAAAACGCCATATCCAACATATGTGGTAGATGAAGGAGGGCACATAAATTTACCAAATGAAAGTTGGGAATACAGATATGCAGATGGATTAATTATCTTTGGCGGAGGTACTGGTCAACCGCAAGACACACCCGAATTGTATGCTTTGTGCCAAGATGTAATTGATATTTCAAAAAAATATTCTGCCAAATTCATTTACACACTTGGAGGATTTCACACAAATAGGATACTAGATAAAAACCCAAAAACATTTGTAACTTCAACGTCAATTGAGCTGACTAAACAAATGCAAGGATTAGGCGTTTTAACAACACCCCAAAAGTCAATAATTACAGGATTCAATGGATTGATCTTAGGATTTGCTAAACAAAATGGCATTCAAGGAATGGGAATGTATGGAGAATTAAATCAGCCTGAAATTCCACAATACAGAGCAGCAATTAGCATAATCAAAACATTAGAAAAGCTAACTTATAGAAAATTAGGGGATACAACAAGATTAGAATTACTCGCTCAAGAGATTGAAAAAAGTTTTGAAAATTAATTAAATATCAAGATAACATCAAACCGCATAATTTTATTATTACTTCATTACAAAAAAAATATTGCAATATACACACGTCATGACATCGATGCTCCAAGCATGTCAAACAGAAATAGACGGAGTCAGATATTACAAAACACCACAAGGATTGTTATATCCATCGATCACAACGGTGCTATCAAAAACATCAGATACAGCAGGTCTTGATCAATGGAGAGAAAAGATAGGAAATGATATAGCAGATCAGATAATGAAAGATGCCCAAATTCATGGCATCATGACTCACAAATTATGTGAGGACTCTAAAAAATAAAGAGTCAGTTGGAGATTTTCTTGATATCCCAAAAAATCATTTTGAAAAATTAAAACCATATTTACATAAAATGAACAATATTCGTGGAATTGAACTTCCATTGTATAGCGATGAACTCAAAATTGCAGGTACATGTGATTGTATTGCAGAGTATAATGGGAATCTATCAATTATTGATTTTAAAACTAGTAGAAGTAGATTAGTTGAACATTATGATAAAGTTCAAAAATATTTCATGCAAGCAACTGCGTATTCTTTGATGTGGAAAGAAAGAACCGGAATAGAAATAGACCAAATCGTAATCATAGGATCGGAGGAAACAGGAGATATTTCAGAGTTTATCAAAATCCCATTGGATTTTAAGGACAAGTTAATTGACACCATAGAAAAATTTCATAATTTATCATAAATAAGGAAAAAACATCCTAAACTAGGCTTAAAATAAACCCAATTAAGAGAAGATAGAAAATGACAGATTTCATTCATGAACCATACAAAACCATCTTTGTTAGAGATTTGATAAAATTGAGTCTAGATGATCTCCTTAGCATGATGGCATCACTTGAGTCAGGTAGTGCATATTGGGTTGATGGGGTTCTCTTTGCGTGTTTTGCAATGACAGAATCAGAAGAATTAGCAAAAAAAGAGATTCAAGGACAAACGTATCTTGACAAAGTCATATTTGCAAAATATGATAACTATACCAAAACAGCAAAACTATCAACTAACATGGAGATTAATGTATTAAATGTACAAAAGAGTCGTCTTTACAGAGATTTGATTTCATGGTTAAAAAAACAACCAATTTGGAACGAATAAAATATTATTAAAGATATGAAGACATCAAATAAATATTTCAAGATATTTTCAGAGTAACATAAAATGAACAAAGACGAATCAGAATTTTTCATAACAGAATTTCCAAAAGAAGGATTTGGCTTGATAGATCAGATTCAAGGAAGAGTACAATTTGCAATTTTAGATCAAATCAAGCTTATGAAAACATCGGGCATGAAAAATAATGAAATTAAAAAATAATTTTAGATAATGTTCAAAACATTATAGAAAATTATCAATTTGGAAAAAAATCAGATTAAATTTTAATTTCATATAAAATCTAGTTCAAAAATAAACAAATGTAAAGAATTTCCACAATACTGTTTTTAACTCATTATTACATTACTACTACAGGTAGTAATCAAATAATACCAAACATCAATGGTATGTCAAAAAGTGTATTGATGCTCAGTTGTCAGTGGATAACTGATTGGTTTTGATTACTATCTTATTTTTACCGTTTTTTAGCGATATTCATCGCCACAGTCACCTATCAAACTAAAAAGATCATTGGATTTACTAGTCACTGAGCGTATCATGGCTAGATCTTCATTCTCAAGAACAATATCAAAAACTTGCGCATTGTCTTGCCTATGCTCAGAGAGGCCAAGTCTTGAGCCAATTATTACACCTGCAACTATAGGTTTATCCAAAATAAATTTTGTAGAGATATTTGCAATACTTGAATCATATTTTTTTGCTATTTTAGATAAAATTTGCAATAACTCTTGAAATAAACTCCATCCACCCCACGCATCAATCATGTTGTGATATTTTTGTAGGCTTGAGGTATTCAAATCTACTCTGCGAGGTTCTGGATAATTCAGGTATTTTTCAGATAAAAATCCACCAAGCAGGGTGCCATATGCAAGAATAGAAATATCATGTTTTTGACAAAATGGTGTCATTAATTTTTCTGGTCTTTGATCTAAAATAGAATATTGCACTTGATTTGAAATTAGTTTAAAACCGCGGTCAGTCATTATCTTGATTCGTTCTGTATCGAAATTTGTAAGACCAAGATGTTTGATCTTTCCCTCTTGCTGTAACTTAGTGAGATTACTAAGAGCGTCAAGATAACTAGGGTTATTGTAATCCCACCAATGAAACTGGATCAAGTCAATTGTTTCAGTGTTCATTTTTTTTAATGATTGATCAACATGATATTCTACAATTGACTTGCTCATAGGTCCAGGATTTGGAACAAATTTAGTCAATGCCTGTGATTGTTGCAAGTCTTTTGGAGGTAATTGTTTTCTAAATTCACCAATAAAGGATTCAGCAGGTCCGTAAATATCAGCCAAATCCCAAGTAGTGAATCCATTCTTGTGATATTCAAGCATATCAGAAATTGCAGCTTTTGGTTCAATCTGTCCATGCCCACCAGACACTTGCCACATTCCATTTAAAATTCTACAGATAGATAGATCATCAGCTAGTTCAATTTTCGGAATTGTCAATAAGAAATATAGGATTTAACTTTATTTTATGAGTATGCAATAGATTCAAGTATCAACAATCAGACAGGCAAAATCAATTAATTTAAGAATTAGAAGAAGTGATTTACAATATGGTTCATTATTATATTAAAAAAATAAAACATATTTCTCAAAAACCCCCTACCTGCATGATTTGCAATAGTCAAAATATTGTAGAAGATGCAGTGTTAGCATCTACGGGGCCAACTCAGGAAAATACAGATTATACTCCATCTATATTATGCCTAGAATGTGAAACTCTAATGATAATTACTTCAGAACCAGGTGTGGGGCTTGGATTACAAGCATCAATAGGAAATGAAGTATCAATGAGAAACTAAAACACTCCAGGCTAATTAAAAAAGAGATACCATACAGATATCCAATCTAATTATAAAGTATCAAAAATTAAGATCCACATATAGATTCGTGGCCAATAGTCAAATTTTTCAATTTAAAAATTTAATATGAGATGAATTAGCGTATGGATATTGACAAGTGTAATGAATACAGAAGTATCCATAGTGATTCCTACCTATAATGAATCTGAAAATATCAAAGGAATTTTACATTTGATCAAAGAGCACTTGCCAAAAAATACCATGGTAGAAGCAATAGTAGTAGATGATAATTCACCCGATGGAACAGGAAAAATTGCTGAAGATTATTTTAAATCATTAAAAGAAAAAACACTATACACAATTAATGTAATAAATAGGAAAACAAAGGAAGGACTAAGTTCTGCAATACTAAATGGAATAGAGCAAGCTAAAGGCAAAATAGTTGTTGTAATGGATAGTGATTTTTCTCATCCTCCACAACTCATACCAAAGCTTGTTGAAGTTTTAAAACAATCAAAAACAGACATAGTCGTTGCTTCAAGATATCTTAATGGAGGCAATATTCAAGGGTGGTCGTTAAAACGAAAAATCATCAGTAAAATTGGAACTATGATAGCAAAGAAAGGATTGGGAATTGACCAATCAGATCCAATGTCAGGATTTTTTGCATTTAACAAAGATGTGATTAAAGGAATTAATTTTGATGCCATAGGATACAAACTTCTTTTAGAAATGATAGTAAAGGCAAAAGGAGTTTCCATAAAAGAAATTCCATATACATTTTTAGACAGACAAAACGGAAAGAGCAAACTTGGAATCAAAACAATTTTAGAATTTGGACATGCCGTATTGAAGCTTTACAGACATGGAAAAAGAGAGCAAAAAAACGAGAAAAGAACATCAGTAAAATTTGTTTCAAAAGCTGCTAGATTCTTTTCAGTTGGAGCCTCAGGATTGGGGGTAAATTACATCATGTCTATTCTGTTTTCATCGAGTTTGGACATGTGGTATCTTCATGCAACCATACTTGGAATCATGTTTTCAATTACCAGTAATTTTATCTTAAACAAGTATTGGACTTTTGAGGATAGAGATTTTGCAGTAAAAAGGACTATTGTTCAATATGGCAAATTTGCAGGATTTAGCTCTATTGGTGCTTTGGTTCAACTCGGAATGGTGTATTATCTAGTTGATGAGTTAACCATGTCTTATCCAATTGCATTAGTGTCAGCTGTTGCAACTGCAGCATTTAGCAACTTTATCTTAAATAAAAAATGGACATTTAAAGAAAAAGTCTGGGGATAACAGATTTTAAAAATGAATCAAATCCATTAAACATTTAACAAAAAAGTATCAAAAGAAGATCAGTAAAATAATTTTTAGATAGTTAAAACTAGAAAAGACCGATTAGTGCTAGCCCCATTACAATCAACAGGACACCGCCAAGAATCGTCATAATACCAGTTCTAGACATAAACTATCCTAATCAAACCAGTATATGAAATTCTAGTTCATTTAATTTTATTCAGAACTATTGTAATGAATAATGCAATTCACAAAACAATGCCATTCCATTTGATAATGTTTTGGCAGAAATACTACAACCATCACGTAATCCTCTACCACAAATATAACATTCAACTTCAGTCACACTTGTTTGCACTAGAGAATTTTTTTTAAAATAAAGATCCTGCATCATAGATTTTGCACTTGGCATATCGAATTAGAACATAATATTTCATCATATAAAGGTACCGTACTATACCGTAATTATACGAAATTTTGATGCCTATCTTGTAAAAATAAACCAAAAAACAACTAATCAATTTAAATAATAAACGAGTAAAATTTCGTCTATGGGTGGACATCTTTGGAAAATCCCAACCAAAAGTAATACCTCTAGAGCTAACTGAAAACCAATTTCAAATATATAATAAAATATCAAGAAATTATTCTCATTCATTTCTCTTTGAATCATTAACAGGTCCTGAAGTATTGGCAGAAACGTCAGTCATGGGATTTGATCCTAAAATAATTCTCAAAGGATACTCAGACAAAGTCGAAATAATAAAAGATAATAAAACAGATACGATTCAAACAGATAATCCATTTGAAGAGTTAAAAAAACTATTAGGAAAATCAGAGGATCAAAGTTATAGATATTTGGGAGGTGCAGTCGGGGTTGTAAATTATGACGCAATAAGACTAGTAGAAAATATCCCAGACACACATGATTCGCCACAACCATTAATGGAGTTTGGAATTTATGATGATGGGATATTATACGACAACATACACAAAAAATTATTTTATTTTTATAATGATGAAAATAGATTTGAACAATTTAAAATGAGTGAAGATTCATTTGGTGATTTTAAAGCAACAGAAATAACACCAAACATGAATCAAGAAAAGTTCTCAAATATTGTAAACAAGGCAAAACAGTACATACATGACGGAGACATATTTCAGGTAGTACTATCTAGGAAATTTGCATTTGATACACAAGGAGACAATTTAACATTATACAAAACACTACGAAGATTAAACCCATCACCTTACATGTATCATTTAAAACAAGACAATAAAACAATCATTGGTGCATCTCCAGAGATGCTTGTAAGAATAACTAATGACAAAGTAGAAACATTTCCAATTGCAGGAACTAGAAAGATTACAGATAATGAGGAAAAAAATAATCAATTAGCAGACGAATTACTCCATGATGAAAAAGAATTGGCGGAACACACAATGCTAGTAGATTTAGGAAGAAATGATATTGGAAGAGTTTGCAAATACGGAACTGTTCATACTGAAGAATTAATGGAGATTAAACGATTCAGCCATGTTCAACACATAGTAACACATGTTGTTGGTAATTTAGCGCCTAAAAACGACATGTTTGATGCGTTTAAGGCAGTTTTTCCCGCAGGAACAGTCTCAGGCGCGCCAAAAGTCAGAGCAATGGAAATAATTGACGAATTGGAGACTGAAGCGAGAGGCCCTTATGCAGGTGCAGTGGGATATTTTTCTTATAACGGATGCTGTGATTTTGCAATCGCAATTAGAAGTATATTCATAGAAGGAAACAAAGGATTTGTTCAATCAGGAGCAGGGATTGTATCAGACTCTATTGCAGAAAATGAATTCAAAGAAACAGAGCATAAAGCTGGAGCGATGCTTCAAGCATTAAAAGAGGCAACAAAATGAAATTTCTAATCATAGACAATTACGACTCGTTTGTGTACAATATTGCGCAGTATTTGGGGGAATTAGGAGTGGATTGCGATGTTATTAGAAACGACAAGATAACATTAGAGAAAATAAAACAAAATAATTATGACGCTGTAATAATATCACCAGGTCCAGGAACACCTACTGATAGAAAATATTTTGGCATATGTAGCGATGTAATAAAAGACATTGGGTCAACCACTCCAATACTTGGAGTATGCTTGGGACATCAAGGCATCATTCATGCGTTTGGCGGCAAAGTTACAAATGCGGGATGTGTCAGACATGGAAAGACCAGTCCAGTAGATCATACAAACTCAGATCTGTTCAAAGATGTCAAGAATCCATTTAGGGCAACAAGATATCATTCACTTGTAGGGGACAAGACAATAATTCCAGATGTGCTAGAAGTTACAGCTGTTGCTGCAGATGATGGAGAAGTGATGGCAGTAAGGCATAAAGAGTATCTCATAGAAGGAGTACAATTTCATCCAGAATCAATTATGACAGAGGATGGGAAAAAAATTCTGGCAAATTTCATAAAACAGGTAAAGGATAGAAAATGATATCAAATTTAATTTCAAAACTACAACAAAAGACTAATCTTACATATGACGAGATCAATGGGGCAATGGTGGATGTGCTTTCTGGAAAAACAAATGAACAAGAAAATTTGGATTTTATATCCGGTTTAACTGAAAAAGGAGAAACAGATGATGAGTTATTTGGAATGCTAGATAAAATGCAAGAGTTTTCCCTCAAAGTTGAGCCTAAAAATCAGGGAACAGTAATAGACATGTGCGGAACAGGTGGAGACAAACTCCAAACATTCAATGTATCAACTACAGCATCATTTGTAGTTGCAGCCGCGGGAGGGATTGTAGCTAAACATGGAAATAGATCAAGTTCAGGAATTTCAGGAAGTGCCGATATTTTTGAATATTTTGGATATGATTTGAATCAAGAACCTACTCAAATTGCAAATGTTTTAGAAAAACATAACATTTGTTTTATGTTTGCACAAAAGTTTCATCCTGCAATGAAACATGTTGCAGCTGCAAGAAAGAAGTTAGGAAAGAGAACAGCTTTTAATCTTTTAGGACCATTGTCAAATCCTGCTGGTGTAAAGAACCAACTTATCGGAGTATCCTCAACAGAATATCTTGAGAGATTACCATTAATTCTAAAAAGAAAAGGAGCTAAAAACATAATGACAGTTCGTTCAGATGATGGAATGGATGAATTTTCAACTAGTGCAACTAACAGAGTATGTATTTTAAAAAACGACAAAGTATTAATGAATGCAATAGATCCAGAAGTCGTAGGATTACACAAATCAAAATTAAAAGATATTCAAATTCAAACAAAAAAAGATGCAATAGAATCATTTGTAGGAGTCCTAAACAACACGGCAAACCAAGCAATGATTGAAACTACAGTACTTAATGCTGCAGGAGGATTGATTGTTGCAAATATCTCAAAGAATTTTGAAGAAGGAGTAGAATTGGCATCAAATATGATAAAAGAAGGAAAGGCATTAAAATTACTAGAAAGATTTGTTGCCGATACAGGAAACATTTCAAAATTAAAGGAGATAACAAATGGTTGAAAATATACTGAGAAAATTAGTAAATAATTCTCAGGCGGCAATTGATGATGGAGTATATGATGTAAACATTAAATTACAAAAATCAAATAAGGATTTTTTACAAATAATAAAAACAAACATCCATGCAACTCTTCTTACAGAAGTAAAGTTTTCATCCCCATCATTAGGCAAAATTAGAACGTTATCAGACCCATCAAATATAGCACATCAAATGATTGCAGGTGGTGCCAAAGCATTATCAGTGTTAACTCAGCCTCACTTGTTTAATGGTTCTCCGGAATATTTCATGCAGGTACGACAATCAGTTGATGTCCCGTTACTAATGAAAGACATCATGATTGACACTGTACAAATTGATGCTGCTGAAAAAATAGGAGCCGATTACATGTTAGTTATTCAATCATTGTTTGACCAAGGATTTCTCAAAGACATTGATGAATTCATTAAATATGGTCACAGTAAAGGGTTGAAAATATTGCTAGAGGTTCATACAAAACAAGAGTTTGAAAATGCACTCAATACAAAAGCAGATTTGATTGGAATTAACAACAGAAACCTTGACACATTAGAAATTGATCTTAAAACTACTCAAAAAGTACTTGAAGGGTATAAAAAAACAAGACCGATACTTGCTGAGAGTGGGATTGAAACTGTGGAAGATATCCAATATTTAAAAAAGTGTGGCGCTGATGCATTTCTAGTAGGGTCAAGCATAATGAAAAGTGATAATATTGAAGAACATGTCAGAAAATTGGTGAATGCATATTGAAATATCCTAAAGATGGAAAATTTGGAGAGTTTGGTGGCAAATACATTCCAGAAACGCTTGTTCCTGCAATTGAAGAATTAGAAGAAAACTATCTTAAATTCAAAGAAAACAAAGAGTTCAAAAAAGAATTAGATTACTATCTAAAACAATATGCTGGAAGACCAACTCCATTGTATTATGCAAAAAATTTGACAGAAAAATGCGGCGGTGCTAAAATTTATCTAAAAAGAGAAGACCTACTACATGGAGGAGCTCATAAAATAAACAACACATTAGGTCAGGCATTACTTGCAAAAAAGATGAATAAAAAAAGAATCATTGCAGAAACAGGAGCAGGTCAACATGGAGTAGCAACAGCTATGGCATGCGCAGTGTTAGGAATGAAATCCGAAGTATACATGGGTTACAAAGACACTATACGACAAAAGCTAAATGTTTACAGAATGAATATGCTAGGCTCTAAAGTTCATCCAGTAAAATCAGGCTCTAAAACACTCAAAGATGCAATCAATGAAGCAATCAGAGATTGGATTACAAATGTGGAAGATACATATTATTTACTAGGTTCTGCAGTAGGTCCGCATCCATATCCTGTGATGGTAAGAGATTTTCAAAGCGTGATTGGAGAAGAAATCAAAATCCAAATGAAAAAATTATCAAATAAAACACCAGATATTGTAATTGCTTGTGTTGGTGGGGGGTCAAATGCAATTGGAACATTTTATCCGTTGGTTGATACAAATACTGAAATCATTGGAGTAGAAGCCGCAGGTAAGGGATTAAAATCAAAATACCATTCTGCAACATTATCTGCAGGTAGTAAGGGTGTACTTCACGGAATGATGACTTATCTATTACAAGATGATGAAGGACAAGTTACAGAGACACATAGCATTTCAGCAGGACTAGATTATCCCGGAGTGGGCCCAGAACATGCATATCTTAAAGATACAAATCGTGTAAAGTACCGTTCTGCAACAGATGCTGAAGTCATAGATGCATTTTTGATGCTAACAAGAACAGAAGGGATCATTCCAGCTTTAGAGTCATCTCATGCAATAGCTGAAGCAATGAAAGTTGCAAGAAAGAGTAAAAGATCAGAATCAATAGTAGTTACACTTTCAGGAAGAGGTGACAAAGATGTAGAAGAAGTCCAAAGGTATTTGAGTAAAAATGACAAGAATTAATGAAAAATTTGCAGAACTTTCTGCTAAAAATGAAAAAGCATTGATCACATACATAATGGTAGGATATCCAAATGAAAGTGCAACCATATCAATAGTAAGAGGGCTAATCAAAGGAGGAGCAGACATAATAGAATTAGGATTTCCATTTTCAGATCCTCTTGCAGATGGACCAGTAATTCAAAATGCAAGTACCGTATCTTTAAACAATGGAACAAAGATCACGAGTTTTTTTAAAATTGTTAAAAAGATTAGAAATGAAACAGATATCCCACTAGTCTTAATGACATATACCAACATTTTGTATCATAAAGGATATGCAAGTTTCATTGCCGAGGCTAAAAAAGCAGGCATTGATGGATTTATTCTTCCAGACATGTCAATTGAAGAATCAAAAGAATACATTGAATCAGCTAAAAATATGGCGGATACTATATTTCTGATATCTCCAAATACTACAAAATCAAGAATAGAAAAAATTGTAAAGATATCTTCAGGATTTTTATATTTGGTTGCAGTTTATGGCACCACAGGAATAAAGACAGGAATCCAAAATTATACGCTAAAGGCAATCAAAGAAGTAAAAAAAATTGCCAAGGGGAAAATTCCAATAGGAGTAGGATTTGGGGTTTCAACACCAGAGGATGTAAAAAAATACATTACAGCAGGAGCTGATGCAGTAATTGTAGGTAGTGCATTTTTGAAACTAATTGAAAAAACCCCAAAAAACAGTCTTGAAAAAAGCATCGCGTCATTTACCAAGAGTCTCAAAAAACAAACCATTCTCAAATAATATTATAAAGTATTAAATGACAATTAAGAAATTAATTAACCTCGATTTAGAGACGAACCTTACCACATTTTCTACAAGAAATTGTTCCATTTGAAACATACTCGTGATTACAAGTGTCAGTCTCTACCATCATATTTTGACTCTAAAAAATCTCAATATTATTGAATAATGATGAAAACGTTGAGTAGAAATACAAAATCATTTTACATAATTCTAACAAAATTTAATGTTAAAATTAAAAACACATACTAGTTTAAATATACAATCAAGAAAAAATTTACTAATTTTTCGTTAAAGAATAGTGGTCTGTTATTTTTGAAGGGAATTAGGGGGAACTTTATTTTAGGCAAAGACCACTAACTAGATGTTCTCATTTAACTAAAGACTTTATCAAATAAAAAATACCCGGTAAAAATCCCAAACACTCGTTAAAAAAATTAAAGAATTTCGTACGAATGTAAGAGTGAGTCAAAGTATTAGATCGCTTAGAATACGAGTTGTTTAGCAAAACATACAAAAACAGGAGAATTGTTTTCTTAATGTGCAGACGAAGTTAATTTTTGTAACAGGAGGAGTAATGTCCGGTCTTGGAAAAGGTGTTACAACGTCATCAATTGCAAAATTATTACAATTAGCAGATCAAAAAGTATCATGTATCAAAATAGATCCATATCTAAATTATGATGCAGGTACCATGAATCCAGTTGCTCATGGCGAGGTCTTTGTTACAGAAGACGGAGGTGAATGCGATATGGATATAGGAAACTATGAGAGATTCCTAAATCAAAATATTCCAAAAAGCCACAACATTACAACAGCTCAAGTATACTCTACAGTCATTGAAGCAGAAAGGAGAGGAGAATATCTAGGAGCATGTGTTCAAATTATTCCACACATTACAGATGAGATAAAAAATAGAATTAGAAAAATTGCAGAAGAAGAAAATCTCGACTTTTTAATTGTCGAATGTGGAGGAACTGTAGGAGATATAGAGTCACTTCCATTTTTAGAGGCATTAAGACAAATAAGAGTAGAAGAAGGGCCACATAATGTAATTTTTGTACATGTGACACTTGCACCATCACTTGATGTGGTAGGTGAACAAAAGACAAAACCCACACAACACAGTGCACAGGAATTAAGAAGGATAGGAATTCAGCCGGACTTTTTAGCTGTAAGATGTAGTACTCCTTTAGAAGAAAAGACAAAGAAAAAAATTGCATTATTTACAAATGTTACTGCAAATGATGTTTTATCATGTCATGATGTAAAATCAATTTTTCAAGTACCGCAGATACTATATGATCAAGGAATTATGGATTCATTATTTACAAAGTTTGGAAAAGTTGGAATGGTAAATGCATCAACAAATTGGGATAAATGGAATGCAATTGCAGATTCAATGACAAATCATGAAGACAAAAAAGTAAAAATTGCCATGGTTGGAAAATATGTTACACTTGCAGATAGTTATGTTAGTGTAAATCATGCACTAAAACATGCTGGCGCAAAATTAGGAAATTCAGTTGAAATTGACTGGATTGATTCTGAAACAATTACAGACTACAATATTTTGTCAAAATATGACGGCATATTGGTACCAGGGGGATTTGGAACAAGAGGATCTGAAGGAATAATAAAAACTGCAAACTATGCAAGAGAGAAAAATATACCGTACCTTGGCATATGTTTTGGATTTCAGCTAGCAGCAATTGCATTTGGAAGAAATGTTTTGAAATTAGAAGATGCAAACTCTACAGAGATAAAACCAGATACTAAAAATCCTATTGTAGATCTACTTCCAGAACAAAAAAACATTTTAGACATGGGAGGATCATTGCGACTTGGTGCCAACGATGTTAAAATAAAACCAAATACAATATCACATAAAATCTACAATGCAGATACAATTAGCAAAAGACACAGACATCGATATGAAATCAATAAAGAATACATCCCAGAACTTGAGAAAAATGGAATGATATTTTCAGCAGATAGCGATGGAGGAAAGAGAATGGAGATGTTAGAAATTCCAAAACATAAATTCTATCTTGGCGTTCAGTTTCATCCAGAATTTAACAGTAGACCAGGATATCCAGAGCCAGCATTTGAGGCATTTGTAAGAGCAGCATCACAGAAATAGAATTCCAATTATTCTATTTTTGATATCTCATAGATTTTTTGTCTGGCATCTCTAATCGAGACTTTCTTTTTCACATATCCTTTTTTTAATAAATGACTAAGTGCCAATCTAACGGTTCTGCTTGGCAGTAATGTCTTATTTGCAAGATCTTTTTGAGTTAGAGCACCTTCATACTCTAATGTTTTTAGCAATAATTTAGAACTAGGAGGCATACTGAGTAACTCTTCAGCAAGATGAACTTTCTTTGCAAGTGCAGATATTGCAGTAGAGTCTTTTTTTAGACGAATAATTTTGGCAGGGGGCAAATATTGGGTACACTCTACGGTGCTATTTACTTTGTATCTATCAAGACCGTCAAGAACAACCTCACAGTGAAGTCTAGCTGAGATATCGCTGATTTGGATAGAGCTTTTGTTTGATACTATGATAGGTCTTCGTGTAATATCTAAAGAGTTGACAGAAATTATTTCAAATACATCAGAATCATGAAACAGCATAGGACCTCCGGCAGACATTGAATATGCAGATGAACCAATTGGAGTAGAGATTATTATTCCATCACTATTATCGTGCCAAACTTCTTCATCGTTTACACGTAGTGTGTGTTCCATTAGCATTGCACTTTTTGACGAAAATACTGCAACATCATTTAAGACAGGATAGACATTTTTTCCATCAATTTTCACCCCAAGTCGTGGTACTTCCTCAACTGTGTAATTTTGTTTTTTTAATATTCTTACATAAGACGAAAACTCTCTAAGATCAATTTGAGCCAAAAACCCACTGGATTCACCTTCACTTATTCCAAGTACTGGAGATATAGAATCAAAGTGTCTATGGAAATAATTTCTAACACCCTTGTCTCCTCCAAGCACCAAAACACAGTCAGCTGGTTTTGCTTTTGATTTTGAAGTAACTATAAAGGATTCAATATCTTCATTGTCTAGAATTTTTTTAATTGTTTTTGCTGCAGAGTCAGTTGTACCAGAAGCATAGATACCTATTTGCACAGTGAAATGAAACTAGGAGTTCAATAAAAGGATAAAGTACTAAATTGTTCTATACTTTACCAAATTGTAAAAATATGAAGCATTAGTCTCAATTGTATGTTTTTGGGGTATTTTCAGTAGACCAACCTGTTTTGAGTCCAGTGCGGCCTGTGCTGAGCCACCTGCAAAACACAAAGCCCAGAGAAAGTCTTTTTCTTTTAACATGGTGCAACAAAATGTTGCACAAAAAATATCGCCAATGCCAGTGGTGTCATAAACTTCCTTATTTGGCAAAGTAATAGAATAAATTTTATCTTTTACCAATAATGATACTTCAGTTTTGTTTGTAAAAAGAACATGTTCAACACCTTTTCTCTGCAATGCAATCATCATCTCATCATTTGTTCCAGTTACGATTTTTTGAGATTCTTCAGGATTGACCTTGATTGCATTGACCCCAGTTAGATCAAGATCAGTGTTTTCTAAAATGACATTTTTGTTTGAATCAACTCTACGTAAAAATCCTTGTGGATCAACTAGAGTAAAATTAGAATCTTTTTTAATTTTAGAAAATGTTTCAGATGAAATTTCATGAAAGATTGGTGTAATTAATGAACCATCGGCATTGATGATATCATATTCAATTGGCTCACATTCATTTAGTAGTTGTAAAGTTCTATCAGAACCGGTTATATTTATTGCAAATCTAGTAGTGAGTTTTTCAGAAAACCCATTATCAAATTTAATTTTATTTTGAGTTAGGTATTGTTGTGGAAAATCTTTACCAAATTTTGTAAACAGTGATACGTCAAATTTGAGTTCCCTTGCAGTTAAACCAGCATAACAAGCTGCACCTCCAATTTGTTCATGAGTTTCACCTTCAAGTGTAATGGAATCAATTGCACAGTGTGAAAATAATGCCAGTTTCATAAATTAAATTCAAATAGTAATGATTTAGTTTTTTGCATTGTTTTTATTAAAACATTCTTGACAAAGTAAGTTTCCTTTCATTATAACCAACTCCATATTTGATCTAAAGCAAACATGACATAGGCCACGCATAATATTTCAACAATACTTGTTCTAGCATTAAAACATGATCGGATTTCAAAGGACAGTACAAAGAGGATAAGGACCTAGAGACATGTATCTATCGATCAAATAATTTGGAATTTCATTCTTTAGACATATTTTGTGTAATACCAAGCAATTGTATCATCATGAGATATTGGATAGAGAGTGTAAGAAATTACATTTTAGATGTGGGATATTCAAGGTACACAAGAATATAAGGAGGGGAAATCGATAATTTTCATGCCACTTAAACGTGCAAGTCGAGGTCGTACCAAAGGAGGCAAAGGATCCTCAGGAACAGTACAGTGTACAAACTGTGGTTGTACAGTTCCGAAAGATAAAGCAAAGAAAGTCACTGGCAGAATCAATCTAGTCGAACATACTTTGGCAAAAGAACTACGAGCCCAAGGAGCGTACATTGCATCACCAACAGTTTTGAAATGGTATTGCATCTCTTGTGCAATTCACTTTAAGATTTTAAAAATTAGATCTGAAGATAGCAGAAGACAGCGTGGAAAACTACGTTAGAAGTTTTCTTTAAAATATAATTGGATCATTAATTAAATTATTTTCGGATGAAAATTTTGCCCTTCTCAGATCGTGAAACAGTGAATCATTTTGTACTACAATCAATGCTCTAGTATTCTTCATTGTTGGGCAATATACTAATTCATTCAATATAAAAAAATGTTAGTTATGTTGAGATATTGATATTATTCGATTAGCATCTATTCTGTTTTTTCTTTAATATTTTTAGCAGTAGTTATCATTCTTTGAACAAGTGTGATTCCTGCAATTACAACAACAATCATCATTGCAGGCTCCATATAGCCAATTATTCCAATTATTGCAATAACTAGCAAACGTTCTGCTCTCTCACCAATACCAATTCCTTGCATATTGATGTTAAGTGCATCAGATTTTGCTCTAGCATAACTTACCAGTAACGATAATGTTATTGCAAGCATTACTAGATATGGTTCGGCATACCCACCAATCAATAATCCCAAAAATATTGCAACTTCAGCAATCTTGTCAAACATTGAATCAAGATATGATCCTTTCTTTGAAGTTTTTCCAGTAATCCTTGCAACTTGCCCATCCACCATATCAAAAAATCCAGATACAAGTAGCAAAACACCGCCAATAATCAATCCAAATTCAATTCCCATCCCATATACTACGGCAGATGCAAGTGCAAACAATAAACCAACAACTGTCCAAAAGTTGGGCGAAAATCCAGTAGATGCAAACGCTTTTCCAATCTTTTCAAGTATTGGCTGTAGTGTTCCTCTTAGATTATTTAGCATTGTAAATTTCCCAATTGTATTTTCAACATATTGATTTTATTTTTGTGAATTTTAAATTTCAAAACTATCACATCAAAAAATAAGTTATTTGTAATTTAATCGAGATAGATTCATAGCAATTAATGTAGACATTATCTTTGCAGCAATTGAGGCAGTAGCACCGTTATCATATTGTGGGTTTAATTCAACGATGTCAACACCTGTTACATTCTTGTTTTCAAGTGAATAAATCAAATCAAATAATTCTCGAGAAGTCATACCTGCAGCTTCGGGGTTTCCCACACCAGGAGCATATGCAGGATCTAACACATCAAGATCAAAACTAGTATACATAGAATCAAAAGAAGATGTAAAATCTTTTAGTAATTTAGGACCATTTCCTTCTCTTACTTGTTTGTCAGAAATTGTTTTAATATTATGTTCTTTTAGAAATTCAAGTTCCTCTTTTACAAAAGCACGGGCACCTACATGTAATATGTTATCTGCACCTCTTTGCTCTACAATTCGTCTAAGATATGCAGCATGACTTAGCTTGGTATTTGCAAATTCATCACGTAAATCGTAATGAGCATCAAACACGACATAACCAGTTTCTTTTGGAAAACTCATGTATGTGCCAAATGTAAGTGAGTGCTCTCCACCCAAAATAAACAATTGTCTTTTCTTTTCAACTAGTTCTTTTGTGATCTTACCAATCATGTCAATCATCTCACTTGCAACAACAGTATGAGTGGTATTTCCAAGATCTTCAATGTTTACAGATTCTAAATCAATACCTAATTGTGGATGAAATATCTCAATATTGTTAAAAGCATCACGAATTACATCGGGTCCAAATCTGCATCCAGGCTTGTATGAATGAGTTGAATCAAACGGAATTCCAAATACGGTAGCCACAGGCTCAGAATCACTAGATGACGCAGTGATCATTGGATTTCTATTCATGTATAAATCAAGAAAACTCATTTTTACACCATCAGTTGTGGTCTTTGTGAAAGATATTTTGGAAGATTTAGCCCGGTAAATGGCTTACCTTTTGTTTGTTCACTAATTTCATTAATAAAATCATCAAACGTCAATTCTCTAACATTTCCTGTTTGTCTATCCCTAATACTTAGATTTTCCGAATTTGCTTCTTTTTCTCCAATTACCAGAGTATAGCGAATCCAATCTCTTTCAGCATCTCTGATTCTCTTTCCTATAGTTTCGTTTCTATCATCAATATCTACACGAATATTTTGAGAGGATAGTTTATCAGCTAAATTATCACAAATCTTAGAAAACTCTTCTTTTAGTGGGATTACTCTAACTTGTGTAGGTGCAAGCCATAATGGAAACTGTGGTTTTTTTCCTTCTTTAATTTCCTGAGCTGCTTTTTCTAAAATTACATAAATTACTCTCTCAATTGCCCCACTTGGAGAATTATGTAATATTATAGGATTTTTACGAGTATTATGTTCATCTACAAATTCAATTCCATATCGATTTCCATTTTCAACGTCAATTTGATCAGTAGAAAGAGCAGATGCTTTTCCCATAGAATCAACAAAGTTAAATTCCCATTTTAAAACAAAATAAAAGAATTTTTCTTTCCACATTTCAACAAGCACGGGTCTTCCATGCTTCTTTACTAATTCATTAATTGATGATTTGTTTTCATTATAGAAGTCCTCAGTAAATCTAATTGCCATCTCATAATCAGACTCTATAATTCCAAGTTCTTTTAGAACATTACGAGATAAATCAAATCTAACTTTGATTTCTTCTATTGATTGTGCCATATCTTTGCAAAATGCATGACAATCAGGCATAGTAAATGCGCGCAGTCGTCTTAATCCTACCAATTCACCAGATTGCTCGCGTCTAAAACTATAACGAGTCAATTCGTATAATCGGTAAGGCAAATTTTTGTACGACATTTGAAATTCATTTGCCATCAAAAATTGTCCAAAACAGGCTGCAAATCTTAAAAATAGTTTTTTTCCTTCAGAATCAATATTGTATTGTCTTGCGGGAAATCGATTGAAATAACTAACCATACTTGGGTGATGTGAATCATACATGATTGGAGTCTCAACTTCGTAACCACCATATTCTTTGACTTTATCGGTGACAAATCGTTCAATGAGAGATTTTATCAAACGACCGTTTGGAAAAAAACGCATGTTTCCAGAATCAGATGCAGGTTCATAGTCTGCAATTCCCATTTTTTTCATCAATGCAACATGTGGTGGTGGTTCATCTACTGCTCGTTTTTTTGCTGATTCATATTTTGCAAGTACTTCAAGTTTTGGATATTTTGAAAAATTAAAATCTCCAATGTTTTCAAGAGCGCCATCTGGAGAAAGTATTTTCCAATACGAAGTAATTTTTGATTCTCCTTTTAGTGCTTCAGAAGTCATCTCTTTTTCTTCAGGTGAAGTTTTTTCGCCAATGTTTTCTTTTGTTACAATTTTGGAACTTTCAGCTAATGGGTGTCCTTTTACTTTAAGATGATATGATTTTGTCCAACCAAATGGAGAGTGAGACACCTCAAGTTCAGTTGCAGAAGACTCCATCTCTTTAAGTAAAGATAATGCAGTTGATGGGGCCGCTAAATTTGAGCTAAGATGAGCATATGGATATAACAGTAGTTTTTTACATCCAATTTTTGTCATGGAATTTTTTATTTGTGAAATTGCACTTTGAACAACGGATGAATCGTCACCATTTTCGATTGCTACAAAAACAACAACAACTTCTTCTAATCTTTTTGTTTCAGGAACAATCTCTTCAGCACTTTTGATCTCTTTTTTTGTTGGAGTATATTCTATGCTATCACAGTGCAGTTGCAGTATACGCATAATCTCAAACCAAATAATAATTGAATTAAATCTTTGGCTATTTTATTCTCACATAGTAATGAAAAAGGTTTAGATCGTGCCTAAATTTACCAAAAAAATTCAGTTAAGAGGATTTTAGAAAAAATAGAATTCTATCATCAGCCCCATTCATATATAGAAAATGAAAATTCTTCTTTAGCATCTTTTTTAATTAGATTTTTTTCTAGTATGATCCTACAAATCAAACTGGGATCAGTTACGATTTCTAAGCCTTTTAGAGCATCTTTCTTGGTGGACATTTCCTTACCAAGGATTTTAACAACTGCATCAGATAGACCAGAAAGATCCTTTTTTGAATATTTTGCCTTGTGCAGATAAAATACAATACTAATAGACAGTTGTTTTCCGGTACATCTCTTCTGCACATTACTGATGTTTTTACCCAGTTTAGTTAGTACTGCTTCACGAATTAGTAATTTGGTCTCCTTTGCTTTTTTTCCCGTGGATAATGGAACAAGTCCACTAACTTTGATATTTTGTAATAATACATCGCCTTTCATAATATTACTAAAAACAAGTGGAATTTAATCCGGGATCATAATAAAATATGATTGAAAAGTTTACTTTTTGAATTATTTGATGCGATATTAGTTTACATTAAAAATAAAGAACTTGGTACAGGCATGAAGTGGTATTGATTTTTTCAAAGTAAAAATCATCATTTTTGTTTTTCAATCTTATCTCTTAACGTAATTATTGAACGTAGAATCAATCCAGAGATACCTAAATTAGATTTAAGAAATTGCACTGTACGTTTAAGAGAATCAGCACCACGGAATCCTTCATCATAAATCATCTCTACTGAACCCTTATCAGTATCAACAAAAGATGTAATTAACGAATAATGTCCTAATCGCTCATCAGTTTTTTCAAGATATAATCGGAGCTCCACAGTGTTTATCAAAAATCCCTGTTCAGCAAAACCACCTGCTGAAATCAACACCTCAACCTCATCAGGACTTCGGTTTATTCTTTGAGGGTCATGTAAATCGATTATATTCATTATGTATTATAGGTACTCTGTTCCCACATAAGAAATATTTGTAAAATAAAGCCGATATGGCCAATTGTTTATTCCACCTATCAAATAATGGACATCAATATCATGAGAACGTAAAGTGATTGTTATCTGTTTTGATTGTTTGTCGTCTTTACTTATCAAAATTATCTTTGAATGTTTTGGAACATCAATTAAACGCCCTTCAACATATTTTACTAAACGAGATTTTTTGATATGTCCTTTAGCAAACTCTTCTTTTTTTCGCAAGTCATAAAGTGCAATATTATTGTCAGTTTTAATAAAATTCAATAGTTCAGACGGTGTAAGCCCAATATCAAAATTTTCCATTTTAATCTTAACTATCAAGTAATTGTTCGGGTTTAAAGATTAGTCCAAAAATCACATGACGGTTAGAGCAGATCATCAGTATAACGTATTTATTTTCTGACTACATGCCACAAACTTAATCAATAGGGATTCTAGGTGAAGCGTGATTGTCTCAAGAGAATAATCAGACAGATTATTTTAATAAAAAAGTATCGCAATACTATAGAACAAATATTCTAATGTTATCAGAACATGTCAAGGTTTCTGAAGCATGTACAATATTAAAAAAAAAGATCTAGATGAAATTATTGTAGTGGATGAATTGTATAATCCACTAGGGATAGTTACAGATGAGGACATTTTAACAAAATTAAGTGAGTCATTTGTCAACCCAACGAAGACCACATTAGGAGACATCATGGTATTTCCATTAATCACAATTAGAGAAAATCAAACAATTTCTGAAGCACTTGCAATAATGCGTGAGAAAAAAATTCGAAAATTAGCAGTATTATCAAACAGCGAGATGGTGGTCGGAATGCTTTACTTGGATACAATAGCAAGTCTTGTCAAAAGATCATTGATCAAACAACAAAAACAATCCACATTTTTAGGAATTATTTGGAATCTCGGCGTCATATTGCAATTTACTGGAGTATTGATGTTCATTCCAGGAATTGTTGCAACAGTACTAAACGACTCTGTTGTTGCAACGGGAATATACCTAATGTCAATTTTATTAATAATTTCTGGTTTTTTCATGAATTCTTATGGCCAAAAGCATCCTTTGACATTAAGAGGAACTGCAATTCTAGTTTTTGCAAGTTTCATAATTTTAGTATTGTTTGGTATGATACCTCAACTTTTTGTAATTGATTTTGGGTCTAATGATCTTCTAGAATTATTTGCAGATGGGTTTTTTGAAAGTTCTGCGGGATTTACAACCGGAGGGTTTTCTCTTGTACAAAATCCTGAAGACTTGCCAAGAAGTTTTACATTTTATCGTGGATATGCTCAGTTTGTAGGAGGTTTGAGCTTTATCTATCTAATTGTAACTGTGTTTTATTCAGAAAGACAAATCAAAATGATGAGAGGACTCATTTCAGGAAATGTCCCACATCTAAAAAATTTACTTGCAACAATCACAATAATTTTTTCAATTTATGCAATATCAATTGCTTTATTGTTATTTTATTTAGGGGAAGGTGAAATATTAGATGATTTTGCATTAGCATTTAGTGCATTATCAACAGGTGGTACTAGTCCAAATTCTAAGATATTTGATGATTTTACTACACCAAAATACATAGTATTGATGGCTGCAATGATACTTGGGTCATTGCCATTTAGTGTGCATTATGCATTTGTTAGAAAAAAATTTCTTACAGTTAAATTAACTAAAGAGGTATTAGTGTATCTAAGTCTATTAGTTATTTTTTGTATTACATTCACATTATCAATGGGGCTAAATTGGCAAGAAGGGATATTTAACATGATTTCAGCAAGTACAACTACAGGATTTCAAACAGCAAATCTAGAGAACATAAATCCACTTGCACTTACAATAATCACCACTGCCATGGTAATTGGAGGATGTGGATTTTCTACAGCAGGAGGTATCAAGATTTTCAGATTTATGCATCTAGCAAAAATCAGACATATCTTTAATCGAAAAAACGCACAGATATCTGAATCAGATAAAAAAGATATCATAGTTGGAATTATAATTTTGGCAGTATCTGTGATTGTTCCACTTTTAATTGCCACATACATGTATACAATAGGATATGATTTTCAAAATGCATTTTTGATGGAGTTTCTGCTATTACAACTACTGGACATGGGGCAGGAACTGTCAGCTCAGAGTTGGATCCTACAATGACGATAATATTTGGATTTTTGATGATCCTTGGAAGAATTGAGATAATTTTACTGGTGTATTTATTCATCCCAAAACTAATGAATTAAAATCTAAAATACAACATAACTTGTTTGGAAAAAACTATTCAGCAAATATTAGTTCCAAAAATAATTTCAAAATATTGTGTAAATAGAAGAGCGCAAGTATTATTTACAGTTAAATTTCGCATATAGAAGTGGACCCACACAAATTTCATGGCAAGGATATTCCTCACATAAAATTAGATCCAAATATGACAATTGAGGATCTGGTAGATGTTTTTGCAAGTTCAGGATACAACGGTAGACAACTTGGAGAAGCTGCAAAGCTGTTTGCAAAAATGATCAAAGAAGATGCAACCATATGCCTAACGGTATCAGGAGCAATGACACCTGTAGGGTTTGGTGGAATTATCAAAACTTTGATAGAGCGAGGATTCATCGACTGGATCATAACAACTGGCGCCAATGTCTATCATGAAGATCATTTTGCTTGGGGCTTACCTGTTAAACAAGGACATTTTGATGTTGACGATATGAAGTTGTATGAAAATGAAATTGTACGAATTAGAGACGTATACATAAAATTTCATGAAACATTAGAAGCTGAAGATTTAATCATTCAGAAATTATTTGCAAATGATTTTACAGATAAACCGTTTACAACTGCAGAATTTTGTAATTTGTTGGGAAAAATGAGTAAAGAAAAAGCCAAACATCCAGAAAAAAGCTTTATCACAACAGCATACGAATATGATGTTCCTGTGTACATTTCCACAATGAAGGATTCATCTATAGCAATGAATCTAGCAGTGCATAGATTACATGATAAGGTATACAAATTAGATTTTGTCAAAGAGATAATTGAACAGGCTGCGATTCTATATAATTCAAAAAAATCAGGCATATTGGAGCTTGGAGGAGGAGTTCCAAAGAATACTGCTCAGCAAACAGGCCCAATGTTAGACCAGATATTGCAAAGAAATGATGGAGGTCAAGACTACGTGATACAAATCACAGATGCAAGACCAGACACAGGAGGTTTATCAGGTGCAACATTACAAGAAGGAAAAAGCTGGGGCAAAGTGCAAGATGCGCATCACGATATGATTACAGTGTATGCAGATTCAACAATTGCATTTCCTATTTTAGCATTATATGTTCTCAGTAATCAAAAATCAAGAGAGCCAAAAAGACTGTACAAGAAATTAGGAAAATATTATGACAAGCTTCAAGCAGATTATTTGAAAAAACCTACTGAAACTAAAAAACAAAAAACAAGAAAAACAAAGAAAACCTAAAACTTGTCAAAACGAGCACGTTCTAGATCTCTATCATCTTTAGATTCTTTTTTCCATTCTTTGTAATGTTCTTTACAAAGAACTGTTTTTTTGCCTACAGAAGATACATGTAATCCAGCATTTTCTACTTTGGTTGTATTTAATGAACGGGCTCCTTCTTTGTCACAGCCATCGACATTACATTTTGCACCTTTTGAAACAATACCCATGATTATGGATAAATTTGATGTTATTTATATTTGAGAAAACCCAACATTATCAATATGGTTTTTTAATATATGATTTAAAAAATCAATATTATACATCGTTTATAAGAGGAATATTTTTTTCTGACAACATGGGTGGAACAAAAAAAGTCAGTCCAGCAAAACAGGACAAGACTCAAAATTCAAAGGATGGAAAAGATCCAAAAGATTCAAAGAAAAGTCGAAAAGATAGAGGTGAGAGCGGTCCACGTAAAGCAGAGATTACAGTAATGGTAAATGAAGCAGAAGCAATCAAAATAATCAAAAACTCCAAAGTTGTAACAGTTCATGATCTTGCAAGACAAACAGGAGTTAAAATTTCAGCAGCAAACGCATTTTTAATAGAGTCAACAAAGAAAGGGATTGTAAAGCGTACCGGTGGTTATAGCGGACATTACATCTATCAAGCAGTTTCCTCATAGAGACAAAAAACGTCTCCAGATTTCACATCTTTTAGTGCATCAATGTTTTCTAACATCTTTCCAATAGGAGTCATAATTTTTCCAGGAGAAGCATCATCAACAAAAAAACAAATACTGCCAGTAGAAGATAAAAAAGCAATATCTCCTTTTTTGAATTCTTTTATGGATCTTTCGATTCCAGAATCAAGTGTCGTTTCAAAATAAGCAATATGTTTTCCCAGAAAATGAGCGTGTCCTTCTAATGGCAAAGATCTCATTATCGTTCCAACTGTCCTTGGAGACAAATGGCGTTTTAGATCACAGTGGATCTTTGTTTTTCCCTTAATTTCCAAAATTATCTGTTTTCGCGAGACTGAAGGCGAGCTCAATTTGTAGTTTAAAATTATTGGATTATATAACGCTTTGAGAGAATTTGGGTACTTGTCGGATTCTAACGAAGCTGAATTAATTGTAGAAGAACCAGAAGAATATGTAGAAGCTCCTGAAGTAGAGGAAGTTTTTGAAGGAGATGTAGAGATAAACACGGGATTAAACAAAGCATTAGATACTTATCGAAAATTAATTGAAAAAAATGAAGGGTTAGAACCATTAACTGAAAAACAACAAGAGGCACTAGAAAAAAGAATTAAAGAAATTGAATCACGAGAAGTTGTTGAAACAATTTCAGAACATGATCCAGTAGAGATCCCATGTGAAAAAGGCAAGATAACAATTGGTCCTCCAACACTAACAAGATTTGAAAAGGCAAGAATTATGGGCGCAAGAGCATTACAGTTATCATTAGGAGCACCTCCATTCATTCCAATTCCAAAAACTGCCAGAATATCACTAGATATATCCATGGAAGAATTAGAACAAAAAGTGATACCAATCACTATAAGAAGAGTACTCCCTAATGGAGATTATCAAAACATACCAATAGAATACTTTGATTAAGTGAATCAATCGTCGATAAAACTTAATAGAACACAAAATTGCGAATTATTGAATAATGCTCATGGAAGAGATTAAAAAAGAATATGGTCAAGAGCAGATCAACAAACCTGAGACGACTATACTTCACATCAGAAACGACCCAGTAATGCAAGTAGCTCTAGATGTATTACCAATTTTAGGAAATAAAAAGAAAGTAATACTTCGAGCAGTTGGAAATTCAATTCCAAATGCAGTTGCAGTTGCAAATATTATTACTGAAA
The DNA here is from genome assembly GCF_013407385.1 of Nitrosarchaeum sp. AC2. Taxonomy (NCBI): domain Archaea; kingdom Thermoproteati; phylum Nitrososphaerota; class Nitrososphaeria; order Nitrosopumilales; family Nitrosopumilaceae; genus Nitrosarchaeum; species Nitrosarchaeum sp. AC2. The sequence goes on along the minus strand of NZ_CP030847.1, from coordinate 694,875 downwards.
AGATGTTACATGGGAATTCAAAAGTCGAGAAGATAAAACTAGACACTGAAGCAGCTGCGGGGATTGGAAGAATGACTTCAAATATAGAAATTATTTTAATTAAAACCTAGTATACGCTGCCAGGACCCTTTAGAAGCATGTTTTCACATTCTTTACAAACTTGTTCATCTATATCAGATTCTAAATTGTGATGAATTTCACAAATCAACAAGCTTGATTTGATATAGTTACAAAGACCAATAAATTTTGAAAGACTAGACGGAGTATAAGCCATATCAGAAGATAAACTATCAGTTAATTCATCAATTAGAGTAGAGACTTGTTTTTCTGCCAAAAGTTTTGCAATCAAAGATGGATCACCACGAGTTCCACGAATGTAGTTGCTAATAGCTGCTTGTGTAACTCCAAGCATTTTTGAAATTTCGTCTTCACGAATATTATGATCTTCAGCTAATTTTTTAGCAAGAATTGCCCGTAATGCAGGAATCAATGTCTTTGATTCGATTTCTGCTGGAAGTAACATCACTCCACAAAGTTTCGATAAAGGATTTAAAGTTTGCAATGCACAAAGTTGCCTAAACAGTAAATTAATCAATAATTAATTAGGCTAACCTATTTTAGTTTCAAAAATATAATTGACTCATTGGAAGATATTTCTAAAAAACTGTATGAGATTTTAAAAGAATCATGCGAGTCATGTAAATCAAACTCAATAGCAATATCGGGAGGATTAGATAGTACAATTATAGCATATTTTATAAAAGAACGAAAACCAAAGTCAATTGCAATAATAGCAAAAGACTTTGTTGCAAGTGATCTTACATACTCTCAAAGAGTATCAAAAGAATTCAACATACCATTAGCAATCAATCAAGTAAGCACCACTGATATTTTAAATGCCATCAAAGAAACTATAAAAATTCTAAAAAACTTTAACGATATTGAAATCAGAAATAATGTGGTCATGTACCTAGCAATAAAGTGGGCAAAGGATCAAAACAGTTCAGGAATTATTACAGGGGACGGTGCAGATGAGTTATTTGCAGGATATAATTTTTTGATAAAAAAATCCGAAGAAGAATTAGAAAAAGAGATACAAAGAGTATGTTCTGTAATGCATTTTCCAACACATGAGATAGGCAAAGCATTAGGGATAACAGTTGAATCACCATTTTTGAATGAAAATGTCATAGAATTTGCAAAGACAGTTCCATCAAACCTCAAAGTTAGAGAAGAAAAAACAAAGAGATATGGGAAATGGATTCTCAGAAAAACATTTGAGAAAAACATTCCAATGCAAATTGCATGGAGAGAAAAATCCCCCATGCAGGATGGGGCAGGTACCACAGGACTTTCAAATTTATTTGATTCTGTGATAAACGATCAAATATTTTTAGAAAAGAAAAAGAAAATACAAGATGTAGATGAAGTCACAATAAGGACAAAGGAATCCATGTATTATTATGAAATTTATAGAAAATTATATCAAATACCTACAAAGAAACAAGACTCCGAGTCATGTCCTTATTGCAATTTCAATGTAGAAGAATCAAAATTTTGTCGTATGTGTGGAGCTTTTCCAATTTAGATATTTTTCTTCCATTTTTTTGGTTTTCGAATAAAAATTTTCCTGCATCCATTGCAACAAAAAAATAGTTTCTTCCCATCATATTCATGAGTTACTGCTAATTCTTCAGAAAGTTCAATTCCACAAACTGGATCTACTGGCACAAATTTTTTCACAGATCATTTCTATTTATAGATATGTTGGATTAGATCAGAAGACAGAGTGAAAATTATGAGTGAATTATTTTCAATATTTTCTTTGGAAGTACACCATAATCAGCGTCAGGTTCTGAAACAACATACAAAATATCATCATTAATGAGAAAACTAATTGCTAATGCACGTTCTCTTGATGCTAATGCAAAATTTACTGGACCCAATTGTTTATCAAATTCTTTTCTCATTTTTACTCTCAATGCAAGTTCCATAAAGATCATCTCGTCATCTTTTTCATTTTCTAATGGCTCAACATTTTCTTTCATTCCACCAGCAACCAATCTTCCTCGCTCATTAATTACTCCGGCAAATCTAATTTTGGGGTCTAATGACAAAATTGTTTTACAAATAGCAGAATAATCAAAAATCTTAGAAGACAAATTTCTGATTATAATCTCAGATTACCCATTTATTATCTTTCCATAGAATTCATAGATTTAACGCATGAATAAACAATTTTTGAAATTATGAAGTTAGTTTCTTAACTAATGCAAGAAACTCTTCTTCAGGCATTGGAGGAATTTTCATTATTTCAAGATTTTCAGAAACATGTGATGATGATTTTTGTCCTACCAGTGGAGATATTACACCTGGAGATGAACGAATAAACTGCAAGGCACGAAGTGATGGTTTTAGTTCATTAAATTCTGGCATTGCACCTGGTGTCAACAATCGTCCTTGCATTAACGGCACACTTGTAAACACTCCAACATTTAATTTGGATGCGGCTTCTAATATTGAAACAGGTTTTCCAACAAGTGTTTGATTCTTTGCAAGTAATGCTTGATCATAGTACATGTTAAACGGAAGCTGAATGAATCTAAATCCATGGTTTTCACCACCAATAGTTTTTGCCAATTCTACTGTATCTTCTAATGAAAGATATTGTGGATTATCAAAAGAAACTCGAAAACATTCCCATGTTGCCATACCATAAAATTTTATTTTTCCTTCTCTTCGTTTTTGTTCATATAATTCAAAGACCAGTTTTAGATTTTCCAAAAACTTTTCTTTTGAGATGTCTTTGATTTGACCCTCTACAGCATTATGCAAATATATCAAATCAACACAATCTAAACCAAGATTTTTCATACTACGATCTAGTTGATCATCAAGATATCTAGGAGTCATGCAATGGTATCCTGAGGACACATCGCCTTCTTTTAGTATCCCTTTTTGAGTATATTCGGTTTTAATGTATTCCCAAAATTCTTGTTTTACATCAGCGTCATTTGTAATATATCCATTTTTTGTACTAATGAAAATTTGATCACGAGTAATTTTTCCTTCATTGATTAATTCAGAGATTGCTTTTCCAACAGAACGTTCAGCTTTTTGTGCTCTATAATTAATTGCAGTATCAATCACATTAATTCCAGATAAAATAGATTGTTTTACTGCATTTTTTACAAGTTCGTCTGTCTGTTCATTCGGATCTCCAAGATAGGTGCCAATACCAACATTAGACAATTCAAGGCCGTGTATTTTCTTGAAATTTAATGAATTTACGCTTGAATTTTTAACAAATTTGGCTGTACCTTCAGATGTAGCAAATCCAGTAATCATAAAAATCGTCAAACGTTACTGAATTTATGTCTAGTTGATCAATACAGCATCAAACAAAAAACTTAGTACAAACAATACACCAGTGATTCTGCTAAACTTTAGTGTGTTAGACATTGAGGGAATCAATTCATCCACATTATCAAAATTTTTCTTGAGTTCAAGACCTGCCTTTATCAATAACGGAATACCAAGTATCGTAATAATGGACAGCATTGGAAAAATTCCTAAAAAGATTCCAGCAAAAATTACAAAATATGAAATTAAAGGAAAAACCCAAAAAACAGATGTTGCCCTTTTTTTACCTATTGCTATAACCAAAGTTTTTCTTCCTTTAGATTTATCTGCATCATGATCTGGAAACGATGTAATAAACAAGACCAATGAAGACAAAACACCTACAACTATTCCTCCTAAAATTGGTTCAATAGTAATTTGATTCGATTGTATAAAAAAAGTTCCAAGCACTATCATTGCTCCCTTTACTGCAACAAAAAATTCTGCAAGTCCAGAGTCTACAATTTTTGTAGAGTAAAAATAGATAGATAAAATTGCAAATCCTAGAATTGCAGCAATAATTATTCCATCGGTAAATACAAAATAAAATCCAATTATGGAACCTAAAATCAAAAATACAATTCCGGCACGATAAACAGATGATGGTTTGAGTAATCCCTCTGGCAAAACACCTGTTCCTCCACTCATTTTGGTTCGTTTAGTAGCGGTGTCTATTCCTCTTTTATAATCCCAGTAATCATTTAACAAGTCAACACTAGCATGAAGTGTCATTACACCAGCAAATGTCAAAAAAGCATCAAAGGGATCAATAATCGAATTTAGACGCCAACTTATTGCAAGACCAAGTGACACAGCTATAATTGAGGCTAAAAGAAACTTGATACGTATCACTCTAAGCCATACAGAGATCATCAAAGATTGAAAACAAACACAATATAATATCTCTATGTAAAAACATAATAAAAAATAGAATAATTTTTAATATAAAAAGTACATTAAAACATCAAATTCAAATTATAAATTTAGTAAAATAAAAAAAGAAAAAAAGATTAATCGTACTTGTTCTTATCATCGTACTTGTTCTTATCATCGTACTTGTTCTTATCATCGTACTTGTTCTTATCATCGTACTTGTTCTTATCATCGTACTTGTTCTTATCATCGTACTTGTTCTTATCATCGTACTTGTTCTTATCATCGTACTTGTTCTTATCATCGTACTTGTTCTTATCATCGTACTTGTTCTTATCATCGTACTTGTTCTTATCGTAGTAATCATTATGATCATCATATTCATTGTCATGATCATCATTATGATTTCCATCATGATTATCATCTTTAACGTCATCATCCATAGGATCTGTAAATGAATAAGTAACATCAATAATTCCAGTATCAATTGAATTACATTCAATATAGATTCCATTAATTCCATTAACATTTGCCAGAGTCACAGTTGTGCATTCGGGAAAATTAACAATATCATTAATGTCTGTTGGAAAGTTATTTTGTTCGTAGACGTTAACAGCGATTAAAGTTCTTGTATTTAGTAGTGCAGGATCTGCAATAAACACATCATCGTGATTATCAGGATCAAATGGATTAATCAAGATACAAGGCGGAGTAATTAGATCACAGCTATCAAGACTAGTGGTATTTTCATAATTAAAAGACAATGAATTCACATACAAGTTAGCATTAGAACTGCTTTGTCCTCCATTTTCACGATGTTCGTTTTTGTCATATGTTGCAAAAACACTACTACTAACGGACACAGAGCCAATCAATATTCCAGCAATTACAAATATCGATATAAGATGTAATGTATTAGTCATTAAAAATAATCAGGATAGATAGTTATTATAAAAATGTGAGTTCTAAATGAACAACATTTTAAAAATTTATTAAATTAAAGCTCTTCTTCTTCCCAGTCTTCTTCTAAGGGAGTTTTTGATTTTTTCAAAAACAATACAACTAGCACACCAATCAAAAGTATTGCAGCAATAATTACATAAACAATCCATTCAGGCAAATCAAGATCCACGGTATTCAAAGTTTTATCTGGAGAATCAACGTTAATTGTTAAAGTATCCTTTCCTTCAGAATAACCTTCAGCAGTTGCAATAAGATTCAATGAAATACTAGGACCATTTGTCGCAGTTAATCTAACAACTGCACTCCCATCAGGACCTGTTTGTATTACATCAGGAACAACCAGAGAATTTCCATCGGTATTTATTTTAATAGATGCACCTGCAACAGATTCGGCATTTTCATCATCGATAAATAATTTAATTTCAACTGGTTTATCAACTGGGATTTGATCAACCAACCCACTTGTGAATATTTTTAATTTTGTCAATGAAGAATCAGTACTAATTTCAGATTCAGTTCCTATCACACCTTTTGCACTTGCTGAAATCACAGAATTACCAATTACGCCAGTAGTTTCAATTGGGAATAAGGCATAAGATACACCAGAATGAATTACAGCATCATCGATTACTTGCACTAGACTTTCTTTAGATGAAGTGATTTTAGACTTTACATCATATGTAGGAATAATTGGATTGCCTTGAAGATCAACAATTTGTACTATGCCAAAATTTTTGTCATGATTTGCATTTATTTTATTCATAGGAAGCAACACGGACATCTTAGATGAGGGTTGAGTCACAAAGGTTTTTTTGGTTTCAAGTGATAAATCAGCACCTTCTCCAATTGGAACCACTTTCAAATCAATAAAATTTTCATCTTCAGTTATTGTAAACGAGTCACTGCGAAGTGTTGCAAATGCAAAAGTTGTATCCTTTTTGATTTCAATTATGCCATTGGTAGGCGTAACAAGATATTTTGAATCATGTTTTAGTACTTTTGGCCTATCTTGACTATCTATTGCAATCAAAAATACATCAAAATTTCCCTCACGATCAAACAATATTGTATTCTGACCAGTCGGTGAAAAAATCCTGGCTTCTTTTTGTTCGAGTGTATTAACAACCTCAGTTAAAACAGAATCAGACCCCACACCCTGAACTGATGTAGAAATCAAAACAGGGCCACTTTTTTGTCCTGAACTAATGATAGCAGTACCAAAAGAATTACCCACCTCAATTTTACCAATGTCCTTAATTGTAACTAGTTTTGAATCACCAGAGATAACATTTAATTTTTTGACATACCCATCAGCATAATAATTTTCATTTGTTTGTATTGGATAAAATTCGCCATCTGTTAGATCATCCATAGTTAAAATTATTATATCTTCATCTTCACTATCTTCTGTTTCTTCAGTAATTGGATTTCCGTTTTCATCAACATCATCATCATCTTCTTCTACTGCAATTACTTGATAAGTTACAATACTAGTAGCATTACTAGGGATTCTTTCAGGAATGAATAATTGTATGTCTTTTTCAATTATTTTATCATTATCAATGTTTATCGATTTTCCCACTGTTGAAAATGTATCAGTAGCAATTCCGTATCCTTCTGCACTGACACCTATTTTGATATCATTAGCAAGTAAATGAGAGAGATCTAAATTCTGTCTAAGATAATAGCCAAATTGTCCTTTTTTAATTACGGTTTTGATTTCTTTCATAGTATCATCTAATTTATCACCAACTGAATATTGATCATTTGAGAAAAAATTTAATTCAATATCTTCCGGAGTGATAGTAGGATTTCCATCCGAATCGACTACACTTACAAAAATATCTATTTGTTTTTAACATCGGCGTTAATTAATTTTGGAAAAACGTTAATGGCTAAAGAAGCAGGAAGTGTAGAAGATATCTTTATGCTTTTTGCAGTATCTAAATTAGATTCATTTTGAATTGCACGTAAGAATGTGTTTCCAACTTTTTGATGAGTTTCAAGAGTCCCCCAGGCATAATATTCACCCTTTTTTATTGTCAGAGTATCAGAATTGGGCATAGCTAGTGATTTTTCATATTCTAAATTAACATCTACATCAAATGGTGCTCTAATTATGTAATTATCAGATGTTCTCAAATAAACAGAAAAAGGCATTTTAGAATTTACATGCATGTCATCAGAAGGCAAATTTAATTCCAAGATAAGATCATCTGGAAGATGAGTTTCATTGTTACCTATCTGAATTTTTTGAGAAGATGTTTTGGAATTTAATGATGCAGTGATTACAGCAGTACCTGTTAAATCTCCAACAGATACATCAAATTGAGCATACTCCTCATTTGCTTTTAGAATAATTTTTTCAGGAACAGATACCAAAGCAGGGTTATCAGAGAACAGGGTAAACATCACATCTTTAGATGATGTGATAGGAGTCCCACTTTTACTTAGAATAAAAATATATCCTATATGATGATCAGATTTACCTTCATCAATATGAGATGGAGTTATTGATAACTTGATAGAATAATCAGTGAGTGAATCAAGATTTTGAGCAGATGCAAATTGTAAATGTAAAGGCAATAGAACAACAATTGTTAAAAGAAAGATGAGAGATTTTTTGTGAGTCATTTTTGTTTACCATAAAAAGTAAAAAAGGTGGGGTTAACCACTTTGTTGACCTGCTATTACTGTCCCTACAAACACTGCACCGTTAGCTGTTGTCAGTTTGAACTGTGTATCTCTGCCATTTTTGATGTTTTCACCAAGATTCATAACAATTGAAACTTGTTGTCCTGGTTGAAGTTCTGCTGAAGATGTAGCCAGAAATGAACCAGGTCCAGCTGTAAGAACTTGATATTGTCCAGGGGCTGGAGCAGCAGTAGTATAGTTATATACTGAACCGCCAAATCTAACTTCACCTAGTGTAACCTTGCTTACACTGTTACTTTGTAGATATACCGATACATCTTCACCTAAGATAAGTCCATTTCCAGCAGTATTACCTGCAGCAAATGTTGTACCGTCATGATTTAACAAAGTAGTACCGTCAGAGGCATCATAACCAGTGAATTTCAGAGATTCGATGTTCGGGGAACCGCTTACTTGAGCAGAACTAAAGAATCCTTGTGAGAACACAAAGACAATACTTCCACCCACTACAGCGATAGCGACTAAAAGAAGTGTTGCAATGATTGGAGCAACTGCTCTTCTAGAGGTCATTTTTTGTTTTTTTGACGTTATGTATGTCATTCTTGACTGTATAAAATTAAAAAAGATGTTAAAGAGATCTGTGTTCAAAATGCACTACAATTTGCAAAAGTGTGCATTTGTAATTAAAAATGAACAAAATTATGAACCGTTTACTTGTAAAACAATCTCATTTAATGGGCCAATTGAAAAATTATTGGTAGTCTGTCCTTGCGCTAAAACATACATTACATACATTTGATCGTTTGTGACATTGGGAGCTTTTGCACTAAATTGTATTGTATCTGCTTGGTTAGATGCATCTCCCAAATTGGTTGAAGTTGTACCGATTATTTGAGTAGAACCATCACCGAAAGTGGTAATTGTCGGAGGATTTACAAAACCATAGTTATTTACAATTTGCACATCAGTCCAATCTTTTGGAACATTAATAATTAATTGCGCCCCAGATTTTATCCAAGTACTTGTGCTAGTATCAAGATCAGCAAAAACAACATTAAATGTTTGAGTGCTACCTGGAATTATCCCTGTTCTTGTAGATTGTATATCAGCATTATTTCTAGAATCTACAATACTAGAAAGGTAGACATTACCAATTACTTCAGTTCCATCATACATTGTAGTCTGATATCCAGATTTACCAAATGAGCCAACTGTGGTAAATACAGATGCCTGCACCACTACAGTTTCTAAGATATTTTGCCCAGCAATAGTTCCGGGCAAAACCCTTACAAGAAATTGCTGTGTGGAGTTTGGAGCAATTACTACAGGATTAGCGTAATTTTGCCACATAATCACATTCTCAGAAGGACAATTCCAACTGTTTGTTCCAGTTGGAAAAATATTAACTGCCCCACAGCTTGCAGCAAATATTTTATCATTGTTATTTGCCCCAGGAGCAAATGCGGTGATGGATAATTTACTTACTTCCATTGGAGCATTTACGGGATTAGCTACATTGATACCCCATAATGCTTTATCATTTGAATCCCCTTGAGGGGAAGGAATTATTAAAAACAATTTCGGCCTGGCAAGTAAATCTTCATTTATGATATTGTAATTCTGGTCTCCTCCCGTGCTTTCTGTAGGTAATCTCAATACACTTACATCAGAAATCGTATTACTGATAATAGTAGGACCGTTAAGCTCTGTACCACTAGCATAACTAGAAAAATTAACAGGATCACCATTTGAACCAGATATTGTATAATCCCAAGAAAACAAAACAGATTCTCCAGGTGTAAGATCAACAGATACCGGAATTGGAGAAGATGATGCAACAACTGCAAGCGCAGGAGTAACAGTTAGTGGACCAGGTGAAACACCTTCGATAATTGTCGAACCAGTATTGGTTACTACCATTGCAACAGTTACATTTTGTCCAATATTGACATCTGGAGGATTTGTGATCAGTTCTGCACGTAGACCGCTAGAAGAAGGTCCAGCACCTATAGTTAGTTCCGCAGTTCTAACAGTACCCAATGTAGAAATTACTTTTACATCATATGTGTCAGGAACAATGTAAAGCGGTTGAGTGGACAAAACATTGGATGTAAAACCAGTTGGAACAAAAGCATCATTAGAAGCAACAGAAAAAGGTGTTGCAGGTTGAGTTGGTAGAGTTTTATTTGTAATCCATACACGAGATATCTCTACGGGGTTTTGGCCATTATTATCAACTGAGACATTTAAGATATTATTGGCATCTGCAAAGACTGCAATTCCAAATTGTTCTTGTTGTTTTTTTAGTTCAATATCTGCAACCACTCTTTGTGTATTTACAATATCAGTTTGAGAATCAAGAGCAAGACTCATTGCAGAAAAACCAGCAATCATCAAAACAGTAAAGATTAACGCACCTACAACAGATGAAATTCCACGCCTAGAATTGGAAGTATGTGAGAAAATATTGATCATCTTGCATTACCACTCTCAATTAAAAATTCTACAAGGCTAATACTGCCAATATTTAGAAAAACACGTATTCCTTTATTTAGCAGAATATCTGAATCATCATCTCCAAGCTTAATCAAAAGGTTAACAGTCTCACCACTTTTAATTTCATTACTAATAGATTGAACAGTTGATGAATCAGAAATTATGGAAAACATTCCATCATGAGGATAGTTACCTCCAGAAGAAATATCCTGCAAAGTGTTCAAAGTAGCACCAGATGTTTGAATATCCCAAGAATAATGTACATTATTTAATTGAATATTTTCCAAAAAGACTGAATTAATACTATTATTTTTAATTTTAATTATAATAAATTCAGAACCACCATTTGATGGAATTTTATCTGAATTTATTACAGAACATGTACCACCACATAGTTTACTATCAAATTCATTATCAAGATTAGATATTTGCAACAAGGTAGTAGAATCACGCGTATCATATCCCAACAATTTGATTGATTTTGTTGCAGTATCTAATGATGAAGCAGTAGCCAAATTTCCAGAGATAAACGAATCGTTTACAAAATAAGTCAGAGTTGTGGCACCAGTTACAGTTATCCCCATAAGCAACATTGTCGAAATGATATCTGTGATACCTCGCCGTTTAGATCCACAAGATTGTTTTCCCAATTTTAACATCAAATAATTTTTCATTTCAATCCTATGTGTTGTACGGACTAGCTACAGTAGAAAAGAAATTACCTTTTGAGGTGGTGATAGAAATTTTATATTCAGATGTACGATATGTTGGGTCATCCCAAGTTTGTGAATTTAGATCTGCATTGATAATAACAGGATCACTTGATTCTTTTATCTGGATGGTAGTACCAACACTCTCATCCCAATTTACAAGAATATTTTGAGTATCAATCTTTACGACAGTTATACTTTCAATTGTTGATTCGGTGGTACCAATATTTGCTAGATACAGTATGATTTGATCAGTTCCAGGCTCAAATCTGACATGCTCAAACATCAAATTTTCTCGAAATGCCTCGTTTTTTGGTTTATCATGAAAAGTCAAATCATATGAAAATGCATTGATTTGATTCATGCCATTAAACAGAACTACAGAACCGATAGACGTAACAACTCCCAAAATTACAACACTACCCATAACTTGACTTACTGCGCGTCTTTTTTTTAGTGAGTTAGATAACGGGCATTTCATTTACGACCACCAATATTTGCATACCAAACAGAAACAAATTCCTCTACACGTGAAATAATTTTTGAAAAATCAGGATCAGAAATTAAGTTTATTCCATAATGTTTTGCCAAACTTTCTACTCCATCTTTAACATCAGATACGGTAACAAAGAAAGTATTTTTGGGATCAATATCTAATTTAGGAATTAAAACAGAATTCATATCAGATTCATCGACTCCGGAAGATTGATTTTTAATAAAAATTAAAATTGAATCGTCATTTGATTTACTTTTACCAAAAATTGGAATTTCATGCACATTTCCACTCTTTCCTTTAACACGAGCGTTTAATTCGGCTGAAAAATTAAAACCATTTAACAATTTCATTAATTCATCTTTTATTTGAGTTGTATCAGAAACATTAGAGATATCAGAATTCTTTAATTTGTAACAAAATGTAGTTATGAATTTTCCAGAATTCGTATCAAAATCATGATCATGGTTTCTACAATGAAGTTTTATAACTGCATTATCAAATTTCTCTATACAGTCTTCACATTGATACCACATTGCAGGAACACGAATTTCTTTATCAAAATTTTTGATTTCTTTCATACAAGAAGGACAAATTGAATGCGCGGTGTTTGAAAAATCAAACTTCTTGCTTTCAGCGATATAACCACATTTTTTATGTTCAAACAAGTTTAATTTTTCTACATTCATAGAATGGCATTTAGGACAATACAGTCTCATGCTTGATGAAAAAACTGTAGGATGTAATGGGCAGACGATTAATTTTTCATAGATGTGTTTAGCTAAAATTCCATCTGAGACTAGATCATCTAAATACAATACATTGTCATGAGGTTCTCCTATTTTGGACAGAATTGGATAGTAGATGTGACCCTTGGTATAATCAATGAATGGTTTAATCGTTTTATCATCTAATTTTTGTACCTCCTGAATCAGATTCACAGATTTGCTAGTTGAGGGTCTAGGCAAATCAGGCTCAAAATTTACTTTTGGGGTAGGTTCTTCATTAGTATCGGATTCCTTTTTTAAAAACGAAGAAATCCCACCAACGTGTGGAAATTTAGAATCAGGTTTGGATTTAGATCCACTAGGTTTTCGTCCAAACATCAAGTACCTACCTCATAAGATAAGAGCATAACACATACCATGGCTACATGTATTAACTAAAACCACAGTAAAAGCAAAATGTTGTTCAAATGAACGAACAAGCGTTAAAAGACAAAGCGGTTATAAAAATACCTAAAAATGAGGCTAAATATATTTAAGAATAAAATTTCAGCAGTACAAAAAATTCAGTATGACCATAAAAATATTGTAAAATCAAATGAAAATAAAATAGAAGACATATCTCAACCTGTTAAAGAAAATGAAAAGAAAATTCCACAATTTATGACACTTTCAAAGTTAGATTGGGATAATAATGAGATTCATGCAGGAATAATAAAAGATCCAACAGCAAAAGGAGGATTAAGATATCAAGTTATAGAGCCAGCATTAACAGAAAGAGACCAAAAAGCTTTTGACATTATTAAAAAACTGTTAATGACAGAACTTTCAGTATCACTGGGAGACATTAAATCAAAAAAAGATGCAGAGAGAAGACTAAAAAATAAAATCGCAATAATGATTAAAAAATACAGATTAAAAATTCCACCAAAAAATATTGAAAGGATAAATTATTTTGCAGTGCGAGATTTCGTGTATCTTGGAAAAATTGAACCACTTATGAGAGATCATATGATTGAAGAAATAAGTTGTGACGGGACAAATATTCCAATTTATGTATGGCATAGGGAACATGAATCAATTCCAACAAATATAATCTTCAAAAATGAAGCTGAATTAAATAATTTTGCAAGAAAAATGGCATATGTTTGTGGAAAACATGTATCAGTTGCAGATCCAATCATAGATGCATCGTTACCAGGTGGAAGCAGAATCAATCTAACACTGGGTCATGAAATTACAAAAAGGGGAAGTACATTTACAATCAGACGTTTCAGAGCAGATCCAATTACAGTAATTGATTTAATCAAATTTGGAACAATGTCAGTAGATATTGCGGCATACATGTGGTATCTCGCTGAAAAACGTGCTACAATGCTTATTGCAGGAGGTACTGCAAGTGGAAAAACTACTGCTCTAAACGCTCTTGCGACATTTATCAGACCTGGACAAAAAGTAGTCAGCATAGAAGACACACAAGAATTGAATCTACCTCATGAAAATTGGATTCCAGCTGTTTCAAGGCAGAGTTTTACAGATACACAGATTGGAGAAATCAATCAATTTGATCTACTCAGAGCAGCACTTAGACAAAGACCAGACATAATTATTGTAGGAGAAACCAGAGGAAGAGAGGCTTATACATTATTTCAGGCAATGGCGACAGGTCACGGAGGATTTTCATCAATACATGCTGATTCAGTTGATGCAACATTAACAAGATTAACATCTTCGCCAATGGATGTTCCAAAATCTCTCATTTCAAACAGTCTTGATTTGATCACATTACAGCTAAAAATCAGAATTGGTGAAAAATCGGCAAGAAGAATAATTCAAGTATCAGAAATAAACGGTATTGATGAAAAAACTGGAGAAATTAAAACTCATGAGATATTCAAATGGAACCCAAAAGAAGATAGACATGAATTCATGGGAGATAGTGTAGTGTTTAGTAAAATAAAAGAACGAGATGGAGATACAGATGAAAAGATCAATTATGAATTAACAAAAAGACGACTAGCATTAGAATGGATGGCAAAAAAAGACATTCGTGATCACAAAGAAGTCTCAAATAACATCATGGAGTATTACTCGGATCCTGAAAGATACTATGAAAGAAAGAGGTTAGAGATGTAATATGACAAAAACAAAACAAAAACAACAAGAAGAATCAGTGGGAGTCATTCATGTTTACAGCTACAAATTACTTAATGAGCATATAAAATTTCTATATCCAAAATTCAAACCACTAGAAAAATCAATCAAACAAGCAATGATGCCAATTCCTTTTGAAGTATACGTTTCAAGCATGGTTTTCTTTAGCATTATTGGTGGAGTTTGCGGTACAATAATAGGGCTAATTGCATCGCAATTAATCAACATACAACCTGGGATTGTTGGTTATCTTCTTCCTCCAATTGCAGGATTAGTCTTAATGGCAATGACATTTGGGGTTCTACAAATCATTCCTCCAGTTAAAGTAAAAAATAGATCAACAAAACTGTTAGAAGAAATTCCACATTTTATTGGATATATGTCGACGCTTGCAACAAGTGGGTTATCATTAGAAGATATTTTCAAAGCAATATCAAAAGAAGAGACAGATGAAGACATTGTAAAGGATGCACGTTTCATTACCAGAAACATTGAGATTCTTGGAATGGATTTAATCACAGCAGTAAAAGATCTAATTAATAGAACACCACCAGGACCATATTCAGAATTACTAGAAGGAGCTATTGTCACATCTCAGTCAGGTGGTGATTTGAAAGAATACTTTAACGCTACAGCAAAAGTTCAGCTAGAAGAAAAAAAGATGCTCTTACAAAAAACTACAGAATCGTTGGGTTCTGTAGCAGAAATATATACAATTCTCTTAATAGTATTTCCACTGCTTGCAGTGATCATGTTATCAATCATGGGCATTATGAGTCCAAGTTTAGGAGGTTTTGACTTGCTAACACTAATGAACATACTCACATTTGCAGTAATTCCACTAAGTGGAGTATTGATGTTAGTAATGATGGATACCATGGTGCCAAAGAGGTAAAACATGCAAAAAATCGATAGAAACCAAAAAGAGATATCAGCAAATGAAATAATGCCAAAAAAATCCATTTTAAAAAATGAGATTGTAAAATCAATTATGTTTTCAATTGTTGCATCAATTAGTGTAATTATAATTAGTTTAGAAATCTCAAGTGTAGTTGAATCAACTATGATCAAAGATGTCGGAATAATATTTGGAATTATGGTTGGAGTCATTCCATTAACAATTCATCAATTAAGAGAAGTGCAAAGAAGAGATAGTGTAGATAGAAACATGCCAGTGTTTCTATTAGCATTATTAAGTTCTGTTCAAAGCGGTTCTAATCTTATCAAAGCAATAGAACAAGCAGCAGATAGAAACTTGGGAGCATTAACTCCTGAATTAAAGAATCTCAAAGCAAACATCAGTTGGGGAACGCCGTTAGAAGATGCGTTTGAAAATTTTGCAAAGAGAACAGGCACAAGAGTATCACGACGCGTAACTGTACTACTTGAGATGGCCATGAAGATAGGAGGAGATGTCAGTGAGAACTTGGAGATGATTCAAAAACACGTCTCAGAGATGCAAAACATTGAAAAAAGTAGAAAGTCAGCTTTGCAGCCATATACATATACAATTTACATTTCATTTGCAGTGTTTTTAGCAGTTGCAGTATTACTAACTACTAGCTTTTTCACCGAGATTGAAAAAGTTCAAGATGGATTGTTAGCTGCAGGTAGTGGAAAAGATGGATTGTTTGGATCATTGGCAGATATGGATGTATCAAAATTAGAATCAGCATTATTTAACATGGCAATAATTGAAGCAGTCTTTGGAGGAGTAGCTGCAGGAAAGATAGGATCTGGATCGTATGTTGCAGGAACAAAACATGTTGTGGTAATGATAATCATGGCAGTAATTGCATTTAATGTATCATAGTTTCATTTCAGACATTTTTGATTACAAATGTATGAAATGTAATTAACAGTCATAAAATTTTATTCAACAAGTTGTTAGTAGATGATCTAACAGACTGATCCTTTAGTTCTCATCGATTAATTATTGAACATAGATGAAAATGGTCAAACTGGGGAATTATGCGCAAGTGCTAAATGCAATCACACTAAAAATTCTCATGCAAGAAATACAGGAGAAAAATTAATTTGATGACATTTCAAGATCAAATAACAGGCATTGCATCAGAGTTAGAAATGATTTTGGATCTTGATGAATTAGAGGCCAAAGTATACTTGAATTTATTGCGAGCTGGACCAATTACAGCAAGTGCACTAGCAAAAGAGCTTGATATAGACAGAGCAAGAATGTATAGAACGGTAGACAAGCTAGTAAGTAGAAATATAATTTCAACGACATTATCTAGTCCAAAATTATGTATTGCTGCAGAACCACAAGATGCATTAAAAATTGCATTAAGAAAAAAAGAAGATGAAGTGAACAGAATTAAAAAAGATGGAGAAGCAATTATTGAAAAAATCAATAGTGAAATTACAACTAAACAAGGCACAAACGTGCCTACATTTAGAGTGGTACAAGGAAGGGGGAATATTTATGCAGACATTGCACAACTAATTGAAAACTCATCAGGAATAATATACATTTCAACTACACTTGAAGATATTTCCAGAATGTATCATAGTGCGATACCTGAAAAGATCACCGTGTGTGAAAAAAAAGGTGGTAAAGTGAGATTACTTGTAGAACTAGATGATCCAAAATTAATTTCGTTTGTTAAAAGATTCAACGCAACTGAAACTAAAATTTGTAAACTACCATCAAAGGGAAGAATGGTTGTTCAAAAAGACAAACAAATGATCATGTCAGATTCAACAGCTGCTAGTCAAATGTCTTCAAATTCAGAATCAGATTTTTCTTTGTGTACGAATTCATCTGAAATGGTAAGCAACATACATAGTCTGTGTAGTCTTTTGTGGGATACTGCACAACCAATAACATCACTTGATGTAAAAAATTATATCAAAAAAAATTAAAAGATAATTAAAAAATTATAAATGATTTAAAAAATATAATTATAGATTTGAGTTATTTTCTATAGAATATCAGAAGGTTTGTAAACCCCACGATTTCGTAAACGATCAAATCTTTTTAGAACAAATGATGCAGTTTCTCGGACATCTGTGCTAGGATCATCTAATGCTTTTTTGATTAATGACTCTGCCTCAAATGCTCTCATCAATCCAAGGGATTCAATGGCTTCATGTTTTGCCAAAATACTGTGGTTATGCAATGCAGTATTTACTAACACTGGAATTTTATCCCTCATGTTTCTTGCAGCTACTTGAAAGCATGCTTCATGTTTTACTACACCGTTAGTATCATTTTGTAGCACCCATTCAAGAACATCAGAAACTTTTTGAAACATAGGATCACTTGGTTCTTTATTTTCTGCTAATTCACCGATTAGCCAAACAGCGTCCCAACGTTTTGATTCGTCAGTTTCGTTTTTTAAAATTTGTTCACATTTTAAAAATCGCTCATCAGAGGGGAGTGAACGAATATTGTTTTCATCAAGTAATTCTATTCCCATTCCCATACTTGGGAATAGGTGTTTTTAAAACTAACGAATTAATAACATATGATAATGTGATACTTAGGCTCAAAATTATATTTCCAAAAACAGAAACGTTTTTCCGTCATTTAGTGAATATGAAGATGTTGGAAGGAGACAAACCTAATGGATGGAATAAGTTATGTAGCAGTTGTCACGCAAAAACTTGTTGCAGTGATCATTTACCCCCATTTGTGTCTAACGACGAGTTTAAAAAAATACAAGAATTCACCGGTTCTGATGATTTTGTCACTTTGCGAGAGATAAATAACGAATTAAAATACATAATGAAAACAAAAAGAAATTCAGACGAATGCATATTTTTTGATTCTGAAAAAGGATGTAGCATATATCAGATCAGACCATTTGATTGTAAAATATTTCCATTTGATATTTACAAAATTAATGGAGAGTATACCTGGATAGTATATGCATGTAATCCTAATTCAAATTGGAAGTGGACAGAATCAATTCTCGAATCATTTGAAAGCGAATGGTTAACTTCAAAAACTATAGACGAATTAGAATATTTCACAAACAATGAGAGATTAGACCAAAGTGGAAAAGCTTTTGGATATGAAATACTAAGGAAAGTAAAATTTTTACATATCAAAGTAGACTATCAAGAAAATAGGTCAGATCAAAAAAAGACCATAAAAAGTTTAAACGTTACAATTAAAAATAAAAAATAGTTGAAAACGCCAGACATTGTTGCAGAAAAAGTAGATTCTCCAATAAATTATAAAATTTTAGCTGGAATAATACTTGCCGCAATTTGCTTCCAATTAACATTAACTTTTGTATTTAGTTTTGATGAAAGCGATCTCATTATTTCAATAGTTTCGTTATTAAACCCATTAGCTGTTGCAATTATTGGTTTTTTCCTAGCATATAGATACAAGGGTTCACTGATATTTGGGAAATCATATTTGTTTTTAAGTTTAGGATTTTTTTCACTTTTTGTTGCAGAGGTAACATATTCAGTTTATGATTTAATTCTAGAAATTGAACCATATCCTTCAATTGCAGACATATTCTTTTTCGCATATATTCCATTATTGATTGCACATTTAATAATAAATATTAGATTTTTTCAGCCATCAATAAAAAACCTCACCAAAATAGGAATTATAGCAGTGCCAATTATGATTACTGTAGCATATGGAATACTTTCAATAAACGAAATTGGCGAAGCTAATTTTGATTTTTATTATGGAATTATTTTTGTAGCAGCAACATCAGTGGCATTAACATTAACCATTCTAGGCACTAGAATTTTCAAAGAGGGGGCATTAGGTAAATCATGGTGGATTCTACTGTTCGGAGTTTTGGCATTAACATTTGCGGATGATTGGTATTATTACTTAGAGATCATAGAGAGTTATGATCTTACACATCCAGTAAACATTCTTTGGTATGCAGGTTATTGGATAATTGCATATGCATTACTCAAACATAAAAAAATAATATAATCTAAAACACGCATTAATAATTAGCAGTTGAGAGAGAAAGTCGTGAAAAATTTCAGAGTTTAATACAATATCAATTTGAAATAACTTGTAATACTACACTTTCTTGGATAGATGTTTTTTTAAGTTGAACCTTAACTACAACTACATTTTTTTCAATATCCATCTTTACATTATCAAATATAGATTCATATTTTTTTATTTTTTTACCATCAGATGCTATCTCATATCCATTTGAAATCAATAGTCCGGAATCAATTAATTGATTTATTTTCCTATAACCAGATGTTTGAGGCACATTACAAACAGATAAGATATCGGCGATTATGAGAGAAGTATCTAGAACAGATCCAATAATTGCTTTTTTGTCTTCATCTGCAAATGATTCTAAAAATACTTTTGCTAATTCTTGATCTTTAATTATAATCCAGTTATCAATTGCTTTCTTTTGTTGTTTAAGATCAATTATATTTTGTAAGAATTTTGTTTCCAATCCATCCGCACCAGCTCCAAAAAATTCTCTTAAAACACCATCAAATTTATGAAAATCCTTTATTGCCTGAACAAGACCCAATCCATGACGTTCCATTAAACGCTGTTCAATTTTATTTAGTGTTGATTTACCAAGATTAATTTCGATCGATTTACGTAGCGTTGGAGCCAATAAATTATCTAAACTGTTTGTCAATGTTCGTAAGTAAACATCATATCTATTAAACTAATTGTCATAATTATTTTGAAATAACACATTGAAAAAATATCATAAAATAATACAATAATTATTAACAGACGTATATTTTTAAAAATGATCGCTTAAAAAAGTTGCAAATAATTTAGATGATCACACACACATAATTACATTTCAACACAAGTGGGCATTATGTAGTAATTTGTACAAAGTAGTAAGTGTCTCAACATAACATACCAATGCATATCACCAAAAGTGGAAATAAGTAGTTAGAAACATGAATTTAGCATATAGAAAAGGAGATCGGGTTAATTGACATTACAAGAAAATGGCATACTAAGAAAGACAGATAATGTATCTATTAGAATAGATTCGGACCTCAGTAACAAGCTACATGAAAAATCAAATGAGCAAAAAATCAGTCTCAACACTTTGATTAATCATCTTTTAGAAAAACAAGTCAACTGGAATGAATTAGCAAATGAGATGGGATGGGTATCCATGTTCAGATCTACATTTAGAGAATTAATGGATTCAAATACAAAAGAAAAAATTCAAAAAATTGCTGAAACCACTGGAACAATTGATCTGAAAAATTCATTGAACTACTTTTATGGGCATATCAATCTAGATTCAATTTTAGATCTCTTCAAGAAAAGATGTCAAAGCATGAACGTACAGTTAAGAATTATCCCCATAAACACTTCAATTAAAATCATCATTCAACATGATCTTGGCAAGAATTGGCCATTGTTTATAATTAAACAGATGAATTCAATACTAAACGAGATAGAGTATAGAATCATCAATGAGGACTATAACAGTCAAGGGTTCTCATTTGAAATCGTCAAAATAGGAGATGAATAGAAAGCCTAGGCTCAAGAAAACTCAAATTTTCTAGACTCAAAGGAGAATATTCTTAAGGATCGGCACATTTCCAAATATGGGAATGAGCGTACTGGATACTGTAAGGAAATCCCATTATGGGTATTACTTCATTATCATAGCGGCAGCATTAGCAGCATTAGTTCATGTACTAAGTAAACCAATGTTAGAAGTTGGAACTAGTCAAGTTGAGATTAATCCTATCGTCATGGCATTTTTAGTGTATTTTATCTGTGGAATATTCTTTACACCACTTGTAAAAAAATCACCTAAAATTTCCAAAATAAGCAGAAGAGACATCACATTTATGTTGTTAATTGGAATTGCAGAAGGTGCAGGATTAATTACTTATTTTTATGGAATAAGTACCTCTACAGCAGTAAACGCATCAATATTTAGCAATAGTGAAATCATTTTTGCACTAGTTATTGCAATGTTAGTATTCAAAGAAAGACTACACATCAAAGAATGCATACCTTTTTCAATGATCATCATAGGAATGATGATAATTCCAATAGGAAATGATCTTTATCAGAATGATTTTAGTTTTAGTTTAGTAACAGGAGATTTATTAATAATATTTTCAGGATTATTATACGCCATAGACATAACTTTGTGTAAATATCTAAGTGAACGATTTGACGTGAAAAAAACAGTACAGATAATATCATTTACATGTGCTGCAATTACAATCTCAATTATTGCACTATTTCAGATTCCAATGAACATAGAATTGGCACAAGTTCCAAACATTTTGGTAATGTCAATAGCAGGCACAGGGATGTCTACATTGTTTTTCCTGATGGGTCTAAAGCTAATAGGAGCAGTAAGAACAGTATTGTTATATTCAACAACATCGGTATTTGGAATTATTTTTTCAGGGTTAATTCTTGTAGAAGTAGTTACGTACACAGATATCATATCAGTAGTTCTAGTATTATCAGGAATATTTTTACTTAGAAATAGACTTGCAGGGACAGAAGATATTGTTCCAAAGCATAAAACTAGCAGTAGCACTCATACAAACCATGTGTCATTTACAAAGAAGAGAAAAACATCTAGCGTTTCTAAATGGATTCACAATAAAGTTGCTGAAAAGGTCAGTCAAGTATTTCCAAATTCAGGCATAGGTTAATCCTAAAAAATACCATCATTACCACATAATGAAATTAGGCTCAAAAATAATTTCATAAAATCAGTTTCAATGCATTATAAAAAATACGGATCATTTTCATTTTACTTTAAGATAAAACAGGCATGAATGATTCAGAAAATAATTCAAATGTAGTGAAGTGTATGTATGTGTACACAATTACGCGATCAGAGTTATAAGCAAAAAAATAATCATTTCCAATAATGGAAACAGCCACAAGCATGCTACAATTAGGCAATTTTCCCGTAGATAAAGCCAATTATGAAGAGATAAAAGAATATTTCAGTACATTTGGATTGACCCCAAATCAAGTAAAAGTATTTTTTTACCTTGGAAAGGTAGGTCAACGATCAGCATCAGATATTGCCAAAGCTGCAGATATTCCAAGAAGCGAAACATATCATTTGTTAACTGCATTACAAAACAAAGGAATAGTTTCTGCAACATTTGAACATCCAATTAAATTCTCAGCATTGCCAATACAAGAAGCAATTCATGTTTTGGTAAGTACAGAAACTGAGCGTTTAAAAAAATTGAAAAAATCAGGTCCAATTTTAGAAAAATTATGGGAAAAAATTCCAGGATTCTCAGTAGATCCAAATGAAGAACCCGAAGAGAAATTCCAAGTACTTCAAGGGGGCAATCAAGTAAACAGTAAGATATTTGATATGATATTAAATGCAAAAAATGAATGTAGAATCGCTATTGATACCAATTAAGTCCTAAAGCACGCTCATAAACTATAACAAGAAATCATGAGACGGATTATTGTTAAATAACTTTTTTAAAGTTTCATTTCTTTTGAATTTCTTTTAACATTGATTTTCTTACCAGAATTGGAATGCTGTAATATGTTGCCAATGCTATTGCATCAGATGCCCTAAAATTTCTAAATACCAAGTCTTTTTTTCCAGTAAAATACAGATTTGCTCTGAAGATACCTCCACTTTCATAGATTTTGACTTTGACTAAAAATAGTTCATTTTCCTCACAGATTTGTTCAATTAGACGATATATTGTAGGTGGATCGTCACGTTTTTCCTCTAAAAAATTATAAATAATATTTGCTACTTCAGATGAAAAACCAGACATTGTAAATTCAACTGATTCATCTTTGAATACAACAGCGCCTGTATGAGAATCAATTATTCCAATCTGATCAATCTTTACTGTTTCATAATCTGGATCAATATCATCAATCTTCATAGATATTCATAGTTTAGAATTCATACATTAGGATTGTTTTGATTTCTATTTTTAATAATCAAGATCGTTTTTATAATTCAGTGATTTCAAAGATGAGAATCATCTTTACATAGATAAGTTATTTTACATTCAATTCATTGAAGAATTATGGCTATTTACAATCAAACATTAAAGGAACTATTGCCACTTTCTTTGAGTTCTACTCCTGCTGTAAGTATTCGTAAAGAGAACAAAATGTGGATAGCTACATGCATGTTAATGCATTATTTAGAATCTTTTACAGATTCCCTTGTTGTAACAGGAGAAGATGAAAAACCAGTAGGAGTTATTGGCGGCAGAGAAGTAATTGAGAATATTTTTAAAAATCCATCTTCAGATTTTTTTGATAAAACTACTGTAGAACAAGTCACAGATAAGAATCTCATGATCATATCTGAAAAAGTTACACTTGGGGAACTACTCGAGATGTGGAAGCAAACAAGAAGAGCATTTTCTATAATACCCAACAGTTTAGGAGGATATTCTGCAATATCTGGAAGAAAATTACTTGAAATCGGTGCAAACTGTACTACAAATATCACTATTTCAGAATTACCCAAAAAAGAAATCATCACATTTGATCATAATAATACACTAAAAGACATCATTCGCCTAATGCTTCAAAACAACACTAGAAAACTAATATTAAAAAATTCAAACATGTTCATCAGTGATCGTTTAATTATTCAAAGCATAGCACAAAAATTTGATTTTTTTAGAAATGTTAAATTTTTGGATCTAAAGTTTTCAGAATCAATTAATCTAGAAGAAGCAAAAAAATTTCCAAAGACATCAACTTGACAGAAGTATCAAAGATGATGTACGGAATGACCCACCCATACATAATTTTCCAGGATCAGGTGATTACACCATTAGATATTTGCATGGCATTACAATCGGATAGAATTGAATTTTTAGGATAAAATCATACATCATAAAATTAGAAATCGATGAGTCGACATTAGATATTTTATGATACAAGATAAAAAACTCAGGAATATTATGGATACAAAAAATATCCAGTACAAACTAAGTATCGAAAATAAAACTCCAGAATGATATTATATTGATCTTGCAGAAATAATCATTGTTGTGAAAATACTATTTTCTCCATTATTCAAAAAAGTACTAAGTTTTGTTACCTTTTCATTAATCGTGATATTTATTTTTGGATTAGTAAATATTGAATATTCATCATTAGGAATTTCTGAGCCATTATTTGCAATCACAGAACAAGTTATCATTATCTTTGATATTATTTTTTGGGCAATAGTAGGTCTTCTGACATTGGAACTGTTGATAGCATATTTGAAGATACGAAATGCAAAATCATTTGTAAAAAAGTATTGGCTTGAAATAATTATGCTTGTACTTATGCCTGTTTTTGTTGGATTTAAAATATTGAAAATTAGTTTGAAAATTATAAAACAAGTCAAAATAGGAAAAACAGTGTTTAAGCTATTTCAAAAAATGAAAAAATCTTAGTATAGAAGTAGTCATCAAAATAATTATGGCAGAAGAAACAGTGACTGAATTAGTCAATACTCAATTTATTCCGCTAAATCAACTAATAGCTACAGATTCTTCATTACAGTTAGCTCTTGCGGTTCTAATTGGAGGCATTGTCGGAATCACCATAGGGCATTACAGATTCTCTCATTGGATTGAATCGACAAAATTTAGATATAAAAGAACCCATCTCGCAAATATTATTCAAAGATTATTTTTTCCATCTATTGTAATTATAGCGTTGATTTTGGTACTCATTATATCCACACCTACGAATTGTTTACAAGTGATGTTTACATCAAAGCTGCTGAAGCAAGTCAGGAAATGACCCCAAGAGAATTTTTTTCTAAAATTCTTCAAAGTGGAACAATTCTTGTATCTGGAGTCGTAATTGCAAAGTTTATTCCAGTTGTTTTAAGCAAACGTGAAAAATCAACTCTTGAACGTGAAGATTTCGAACGTTGGCTAGAAATGAGAGGTTTTGATGATGACGAAGATAATCTTTTTTACAAATTATACAAATGGAATCCTCCAGTATCACCTCCAAGAGAAATATCTGAAGAACAATTTAAAAATTATTTAAAAACAGATAATGGAAAAAAATTCTTGAAAGATATCGTACTAAAAGAGGTCTTATGATTGGCAGTTATTCCGAGAGGGTCAAAAATCCATTTAACGAATGGAAAAAGAATGAACGGAAAAAATACGAAAGATATCTTGAATCATGCATTAGTGGAAATAATCAAGCAGGACGTAAACTTCGGCTTGGAGTAAAACCAGAAGAAGTTTACACTATAGAAAATTGGAGATATGTTAAACGACGAGAAAATTATCAAGCAATAATTCCAGGCAATACTCAACCAGGACACATAAAAGGAATTGCCAGGTTTGCCCCAAAATCCGTTAGAAATGTAATTTCAATTGGTTTATTCGTTTCATTAGTTTTAGGGATTGCTGCTTGGTGGGAAATCGATCTATTACTTATTGCCACAGCAAGCGGGGGTTTATCTATAGCAGTTGGATTTGCTTTAAAAGAAACTATGGAAAACTATTTTTCATATTTACAAATTCGTAAAGAGGAAATTATTCAGGAAGGAGATAGAATAGAAATTGAAGGATATAATGGGATTGTATATAAAATCACTCCAAGAGTTACCTACATCAAACATGGTTTAAACGAGTCGATTGCAATTTTCCCAACTCATCAACTAATAACTTCAAAAATTGTAAATTATTCAAAGGATTTCAAAATTGTTCCTGCTAAAATAAAGATAGGAGTATCATACATACATGATCCCGAATATGTTACATCCATTTTAATAAAAATAGGTAAACGCATCATGAATGAGATAAAAGATGAAAGAGGGCAACATATGGTTGTTCAAGAAAAATGTCCTTATCTTGAAGAAAATCTTCCAAGCTGTGGATGTGATAAAGACATTCTTGTAGATATAGAACAGCCGACAGTAAGATTTAGTGAGTTTGCTGATTCATCTCTGCAATTTGATTTATGGTTATTTGTAAGAGACTATACATCTCAGTTCAAAGTAAAATCACATATGAGAATGATGATCTACCACGAATTCAAAAAATATGGCATCAAAATCCCATGGCCTGTGAAAACAGTTTACCAAGGAGATGAAGCTAAAGAACAAGAATACGATAAAATGTTTGAATCTTCTCGTCAAGAGGTTAAAAAAGAGTATGGACTTGGAGATTTGGGCAAAGCAGGTATTGATGATTAGAAATTTACCATTTTTTATAATTATAATTTAATACAAGTATGAATGCTATGTAAGCATACAACACAGTTAATCTACTCATCGATTTAGATTTAACTTAGATACAATTTTGAGGATACACAAAAAGTCTTAAAATCAATAGGTAAATTCTTTGTCAATAAAAAAGATAGAATCTATGGTTGGACAGTTGCTAGTTTGTCTTGGATTCTATCATAGTAGCCATTTAGCTCCTTTGATGGAACATAAAATGACGCTGAAATAGTGTCTCCGACTTTGGCATCACATTGAGGCATAACTACGCTTATACCATATTGAGATTCTCCAACACAGCCATGCTCGGTAACTGCAATTACCACTACATTTTCAGTTACTAGTACTGGAACGTAATTCCATGGTGCTATTGTAAGAACTAGTATTACAGCCAGTCCACTTGCAATCAATGCCATGAATTTCAGTCTCGGACTTTTCTTTTCTTGTATTTGGTTCATTTTTTTCACCTATTCTTAAAGAGTGAATTTAAGATAAAAACAACATGGATACAATGCACGCATTTGCAGGTAAACTGATAAGATACAACATGAGTTATGAAATTACTTGTGTGCAAAAAAATCGGACAGTGTTACTTTTCGAATAGATGAAAAACACGATAAAGTATTACGAAAGATAGCAGATGAACAAAAAATCAGCTTAAACACACTTGTGAATCACATTTTAGGCAATTATGTCGAAACCGAAGTATACTTGCAAAAATTTGGCACATTAAAACTAAGTACAGATTCTTTTAGGCGTATTTTAGCAGAGCTTGACGATAAAACTATAGTCGATGTTGCCATCAGAGCAGGAAGTCTTGAAGCAAAAGAGTTTATTTTATTCAAATGGAAAGAACTAAACTTGCAAAGCGTGACTGGTTTTATTAAAATATTTTTTGATGTTTGTGGTTTTGGAAGATACGATATTGTTGTGGATTCATTTAAAGTGGTTCTTAGTGCACACCATGATCTAAAAGAAAAGGGGTCATTATACATCAAATATTTCTTGGAGTCATTGATTAGAACATCATTGGATAAATCCAGTAAAACAACTATCACTGAAGATTCTGTTACGATTGAATTTCAAGCATAATTACAACATTTAACATAAAAAATCCATTTAATCATAGATGTGTATGTTTGAAACTCATATGATCCAATAATCAACACATACAAGCATGAAAATAGTTAGAAACTAGGAATTATGAATTGAGTGCACAGTAACAAAAGAATGTAGAAAAATATAGGTAATTTTACTTATCATCACGAATAAATTTATGGCATCTTGTACATTCATACATTCCAGTATATCCTGCCATCTTTACTTTTGCATCATGTGGACATGTATCTTGAGTCACAGTTGAATATGGCAAAATACAACTATGGCTCCCAATGACAATCGCAATTACATCCCTTTTGGCAATGCACTCTCTTGCAATCAATGCATATTTTTTGCCAATAAGATGGTAATGTATTCATGATGTTCATATATCATTTCATCCTAATTAACCCGCATTTGAGAAAACACTATAAGTAAAATCGATGTATTATCAACATCGTAGTAGTGTGAGTTTGCATATCTGAAAGGAAGGACTGAATTAACTACTCAGCTACGAAAAAAAATCTATTTTGTTAGAATCCTTGCCTTATATGTAAGATATGACCTATGTGGGTATGTTAAAAAAGCTATTTGCAAAATTACAACGAAATCAAAAAAAGACATCTAACGACGTAAACGCATTCAAAGAATCTAAAGAGACGAAACAAAATTGAAGTATAACTGCAAAGATTGTAAATTTCATTGGGAAGGATGGATGGATACTTTTGAACAGGTTTTAATTCATGAAAAGACACATTTGAAAAACACAAAAACAATTTTGATGGAAGCAACATCATAATGGTTACTCTAAACGATTTGAAAACATGTGAAAACTGTGGTAATGTATTCTCAAAAAAGATATTATCCAAAACCATTAGTCGCTGTCCTGCATGTAATGTATGGAAGAAGCAAGCCAGTGAAGAGAAATGAGATATAGTTGCAAAGAGTGCAATTTCAAGTGGGAAGGAACGTCAGATACATTTGAGCAAGTACGAGAGCACGAAAAAACACATACAGTAAAATCAAAATAATGTCAACCAGATGTAAAGTCTGTAACGCATCAAGAATAACAGACGTTGATCAGTTAATGCCTGATAAAAGATGGGAATGTCAGATATGTGGGAACTTACTTGATGCCGATGGCAATGTAAATTCTTCATAAAAATAACTAGTTTCAATTCTCATGGTTGTTATCTTGATATATGCTATGCCGTTAGTTTTTTCCATATATTCCGTATAGATGTTTTGCTGCAGATACAAGAAATAAAGCACCAAATCCAAAAAGAGCATAGGACACGGCTACATCAATAAAAGTATACATTACAGCATTTTTTTCATCTATTATTTCAAGAAAATCAAACAAAAATAAAACTATGGTACAAATAAGAAACATAAAGAAAGCTTTGATGAAGGATTTTCTTGCCACGTTAATGTGGTATGTGTTGTCATCATTATTACTCCGGGTCAAGTTTACTAGAAATGTTCCACCAGTAAGGGAAAGTCCAGTTAATGTTGCAGCTATTTGGGGATTCAATATATTGTCAAGAGAAAGACTTTTTTCAATACGGATGTCTTTCTGAATATTTTCAATATCGCTTTGCGCAGAAACAGAACAAATTGATGAAACGGTCAAAATTAGGACCATTACAAACAATATTGGTCTAGTGAATAATTTCAATCATTTTTAATAGAAATAGAATAAACATAAAGATTATGATATAATAAAATAGGATTTTTTTTATCACGTTGAGATTAAATTTTTGTAGTAAGGATAATTTTGGGTTATTGTTTGCAAACACCTCCAAAACAAAACCTCATAAAAGTGTAAATTTGGAATGTAAGAAATTTATTTTGTGTCATATGTAAATTATTTTAGAAAAAATGAAACAAGCCCCTATAGTTTTGTAACTGATAATTTTTGTCCAATTATTCCTGCAATAATGCTGGCAATTCCATGGAATAACAATCCGATTGAAACTAGAATAAGCATCATTGCAACAGCTAATCCAGGCATGGCATGAATTGATGCTGAAACCGCAACTGCTAGAATACCTAAAATAATATTGGCAATTCTTGGACCTTTACCTAGACTTTTGTCTGCTGCACCAGTTGCGATGAGTCCTAATCCGTGAATTAAAATCACAATCGATACTATCATGATTAATGTTGCAATTGCTGCAATTGGATTAGCTAAAGCGAAAATTCCACCTATAATTGAAATAATTCCTATTGCTATACTGATTGCTTTTGTAGATTTTGGAATCTGACGTAAAACAAACCCTTCAATAATTTTCGAGATTCCTACCATTATCAAGGCAATACCAAGAAAAGCGACATACAATAAGGCTGTCTCAGCTGGATTTGTAATAACCCATCCGGATAATGCTATGGCGATTGCTCCCAAAACAATTTGAGCTATTCTTAACCAACCCGGGGGCTTTTCCACAATCGCTAATCAAAGAAGCACTATTAATACATGGTTACAATTACTAGGCATAAAATGTCATCATCTCTTTTTGCAATTCTGATATTGCTGATTTCAACAAATCAGGCTTTTGGGATGGATTATGAATTTGCATATGACGGATATAGACAAGGTGGAAGTTTGGCGCAATACCATGATATGAAACAGTTGAACTTTACTGTGTTAGATGTTAAAAAAATGTTCATACCTAAATGGATTAACGAGCCGGGGGATTATTCAGACATTTTAAAAATAAAATTTAATGTGACCAATAACGGATTGGAAAATTTTTCAGTATACAAAAATATGTTTCAGATAGACGTTGTAGATCCTCGCCAAGAGTTTAAGGAAATAAAACAAACCAATCGAGACTACATTGTAGATAATTACTATCCTCAGTATATTGAAGATTTTAAGCTCAGATTCCAAGATATATCATTACCTCCAGAATTATCTGAATGTGTATTACTAAATCATAATCTTAGGATAAATCAAACAAAAACTTTGTCTGTCTGTTTTGATGTCAGACAAATAGAATCCAATATGCCATTAGATTTTGATGGACCTAGACAATACTATCTTGTCATGATGGATAACAAATTTGCAACCTCATGCCCAAACTGCATATCTGTTTTACTTGATGATTATTACCAAAGCATCAAAGAGAAAACAAAACTCGCTCCACCAATTCAGACTATCAAAGTAGATGCAGAAAAGATTTTCTGTAAAGACGGATTTGAGTTGATCTTCAAAAATCCAGAGAAATCTGTATGTGTGAAGCATTCCACAGCAAAAATTCTTGAAAATCGGGGTTGGACTAGAATTAACCCCAACTAAAAAAGACATACTTGTTCAATCTAATCCACATATGTGCCATGGATGAAGTCGATCAAATTGGTCAGATACCTGGCAGAATTAAGTTCAAACTGCTTAAAATTCATTTTTTATTTGAGATAATCAACGCCAGGTAAGGGATTCGAACCCCTGCACGCTTGCGCGTAGCCGTTTTCGAGACGGCCGCCGTTCCACTTGGCTAACCTGGCAAGAAATCTTGGAAATACCACATAATAAAGCAAATCAGAAACAATTTTTAAAAATAATTTATGCTGAATCTATATCAAATAATTCATTCTGAAAGCGCTTGATTATCTGATGTTTGGTTTTATTCCACTCTTCTTCAGATACATTATCAGAGAAGATTGAACGAAATTCAACAGATTCAGAGTTTTTCAAAATAGATTGTTTTTCATCATCAGATAAAGGAAAGTATGAAACAATTTTTAAAAAATTATTTTGGGATTCTTTAATGTCGTATATTTTCTCTCTCAAGTTTACAGACAAATCCAAATGATTCACCATGTGATTAGATTTTTCTTTTTTATATATCCCATTGCAGTTATTACGATCTGTATTTCAAACGATAAAGACAAAATAGCTCAAAAATCAACAACAATCAATGGGATTAAACCTCAAAGAGTTAGTAGTAAGAGAAAAGACAACTCTAGAATCATTTTCATCAAAAGTGATAGCAATTGATGCGTATAATGCAATTTATCAGTTCTTGGCAAGCATTAGAGGTCCAGATGGATTACAGCTATCTGATTCTGAGGGCAGGATAACGAGTCATCTTAGCGGGTTACTTTATAGAAATATCAATTTTTTATCATTAGGGATAAAACCAGTTTATGTATTTGATGGAAAACCACCATCGTTGAAAACTGCAGAGATTGAAAGAAGAAAGCAGATCAAAAAGATGCTACAATAAAATATGAAAAAGCAATTGCAGAGGGAAATTTAGAAGATGCAAGAAAGTTTGCGCAACAAACAACTAGCATGAAAGACGGAATGGTTAAAGAGTCAAAACAAATTTTATCATACTTTGGAATTCCATACATTGATGCGGCATCCGAAGGAGAAGCAACTGCAGCCCATCTAACAAATACTGGACAAGCTTATGCCTCTGCAAGTCAAGACTTTGACTCCATACTTTGTGGAGCAAAGAGGCTGATTAGAAATTTTACAAACAGCGGAAGAAGAAAGATTCCAAATAGAAACACGTATGTAGAAATCGAGCCAGAGATTATTGAGACTCAAAAAACACTAGATTCGTTAGAAATTACCAGAGAACAGATAGTAGATATTGGAATTTTAATTGGCACAGATTTTAATCCAAATGGATTTGACAGAATAGGACCAAAAACTGCATTAAAGATGATAAAACAATATTCAAGATTAGAAGATATTCCGCAAATTCAAGAACAGTTGCAGACAATCGAGTATGAGAAGATTCGTAAAATATTTCTTGAACCGATTGTAACAGATGTAAATGAGATAGTCTTTGGAAAAGTAGACTATGAAGGAATGACAAACTATCTAGTCAAAGAGAGAAGTTTTTCTGAAGACAGAATTCAGTCTTCTTTGAATCGACTTAGAAAAGCATTAGAAAAAAAGAGTCATAATTTAGATCAGTGGTTTAGCTAAGTTGTAGGATTCATTAATGCTGCACGTTCTCTGACTTTCTTATCTACTGGTGCCATAACATACTGATTTGGTTCTCCTCTACATTCACCAATATTTACTGCAAATCCATCTGATGTTTCTGCAATACAACCTGACTCGGTTACCGCAACAATTCTAACTAGCTCCATGTTTTCTGCAGGAGCCACATACCACATCAGATATGCAAATAGTAACAGAGCGCCAGCTGCGATAATACCACCAACGATAAAGATTGAATTATTTTTTGAGGTTTTCTTTGTGTTTCCACCTATTGCTGACATGAGTTAATTATGCAAATATGGCATAAAAGGAAAGCTGTGCAATATCATAATTGATTTTTAGGAATTTAATTCATACTAGGGTTTTAGTTGGTTTGATCTTCAAAACACAGAATATGATTTAATATCAAAAAGTCAGCAGATATTATTTGACAAGATTTCAATTTAATAACTAGTCAAAGGTAAAAGAAAAAATGCCACAAACAGAAGCACGTAAAATTCTCAAGGACGCCCCAATAATGTGGAGACGGATCAACTCCATTGGAATTATTCTTGATTGCAATTCAACTTATGCTAGTAAATTAGGCTACGCAAAGACAGAGATTCTAGGCAGAACAATATTTGAGCACGTGCCTAAAGACGCTTGGGAAGCAATGAATGACTCGCTAAAAACATGGTTTGAAACTGGAAATGTCACAGATAGGGAGATTACCTTTAAGAAACAAGATGGAAGCACTTTTCCAGGAATCTTACACGCAGTGAGTCTTTATGATGAGAAGAAAAACTTGCTTGGAAGTAATACGGTAATTTTTGATCTTACAGAATTAAATGACAAAAAAATTAAAGAATTTGAGGATTACTTTAAAGAAGCTAAAGAAAAGCTTGATGAGATTAAAAAAAGTGAATATAACAATTTAGATGAAAATTCAAAGTCAGAATATGACGGGTTAAAGAAAATGTTTGACATGCTAGTAACAACGGATTTAAGATTGTTAAAAAAATAAAATTATTTTGTTTTATTTTGAATTGATTTTTGTAGTTCATCAAATGCAGACTGGATTTCAGATACTGCAGCTCCGTCTTCCAAAGTACTGACATCGCCGATAGTCTCATTGTTTGCTATTGCTTTTAGCAGTCTTCGCATAATTTTACCACTACGAGTCTTTGGCAATTTTGATACAAAATAGATTTGTTGTGGGGTAGCAATTGCACCAATATCATTTCTTATTTTTATAGACAATTCTTTTTCTAAAAGTGATGCATCTTTTGTTACATTTTGTTTTAAGACTACAAAAGCAATTATGATTTCACCTTTGATCTCATCAGGAATTCCACAGACAGCTGATTCTGCAACATCATTATGAGATACAAGGCAGCTTTCAAGCTCAGCAGTCCCTATTCTATGACCAGATACTTTGAGTACATCATCGGCTCTTCCAAGTAACCAAAAATAGCCATCTAAATCTTTTAGTGCATAATCACCTGGATAGTAACAATTTTTGTACTTTGACCAATATACATCACGGTATTTCTTATCATCTCCCCACAAAGTCAAAAGCATCCCAGGCCAAGGATTTTTGATTAGCAAATATCCCTTTGTGTTTGCAGGTACTTCATTTCCAGATTCATCGACTACAGATATTTGTAATCCTGGAATAGGCAGAGTTCCAGAGCCTGGTTTTAACGGAATTGTTTCCAAGCCAGGCAAAGCAGAAATCAACATACCACCAGTTTCAGTTTGCCACCATGTATCAATTATCGGACATTTTTCTTTTCCAATTATTTTGAAATACCATCGCCACACTTCAGGATTAATTGGTTCACCAACACTTCCTAAAAGTCTAAGAGATGAGAGATCAAATGAATTTGGAAGGTCGTTTCCAAATTTCATAAACATTCGAAGTGCAGTAGGGGTTGTGTAAAAAATAGTAACTTTGTATTTTTCAATTATATCCCACATTCGTGATGCGTCTGGAAAATCTGGTGCACCTTCATACATTACTTCTGTTGCACCATGTAAAAGCGGGCCATAAACAACATAGCTGTGTCCTGTGACCCAACCAATATCAGCTGTACAAAAAAATACATCGGAATCTTTAATGTCAAATGCCCACTTGAATGTAGAATGTAAGTGGGTCAGATAACCTCCAGTTCCATGCAGCACGCCTTTTGGTTTTCCTGTTGTTCCAGAGGTATACAAAATGTAAAGAGGATGAGCACTATCTAATTTTTCTGCAGGAAATACATCAGATGCATTTCCCATTAATTGATTCCAAAGCTTGTCTTTTGAAGAAAGAGGGATTTTGTTTTTTGTTCTTTCAACTACAATTACGTTTTGAACAAAATCAAGATCACTGATTGCGTCATCGATTACTTCTTTTAGTTTAATTACACTTCCGCGTCTATATCCACCATCAGCAGTAATTACTATTTTTGATTTTGAATCTTCAATTCTATCTTTAATTGCTGCTGCACTAAATCCAGAAAAAATAACAGTATGAGTTGCACCTATTCTTGCACATGCAAGCATCGATATTGGCAATTCTGGAATCATTGGAAGATAGATAGTCACTCGATCGCCTTTCTTAACGCCAAGTGATTTGAGGACGTTTGCAAGTTTTTGGACTTGTTTCCACATGTCATTGTAAGTAAGAACGCGTGAATCGCCATTCTCGCCTTCCCACAATATAGCAGGTTTTTCAGCCTTGTTTTTCTGATGAATATCAAGGGCATTGTATGATGCGTTAATTGTACCTCCTACAAACCATTTAGCAAATGGAGGATTCCAGTCCAATGTTTTTTCCCAAGTGGAAAACCAACTGAGATTTTTTGCCTGTTTATCCCAAAAGGAAACAAAATCTAAAGATGCATCTTTCCTTGTTTGAGTATCATTATTTCCAAGGCCGATATTAAATTCGGACATCAAAATAGTGTAGAGATTCAGACTTGTAAATGTTAAAGAAAAATAATTTAAAAAAAGTTAAGATGCTTCCATTCTGCCAAGCCAGTCGTCGTAGTGAGATGTTTCTTTTTTAACCTCTTTGGGAGGTGTTGGTAGATGTGATTCGGTTTCATCAGCACGTGTTGCTTCTGAATGAATGACTGGATCTGTTGGTGCTTCTGGAAGTATGCTCTGAACTAGTTGTTCTTGTTCAGAATTGCCCAGATATGAAACGGCGGATTCTTGGATTTCTTTTTTTGGAGGTGTCGTCACAGTTATTACTTCTGCATCAAGGTCTGCAATTCTTCTCTTTACGTTTGAGATTTCGGCAGATTCGTGAGTTACATGCTCAATTAATTCTGTAGCGCATGATTTCACGGTCTCAAATGTAGTCTCTGAGATTTCGTTGCTCTTGTATTGTACTTTTGCATCAAATAACAACATCTTTGTAGACTTTAGCTGTTCCTCTAGCGCTGCTTGTCTTGCATCTAGCTTTGATTTGATTTTGTTTTCTAGTTCATCCAATGATTCAAGTTTTGACTTGTATTTTTCATGAATTATTTCGGCATCTTCTTTCATGTCATCATTTTCAGAAACAATATCAATCAAGGCCTTTAGACGACGCAGTGTTAGTTGTTTTTCGCGTAGAAGTCTTTGTGAGTCTAGTCTCCATTTTGGAATGAATATAACAACACTGCCTTGAACTACTAATTGCTCGTATGCGATTTGCTGTAATCCTTGAGCACCGCAGTCAACGCCAACTGATTGGATGCTTCCATCAATGTCAGTTATTGTTCCAATGACTTTACCCATGAATGTTCCGTACATGTCTTTGACGTTTTTACCGATGATATCGATATCGTCGTGTGTCATGTGTAGTGGTTTAGGGATTCGTATAACCGGGAAAGTGTGAGAAAGGTTACTAGTTTTGGTAAGATTATTTTGAGCTCGAGCCAAGGAAATTATCTTTTCACATTATTCAAAAAATGAAAATTATTAGACTAGAATCGATACTTTTTTTAGAATCTCAAAATTTTGAAATATTAATCTGTGCAAATTGGGATTCAACTTCACAGGGATTCACCTACAATTATGGACAATAAATTTGACGTAGATAGGTGTGAAATTGTAGTTTTATTTCATAAAATATCCTTCCCTGTGTGATTCGCATTCTTTTATCAGGACTCCATTATGATCCTCAATACTACATCCACAGGGGAAGATTATTTGCATCCAAATACGAGTAATGAATTTTTCAATAAAAGTAAATAGTAATTACATTACGAATGTTACTTGAAACTATAGTCTTTACATATACGACAATATGTTGCTTTAAGATAAAATTTATGCATAACCATTCATCTATTCAATTTAGTTTTTAACTACGAAGTTTTGAATTCTGTGTAATTATCAAGAATACATTAGAAAAGATAAATTTCTTCAAAAATGATTTATTATTCATAAAACATACAAAAAACATGTCACACGCAAGCAAAAATTCTGTGACTAAGATTCTTGAAAGCAAGGTTTCTCAACACATGAGCTCAATATTTTTAAAACTTTTAGACTCTACTTCGATGCCAACTGCATGTGCCATAATGCAAAAAAAAGATAAAGATGAAATCATTGTTGTAAATAATGATGATGCCCCAATAGGGATTGTCACAGATCAAGACATACTAAAAAAATTGGAGAACAATATGCAAATCCAGTCAAGACAAGATTGGATGACATCATGACATTTCCTTTGATAGTAATCAAACATGATGATACATTACAAAATGCATTAAAGATCATGAGGGACAATAATGTAAGAAAGATTGCCGTCACAGGAGATGATGGAAAAATAGTTGGAATGATTTATCAGAGTATAATTTCGAATCTGGTCAGTCAATCAATAAGAAAACGTCCCAAGCAATCTTCTCTGTGGGGGGTCATATGGAATCTTGGGATAATTATGCAGTTTGCAGGTGCCTTGATGCTAGTGCCCGGAATTGTTGCAGCTGTACAAAGAGATTCAGCAGTTGCTTCGGGAATATTTCTAATGTCAATCATGCTTTTGGTCACTGGATTTTTCCTAAACTCTCATGGTGAGAAACAGCCCCTCACACTACGAGGAACTGCAATACTGGTGTTTTCAAGCTTTATGGCATTGGTATTATTTGGAATGATCCCGCAGTTGTTTGTAATTCCATTTGATACTGTAGACCCGCTTGAATTATTTGCAAATGGATTCCATGAAAGTGCCGCTGGGTTTACTACTGGAGGATTGTCAATAGTATCTCATCCAGAAGAACTTCCACGAACCTTTACATTTTATCGTGCATACACACAGTTTGTCGGAGGACTCAGTTTCATCTATCTGATTGTAACTGTGTTTTACTCAGAAACCCACCTGCGCAAAATGAAAGGCTTTATTTCCGGTCAGACATTGCATTTGCGAGAATTATTTTCAACAATTACCATCATATTTTCCATCTATGCGATAATAGCTGGTGCAGCTCTGTCTAGTCTAAGTGACAGAGACATATTTGATAATTTTGCCCTAGCATTAAGCGGTATATCTACTGGCGGTTGGATTCCAGACTCTCAATCTTTTCAGGGATTTACTCCGCCTGAATATTTGGTAATAATCATTATAATGATACTTGGAGCACTGCCGTTTAACTTTCATTACGCATTTGTAAGGGCAAAATTTCTTTCAATAGACATAACAAAAGAGATCATTGTTTATCTTTCTCTCTTGATAGTGCTTTGCATTATCTTTGCACTCTCAATGGATTCATCACCGTTAGATAGCATATTCAATATGGTGTCAGGCAGTACTACTACTGGTTATGCCACAATAAGCTTTGAAAAACTGGCTCCACTACCATTTACAGTAATGACAATTGCGATGATTATAGGGGCCTGTGGATTTTCAACGGGAGGAGGATTGAAAATATTTCGGCTTGTCACGTTTGCACAGATCAGATATATTTTCTACAGGGGATCACGTAACAAGTTATCTGAATCAAGCAAAAAAGACATCATTGCAGGAATCATAATACTTGGAGTTTCAATCATTATTCCTTTATTAATTGCAGGACATCTGGAATCAAGGGGTTATGATTTTCAAGACTCATTTTTTGATGGGGTTTCTGCAATTACAACTGTCGGACTAAGTACGGGTGTTCTAAGTGACGAATTGGATCCTCTAATGAAGATGGTTTTCGGATTCATGGCGATTCTAGGAAGGGTTGAGATAATTTTGATAGTGTACATGTTTGTTCCTAAACTCATGAAGTAATATTATTCTAGTATTGTTCCCCAACCACGTTCAACAAGTTTTTTTGCAGTTTCAGTAGTGCAAACAAGTTTTCCCTTTGCATTCTCAATCCAAACTTTATCTTTACAAATTATATCCTTAGGTATTATTTTGACATCTGTTGCAGGGCTTTGAAGTGACTCATCAGTATAAGATGCACCTGTGCCAATAATTGTAACATTTTCAGAATTTTTTTGACAATCTTAAGAAAATTTCTCTATACGGATCACACCAACATCATTAACATATGTCACTATAGCATAATCTGAAAACAGTGTTCTTGCAATCTCTTCTAATATGCGATATAGTTTCTCTTCTTGCAGAATTACTTCTAGTTTGATATTTTTTTCGTTTTGCAATCCTTGTCCACGAATGCCCTTAGAACCATTCCCACCAACCTCATAAAACGTGTATCCTGAGATATTGTTCTTTTCAAGAATATCTGTGATGTTTTTTTGTACAGGTGCCTCACAAATAATTGTCAATAGTTTGGTATTGTAGAGTTTCACTTCAAACCCTCACCAAAGTAGCTACTCAGGTCTAGCGTTTCAGGATTATGAAGGATTGTTGAAAGTATGAACATTGCAGGTAGCAACACAATCATGTTAAATGGAAATGTTATCCCAAGTGCAGATGTTATGTATAATCCTGGATTTGCCTTTCTTATTGCCGTTCTCAAAACAGATGGTGCTGCAATAAAAGAAGCACTAGCAAATAGTAGACCCAATAATACTGAACCACCAATACTTAATCCAATGTATGTAGATACAACTACTCCAACAATTCCATTAAAAGTTGGTACCGCTACAGAGAAAATTATTAAGAACTTGCCTGCTTTTTTTACATCCTCCAATTTTTGGCCAGTTATTATTCCCATTTCAATTAGAAATATCACTAAAGCTGGAAAAAATAGATCTTCAAATCCAATTTTTATAGATTGAAATCCACTTTCTCCGATAACATATCCAATAATGATTGCACCCAACAAAATTACAATAGCCTTTCCTGCGATAGTATTTTGCAATACTTGTTTCATTGATGCTTCATTATGTACTTCTCCGATTTCAACTGCAATGGAATCATCATTTGGAACTTGCTTTACATCTTCCAGAAGTTTTGTTTCATAATGTTTTGATTTTTTTTGGTTTTTTGTTATGGACATGTTTACTAAAAATACGCACAAAATCAGACTCACTGGTTCCAATACTGCCAAAATTACAGCCATAAATCCCTCTGATTGTTGATTTTGAGTTTTGAGAAACGACAACCCAACAGAAAAACTAGTGGCACCGACAGAACCGTATGCAGCTGCAATAGCATAGGAATCAAAAATGTTGAATTTACCAAGGCGTTTTAGTATTTGATAATGATTCACAGTCATTGCAATAGACAAACCAACCGCAACCAAAATCGGAATTATCATATTATCAAATCCCATCTTTCTCATCTCTAGTCCCCCATGCAATCCAATTACAGCAAGAAGGTAAATGGGTAAAAATTCTGAAATAGCATCAGGAATTTTTAAATCAGATTTTATACGTGTTGCAACTATTCCTAAAATAAAAAATAAGATCAATGGAGTAAGAAGACTAGATTGAATAATTGCAATAACATCCATCTGCTTAGTTCTCCTAGTTTTTTATGGAAAGTTTCTATGACCTATACGCCATTTATCTAATCTAAATGACTCAGAGTTATCAACACTTGCTGATTTTTCATTCTCGATAGATTCAAAATCATCCAGAGTATTTTGGATAGCTATAAAATCAAAGATGTCTTTTTTTGGATAATCTCGCCTGTGGCTAATTCGTACATGCTTTTCAAAGTCATTTGCTAATGTTTTTTGATCGTTGTTGTGTGCAATAAAATTACAATCAAAACCAATTTTTTTGCAAATTAACTTGTACATAAAAATAAGATATCGTGTATAGATATAATTTCTCAGTATACAGTGTGGGACACTGTAGCACAAATTATAACTCTAGTCAATTATGCCCAGATCAATCATAATTAATGTGAATCTTGATTGGGACATCATCTGTTTTTAATTAAATTAAAATGGTGTAATTATCAATCTCAGTTACTAATGATTCAGAAAAAAAGAGCACCCACAGAGCATGCTAGTTTTAGAATAAACACAAACACATTAGATAATTTAAAAAAAATATCAAAAGATCAGAAATTAAGTCTCAATACATATGTAAACCAAATTTTTGATTCTCATGTAAACTGGGATGTAAATGCTTCAGAGATAGGCTGGATCGT
The DNA here is from genome assembly GCF_013407385.1 of Nitrosarchaeum sp. AC2. Lineage (NCBI taxonomy): Archaea > Thermoproteati > Nitrososphaerota > Nitrososphaeria > Nitrosopumilales > Nitrosopumilaceae > Nitrosarchaeum > Nitrosarchaeum sp. AC2. The sequence continues at coordinate 653,649 of NZ_CP030847.1, read as the reverse complement.
GATGCTAAAATCAGCCTCAACGGAGTTGATAAAACATGTTGATAATCAAACCATAATCAAAATTGCAAAAGATGCTGCAGAAAGTGGTGCAAAAGAAATTGCACTATCGATGCGAGGAAAATATGGTGTTAATGAGTGGATTTCTATTTTAAAAGAACGTGCAAAATCATCAGGATTTTCAATTAAGGAGTATAATGAAAAAAACAATACAAAATTAGTGATGTTTCATGAAATGGGTGAACAATGGTCTTTATTTTTTAAAACATATTATGAGACGATATTTTTTGATTTGGGTTCCAAGATAAAAACAGAATATACAGAAAATTCAATCATCATAGAACTCGAAGTTTAGAAATCATTCAAGATTCAATTCTTAGACAGATTGAACCGTTTTTGAAATTAAATATTTCTGATTCTTACTCATCAATAAAATATGAATCACTTCTCACATACAACTTCGCTTTTCTTTCCACCATCGTAGAGAGATATCATGGCATCAATGTTGCATTGAGAGATGTATGGATAATCTGTCTCAATTGTAGGATGCATAAGATCTTCGGGGGCTGTGGAGTGTGCTAGTCCTAGCGCATGTCCAAGCTCGTGTCTCAGTATGGTTTCAAACTGGGCTTTTGATAATTTGTCTGCTTCAAATATTGTAATCTCTGATTTTAGTATCTGATTTTGTACATCGTCTGCAATTGATTTTGTATACCCAGAATAACCGTCTCCGCTTTTCATAGTTGTAAGTCTGATTGTAATTTCCCCTTCGCCTTTTTGAGACTCTATCAAGTTGAATTTGTGGGGAATGTACATCTCAGTCGGATTCTTTGCTGCATCTGCAAGTGCTCCTGCCCATCCAACATAGTATGTAGATGTGACTCCCTTTGGACCCTTGTGCAGTAGCGAATCATCTATCTCAATTGACTCTTCTGATAAAAGTACAGTCCTGACAATTTCAGCCTTGTCGGGATATTTTTGACCATCAATTAGGTTGACGTTAAGAGTAGAGCCGTCAACTAGCCTCCATGAAAGCCATGTGTCTATAGTATCACCCCTAAGGTTTTGAATGACATATCCCGATTGCATGTTTCCAATATTGACTACCTTGTATTGTGAGCCTACAACGCTTACCACGTATGTAGAATATGCTACAAATCCCGCACTGACAATTATTGCAGATATTGCAATTACTATGAGGTTTTTTTTGGCAAGAAGGACATTTTTTCTTTCTTCGTCTTTTACGAGTTTATCTAAAAACAGTTCTTCTTGTCTTCCCTCTTTTTGGGTTTGACTCAATTTTGTCACAATATCTTGTAGTCGATGTATTATCTGTTTGTCTTGTTTTAGTTCATCATTTAAAAGGTCGTCTAACTTTTCCAGTAATACTTTTTCTTGTTCCACTTCTTTTAGACGGTGGCGGGACTCTTTATCTGATGAAATCTTATCTGCACTTTGCTGAAGGAGTTCTGTTATTTTTTGTTGCAATAGATTAGTGTTTGTTACAATGATGTCAAGCCTTTCTTTTTGTTGCTCATTTAAATTTCCAAATTTATTTTGTATTAGCATTTCCGAATACGTCTTTATCGGCACAAGTGGTGTACGCAGTTCATGATTAAGTGTACTTAAAAATACTTTATCGAATTTTGTTTTATCGGAGAGTATGCCACTTACAAGTTTTTCAGTAAGGTTATTTGTAGATTCAAGATTATCTATTATATCGGGTATTTGTACTGATTTATCTTGCTCATCACTATTGATTATCTGTTCTAGTTTTTTCTGAAATAAAATTATTTGTTGTAGTTCATTAATAATATGATCATCCATATTGATTGCTAATGCTTGATTTGAAACTGATTCATAAAGTCAAGTAATACATCAGGATCAATTGGTTTTTTTAGTATTGCTTTTACTCCCATGACTCTTAATTCATCTTCATACTCGCCAGATGGAGAAGATGCTGTAAGACACACTATGTTATGATCATTTATTTTTCCATTATTTTTTAAATGCATGACTACATCTCTGCCTGAAAATTCTGGCATCGCAAGATCAAGTATTGTCGCATCAAATTTCTGACCTTGTAATATTTCAAGTGCATTACGACCATCATTTGCAACTGTACACAGATGACCTTTTTTTGTAAAATATTTTGACATTATTTTTGTAATCTCTATATTATCATCAACCAATAAAAAATGCATATATTCATAATATGTGATTACATACTTTTAAGAATTTTGATTTTCAATAGGCAAACTAATGTGAACTGTTGTGCCTGTCTTACCATCGCTTTCAAGCCTGATTGAGCCTCCAAGCTTATCCATTATCTTCTTTGAGATGGCAAGCCCAAGTCCAGTCCCGCCGCTTTTTCTTCTCTCTGATGTGTCTATTTGATAAAATTTCTGAAACAATCCTTTTTGTTTTTCAGGAGGAATGCCAGAACCATTATCCTTGATGGATGCGGTCAATTCATTTTCTTTTCTCTCCACTACTATCTCAATTATTCCCGTGTTTTGAGGAATAAACTTTATAGAATTTCCTATTATGTTATCAAAGACTTGTCGTAGTCTTGTCTTGTCTGTATGTATGATAATTCCATGTGGATATTCTGTCTTAAATGACATCCCTTTGTCTGCCAAAACTTTTCTATAAGTAGAATCAAGATTGCCAAAAAATTCATCTGTTGATATAGATTCAAAATTAAATTTCATTTTATCTAGCTCTAGTTTTCTTACATCCATAATATCGCTAATGAGTGACTCAAGTTGCTTTGTATTTTTTTCAATAGATTCTATTGATTCTATCTGTTCTGCATTAAGTTCTCCTGTCATTCCTTTTTTTAATAAATTACAATTCCACAAGATAGGCATTAGAGGAGTCTTTAGCTCATGTGTAACCATTGCAGAGAATTCATCTTTTTGAACATCAATCTGTTTGATTTCTTCTGTTTTTAGCGCTAGTTCAGAGTTGTTTTGTTTTAGTCGGTCTGAAAGATGTATGTTTATATTTATTTTTCTTATCATAAAAAAACCAGATGTACTAGTGATTGCCACTATTGTCACGATCATTCCAAGTGTTTCATTTCTCAATGCTGTTGATGATACAAACACATCTTCATACGGTTGAATCGATATAACTGACCATTCATGAATCCCTACAGGTATAGTTTTGAATGCTATGAGGTGATCTTTTCCGTCTATTTCTTTTGTTATTACGCTGACTTCATTTTTTGATGGATGGTCAATCAAATCTAAGGTAAATTTTTTAATTTCAATGTCTGATTCTGATTTTCGAGAATCTACTACGATGTTATTATTGTGATCTACTATGAGAAAATATTCATTTTGTCCATGACTAATCTGGGATAATGATCTTTGAACCGCGCCAAGATCAAGTGCACCTACAAAGAGTCCATTCAAAGTGCGGTCAATATCATTGTGTATCGGGACTGCAATGGCTATTACATTGTGTTTTTCATTAGCAGAAACATATACCTCGCTTACATATGTAGAGCCTGTATCTATTGCACCTTGATACCAGTCCCTAAAAGCAAAATTTAACTGAGAGAGTTTAACTTGTGAGGAAAACGGTTCTAAAAAGTAGATGTCACCATTTGGCATGGCATAAAAAATGTACTCAAGTTCAAGTTTTTTATCAAACATGTTTCTTGCAATTTCTCTTTTTTCAATGTCTGCATCTTGTGGTATACCCTTTAACTGATCAGAAATCAAATTTGAATATGTCGGAGGGTTCGTCATTGGAGAAGTTTGACTGTACAATTCCATCAGACCAGTAACATACTGTAGTCTTAACGCAAAACGTGAAGATAATGCCTGTACTTCATTTGTTTTTGTTTTTGTTATTTCCTCATTCATTCGCTGAATTTCATTATTTGTGTAAATACACAGTAATCCTACAATTGCCACGGTAGTGACAACCATTACTATGATTGTTAATGCTACTTCTTTATCCAAAAATAAACCACAATTATCGGTATTACTACTAAATATTATGTATTGATTTGATTTATGAAAAACCATTTTTTGCCAATTTCATTTTATAATCATTTTCATATCTTCTTAAAATCCTTAAAAAAAGGTCAAATTGGTAGGTCCCCACCGTTACCCCCTTTCTATAATGAAAATATTCTATTTTTATGACATTTCTAAGGGATCAATATACCGTTAACTCATGCCTGAACCACTAGTTGTTGTAAAAAACATGTCCTGTCAAGTTAGTGTGATATTATTTTGACAGTAATTATACCAAGATATTTTACAAAAATAAAAAAAATAGCCTCATAAAAAAGTCAAATTTTAGACAATCAAAACTATTAATTTGAAAGATCAGTTCAGGTTAATTGTAAGATGAAACTGAGCATTGACGATACTAGAGAACTTGAAAATTTGCTACAAATAGCGACTAGTCAAATTCCAAAGTATTTCAATTTGGTAAATTCAACAAAAGAACAGTGGGATATTAAAAACATGCATGAATGTATTTTGGGAATGGTTCTTCAAAAATACATTCATGATTCGGGCCAATATCTAACAAACAAAAGAATTGATGAAAATCAACCAGGCACTGTGGAAAATACAATGAAACTATTTGATGCTGGAATTGAAATTTTTAATGAACATATTTCAGACATTAAAAGACAGATTTATGAGAACTGATATTATTTTTAGTCTCTGATTGGTTTGATAAAACTAACAAAGATTAGAATAATTTTTGATTTATCGTTGGAAAAACAAAATAACAAACCATAACTTGATGAGTATCACCATACAACATTCTCAATACAATTCTGAATTTTATAAATTAGCAAAAATGAGTTTGCCAGAAATTAAAGAATATGTAAACAATAACTACCCAAGAGCAAAAGCAAATTTCTTTATGAAATACAAATTACAACAATATGCATTATTTTTGTCAAATCCAAAAATTCATGCATAAAATTTAAGATTAAAATATTTTAATTAGTCTACCAGAATTGCCACCAAGGTTTTAGTTTTGGTTTGGGCATATCAACAATAGTACATATGCCATCAATTAATTTTGTTCCAGGTCCACATATTCCAAATTTTGGTTCATCCGTTTTTGGTGTATCGGTTTTTGGTTCGTCCGTTTTTGGTTCATCAGATTTTGGTTTGTCTAATCCAACTGCTTCATAAATCGAAGAGTATTCTGGGAAGTTATCATCAAACCATTTTTTGTAACTTGGTTCATTGTTGTATCTGTCAACATATGATTGTGGATCCTTTGAAGTATCAACAAATGGAGCTAATCCTTTTGGTGCATCTAATCCAACTGCTTCATAAATCGAAGAGTATTCTGGGAAGTTATCATCAAACCATTTTTTGTAACTTGGTTCATTATTGTATCTGTCAACATATGATTGGGGATCTCTTGTAGGATCCACAAATGAAGCTATTTCTAGTTTAACAGGTTCATCTATAGGATCATCTTTTGGTGGTCCTGGCTCTTTGATAGGATCAGATTTTTTGATAGAGTCATTGACAGTAATTGTAATTGATTGTCTATCACTTAACGAGCCTAGATTTGCTACAATATCAAAGATGTAGGCTTTTCCACCTTGCGTATCATTTGGAGTCCAACTAAACATTCCGTTGTTTTGATTAATTGAAGCACCAGCTGGAGGATTTTTCTCCAAACTAAACACCATGCCACTCATAGAGGGATCAGTTAACTTTACAGCAAAAGAAAGTAGTTTACCTTCGTCGATAGTTAATTTACCTAAAGGATTTATTTTCAATGTAGTAGTAGGAATTGTTGTAACTTCATTAGATGCCGTACTAGTACCAGCAGCATTTATTGCATATACTTTGTATGTATACTTTGAATTTGCGATAAGGTTTGTATGAGAATATGTAGTCGATGTACTATTTGTATTTGCTACCAACACAGAGTAAGAGCCAGAATCTTTTTTCATCTCAATTTTGTAACCAGTGATAGGAGTATTGCCAGTAGAAGAAGGTGGACTCCATGAGAGATTAATCTGAGTAGATGAAGTACTTGTTGCAGTTAATTTTATTGGAGGTGAGGAAATTTGTATTACAGCAGAATTTGAAGATGTTTGCGTTTGAGGAACATCGATAGAGGTTGTTTTAGGGGTAGCTGTTGCAGTGTTTGATGGCTCTGTAACGCCATAACCAATATTTGCTCTAACTACAAATGAATATGATTTATCAGTTGTTAAGTTATTGACAGTGTATGTAGTTGTTTTACTATTTGTTGAACCAAGATTATCATAGACATCAGGTCCGACTACGCGTTGAATTGTATATCCACCAATACTTTGTCCAAATGTGTTTGATGGAGCTTGCCATGAAAGTCTAATTTGGTTTGGAGAAATTGCAGTTGCAAGCAATCCACTTGGAACAGTAGTCTCTGCAGGTTTTACTGATGAACTAGAAGACGGAGTACTTGTTCCTTTAGAGTTTATTGCATATACTTGATAAGTGTAAGTGTTGCTAGAGTCTAGACCTTCATGAAGAAATGATGTTGATGTACTCTTAGTATCTGCAATTAAAACAGTATATGCAGTGGTTGCTGTTTTGTAATCAATTCTGTAACCAGTTACTGCAGGAGAGCCAGTAGATAAAACAGGTTCGTCCCAAGTTAACAGTACAGATGTTGGAGAAACTGGAGATGTTTTTAAATTCTTTGGAGGACCAGAAGTTTGTGAAGCAGATACGAGTGTAAATGCCTGAATTCTACTGTTGTCAGTATCTGCAACATATAGTAAATTATGGGTAGTATCTAATGCGAGTCCCAATGGAGAATCAAATTTTCCGTCAGCAGTACCCAAAGATCCAAACTTTTCTACAAAACATACACCGTCAACAACTTTGCTTGTACCGCTAGCACATGTTGTATCAGTAGTTAGTTTGAATATTTGGATTCGGTTATTGTCAGTATCTGCAACATAAAGCAAATCATTTGTTGAATCAACTGCTAGACCTGATGGAGAATCAAATTTTCCGTCAGCAGTACCTGCAGAGCCAAACTTTTTGATATAACATATTCCATCCACAGCTTTTGTAGTACCTGCCGGACATGTTGTTCCCGTAACAAGTTTGAATGCTATGATTCGATCATTGCCAGTATCAGAAACATATAGAGTTTCTTCACTGTCATCAATAATCATATGGGATGGATTCGTTAGAGTTTCAGTGCCATTGAATGTTTTAAAATTAATTATAAAAGTCCCAGTAGAATCAAAGACAGATATGGAATCAGTTTCAACACTAGATGCAAAAATTTTCTTTGTAGATTTTTGTATAGCAATTCCCTGGGCAGACCCTAGATACTCGGGTTTTGTATTATCAGAAGAGCCAAATTTTGATTCAAATTGACCATCGCCGTCATCAAATCTTTGAACTCGTTCATTATCAGAATCAATAACAAAGAAATTTCCAATCCCATCTAAAACTCCACTAAATGGATTGTTGAATTGACCATCGCCATCGCTGTCTGCTCCATCTGCGTCATCATTGCAGTTTTGAATGGAAGTCATATTACAAAATGTACCAAATTTGTAATCATAATCCCCATCATCATCAAATACGATGATTCTGTGATTATCAGTATCTGTAACATAGATGGATTTACCGTCACTGCTTACATCAACATCATGTGGATTTTTTAGTTGATTATTTGCAGTTCCAAAAGTACCAAATTTAAAAGAAAATGTAGGTTCAGCATATGCCATTTGTACTGATACAATACTAATCAGCAACAATACACCAAAACACAGACCAACTGATGATTTTCTATTCAACATACATGTATCCAATTGAGTTTAAATTTAATAAATAAGATAATAAATTTCACTACCCATTTGATCAATTCAGGTTAACATTTGATCAATTTAGGTTAACATTTAGCATATAACACAAATAATTTAGGAATTATTCAGATTTTGTAGTTTTTGGTTTTTTTAGCAATGAAGCAACCATCACAGTTACAAGAATGACAAATACAATAATCAAAGAAGTCACAGTTTCAATATGATAGAATTCAGAGATTATCATCTTAGTTCCAATGAATATCAAAAGTACGATTAATCCAGGTTTCAGATAATGGAATCGTTCCATCATGCCACCAATCAAAAAGTAAAGTGCCCTTAAACCCAATATAGCGAATACGTTTGATGTTATTACGATAAATGGATCTCGAGTAATTGCCAAGACAGCAGGAATAGAGTCCATTGCAAATACCAAATCAGTCAGCTCAATTATTGCAAGTGCTACTAACAATGGAGTGGCATGCATTACACCATTGATGGACACAAGGAATTTGTTGCCAACCAAGTTTAGGTTAACAGGCATGAATTTTTTTAAAATTCTGACTGCAATGTTTTTTTCAAGTTCAATTTTTTTCTCTTCTTTTTGAAGGATCATTCTAATGGATGTAAACCAAAGTAATCCACCAAAAATATAGATCATCCAATGGAAATTATCTAGCAAAGAGGCACCAACCAGAATTAGTGCAATTCTCATCACAATTGCACTGAGAATGCCAACAGAGAGAACTCTATGCTGATATTTATGAGGGATTCCAAGAGTAGTGAAAACTAGTAAAAATACAAACATGTTATCTACACTAAGAGATTTTTCCAAAGCATAGCCAGTTACAAATTCAATCATCTTATCATTACCAAGTGCAAAATAGATCATTCCTGCAAAAATTCCTGCAAGTGAAATCCAAGTAATAGTCCAACCAAGTGCCTCTTTGGTAGACATTACATGTTCTAATTCAGATGATGATGCTTTAGTCAATTTTCTTTTTATTTTATGAATCAATCCAAGATCAATTGCAATAGTTACTGAAAGAATTGCAAAAAAGATAACCCATAGTTCAAGTGTAACTATACCAGATTCTATTGGCAAATTGATAGCTCTGATTTAGGCATAATTATAAACTAATCTTGAAAATTATTCTTCAGACAATACAAAGGAGCCACCAGAGGTCTAACATAAAAAAACATATCACTTTAGTAATAAAGAGATTAGAAGGGCATGAATCTTCTAATCGGTTAAAACTAGATGGTGTGAGGTAATGGTCGAAAAAACCTCAACCCATCTAATAACAAGAATATCTCAAATTAGAATAAAAGACTCGCGTAGAAATTATCAGTATGATCTAAATACTAAATCATCAAAAAAACAATAATTGGGACTTTCACCAAACAACTAACCGTTTTTGGTCTTAAGATCCAATAATATTTTTAAGATAATTTTTTTATTCATTATATCACACATACAAATCAGTAATTTCATGCCTAAATCCACATAATTTATGTAAAAAGAAAACTCAGAAAAAAATTTAGAAATTTTAAAATTTAGCATTGTATGAAAAAAATCATGATCCAAAAAGAAGAATTAGAACAGATTTTGAATTTCGTAGGACAAAGATGGTTAGAAGTAACAAAAGACCCATCTAACAAACTAATGGAGACATTACCAAGTAATTTTTGGATGAATTCCGTAGGAGGAAAGGCAGGAAAGGGCAGGTGGGTAACTGCATTAATGTATACAGAAAATGAGGGAGATGCCAATGCATTCAAAGAAGTATTGTTAAGATGGCAATCAAAAGGACAAGAAAAAAATAAAGCACCCGATCTAATTCAAATTGGGAAAAAGAAATAGACTATTAATAATTGGAAATCATGACAATCATATTGTCAGAATTTTCAAGTAATGAAAAAAAGATTTTATCAGACCATTTTTCAAATACTGACGGAAATGTTTTTGCAATAATCACACCAAGACAAGTTGATCGTGGCGCATTAATGTCAAGATACAGCAGAACAGACAAAAATATGCGCAGAATTTTCTTAGATGAGTTTTTACAAAATGAGAATAGGGGGGAGGAATTTTACAATCGAGTTCTGTTAGAATATGGAGATGATTCGGTAGCAGAGCTTGGAGAAGCACAAATTGCAATTGAAGGTCTTTCCAATATTGCAGTTAAAAAAATTGAAGATAGAAGAATAGGATTATCATATTTAGAAAAATCATCAAGATATGTAGCATGGAATAAAAAAATTAACGGAGAATACAGATTCTACAAAGATTCACAACTAATGAACTCAAGATTTGCTGATTTGTATTTGGAGACATGTAATTTTTCATTTGATATGTATTCAAACAATATAGAACCAATGATAAAATACATACGAGAAAAATATCCAATTGAAAAATACACTTTCAAAGATTCAAAAGATGGAAAAGAAAAAGCATTCTCCAAACTAAAAGAGGAAAAAGACATCAAATCAGCAAATATGATTTACAATGGCTCAACAAAAGCAAAAGCGTTAGACATTTTGCGTGGTCTTTTACCTGCATCAACTTTAACAAACGTGGGAATTACAGGAAATGGTCGTGCTTTTGAGTATCTCCTTACAGTACTTGGGGCATCAGAACTTGAAGAAGAGCAAAATTTAGCCTCAACAATCAAAAAAGAGCTAGATGTTACAATCAAGGCTTTTGTCAAAAGAGCTGATGATAAATACGGTAAAGCATTCCAGACTTACCTTCAAGAGTTGAAAAAAGCATCTAAAAGCATAGCAAAAGGAATCAAACCAAAAATAATTTCAGGAGTTAAAACACAGTTAGTAGATTATGAATTAGAAAAAACAGCCATAGACAAAATCATTACCAGTATAATCTATGAGCAATCTCCAAGCACATCATATCTTAACATAATGCAACAAGTAAAAAAATTACCACAGACTAAAAAAATAAAGATAATTGAATCGTTTGCAAAATTGAGAAAAAATAGACGTCATAGACCGTCCAGAGCATTTGAGAGCGTATACTACACTTTTGATTTACTAAATAATTTTGGAATGTTCAGAGATTTTCACAGACACAGAGCATTGACGCTAGAAAGACAATTGCTTACAACAGATCATGGATATAATACGCCAAATGAGATCAAAGTTTTAGGGATTGAAAAAGACTATCATGAATGCATGAATAAGACAAGATACACATTTGATAAAATCAGAAAAAAATATCCAGAACAGGGGCAGTATGTTGTAAACTTTGCATATAATTATCCATATTTTATGAAATTTAATCTCAGAGAAGCTTGTCATTTAATTGAGTTAAGAACAGTACCACAAGGACATATTGACTATAGACAAGTTGCACAACAAATGTTCAAAGAGATAAACAAAGTCCATCCAAATTTAAGCAAGATAATGAGATTTGTAGATTTAAAAGAATATGATTTGGAGAGATTTGAATCAGAAAAAAGAACAGAGGAAAAAAGAAAGAAGCTTAAAAAATAGAAAATATTCTAATATAATCACAAAGAGAGAAAATCATGGCTGACAAGATTGAAAAAACACAACAAGAATGGAAAGAGGTACTGACACCAGACCAATTTGAAGTTTGCATCAATAAAGGAACTGAGCCACCTTTTTCAGGAAAATATTACAAAAACAAGGAAAAAGGCACTTACAAATGCGTTTGTTGTGGAGAACCATTATTCACATCAGATACAAAGTATGATTCAGGTTCTGGATGGCCAAGTTTTTGGCAACCTCTTTCAGATGAAAAAATTGAATACATATCAGATAGTGCTTACGGAATGATACGAACTGAAGTAAACTGTAAAAAGTGTGGTGCACATTTAGGTCATGTTTTTGATGATGGTCCTAAACCAACCAACCTCAGATACTGCATTAACTCAATTTCACTGGATCTTGAGAAAAAAGATGAGTGAGTGCATCAATATCAGGCACTCTTAAGCACAGATTGAATAACATGCAAAAATTATTAATAAAACACAATCAATGATAAGAAAATCAAAGAAATGAATTACAATAATAAATCAAGAAGGAATGAAAGGATTTGAGAATAATACTTTGTGGATTTGGTGTTGTTGGCCAAAGTTTAGTAAAATTATTTGATTCAAGATCAGAGGATCTTTATGCAGAATATGGATTAAAACCAAGAGTAGTAGGTGTGTTTGATAGCAAAGGCAGTGCAGTTGATAGCTCAGGATTAGAATTAGAGAAATTAATTGAAGTAAAGAAAAAAACTGGAACTGTAAAAAATTATGCAAATACAAAAAACAACATGTCGGGAATAGACATGATCAAAAACTTGGATGCAGATGTTGTCATAGAAACTACTGCTAGTAATTACAAAGATGCAGAACCTGGAATGACACACATAGTAACAGCAATGAAAAGGGGCATGCATGTAATATCAGTAAACAAGGGCCCGTTAGCATTAGCATTTCCATCATTGATGGAATTAGCCATTTACAATCAAGTCATCTTCAAATTCAGTGGAACCGTAGGTGGAGGAACGCCAATTTTAGATTATGCAAAAAATAGCCTTAGAGGAGAAAGAATCAGCTCATTTTCAGGGATACTAAATGGAACGACAAATTACATCCTAACTAACATGGCAAATGGACTGTCATTTGAGACTGCCCTAAAAGATGCCAAGAATAAAGGGTATGTGGAGGCAGATGAGTCCCTAGATTTGGATGGACTAGATGCAGCTGCAAAATTAGTGATTCTTGCAAACTGGGTAATGGATATGAAAGTAACAATGCCAGATATCAATTGTAAAGGAATTCGTAATGTTACAGAAGAAGATATCAAAAAAGCTAGAAAAAATAATTGCGCTATCAAATTAATTGCTTCATGTAACAAAGAGCTCATAGTAGAACCAAAGGAAGTCTCAGTAGATGATCCATTATGTGTCAATGGAACATTAAATGCAATTGCATTCACATCAGAACATTCCGGCACGCAAACAATTATCGGAAAAGGCGCCGGAGGAATGGAAACAGCAAGTTCTATCCTAAGAGATTTGTTAGACATCAGACAAGAGATAGTAAAAATTTGAAATCCAACCTAATTTCAAAGAGTGAAACCGCTACACTTCTAAAAACAGTCACAGAAAAATGGGGAATGGAGTTTCCAAAAATAAAAAATCTCAAAGTGCATGAGATTGCAGATGATGCGCAGATAATTATGGGTCAGGGGATAAAAATTTTAAAAATTAATGATGAATATCTCCCATTTTTGTCAGAAACTCAAATGCTTGAAAAATTTCCGCATGTTACAGTAGACATGGGAGCTGTGAAATTCATGTGTAAAGGAGCAAATGTAATGAGACCAGGAATCAAAACCCATGATGAGTTTGAAAAAGAAAAAATTGTCTGCATCGTTGAAGAGTCACAACACAAGTTTCTTGCAGTAGGAAAATCATTGGTATCAAGTGCAGAATTAGAAAAGATGGAAAAAGGCGAAGTCATAAAAAATATGCACTATATATCAGACAAGTTTTGGGAAATTGGAAAAACGATTTACGAATAATCTATTTTGATCTTTTAATATTGAAAACTTCATGAGTTCTTACAGAAGTTGGATGAATTTGAGAATAGTGAAACAGACAGACAGAGTTTGAAGTACAGCTGCAATGATGGATACTGCTCATAATTTTTGAATGGAAATACTTTGATATGGCAAATGAAATCTAGATATTTTTACTTTAAAGTAAATTTACAGTAATAATTAGAAATCAAAATTACTAAACGTTGTATTTTTAATTAGATTTTCTCAGTGAATTCTTTAGTACCGTCTTTTGTAACAACGAGGATATCAAGTCCATCACCGCTTGCGGAGTCTCGAAGTGCTGCAGATCTAACAGCTCGTTTTGCCAAATCAATTGCTTCTTCTTGTGTCATATTTGGTTTGAATTGCGGATCTAAAACACCTAATGCCATTTCAGCACCAGTTCCAACTGCAGCGTATTCATCGGGAAGAACAGAGCCCAATGGGTCCAATGTATACAAGATAGGTTTGTCAACCACACCACCGACAATTACCTGAGTCAGTAATGGGAAATATCGTCTTTCATACATCATATTTGACATCATTTTAGCAACAGTATTTGGAGGAACGTCTCTTTTGAGTTCCATTTTTCTAATTTTAGCAAGTGCCGCAATCTGTAATGTTAAAATCTGCATATCAGCTACCAGGCCGGCACATGCAGCACCAACTTTTGAAGTAATTGAAAATGTCTTTTTTGAAGATTTACTTACAAGAAAGTTACCAAATGCGATCCTTTTTTCACTTGCAAGAACTATGCCACCATTAAAAGTAATTCCCACAGCTGTTGCTCCGGGCATGTACATAGACATAATTCAAATGATTTCACAGCATAATAAAGGGCTTTCTCCTTTTTTGATTCAAAATATGGATAAAATATTTTATATGGTAAAAAACAGAATTTCGTGTTGACTGAATCCAGCATCCACAATACAAAGCTAAATGAGATTACAAATTGGGGCATTAGAGCCGCAATAGGAGTAGTTTTCATCGTACAAGGATCTGGAAAATTTAATCCAGGATTTGCAGGGATGCTTGGTAATCTGGGCATACCAGTAGAGATGCAGATCCCAATTGCACTTGCAGAATTAATTTCAGGAATATTACTAATCATAGGAGTATTTACTAGACTGTCTGCATCAATGATTGCAATAATTATGCTTGGAGCAATATTCGTAGTAAAAGAAGCTTCCAACATTACAGGAAATGGAGGATACGCAATTGATCTCGTCATATTAGGAGGGGCATTACTAATAATCACAGCAGGTCCGGGAAGAATATCACTGGCACATGTTATCAAAAAATTACCTAGATGCTTACACTAGTCTTTTCCAAATTTTTCCATAATAAGATAAATGCATTTTGTAGTTTTTTTCAGTAAATCGATTCTAGTAAATTCATTTGGAGAGTGGATACGAGCAAACATGTAGGTACTGCCAATAGAGATGCATGGCGCATGTAATACATTTACAAAAGAATGCATGGGACCAGTGCCAGCATTTGAAACATTAATGATTGATTTTCCAAAAGATTGATCAGCTGCTTCTTTTACTTTAGTTACAAACGGATCAATAGGATTTGTTCGGGCAGCAGCTTCACCATGATAAATTTTGACAGATACATCTCCAAATCCTTTTGATTTCAAGTGTTTTTTTAGTCTAAGAACCTGTTTTTTTGGATCCATTTTAGGAACCAGTCTAAAATCAATTTTCACTAAAGCAGTACCAGGAAGAACTGTTTTTGCACCATCTCCCGTATATCCTGAAACAAATCCAGCAATATTGCAAGTAGCGCCACCAACAAGGGCTTTTTTTGCATTCAATCCCTTTAGATTTCCTACAAATGATTTCACTCCAAATTCTTTTTTGAAAGATTGTTCGTCAAATGGCTCTTTTGATATTATCTCCAAATCTTGTTTAGATAGAGGGGTTGTTTCTTTATACCAGTCTTTAATGAGAATTTTTCCATCAGAATCTCTCAATGTTTGAACAGCTTCAATTAATCGCCATGCTGGATTTTTTATCAATACTGCCAAACTGGAATGTGCATCACGAATTGATTCTTTTACAGACAGTTCAACGTACAATAATCCTTTCATCCCAAGACCGATAATTGGTCTATTTTGTGAATCAACATAACCAAATTCCCAAATTACACCATCACATGAAAATTTCTTTTGGTATTTTTTTAGATAATCATCAATGTGTGCACTTCCTGTTTCTTCCTCACCTTCGATTACAAATTTAATATTGCATGGAACATCACCGGTAGTTTTTAGAGATGCTTCAACTGCCTTTATTCGAGTGATTAATTCGCCTTTATCATCAGATGAACCCCTTCCAAAAATTTTGTTTCCTTTTATTTTTCCACTGAATGGAGGATCATCCCACAAATCAAATGGCTCTACTGGTTGAACATCGTAATGATTGTAAAACATCAAAGTCTTGTTTGGATTTTTCTTTGATTTTACTTCACCATATACCAAGGGTGCCACATTTTTCAGTCTCAAGATTTCAGATTTGATTCCAGACTTTTCTAGTATTTTTTTGACTAATTGTGCGCATTCTTCAATTCCCTCATTTTTTGCAGAAACACTTGGTTGCTGAATTAGTGTTTGTAATTCAGAGACTAATCGTGGCATATGACTATCAATGTGCTTTAAGGCATTCATTTTACTCACACAATTCTATCAAAGGGCTTCATTGCATTTGCAAGCTCATCTAATAGATCCATAGAGGTCATATGCAACCCAAATTTCTTTTGAGTTGCTTTGCCTGCCAATCCATTGATAAAAGTTGCAGCAACTGCAGACTCTAATGCATTACGATTCTTTGAGAGCATTCCAGCCACTAATCCAGACAAGACATCTCCAGTTCCACCTACAGTCATTCCAGGAGTTTTTTTCTCATTAAGATATGTCGTAGTACCATCAGAAATTATATCAGTTGCACCTTTAAGCAACACAACAATTCCATTATCCTTAGCATTTTTTTCAACTAGGTTGATTCTTTCCTTTTTAGAATCAGATGGAGCAATCCCAAATAATCGCTTAAATTCACCAGCATGCGGAGTCACTACAACATTTTTGTCAGACAATAGTGGCAATACTTCAGGAACAAGTGCACTTGCATCCAATGAAAGTCGAACATCTCTATCTAAAAGAGACTTTATCAAAAGCAACAAAGACCCACGTTCTTGAACTGCTAGTCCCATTCCAATTGTTGCAGAATCTAATTTGTGAGGTAATGCACCAAGAAGTTTGTTAACAGCCCCTCGAGTTAATTTTTGATCAACTAGAGGAATTACAATCAGATTTGGAGATATCGCTCTAGTGGGAGTTACATTTACTTTTGGAACTGATGTGTATACTAGATCAACTCCACACCGCAATGCTGCAATTGATGACAGAATTGGTGCGCCATGATAGATGTAGCTGCCTCCAATAACTAAAACAGTTCCATTATCACCTTTACGAGATTTTGCTTTTCTTGCAGGGATGAATTTTTTAACTTGAGTAGCAGTAATTAATTTTCTAACCAATACCAAGTATTCTAGAGATAGAGGAATAAATCTTGTTTTAATCTAAAAATATGCAAATTAGGTGGATTCAGCATCAGATTCAACGTCAGAGACAGTCTCAGATTCAACAAAAGAATCAGATTTTTTCTTTGAGCCTCTACCAAAAAATGCCTTTCGGGCATAACATAGGTACGTTGTATGACCAATACCTTGGAATGAATGTCTAGTTTTTCCTTCACGTGCTTCGATTGTTCTTATGATGTGTTCGGTGGATTCAATGTCAGTAAATTCATTTTCAACTAGGGCGATAGTTAATTTTTCAAGTTGATTCATGGTAGGACAAATTGCAAAGATAGCGCCACTTCCTTTAAGCATTTTACGAACTTGCGGCAGAACAGTCCAAGGATCCCCAAGATCAATTAAAGCCACATCAGCTTCTTCGACAGGAAGTTTCTTTGAAGTTTTCAAATCAAGTTTTTGCTGAGTGACATACTTTGACATTCCTGCTTTTTTGATATTTTTTTCAGCTATTTTCATAAAATTATCATCAACGTCAAAAGTATAGACATGCCCCCTAGGTTTTACAATACTTGCAATAAAGGAAGTAAGTGAACCGCTGCCAGTACCAATCTCGAGAATTTTTTGACCGCTACCAATTCCAGCTCTTGCAATAATGTAGCCAATGTCTTTAGGATATACTATTTGTGTGCCATGCTGAATTTTCATGACATAGTCATACATTGTGGGTTCAATTAGATAGACGTACTTGTCTTTGTTAGTGACTAGTCTAGAGCCATACTCTTTTCCAATAGCATCAGCATGTTTTATCACACCTATATGAGTATGAAGTGAGTCTTTTTTGGAAATTTTAACAAGCCATTTTTTTGAGTGGTTAAAGTAAAACAACACGTAAGAGTTTTGCTTAATTTTTGCCATATAGTTTTCCTGAAAATTTTAGATAAGAATCTACTGCTTGAACTAAAAGTAAAACACAGTATCTAATGGGATAATCATTAAAAAGAGGCAAAGCATAGGAACAGAGTGAAAAAAGCTATCGTAGTTTTCTTATCAATGATGTTAATTTCATTTTCATATTCTTTGAATAATGATGATGTTTATGGATTAGATCTAAAACAAGAAAAACAAAACATTGTAGAGAGTTTAGAAGATTTAAAAAATAACCATGCCATTTCTAAAAAATCTAAAAAACATATCGATGATGCAATTCAAAAAATAAACGAGAGTCTTGATGAAAAATATTGGAAAAATGGTTCAGAATTAAATATCAAAGAAGGAGAAAAAGTTCTAAATTTAGATAAAAATTCGATTAACAAACTAGATAGCATTTTAGAAGATAAAAAAGAATCATCCATCATCAAAAATGAAATTTTTATGATCAACCTAAAGATTGCAGAAATCGATAAGATACTAGTAGATAATGCAATTACCAGCATTCAAGAAATAATTATGAGTGAAAAGGGATTAAAAAAACTAGATAAAGCAATACAAAATTTTGAGCAAGGAGATGAATTTTTGGATAATAGCGATTATGATAAAGCAATGAAAAAATTTCTAAAGTCATGGGATCTAATTAAACAGTCACTAAAAGATCCTAATGTAAAAAAAATGAAAATGATAGAATTTGAAGGGAAAGGAGATTTTAATTTTGATGGCATACCAGACGTATATTTGAAATTAGTTGATGTAGATAAAGCAAACAAACCAAAACAGGTTAAGATCAAGATCACTGGAGAATGTGTTAACGGAGTAATTCATGATGATGCATCAATGAAGATAGGATTTTCAACTCAAGAAAATCTATCAATAGTATTTTTTGATGAAGAGTTTACAGCTACCAATAAATGGTTCAAAAAATATGATCCAGATAAGAAGATCAATCCAGTTGTAATTACTACAGTAGCAGAATATTTTTCATTTCCAAGTAGTGGAGATGACTTGATTCAAATGAATTCTGGAAATGAATTTGGTTCTTTTGAATTTACGAATCAACCAATAGGTGAGATCGGAGAACAGACAGGCTGGACAGGGGAATTTGCATTTAATGGCGAACCTGGAGATTACTCCTTGAGATTCTTTTTACCTCTTACCGAACCAACAAATGAAGGAGATAGTTGTAATTTTATAAGTTCGTTTTCAATTCCTACCACAATTAATCCATGATCAGAATCAAAATGTCCATTAAAAACATCATCAGTATTCAATAAATACAGCAGTTTTGTGAATTCATTATGGCAAATATGAAATGCGTATCATGTGGGATAGGATTTTTCTCACCAACAGGTTCAGACAAATGTTCCAGATGTGCAGGACAAGCATCTGAAGGACATGGAGGTCATGATTCTTGTGGCTGTGGACATAGCCACTAAATCATTTTTTTATTAAATTTTTAATCACATTTTATCAGGTGCTGTAATGCCAAGTAATTCAAGTGCTTTTTCCAAAGTTATCTTAAATGAATGTACAAGACACAGTCTAGAGTTTTCTAGATTCTCATCACCTAATTCAAGCACTTTAACATGCTCATAAAAGGAATTAAACGCCACTGCTAAATCATGACAGTATCTTGCAATAACTTTTGGAGACAGATTTTTTGCAGCATCTAAAACATAGATTTCAAACAAACCAATTATTTTGATCAAAGATAATTCAGAAGCATCGTTTAACAAAGAAAAGTCAACATCAATAGAGGGATTCCTAGCAGATTTTTCAATTATTCTTGATGCTCTTGCGTGAGTATATTGGATGTATGGAGCTGTATCACCTTCTAAGCTTAATGATTTTGTTAAATCAAATGTAATCATTTTATCAAGATCCTGTTTAATCATCTCATAACGTAATGTTCCAACAGAAACATAATGAGCAATTTGTTCAATTTCAGAGTTAGACATTTCAGGATGTCTTTTTTTGGTTTCCTCAATTGTTTTGTTTTTTAACAAGTCATAAACAGAATCCGCATTAACATAGAGACCTTTTCGTCCAGACATTTGAGTTTGTTTGCCATCTGTATCTAATCCCAAAGTTTGTGCAGTATCAGAACTAAGAGTTACGGATTCGTAACCAAGATGAACGTATGCATCGTTAGTAGATTTGAATTTTGACATTAGTCCAGTAATAATTTTTTGAAGTCTGGCTTGCCTTGAATCAATTACTGTGATTACCTTATTACCAGTAAAGTCTTGTTTTAGCTCATTAGTTGCTGTCAAGGTTGTTTGCCAAAGTATTTTATTTCCAGGTTGAGTTTTTTCATATTTCTTGTATGAAAATGGGTCGTCTATCAATCCCAATTTCCATGCAGCGTATGGGATGTCTTTTGCAATGTAAGTCGCAGTTCCATTACTTCTAACGATTACTTTGTCTTCCTCGTTATTTTCACCACGAATAATCCAGCAGCCAGCATTCTTACCATCATTTTCAAATTCTACCAAGTTCATTTCTTTGAGTTTTTCAAATATTTTACTCCATAACCCTGAACGAATTATCTGAGATTCAAAATTAAGACAGTCATAATAAACTCCTAAATTCCAGCAGGTTTCAAGCTGATTTTCTAAAACACGTCTTGTTATCGTATCTGCAAATTTAGCAGTTTCAGATGCACCATCCTCTAGTTCTTTGAGAGTATTTTTTCGAATCTCTTCAAAATTAGGATCTTGCTCATATTTTTCAGTAGTTTTAACATAAACATCATCACCACAATAATGATCAAACTTTTTTCCAGTTGGAGATTGTTGAGCAAATCCAAGATGCTTAAAACCTACAATAATATCAGCTACTTGCAAGCCAGAATCATCAACGTAGTTTAGAACATTAACTTTGTAATTTGATTTTTTTAAAATTCTGGCAACGGTATCGCCAAGAACAATATTACGAATATGACCTATGTGAAGAGCTTTATTTGGATTAACACTAGTATGTTCTACAACAATTTCAGAATTATGACCTAAATCTATGGAGCCAAATTCATTCAAGTTAGATTCTGATAAAATTAATTGATTTAGTTTTTCCCAGTCAGCAAAAAAGTTGAGATATCCAGTTGGATGTGGTTCAACTTTTGATACAAGTATGTTTTGAGATTGCCGATATTTTTCAGACATTAGATTTACAATCTCTTTTGGGCTTTTCTTTAGAGATTTGGCAAGTAAAAAGGAGATATTTGAACTCACATCTCCAAAGCCGGGTTTTGCAGGTTCTACAGTAAATGAGATATCAGATACCGACATATCTTCTAATATTTTATGAAGATTATTTTCAATTTCATCAATTAATGATTTGAAGGACAATACTATACCTCAGATAATTTGGGTGCTAATTTATCTAATGCTTCTATAACTCCGTCTCCAGATTTAGCGTTTGTAGTCATTGTTGCCTGAGATTTTACATATTCTGATGAATTTCCCAAGGCTATGCTTGTTTTTGCTATTTTGAATAAAGGGATGTCAGTAGCACTATCACCTATAGATATTACATCATCACGAGAAATGGATAATCGTTTCATAACATTTTGAAATCCAGTTCCCTTGTCGATTCCTATAGAATTGATATGAAATGCGTATTGACTATCAGATAGCAAAACGTCCAATTTTTTTTCCAATACCACTTGTTTTGCTAGTTCCAAATCAAATGTTCTCTCCAATACAACTTCAGTCATTCTCGGAAATACCGGTTTTTCTGAAACGTTGGCAATTTCTTTTTGAATAATGTTAAGGGCATGTTGACATTGTTGCATGTTCCCAAGTAAAATATGCTCATTTGTGTCAACTGTGATACATCCACCATTTTCACCTACAGCAATTTTTGTAGTACCGCCAAAGACAGACAGTAAGTATGCTTCTACAGAAGATCTTCCAGTAACAAAGATCACATTATGACCGATATTTGTCAAATGTCTTAAAGCGGCAAGAGCATCTAAATTAATTCGTCCAACACCATTTTCAGTGATTGTGCCATCAATGTCCACTGCAAATGTTTTAGTTTTCATATAAGTGATTTTTAGAACCGAATAATATTTGCTATGATTCTATGTACTAGTTCAAAATGTAATCAAGAATAGAATTTTTTTATTCCTTTTTCAGTAGGGTGCAACTCAATTTTTTGACCAAATAACCCTTGTTTTTGATCAACTTGCATCAATCCATTTTTTTCCAGATCTTCTAAAACAGAATTCAGAGTATCAGTATCAATTCCCAATATTTTTTGAAGAGAATCAAAATTATTTGTACCACGAGTAAGTTGACCCAATACCAACATCTCGGTAGTCTTTGGTTTAGAGTCAATTTTAGAAGGTATTTCAGATTTTTTTGAATGGGACTCAGAAACAATATCATTTGAGACATGATATTGAGAATCATATTGTTGAGGCATATCACCAGACTGTTTTTTCCATTTTTTTATCAAACGTGGGATAATTCTAGCCAGAGGGATCAAGAAAAATATCAGATAAATCCAGATAAATCCATCTTCGGCCATACTATACGATGTATTTTGTAACTATTTCATCATTGCCTTTTTATCAAAATAATAAAAATAAAAATTCAAAATAATATTTAAAAAAATCGAATTAACATGGTATATGTATAGTGAAATGTAATAGAAAGGGTTGTCAAAATATCAGCAACCAAAAATGAATGTAAATTTTGGAAAAGTAAAATTAGCAATTTTAGGCATTATCGCACTTGTCATTATTGCAGCCATATCTGCTGCATCAGTACAAATTGTAGAGTCAGGAAATAGAGGAGTCTTACTACATTGGAGTGCAGTAGATACATCTGTTCCACCATTACAAGAAGGACTCCATTTTGTAGTTCCATTTCAAGATAAAGTGGTAAACATGGAAGTTAGAACACTCAAGTTTGTAAAAGCCACATCTGGCGCTTCAAGAGATCTTCAAACAGTGTCAACTGAGGTCACTGTCAATTACAGAGCAGCTCCAAACTCTGTAAATGTATTGTATCAAGAAGTTGGATTGGATTATGAAGGAAGAATCATTCAACCAGCAGTAGAAGAAGTAGTAAAACAAATTACTGCAAAGTATAATGCAGAAGAATTAATTACAAAAAGACCTCTTGTGAAGGCAGATATAGAAACTGAGATAACAGCTCGTCTAACTCCATACAACATATTGACGGATGCCATATCCATTACAGATTTTCAATTTTCACCGTTATTCTCACAGGCTATTGAATCCAAAGTAGAGGCTGAGCAAAAAGCTCTGAAGGCTGAAAATGACCTTAGAAGAATAGAAGTGGAAGCAAGACAACAGGAACAACAAGCAAAAGGAATAGCAGCAGCAAACGTGGCTGAAGCAGCAGGAGAGGCTGAAGCAATCAAAATAATCAATGAAGCATTAGCTCAGAATCCAAATTATCTAGAATGGCTCAAAGTTCAAGCATGGGATGGTAAACTACCACTTGTAGTAGGAGAAGGCGGAACACCATTTATCCAAATTCCAACCAGATAATCACAAATAATTTTATTTTTCTAATTTATCTCTTATAGAATCATACATTGCTAGAAACTGCTCAGGTTCTTTTTGCCTATACTGTTTAGCTAGTTGAGATATTTTTTTTTCAGAAATTGATTCTCCTTTGTTGTCATAGAATTCTTTTATTATTTGATATTGGGTTTTTTTGATACTGTATTTTTTTAAGGTTGAATTAACAGAGTGATTACACCATAAATCAAAGACTATTAAGCGATATGTCAAGTAACCAATAATTCCAACAACTGCAGATATCATTAATGGAATTAGTATTACAGCTAGCACAAAATAGATACATTTCCTTGTTATTTATTGTTAGTTTCCAATATGAAATTTGAATAGTTAATAGCAACTTTAGAGATAATTAATCAATGATTCACAAGATACAATATTTTGAAGCAGGGAACTTAGCTCAAGGAGTATTCCTTCAAGACGTAGTTAATGAATTTCTAGCTGAAAAAGGTGAAAACATAATATCAGTTCATCCAGTAATGAAAGACACATTATTAGTTCACTATAAAGAATAATTGATTTTTTTACAATTATTTTTCATCTTTTAGAATTGCAAAGTCTAGAAATTTCAATTATTGGCGTTCTCGAATTTTTTGTTCTAAAATATCGATCAACTCATTAACCATAAAATCCCCATCGCGGACATGGCTAATTCCAGTGATTGTCTTCATTCTAGTCATTGTTTCTGCAGTAATTTGTAGTTGAGGCATGATTTACTTAGAATGTATTGTTATTTAAAGCAAAGAATCACGATTTAAGGAAATTTTAGAGGGTAAAAAATCAAGATGCAACACATTTGCAATCACACTTGAACATTCCAGCTTTTTCCATGCATTGATCATGATGTTCATGATAACATTTATCGCAAGTAACCAAGTCGCATCTTTACGATTATCAGGGATAAATACCGACGTAATTGATTAAAAACAGGATTTCAAATACAATTTAAGAATCACAATACAATATAATGAAAATAAGTAAGAAAGATGGCAAAAAAAGGAGTGATTGAAGAAATTTTTAGCAAGGCAAGATTTGCAGATGATGCAAAAAAATACACAGTACTTTACAGAGATTTTAAAAAAATTAAAGAAACCAC
Organism: Nitrosarchaeum sp. AC2; assembly: GCF_013407385.1. Lineage (NCBI taxonomy): Archaea > Thermoproteati > Nitrososphaerota > Nitrososphaeria > Nitrosopumilales > Nitrosopumilaceae > Nitrosarchaeum > Nitrosarchaeum sp. AC2. Next base: position 629,139 of record NZ_CP030847.1, on the reverse strand, counting down.
TTTGCCTGAATTTATTAAAGAATCAAATAATTTTCAAACCATTCCAATCACAAGAATAGAGATAATAAAGAAAAATCATAGGATTTTATTTGAAAAGAACAGACAAAGGAGTGATTAGATTTGGGAATTCCTGAAAAAATTAAAGCCATTCAAGATGAAATGGCAAAAACTCAGATCAACAAAGCTACCAATCACCATATAGGGATACTAAAAGCAAAAATTGCAAAGCTAAAACGAGAGCAAGAAGATAGAGAAATTCAAAAAAGTGGTGTAAAAACTGACGGATTTGATGTAAGGAGGTCTGGAGATGCAACAGTTGTGTTTATTGGATTACCAAGTGTTGGAAAATCCACATTACTAAATAAATTAACAGATGCTAAATCAACAGTTGGAGCTTACCAATTTACGACTTTAACGGTGGTTCCTGGAATGATGAATTATAGAGGAGCAAAGATTCAGGTTCTAGATTTACCAGGAATCATCAAAGGCGCATCAAGTGGGAAAGGGTTAGGTAAAAGAATATTATCAGTTGCAAGGACTGCAGATTTAGTTTTACTCATGTTAGATGTGTTTCAGCCTTTTCACGAAGATGTATTGGTTAACGAATTAGGGAGCATAGGAATTAGATTAAATCGGTTGCCACCAAATATTACAATTGAAAAATCCCCGATGGGTGGAATTGCAGTTGCACAACAGGTAAAACTAACAAAAATTTCAGAACAGCATCTTAAAGATATTTTACACATTTATGGAATAGTTAGCGCAAGAGTAGTCATTAGAGAAGATATCACATCAGAGCAGCTTGCGGATCACATAGCGGGTAATATCAGTTATTCAAAATCACTTACAATTTTAAATAAAATAGATCTTGTCGATCGAGAATTTTTAGAAGATCTGAAAACAAAAATAAAATCAGAAGTCATAGAAGTGTCTGCCAATTCAGATATCAATATTGAGTTACTAAAAGAGAAAATCTATGACAAACTCAATTTTATAAGAATATACATGAGACCCAAGGGAGGTGAAACAGATTTTAAAGAACCACTAATTGCAAGAGAAGGTGACACAGTTGAAGACATTTGTAATAAATTACATCGAAGTATGAAAAGACAATTCAGATACGGGTTAATTTGGGGGAAAAGCGTAAAATTTGGTGGACAAAGAGTAGGATTAGATCACATTGTGCAAGACGAAGACGTATTAACAATAATTAAAACACGTGGAGCATGAATTAATTTTTAATAATAAAATAGATCAACGAATAAAATAAAAAAGATAATCTTACATCGTTACAAAAATAAAATCAAAGACATTTTTATTTGAAACTACAACATTTATGCGTAAAATACAATACAAATGTAATAATAATTAAGAAAAAATTACATGGTAAATGAAATTTAAAAAATAATTTGATTTTGAAAAATTTTTCCGATCAAAAATAATTTTTAAAATAAAATTTCGTTGACAAATAGTAATCAATTTGTGTAATTTTATTTAGTCATACTATAGAAAAACTATGAAAATGCCGAATTATTAATGGCTACAAAAAGAAAAGCTGCCTCTAAACGTAGATCTGTAAAAAAATCTGCAGGAAAGAAAGCAGCTCCAAAAAGACGAGCAGCTCCAAAAAGACGAGCAGCTCCAAAAAGAAAAGCCGCAGCAAAAAAACGACGATAAAACGTCTAAAACATTAACAATCGTCATAGGATGACGATTCGTTTTCCTTTTTCTAATTTCTAATAACAAACCTACAATTATCAAAAAAATCCATAAGAAGTTCTAAAAATACGTCAATAAGATCGTGCCAAATTGGTCTCAAAAAATGAAGAAAAGAACAGTATTAGTTAAATCATCATTTGGTAATTATCTAAAAGGGATTAATTTGGATGATGCCAAACAGAACTATAAAGAAGAGATGCAAGAAGTATTGTTAGAATTAAAAGTCAAAACATCCATGCTTCTTAAAAAACTCAGAAAAGAGAATAAAAAGCCCAAAGTAGAATTCTAAGAAAACATTTGTTATCAAGTAAAAATAATTAACATACAGGATTTTTGTGTAAAACTGAACTTAGGAATAAGTATTATTATCTAAAAACGTCTACGAGTCACAGCTATTGAAGATGCAACAAATGAAAAAGTCAAGAGAGTGTTGAAATGAACTTGAATTAATTATAAATTCTGTTGACCAACAGATGTTCTACGGGGCATTAGATCCTCCTTTTGGAGGCGTTTGTCCTGCAACATAGAACTTGATTGTTTTTTGTACTGAGCCAATATCCCCATCAGCTGAAATCTCTATAGTATACCATCCACTTGGCCAGAGATTTGCAGGAACGTGTATCTTTCCTTCATAGAGTCCATATTTTGTAATTCCTGTTTGGTTGTTGAGAACCTTACCTTCTGGACTTTTTGTTATAGCTGTAATTTTTATTCCATCGATTTTTCCAAAAAAGTTTTGGAAATCATTTCCGGAATATTGCAATTTATCAAATGCCTTAATATCAAAATCAAAATCTTGAGCATTGAATGTGGTAAGTGAGCTTTGTACAAGTATGTGAAGATTGTTTGTTTTCTGTGCTGTTGGTTCTTGAATTATTTCTGCTGTTGAAAATTTGGCATTATCGTTTATCTTTATTAGGTTATTATCAGTAAATATCAGAGTATGAAAATTAAACGAAGAGTCTTTGTTTATTCCATAAATTATGATATTATCTTCAAATGATTTTATGACAAAACTACTTCCCAGTATTCTAAAGACAGGGTTTTTGACTAGAATGGAATCTGAATTTAATTTTAATTCTACTTTTTCAATAAAGGGTATGATATTTCCTTTGTAATCTATCACATTTGTTCCAAATTTGAGAGTAACTGAATCGGATTCCAGAATTTTTCCTTGAAAAGTAGTAGCATATGCTGGAAATGTCGATATGGTTATTGACAAAAGCATCACCATAATGAACAATCCAATATTCATATGATTTCTAAAGTTTTAATGAACTTATTAAGTTAAATATTTAGACGATTCAAATTATCATTTGGCATAACACAGAAATAATTAACAAGGCACGCGATGATTTCTAAGAAAACATTTGACTTGGTGGCTGTGAGCTTTTTCCTTTGATATTATTTTTTTGAACTGTAAATGTTTTGTTAGGAGGTGTGATCGAAAGCTTTACTGATGTATTAATTGCATAATGAGGAGTACCATCGGGATTTTTAAAGTTAACAGCGATTCCAACTCTATCTAAATCAACTTTTACTTTCACGATTGTTCCATCTTCTAATTCAAAAGATACAAAATCATTTTCAAGACGTTTGTAATCTAACATCTTAAATTCTATTTTTTCGGGATTTTCACTCATCGGTATTTCACGTTGTTATTCATTAGTAAAGATAGCTCATTAATTTAATTTGGTCCTCAGTACTAATGATATTTTTAGTAGTTAGTATTTCTAAAAGTTCTTTGAACAGAGCCTTTTGTTCAATTGACATTCCACCAGCTGGACCTTTTTCTCCAGGTGGACCTGGTGGACCTCTAGGTCCTGCAGGACCAACTGGACCTTGCTCGCCTATAGGACCGCGTTCTCCTTGTGGACCTAATGGACCAGTTTGACCTCTTTCGCCTTGTGGACCTTGAATACCTTGTGGACCTTGTGGGCCTTCTTCACCAGAAGGTCCAGATGCTCCTCTTTCACCTTGTGGACCTTGTGGACCTTGTGGACCTTTTTCTCCAACAGGACCAGTTGGACCGGTTAATCCTTTATCACCTTGTAGACCGACTGGACCTTTTTCTCCCTTTTCTCCTTGTGGACCAGGTACACCGGTTAGACCTTTTGCACCTGCAGGGCCTTGTGGACCTTGTGGACCTTTTTCTCCAACAGGACCTTCAGGACCTCGTGGACCCTTTTCTCCAATTAGACCCGGTGGTCCGATTGGACCTTTATCACCAAGTGGTCCAGTTGGACCTGTTAATCCTTTATCACCAGTTGGACCTTGCATACCAATTGGACCTTTATCACCAATAGGGCCAGTTGGACCTTTTTCTCCAACAGGACCAGGAAGACCTTGAATACCTTTTTCTCCTTGAACACCAGATTGTCCAGTCGGACCTTTATCACCAATAGGGCCAGTTGGACCGGTTAATCCTCTTTCACCTTTATCACCTTGGGGACCTTTGTCACCTTTATCACCAGGGATTCCCCGTAATCCAATTGGGCCTTTATCGCCAGTTGGACCAGTTAACCCTTTGTCACCAGGAGGACCAAGTGGACCTCGTATTCCTTCGGGACCTTTGTCACCCATTGGACCAGTTGAACCTTTGTCGCCTTTTTCTCCAGGAGGACCAAAAATTCCCTTATCGCCTTTATCGCCTTTATCTCCAGTAATTCCTTTTTCTCCAGGTGGACCTTTGTCACCCATTGGACCTTTGTCACCTTGGGGACCCTTATCACCAGGAAAACCCTGAGGACCTGTTGGACCTTTGTCACCCATTGGACCGGGTGGACCAGTGGGTCCTGTGTGACCTTTGTCACCCATTGGACCGGGTGGACCTGTTGGACCTTTGTTGCCTTGTGGGCCAGGTGCACCATACATAGAATCAGTAGATTTTACAGTACGTTGTTGTTTTGGAGATTCAGGTTCAGATTTAGTTTCACGTTTAGGTTCTGGTTTACTTTCAGGTTTACTTTCGCCAGAACCTAATGATACATCAAATACAGAATGTAATGAAGAAAATAGATCAACGACTACAATCCAAATATTATCAAGATCAGAAACAGAGGATGGAATTGGATTTGTGTCAGAACCAAGTGTCTCGGCAAACATTCCATCCTTTACTCTAAGATGGAAGTTTCCTTTCCAGAGTGAAGAAAATTGCTTAGTTCTAATTTTGTCAACAGATGGTTTAGAGTCAGTAATGAAGATCTGCACCTCATAGATACCAGATTGTTTGAATGGGGCTTGACCGTGAACCTCCAACCTTGAAGACATAATCGTTTGTGTAAATTCCAAGTATTTCTGTATTTGGTGCAAAATAACCGGTTTTTTTATCACCAGTGAAGTCAATTAGCCTCAAAAAAATGTCAATTAGAAATAATAATTCATGTAGAACTAGGCTCAAATAAGGATAGTATTTATCTAGACAAAAGCCCAAAGATGAGCTAGTGAAGAAACTATTTCAAAAAAAGTCAAAGGATAAAGACAATGGGGAAGAAAAAGAACCTAGAACTGAGACTAGCTTAGTAGATCCGGACTATAATCGTAAAAAATTATTCAAAAAAGGCGTAAACCTCATGGCAGACGAAAAGCTTGAGGAGGCAGCAGATATCTTCGAGCAAGCATTACGAATAGAGCCAGACAACATTGAAACATTGATGAAATTAGGATATGCAAGATTTCATTTAGAAGATTATAATGATGCACTAAAGATTTATGATAAAATTTTAGATATAGATGTCACCAATCCAGAGGCCTGGAATTTAAAGGCCTTAGTCCATTATGAACAAAAAAATTATGCTAAAGCACTTGATGCGATTGAAAAAGCAGTAGAGTCAGATCCAACATATGCAATGGCATGGTATAACAAAGCATGTTTTCTGTCACTAGTAAATCAAGTTCCAGAATCACTTGAAGCATTAAAGCGCTCAATTGAGATTGATGTAAAAAATGCAAGAAAATCAATTAGAGATAAAGATTTTGCAAATGTCAGAATTGAAGAAGGTTTTAAAAGAATTGTAGAAGTCGTGGTTTTAGAATCAATACGACAAGGATATCACACGATTGGGTCTATTGTATGGACGACGTTTCTAGATAAAGTTGATGCAGAAGACGCATTAAGAAAATTACTGGAGAAGGGATTAATCATCCAAAATGAAAAACGAGACGGTCTAAGTAAAATTCCAATATATGATCTTTCAAGTGAAGTTGCAGAAAGAATGGGAAAAGAAAAGAAAGGATTGTTTGGAATTACGAAAAAGCAATTACCAAAACCTGTTAAGAATCTAAAAGAGATCAGTCAAGCAATACAATCAGTTAGAGAAGCTATAGAAGAAGAAGACATTGAAAAGACGATGGATCTTTTTGAAGTGTTTATTGACCCAACAAAATCAGGAGAGCAAATGATTGAGCAATTCTTTGAAGAACACAGAGAAATCAGATTATGGAAAATTAGATTAAAAGATAGAGGGGTTGATTATCTTATTGAAAATAAAACAAAGATGCTAAACCTTTTTGATAATGTAGAAGTGACAATTACCAAAAAACTTAGAAACGAAATAGCCTAGTCACTCTGCAGATAAATCCCAATAGTGAGCATCTTGTTGTTTTATTATGGGTTTTTCAAGACCTTTCCATTCTTTAAAAGAACGGACATACAATTTGACATTTGGTAGTCCTACAGATTTTAATGCATAATACGCCAAACCAGAAAGAGTTCCTACACTACCACAGTAAGTAATTATTTCAGAATCACCTGAAATTCTACGATTCTCTAAAAGTCGTTTCATATCGTCTTTAGGGCGTAAAATTTTATCTTGAGTTGAAAGCGTTCTATATGGAAGATTAATTGCACCTGGAATGTGCTGCTCAAGGTAGTTTAGCCTCTCTCTATTATCAATTAGAATCACACCAGAATTATCCTTAGATTTTTCCAGATAATCAGAAGTAGCTAAAATTTCAGGTCTTAAATGAATGGAGTGTTCTTTGCTTTGAATATTTGGCACTTGATTATCATTTTCCAAGCCTAAAGATTTCCACGTACTAAAAGTTGTTTCAAGCAAAGATACATCAGAATGACCAAGATATTCCAATGTCCAGGCAACTCTAGATGCAAGTGCACCAAATGTATCATCATAAACAACTACGGGAGTTTCATCGTCTATACCCATTGAATTTACAAGTTTTAAAACACGTTCTGGACTATCATCAGATAATAAATTTGCCAGTGGAAGATTAACCGCAGTTGGAATGTGACTTTGTTTGTAATCATCTTCTCTTCGTACATCAATTACTCGAACACTTTTATCCCTAATTTCAGATCTTAATGAATCGACGTTAGTTGTTGTCTTGATTGCTTTTTCTTGGCTCATGCTGCACATTCGCCTTTTCCTGTTTTTGTGTGATAGCTTGAGTCACTTCCAAAGTCATTGTAAAAGTCAGGATCATCTTCTTTAGTTGGTGGGATTGTTAATTGGTCCAAAACTTTTCTCATATCTAAAACAGATTTTATTTCAGAATCTTCTTTTCCGTTTACAATTCTATGAATCCATTCTTTAAGAGTATCATCAGATTTTTTGTTTTGTTTGAATAATTCTATAATTTTCAAAATTACTGGGATGACTCGTTTAGCAGGTATTCTATGACATGTTACTCCAAGCATTGTTTCACCATCAGAACGTCCACCTAATGACATCTGATAATTAGGGAACATTTCTTTTCCAACTCTACCTCCACCTCCAAAGAAACCTATTGTTGCAATTCCATGTTGACCACAAGAGTTTGGACAGCCACTAATCTTTATTGATGAATCACGTAAATCGTCGTCTTGATCTAATTTCAGTTCAAGAAATTTTCTCTGAATCTCCTTTGCCAATCTATGAGAATTAGTCAAGGCAAGATTACACGAAGTTGTACCGGAGCATCCTATTGGTGCTGCCATAGTCAATGCACCAGATTTTGCCAGTCCTACAGTAAGTAATTTCGAGTATAATCGTGGCAAATCATCTTCATGAACGTATCGTAAAGCGATGTTTTGAACAAAACCAGCTCTTGCATGCCCTTCAGAGGAAAATTCTCGAATGATTGTTGCAAGTTCGGATAATTGGTTAGATGTGATATCACCAGCCTCTAAAGTAATAAACACAGAGTGATATGGAGATTGTTTTTGTTTTAGTGTATTTGTCTTTAACCACCTTGTGTAACCATCAGGACTAGGACTTCCGCTTTCATCAGATATTTTGATTGGTCTTTTAATTACTGACGGAGTGTGATCTACTTCAAGACTGGTTACAACTGATTGAGTTGCTCTCACAATAGCTCTTTCTTTAAGAACCAAGTTTTGGAATTTATCCCAACCCATATCATTTACAAGATAACGCATTCTATTTCGAGCCATATTTTTTCTGTCGCCAAGTCTATCAAAAATTCTCAAAACAGCAATCGAAGTATACAAAAGATCTTCTTCTGGAGTAAACTCTTCTAATTGATGACCTACAAATGATCTGTTACCTAATCCACCACCAAGAAAGATTTTAAATCCTTTTTGGATAGAACCGTCCAATTCTCTAGTTTGTGGAATTAATCCAACATCAACCATTCTTACCATGCCGTGTTTTTCACAACATGTAAAATTGAATTTAAATTTCCTTGGGAGATTCTGAGACATTGGATTTCTCAAAAAGAATCTTGCAGTTGCAAGTGCGTACGGTGTTGAATCAAATTCTTCATCTGGGCAAACTCCCGATAATGGACTGCACATTACATTTCGTACGGAATTACCACATGCTTCACGAGAAGTAAGACCAACTTCGGCCAATCCACGTAAAATTTCTGAAACATCTTCTAGTATTACCCAGTGTAATTGGATGTTTTCTCGTGTAGAAAAATGAGCACTACCTATAGAAAACTGTTCACTAAGTTGAGATATTTTTTCAATTTGATTAGGATAGATTTCCCCTGCAGGTAATTTAATTCGGACCATTGCATAGTCATTAGTCATTCTGGTGCCATATGCTCCATGTTGAAGCCTATATCGTCTAAAACTATCTTCATCGTATTTACCCTGACGGAATAATTTTACAGTATTTGCAAAATTTTCAGCTTCTTCAATCCTTGCCCAATTAATTTTAGGCTTGGGAGAGTCAGAATACGATTGTTTAAGATCAGTTACTGTCAATACAATAGAAAGTGCTTTGAGTTATGATATAAATTTTTGATATAGGGAAGTTTAGGAGAAAACGGTTCAATACCATACATGAATTTTCCTCATGTTAAAAATTGCCTAGTAATTTAGAATTAGTTTATCCTAATTTTAAAAAAGTGGTAAAGTATTAATTGGTTCTATGAATCTTGATTTTCGTGCAAAAAGCTACTATTGCAGAAAAATCAACAAAAATATTCACAGATGTTAGTGAGGTTGAGATTACTCGAGCAATTGCAAATGAATGGCATTCAGTTCTAATAGATAGGGCACAATCAGATGTAATAATTATTGGTGCAGGTCCTGCAGGATTAACAGCAAGTCGAGATCTTTCAAACATGGGTTTCAAAGTTTTAGTTATTGAACAAAATAATTACCTTGGAGGAGGTTATTGGTTAGGTGGATATATGATGAATCCAGTAACAGTTAGAGAACCAGCTCAAAAAATTTGGGATGAATTAGGAGTTCCATACAAAAAAGTTTCAGAAGGGTTATACTTAACACCAGGACCACATGCAGTTTCTAAATTAATTGCGGCAGCATGCGATGCTGGAGTAAAATTCCTCAATCTTACAAAGTTTGATGATCTTGTTTTAAAGAATGGCAGAGTCTGCGGCATTGTTGTTAATTGGATGCCAGTATCAGCATTACCAAGAAATATCACCTGTGTAGATCCAATTGCACTTGAAGCAAAAATGATCATTGATGCATCAGGACATGATTCTGTTGCAGTAAAACGACTAGTCGATAGAGGATTGGTTGAATGGAAAGGGATGAATCCAATGTACGTAAACGAAGGAGAAGAACACGTAGTTAACAAAACTGGTGAAGTTTATCCAGGACTAGTAGCTGCAGGAATGTCTGTGACTGAAACACATGGATTAGCAAGAATGGGTCCAACATATGGGTCAATGCTATTTTCAGGAAGAAGAGCTGCTGAGATCACAGCGGAAAAAATTAAAGAGCTAGAAAGATAAACTATTACGAGTTTATTGATTCATTGAAGATTTCAAAAGTATTTTTGTATGATGAACCTGCAGTAACTCAAATTCAACTTGATAAATTAGCTGTTTTTCTAAACAAAACATTTTCAATTCCAATTGAAACAAGAGAGAGTATTCTAAAATTCTCAAAAAAAGATACAGCTGAAAAAATTGCAGCATGTAGAATTTTTAATCTCAGAAAACCATATGAAAAGCATAATCCAAATAAAGATGAAATTATTTTTGAAGAAGCAAATTTTGAAAACACGTCAAAAACAGAAAACATTGTTATGTATGATGGATTTGAAATACAAAAAGTACTAACAGAATTAATTCCAGAGAAAGAAAGAAATTTAGAAGCATTTCACATATTTTTCACAAATAAATTAACTTGTACCTATGACAATAATGATTACAGATATCATGGTAGAGCATTAATTGGCGCAAATCCTTCAATAATTTCAACCACAGGAGTAATTGAAGCTCCTGCAAAACCAAGAGAGTATTATTTAGAATTAATGACAAATTATGCTCAAGGAATAAACGTAGAATCAATAAAACAAAAATACAAAGGAACGTATTTAGAATACAACGATACTCGCTTATCTCAAATCATAGAAGGTTATCTTTTACAGGCCATATTTTATTTTGAAACAGGAGATGCATTTTGTAATAAAATAGAATGTAGACTTTTTAATGCACATTGGCAAAAAGATTTATTGTATTCACAATTAGAAAATGGAAAATTATGCGAAAAACATCGACTGATGTTAAATAAACTAAATGAGCACAATAGCAAATAATTAAAAATTAAGACAAGGCATTAATAGAAATTATCTATTTTTTCCAAATGCCCCTTGATGATCGGTCAAACAACAAGGACACTGTTTAGAATAACATTCGCTTATAGATTCATGACCACATAAACCACAGTGACAGAAAGAATCAGCAATCATAAATAAATAATAAACTTAATCAGTTAAGAACATCCTATTGATTTTCAGAGATGAAAACAGAAGATTGCTTTTTAATAATGGAAGAATATGGATTGAGAAATGAACAGAATTAGATTAATCGGAGACTATGACGAGAAAAGATCTAGAGAAACTTTGAATTTACTACTACGGGATAGGAAAAATGAGTTTCAAGAACTAGCAACTGCACTAGCAATTCCAAAATCTACGGAAGATTGGGAAGTAATCATTTTAAAGTTCTGCCTAGACTTTGAAGAATGTTTTAAGATTTGGACAGATGAAAAAGAGCCAGATTCCATAAAAAACACCAAATGTATGACCATCATGAGAGAAATTGCAAAAGGTAAAAAAAACATATCAGAGGTCTTTCACATAGAAAATATAGCATATACAATATGCAAAGAGTTTCATGAAACATACAAAATTACAAAATAACTATAATTTTTTGAAGCATGATTAGATCATAGCAATGCGGATTTACAATTAACAACTTAAATTAATGAAATTCAAAGGGGGTTATATGATGGCAGCAGACTCTAGTGCAACAATTCAAGAAAACAAAGGGGATCCTCCCAAAATGCCTGATAAAAAGAAAACAAAATTTGACATAATAATTATTGGTGCTGGACCTTCAGGATATACAGCTGGGATTTACAGTTCAAGAGCAGGATATGATACACTAATCTTATCTGGAATATTACCCGGAGGTCAACTGGTAAACACCACTGAAGTTGAAAATTATCCAGGATTTGAAAAAGGGATTATGGGTCCGGATTTAATGATTGAAATGAGAAAACAAACACAAAGAATGGGAACAACAATTATCGATGATGAAGCAGTTGATGTGGATTTTAGACATAAACCATTCAAGGTTCTAACAGCATCAGAAGAATACGAAGGTAGAGCAGTGATTATTGCGACTGGAGCAAATCCTAGAAAAATAGGACTAGATAGCGAACAAACATTTGCAGGAAAAGGAGTTTCATATTGTGCCACATGCGATGGGCCATTTTTTAGAAATCAAGAGTTGATAGTAGTTGGAGGCGGAGATTCAGCAATTGAAGAAGCCACATTTCTCACTAAATTTGCTACAACAGTACATCTAGTTCACCGACGAGAGGAATTACGAGCAAGTAAAATAATGCAAGAAAGAGCATTCAACAATAATAAAATAAAATTTCATTGGAATCAAGAGGTCATAGACATTAAAGGAGATCAAAAAATGCGTCAAGCTGTATTAAAAAATATTAAAACAGGTGAAGAAAAAACACTTGATGTAGGAGGTCTTTTTGTTGCAATTGGACATGAACCAAATACAAAACTTTTCAAAAAACAAATCGAACTTGATAATGAGGGATATATCATTTTGAAAAATAAAACTCATACAAATATTGAAGGAGTTTTTGCAGCTGGAGATGTACATGATAGAAATTACAGACAGGCAATTACAGCTGCAGGGTATGGATGCATGGCTGCAATTGATGTAGACAAGTATCTTACAGAAGAATCGTAAAAAGGGAATCCTTGATTTTTATGGGAGCAAAAAAATAATTTATTAATTCAAATGGATATTTTAGAGTTAATTCAAGCAAACATACTAACTCCAATAGTATTATTTTTCATTTTAGGAATTATTGCAGCAAGGATAAAATCAGATTTGAAGATGCCCGATGCAATTTCAGAATTTTTACCAATCTATCTTCTTGCAGCAATCGGTCTTCATGGAGGGTTGGAGATGAGAAACACTGGATTTTCAGATATGTTAATTCCAATGTTAGTAGCTATTGGACTTTCTTTAGTATTCACATTAAACCATTATCAAATATTAAGAAGGCTTGGAAAGTTCAATATTTTTGATTCGTACGCTCTTGCGTCAACATATGGAGCAGTAGGAGCTGTAACTTTTTCAGTCGGATTATCATTTTTGAAAAATCAAGGCATAGAATCAGAAGGATATCTTGCAGCAATTTTAGCAGTATTAGAACCCGTAAGCTTTATTCTAGCAATATTTCTTACAAACATGGCAGTTTCAAAACAAATTCAATCAAAAAAACAATCACTACCTGAGGGCATGTTAGGCAATAATGAAAAAGAGGTAGTAGAACAAAATAAAACCAATCTTTCCAAGGTACTACACGAATCAATAACAGGAAAAGCAATTGTAATTCTACTGGGAGGAATAGTAATTGGATATCTTATTGGGGATAAAGGATTTGATTCTATTAGCATAGTCTTTGATGAATTGTTTACAGGAGCTATTGCAATATTTTTGTTAGAGATGGGAATAATAGCAGGTCAAAGATTAGATGACATTAAAAAAGTTGGATTGTTTCTAGTTGCATTTTCAATATTGCTTCCTACATTTAATGGAATTATCGGCGTACTTGTAGCGACGACATTAGGATTGAGTCTAGGAGGAGCAGTGATGTTTGGATTATTGATGGCAAGTGCATCGTTTATTGCCGCACCTGCAGTTTTAAGACATGCCATACCACAAGCAAAACCAAGCTTATACATAACATCTGCACTTGGGATAACTTTTCCATATAACATCATAATTTTATTACCAATAATGTTCACAGTATCTTCAGTGCTACATAATTTAGAAGCACCGATAAACTTATTCAACTATTTAGGAATTAATTTAATATGAAACTATTTGATGTTAAATTACTAACTGTGACATGTGAGATACTTGCTCAAAAAAATATTTTAGAAATACTAAACAAACATGGTATTACAGGATATACTTTGTACGAGGTTGATGGAAATGGGTCTAAAGGAGTTAGAGGGCAGGGATTTAAAAATGAAAAAAATGTAAAAATAGAAATTATTTCCACAGAAACAAGGCTAAAAGACATAGTTGAAGAAATTACACGTTCTCTATTTTCAGATTTTGCAATTATAGTATATCTTTCAGATGTTCAAGTACTAAGACCAGAAAAATTCATCTAAAATTTAAGGATAAATTTTATTTTATCAAATACCGTTTTGTGTGTAACAATGCATATGACTAGATCGTGGATTTTATGAACTAAGAATTACTAAATAACTAACATAGATGATGAAATATTAAATGAAGAATGCTCAATGTAAAAAGTGTTTAAACAAGTTTAATGAAAAAGACATCTACACAATTCAGCAATTTCAATATAGAAAAGAGCCACCATATGCATGGATAGTGGAATTTTTCAAAAATTTAGAAGTTGATGAATGGGATTCATTTTGTGAAAAATGCATAATGAATTATTCAAAAAATTCATTTGAGATTTGGAAAAATGATTCCAAAAATTAGATTTCAAACTCTTTATTGAAGGAAAATATTGAGAACTTATGGCTGAAGATCTTGAAAAATTAAAAAAAACAGCCAAAGAATACAGTAATAATTTAGCAAATCTTGGAAAAGAATTATCAGAAATTCAATTCAATTACAAAGTAATTGAAAATGCCACTGAACAATATTGGCAAAAACGTGTCAATGAATTTAAAAAATATAGTGAAAAGGGAACAGAATATTATACTCAGGCTCACGTATTAATGAATTTAGTAGACAAGGAGCAATCAGGTTTATTTTTACTTAACATTAGCAAATTTCGCCAAATAGGATTAAAATTAATTACAAACATGGAAGAGGTAAAACAGAATCCATCAAGCATTAAATCAAATGATAAGCAACAAAGTAAGTGGAGCAAAGAACTAAGAGAAAAATTAATAGAAACAAGTAACGCATGTCTTCATCATGAAATGGATATGAATAAATTTTTTAGAGAATTTTATGAAAAACATTTGAAAAATATGTTAGAAGAAGATGAAACTAAAAAATAGACAATTGAAAATCAGTATGCCAATTCAGACATATGTTTTGCTCCTTTCAGAGCATCATCAAATTCAGTTTCAGTCATTATGTTTTGTGTAGAATAAACACTTTTGAATTTTCTTCCATCATCTGCAAATATTCCAACTACACATGCATCTCCATCTATAGGATATTTTTTCATACAGGCATAAACAGCGGCAGAAGAAGGACTGATCAATAATTTATCTTTCCTAAGTACATCTTTTACAACTGAAAAAGCTTCGTCATTATCAACAGATACCCAATCGTCAACTATGTTTTCACGTTTTAAAAATAAATCAGGCTTTGCTGACTCTTCAAAATTTCTCCATCCTTGAATAAGATGATTTTGCTGTGGTTGACAACCAATTATTTTGACATTTAGATTTTTTTCTTTAAGGTATGCACCAATTCCGGTGATTGTTCCACCAGTCCCAACCCCAGTAAAGAAATGAGTGACTTTTCCATCTGTTTGTTTCCAAATTTCAGGACCTGTACCAACATAATGACCCATAAAATTGGCCTCATTTGCATATTGATTTGGGGAATAATATGTATCAGGTCTGGATGATGCTATTGAGGTTGCCAGTGCTATACTTTGATCAGTTCCAGCTCCTACTTTAGGACAAAGATCATCGCTAGTTTCAAAAACTTTAGCACCCAACTTACGAATTATATCCTTAGTTTCGTTACTGGCTTTTTCAGGAATTACAATTTCAACTTTGTAACCAAGTAAATTTGCAATACCAGTTAATGCTATCCCAGTGTTTCCAGATGTTGGTTCAATTATGATACTTTTTCCTTTTGTCAGTTTACCTTTCTCTTCGCCGTCTTTAATCATCCAATATGCGGCTCTATCTTTAACAGAACCAAACGGATTATGTCCTTCAAGTTTTGCAAAATAGTTAATTCTTGAATTCGAAAGGGAATCTAATTTTACTAATGGAGTGTTGCCTACACGATTTAAAATATCAGAACTAGTGACGGATGTCATGATTTTAATTTATTTTACCTTTTTAATTTTAAATGTTATAGTATTACCATCTTTTTTCAAGTCTAATAATTCATGACCATTTCTTGTAACCCATCGTGATATGTCTTCTTCGGCTGCAGGGTCATCCGCAGATACAGTTAACACTTGTCCTACTTGCATTCGTTCAATCTCAATTTTGGTCCTAAATACAGGTTCTGGACAAAACAATCCAGTTGCATTTAATTTTTTTTCAGTTGATTCAGACATAATGTTATCTAATCCATTATGCATGTTTTGTCATATTAAAATCATACGAGTTTTAATATCATATTTTTGATTATAATGCCATTTTAAACATAGTTGTAAGATTTCGATCCTTCATAAATCCCGGATCATGATTTTGGAAATTAATTTTTTGAGAAATTCTCTTCATCAAGAATAATGCAATTTTATAAAATAAAGCCCATACATGGCTATTTTGATTCACATCGTATATTTTTAGCAGAAAAGTCAAAAGCCATTTTGCATGAGGATAATGCTCAGAGATATAATCTATCAGGTAATCTTTTGAATTATGAATTTTGTATTTTAGATGATCAAGTGTTTCATTTTGTAATGCATAACCGGTTTGCAAAATTTCAATTTTACCACGTTTCATTGAGTGTAGTATACTATCAAGGTTGTTTTCAGAATCTATCAAATTCACACAGCGGCCTAATGTTGAAAGAACATGAGAGTCGCTACCAGATACCTGTATCATTTTATTATCCATTGCAAATTGGGTGGCCTTAGCATTTGAAAGAATATCAATATTATTACTATTGAAAACCTCAACCATATCACATTTTTTAGCATCGTCACGGAGAGCATCAAGTAAACTAAATGGATGTGGTGCAGATGAAACACCACCTTGGCTTTTTACTTGATCAATAATCTCATCCAAAGTCATTCCAGACTTTATAGCATCATGAATCCCATATGCCAGAACATGAGCTCCAGTATCAGTTGTGATCTCTTCTGCAGGATAAACTTCAATATTTTGAAATTTTGAATGATTTTTTTTATATTGTAATAACTGGTGGTATCCATCCAAAGTATTATGATTGGTAACAAAGATTGCACCTAATCCTAAATGAAAAGAGCGTTCAAGTTGATCTCTTATCGATATATCACAATCATATGGTGCTTCTTTATCCCCCACATGAAAATTTGAGAATGAGTTGTGACAATGTAATTCAGTTTTAATAATCAATTAAATGTAAAATTGGCTTCTTTGATTATAATCCTATTGCAAATATCTACTCATCTAAATAGATCTTCTTTTTCTGGACGAACAAGACATTTTATGGATGATGATTCATTTTTAAAATCATAACCACGTATAATTACAGCGGGGCAATTGGTTGTTTTTTTCATAACTAATTCAGCCGCACTACATAATTCATCAGCAATTGCAATTGCCGTTACACGTAATGTTTTGTTAAAAGAGTCTTTAGTGCCAGCATAATCGAGAATTGGATTCATACCAGAAATTCCAATGGCACAATCAGTTTGCCCCATTCTAAATGGACGACCAAATGTATCAGAGATTATAACAGAAATTGTTTTGTTGGTTTTTTTCAATATTTCATTACGAATAGAGTCTGCAGAAAGATCTGAGTTAAGCGGAAGTAGAGTTGCATATCCATTTGGGACATTACTTTCATCTATACCAGCATTTGCACAAATAAATCCATTATTTGTTTCAACTATGATTATTCCACGATCCATTCGTATAATTTGTTTTGATTCATTTAGAATTAATTGTATGATCTTCGGATCTTTTTCATATTCGGAGCTAATACCTTCAGCTAATAATGAAGGGACTACAGATGAGAGTTCAACTATACGGCCTTCTTGTTTAGAGATTATTTTTTGAGCAATAACTAAAACATCGCCATCATGTATTTCCTGTGAATTTATTATTAGTTCAGATAAATCATCATCAGGTTCAATTTCTTTTTCTATGTGTATAGGAATGATTTGCAATTACATTAGTTGTAAAAACACAGTAAGATATTGTTTATGCAGGAGTTTGAGTTTCAAGTGTTAGATGATAGTGTTTATTTATAATATCAAGGATTTTTGAAAGATCTTTTTCTTCTAATGTGGTAGTTGCCAAATCCTTTACAACATCCTGAGCTCTATATGCAATTCCTAGACCAGATATATCAAATAACTTGACATCGTTTGCACCATCTACAACACATATGATATCTTCTTTCTTTTCATTCCATTCTGCAATTTTTATTTTTGCGGATTTTGATTTATCAGAATCTACATGTAATACAAGTCCATCTAGTTTACCATCTTTGAATACCAATTCATTGGAATAAACATAATCCAAGTCTAATTCTTTTTTTAGTCTGTCAGTCATTATTGTAAATCCACCAGAAACAGCTAATAGTTTCCATCCTGCGGCTTTTAGAACTCTACACGCCTCTTTTGCACCAGTCATTATTGGTAATGCATCTGCAATTTCTTTACATGTCTCATAATCTAGTCCCTTTAATGCTTCAACTCTTGTTCTAAGACCGTCTTCCCAATTTATCACACCTTGTATACCTTTTTTTGTGATTTCCCAAATTTCATCTTCTTTATGGAGTTTTTCTGCAAGAATTGGAAGATATTCTGCATCATATAGAACTCCTTCAACATCAAAAATTGCCAGCAATTGTTTTCTAATTTGCAAAAAAATTACTAATTATATTAAAGTTGAGTGTAAATTTACACTCAATATGCCGAGTATACATTAAATGATCGCATTAACCAAAATAATTCTAAAGTTTCAGAACTTACGTAGGTCTAATGCAAGTTTTAGTCGTTTTTCTTCAATTGTTTTATTTTTAGATTCCAAAGATTTTGAAGTCACCAATGTTTTTGAGGCAGGTTTTTCTTTATCATTAGAAATCTGACGTTTATCTTTCATATTAGATAATAACGTTCTGTAAACATAAGGAACCGTATGTGTATTGAATTACATACAATATTTACGCAAACCAGAAATTCTAGGATATTTCATATTAAATATATTAAAAAATCACAATAATACTTGTTTTTATAAAAATTCGATATTTGTTAGAAGGTATTTAATATCAAAATGGTTCAAGATATTAAAGTATAATTTTTTCTAGTATCAAAAACGCTAGTAATAAATCAAGGTTGATGATAGGTTATCTCATGGAAGAGTTAGAACATAAATACGAAGTAACAATCGACATGACAGAAGATAAACAAAAACTTCCAGAAGATGTCAAAAATGAGCTTAAAGAATCAGGCATGATGGATGACAAAGGAAAATTAAAATTAAAAGGAGTCAGTCCAAAAATGCTTAAAAAAATGAAGCAAGAATTTGTAAAATGTCCGGTATTAAAAGAAGATATTCAATTTATCCAGTGTTTTGTTTGCCCCAATTTTCAAAGCAGAGTAATGGGCAAAGTCCTCTGTAAAGGCGACCCTTTAAAATAAAAGAAATTCAAACAAAACAGGTACAATCATCACGAAAGGCTCATTAGTAAAATTATTTCTTTGAATTCTAGTTTGAGTAAAGAAGATATTGGAATTACAGTTTCAAAAGAGGCAGATTTCAGTGAGTGGTATACACAAGTCGTACTAAAAGCTAAGTTAGCAGATTATGCACCAGTTAAAGGACTAATAGTATTAAGACCTGATGGATACTCTATTTGGGAATCATTAAGAAATACATTTGATGAAAAATTCTTTAAAAAAGGAATTAGAAATGGTTTTCTTCCAATCTTAATTCCAGAATCACTTTTAGGAAAAGAACAAAAACATTTTGCAGGTTTTAATCCAGAAGTGTTTTGGGTTACACATTCAGGAGAAAATGAAATAGGGGATAGATTAGCACTTAGACCAACTTCAGAAACTTTAGCATATACAATGTATTCAAAATGGATTCAAAGTTGGAGAGATTTACCTCTTAAAATTAATTTTTGGAATACAGCATTAAGAGCAGAGATAAAAGCTACAAAACCATTTCTTAGGACTTCAGAATTTTTATGGCAAGAAGGCCATACCGTACATGCAATTAAGGAGGAAGCTGAAAAAGAAGTTATTGAGATTCTTGAAATTTACAAAAATACGGTTCAAGATGAATTAGCAATTCCTGTAGTTACAGGCAAGAAAAGTGAAAAAGAAAAATTCGTAGGAGCGGTATACACTACCACTATGGAATCAATAATGCCAGATGGAAAAGCACTTCAGATGGGAACATCACATTTTCTAGGACAGAACTTTTCAATACCATTTGAAGTAAAATTTTCAGATAAAGATAATGTTGAACAATTTGCATGGCAAACATCATGGGGAGTATCATGGAGACTGATAGGAGCAATGATCATGGTGCATGGTGACGACAAAGGTCTCGTGCTTCCACCAAAAGTAGCGCCAATTCAGGTTGTAATTGTTCCAATTTACAAATCTGATGATGCAAAAAATGTTATATTTCCAAAATTAAATGAAATTCGTCAACAACTAGAATCTAAAAAAATTCGGGTTCATGTAGATGATAGAAACGAACTAACACCAGGTTACAAATTCAACGATTGGGAGCTAAAAGGAATCCCATTAAGAATAGAAATTGGTCCAAAAGACATTGAAAAACAACAAATTGTTTTAGCAAAAAGATACAATCGAGAAAAAATAAGCATAGGATTCAATGAAATTGAAAAAATATCCACAATATTAGACGAAATACAAAAAGACATGTTAGAAATTGCAAAAGTGAAAGCTAAACAAAATACAATAAATATTTCAGAATATTCAGAATTCAAATCAAAAATAGGAAAAGGAGGATTTTTCAATGCATATTGGTGCGGTAAAACTGAATGTGAAGAAAAAATTAAAGAGGAAACTGGGGCAGACATAAGAGTAATTCCATTTGGTAGTGAAAACACTAATGGAAAATGCATTTACTGTAATGAACAAAGCAAAGAAACCCCAATTTTTGCAAGAGGCTATTAAAAAATGAAAACTGCCACAAATGTGGAAGAAAATAAATCACTTTTAGAGCAATTCAAAGAAACAAGAAACAGAACTTTAGAATTAGTAAAAACTCTTGAAAAAGATGATTTCATAGTACAAACTGCATTTTTTACCAGTCCTGTAAAATGGCATGTCGGTCATGTGAGTTGGATCTACGAAGCAATTATGAGTAAAATAAACAACAAATATGAATTCTACTCTAAAGAATTTTCAGAATATCTAAACTCTTACTATCAACAGTTTGGAGTTCCTCATGACAAGGGTAAAAGAGGAATTATATCAAGACCAACAATAGAACAAATTTTTCAATATTTTAATACAATTAGTCAAAGAGTAAATCATCTTATCGAATCAGATTCGTTAAACGACAACGCAATAAAATTAATTATAACAGGATTACATCATGAGTGTCAACATCAAGAATTACTAGTGTATGATTTACAACATTTATTGGCAGAACAATACAGACCAATCAAAAAAAATGAAATGCCAAAATCAAAAAGTATTGAACAAAAATCGGTTCAAATCAAAGGAGGCATATACACCATGGGGTATAATGGTAATGAATATTGTTATGATATTGAACTGCCAGAACACAAAGTGTATCTAGAAAATTATTCAATTGATGTGTTTCCAATTACCAATGAACAATATCTAAAATTTATTGAGGATGGTGGATATGATACATACAAACATTGGCTATCGGATGGATGGGAAAAAGTAAAAGAAAATGATTGGAAATCACCGATGTATTGGGAAAAAATTGATGGTCAATGGAAAGTTAGAGATTTTCTAGGAACCCGAAAATTAAATCCAAAAGAGCCAGTATGCCATGTTAGCTATTATGAAGCAGATGCATATTGTAAATGGGCAGGAAAAAGACTGCCAACAGAAGCAGAATGGGAAAAAGCTGCTTGTTGGAATGAAGAAAAACAACAAAAAACAATATTTCCTTGGGGAAATGAGTCTCCAACAGAACAAAATGCCAATTTATTAGAATCATATCATTGGGGATGTACAGAAATTGGATCATATCCTAATGGGGTAAGTTCATCAGGGTGTCATCAAATGATTGGCGATGTCTGGGAATGGACAGCATCAGAGTTTACAGGTTATCCGGGATTCAGATCTGGATTTGATGAATATAATGACAAGTGGTTTACAAATCAAAAAGTATTACGAGGCGGTTCATTTGGAACGCCAAAGATGTCTATTCGTGGAAGTTATCGAAATTTTTTCAGATTGGATGAAAGATGGCTATTTTCTGGATTCAGATGTGTTGAAAATAATTAGAACTAAGATCTTTTAGATACCAAAGTCAATGCAAAGTAATTATTTTCGTCTAACCAAATATGCTTAATGTCAAACCCAGTTTGGGTCATTAATTCTTTAATTTGGGATAATTTGTATTTGTGTGAATGCTCAGTATGAATTAATTCATTTTTCTTTAATGTTATTGAAAGATTGGCTTTTTGGATAACAACAAATTGTTCCACTAAAGATTTCAGATACATTTCAATTCTTTGTTTATTTTCATTATATCTTGCATAATGGCTAAAATTATTTAGATTAAAATCGGCATCTAATTCATCATTGATTCTAGATAAGACATTAAGATTAAACTGTGCAGTTATTCCTTTAGAATCATCATATGCATTTTCCAAAGTTTCTTTATTTTTTACTAAATCCAAACCAATTAAAAATAAATCATCCAATTTCATAGTAGAGTTGATTTTTTTAAGAAATTTTTTCCCATCTTCAGGAACAAAATTTCCAAAACTAGAACCTAAGAAAATAATTAGATTTTTTTTATTATCATAATTTTTTATAAATTCAAGACCACCCTCATAGGTATCAATTATTCCAGTGATATGCAAATTTTCATAATCTTTTTGAAGTAAAGAAGAACTTTCAGTCAAAATTTCAGAAATATCGATTGGAAAATATTCAATTTTTTCTTGAAATTTATTTAAAACATCTAAAATCAGCCTTGTTTTAACCGAAGAACCACTACCAAGTTCGACTAATCTAAAGGAATGATCAACATATTTAGCAAAATTTTCTTTTAGATTTTGGAGTATGTTAATTTCGGTTCTAGTAGGATAGTATTCAGATAAATCACATATTTTTTCAAATAATTCAGAACCTTTTTTATCATAAAAAAATTTAGGGCTGATGAATTTAGAAGTTTGAGTTAAGCTAAAAGAAACTTCGTCTGCAAAACTCTTTTCAATTTTAGCAGAATTAGGTTTAAAATATTGTAATTTAGAATCAACTACATATTTTTTATAATTTAGACTGTTTTGAATTGTTTTACTCAAGTAATAAAACAGACTTTTTTTAACATAAATGCCTTATGATAAATCAACAGGCATGAATGATATTTCTTGATATACCTCTTTATCCAATTCTATACGTTGGATGAAATTCTAAGAATAGAAAATTTGAAGAAGATATTTATTAAAAAAAACATATTTAGAAAAAAAACAGTTACAATAAAAGCAGTTGATAACATATCATTTAGTCTAAAAAAAGGAGAAGTTTTTGTATTGGCTGGTGAATCAGGATCGGGTAAATCCACAATTGCAAAATTAATTCTCAAATCCATTCAAGCGGACTCTGGAAAAATAATTTTTGAAAATGAAGAAATCAGTGATGATAAAAAAAGTTTAGAGAAAATTAGAATGAATTGTCAAATGATCCATCAAGATCCGTATGATTCAATCAATCCACGAATGAATATTGCAGATATTGTTTCAGAACCCTTGGAAATACATAAAATTGGAAATAAAGACGACCGTAAAAAAAGAGTGAACGAAGTATTACATGAAGTAAAACTAGAACCTGTTGATGATATTCTGAAAAAATACCCACATATGCTATCAGGAGGTCAGAGGCAAAGAGTAGTACTTGCAAGAGCCTTAGCGTTAAGACCAAAAATAATCATCGCAGATGAGCCGGTTTCAATGTTAGATGTATCAATTAGAGCTGAAATGCTTGAATTAATGCACGAATTACAAATGAGATATCAAATTTCATTTGTTTACATTACACATGATTTAGCTACTGCTAGACATTTTGGCCAAAGAATAGGAATTCTGTATCTTGGGAAAATTGTAGAGATAGGGGCAATTGATGAAATATTATTAAAACCAAAGCATCCATACACACAAGCATTAATTGATGCAATTTCTGAACCAAATCCAGAAAATCTCAATAAAGAAAAAAAAATTAGAATCAATGATCCTCTCGACATTGATGTTTATTCAGGGTGTAGATTTAGAGCAAGATGCCCGTATGCCATCGAAAAATGTAAAACTGAACCAATTTTGGAAAATATAGAAAAAGATCACTTTGTTGCTTGTTATGTTAGTCTAGATTAGGATGTTTTAACTGAAGGCATACGTTTGTCTTTGTATGTAACAACATAGGATACGCCATTTTTTGGATAAACACCATAGATTAGTTTGGCTTTTTGTACAACAGAGTCTTTGAGAGAGACCATAATGAATTGGCTCTCTTGTGAACGTTCTTCTAAAATTTTAGCGAGTCGTTCTGAATTTGGTGCATCAAGATGTGCATCCACCTCATCAAATAGATAAAATGGAGATGGCTTTAATTTTTGAAGTGCCAAGACAAAGACAATTGCTGCAAGAGTTTTTTCACCACCGCTAATTGATGTTGATTCTCTTTTTGGTTTATTTGGAAATTGAATCATATAAGATATGCCAGAATTGAAAAGATCATCCTCATTTTGTAATTCAAGCCAAGCGTTACCACCAGTCATTTTACTAAAGATAAGACGTATTTCTTTGTCAACTTTGTCAAATGCATCTAAGAAGGTTTGGCGTTTATCTTTTTCAATATCTTCAATGAATTTAACAATAGAATTTCGTTCTTCCTCCAATGAATTTTTACGCACCGACATAGAACGATAACCATAAGATACTTCAAGATAAGTTTCAGGAGCTTTTGCATTAAGAGCATTAAGAGAATTAAACTCAGCAGTTAAGCCATGAACGATAGATTCAACATCAAAGGTCTCCATATTTTTATCAAATCCAAATGATGACAAAAGGGCATTTAGTTTTGTTTCGTTTTCATTTAAATCATGTAAATCACGAGTAAGAGAATCAGATTGTCTTTCAAGTGAGTTGATTTCTTTAGTAAGTTCTTTGTCTTTTTCTGAAAGAATTTTTATTTTATCATCATATTCTTTAAGCTGACCAATGGAAGAACCAGAAGTAGAAATTAGTTCTTGTTCTTTTTCTCTAAGTGTTACAAGTATGCTTGTTTTAGATTCTTTTCTTATCTCTAATTCTTTAATTTTATTTTCTAATTCTTCATGTTGTGAATTTAATGAAGATATTTCATCATTAAGACTTTTTATTTGAGATTGTTTTCTATTTTCTTCATTTTGTAATGTCGTCAATTGTGAATCTTTATCACGATATTCATTCATTATTGTAGTGTAAAGTTTTTCAAGATTAGATTTTTTTTCATTAATTTTGGATAATTCGTTTGCAATACGTGTTTGCTCTCCACTCGCATAATTTTCTTCAACAATTGTAATTCTTGAGTTAAGTGACTCTATATGAGATTCATTAGAAGATACATCTACAAGCAAAGTAGCATGTCTTTTATTTAATTCGGAAATTCTTTCAGTTAATTGCTGCTTCATATTAATTGCAGATGAAATTCTTGATTTCAAATGGGAATAATTCTCATCAGTAGATGCAAGACCTTGTTCTGAAAGAGATAATCTTTTGGCATAGCTCTGAATAGAGTCTTCAAGTTTCTTCAAGGAGTGTTTTTTCTTTAAAACATATTTTTTAAGAAGGCTAATAGATTCTAGCAAGCCATCAATATCAGTACTCATCGAGATGATTTTTGTTAATTTAGAAATTTTAGAGTTAATATCAATAATGACTGCTCCACCTTTAGCCTCAAAATACTCACCAGTCATAGTCACTGCCTTATGACCAAGTTTAGAGATCCTATACGCAGAATCCCTAGAATCAACTAGAACAACATTTCCAAAAAGAAATGTTTTGAGAGATGAATGAGATTGATCACATTTCACATAGTCAGAGAGCACGCCAATTACGCCAGGATCTTTTGGTAAATCTAATTTGAATTTTGGAATTGCATCAAGCGGTATTATTTTTAATTTTGGTAGATTTTTTGAACGTGCTACTTCTGCAATTCCGAGTAGAGTTGCAAAGTCAGGTACAACAATTGCCTTAATCCAATCAGAACTTACAGCTAGTACGGCACGCTCATATTGTTTATCCCAAGAAATCATTTCATAAACTAAACCTTGAATGCCAAGCTTATCTGCATCTTCTTTCAGTTTAGCAACAGTGTAATCTTCATGCATTATTCCTTTTACAGTTTTAATTTTTGATTCATACTGAGCAGCAGCCTTACTAGATTTTTCTAAAATTAAATCAAGTTCTTCAATATCATTTACAGTTTTTGATTTTTTGGAATTTAATCTTGCTATTCTTGATTGTAATTCAGAGATAGATGCATTGTGATTAGCAATGATAGTTTCTAATCTTAATTTTAAGGTAGAAAGTTTTACAACATCTTGTTCCAATTCAGATAATCGTATAGAGTTGGATTTAATTTTAATTTGAGATTCATCTTTTTCGTTTTCGGCTTTTGATAGTTTAAGTTTGGCATCATTAAGTTGATCAGAAAGTAATTTTATTTTATTATCGATTTCAGATTTTTTAGATGCAACAATAGATTGTTCTGTTAATATTTTATTTCTTTCAGAATCAATAACTTCTAAGTCATCATTGATTTTATTCTTTTTTACATTAGTTTCATTTATTGATTCTTGACAATGTAAAATCTTTGATTTAATTTCTTGTCCAGTTTGATTAATTACTTCAATTTCATTTTGAATTTCAGGAATTCTTATTTCAATTTGTTGTAGTCGTTTGTTGGATGCAACGATTGCACTGTTATCGATTTCGTATTGTTCCATTGCAGCACTTAGTTCAGAATCAATAGCAGCCTTAGCTTGACTGTAATCATTTGCAGCAGTCATTAATTTTGATTTTTCAGCATCTAAAGCATTGATTTCAGTTCTAATCTGAATTCGCTCATCGTCAAATGTCTTAATTTCAGTATTAATTTTGTTAAATGTGTCTTCTTTTGAGGTTTTTTGACTTATTATTAGACGTAGTTTATTTGAGGCGGCAATAGATTTGTAACGATTTAATTCTCTTTCAAGAATATCATGACGTAGTTTTTGATTTCTTTCTTCTTCAAGCTCATCAATTCTTTTTTTAATTTCACCCATCTTTGCCAGTGCAATTTCTAATCGTCTATCAGCATCATCGAGTTGTTTTATGGCTTCAGTTTTTTTCTCATCAAAGTAAGATAGACCGATTAAATCTTCAATTGTTTTTCGTTTTTCTTCAGATGTGAATTCAGAAATCCTAGTAACAGTTCCTTGTTGCACTGCATTAAGCTGACCCAATCCAGCATTTGCCACATCCAATAGATCTAATATCTGACTTCGATTGGTTGGTTTTTTATTTAGATAATAATTATTTTCACCCTTATCATCCATCTCTCTAGTAATTTCTACTGAATCAGAATCTACAGGAATTTTTCTGTCGGAATTATCAAAATGAACACTAGATCGGGCCATCTTTGGTCCATGTCTATTACCTTCAATATCATGAATAAGAGATCGAAGTTTGTCTACTCTCATCATTTTTGGTTTGTTTTCACCAAGTGCAAAAATGATCGCATCAAGAATGTTACTTTTTCCAGAACCGTTTGGGCCAGAGATCGAAACTAATCCAGGTTCAAACATAACTGTAGTATTTTTAAAGCCAAACGATTTGAAACCAAAGATCTCTACTTTTTTAATATGAACCAATGAAATTATTTTCTCAGTTGGTTGGATAATCGATGGTTAACAAGTTTAGTTGACATAATTGATTAATTTTTCTTGGTTTACTATCATTTTTTTCGTAACGGTGGTTATTATGAAATTATAATATGATCTAGCATAGATTTTCAATGATTAGAAATACTAAAAATCGAGCCTAAATTGGATATAAAAATAGAATTAGATTATATTTTTACGCATGGTATTGATCTAAAATAAGATATCAAAGGTATTCTTTTAAAAAATAATAAAAATAAATTCAGAATCTAATAATTTTGAGTTATTTTCCTTCAACAAACTTTTCACAGTCTTTTTTTGCTTGAACATCTGACATTTGCTCAAGAGGATGTTTCATTAAATATGCGCTTGCAGGAATAATTGGACCTCCTACTCCTCTATCTAGTGCAATTTTTGCTAATCTAATAGCATCAATTACAATACCTGCAGAATTTGCCTTATCATCTACTTCTAAACGAACTTCCATGTTGTACGGAATGTTAGCCCATTGTCTACCTTCAATTCGCATAAACATTAGTTTAGTATTGCCTAAAAATGGAATAAAATCAGATGGACCAACATAAATTTGATCATCGGCTAATCTTTCCTTGAGTTGACTTTGAACACTTTCTGTTTTAGATATTCTCTTTGAGGCTAAACGATCTTGTTCTTTCATGTTTAGGAAATCAGTGTTTCCACCTACGTTAATTTGGTAAGTTTTTTCAATTTTAGTTCCACGATCACTGCAGAGTTTTGCAAGCGTTCTGTGAACAATTGTGGCTCCGACTTGACCCTTAATATCATCACCAATTACTGGGATATTTTTTTCTTTGAATTTTTTTGCCCATTTTTCATCAGACGCGATAAAAGAAGGAATACAATTTACAAAAGCAGTGTTTGTGTCAAGACAAATTTGAGCCCAAAATTCTGTTACTTTATCAGAGCCTACAGGCAAGTAAGACACAATAATTTCAACATTATTTTCTTTGATAATTTTTTTTACTTCTTCAGTGATTTGCTCATGAGTTTTTTTAGATTCAAGAGGTTTAATTCGGTTTTCAACCCAAATTCCTACTCCATCTAACAACGGACTTTCATAGACTTTGGCATTTGTTTTTGGCATTTTTTCTTTTGGAATCCAATCAACCATGTTTGGATATGCATAAATTGCTTCATTTAGAGGAGTTCCAACTTTATTATCACCCACATCAAAACCACATACAAAATCAATATCATGAATTCCATACCCGGCTAGTTTATCATGAATTATACCTGTTACTTCTTGAGAAGGATTTTGCCTATAGTATTCAATTCCCTGGATTAAACCTGCAAAACAATTGCCTATACCTACTAAACCTACTCGGATTCTATTTCCCATTCAAAAATCAAAGACAGGATGCAGGTTTTAAGTTTTCTAATTCATAAAAAAATATACATGTAGAGTCATAATTTAGGAAGTAGGTTACTTAGACCTTCTTTGTAAGTTGGGAACTTGAAATCATAAATTTGTGAGATTTTATGATTTGATGCACTGGCTGAACGGGTTAACAGTTTAATTGCATCAGAACCTAATACCAATTTTGCCAAAGCCGTTGGAACCATTTTTGGTTTTTTGACTCCAAGATTGTCAGAGATATAATTTAAAAATTCTACAAACGGTGCAGGCTTAGAATCAGTCAAAATATAGGAATCAGTTTCTGACTTTTGAATAACTGCAATTAATGCACCGACAACATCTTCAACATGAATGAAATTTTTGATATATTTACCATTTCCAGGGATTCGGAATGTACATTTTTGCATTCTATCAAGTATCATTGATTTGAAAAATCCACCATTACCATATACAACATCTCCTAGATATGCCACAGAAAAATTTATTCCTGATTTTTTACAGTTTTCTTCTAGGAACTCTTGTGCCTTGATTCGTGTTTTAATGAATTCAGTATCAGATTTTTTAGGAGTTGTTTCTATAATTTTGTCGTATTTTGGATCAAATACAGCTAGACCTGAAATATACACATACAATTTAGCGCCAGACACAGCAGAAAAAAGATTTTTCACACCATCGTAATTTACAGATTGAATTATTTTTTTATTTTTTCGAGAGGTGTCACAGATGCCAAATGACACACAACATCAAATTTTTGTTCAAAACGTAAATTAGGATTGGTTAGATCATCCAGAATTATTTTGAAAGGCATATTTTCTTGCTTTCTTCTAGTAAGAATTGTTATATCTGCACCAGAATCATGTAGCTTTTTTGCAAGTCTGGAACCAATAAATCCTGTTCCACCAGTAACTAGGATACAAGTATCGTGTAGATTCATTGTGTTTGTCTCATTATTTTTGAAATGGTATTCATCATAATCCACCTCCAAAAACTTCACTTAGCTCAATATCATATCCATTTGGATCACTTATGTATACGGAACGTGACTTTTCAAATTGAACAGGACCATCATAATGAATTGTAACACCTAGGGATTTACATGTCATTATTATTTCATCAAAATTTTCAACATGAAAACCAAAATGAGCAATTGCACCTTCAGATTTCATCTCAGGATTCTCATACAGACAGAGTTTGATATTGGCATTACCAATAATTTTTGATTTCTCTTCAGGTTGTTCTTTTTTAATTTCAAATCCAAAAAGATTTTTGTAAAATGCAACACTTTGTTCTAAATCTTTTACTTCCATATTGATATGATCAATAAAACTAGCTTTCAATGGTTTAGACATAGGAAATACTAATTGAGGTCGCTAATAAAATATAACTAAACATTGCAATCATTATTTAGATTCTATAAAAATAACATCAACGAGATCCTGATTACTTCTCTTTGTTACTGTATCCCGATTGGCATTATGGTAATTTTGTAAATGCGCTTTTCGAGTTTTTATTCCATACTCTCTACACAATCTACAAAAATATGTCACCTGTCTTTCAGTTCTTGGTTTTGATTGAACTTCTTCATATGCAAGAATGGAATTTAGCATGAATACCACTCAAAAGAATCATATTTTAACATTGTCATAAAAATGACAATCAGTCATATATTCACATAATTTGCAAAATATTTATATAATGTAATACATATTACATACACTCGGTGAATAAAATGTGGTTTGATAACCAATTCGAAAGAGCATTTCGAAGATTGTCTGATCCTTTTTTTACCATGGATGACGTCTTTGAATTTCCAAATGATTCAAAAATTCAAACATTTGGTCCGTATTACTATGGCTATGAGATGACCATAGGACCTAACGGAAAACCTCATGTAAAAGAATGGGGAAATGTAAAGCCTAAGGGTTCACTGACTGAGTTAGATGTTAGAGAGCCATATGTGGACGAATCCGTTGACGAAAAAAGTCGTACCCTAAAGATGATTACAGAGATGCCAGGAATTGAAAAATCAGACATCAATGTAAGCATAGTAGAAGGAGTAGTAGAAATTTCTGCCAAACACGGAGACAGAAAATACAGCGCAAAAATTCCATTGAAGTACAAAGTAGATGAAAATTCAGCCAAGGCACAATACACCAATGGAATACTGGAGCTGACCTTGTCCCTTGCCGAAGAAAAACCAAAAGGCAAGAGAGTATCAGTAGAATAGGGAGATTGGAAATGATTACTCAAAGTATCCCATCAACCATTCAAACATTGTCACATCACATGAAATTGTGGATGGGAAAGTTTTTTCCACCCATCCAATTTTCAAAACGAGGTGATAAAAATACCAGATGAATTATGCAAAAATTGTGGAATAAATCCTCAAGTACAAAACGCGTGTTTCACATGCAAGGAACCGATTCAACAAATTTGTTCTGAATGCAGTTATGCAACACTAGAGAGAATCCACAGTAGATGTTCATCAGGATTTGAGATGATGCCGTTGATAGAGCCGCCGGTACAAATTCTTCCAATCACAACGGCATAATCTCTAATTCACATATTTTTTAATTACATGATTCATAATTATACAATCAAAAATCAGAGAGAGGACAGAATACATATTTTAAATTAAATCAATTAAAAATTCATGCTAGTGATTTAGAATGTTAACGACAAAGAATTCAAAAATAGACATATTATGAATTGAGGGTAATACTGGATAAATTCAAAAAGCAATAACATTCAGGTATTATCAACTAACAAATGATACGCGTTCCTTTTTAGGTAAAAATACATTATATTGGTGAGAAGCAGGACGATCTCTTGTCAGGCTCAGCCTGATATCATGTGAATCTGTTTCTCGTTTAAGGCATTATAAAGAGAAACTTGGAATTCTAGTAAAAAATAGACAGATTAAGGCAGAATTTTATACAGCTCAAAAAAAATCAGATTGTGATAGAACCCGGCCGTCCTGTAAAAGACATTCAAATAGATTCAAACACGTCGATAGAAAAAATCTTTGACGAGATATCTAAATCAGGTGGATTTGAATCAGTTAATCTTTCAGATGGTCTTGACATCTTAACAACTATGATTTCAGATAAAGAATGTCTAAAGTTTGTGTCCTTTGTGGGAGCGGTAATATCTACAGGATTAAGAGGGATCATCAAAGACATGATAAAAAACAAGTGGTTTGACGTTGCAATTACAACTTGTGGAGCTTTGGATCATGACATTGCTAGACATTTTTCAAATTACAAAGAAGGGTCATTCACTATGGATGATGGAGAATTGGCAGATCAACACATTCACAGACTTGGAAATATTTTAGTACCAATGGAAAGCTATGGTCCACTCATTGAAGAAAAAATGCAGTCATTTTTAGAAGAAGAATACAAAAAAGGAGTAAAAGAAATGTCGACAGCAGAAATATGCAAGATGATTGGAAAACATTTAGGAGAAAATTCATTTCTGTATTGGGCTTACAAAAACAATATTGATGTGGTGGTACCTGGGATTATGGACGGAGCAGTAGGTAGTCAAATATGGTTATTCACACAAAAACATAATGATTTTAAATTAAACATTACGGCAGATTCAGAACTATTATCAGGATTGATATTCAAAGCGAAAAAATCAGGAGCTTTGATGATTGGGGGAGGAATTTCAAAACACCATACATTATGGTGGAATCAGTACAGAGATGGTTTAGATTATGCATTTTATATTACAACGGCACAAGAATTTGATGGTAGTTTAAGCGGTGCACTTGTAAGAGAAGCTATTTCATGGGGAAAAGTCACACAACAGGCAAGACAGTCTACACTTCATGCAGAAGTTACAACCATTTTGCCTTTTATTTATGCTGCATTAATTGCAAAATTAAAAAAATAATCGGATAAAAACTATTATTCACCAAATCTTAACACAATACATTGTACTCTAAAATTAGAATTAAAGAATTAAGACCAATTAATGTAGAAGGAGGATACCTGATAGATGGATTTCCTTCTATGGGGTTTGCTAGTGCAATTGCAACCGAATCAATGATTCAGACATCACAGTTTAGTGTAGCAGGAATTATTGATTCAGATAATTTTCCAACTATTAGCGTTGTTAAAGAAGGGAAACCAAACTATCCAACAAGAATTTTTATCAATGATGATCTCAAAGTTTCAATTTTCTTATCTTATCTTACCATTCATGAATCATTACATAGATCGATTGCAAGAACAATGCTCAAGTGGGCAAAAAACAAAAAATAGAACTAGTGGTAAGTAGTGTTGCAGTAAAATCTCTGGGAGGATTAGGAGGAATGGTTGCTGTAGGCAATACAGAATCTGCAAGAGAAAAATTAAAGAAATCAGGATTAAAAATTCTTCAGCATGGAACAATTCCAGGAATTCCTGGAGTGTTACTTAATGAGGGTAGCATTACAAATCAAGATGTAATTGTTGTTCTTTTTCAAACAGATGGTACTGGTCCTGATTTTAGATCAAGTGCAGAATTATGTATGGGGATAGCAAAATTAATTCCTGGAACTTCATGTGATATCCCATTATTACAAAAAGAGGCAGAAAAAGCAGAACTAGCAATTAAAGAAACAGATGAAGAAACACGAAACATAAAAGATTCAATTTACAGATAATAAAATTATAACACTATCAGGTTTATTTTATAACGTAATCAATAACAATAGAAAATCATTGAACCAAATACCAGAATTTGCATTAACTGTTATTCTTATTTCGGCATCAGGGGTAATGGCTCCAGGACCATTATTTGCAGCGAATATAGCACAAGGCTTGCGTGGTGGAGGAAAAGCAGGGATACAAATGGCAATAGGACATACAATGGTAGAACTGCCATTAGTAATTTTGTTAGGAATTGGAGTGTTTTCATTAGAAATTTTTCCAGAATTTAGAACTATAATTTCCATTTTAGGATCTATGGTACTTTTTGTTTTTGCAGGATTACAGATTAAAACAACATTACAAAGAAAAGATACAAAACAATTCAATCCAAAACATGGAGCAATATTTTCAGGAATTATTCTTAGTGCATTAAACCCATTTTTTATTATTTGGTGGTTAAGTATTGGTTTTAAATTGATTTCAGATGCAATGCTCATATGGGCATTTGCAGGAATACTAATTGTTTTTGCGTTACATATTTGGATGGATTTTGCATGGTTGTATTCAATAGCACATCTTGCATCTAAAAGTGCTAAAATTCTTTCTAGTAGAAATTATAAAATTTTAATGATTGTCTTGAGTTCTATGTTAATTTATTTTGGAATATCATTCATATCAGATGTTATTTAACCACAATCTACGATTTCAACTTTAGGTTCACATTCAACATTAAACAAATTAATTCTTTCAACTAAACCATCACAAAATTCAGGATCAAAAGAAGATTCATACGATTTTAAATCATTGATAATTATAATATGTTGTATCCCACAAGAAGATAAGACAAATCCCAATAGCAAGATAACAACAAAAATGCCTGTAGATAGTAAGATTAATTTTCTAATAGTTTTAATTTTTTGTAATGTCAATTTCAATTGTAGAAACATTACGTAATTTACCATCTTGAGAAAGAAGTGAATCAGATAATATTCGTACATCACTAATAACATATCCCACGGTATTCATTCGTTTAACAATCATTTGAGATACATCAACTGCCTGTGTAATTTTTTTGCCTCTAGCTTTAATGGTAACTGTATGTCTTGTTGAAAGTTGTGTTAAAGTAGCTGAGACATATGTCATTATGGGTTTATTGCCAACAAAAATTACATCCCGTTCTTCAGGATCATGTTTACTTTCAGTGGATGAAGTATTCGGAGGGGAAGATAATACTGGTTCTGGTGAAGATAATGCTGGTTCTGGTTCTGGTGAAGATAATGCTGGTTCTGGTTCTGGTGAAGATAATGCTGGTTCTGGTTCAGAGGATACATGAGTGTCATGAAATTCAGACAAAATGTCTTCCGCGTCTTTAGATTTTTTTGATTCACTCAATTTATTGTTCCTTTAATAACAAAATCTTCATTGTCTTTTATTTAATTTTTGGGTCATCACGTTGGATGTATTTTTCAAAGATTTTTTCAACTTCCTCATCAGTTTTACTATTCTTTACTTGATTTACTAATTCTTCTTCTTCGATTTCATAGCAATTTAAGAAATCTTGAGAGTCTTTGAACAGCAATAGAACTTTATCTTTGAACACAAAATGATATAATTTTTCTTTTTCCATCAATTCTGGCTTTATGTTAATGCCATTTTCATCAGATGAGATAGGATAAGTCATAATATTGTTAAAAATGTTCAATATTTAGATGATACACAGTAGAAAGATAACCATAGGAGGAATTCAAATTGGAGTCTAGAATAATTTTCCATATAGATTTTGATTATTTCTTTGCACAATGTGAGGAGATAAGAACACCAGATTTAAAATCAAAGCCAGTATGCGTTTGTGTTTTTTCAGATAGAGGAGGAGATAGTGGAGCAATTGCAACTGCAAATTACATAGCTAGAAAATTTGGGGTAAGATCAGGAATACCAATTATTTTTGCAAAAAAAAGATTAGAAGAAAGAAAAGATGCAATGTTTCTTCCAGTCGATTTTGAGTATTATGAAGAGATGTCTCAAAAGGCCATGGACATTATTAAGAAAAGTGCAGACATTTTTGAATATGTAGGAAAAGATGAAGCATATTTAGATGTCACAGATAGAGTAGATGGAAATTTTGATACAGCTAGTCATTTAGCACAACAGATCAAAAATGCAGTTAGAGAAAAATTAAAACTTAGTTGCTCAATAGGAGTTTCCTCAAACAAATTAATTTCCAAAATTGCATCAGATTTTAGAAAACCTGATGGATTGACAATTGTATCACCAGAAAAGGTTGAGGAATTCTTAGAACAGTTAAAGATCAGAGCGATTCCAGGAATTGGAAAGAAAACAGAGGAGAGATTTACTGAAATGAATTTTGAAACAATCAAGGATGTTAAAAAATTAGATGTGTTTACTTTGAATAAAGAATTTGGGAGAAAACATGGAACCTACATATTCAATGCAGTTAGAGGAATTGACACTGACCCAGTAAAAGAAAGAGAAGCGAGCATACAATATAGTAAACTGTCTACACTAAAAAAGATTCAATTGATTATGAATTCCTTGCAGAAAATCTTATTGAATTATGCAAAGAGTTACACGAAGTAATTAAAAAAAATAATAAAACATTCAAATCAGTAGGAATACAGTTCATTCAATCAGATTTAACAAATAAGACAAAATCCAGAATGCTAAAAAATCACACTTCTAGTTTGGAAGAATTACAGAAAAATGCATTGTTGTTACTAAAAGAATCTTTAGAGGAGCAAAAAAATACGATCAGACGATTAGGTGTAAAAGTTTCAGAACTTGCAGAAATACGAGGTCAAAGTAGCATTACTAATTATTTTTAGGATTGATTTTTCCTTCAGATTCTGATTTTTTTAGTCTTCTTGTTTCTATGATAATTACTATCAGTAAAAATACAAACAACCAAGGCAAAAACATGATCTCACCTGCAACTGAATGGAATTCTTCCCATTGTTTAGCATCAGTAGTAACTTTGAGTGCATACCATGATAGAGAAAAAATCCTAATCATGTTTACACCTATAGTACCTGCAATTCCTATACTAAAGTAAATCAATTTCCTATTTCTATGAATATTCATTTTTAGCAGAAATGCCCCCATTACCAATGAATAGATAATTACACTATGTACACCAGCGGATGGCCAAAATACTTGAAGTACCATCGGTCCAAAATCACCTTTTAAGAACATAATGTTATCTCGAGCAGTAGCAGTTCCTAAATCAAGGACATTTATCAGCCAGACATTGGTTTGAACCAAATAAGGTACAACATATTGTAATGGACCAAGTGAGTCATATGGAAAAAATGCATCCAGTGAAAGAATTATTGCACTGCCAGCAAGAAATATTGGACCTGCAGGAGCAATTCGAATCCAACGTTTACCAAAAATATACTCAGTGCAACTACAACAAAAATGCTCATGATGATAAAATCCCACATCCATGTCCAAGAATAAATTAGTTGGACATTAAACAATTCTTCACCAGATAAAATAAAATCTCTCAGTCCATATTCTAATCCTATAAGATATGCGATTACAACACCAGCTATTGGAATTACAGATAGTAATCTTTTTTTAGAAATAATAATTTTTAGACCAATTAATTCTGCAACAATAAATACTAGTGCAAAAATAAATCCACCTCGACCTTGATTCCAACTTAGACTAAAGCTATCAGGAAATGCAATAATGGCAAAAACAATTGGACTAGCAATAATAGCAATTCCAATTAACAATCTCTTATTTTGCACTAAAATTGAATTAAAAAATGGTCAATAAATAGATCAAGATTACATTAACATGTAATAGATAATTTCTCAGGACAGCAAAGATGCTCATAAAATGGATCAGACAATTTATCCTTGACTAAAAACACAGTTATTGCATAATTAGCAGTTTTTGGTATGATTTTACTACATTTAACACATCTTAGAGTATCCATCATAATTTTTTGGATAAAAACATACTTTAGAAATAGGATGTAATGTTCCAAAAAGACCAGAATTAGAAAATTTATGCGTGGTTTTTTAGTAGAAAACCAATTAGAAAAAATCAGCAATTATTTTTTGACGAATTAATTTCATAATATTGCCTTTTGAGATCCATTCAAGTTTACTAATACTAGTTTTATTTGAAGCCAATGCGAGTGCATCATCAAAAGAATCACCAAATATAGGAGGGTGACTCATTGCAGAACGAATTCCTTCTCTTACCTGCCATACACCTACTGGAATGGCATATTCAGGTCTAATTTCACGCAGTATTATAACTCCGGCCTGAATTTTATTTTTTACAAGATATTCTAACACACCTAATTTAGCTGCAAAATATGCGCCAGCTATTGCAGGTGGGTGATTAATTCCACGTGCATCCTCAAAATCATAACCAAATCCCAAAATACCATTGGAATACCATGCTTCAATCATTTCATAGATCCACCTATGAGGAAATAAAATTACAGAAAATAAATTTCCAAGATGGTCATAGGTAAAAATTCTATACGAATCAATTAATGGATAATCCAAAATGTCTTTGACAAGAGATTTAGATATTATATCATCTGTTGCAGTGATGCTCCATTTAGTAGGGACGAGTTTTCTTTTTGTCCCAGCATACCAATACTAAAACATTTTTGGATTTTAGAAATATCAATGCCAGAGTTGTACAAATTTAGGACCGCATCTTGCGCATTAAGATCTTTATCATAATAGATTTTTTCGATAGACTTTGTTGCACTTGTGTCATAAAATTTTGCAGATTTGATTTCACCTACAGGCCCAAACGGAGCACTCTCACCATCAAGTGAGACACTTGCAGATGTGGTTTTAGTGAATTGTAAATCAGAATCAGTAGGTTTAGAAGACATTGTAATTTCTTGCAAGTTTTCTATATAACGACCTTCTGTTTGATCTATTGAAATTTTTTGTATTCCACGAATTAAATTTAATCTAAAATTGACAATCTCCTCAAGGGATTTACCTTTCCATTTTTCAGGACTATCAAGGATACTTGTGTTACCATGTATTGGTGGAACCATGGGTCCAACGAAAACCTTTGGATAATTATATGAACCTACAAACACCGATGGAGGACTAGTTCCACTAATAGAATCTGAAGAAAATAAATTTCCATATTTTGATAAATTCTCATGCCATTTTGCTAGAATTGCTCTTCGAATATCCTGAGAGTTAGAAGACAATGAAAATTATGCCTAAAATATGCCTATTAAGTTGCCTAATCAACATAGCTGACTATGGCTTAACGTATGATGTTTAAAGAACAAATTAGGACATAAAGTATGTCAGTAAAGAGAATAGTCTCTTTTCTACCCAGCGCCACAGAATTACTATATGAGCTTGAGGCAGACGATATTCTATTTGGAGTTACTCATGAATGCAAATATCCTGAAAATGCAAAAACAAAATTGCAAGTAATTAGTTCAGTAATAAATTCAGAAGAACTATCAAGTAATGAAATAGATACAAAAACATGTCAGTTACTGAGTGAAGGAAAAGAGATTTTTGTATTAAATGAAAAAAACATGATAGAAGCAAATCCAGATCTAATAATAACTCAAGAAACATGTGAGGCATGTGCTGCACATAATAATCAAGTCAACAAGGCAATTCAAATTTTACAAAACACGCCAATGATCCATTCGATGAATCCACATAATTTAGATGAAATTGTTAAATCAGTAAATGAAATTGGTCGAGTAATAAAAAAAGAAAATAATGCAATGAAAATTACAGAATCACTTACAAGTAGAATAGAATATATAAAAAAGCACACTCCAACAACAAAACAAAAAGTTCTTGCACTAGAATGGATTGAACCGTTTTTTACATCAGGTCATTGGATACCAGGAATGATCAATGATGCAGGTGGAGAAAATATGATAAGTAAAGACGGAGAACATTCAAGAAAGATAGACATTGATGAGATCACAAAATCAGATCCAGATATTATTATCATGATGCCATGTGGTTTTGACACATATCGTACAATATCAGAATACAACAAAACATTGAAGAACAATAAATCATGGAATTCCTTAAGAGCAATTAGAAACGGAAAAGTGTTTGCAGTAGATGCAAACTCATATTTCAGCAAACCAAGCATTAGAACAATAATAGGGCTAGAGATATTAGCAAAAATTATTCAACCAAATACTTTTTTGAACTTAAATGTGCCTGAGAATTCATTTTTACAGATAAAATAGATTACTCATCAGTGTCATCTAATTCATCATATTCAGAATTTCTTCTACCAGGTCTAATTGGGACATATATTATAGACACAAAAATCCTAGATTTTTCTACAAAATAGAGTTCAAGGTTTTAAAAATTTGCCCTTTTAGTGTATCTTTTAAACAAATTGATAATCATAATAAATCAATTTGAAAGACTGAACGAGTATTTACAAACACTGATAATTCATACGTAAGATCTTTTAAGTTAGAATCAAAGCAAGTTCATGATTGATTTTAGAAAATATCTAAACTGCCCAGAATGTAAAAAAAGTCCACCGTACTGCAATGAGCACAGAAAGGAGGTAAATGCAATTTTAGACAGTACATGACATAATAGATAAACAGGATAAAATTTAGTAAATTATTCTAAGCTTCAAGCTTAAATCCAAATTTTGCAAATACAAGAAATGACAAATGTACTAAGTTCAATATTTGGTACAATTTATGATATGATAACTTCATTATTTAGTTAAAATTCATCATACATATAGCAAAGTCATTAGAGCAGATTTTTCTATAAATAAAATTTAAAAAAATATTTCAAGTGCTACTGAATAGAA
The DNA here is from genome assembly GCF_013407385.1 of Nitrosarchaeum sp. AC2. NCBI lineage: Archaea > Thermoproteati > Nitrososphaerota > Nitrososphaeria > Nitrosopumilales > Nitrosopumilaceae > Nitrosarchaeum > Nitrosarchaeum sp. AC2. The sequence goes on along the minus strand of NZ_CP030847.1, from coordinate 588,634 downwards.
TGATAAGTATCCACAGCAATCATTACTGCCAATATTGCAAATGGAACAAAGAAACTCAATCCAACTTTAACATTCAACATGTATTGGATTTTTTGTACATCCATATTAACGAATGAATTCATAATGAAAAATATTAAGTAAAAAGATATGATTTTAGAATTTTAAATGATTTTACACTCAATTTTTAGTGATTTCACAGTAGTGAAATAAGTAACTGCCAACAATGCTATTGCAGCAACCCTTATTGGAAGTTCATAATTTGTAAGAAATGCAAGCCCAGTTGCACCTACAGAACCAAATGTTGAGAAGACTGCAAACCCAATTGGGCCACAACTACAGACGCCAGCAACAGAACCAACAAATGAACCAAAAACACTACCAGTAACTTTCCTTTTAGATTTTTTCAAAATATTGATTCTGTAAATATTCATAGGGATTACCACTGCAGACAACGTAGTAAGGATTACAATCAAAGTAAATCCTAGTTCCATTCCAGGTGCAATATGCCCAATGAGATAAGGCTCCAAAAAAATATACTCTGAAAGAAACAATAAACCAAAAAGCATCGTTATAAAAAGCACAAAGGCTAAAACAAGATATGCATAGTTTGAAAAAACAAACTTTAGTGCATGTGTCATGCTAAATCATTGAATCCAACACTTGTGTAAAAACAGAGTAAGGTTGTGCACCAACTAGCTTTTCTTGTTGTCCATTAGGACCAATGATGAAAAATGTAGGTGTTCCACTCACACCAAATTTTTTTGCCTCGGCAATATTAGATTGAACCCTTTTGGCGTATTTTCCTGAATCAAGACAACTATCAAACAATTCTGGATCAAGACCTAAACTAAATGCAAATGATTTTAAGCGTTCAGAATTTGCCCATCCATTATCTATTTTGGATTCTTGAGAAATGTATAGTTGATTATGATATTCCCAATATTTTCCCTGGTCCTCTGCACAATATGATGCTTGAGCTGCTTTTGGTGAATCCCTACCCAAAAAAGCAAGATCAACAAAAACCAGATTAACTTTTCCAGTATCAACATAATTTTGAAAAATAGAGGGTTTTGTATTATGAAACCAGTTATAACATTGATGACATTGATAGTCACCAAATTCAACAATAGTGATTGGTGCAGACGGGGACCCAATAATAGGCGAGCCGGTAGTAGTAGAGATAGTACCATGTAGTCGTACATCGGTATTTGCAGTTTCAACTGAAGACGTAGAATAGACTAGAATCACACCAACAGCAATTATAGATACGATAATACCAAACAAAATTCCTTTTTTAGCCATAGTAATGTGTATTAAAAATTTGTTTAAAAAACTTATTCCAGATTGTGTGAGAATTTTTTCTTGAATATGTTTACAAATTTTGAAATTGCAATATCAATTGGGCAGATTTCACATTGAATAGGTGACGAGTGCCTCACTAGATGTTTTTCAAAGGTTTTTCTAGAATTAAAGATCATATCGCATTTTACACAGTAAACTTTTGCAATGTTATTTTTAGAAGAAAAATCTACCACAGGTACTTTTTATAATCAGATCTTATAAAGATCTTGTTAAAAATCGTAAAATGAAAATCTCATTTACGATTATTTTGAGGGAATATTTCAAATAAAATAGGATGTTTTTTAAAATAATGTCTATCATAAAAATAATAGATTATAGGTAATGCAATTTCATATGATTTTGCAATTCTACTTCATACCTAGTAAGAAAACCGCAATGAGTACATGAAAACATATCAGAATTAGGAAGTGAATCACGTTCAATTGGTTTCCCATAGATTGACTTGATCGAGATAACATCATTATTAGAAATTACAGCAAAGTTATTCCCTTCACCGATTGACCCCAAAAACTCTTTGATTGATGTTATTACAATATCTTTATCGATGATTTCATCATCTAATGAAGATAACATAAAGGCGTGGTTTTTCAGAGTAGGTATTGCCGCAACCTGATCAGAGACATAGACCACCAATTCAGATTTTATAGATTCAACGTCTCTACAGTCAATAGTAAGCATACTAAACATACCTAAAGAACAATATTTTAGTTTAACAAATGGGTAATAATGATTATAATAGTTTAAGATAATCATTTTTCACAGATGGAAGATTCAGAAACATTTGGAATAGAGAAAGGACATGGGGAAGAAGTAGTCAAATGGTTAAATGAACAAGCTAAAGTAAATGGTTCTAAATTAGAGGCAAGACTGTATGGCTACATAGTATCCACAAAAAACTTTGGAGATTTTGAAATGTTTTCATGGATTGGAGATGTGCAGATTGCAAGAAAAATGATCAACAAAGCTAGTAAAAGATTCAAGATTAAAGTGATTGAAGGAGGGTATAAACCAAAAGAAAGAATATTCCAAATGAAAAAATTTGATTATGCAAAAATTAGAAAGGATGAAAAAACAATAGGACAGATAGAATTTGAAGCATCAAGATTTGGAAAAGGAGAATGGGAGGTAAAAAATGAAGAAAGACATTAAAAAATACATAATAAAAAAAATGGAAATATAAAAATTGGAATTATCGGCACAGGAATTCTTGGAAATGCAGTAGGATTAAATTTACTTAAATCAGGTTTCAACGTGACAGCTTATAATCGCACTAAAGAAAAAACTAATGAATTAAAAAAACACGGTGCTAAAATTGCTGAATCACCAAAGATAGTAGCTGAAAATTCAGATTTAGTGATAATAATCGTAAAAGACGCAAATGCAGTGAAAAAAATTGCATTTGGAAAAAATGGGATTAGATTTGGAAATCATAATGGATTAACAGTGGCAGATATGAGCACAATAAGCCCAATAGAATCAAAAGAAATTACAAAAAAGTTTCTAGAACATAAAATAATAAAATTAGACACACCAGTTATGGGTGGACCCAATGTGGCAATTATTGGGAAACTGGTGTTAATGGTGTCAGGGGATAAAAAACATTTAACAAGTTCAAAAAAGTTTTTGAGAAAATTGCAAACAAGATATTTTATTTAGGAGAGTCCGGAACAGCCCATCTAGTAAAACTTGCAATGAATCTACAAATTACAATGCTTGCTCTTGCACTTTCAGAGGGGATCACATTAGTAAGAAGTTCAAAGGCAAATCCAAAAATATTTCTAGACATTTAAATTCAACGTATTTTAAAACAGGGATGAGTGAGAAAAAAGCATACAAAATGATACAAAATGAGTTTAATCCCACTTTTACTCTTGCTAATTTGAAAAAAGACATAAGCACAATTACAAAAACCAGCAAATCACTTGGAATCAATCTTCCAATGATTAAAAAAGCCGAGCAGGTATACCAAAATGCGCTAACACAGGGATTTGGAGATATAGATTATACAGGAATCTTAGCACATATTAGAAAAATAAATGACGGATAGACAATAATTGGGAATTATGACTAAAATTTACCAAAAATTCTATAAGCTACAACAATAAAATCTCAATATGAGACTTGCAGATAAAGTTGCAATTGTAACCGGGGCTTCAAGTGATATTGGAAAAGGAATTGCTAAAAGATTTGCTGAAGAAGGAGCTAAAGTAGTTCTCATTGCAAGAAATCTAGAAGGCTTAGAAAAGCAAGAAAAGAGATAGGACATGAAAAATCCACAGCATCAATGTCATGTGATCTAACTAACGAGTCACAAGTGATGCAAACAATTAATCAAATTATGGACACATATGGAAAAATAGATATTTTGGTGAATAATGCAGGTGCCATCAATGATCCAGTTCACTTTCATGAAATGCAAGATTCAGAAATCAGAAAATTAATCGACATTAATTTATTTGGAATTTTTCATATTACAAAAGCTGTGTTAAATAAAATGTCAGATGCCAAAAAGGGAGTAATTGTAAACATTGGATCAATTTCAAGTGAACGAGCAATACCAAGGGTTCACCTAGCAGCATATTCAGCAACTAAAGCTGCAATAACAATGTTCACAAAATCAATTGCAGTAGAATACGCAAGAAAAAATATCAGATGTAATTGTGTAAATCCAGGAATAATTAACTCTGGAATGATAAAGCCATATCTAGATCAACCTCAAGCAAGAAAAGTTTTAGAAGAAAGACTACCATTAGCAAGAATAGGAGAACCTATAGATGTAGCAAATGCGGCATTATTCTTAGCATCAGATGAAGCCAATTGGATTACCGGAACCATCCTCAATGTAGATGGTGGAAAAACAGCTTCGGAAGGATAGTTGTCATTTAGCTCAGAATAAACGATTTTTTCTTCTCAAAATGTAAGATTTGTATACAAAGCCCGTCACTCCCATGATTATTACCGTTACAGCAGACCAAATTACAAAAGAAGTAATGTCCGATTCTAGCACACCTTACATAAATAAAATAGGAATCTAAAGTTTCGGTTTAAAAACATGACAATAAAATAAAATTCAATATTTCTGAAACATCTAAATAGATTTGATATAAAGAACTTTCATGCCGGAATTAATATGTCCTGATTGTGGAAAGCGTTTATTTCATGAAAATGAAGATACGTTAAAAATAGAAGAAACAATTCATGGAAAATTCTGTAGAAAAAAACAAGGAGAAACCCAGAGCTTCATGCATAGAGATCCGGGACATATGAGCACATTTGATCCCGAAAGAGAAAATGATGGAGTAGGAAATCCAATTTTAAAGAAATAATTATCAAGAAAAATCAAGACCTCAAAATTATATCCTAGGTTCAATTAACAATTGAAGTTGGCTTCAGAGTATTACTATGATTTAGTTGTAGTTGGAGGCGGACCCGCTGGTTCGTCTGCAGCTTTTGAAGCATCAAAAAATGGAATAAAGGTAGCACTGATAGAAAAAGAAGAAACAATTGCACAATCTGTCAGGACAAGTGGAGTAACTTGGATACAAAACATAAAAGAATTTGGGATCCCAGATGATTGCTATAATCCAATTAAAAATTACTCATTTTGTTCGCCAAACAACGAAGTCACTATTTCAGATACTGTTTCACATGCAGCAGTTCTAGATGTAAGAAAAACATATCGATGGTTAGCTGAGCAAGCAAAAAATGAAGGAGTCGATATTTTTCTTAAAACTAGTATCAAAAATGCAATAAAAAACAAAGAAGGGGACATTATTGGTGTGAGCGGAACAAGCAAAGATGGCGAAATAGTATTTTATGCAAAAATAATAATTGACGCAACCGGATTTTCTTCAACGATTTCAAAAGATATGGGTTTTGTTACTCAATGGGAAAGATTCGGAGCAGGAGCAGAGTACGAAGTAAGTGCAGAAAATGTAGATTCTGAAACATGGTGGCTCATGGTAGGTCAGAAATATTCCCCATCAGGATATGCATGGATTTTTCCTGTTGGAAGAAATATTGTAAGAATAGGAGTAGGCATAGGTAAACCAGAGTCATCAATTGACCCAACTGAGAGATTAAAAGAGTTGATGGATTCAAAAATAGGCCCAATTAAAAAATTAGGAAAGATCACACCAATTGAATTTCATTATGGATTAATTCCAAATGATGGACTATCAAGAAAAACAGTTTATAATAATTTGATTCTAGTAGGAGATTCTGCAGGACAAGCTAATCCATTAGTGTTAGAAGGGATTAGATACGCTATAAAATATGGACGAGTTGCAGGGAAAGTAGCAGCTACAGCAATAAAATCAGGAATTACTAATGAAAGCGCATTATATCCTTATGAAGAAACTTGGAAAAAAGAGATTCAAGGAAAAATCAAATCAGCTGGAAAAGTTCAAGATAGATGGATTGGATTAACAGATGAAGAATGGGATAAAGAATTAGAGATAATTAAAGAATTAAGACCTGAAGAATTTTTAGATTTTATCAAAGCAGAATTTGGATTGGTAAACATGATAAAATTAGCAACTCATCACCCAAAGTTAGCAGTAAGACAGTTATTCAATTTAGTAAAAAGCAAAAACAAAGGAATTACCTAACAGTAAAGAAATCAGTAACGATTACATCATGATATTGGAGTTGAGCAACATAAACTCCAGAATCAAATGGCCTAGTAATAATTTCATTAAAGAGACCAGACGAATTATCTTTGAGAATAATGGATTCTATTAGAGTACCTCTTTGATCAAAAACATCAACAAACAAATCCTCTCTAAAGGCTATGGTTTTTTGCACTGCACCTGAAACAACAAGGCCGTTATCACTGTATTGAACTTCAACTACAGCTGACCTTGAACGGGTTGGAAGATATTTTTCAATCAAATACCGTAAATCGACTAATTTTTCGTTAACTTTTTTGAATCCTTGCTTGTCAAACCTACCTTAATTTCATTAATAGTTGAAGAAAAATAAGAGTCATCATTAGATCGGCCAAATTTTTCAATGAATGTCTTTAGTTCTTCAAAATCACGTGCAAGTTCAACCATACTTAGGTCAGTAGGAGTGTAAGTGTTTTCAAATCGTTCTTTTACATTTACTATCTGAGTTGCTTTAGAATCCTGATATTGAAGCATCACAACATAAAGACCAGGATCTGTAGGAGCGATCCATTGAGTGTAAAAATCACCAAATTTTGTATCTGTAAATTCTAAGTTACTATGAGTACTGCCATCCATATTGAAAACAGTAACATATAATGGAGATCTTCTATCAAAAAGAGATTTTTCTACGGCACCCTGAATTATCCAGATATTTTTTTCTTGATCATAAGAGATATCATAGATTATTCTTGGATTATTCAAAATCAGATGTTCGCTTAAAAATTCACCAATCTCCAAAATTTTGGATTCAGCATCAATAAAATTACCATAATCAATTAAGGAATAAGCATCAGAAATCATTTCATCATACTCACTAGCATATTGAGAAAATTCACTGTTATAGAATTTAGCAACCATGTCAGAATAGTTATTTAATCTTTCACGATAATCAATTCGTTTGATCTCATCCCCACTATAACCAACATTTGAGCCATATGGGTTATCGGCGTATGCTTTTGAAACTTGATTCCATTCAGTAAACAAATTTCTAACTAATTTATCAGCTTCATCAAGATCATTTTTTATAACAAGATCTCTAACATTGTCGATTTTTTCATTAAATGAAGATGTAAATTCTATATACCCAGGCAAAAATTTATTGGCACGCAATCCCAATTCAACTAAATTTTCAATAGATTTTGCTCTTTGTAAAATATCACTTGCTCTAATTTTAAAAGCATCGGAATCATATGAATTCAAATCAGATTTTATTTTAGGGGCTTGTTCACTTACCCATGTCAACAAGACCTCTATCCTATCAATTCTCATAATTGACGGATTTCCAGATTCCATTTGTTCTGCAGTGTTAAGAATTTTCAGTGCACTATCAATTAAATATAGATTATCATAGTCAGCTTGTAGTTCTGCTTTTTGTTTCATTGTCTGATATTCAAATTTTAAAACAGTCAAAGGATTTCTTTTCTCTCTCAATTCAGTCATAGTATGATCAAATTCAGAAACAATAGATAGAATTTCATCAGTAGATTTAGCATTTTCAATTTTTTCTAAAAGGAATTTCCAATCAGATACAAGACTAGAATCAATTTCGTTTGACTGTGTAATTTCCACTGCCTTATTTATTCTAGAAGAGATATCAATAATCTGTTTCATTTGTTTTATTTGAATTTCAGATTCAATGATATCGTTTGGGGATGATGCGAACTCTAAATTAGATTTAAGATTATTCCAATCAGGCATCAATAAATTTGCAAGTTCAGAATTCTCTTCAGAATTTGAAGAAATAAAACGATCCACATCTTCTAATTCTTCCAGTAAGAGCGCAGCTTGATGAAGACGAGATACTTTGTCTCCAGAAGCAAGCAAGTCTGCTAAAGATTCCTTACTTTCAAGGGATATTTTAGTTCCTTCCCAATCATTTTGGATTAGACGATAGAGTTCACTTTGTTTTCTTGAAACAATATCAAGATATCTAGCCTCAGACAATAAATCAACCAGATCTGAAATTTCTTGTACATGTACAGGTGCAGTTCCCCTAGCAAAAATAAAAGCGACTTCTTCTTTTACAAATCTACTCATCACAGTATCAGATTTTTTCATCAAGTTTAGAAGAGTTTCTTCAAGTTCATCAAAAGTAAGAATTTTTGCAGATGGGGTTTTTGTCGGATTTATGTTTCTAATCTCAACAAATACATCAGACAATAAATCAATAGATGTACGTTTATCATTTATCTCATAATAAAAGATAGATGAAAAGATGGTTCGATTGATTGATTTTGCATTATCAAATGAAATTTCTCCGTCAATCAACATTTGAGATACAGAGTTTAAAGACGATGTAATTGCAGGTCTAATAACAGGTGTTATTTCAGAACCAAAATCATTAGAATAAAATTCATCCAGTAGATTAACATACGTATTTTCTAGCATAGATAAATCATCAGACAAGAGAGCGTCATCCACACTATTTACAAATGACTGATCAAGTTCAAATTGTTCATCTAGCACAAATAAAGTTTTTGAAAGTAAATTTTTTGCAGAAGTAATTAGTGCTTCAGAATCTAGTTCTGAAAACACTTTACTTGTTACTTGAAAATTAGTAGTTGTGGAATAATCACCATAAAACAATTTAACCTCATAATCTCCTACAATTCCACATATTCTACCTTTTAATGGAATTGCATCAGTCATAAATTCACCATTAGGTAATGGAATAAGCTGTTGGATTTGACATAAATCACCTTCAGGATTAATTATTTGCATAATCAAAAAAGAATCATTCTGAATAGAAGCGACTTGTCCATAAATAAAAAGAGATTCACCTCTATCAAAATTTCCGAAATTATCAATTATGCTTATTCGTTCCGGACTCTGAGCATCTGCATAAACAGGCATAAGTAATATCAAAATTAGCCCTAAAACGGTACCTGTTCGACTCATAAGGATCAATTCTAAAATTCATGATACTTAAAATTTGGGAAACAATAATACGCGTAATTTCTTAACTTGTCAAGCAATAGTTGTCAAAACAGAGTAATTTTTACTATTTTCATTTATATGATTAGTTCCATATTTCCCAAAGACACAAAGACTATGGTATTGTTCTATGGTTCTAGTACTACAATAAGAACAGATAAACTGAATTATTTTATTACAATGTGCACATTTAGTGTATTCAATCAATATTCCACCACAACTACGACATGATTCATCAGGCATTTTACTTTCAAAATATCAATTGAAAATTTGAATTTAAAGAAAACGTAGAAGTCGTTCATAGTAAAGCTCAGTAAGAAGAAGATTATATTTAGAAATCACTAATAAAAAATGATGGATTCTGTTCGTAAAACTTTTGATAAATGGGCCAAAAATGGAAGAGCAGATTTAATGGAAAAAGAACATGGAAAAAATGCAATAAAAATTTTAAAAACAATTTCTTTTGACAAACCATTTCTGTTTTTAGATTTTGGATGTGGTAATGGATGGATAGTCAGAAGAATTTCTAAAGATCCTTTTTGTAAAAAAGCAGTTGGCATAGATAAGAGTAAAAATATGATCATAGAAGCTAATAAGAAGAGAATCAACAATAATGAAGAATATGCTAACATAGATCTTGAAAATTTTAAATTCAATAACAAATTTGACATAATATTTTCAATGGAATCTCTATACTATGTGGATTCAATTGAATTGGCTCTGAAAAAAATATACAAATTATTAAAACCAGAAGGAAAATTTTTTTGCGGAACAGACTTTTATTCAGATAATAAAGCAACTGTAAAATGGGCAAAGATGATGAAAATTCAAATGCATTTGCATTCAAAGCAAGAGTGGATAAATTTCTTCAAGGAAGTAGGATTTGAAACTAAAACAAAACAAGTAAAAGATTTAAAAAATAAGAAAAAATGGAAAAGAGAATTTGGGACATTATTTATTATAGGTAAGAAGCCAGAAAAGCAATCTTCAAATTAAATCAAAAATATGACTAAGATGTGTGAGCTGGAGCACGATACACTGCTACGGCAGAGGAAACTCCTCCCTCCATACAGGAAATGTGATCCGGAGATGGATAATCAGAGATGATTGGCAACGATGCAGAAAAGAATCTAACCTGGCGCACTATGATGGCAAAACCTGAGATTTCCAGAGAAAGAATGAAAAAGACGTCCCACATGGAGCAAAGCCAAACAGAACTATAGGATCCTGTACCAAGTTCAGGTAGGCTGCAAAGCGTAATATCGTGAAAACAGAAGGAGGGTTACTCCCAGCACACATAAATTTTTTTAAAAACAAAAAGAAATGTATTATGTTATCACGTGTTATTTAAAAAATCAAAAAATGCATTATTTAATTAATTTTTGACATATTCATTTTACTATCAAAACAGGAATCTTTGCTTTATGCATTACATAATTTGAGGTACTTCCTAGAAAAGCTTCTTTAGCACCACCGATGCCTCTAGCACCTAGAACAATCATGTCATACTTTCCCGTTTGTGCAAACTTGACAATTTCAGAACCTGTGTGACCGCCTCCAGTTTTGTATTTGAATGATGCTCCTGCTTTTTGAGCTCGTCTCATTGCTGGTCCAATTGCTTTGATAGCTTTTGTTTGTGCATCATCTTTCATTTTTTGCGTATATTTTATTCCGGCAGATAATGGTAAATGAAATACATAAAATCCAGTAATTTCTGCACCACCACCTTTTGCAATTTCAATTGCTCGATCTAGTCCTCTAATAGAATTACTAGAGCCGTCCAGTGGGACAAGAATTTTGTTAAATTTTACCATGTTTTTCAATTTATTTCTTCAAATATAAAAAATAGCATGATTTCCACAGATGATATTTTGCTGATTCATTTATAGTTCGTAGTACGCCCATGATCTAAAAGAAGAGTTCGTTGTATATCAAATATTTCTTGGAGGCACTGATTAGTACATCATTGGATAAATCCTGTAAAATAACTATCATCGAAGATCATATTGAATTTCAATCACAATTACAAAATTGGATATACTATCCATGTGAGCACAATGGCAAAATATGATCAGAATCTAATAAAAAGTCATTAATAGATTAATCTAGTGTAATTTTAAAATATTATAGATACTAACTCATTGAGTTTGCTTGTTCTCGACAAAGTTCAGCACTACATTTGCAGGTTGCATCACACAAACATGAACCATGCATTACACAATCACATTCAGTACCAATTTCAGCTGATGCTGCACAACCACAAGCGGCCTCTTCCTGATTATTAGGAATTGCTGGTGGAGGAGTTTGTTTTTGGTCTTCATAAACACTTCTGGTTTGTTCATAATCAGAGGTATCTGCAAGATATGCTTCACCTCTATTAGTTTGGTAACCACCAGAAGAAGCGCTGGTTTGATAACTTACTAACCTACCTGGGTCAATACCTTGTTGACCGACTTTTTGATTCTTTAGTGCCCTGTTACTGAAAATGAAAAATGCGATACCACCAATTGCAGCCATACCAGCCATTCCATAAACAATTGCAATTGGAAATCCACCTGTAGAAGTAGTACCATAATCTTTTGGAGGAGTTGGGGTAAGTCCTACAATTTCTAATCCATCAAGTACATCTAATGCACCGAATCCAATGGCTGCAATATTTCCTTGATCAGCTGATTGAACACTTCGAATAACATAATTTTGATCAGCCGCTACTTGTGCTTCAAAAATTCTTTCTACTTGTCTACCTTCTCTAAGACTACTTTCACCCATTGTCCAACTAGATACAACGAATCCAGAGATTGATTGATCTAATCCAAATGTACCTGCATCTACATTGATTCCAGTAGGATCAAATAAGAAGTGCCAATTAGACATCGGTTGTTGTAAAATAAAATCAGCGTTAAGTAGACCTTTTGATAATATTGAATCAGCTTCAGTATTTTGAAGTATTTCATAAACAGCTGGTTCTTTAGATTCTAACAAAGAGAGTGGTATGTTAATTTCTACACCATCAATCATAATAGAGTCATTAGTGCCCATTCCTCTCCAACCCAAATCAACTAAAGTACGAACTTGGTCTTTAGTAATTATATAGTCAGTTAAAGTTCCTTTTAGAATTACTTTGTAATCAACAGATGTTTGTAGATTTCTACCTTTGAGATGAAAATCATAAGCAACATTTAGATCAGAAATACGGGCATGACTTCCATCATTTTGCATTTTTTTATTAATGCTAGCAATTAATTTTTGAACCCCAGGATTTGATGCATCTGCAGTTCCACTTACGGTCCATTCCTTAGCATGTAATTCATCAAAGAGTTTTCCACCATTTGGATATTCAATAAAGATGGTTTTCAAATAACTGTAAGTAAATGGCGATTCATTACTGTTAGGATTGATTTTAGCATCCACCTGAGCTGCCCAAACAGAAGAACTTGAACCAATTACAAATAAACCTGCAACTAAAACTGCCAAGAATAAAGTCCTAGACACGAATAAAATCGATTACTAATTAGTAATAAACTTATCCTCAAAAATAAGATCGCGAATTTCTGAAAAAGTAATATGTAGTGACGGCAAATGACTTTTCGGTTTTAGGAGAAAATGGAATGATTACAGTATTAGCAGGTGGGACAGGTTCGGTAAAGCTAGTTAGAGGATTAGTATCACAAGAATCCAAAGTCAACGTAATAACTAACGTAGGAGACAATTATTGGCTTTACGGATTATACGTATGTCCAGATATCGATACTATAATCTATGGTCTTGCAGATTTATTAGATCAAGAAAGAGGATGGGGAATCAAAAAAGACACATTCAACTTTCTAAGACAGATGGAAGTATTTGGCGAAGAGACATGGTTCAGAGTGGGAGACAGAGATGCAGCAACACATTTGATTAGAACGAATATGTTAAAAAATGGTAAAAATTTAAGTGACATTACAAAATGGATGTGTGAAAAATTTGCAGTTAGTGCAAACATAATTCCAGTAACAGATAACAGTATTGAAACAAGAATAACGACAGACAAAGGAGAATTGCATCTCCAAGAATATTGGGTAAAACATCGTGGAAGAGATCCAGTAGAAGGAATTCAATATATTGGAGCGGATAAAGCACGCCCAAATCCTGAAGCAGTAAATGCAATTCATGATGCAGACATGATAATTTTAGCGCCTGGAAATCCGTTAACATCTATTGGTCCAATGTTACAAATTAAAGGAATTAGAAAAGAACTCTCAAAAATTAAAAAGAAAGTGATTGCAGTAAGTCCGCTCATAGGAGATAAAGCTGTTAGCGGACCTGCTGCAAAATACATGGAAGCAGCTGGAATTGAAACAAATGCATATGGTCTTGCAAAAATGTATTCTGATGTCTGTTCAAATATAGTAGTAGATACAAAAGACAGACTACTTGTAAAGAAAATCCAAAGTTTAGATATGAAAGTATACGAAACAAAAATTACTATGAATAATAAATTAGCTGAAGACGCATTAGCAAATTTTATTCTTAAACAAATACACGTATAATTTGAAAATTGCAGCGATTATTCCTGTAAAGACTTTCTCATTAGCAAAAACACGTTTAGATCTATCATCACATCAAAAAGAAGAAATTTGTAAAATTATGTTAGAAGAAATTTTACATACTTTATCAATTTCACCACAAATTGATAAAACAATAATTGTTACTAAAGAATCAAAAGCGATTGAACTTGCTAAAAAATACAATGCAATTATCATATCAGATAATGAAGAAAAGAGTGTAAACAATGCAGTTGCATTGGCGGACAAATATCTATTAGAAAATAAATTTGATGCATCAATAGTTTTTCCCCAAGACATACCATTTATCAAAACTCAAGATATTGATTTTATGTTAAACTACAAGATACCCCCAAATTTTGCCATAGTGGTACCATCTAGAAGATTTGATGGTACAAATGCCTTAGTAAGAATGCCAATTGATTTGATGATAACGCATTACGATGAAGATAGTTACAAAATTCATATGAAAACAGCAAAGGAAGTTACAAGAAACATAGCCCTAGTTTTTGTAAAAAGAATAATGTTAGATGTGGATAACATGGAGGATTTGAAGTTCCTATTAGAACAAAATGAAAAACCAGAGATTTCAAAGAAAATCAAGGGCATTTTAGACTTAAAATAAGAAAAAATATTATATTTTTTGTAGATCAAATATTTTTTTAACAAATATCACCAGCAAGTTTATAAGAAATAATTCAGCAATGGTTATATATCAGAATAAAATTTTGAAGGAAAAAAAATATGGTTAAAAATGTAAATCCAAAAGACAGATGCCCAAGATGTGGTCAAGGCACATTAGTTACAGATGCAACTACAGGTGAAAATTTCTGTGGAAAATGCGGTTTTGTAATTACAGATAAAGTAGATGAGTCAGGACCAGAATGGAGATCATTTTCAAATGAGGGTGAAAACAAAAGTCGAGCAGGGGTACCAACTTCTTTAGCAATGCACGACATGGGATTGGCAACAGTCATCAATCCTCAAAATAGAGATGCAACAGGCAAACCTCTCACATCTGCAATGAAAAGCACAATAGAGAGGCTAAGAACATGGGACAGTAGAAGTCAGGTTCATGAACCAGTTGACAGAAATTTTAGGCAGGCATTTAGTGAGCTTGATAGATTAAAAGACAAATTAGCAGTAGGTGATGCAGTCATTGAAAAGGCTGCGTATATTTATCGTAAAGCATTAGAAAAAGGACTTGTAAGAGGTCGTTCAATTTCAGCATTGATTGCATCTGCACTTTACGCTGCATGTAGAGATACTGAAACACCAAGAACTCTAAAAGATATAGGACATGCTAGCAACATAAAACGAAAAGATATTGCAAGATGTTATAGATTGCTATTACGAGAACTTAATTTGAAAATGCCTGTAGTAGATCCTGTAAAATGTATTTCTAGAATAGCAAGTAAGGCAGGATTGTCTGAAAAAACAAAAAGAGCCGCCACTAAAATTCTTCAAACAGCTGAAGAACAAAAAATATCTGCAGGAAAAGATCCTATGGGGTTAGCAGCTGCTGCACTTTACGTGGCATGTGTTACAAATGGTGAAAATAAAACTCAAAGAGACGTAGCAGAAGCAGCTGGTGTAACTGAAGTTACAATAAGAAACAGATACAAAGGTTTGAAAGTTGCTTTAAACCTGTAATGGTTTTTAGACGATATTAAAAATAGTTAAATAAATAGAAAATAAAATTTATTCAGTTTTTAACTTTTGTTCTTTTTTTGAATTAAAATAATCAAGCAACACTACCAAAATTGAAAAGGCACCAGAAATAAAAAATAGAATCTCCATAGTATTGAGAAGAGAATGAGAAAACGCAACATCAATTGCGATTTCATTTATTTGAGAAATAAAATTTGCATAAGAAAATATGAAATAATTTGTACCCCAATGAACTAGAATTGCAGTTATCAAACCAAATCGAACATACAACCATCCAAGAATTATTCCACTCATACTAGCCTGTACAAGTTTACCTTCGCTCCACGGTTCACCAGTCATTATGTGAGCTAATCCAAAAAATACACCTACAAAAACTATCAAAAATAATGATTTCTTATGATCAGATATGTGTAAGTAATGGCTAGGATTCCAAAGTGATTTAAAAAAATGACTTGGAGATAGTTTATGTGAATAAAATACAAAGAGAGGTAGTCCAATAAGTAGAACTCTGAATCCAAACTCTTCAACAATAGGGGAAAGACTAACATACAAAAATTGAGTTAAGTTATTATCTATTGGTGGGGGAACAGTTGGAATTCCAAAGAATTGCTGAACATAATCAATTGCAATCGAGAGCAAAATAATTATTGAAAACCATTTAGTAATTGTTATCATATAGTTAGATTTTGTTTCAAATTTTCCACGAGATAGATTCAAAGAAAGTAATTTCAAAAATCCAGACTTAGGTCCAAACATAGCTATCGCAAAAAGAGAGGCATAAATTGACCACAAGACAATAAAAACATCGCCTATTTCAATTCCATCTGGAATTAGATATTCAATTGTTTTAAAAATATCAAGGTCTTTTAGAGGATATTCAAAATTAATGTCATTTCCAATATCAGTGTTAAATACAGTAAACAAACCAATTGGAAACGACAGTAACATCATACCAAATATGACAGACAGAAGTGCCAAATGGGGAATTCCTACCAATTGGAGTATTTTGTTTGGAGATTGCAACGTATATCTAATGAAGTTCGATGCTAGCTTCAGGAAATCCTAGATGAATAAGGGTTTCCTTAATTGTGTCCCGATGATCACCTTGAAGAAATATGTATCCGTCTTTTGCAGTTCCTCCGCAAGCATATTTGTTTTTTAATTCTTTTGCAACTATTTCCAGATTATTTAATTTTGGATCCAATCCTTCAATCATGGTTCCCTTTTTCTTGAATCGTCTGGTTTCTAAACGAATTATAATTTTTGTACTATCTTTAGCAAGTTCACCACATGCGCACAGATCTTCTGGTAGACCACAAGTATTACAAATTACCGCCATACGTTCTAAATTAATTCAATTTTACGCACTATTAAGCCTTGTTTGATATAAAAATAGATTACAAAATAATTGTATTTTTTAAAGAGAAATTATAACTATCCACGTGTCAAAAGATCTTACAAAAAAAGCAGCAGAAATGCTATTGAATGGAGCAACATTGCTGAGTGAGCCATGTCCATATTGTTCAGGAGTAAGAGTGATGAAAGAAGGGCATGCATTATGCATTAACTGTGGAAGAGAGCCAGAGAAAAAAGAGATTCCAACTGAAACTAAACACCAAACTGAAAAAACAAGTATAGAAATAACATTAGAAAAAAAACTCTCTGAATTATCTAAGGAATTAGAACAGGAAGCAAATCATGAAAAACAACAACAAATTCTAAGATCTATTAATTCAATCATCGAAACAGTAGAAAAATTAAGAATTAATCAGACCACAAAAAAACAAGAATCCTAGGAACGTAACAATAGTATTGGAACTTTAATGCTATCAGTTATAGATTTTATTATAAATTCATAGTGATCATTTTCAAATTCAGACAAATGAGGATGATCAATTATCAGAAGATCAGTCTTTTTTTCTTTTACAAAATCCACTATCCAGTCAGATATAGAATCAGTTAATGCAACTTTTGTTTTAATTGGAATATCCTTCGCATTTGCAATCTTTTCAAATTTTTCAAGATTTTTTAAAATTTTTTCTTTGGTTTTAGCGTATGATTTTTTATCATGACTAGTTTCAAAAAAAACGAATTTTGAAGGTTTTTTATAAACACAGTCAATAACAGTAAGACTCCCTTCAAATTTTTGTGCAATATCTAATCCAGTTAGGAAAGACTTGTTCTCAAATTGTTTTGTAATAAATGCAACAACTATTTTTTTAAACATAATTTAAGTAAGAATGTATCCTAATAAAATTGATTATATCCAAAATGTCAAAATTCCTAATGTAATACTCATTACAACAAAGATGATAATTGTATAGGTTTGATATTTTTTTGCTTGTTCTTGTTCATAATATTTTCTAGGAGTTACACCAAGAGCAAAAAATATTATCATAGTTCCTAGAACTAATCCAAGAATGTTTGCGATAGTCAATGTAAGTGAATTGATAAACATGTCATAATCTAACATAGCAATAGATATTCCAGTGACTACTGCTGGTGGAACTAATGCAGCAGCTATTGCCACGCCAACAAGAATACCCGGAATATCTGAAGACATAGCTATGCCACCAGCTAATCCCAAAAGAATTGCAACTACTAAAAATACAGGAGTCATTTCAGTTCTTGCAAGAATTTCAGGCGTAATTTCTAATTCCATAAAAGATAATGCAATTGCAGTTAATCCTGCACCTATAGTGATTATCACCAATGTTAAAATTAATCCAGACTTTGCAGCTTTGTACATTTTTTTTGGCTGACCCACAGCAGCATTAAAAGAAAATGCAGTTATCGGACCAAGTAACGGAGACAACAACATGGCACCAATTACTAGAGATGCATTATTTGCAAAAAGACCAACTAAAGCAACTGCAGACGCAATTGCAATCATAAATACCAAATTTGTCTTTAGTTCTACAGAAGGTTCTGTAAGTGTCTTAAATTCTTCAGTTGTTTTTTTGTCTTTTTTTACATGTTTTAGCTTCTCTTCTTCATGTAATCGATCAGAATATTCAGATATTGCAGCATCCAGAGTTTGACTGATAAGATAAATCTCTTTGTGAGTGGTATCTAGAATATCACTTAATTCATTTATTACAGTCCTTGAAATTATATCAGGGACAATTACATTGTAATGAATTAATTTATGATCATCAATCATTGCCAATTTTAAATTGTATGAAACTTTGTATTTTTTTAAGATGTATTCGATACTTGGAGATTGTTGTTCAAAACAAGTTAATTCAATTCTTTTCAATTAATTAATTATATTTCAAAAATACTAATTAATGATTTCACTGACATCTCAAAATTGTATTTTTAGGCATAATGCGCTAAATTAATGAATAAGTTCAATCAGATGAGAGATTTTAGGCGTTTCTACTAAATTTTGATAAAAAATAGTCTCAAATCATCTTATTTTAAGAAACGTATGCCAATCTTGTTAAGGAATAAAGTATTTATGTCAAAATTCAAGCTTTGAAAAGTAGCAATGAGCAGTAAGAAGAAAGGAGCACCACTACCAGCATCAAGTGGAGGCCTCATGAGATTCTTTGAGGACGAAACCAAAGGATTCAAAGTAGATCCAAGAATTGTTGTTTCCGTTCCCATTAGCTTGATTGTGGTTTCTTGGCTAATTGACATATTTTTAGTTCCGAAATAAGATATGGAAAAATCTTCAGACGATGTTTCAAACATACACAATAGGTTTTCACTTACATTAATCAATCCAGCATCACATTATTTTTCTCTAGCTGGATCATTAGTAATTTCCGCAGTAATCACATCGATAGTCTATTTGGGGTATATTGGAACAAACGAAAATTGGTTTAGGATTCCAATGGTAATTGGAGTATTAGCATTATCCCAGTTAATTGACACACGATTCACCAGAAAAAAAGAATATTCAAAATCTCTACATGCATCTCTTTTTGGAAACATGTTATGGATTGCAGTGATTTTAATGGGATTACTTGCAAGCGTTGTCCTAGTAAAAGAGACATCGTTATTTTTTGTAACATATGGAATGTTTCTATTTGCAAGTTTCAGAATAGGAATTTTTACTACAACATTAGGTGCAAGTATCAAAAAAGCTTGGGCAATTTGCATGGTTCAACCACTTGCCATGTTTTTAGTAATGATACCATTTGATATGTGGTATTCAACTTTGACAAATCCATTGGCAATAGGATTTGGTGCAGTATTTCTAATAATTGCAAGTGTATGGTCGGTATTAACAGATAGAGCGGGAAGACCAGGTATGGAGAGCACACATAAAACAATACAAGCATACTTGGCATCACAGGGTAATGACTTTACAGAAGCGGAAGCAATAATTGAACAGCGTTCATTTAAAACAAAAGTATCCACATCACAAATTAGGTTAAGTGCATCAGATGGGAATATGAAATTTAGAATGGTATTACCTGAAATTCATCCAGGCCCATATCATCCAGTTGGAGGAAGTAATATTCCATATTTGATGTACAAAAATTTAGAATCTTCAGCGATGATCATGCATAGCATTTCAGATCACTCATTAAATCTTCCATCAAAAAATGAAGTTGAAAATTATTTAAAAAATCTAGATTCCAGCATAGTAAAAGAAGAAGGGTTGATGTGTACAGAACCAGTAACAGTTCAAATTAACAAAGCACGTGTAACAGGGTTACTTTTTGGAAATAATCCGTTGTTGTTTCTCTCATTGTCACCACATGGAATGGAAGATATTCCAAACTATATGAAAAAGGAGATTGAGCAATATGCTAAAAATAGAAATTATGTCAGAACACTGATAGTTGATTGTCATAATGCAATGGGTGAAGAAATTTCAAAAGAAGATGGTGAAGACATGTTAAAGGCAGCAAAATCATGTTTGGATTCACTAATTACAAAAGATAGTTATCCTATAGAGTTTGGGTACGCAAATTCAGACAGTATGGATGTATGGACTGAAGACTTGGCAATGGGAGGTCTAGGAGTAGTATGTCTAAAAATTAATGGTAAAAAATTCTTTCTTGGATGGGCAGATGCAAACAATATGGAAAATGGAGTAAGAGAAAAAATAGTTGAGAACTTTGCAAAACAAGGACGTCAATTATTGGAAATTTGTACATCAGACACACATTATGCTCCAGTCAAAGCTAGAAACAGAAACGGATACTATCAACTAGGACTCATTACTGGCGCTGACAAACTAACCAAGTGGTTTTTACAAATTGCATATGAAGCAGAATCAAAAGTATCTTCAGCAAAATTTGAAATTTTGGAAAATGAAGCAGATGTAAAAGTCATGGGTCAAGGCATTTATGAAGATTATTCCAAGGCACTAGACAAATCTCTGAAATTAACAAAAGGATTCATGATTGGAAGTGTCACATTATTCATAATTACCTTGTTTCTATAAACAAAAAATAATTCAATTTAGAACTATTGAAGTTGACAACCTTCGCATTTCTTCATGCTTCGTTCAGAACGTGTTTCTAATTCCAAATGGCATTCTTTACAGATTATTCTGTTTCTCATGACCATTTTACAAGATAAATAAATTTTAATGATTTTATTCATCACGTATCAACTACTAGTTAACATAAAATTAACATAGACTAGAGGAGAATAGATAAGCGATCTATGTTTCTAAAGTGTTCATTTGATCAAGATTTCCATAAAATTCATCAATAAATGATGAAAATTGAAAAACTGGAACTATAGGCACTCGATCTATAAAATCAATCTTATCTTGGTACAGAGTTACAATTACAGGCACAGCCATAGCACCAGGAGTTTTAGAGATGTAATGTTTTGTCCGTTCTATCTGTTTTTTTACTGCAGATGATAATGCAGAAGAACTATATCTTTTCCAATGTTTACAATCAATTAGCATAGCAACGCCCAATCTAATACCGATAACATCTATCTCCATTCGGGGTTTTGTCAGAATCAGATTTTTAATAATCGCAAAGTTTTTTGAGAATAGGATTTCAGCAACCAACCCTTCAAAATCTTTCCAGTCAAGTAGAACAGATATCTCATCAAGAGGACCACCATTTTTTATCAATTGGATAGCAGCTTTTAGTTTATCACCATCTTCAAAATAATACATGTCATTCTGTTTTTTTCCAATGCCATATTTCACGTAACCATCCAAGATATTCTGTGAATCAACAATGTTTGATTTTATAACTACACTGAAATCTTCTACAGATATGCCACCAGGAATAATTCCTTTTAATCCAGATAGTATTATTTGATTGAATTTCATATTGTTTTTCTTTTATAGTTTAGATGATATAGGTTTTAGGAGATATTACTAAACTGGTTATTATGAAATAGGTTTTATTACAACTAATCAAATTAACGGTTATGAAATTATTGCTAGTATTCATACTAGCTCTTGTAATTGTATATGGAATCAATAATGAATCATTTGCAGAAAAAAGCACATATTTTGATTCTGTAAAATTTATCCAGTATTTGGACGAAAATACTGCACTTGAAGAAGTTAGAAATGGAAATTTGGATATATACTATGACAGAATTTCGTCAGACAGACTAGAAAATCCCAAATCACGTGAAGGATTAGAGGTTTTTGATTCGACAGGGAGATCATATAGTATATTGGTAAATCCTGCAGAATCAAATGAATTCAATCCATTTTCGCTTAAAGATATCAGATTTGCATTAAACTATCTAATAGATAGAAAATTGATTGTAAACGAATTGATGGGAGGTTATGGTGCACCAATGATCTCAAACTATAGTCCATCTGACCCAGAATATCTTACAATAATCAAACAATTAGAGACATTCAATTTCAGATACAATCCAGCACTAGCTGAAGAAATGATTTCAAATGCACTAAAAGAAAATGGTGCAATAAAATCAAACGGACAATGGGAAATTAATCAAAAGCCAATAGAGATCATAGTTTTCATAAGAAGTGATGATCAGGTAAGAAAATCCATTGGAGAGATATTAGCTTCAGAATTAGAAAAAATAGGATTTACAGTAAAAAAAGACTATGGTGATTTGAATAAAGCATATGTTGTTGTATATGGTTCCAATCCAGCAGAACTAAAATGGAGTCTATACACTGAAGGGTGGTCAAGATCAGCATTTGTAAGGTATGATTCGGTGGGATTATCACAGATGTATTCTCCATGGTTCTCAAACATGCCAGGTTCAAACGATCCATCATATTGGAATTACAAAAATGATAAACTTGATGAAATAACTCAGAAAATTTACACCGGAGATTTTGAATCGGAAGAAGAAAGAGTGCTATTGATTCAAGATGCAATCGCAGAAGGAGTAGACCAATCAGTAAGAATTTTCATAGCAAGTAAAATTGATCAGTTTGTAGCAAATGAAAAAATGGAAGGAATCGTAAATGATTTGGGAGCAGGCGTTCCAAGTAGATTCACACCAATTAATTCGAGAAATGGAGAAAGTGAATTAGTTATCGGAGTAAAACAGATCTATCAAGGGTCCTGGAATCCAGTCATGGGATTAAGTGATACATACAGTAGACAGATTTGGGGCATAATTTCAGATCCAATCACGTTCAAACATCCATTTACTGGAAAAACATTTCCAGTCAGAGCAGATTGGAATGTAGATACTGCAGGACCAAATGGAAAATTAATTTTACCTGATGATGCGATTATGTGGGATCCCATCACACATCAATGGAAGAAAGTAGATCATGGAACTCAAGCAACAAGCAAAGTCAGATACGATTTGAAGTTTAGCAATTGGCACAATGGTCAAAAAATGGATATGAATGATATTTTGTATTCATTGTATTTTGTAATGGAGTGGGGAGTTCAAACAGATGAAAACGATAAGACTTATGATGTAGAATTCACATCTATTGCATCACAATCTGTAAAAACAATTATTGGGATAAAAGTGATTGATGACGATACAATTGAGGTGTATGTAGATTACTGGCATTTTGATAATGATGAAATTGCAGAATGGGCCTCATTATGGAGTTCAATGCCGTGGGAAATTTCAGTAGCTATGGAACAAGCAGTGTTAGATGGAAAAGTGTCATTTTCAAGATCTGGAGCAATTAATAAAAATGTGAATTGGATTTCGTTGATTATTCCTAATGATGCTCAAACGATACAAAGTTATTTGAATGAATTTAGTGAAAAGAAATACATTCCAAATTCATTAAAAATATTTGAAAAAGACATCAAATATTTTGATGAGAGATATACGGCATCATCAGAGTGGGTCAAATCACACAACCATGCAGTGATTAGCAATGGACCATTTTATCTCAGTGCATACTCACCTGAATCACGAACAATAGTCGTAAATGCTTTTGATGATCAGAGTTATCCTTTCAAGTTGGGTTATTGGTCAGAATTTGAAAAAACAGAATTTCCAAAAATAACAAACATAAATTTACCAAACATAATTCAAAAAGGAGTTCAATTAGAAATTGACATAGATACCAAAAATGCAGACTCTGTTCTTTATTTTTTGACAGATAGCAACAATAATTCAATATCAGAATTAATTAACATCGATAGTAGTTCCACTAAAATTATAATCGATGCTGAAAAAATTAAAGAATTAGGAGTTGGTGCTAAAGATTTAAAGATATTTGCAATTTCAGATTCAGTTTTAAAGCCAGATTACTATTCAACTAGTTTCTTAATGGTAGAAAACAACGGAGAGTTACCTGATCTTAATCAAGATAACATAGAGTATGATCAAAATAATTCATCTGAATTTGCATGGCTACTTGTTCCCATAATAATTGGCATCATCACTATGATTTACATTAAGAAAAGAAAGAAATGAGTTATTCAGATAATCCGTATTCTTTTAAAATAATATCAATTTGATCTTCAGATTCCAATTTAGAATATTCATTTAGGAGGTTTTGATTTAAATCATAAAATGTGTGTCCCCATTTGAATTTATCAAGTATTGCAAGGGCATCATCTTTAAAACCTAAAATAAACAATGATGCAGATAACGCCTCTGCAGTAGTAAGCTTGTTGAGCTTTGCGTAATTAACAGGATTACCAGCTAGTAATGGTGGAAGTTTTCTTGTAATTCCATTAAATTTTTTTGAAAATGCTTGGTCAGCTAGAGTCCATGAACAGTCAATTCCAACTATTGAATTTATCAAAGATTTGTCTTTAGGTAAAAGAGTTTTTTCAGAAAAAGGATCCAAAACCAGTCCTTTATTTCCAATTTTTTTGATGCTTTTTGCAATTCCGAACTTGACCATTTTTGCAGCTGTACATTTTTTTGGATCATCCTGATAAAACATCAAAACTTGTAGATTCATCTATGTTCAAATATGAAATAAATAGTATTTTGAACTTACTCTACCATTTTGTAGTTAATCTTATAGTAAAATCTCGATGTTTGATCTTCTTTGACTACATCTACATTCCAATTTGTGTTTGGCAAAAATACATCTGAAGATACAGGAAGAATATCAAATTTCTCAAGATATACATCTGGACCACTATATCTGACGTTTAATTCAACTCCATCTACAGACACTACATCATAGATTTGTCCAGGTTTTCTAGTAGAATCCTGTACAAGACAATCTACTTCTTGACCTATAATGCAAATTCCAGATTCAGAAGTAATTCTCAGATTCACATCAGATTGATCAGTTTTTGAAGAAAGTAATGAGCCAGACAACACACGTGGAAATGCCTGGGCATCATCAATGGTTTTTTCATTTGTAATTATAGATATTTTATCCTCGGAGATTCGGTTTACCTTATCAATTAAAGTTGATGGAACTTTTACAGGTTCAACAATGACTGGTTTCTCTATCACATTAAACATTATAGATTTTGTCTCAAAGCCAGCATCTACTGTAATTTCATATGAACCGATACTTGATGGAGTGTCAGAAATTGTAATTTGGTGTGAAAATGATCCAGATGAACTTGGTCGAATTGTAGTTACTGGACCCACATGTTTGCCACAATAAAATGTACCACATGTTATCTCACCCTCTTTTTTCTGAATCACACTAACATCAAATTTTTCAAGATAAATTAGCTTGTTTGGTTTACCAGAGATAGTTACAGTATCTCCAGGATAATAATCAGACTTGTCAGTAGCTAATAAAAGCGATAATTTGTCAGTTGAGCCGAAAGAAAAGTCATTTGCAATTGTGAAAATAGATTCAGATTGCTTTCCAGAATACAATGCTTTAATTTTATACTCACCTTCACTGAAAACAGTTACAGGTAATTCAAATGAGCTTTGGAAGTTTCCTCCTTGATCAGGATAAACAGATGCCTCACTGATTTGTTTGAAAGGAGTCTTGTTATCAAGTACACGTATTGTTACTCTGTCTGGAACTACTAACCCTTCAGAACCTTGATCTCGTTTAATTATATTTCCAATTACTTTTAATTTCTCTCCTGCTTTGTAAAGAGATTTTTCAGTTGTAACATACAGAGGAACCAAAGTTAAAGAATCATTGGCAGGATCAGAAGAAACTTTGAAAAAAACATCAGTGCCAGCAGATGCGATGGATACTCTAATTTTATAAATTCCATAATTAGATGTGGTGACAGAACGATCATCTGTCTTTATGGTAAGAGGTTTTTCAGATATTGGAGTGACCCAAGACCAAGAAAATTGTTGGTTATCTACAGTAGCACCAGAATTAACTATACTTCCATCAGGTTTTGTAAGAGAAATTTTTATAGAATTATCGCCTGTAGGAGGAAGAATTCCAGTCAAAACAACAGTTTCGCCTAGACCGTAAACTTGTTTATTTAGAGAAATTAATGCGCCATTTTCTAATTTCAAAGGATCAACTATTCCAACAGAAGTAGAAGTTGTCAGTCCACGATATTCAGCTTTTATTTTATAATTTCCATCAGCAAATGCATTTTGTAAAATTTTTGTTTGAACTGAAAATCTTCCAGAAGGATCTGGAGTGGCAGTTAATTCATATGCAACGACCAATCCATTATTCAATCTAGTTTTAGTATGCGGCATTTGTGCGACAATTTCCAAAGGACGTCCATCCTCATGAGATATTGAAATTGCTACTGAGGCGGTTTGATAAGTCGAACTGGTAACAGGATTTTTAATATAACCAGTAATTGTCATGGTTTCACCTAAATTATAGATCAGTTTGTCTGTGGAAATTGAGATAGGATTACTACTTACAATAAAGTCATCAGGATTTGCTACAGCGTGAATTGTCTTTGATGCAGAGCCAAGACTTTGGGATACAGAGATTTTGTAATCTCCTAATCGAACATCACTATCTGGAATTTTAAAAGAATATGAGAAAGTTCCATCGCCAGATACTTTCAAAGTATCTAATATTTTAAACCCAGAATTACCACCACCAAGAGCAGCGGTAGCAAGTGCGGCATTTTTGGTTTGTAATATTTCCAGATTCATAAATTGAACCCACACGGTGTTTAGTCGACCAGTAATTGTAACAGTTTCGCCTAAAGCATATGCATCTTTGTCGGTCCATATCGAAATTGCTTTTGCCTCTTTGATGTCTTTTACTACTTCAAAAAATGCAATGGATGATTTATCATAATATTCGGCAGTGATCTGATAGGTACCAAATGCTGGATTCACAGGAGTGATATACACATTTGTTGAAAATTTCCCATTGGTAGGATACAAGCTTCCTAATGAAATTATTTTGCCACTAGGATCCTTGATGTTAAATTTCAAGCCTTCAAATGGAATTGCCTCAGTAGTAATTCCTGTTAAAGACAAAGTATCTCCAGGATAATATTGTGATTTATCAGTAGCAATACTAAGAGTGTTGTTTTTTGCAATAATATCTGGAACAATTTCATTCCCTACCGTAAAGCTTGTTTGTGAAGTTGCTCCACCATATGTAACTGAAACCAAGTAAACTCCTTTGCTTATACCAAGAACTTGTTGAAGATTCAACGAAGTCTTATAATTCAAATTAAGATCAGGGTAGAGTGAAATTGTTTTATCATATTTGGGTCCAGTAATCTTTACAGATATTTCATCAGCATGGAAATATGGGGCAGTGATGAATACTTGTTTTGAGATTTTGCCGGTAATGGATGCAGTTTCACCAAACAGATATGATTCTTTATTAGTAGATACAGTTACTGTGACGTCTGTTTTTGTTTCAGTAGTAGTTACCTTTCCATTGGATGAGCCAGCTGTAGGAATTGTAAACTTCCAGTCGTTAGAATTATCCAAGTCATATCCATCATAGATTCGTTGCCAAGAAGTTAAATCATTTTTAGGATCAGACAGTAATGGAGTTTTATCTATAACAACTCCATTCTTGTCTCTTAGTTCTACTAATTCATTAGAATCGGCAAACCATAAACTTTGATATGAAAATGTCAGATACTTGCCTGGTTCAATAAAAGTACCAGATGAAATTGTCATTGTTTTTTTCAATGCAGTAGTCGAAGCAATTTGCCAACCACTGATATCTATTTTAGAACTTGTCGGATTGTAAAGTTCAATCCATTCTAAAACGGATTTAGAATCATCTCCGGGCGGATTAATATCAATTTCATTTATTACGACATGATTAGTAGATTGAGCGCTTGCTGTACCAACCAAACCACCGAGTAGCAAAATGGAAAATAAAACTAGAATATTTTTCATGTTGTCCAATATAGGGTGCTTAATAGCCTCATTTTAGAATTGAATTGAGCAAAAGTTGAGCTTGTTGTGAAAGTCATATATCTTAAAATCATTACAAAATATGGGATTTTTATCGTTTTAAGTAATACGTAGAAGTTATTCTCCTACAGAGTCACAATTAGGGCATTTTTTATTAAATATTGATGAACCACACTCAGCACAAATACCCTCACCTACATCTTTCTCTAATGCTTTTTTCCTGTTAGCCACATAGAATTTGATTCCAAAATACATGACAATGACAATTATCGTAGCAACCGCTATTCCTACAAATGGAGATAACCCAAGCATGAAAAATACAAGTCCCACTATCAGAATTATGTCATGTTTTTCAAAATTCAATAAAATTAAAACAAATCATAATTGATAAAAACATGCCGGAGCTCAGAGCGATTAATTTTACTTCATATCAATTCATTACTCTAACTCTTCCTCATTGCTCGGCGATAAATTTAGAATGTTAATTGATAATAAGATAATGATTAGTGGTGGGATCGGCGTGATTTGAACACACGACCTCTGCGTCCCAAACGCAGAATCATACCAAGCTAGACCACGATCCCAGTGAATCCCCAAAGTCGCCCAATTTAAGCTTGACAGATAATCATTTTAAAGGCAGTCAAAAGAACAGAAAAACATTGCAATCTGAAGATTATATCAAAGCTGGAAAAATAGCTGCAGAAGTAAGAGAAATGGCAAGAGAGAAAAACTGGGTTGGAAAAACAGTTTATGAAATTTGTGAAGAAATAGAAAGTCAAATTAAAAAACGAGGAGCAAAATGTGCATTTCCTGTAAATACAAGTATTAATGAAATTGCTGCTCATTACACGGCAGAACCAAATGATCCGACAACTATTTCAGAATCAGATTTGTTAAAAATTGATCTTGGTGCTCAAATTAATGGATACATTGCAGATACTGCAGTTACAGTATGTCAAGATCCACAATACACAGGATTAATTCAAGCAGCGGAAGAAGCACTAAGCAATGCAATGTCCATGATAAAAGTTGGAGTCAAGGCAAGTGATATCGGTAGAACTATAGAAAAAACAATTAAACAAACGGGATTCAAACCAATTGCAAATCTTAGCGGTCATTCTTTAGGACAGTATACAATTCATGCAGGAAGATCTATTCCGAACATCTGGTCGGTTGGCGGATTTACACTTGCAGGAGATACAGCTTATGCGTGTGAACCATTTGTCACTACGGAAGATGGTGGGGGTTTTGTAAGGAATGGAAAAATAAAAAACATTTTTGCGTTAAACTCTAGAAAGAAAACAAAAAATGATGAAGCAGATAAACTGCTTGATTACATATGGGAGAAATTTAACATGTTACCTTTTGCGCTAAGATGGATTACAAAAGAATGGGAAGAAAAGAAAGCCCGAGAACTATTAGAACTACTTGTTAACAAAAAGGCAGTCCAAGCATATCCAGTTTTAATTGAGATAAATGAGAAAAGAGTAGCACAGGCAGAGCACACCTTTATTCCAAATGATAACGGAGTTACAATAACTACTATTTCTCAATAGAACAAATTTTCCATATTCCAAGATATGTTTAGGAAGGAAATTCAATCCATAATTGCAAATAACATATAGGTTATAATGTATAAAAATAATCAACTTCCGATATGAAATTTCAGATTATAAAAGATCCTATGAGCATGTTGGAAATCGACATGAACAAAGGAGAGTCGATTAGAGCAGATGGAGGGTCATTTGTTTTTAAAATAGGAAATTTTGACATAAAGACTCACACAAGAGAAGGATTTCTAAAAAATCTAAAAGTATCAATTTTAGGACAAGAATCATTTTTCATTAACGATTTTAATGCCATGGGAGACAGTTGTAAATTGGGTCTATCAGGACCTCCAGTGGGTGATATCATTGAAATTCCCATCACTGCAGAACAGGGATTCATCATACAATCTGGTACGTATGTTGCATCAACAAGTTCTGTTGATCTAGATACCAAATGGCAGGGGTTTTCAAAAGGAATTTTTGGAACCGAATTATTCATGTTAAAAGCTACTGGAAAAGGCTCTGTTTTTGTTAACGCATATGGTGGAATTATTAAAAAAGAATTAGAATCAGGTGAAACAATGACTCTGGATAATTATCATTTAGTTGCACTTAGCAACAATTCTCATTATGTGGTAACTAAATTTGGAGGAATCAAAAGTACTCTGTTTAGTGGAGAAGGATTAGTTACGGAAATTACAGGTCCTGCCATAGTTTACTTTCAAACTAAAAATCTAAAAGAACTGATGGACCTTATTTCGGGAGAACATACGAAGGATAATTCTTCAAACACACATACTATGGCTCAAGCTGCAATGTTAGGGTTGAGATTTGCGTCAGGATTTAAATGAAGAAATAAGGTTTCAAATTATTTTTCCATAGTTTCGCCAAAGATTTTTTCAATTACAGTAATTCCATCACATGAATCACATTTTGAAGATTCAGTAAAGAGAAAATCACCTTCACGATATTTTCTTTTTCTTTCCAAGTTACATTTTTGGCATTTTTCTACAGTATATTCAACAATGGTTTTTTCTTTTGAGAATATCATTGTGGGATCCCCATAGTATTTCCAACTCCAATTAACAAAACAGTTTGGCCAGGTTTTGTGTTATCGTGAATCATCTCAGATATCTGGGAGCGAACATCGTCAGCTTTGTCAGCAATGTCTTTAGTCATTAAAGTGATTGCTTCTTTGACTGATTGTTTTATGACAATTGCAAAGATGGGGATGTTATTTTTTGTTGCAATGTCTTCAATTTGAAATCTTTCAGTTCCAATACCACCAATTGCGGCACCAAATCCTTGTGCAATTGTTGCAGAATCTTCGCCTTCCATTTTTAATGCAGCATCAACCATGATGATAATATCGGGTTTATTTTTAGAGAGTATTGTCTCCATTGCATCTCCAGGTCTTCCCACTGTGGAACCAGGACCTTCAGCTTTTAGTAGTAATAATTTTCGTTGATCATGTTGAGTTTCACCTAAAACAGTTTGAAAAGCAATAGATTCTTTTTTAGACTCTAACATCATTTTACCTACAACCATAGGGCCTATGCCATCACCTATTGGCTGACCCATTTTAAAAGCAGGGATAGCTTTGTGCATTGCTTCTGCTTCTTCTAGTATGAAAGGCAAAATCATCTGAAGTGGTAAAATTAACGGATAATTGTTTTGTTTTTTGGCAGTTAAGAACATGTGATTAATTACTTTGTGAATCATCTGTAGAGTAGTAGCAATTTCAAGCAATGTTTGAATTTTAGTTAATTCCAACTCACTTGTTTGTGGAGATAAGGATTTTACATGCTCACGAGTATAATCCTCTCTTGCTCTAACAATATGTCGTACTTTACCAATTATTCCATTAGGATCCATATCGACTGGCATTATTGTAAAATAATCCAAAAAACGGTCAACCTTTTTAGTAGGATCTTCTGCAGGATTCATATTTTTTTTAATATAACTAATTAATTCAGTTCGTGATTTTGTTTTGTAATCTTCAAGTTTTTTTATTCCTTTTTTTATTTCGCCAGAAGTTACCGCCAATTGAATTCTTTGACCGTATAATACAAAGATGAAAATAGGAATAATCCAGATCAACATCATTATTGGATTAGTATCCCCACCTGATCCAAAGAGTTGATCGAAATCAATGTCTGTAAAATCCAATAGACACAGAAATTTGAGATTCTAAATTAAATGATTCGTATGCTCAAGAAGGGAAATCTCAATAATTCATAGAAATTATAAAAATAGTCTACTTGAAGGTAAAAAAATGGCGAGTGCTTTTATTATAGTTAGGATAGAATCAACCTGAATATGCCACAAACAAAGCC
Source organism: Nitrosarchaeum sp. AC2 (assembly GCF_013407385.1). Taxonomy (NCBI): domain Archaea; kingdom Thermoproteati; phylum Nitrososphaerota; class Nitrososphaeria; order Nitrosopumilales; family Nitrosopumilaceae; genus Nitrosarchaeum; species Nitrosarchaeum sp. AC2. Next base: position 556,913 of record NZ_CP030847.1, on the reverse strand, counting down.
AATTGTAAGCGTGGAAAATGTTGTAGCATCGGCTTCAGTTGATCAGAAAATGGACTTGAATGAAATAACACGCACATTCCCAGATGTAGAATATCATCCAGATCAATTTCCTGGGCTAGTCTTTAGACTAAAGAGTCCGAAAACTGCAACTTTGATTTTCACATCAGGAAAGATGGTATGTACAGGTTCAAAATCAGAAGAAATGGCAAGAAAGGCAGTAAAAACTGTAGTTCAAAAACTTCGAAAAGGAGGGATAAAAGTAAAAAAGATGCTACTGTAGAAATTCAAAATATTGTAGCATCGATTAACTTAGGGGGCAAAATTCATCTAGAACAAGCTGCAAGAACATTGCCAAGAAGCATGTATGAACCAGAACAGTTTCCAGGATTAATTCATAGAATGTTAGACCCAAAAACGGTAATTTTGTTATTTTCTTCTGGAAAACTTGTCTGTACAGGCGCTAAAAAAGAACCTGATGTCTATAGATCAGTTAACAACTTACATGCCTTACTAGAAGAGAAAAATCTAATGATCTACGATTAAACGTAGATTGAATTTATTTTCTTAATTATTTTATGGGACTTCCTAAAGGGACGTCCTCATTAACGGTTAGCCAAAATGGTTTATCATCAACATCAGCAGCCAAAAGCATTGCATTTGATTCAACTCCGGCCATAGTTTTAGGTTCCAAGTTTGCAATAACAATTACTACTTTGCCAATAATATCCTCAGGTTTGTAATATTGCGCTCCCCCAATTATCACATTTTTTGTTTCATTTCCAAGATCAATTATTCCTTTGATAATTCTAGTTTTGCCTGTAATCGGTTCGGTTGAAATAATTTTTGCGACACGAATGTCTAATTTTGCAAAATCATCATAAGACACATGAGACATAAGAATTCCTAAATTATCTCATTAAAATCAATTTCGAAATTTCACAACAGAGTTTTTTTATCAATGCCACTTGTTTCAATTTCATATTTCAATGCAGCTGGCAATTCAACATATTTTTTATTCACTAAAACAATTATTTGATCTTCAGGCACATTTACCATTTTTAGTAACTTACCACGTTGATGAGCATAGGCGTTTTTCCAAAACCCCGCTCCGTCAAAGGTTCCAATTTTTGGCATATATCGTGATGGTTTCATGTTTAGTGTAATTGACTGTGACGGAAGTTTGGCAATTGCCGTTAGAACTGGAGTTACTGTTCTGGATTTTAGGCATGTTGCCCATCACAGTCAGTTTCTTATGTTATTGGAATCTAATATATTTAATGCGAAATGATGAAAGGCATGGCGGAAATTCAGGTTTCAGTAGAAATTGATGCCCAAATTGATAATGTTTGGAACATAGTCTCAGACATAGATAACGAACCAAAATTTTGGAAGGGAACCAAAGAGATTAGAAACATATCAAAAAACGACAACGTGGTAAACAGAGAGATTACAATAGCGTTTAGAGATCAAAAATGCATGCAGGAAGTAAAACTATATCCAAAAGAAAAGATCGAAGCATTATTCACAAAAGGAGTCATAGTAGGAAGTAAGATAATCACATTAACTGCAAAAGATAAAAAAACAATCCTAGATGTAAAATGGGATATCAAACTTTCTGGAATGATGGGGATGTTCACCGGAATGATAAAAAAACACATTCAAAGTGGAACTGAGCAGGCATTACAGAAGATCAAAGAAGAGATAGAGAGATAATTCATGGAATTAGTTTTAGATGTTTTAAATTATTCATTAATCGCAATTTTAATTGGAATTTCAGCAGCATGGATAATTCTAATAAAATCGATGGTTGACTCTGCCAGATTTACACCAAAGCTTGAAGACTTTGAAAAAAAAGAGCACGATAACCCTAAAGTTTCAATAATTCTTCCTGCAAGAAATGAAGAAGAATTCATTGGAAGATGTCTTGACTCACTAATTGAGCAAAACTATTCAAATTATGAAATAATTGTAATAGATGATTCATCAAATGATTCAACTAGTAAAATTATTTCTGAATATGCAAAGAAAAACTCAAAAATAATTCCAGTAAGTGCACAAACAAAACCAGATGGATGGATGGGGAAAAATTGGGCCTGTATGGAAGGATACAAAAAAACAACTGGTGAGATTTTATTATTTTCTGATGCAGATACAAAGCATTCACAAAATGTAATTTCCCTGGCAGTATCTCATTTACTCTCTTTTGATTTGGATGCATTATCAGCAATTCCAAAAATGCGTGCAATTGATTTTTGGACAAAAATCACACTACCAATGATTTCGGTCTTTCTCCACACTAGATTTTCAGCGCTAAGAGTTAATGATCCTTCAAAGAAAACAGCGTATTTTTTTGGCAGTTTTTTCATAATTAAAAGAAAAACATACGAATCAGTTGGAATGCATGAAAGTGTTAAACATGAAATTATTGAAGACGGTGCCCTTGGAAAAAAAGTAAAAGAATCAGGATATAAAATGAAAATCGTTAGAGGAGACCACCTAATTGATGCAGTTTGGGCCAGAGACCGAAGTACACTTTGGAATGCATTGAAAAGGTTAATGGTTCCGCTATATTTACAAAGTAAAAAAATTGCAATTGGATGTTTTTTTGCAGTATTGTTTTTATTATTTATGCCATTTCCAATTTTAGCATATTCAGTCTTTGGAGTGTTTCAAACGACATCATTTTCATTATTATTTGTGGCATCAATTATTTCCACAATAATGATTTACGTTGGAGCAATAATCGAAGTCAAAAAATTATTGCAGTTAAAATTAATTGATGCCTTGTTTGCCCCAATAGGAAGTCTAGTAGTTGTATTAGGTTTTTTGAGTGGATTACTTCAAGCTAAGAATAGTACTGTATCATGGAGAGGGCGAAAATATTACATGAAAGATCATGTTCAAAACTCAATTAGTGTATAGCAATGCTTTTAGATAGAAAAAGGGGTACCGATTTTGCATGGATAAATCTGGAGTAATTGTTGGAGCCATAAGTGGAGCAGCAATTGTTGCAATAATTTTTGCAGTAATTTTAGCAGTACCTCCAACTGCAGTAAAAGCAGATGTCATTTCAGATAACAAATCAATTCCAAGTGCAACAGGAGCAACACTGACGGATTACTCAAAAAAGCTTTCATTAATTGAAATATTTGAAAAATCAGAACCAGGAGTAGTTAGAATTAACGTTCAAAGAGCGGAGCAGTCAAACGGAACTAGTGGAGTAGGTTCTGGTTTTGTTTTTGACAAACAAGGCCACATAATTACAAATGCTCATGTTGTTAAGAATGTAAAAAAAGCAGTAGTTACATTTTTGGATGGCAGATCATATAATGCAGAGATTGTGGGCTCTGATCAATATACAGACATAGGAGTAATCAAGGTCAATGCAGATTTATCATTATTGCAGCCATTGCCACTAGGAGATTCAGCAAATCTCAAAGTTGGAGAACCAATAGCAGCAATAGGAAATCCATTTGGGTTATCAGGTTCTATGACTTCAGGGATTATTAGTCAATTGGGCAGACTCTTACCTTCAGGTGCAGGATACTCCATTCCAGATGTGATTCAGACAGATGCTGCCATTAATCCAGGAAATTCAGGAGGACCACTATTGAATATGAGAGGGGAGATTGTTGGAATAAACACAGCAATACAATCAACTACGGGCGAATTTACGGGAGTAGGATTTGCAGTGCCATCACAAACTTTAGCTAAAATTGTTCCAAAGATAATTGCAGATGGAAAATACATACACCCATGGATTGGAATAGCAGGTAGAGATATTGATCCGGATCTTGCTAAAGTTTTGAATCTAAATGATGCGGTAGGTTTTCTAGTAATTACAGTTGTAGATGACAGTCCAGCTGCAAAAGCTGGAATACACGGTTCGAATGAAACTGTAGAAGTTGATGGAATAAAGTATTCAATCGGAGGGGACATTATCTTATCAGTTGATGGAAATCAAGTAAGAAAAATAGATGATATTTTAATTCATTTGCAGAGAGCAAAATCCGTAGGAGATGAAATGGTGTTAGAGGTTCTAAGAGAGGGCAGAACAACGAACATTACAATTACTCTAGATGAACGACCAAACGGAAATTGATGCAATACAAGCATAAATACCTCTAGACAAAAACACCAACTATTGAATGAGCTTGTATTAAACTCTGAGAGTTTAAACAGTGTTTTAGAAGATAAAATAATTTCCAGAGAAGACATAGTAGAGATATATCAAAATTCAAAAATAAATTCTAAAGAATTATTCTCAACGGCACAAAAACTAAGACAGAGATTTAAAAATGATTCAGTAACATTTTCAAAAAAAGCATTTTTTAATATTGTAAATTTATGCAAAGACACATGCTCATACTGTACTTACAAGGCAGAACCTAATGAAAATAAAATATCATTAATGTCAAAACAAGAAATAAAACAGTTATTGAGTCTTGCAAAAAAATATCGATGCGTAGAAGCATTATTTGTGACAGGTGAAAGACCAGAACAGAAATACCAAGAAGCCAAAGAGTGGCTAAAAGAAAATGGATTCAGATCAACTGCAGAATATTTGGCTCATGCATCAGAATTAGCAATAGAGGAGGGATTATTCCCACATACCAATGCTGGGAATTTGAACCATGATGAGCTAAAAGAATTACAGAAAACCAATGTGTCAATGGGCATAATGCTTGAAAACGTTAGTGAAAGATTGACAAAAAAAGACATGCCTCATTATCTAGCTGCCAGTAAAAGACCACAAGCAAGACTTGAAGTATTAGAAAACACAGGAAGATTAAAGATTCCAATGACTACAGGGATTCTTGTAGGTATTGGAGAAACACCAATTGAGGTGATAGACTCTATCATTGCAATAAAAAAACTACAAGAAAAATATGGAAATATTCAAGAGGTAATTATCCAAAACTTTCAGCCAAAGCAAGACACTAAGATGAAGAATTTTCCTCCAGCAAATGAAAACTATTTCAAAATAATTGTCGCACTAACAAGAATAATCATGCCAAAAATGAACATACAGATTCCACCAAATTTATCTCCAAATTCATATCAGAGTTTTCTATCTTTAGGAATTAATGATTGGGGGGGAATTTCACCACTTACACCAGATTATGTAAATCCAGAATTTTCATGGCCAGAGATTAAAAAAGTTGAACAGAATTCAAAGAATGCAGGATTTGAATTAAAATGCAGATTTCCAATTTATCCAGAATTTTTTTCATTTATTGGCAAAGAGTTAAGAGGTAAGATGAAAGATATTGAAGATGAGGAAGGATTGGTAAGGAAGGAATATTGGAAATGAATGTGAATATAGATTCCCTACTTAAAAAATCAGATTCATCTATTTCTGAAATTTTAAACAAAGCATTATCTGATAAAGAGGTATCAGCAGAAGAAGGATTAAGGCTGTACAATACATCAGGTATTGATTTTCATTTAGTAGGATTGGTAGCAGATGAAATTAGAAGTAGAAGAGTAGGAGATACAGTCACCTATGTTGTAAATAGAAACATCAATTTCACTAACGTATGCATTAAGCAATGCGGTTTTTGTGCATTTAGTAGAGACTTTAGAGAAGAAGAAGGATATTTTCTCCCAACTAAGGAGATTGTAAGACGCGCAAAAGAAGCACATCAATTAGGGGCTACTGAGGTATGTATCCAAGCAGGCCTTCCACCAGACATGGAGGGAGAACTATATGAAAATATTTGTAAAGAAATTAAAAAAGAAATTCCAGATATTCACATACATGGATTTTCACCTGAAGAAGTACTTTATGGAGCATCAAGATCAAAGACTACAATTAGAGAATATCTAAAAAGACTCAAGGAAGCAGGAGTAAATACACTTCCAGGAACTGCAGCTGAAATTTTAGATCAGAAACTAAGAGATAAAATTTCTCCAGGAAGGATAAGTGTGAAAGATTGGATAGAAGTAATCAAGACTGCGCATAATCTTGGAATCAACACTACATCAACTATGATGTTTGGGCATATTGAAACTCCAGAAGACAGAGTAAACCATATTGTAAAAATCAGAGAAATTCAAAAAGAGACAAAAGGATTCACAGAATTTGTTCCACTTAATTTTATTCACAGTGAAGCTCCAATGTACAAACATCAACTTCATGAAGAGATAAGAGAAGGAGGTAGTGGAAAAGACGTTTTACTTACTCATGCCATTGCAAGAATTTTATTGAATAATCAGATTGACAATATTCAAATGTCTTGGGTAAAGGAAGGACAAAAAATGTCACAGTTATTGTTAATGTGGGGAGCAAATGACTTTGGGGGAACGCTAATCAACGAGAGCATTTCAACTTCAGCTGGTTCTAATCACGGACAATTGATAAAACCAAAAGAGATCAGACGACTTGTCAAAGAGATTGGAAGAGTACCTGCTGAAAGAAGTACCAATTATAAAATATTGAAGAGATTTGATGGTAATGATGAATCAGATGATGAGCTTGATAAAATTTCAGACGCGTCTAAATTTGGATCATATGCAGAACTGATCAAAATTAACAAATTCAGATACAAGAATCCAAGAAGCGACAAACCATAGAAACTATTTCAATAAAATTAGTCAAATAATCATATTGAAGTTGGCGGTTTTTGATATTTTAGTAGCACCGTTAGATCAATAGGCATGAAATTGGTGTAAAAAAACCATCCAGACAGAGTAACAAAGCTTAAGATGAACATTAATAAGGTAATGTACCGTACCATACGGTATGATGCGAGCAAGATTAACATACATACCTGTAGAAGTAGCAGACCAATTCGAAGATTTTATTATAAAAAGAGACGTCCAGATACTAGATGCAGTAAAAGCAAGAACAAGAGATTACAGCACGTTATCTCTTTTAAAATTACTATACCAACTCAGAGGAAATCCAATGACGTTTTCAGATCTATATTCAAAATCTAAGATAAGAATGAAAAAATCATTTCTGAATTATTTGCATCTTTGTATAGATTATAACTTTGTGCAAAAAGAAGCAGTGGGAGCAAACATGATCTATTCCATAACAGACAAAGGAAGAACCATGTTGAATCTGTTTATTCATAAAAGTAATTAGACAGAATAATTGACGTAGAGAGTGGCAGATGGATTTCCAGAAGCAGAAGTATTTGAGATAAAAAAAATAGAACTCAACAGTCCAATAATATTTGCAGGGTTTGTCGGAGCAGGCCTAGTAGGATCACTTTCAATTAGTCACATAATTGAAGAATTAAAAATGGAAGAAATTGGATTGATGAGATCAAAATATCTTCCACCATCAACTGTTTTTATGAAAGGAAGACTACGTCATCCTTTTAGATTTTATGCAAATAAAGACGGAACGATATGTGCAATAATTTGTGAAATAACATTAAGAATGGAAGGATTGTATTCGCTGGTTTCAGCTATTTTAGATTGGTCAGAAAAAAAAGGATCAAAGGAAATTGTAATTCTTGATGGAATTCCAAGTGAAGAACATGACGATAAAGCATATTGTGCAGCAAAAGAAGATTTGGTAAGAATGATGGCAGATAAAGACATCAGCATGATCCCGCAAGGATTCATCACTGGGATTCCAGGAGGAATTTTAAACGAATGCATTGTAAGAAAAATTCAAGGAGTGGCATTACTTGCAAAAGCAAATAAAGCATCACCTGATCCTACAGCGGCGTCTACATTGATAGAAGCATTAAACCGATTCTACGATATGAAAATAGATACAAGTAGTTTGGAGAAAGAAAAAGAGAGAATTCATTCTGAATTTAACGAATTATCTCAAAAATATGTCAAACACAGGGAAGAGTTTTCTGGAATGTACATGTAAGCCAAAAGATAGGCAAATTCTTTTATTCACAGCAAATACGCATGAAACTATGGGTTTAACCTACAAAGATGCAGGCGTGGACATTACCAAAATTAAACAAAGTCAGGCAGCAATAGGCAGACTAATTGAATCCACGCATAAACTCCAAAAAATGGCAAAGATAACACATGGTTTTGGACATTATGCAGGAATTGTAGAAATTCCAGGAGGGCAACTACTAGCTACACATACAGACGGTGTAGGTACTAAGGTAGTAATTGCAAATATGATGAAAAAATACAACACAATTGGAATTGATTGTGTCGCAATGAATGTAAATGACATAATATGTATCGGTGCAACTCCTGTTTCATTTGTAGATTACATTGCTGCAAACAAAAATGATCAAATAATCTTTAAAAAAATTGTAGAAGGATTAGTTAATGGCGCAAAAAAATCAGCACTGCCAATTGTAGGAGGAGAGACAGCAATAATGCCAGACGTTCTTACAGGAAAAGGATTCTCATTTGATTTAGCAGGAATGGTGGTAGGTCTTGTTTCAAAAAAAGATATTGTGTTGGGTAACAAAATAAAACCAGGAGATGTAATTATTGGGGCAAACAGTAGCGGTATCCATTCAAATGGATACTCACTTGCAAGAAAAGCTCTGCTATCAAAATATTCTGTAAAAGACAAAGTAAAAGGAGTAGGAGTCATAGGAGATGCATTATTGACACCAACGGAAATTTATGTAAAACCGGTTTTAGAAAGCATTCAAAAATGTAAGATTAATGGATTAGCTCACATCACTGGAGGAGCATTTACAAAACTAATGAGACTTAAAAAAACAGGATACGAGGTAGATAGTTTACCAAAAATACCTCCAATAATGGGATTAATTGAAGAGCAAGGAGTAAAACCAGAAGAGATGTACAAGACATTTAACATGGGCATAGGGTTTTGCATTATATCTCCAAAAGATCAGGTATCAAGAATAAGATCAATTTTCAAAAAGCATAAAATTACAACTCAAGAAATAGGGCGGATAGTATCCAAAAAAGGAGTTTTTGTAAATTCATCAAAAATCACATAATTAGACAAATATGAAATAATTTTCAACCAAATATCGCCTTATATTAGCAATAAATCAACAAAGATAGAGAATGGCAGCAGAAGCGAATTTTATTGAAACGATCATTGGGGTAGGAATTCTACTATTTGCCGCAAAATTAATGGCAGAGTTATTTCTTAGGCTTAAACTTCCAATTGTATTAGGGGAATTAATAGCAGGCATGGTAATCGGCCCATTTGCACTTGGAGCATACATTGTTGGGTCTGGAGGAGTATCACTAGTTAACATTAACAACGAGATAAAAATTCTTGGAGAGATTGGGGCAATAGTAATTTTGTTTATGGCAGGACTTGAGATGACTCCAAAGGAATTCCTAAAAGGTGGAAAAGCATCGTTTACAGTTGGAACATTAGGAGTTGTAGTTCCATTTGCAGTAGGACTGATAGTTTTTCAGATGTTTGGTTTTGATGCGTTGCAATCAATGCTTATTGCTACAGCACTTACAGCAACAAGTATCGCAATTTCAGTTCAAGTATTAAGTGAATTTGGAAAACTCAAATCAACAGAAGCACGTCTGATTATTGGAGCAGCAGTAGTTGATGATATTTTAGCTATAGCAGTACTGTCAGTGGTAATATCAATTGCAAACGGTCCAGGTGGAGTGGATAGTATCGATATTTCAGATGTAACAATAAAAATTCTTCAAGTGTTAGGATTCTTTGCAGCAATGCTCATAGCATCTGTTTGGGTAATGCCAAAAATCATTACACCAAGATTATGGAAAGCAAAAGGAAGTGTAGAAGGAATTGCAACAGCATCATTTTTTGGAGCAGCGGCACTTGCAGGATCTATTGGACTGTCGCCAATCGTAGGTGCATTTGCAGTAGGAATGGCATTATCAACTACCAAGGTATTTGAAAAAGTTGAAAACTATGCACATCAAATAGGATTGATCTTTGCACCGTTATTCTTTGCAATAATTGGTGCACAAGTAGATTTTAGACAGGTAAATGCAGAGATATTGTATCTTAGTGGGATAATTATTGCAATAGCAATTGCTACAAAATTATTGGGATGTGGACTTCCAGCAATGATGTTTTTGAAAAGCAAATCCAAGGGAATGAAAGTAGGAATAGGCATGATATCAAGAGGAGAAGTAGGTTTGATTGTGGCAGGAGTAGGAGTAGCGTCGGGAATTTTAACATCAAGTGTATATTCCACCATTGTGATCATGGTAGCAGTTACAACAATCATAACGCCAATATGGTTAAAGATAGAATATAAAAAAGAACAGAAACATGAAGGGGCAGAACCACAAGCAAATAATCTGCTATGAATAGATAGAGTAAAAGAATGAATTTTCAGGCAAAATTAGGCATCTAACGTCCCAAGATTATTTAACGAATTTATGTTCAATTAGATATGATTTCAAATATGAATAAACTAGATGTGTTATTTTCAACTGCATGCACTGAAATAACCCAGAATCTTTTGACAATTAAAGAGCCAACTAAAAAACAAGTAAAGGCAGAAATTAAAAAAATATGTGCAAAATATGCACTAGAAAGAATTCCAAGAAATCATGAAATTCTTTCAACTGTAAAAGATACTGATTTTTTCAAATTACAAAAAGTTTTGTTAAAAAAACCAATCAAGACGGCATCTGGAGTATCAGTGATTGCATTGATGCCAAAACCTTATGCATGTCCTCATGGAAGATGTACGTATTGTCCAGGCGGAATAGAATTCAATTCGCCAAATAGCTACACTGGGAAAGAACCATCAACACTTAACGCAATACAAAATGAATATGATCCTAAACTGCAGATAATATCAAAAATTGAAAAATTAATTGCTTTTGGACATGATCCATCTAAAATGGAAATAGTAATTGTAGGAGGAACATTTTTGTTCATGCCAAAAGACTATCAAGAGAATTTTATCAAATCTTGCTATGATGCGTTAAATGGAATTGATTCAAAAAATTTGGAGGAAGCTAAATTAAACAACGAACATGCAAAAATAAGAAACGTAGGATTTACAATTGAGACAAAACCAGACTATTGCAAGCAAAAACATGTTGATGCAATGTTAGATTACGGAATTACTAGAATAGAGATAGGAGTACAATCATTACAAAACAGAGTATACCAAATTGTCAATAGAGGACATAATTACAATGATGTCATAGAATCATTTCAAATTTCTAAAGATGCAGGATATAAAATTGTAGCACATATGATGCCTGGACTTCCTACAATGACACCAGAAGGAGATATTGCAGATTTTAAAAAATTGTTTGAAGACCCAGAACTTAGACCAGACATGTTAAAAATTTACCCATCACTAGTAATTGAGAACACACCACTCTATGAGGAATACAAACAAGGAAGATACTCACCATACTCTGATCAAGATATGATCAAAGTTCTAACTGAAGTAAAGAAAAACGTTCCAAAATGGGTCAGAATAATGAGAGTTCAAAGAGAGATATCACCAAATGAAATCATAGCAGGTCCAAAATCAGGAAATCTCAGACAAATAGTACAACAAAATCTAAGTAAGCAAGGCATTTCATGTAAATGCATCAGATGCAGAGAGGCAGGACTATCAAACAAAAAAACTAACGAACAAGATATAAAATTAAACAGAATTAATTATGATTCATCAAATGGAAAAGAAGTATTTTTGTCATATGAAGATTCAAATGAATCAATTTATGGGTTTTTGAGATTAAGAAAACCAAGCAATCTTGCACATAGAAAAGAAATTGGAGATAATTCTTGTATTGTACGCGAATTACATGTGTATGGTAAATCATTGAAGCTTGGAGAAAAATTAGAAAATGAGATTCAGCATTCAGGATTGGGGAAAAATTTAATGAAAGAGGCTGAAAAAATTTCCAAAGAAGAATTTGATGCTACAAAACTACTAGTAATTAGTGCTGTAGGAACAAGAGAATATTATCAAAAAATAGGGTATTCGTTATATGGGCCATACATGACAAAATCGTTGAATAAAGAATAGACATGTCAGAACAAGAGATTTTCGGCAAGGGAACTTGGATAGATAAATTAGCGCATGAGTTACTAGAGCGAGAAAAAACTCTAGGTAGAAGTTTAGAACTATTAAGAGTTGAAAGCGGACTTGGTGCTTCAGGAGTTCCACATATAGGAAGTTTAGGAGATGCAGTTAGGGCATATGGAGTAAAACTTGCATTAGAAAATTATGGATTCAAATCAGAATTAATTGCATATTCAGATGATTTAGACGGATTGAGAAAAATTCCGGAAGGATTTCCGGATGATTTAGAAAAACACATTGCTAAACCTGTTTCGTTGATTCCAGACCCTTACGGTTGTCATGAGTCATATGGAATGCACATGAGTAGTATTCTTTTAGATGGGCTGGACAAGATGGGAATTAAATATGAATTTAGAAGAGCGAAAGACACTTACAAAAATGGATTGCTAAAAGATCAAATTCATACAATTTTACAAAACAGCGCAAAGATAGGAGATAAGATTTCAGAATTAGTAGGGCAAGAAAAATATCAGAAATTCCTACCATACTTTCCAGTATGTTCAAATTGTGACCGACTTTACACAGCAGAAGCATTTGAGTATCTAGAAAATGAGAAGAAAGTAAGATACAAGTGTCATGATACAGAGATTAGCTCAAAAATGATCAAAGGTTGTGGACACGATGGAGAAGCAGACATTACAAAAGATCTCGGCAAATTAGCATGGAAAGTAGAATTTGCAGCAAGATGGGCAGCATTTGATATTAGATTTGAAGCATATGGAAAAGACATCATGGATTCAGTAAAAGTAAATGACTGGGTCTCAGATGAGATTTTGAATTTTCCACATCCTCATCATGTAAAATATGAAATGTTTTTGGATAAGGGGGGGAAAAAGATTTCAAAATCATTAGGAAATGTGGTTACAGGACAAAAATGGATGGAGTTTGGAAGTCCAAAATCAATTTTGCTACTACTTTACAAAAGAATTACAGGTGCAAGAGAATTAGGATTTGAAGACATACCATCGTTGATGAATGAGTATAACGAATTAGAGGACATATTTTTTGGAAAAATCAAGGTTGACAATGAGGCCAAATTAATAAAATCAAAAGGACTCTATGAATATGTAAATTTACTAAATCCTCCAAAGCAACCAAGCATACATGTCAATTATAGATTATTAGTTGAATTAGCAAAAATGTTCAAAGAAAACAGAACTGAAAGGGTAATGAAAAAACTATTAGATTACGGTGTAATCAAAAACCCTGATCCACAAATAGAAAAATTAATTGAGTTAGCTGGAAATTTTGCAGATGAGTTTGATCAACAAGAAAAAGCACAAGTTGACATGGATGAATCAGCAAAAAAAGTTTTGAAACTACTAGTAGATGCACTCAATGCAGAAGATGAACCAGAAGATATTCAAAATACAATATATCAAATTGCAAAGTCAAACGGGGTTGAACCAAAAGACTTCTTTAGAATTTTATATCAAATAATACTCGGCACATCAAGAGGACCTAAAATTGGACCACTAATAACAGATATTGGAAGAAAGAAAGTAGCAAAAACAGTTTCAGAATATATCTAAAATGGTACACAGCGAGCACAATAAATCAAGAGGCAGTAGCAGTTTTGCTCTAATCATATTTGGGGCATTACTATTATTTTTAGCACCCAACATAAATCCCGATAATCCAGAATTAGGGATGCTGGCATTGATTGGGGGCATAGTTATTGGCGGAATTGGATTTTACCTCAAGTTTATTCGCACAAGAGCAAAAAACTAAAGAAACGTTCATCTTTTGGAGATTTTTGTAGATTAACATGGGTCTTTTTGGAAAGAAAAAGGAGCAAGTAGAAGAAAAGACATATGAAAAAAATGAAGAGAGAGTTTTAAAGGAATCACTTGAAACAGAAGTAGAAGGACTGCAAATTGAATTTAGAACAAAACAAGAAGAAATTGACAACATTACAAAAAAGCTGCAAAGCGTAAAAGAAGAATACGATGAAGCAACTAGCAAATTAATGGAGATAAAACGAGAATCAAATCAAAAAAAATTAGAACTCGATACAATATACTTGGAATATAAAAATATCAAAACAAAAATAAATGACTCGGAAGAAAAATTCAATAAAAATAAAAAAAATATCGAGGAAATAGATAGAGCAGAGATCAATATTACAAAAAAGAATCAAGAACTTGAAAAGATCACAAAAGAGTATGATGATGTTAAAGAAAAAATCACAGAAGGTCAATCAGAATTACGAGAAATACGTGCACAGCAGATTCAAGCACAAAAAGAGCTAGAAGAAATTACTTCTAGACTCTATAATGCAAAACATGATGTAAAAAACATACAGGAAAATATTGATGGTGAAACAGGAATTTTTACTTCTAAAGAAAAAGAATTCATCGAAGGAGAAATTACTGACAAAAAAGCAACTAAAGGAATAATCGAAGCTGCTAGCGCAGTAGTGGGAGGGTTAAAATCAAAACTAAGTAAGGCAGAAAAAGAGCTAGAAACGCTTCACGTTCTACTAGACAAAGAACGCAGAGAACATGCTCAAACTAGAGAGGAACTTGAAAAACTAAAAGAAAAGAAAGAATCTAAAGAATAGATACAATTTCCAAATTTAGCGCATAAAGTCTACAGCATATAATGAGAAGAAGAAGAAGCCAATACCACCACCAAGAATTGCAATCCATGCAATAATTTGTTTAATTTTAGACATTATCATTAAATTAAGAAACAACATATTATTGAATCTACGCAATTATTAAAAAATCACAATGATGAATTTTACAACAATAAGAGATTAAAATAAATAATTAAATTAATTTTGAAAAAAATATCATCCATAAATTAGGCAATGTTCGCATTCACAATTTTCTTGTTGTTTTGATTTTACCAAACATTTTTTGTGTTGGCCGGCTTGACATTGAACACATACCTGTTCTATATTTTCGACACTAGTGTATTTTTTTGATTGATCAAAACCAAATCCACCGTCTTGAGGTCCAACCATGTCAATATTTAGAACAGTGTAGTATTTCTACTTCACTAAGAGAGTGCTTTCTCAATAGAATTTCTCAGATCTGTCCGATATGTTTCAAGAATACCTCTAATTTCAAAAGCATCAACAAACCCGCCTGTTGATGATCGAGTTGCTTTGAGCAAATAATGTAATGTTCCTTCTTCAATCTTTCCGACATAATAGCCATAAAGAAAATCAACTTGATTTTCACATTTCCAAATTTGTTTAACATTTGGAAAAGTTTGATGAATTTCAGATGGAACATCTCTAATTCTTAATTTTACATAATCTTCAAGAGATTTTCTAATTGAAGAATCAGGCATCATTTCTAAAATTAGTTTATTATACTTGTTTTTTAGTCATTATTTTTATCAGATTTTTTATCTGAATCAGGTTTATCCCACATGTGCATAGTTCCGCGAATCATAAACGAGCCAACAATAATAGCAACAAGTCCACCTACAATAAAAATAAAAAAATGACCTATGCTTTTGAGATTAGCCATGATAGACAATAGGTTTAGTGTGTAATTATAATTGTCTGATAAACAAGATTAAAGAATCATCATAAACAGGAATTTGTAATGAAATGCAACAATATGAAAATTGGATGCTATCACGACAATGCTATCCATTTTGAAGGAAATGGCAGATGTCTTGTAAAAGGTTGTAAATGTGAAAAATATATCATTTAAAATTATGAATTTTAGATTAAACTAGGCGGATCCTGCAGAGTTTGTAGAAGTAACAGAGGATGCCAAAATTTTATCTATTTCATTAATGGCAATCTTATCTCTTCCAATTAATTCAAACTTTTGAATCAAAGTCTCAAATTTTGTTTCTTCTTGAACTTGTTCATTAACAAACCATTCTAGAAAGGCATAAGTTGAATGGTCTTTATCTTTTTGTGCAATTTCAACTAGTTTATGAATTGCAGCAGTAACTGCTTGTTCGTTTTTTAAAGCCGTTTTTAAAATAGATTCTAATGATTTAAAATCAGATGAAGGCAATTTGGTTGCAGGAATTGTTGCAGCAATTCCCAGATTATTTAAGTAATGAACAATTTTTAACATATGGGCTCTTTCTTCATCAGATTGAGCATAAAAGAAACTAGCACCACCCTCATATCCAATCACTTCACACCAAGAAGCCATTGACAAATAGATGTTAGAAGCATTTGCTTCTAAGGAGATTTGATTGTTTAATCCATTTTGTATATTTTTTGAAATTTTCATATTCTATTTTATGAAATGTTTTAGTATTAAAAAAACTTACTAAAAAATACATTCAGATATATGAATAAGTTATCAAAAAAACAGAATACATTACAATTAAAAAAAATACAAAGACATAAAAAAATTAAAGTTAAATATCAGATAATAATAATTTCGTTATGCTTTTTGGTGTATTTGCAACACATAGCCCAGAATTGTGCCCGCTAAACAATGAAAAAAGTAAGAAAATTTTCTTAAAGATTAAATCCAATATGGACAAGGAAATAAAGAAATACAACATAAGTAAAATCGTAGAATTTTACATGTCCGTGTTAGAACACGAGTGGATCATAGTTATTGATGCGGTTCATGCACATGATATAGAAAAATTATGTATTGATGTCGGAATTTCATCAATGAGTACAGTCAAAATAGTTCCAATGAATCTCTATAGCGATACCATCAAAAAACTTGAAGCATCAAAATAGAAATTATGTGTATTTTTGAAATCTAAAACAGTCACATGTATGATCGTTTACCATACCTACAGCTTGCATGAAAGCATAACAGATCGTAGGACCAACAAAATTAAAACCATATTTTTTTAATTCATCACTCATTTTTTTGGAAATATCAGTAGATGCAGGTATATCTGAAAGACGTTTGAAATTGTTTATTATCGTAGCATGATTAACAAAACTCCAAATGAATTTATCAAATGAGCCATACTCCTTTTGAATTTTTATAAAGAGTTTTGCGTTATTGATTGCTGAATTGATTTTTAATTTATTACGAATTATTTCAGGATTGTTTAGTAAATTTTTGATATGCTTTTCAGTATACTTGGATACTTTAACTGGATCAAAGTCAGAGAATGCTTTTCGATATCCATCTCGTCGTTTAAGAATAGTAGTCCATGTTAAGCCAGCCTGAGCTCCTTCTAAAATTAAAAATTCAAATAGTTTACGATCATCATGTTGAGGTTTTCCCCATTCATTATCATGATACTCAATGTTAAGATCATCCTTTGCCCATTGGCATCTAGTTCTCATAGAATGAAAGTTTGTTTAACATAAAATAATAGTTACTAGATGAAAAAGAGAACATGAAGGTCAACCAGCAATTACTGCAAATAAACAGGAATTTTATAATTTGTTTTATCATTTCAGCCTCACTTTCAGCAATTGTTGCTCAATCATTAACAGGATATGAGAATCACCTCACAACTACAATTACAATAATAACAGGATACATAGTATATTTGGAATTTTTTCGGTTTTATTTTATTTGGATAATAAAGTCAGATACAAGCAAATGAATTCAAGTTTAATTAAAAAAGAGATTCTGAATATGATTTCATCATTTGGAGCAGGTGAAATTATTTATCTTGCAGTACGATGGCCTTCTTTGTATTATTTTCTTGAAATGAGCATAGAGCCATTTATTGCATCATTAATATCAGAAATTATAGCTACTACATGTTATATGACATCAGTAACTATTTTTTTAAGAAAGACAAAAACATTCTAAAAATTTCATTTCAAATTAGAATCTAAAAATTCAAGTAAAGCGGGCTCGGTCGGATTCGAACCGACGACCTAACGCTCCGCAAGCGTTCGCACTATCCAAGCTATGCAACGAGTCCAACAGAATCGGGATATCAAATTTTTAAAAACGTTTGGTATTTGAAAAAACTATGCTTCTTTTTCTGCCTTGTTGACATAGACATAATTCATGATCAAACCTGCAATTATACCACCCAGAATTGGTGCTGCCCAATACAACCATTGAAACTCCCAAGCTCCGGAAATTAATGCAGGACCAAATGTTCTTGCAGGATTTACAGATGCGCCAGTTAATGGAACTGCAACAAGATGAATCAAAAACACCATTCCACCAATTGAAAATCCATGCCATCCAGGTGATGCTTTCTTGTGAACGGCTGTCATGAAAATTACTAGTACTAAGAAGAAAGTCAAAATTGCTTCAATTGCAAAACCAGAACTTATGCTATTATTGATAAGTTCACTTGGACCGCCTTGAGTACCAAAGTTAACTTTAGCACCGAGTTCCGGCAAAATTGCTTTAAGAGTTGCAGCTGCGGCAACTGCACCAATTATTTGTGAAATAATATATCCAATACCATCTTTAATTCCAATTTTTTTAGTAATCATCATTGGAATTGTAACTGCTGGATTGATGTGAGCCCCAGATACATGTCCAAATGCATAAACCATAAGAGCGATTGCACCACCATGACCAAGTGAGATAAACAATACAGATTGTGTTGTCAGAGTTTCTCCAAAAGATGCTACTGCAATAATTACAGAAAGCGGGCCAAAAAATACCAGACCATATGTTGCAATTGCTTCTGCAAGATACGCTCTTGGATTAACCATAAGCTAAAGCCAATCGGATTTCCATATAAAACATTCGAAGTAGAATAGATCATCTCAAGTCAAAAAGTAATTAATGGTCAAAATATCTTTAGACATATCATGTTAGAAGAAGGAGAATCAGTTCCAAAATTTGAAGTAAAAGATGCAAACGGAAGCAGTGTCAAATCAAGTGATTTTAAGGGCAAAAAGCATGTAATCTATTTTTATCCTAAAGACTTTACGCCAGGATGTACAACAGAGGCTGATGAGTTTTCCAAAGATTATAAAAAATTTCAAAAAGCAGGAATTGAGATTATAGGAATTAGTCCAGATGATGTTGATTCACATAAGAAATTTTGTGATAAGATGGGAATAAAATATCCACTTCTTGCAGATGTCGATAAAACAATTTCAAAACAATTTGGAGTATGGGGCAAAAAGCAATTCATGGGAAGAGAGTACATGGGAGTAGCAAGAAGTACATTTTTAGTTGATGCGAAAGGAAAAATCTTCAAGGTATATCCTAAGGTAAAACCGGCCGGACATTCAAAGGAAGTATTAGATGATTTTTTAAAATTAAATTAAAAATAAAAAGAGAATAAAAATTAGAATCCTTTTGGCAATGTGCCTCTAGAAGTTTTTGGTGGTTCAGGAGCTGGTTTTGCTTCAAATCCTTTTGGTAAAGCACCATGTGTTGTATTTGTTCTAGTTTTTACTTCTTCAGCAACAGCTTCTTGGTATCTTTTCTCATCTTCAATTCTTTGTTGTTCCATTCTTTGAAGATACTCTTTTTCATATTCTTCTAATTGTTCTTTTCTTGACTTTCCAGAACTTTCAGATGTAGATGAAGTTTGAGCTTGTTCTACTCCTTTAGGCAGTGTACCTTTTGGCTTTGCAACCTCGGCTGGTTTTGGAGGTGCTTGCTGTGTTTGAGCTTGTGCAACTACTCCATCAACTGTCATTGTTACACCACTGAAACCTCCAAACATTTTATCTGCTGGATGATATGCAAGTCTAGGTCTTGTTGCAAAGTACTGGTTTGATGGTTGTGTATATCCAGGAACTTTAGCTTTTTGATCATTCCAATTTCCTGATGGAACTTTACCTACAGGAGCAGTTCTTCTTACAAAGTATCTGTTTGGAGCTGGAGAATAACCTGTTACATGTGCCCTATACCAATGAAAATCTGTCATTTTGGCATTTTGATAAGCATTCTCTAAAGCTGCCTGTACAGTAGCTGGCGGTGATGCTTTTGTCTCAGATGGTTTTGGCACATCTGCTGGTTTTGGCTCAGAACCTTTTGGCAATACGCCTTTTGGTTTTGTAACCTCAGCAGGCTTTGCAACCTCAGCTGGTTTTGGTGCTGGTTTTGCAACCTCAGCAGGTTTTACCTCAGCTGGTTTTGGTGCTGGTTTTGCTTCAAGCTGTGTTGCCAATTTATCTAATTTAGCTTCTAATTCGGCAATCTTGTTTTCAAGATCTTGTTTTGTTTGCTTTTTAGTTGCCATTCCTTTCAGTAAATATTACATTGTTTATTTACATTTTGATCAGACTGAATAATTAGTTAAAATTAATTGGAAAAAATAAATCATAATATGTAAAAATTTCATAAATATAAAATGAACTATAAAATAAAAACAAATGAATTTTGAAATTAAATATCAATTAAAACAACATAGGCGGTCAGGATATGGATTTTATCAAAAATAGAAAATAAAAGAATGATTGAATTAGAATCCTTTTGGCAATGTGCCTTTACTTGGTTTTGGAGGTGCTTGCTGTGTTTGAGCTTGTGCAACTACTCCATCAACTGTCATTGTTACACCACTGAAACCTCCAAACATTTTATCTGCTGGATGATATGCAAGTCTAGGTCTTGTTGCAAAGTACTGGTTTGATGGTTGTGTATATCCAGGAACTTTAGCTTTTTGATCATTCCAATTTCCTGATGGAACTTTACCTACAGGAGCAGTTCTTCTTACAAAGTATCTGTTTGGAGCTGGAGAATAACCTGTTACATGTGCCCTATACCAATGAAAATCTGTCATTTTGGCATTTTGATAAGCATTCTCTAAAGCTGCCTGTACAGTAGCTGGCGGTGATGCTTTTGTCTCAGATGGTTTTGGCACATCTGCTGGTTTTGGCTCAGAACCTTTTGGCAATACGCCTTTTGGTTTTGTAACCTCAGCAGGCTTTGCAACCTCAGCTGGTTTTGGTGCTGGTTTTGCAACCTCAGCAGGTTTTACCTCAGCTGGTTTTGGTGCTGGTTTTGCTTCAAGCTGTGTTGCCAATTTATCTAATTTAGCTTCTAATTCGGCAATCTTGTTTTCAAGATCTTGTTTTGTTTGCTTTTTAGCAGCCGACATTTAGTTTGGATGAATTTTCGGGGTTTATTTACATTTGGGTCAAGTATCAAAGTAAAATTTGATCAAGTTTTATATGCATAATACACCCAACTGTAACTATGGATGATTTTGAAAAAGAGTATCCGGGATTTGATTGGAAAAATACTCCTGCATACAAACACCCTGGAGGAAAAGATTGTCCTTGTCCAAAACATGAATACATTAGAGAACAGATCAATTTTACAAGACAGGTAAATCAGAAAGGTAAGGAGCCATCAAAAATAACTCTAAAATTCTGTCCTGATCATTATAGAGTGTATACTCAAGAGGTAATTCCAGCTATGCCATTAAAATATAGAATTTTAACAAAAATTGCATTAAAATTGGGAGCAATTCAAGTAGAGCAGTTAAAATACATGGAATCAGAATTATGTTTCTATTGTAAATTTGGTTCTGGTGGACATGATAGAAAAAACGAACTTCCACCAATGTAAAATTTCTATTCAGGACTAAGTAAAATTTTTGGTTTGTTTGGTGTGTCATGATGACATCTCTTTCCACATAATGGACATTGTTTTCTATCAAGAAAAACGCATTGACAGATATGGGAGTCAAGATAAGATTTGGCCAATTTGTTTGATTCACCAGTTCCATTGCAAAATGGACATTGAGAACCCAATAGCTCAATAGTACCAGATCCTTTACAAACTACACATTTGTCATCAACCAATGAGATAATTTCCCAGTGGTAGGAATTAAATGCCATGCGTTAGAATTATTTTTAAAATATCAAGTATGCGTAAATCTAGTTAAGCTTATACTGGATTCAATTTTAGTAAAATTATGGCAATTGAAGACATCCATGAATTTGTAACAGAGTTAGAAAAAAGGGGGAATTAAAAAGAGTAAAAACAGAAGTTGATTCAAATTTAGAAATTGCAGAAATTTTGAGAAGAGAGATGTATTCAAATGGTCCAGCTGTACTTTTTGAAAATGTAAAAAATTATGACATGCCAGTATTGGGCAATGCGTTTGGTTCAATGAAAAGATTGGAAATTGGACTAGAGATGACAGACTTTACAGAGATAGGACAAAGAATTGTAGATATGACAAAGATGGATATGCCATCGGGATTTCTAAATAAGATAAAAAAACTTCCCGAACTTTCAAAAATGGCAGAATCTTTTCCTAAACTAGAAAACAGTGGACCAGTAACTGAGATTACTTCAAGTGACGCATCTTTTGATAAATTACCAATTTTAAAATCATGGCCAAATGACGCAGGACGTTTTATTACATTAGGATTAGTTGCAACAAAACATCCAGAAACGGGAGTTAGAAATCTTGGAGTATATAGAATGCAAATTATAGATAGCACACATGCAATGATGCACTGGCAAAAACATAAACGCGGTGCACAACACGGAGAGATTTCAAAAGAGCGCGGAGAGAAAATACCTGCAGCTGTAATTATCGGATGTGAACCTGCAACTGTGTTTTCATCAATTGCCCCAGTTCCAGAAGGACTTGACAAGTATTTGTTTGCGGGAATTACAAGAAAAAAAGGGATCAAAACTGTAAAATGCAAAACCATTGATTTGGAAGTTCCTGCAAACGCGGAAATTGTTTTGGAGGGATACGTTGACCCACATGATATCAGAGACGAAGGACCGTTTGGAGATCATACAGGCTATTACACTCCGATTGAGCCATACCCAACTTTCACATTAACTGGAATTATGAGAAGGAAAAATCCCATTTATGTCACAACAGTGGTAGGCAAACCAATCCTCGAAGATGCATATATTGGCAAAGTTATCGAGCAGTCATTTTTGCCATTGATACGAATGTTTCATCCAGAAGTTGTAGATTTCAGTATGCCAGCATCTGGATGGTTCCAAGGTTTTGCAATAATATCAATTAAAAAAAGATATCCAGGACAAGCAAAAAAAGTAATGATGGGATTATGGGGAATGGGACAGCTAGCATTAACAAAGATGTTTGTTGTAGTAGATGAGGACATCAATGTTCATGATATCAATGATGTAATATGGGCAATTACAACAAGAGCTGATGCTGCACGTGATACAACAATTATCAACAACACACCTACAGATACACTTGATCCTGCATCTCCAATGGTGAATTTGGGTTCAAAGTTAGGAATTGATGCGACTCAAAAAACTAGAGAAGAAGGGTATCAAAGAGAAATTCAACAATTAGTCAAGGTTGATAAAGAAACAAAAAATCTAGTAGATTCTAAATGGTCTAGTTACGGACTATAGCAAAGCAATAGGATTATAAAAATTATCTCGCTCTTCTGCTTGATAACCAATTTGGTGAATCGCATCTACAATTAGTTTACCAGTTAGTTCAGTAGAACGTGAACCGGTACAAGATACGACCTCTTCACCAATCAATGTACCGCCAAAATCATTTGCCCCATATTGAAGAGCAAGTTGCGCCATTCCAACTCCATTTGTAAGCCATGAAGACTGAATGTGTGGAATTAATCCATTAAAAACAAGTCTAGATATCGCTATCATTTTTAGCAATTGGGTTCCACCGGTTCCATACTCCACTAATTTTTCTTCTTGCATCAAAGTATTATTTGGCTCAAAATTCCAAGGAATAAACGCCATAAATCCACTAGTCTTTTCTTGTAATTTTACAATTTTAAAAAAGTGGTCTACAATATCATCATTATTTTCTACATGTCCATACATCATAGTTGCTGATGCTGGAATGTCAAGGGAGTGAGCTTCGTCCATTATCCTAATCCAATCTGCACTGGATATTTTTTTTGGACTAATCACATCTTTAACAGAGTCTACAAGAATTTCAGCTCCTGCACCAGGAATTGATTGTAATCCAGATTCTTTTAATCTAGATAAAACTTCTTTTGTGGATGATTTTTCAATTCTAGAGATCATATCAATTTCAGATGCAGAAAGTCCATGTACACCGACTTCTGGAAATTTTTGTCTAATCATTTTAAAGGCATTTTCATAATATTCAATTTTCAGATTTGGATTGTGTCCACCTTGAATCAAGACTTGTCTAATCTTAAACATGTCCCATGCAGTCTTTACTCTAGATTCAATTTGATCCAGAGATAGTGTATAAGCATCATCAGAACCAGGAGAGCGATAAAATGCACAGAATTTACAATCAGTAATGCAGACGTTAGTATAATTCAAAATAATATTATTTACAAAAGAGACCTTCTTTCCAAATTGCTTTCTTGTCAAATGGCCAGAAACTAGACCCATTAGATGCACATCATCAGACTCTAATAATCTAAGACAATCTGCAGGACCAAGCCTATTACCATTTAGAGAATTTTCAAGAATATCTCCAATGTCACTTCGATTAATTTGTTCAGTAGTTTGACTCAATTAACTTGTTCAACAACATCTATGATTTCTATTTATTCCTTGAGAAGAGATGGCAAAAAACAACACATCAGACATATTCATGCATAAATAAGATAATTTTGAGTTAAAGATTCACGTTATTTTTAAGTAGGGCACTAAAAACAGATTCAGCCATGGTATCGGGTCACGAGATTCGACTAAATCGAATTCTTAGAAAAGGAAAAATGTTATGCATTCCAATGGATCATGGAATTTCAAATGGTCCTATTGAAGGATTAGCAGATCCGGCATCGATAATTTACAGATGTGAAACGCATGGACTTACAAGTATCATAATTAACAAAGGGATTCTCAAAACATTACCAAAACCAACAAAGATTGGCGTACTAGTTCATTTTTCAAGCAGTACTTCTTTGTCAATGTCTCCTAATCGTAAAATGCTTACAGGTACAGTAGAAGAAGCTGTAAGACTAGGAGCAGATGGAGTATCACTTCACATCAACATCGGCGGTAAAGAAGAACCTGAGATGTTAGAACATCTTGGAATGACTGCTGACCAGTGTCACAAATGGGATATGCCATTATTAGCAATGATGTACCCAAGAGGCGAAAATATCAAAGATCCACATGACCCAGAAATTGTAGGACATGTTGCAAGAATAGGAGCAGAGTGTGGAGCAGATATTGTTAAAACATTATACACAGGGGATGTAGATTCATTTGCAAAAATTGTAAAGAGTACTCCAGTTCCTATTGTTATTGCAGGAGGACCAAAAACTAAAACAGATTTAGATATTTTACAGATGACGGAAGATGCAATGACTGCAGGAGCTAAAGGTGTAACATATGGTAGAAATATTTTTGCACATAAAAATCCAGAAAAGATAGTAAAAGCATTAGCATCAATAATTTTCAGAAAAGAATCCGCAAAGGAAGCAATGAAAAAACTTGAGCAAAACTAGAGAATTAATAATTTCGCCCAAAGTCTCTCAAGCGCAATTAGCAAAATTTCTTCCACAGTTAGAAGAAGAAGGAATCAAGACAGTATATCTTGATCCAAAAAAACTAAATTCTAAAAAGACAAAACTAGATACAGTATACCCATCATCTGCTGCAAATTACATAGTAATTGAAAAGGAAGGTTCAGCAAAACCAAAGGGGAAAAAAATAGGCAGGAAATTTGAGGTTTTATCCAACAAGGATATTGAAAATATTTTAACAGTTGCAAAAAAAGGACTGGATTTTGTAATAGTTGAAGTAAAAGATTGGAAAATTATTCCACTTGAAAACATAATTGCAAAACTTCACAAAATTAATACAAAAATTTTTGCTATGGCAAATACACCAGAGGAAGTAAGAAAGATGTTTTCAATACTTGAAGTTGGAGTAGACGGAGTTATTTTCAATACAGGTTCAATTAGTGAAGTAAGAGAAGCTATGGTGTATTTAGGAACTAGAAGCTTTGATTTGAAATCTGCAAAAATTATCGAGATTAAAGAAGTAGGAGACGGTGAGAGAGTTTGTGTCGATACAGCATCAATGTTACACAAGGGAGAAGGAATGCTTATTGGAAGTAGATCAAATTTTCTATTTTTAGTTCATAATGAATCAGTAGGTTCATCATTTACATCACCAAGACCATTTAGAGTAAACGCTGGAGCAGTTCATTGTTATACACTATCTCCTGATGGAACTACAAACTACCTTTCAGAAGTAGAAGCAGGTTCTGAAGTATTAATAATAAATTCTAAAGGTAAAGCAAGAAGAGCTACTGTGGGAAGGTCAAAAATAGAAAGACGCCCAATGTTGATGATTAAAGCATCTGTAGGAGGAGAAATTGGAGGAATAATTGCACAAGACGCTGAAACAATTCGCTTTGTAAAACCAAACGGTCAACTTGTATCAGTGACTCATCTCAAGAAAGGAGATTCAGTAATGGTTCATGCAAAATCTGCAACAGGTAGACATTTTGGAATGGAAGTATCAGATGAATATATTTTAGAAAAGTAAAAATGAAATACAAAACGTGTGTATCAATTGCAGAAAATTCTTCAAATAAGATCAAAAACAATCTAAAACAAGCACTAAAAAAATCAGACTATGCAGAAGTAAGATTTGATTTTTTAAAAACAGATGACATACCACAAACATTAGAAAATATCAAAGATGATTTAAAAAAAGTAGTATGCACACTTAGACCAAAATCAGAAGGAGGAAAATTTGAAGGAAGTGAAAAAGAAAGAATTGCAATATTAAAATTAATTTCAGAGTATAATCCATTTTTACTAGATGTTGAATTTAATACAATTAAAAAAAATAAAGAATTGGCAAAATATCTCAAATCAACAAAGACCAGACTACTTATTTCATGGCATGACTTTAAAAAAACTCCAAAATTTTCTGAGTTAAAAAACAAAATGAACCAAATGGGTAAATTTTCAAATAATGTAAAAATTGTTACTACAGCCAAATCAGCTAAAGATTCAACTGTAACTCTTCAACTCTATAGCCAAAATAAGAAAAACAGTTTGATAGCGTTTGCGATGGGGAATAATGGAAGATTATCAAGAATTTTGTGCCTATACCTAGGAAGCCCATACACCTACGTATCACTTGGAAAGCCAATAGCACCTGGACAATTCAGTGTTGATGAGGTGAAAAAAATCATCAACCTAAAGATGAATTAAATATTAAGAGCCTAGCCAAATAAAGAATATAATTTTAGAGTTTATAAAAAAAATAATAATAAAAAAGACATTTCATACATGTCGAGAGTTTAAATCAATCATAGTAATCTAGAAAATAAGATGTCAAAAACATTTGCAGTTATTGGAGATCCTATTGATCATTCATTATCACCAAATATTCATAGTGCAGCATTTAGAGAATTGAATTTGGATTGCTCATATATCGCATATAAAATAGCAAAAGACGAATTAGAAGAAGGAATAGAATCACTTAAAAAAATTAAGATAGCAGGATTTAATGTTACAATTCCACATAAAGTTGAAATGATGAAATACCTGAATAAATTAGACGAGTCTTGTAGTATTATAGGTGCAGTGAATACAGTTACAAACGATAATGGAATTTTAAAAGGATACAATACAGATATGGACGGATTTTTAGAACCATTTAAAAAAAGAAATTTGAACATAAGAGATTTGAAAGTTTTGTTATTAGGAGCAGGCGGTGCTGCAAGGGCTATCGTAGCAGGATTTGCAAAAGAACATGCAAAAAGTATCACTATAGCAAACAGAACTTTAGAAAATGCAAATAAGATCTCAGAGTTTTCAAATAAAATTGGATTAAAAGCAAATCCAATTAGAATAGATGAGATAGGAGAGACTACAAAAAATTATGATATTATCGTAAATGCAACATCAGTAGGATTGAAAAACGAACCAAGTGTTATTTCACTTGATGGAATTAACTCAAAAACAATTGTGTATGATATAGTATATTCTCCAATAAATACAGATTTTATAAAAAAAGCAAAAGAAAAAGGAGCCATCATAATTTATGGCTATGAGATGTTATTGGGTCAAGCATCTAGAGCGTTTCAAATATGGCATGGTGTAGAAGCACCTTATAATGCCATGAAAAAAGCATTGTTAGGAGGAGTATAATGGCAAAAGCAATGGCTACAGTACACGGTGCAGTATCACTTGTAAATGCAATTGCTACCCACAAGGGCGCAACATTAGGCATTGAATTGAAAGTAGATGCAATAATTGAGACCAGTCCAGGCAAAGGAATTTTCATTCAATCAGAAAACAAGAGCCTAAGTTCAAGATTAATAAATAAAACTATAGAAAAAATACTTTCAAAAAAAGAGATTGAAGAAAACAGAATTGATGTTACGCTAAATTCAGAAATACCTACAGGATATGGATTAAAAAGTTCAAGTGCAATTTCATCAGCAATCGCTCTTGCATGTGCAAAAATATTTAAACCAAAATTAACAGATAAACAAATTTTACTTGCAGGAGTTGATGCATCATTAGAATCTAAAGTAAGCATAACTGGAGCATATGATGATGCATGTTCATGTTATTATGGAGGATTCAATGTAACTGACAATCTTAAAAAAAGTAGAATTCATTCAGAAAGAGCACCAGCAAATTTAATTGCAGTGATATTTATTCCTAAAAATAGAAAACGAGGAAATTTAAAAAATCTAAAAATTCTTTCAGATGTATTTAATGGCGCATGGGAGTTGGCAAAAAAGCAGAGTATTGGAATGCAATGAACATCAATGGATTAGCAACAGCTGCAATATTAAATTCAGATCCGAAAATAATTATTAATTTGTTGGAGAAAGGAGCACTTGGAGCATCAGTTTCAGGGAACGGTCCTGCAATTGCAGCTGTAACAAAAAAGGAAAACGAATCAAACATAAAAAAAGTATTTTCAGCATTAGAAGGAAATGTAATAGTATCCAAAATCAATAATAAAAAGGCCGAAGTTCATGAATTGTAAAGTAGAAAAATCAAAAATAACAGGTCACGTCACATGCCCTGCAAACAAAAGTTATTCACATAGAGCAATCTTTCTGGCAGCACTTGCAGGCAATGATAGCAAAATTGACAATGTGCTGTTTTCAGACGATACAGTTGCAACAATAGATACATGTAAGAAATTTGGAGCGGAAATTGAAGAGTTAGATTCGTCAATAATTGTCAGAAAACCAATAAAATTTGACATAGATGTACCTGAAATCGATGCTAAAAACTCAGGAACTACCATAAGGATTGCATCGGGGATTGCAGGATTATTCACTAACGAAATTACATTGACAGGAGATACTAGTCTTCAAAAAAGACCAATGCAACCACTACTTGATGCATTAAAAAGTATAGGAGCAAAATGTACTTCAACAAATGGAATGCCACCAATCAAAATTACGGGAAGAATTTTAGGTGGAGATATTTCAATTCCTGGAAATTTTTCGAGTCAATTTGTATCAGCACTACTAATTTGTGCACCATTAACTGAAAAAGGAATTAACTTAAACATCGATGGAAATTTAGTTTCAAAACCATATCTTGATGCAACCATTGCAACAATGAGAAACTTTGGGGTTACAGTACAAACATTAATTCCATATAAAAAATACAATATTTCACCCCAATTATACAAATCATCTGCATTTACTGTACCAATTGATTTTTCAAGTTTAGCATTACTACTTTCAGCTGCAGTATTAAATGGAGAAAACGTTGTAATCCATGGTAAAATTGGAAACCTACCTCAAGGAGATGAAGTGTTTATCGATATTTTAGAACAAATGGGAGTAAAAGTAATCATAGCAGAAGAACATATCACAATTAAAACACCAGATAAACTTAGTGGGGGAAGATTCGATTTAAACAATTCACCAGACCTGCTTCCACCATTAGCAATTCTAGCATTAAAAACAACAAACCCAATTGAAATTATAAATGTAAAACATGCAAGATTAAAAGAAACAGATAGAATATCAATACTATCTAGAGAACTAGTTAAAATAGGAATTAAAGTACAAGAGAAAGAAGACGGTTTAATTTTAGAGTCGTCAAATGAATTAAGAGGGGCGTTATTAAATTCCGAAAATGATCATAGATTATTCATGGCATTTTGTATTGCTGGAATGTATGTTAGTAATTGTATCGTAACAGATTATGAATCAGTATCAGTATCATATCCTAATTTTGTTAGTGAGATGAACAAATTAGGGGCAAAAATCATACTAGAGTAAAATTTTAAAAAAATTATCAAAAAGGGGTAAAAGGCGCGACCCTGTATAGAGTGAAAAGCATTCTCCTCACCCGCTTCGTTTTTACGAAGATAACATGCATTTTTCACAGAGCCGCGCAAATCATTTGTTAGATTTTACACGTTTTTGCACATATAATATACGTTATTTTGATATTTAAGTATTAATTGCAATAATTATAATTATTTTAAAGAAAATATGTAATTTTTAAACATATGTAAATTGATACAAAATTCGTTAAATTTGAGAAAATTTTTTGTGTTTTTTCATAATGAGGAATTATAAGCATCAATTTACTATCACAATATGTTGCCGGGAAGTTCAATTGGTCAGCGTCTTGTTTTAACCAGTTTTGGTGAAAGTCATGGAAAATCCATAGGAGCTGTTTTAGATGGATGCCCTGCAGGATTAGAAATTGATGAAAAAGAAATTCAACAAATGTTAGATCTTAGAAAACCTGGACAGTCACTGATTTCTACACAGCGAAAAGAAGGAGACATTGTAGAAATTATTTCGGGAGTTTTTAGAGGGCATACTACAGGTGCACCGATTACAATGATAGTTTGGAATAGTGATCAGAAATCAAAAGACTATGAAAATTTGAAAACAAAACTCAGACCGGGACATTCAGATTATCCAGCCATGGTAAAATACAATCATTTTAATGATTATAGAGGAGGGGGCAGATTTTCGGGAAGATTAACTGCAACTCATGTAATGGGAGGAGCAATTGCAAGAAAATTATTAAAAGTCACACTAGGTGTTGAAACAAATTCATTTACAACACAGATTGGAAAAATAAAAATGGAAAATAAATTTAATGAAAAAATGATTAACTCAATTTATAAAAATGAAGTAAGATGTCCTGAAGAAAAAACTGCAAAAAAAATGAGAGAAGTAATATTAGATGCAAGAAAAAAAGGAGATTCGCTTGGAGGGATAATAGAATCAATCACAACAAATGTACCAGTGGGAATTGGAGAACCTATCTTCGGGTCATTAGAATCAGATTTAAGTAAAGCAATATTTTCAATCCCATCCGTTAAAGGAGTAGAATTTGGTTCTGGGTTTAAAGGCTCAGAATTATTGGGTTCAGAAAATAATGACTTGTACACAATAAAAAAAGGGAAAATAATTACAAAAACAAACAATTCAGGAGGAATTTTAGGCGGGATATCAAATGGTATGCCAATAACAATTAGAATTGCATTCAAACCTGCATCATCAATAGCACAAAAACAAAGTACTGTAGACATTAAAACCAAAAAAGATACCATACTACAAGTAAAAGGAAGGCACGATCCATGTGTAGTTCCTAGAGCCCCACCAGTAGTAGATTCGCTGGTTGCTCTAACTTTGGCAGATCATGCTCTTTTATCTGGAGCAATCAAGCCTGTATTGTAAAGATATGTCAGACATCAACCAACTTCGGAATAGAATCGACGAGATCACCATAGAAATGATCAAGATGCTAAAAATGCGAACAGATATTTCTAAAGAAATTGGAGAAATTAAAAAAAACATAGGAAAAGGAGTAACAGATGAAACTCGTGAAGATAATCTTCGCTCAAAAATAATCACATTATGTAACGAATTAAAATTTGATGAGTCAATTGCAACAAAATTTTTAAACTTTTTACTTAATGAATCAATTAAGGTACAGTCAGATAGTAAACAAACACATCTATCAATTTTTCATAAAGCTAAAGCAATGGAACGTGACGGGAAAAAAATCATCCATATGGAAGTAGGCGAACCAGATTTTCCCCCTCCTCAAATTGTTAAAAAAGCTCTTGAAGAAGTTTTTGATAAAGGATTTTTAAAATACGGAAATGCAAAAGGATTACCTTCATTTAGAGAAGCACTCGCTAAATATTCATCTGAGAAATTCGGAGTTGAAGTTTCACAAGATAACATAATGGTTAGTCCAGGTGCTCGCTTTTCAATTTATACCGCAATTAGCACTTTATTAAATCCAGGAGACGAATTAATTGTAATTGAACCATCATGGCCAGCATACAAAGAGTGTGCATTAAACTCTGGAATTAAAGTAAGAACCATAACCACTACTTTGGAAGGAAAGTGGGAACCAACAATTGAACAAATTCAAAAAGTTATCAACAATAACACAAAAATGATTATACTAAATTATCCAAACAATCCAACGGGAAAAATTCTTCCCGAAGAATTACAAGATGAAATTGTAAGGCTAGCAATTAAAAATAATTTATACATTTTAAGTGATGAAATTTACTCTCAA
Source organism: Nitrosarchaeum sp. AC2 (assembly GCF_013407385.1). Taxonomy (NCBI): domain Archaea; kingdom Thermoproteati; phylum Nitrososphaerota; class Nitrososphaeria; order Nitrosopumilales; family Nitrosopumilaceae; genus Nitrosarchaeum; species Nitrosarchaeum sp. AC2. The sequence goes on along the minus strand of NZ_CP030847.1, from coordinate 524,627 downwards.
TATGCATACAAAAAATGGAAAAGCATACTTTGTTATAATTACGATAAAAGTATAATCACGCAATCATTTTCAAAATCACATGCAATGACAGGATTTAGGATAGGATACGCCATTTCAAGACCAGAAATTATAGAAAAATTATCAAAACTAGAGGCTCTTTGCCTTACAAATGTGTCTGAACCTATTCAATATATTGCCATGAAAGCCTTGGAGGCAGACATATCAGATAATACTAATACAGTACAAACCAGACTAAATATATTGGTTAAAAAGGCAAAAGAGATGAATTTGGATTTTGTTGCTCCAGACGGAGCAATGTATCTATTTGCTCGCATCAATCAAGATGGTTTTAGCGGGGTACAATTTGCAAACAATCTTTTAGAAAAAGGATTAGCTGTTGCACCTGGAGAGGGTTTTGGAGAATTCAAGAATTTCATTAGATTATCGGCATGTCAAGACGAAAAAATACTAATGGAGGGAATGAATATACTTGGTAATATGTTGAGAGATAAGCAATGAAGAAGAAAATTACAATAATTGGAGTTGGGGGTCAAATGGGGCAATGGTTTGCAAAATATTTTCTAGCAAATGACTTTGAAGTTACTGGTTATGATAGTGAAAACAAAATACAAGGAAAAGGAATAATCCAATCAGATTCTCTGGTAGGAGGTATTTTAAAAGCAGATTATGTTGTGTTGTGTACTCCAACAAGAAGAACACCAGAAATAATTAGATTAATTGCAAAAGAGATGAAAAGAGGAACATATCTAATTGAAATATCATCAGAAAAATCCAAAGTAGTAGCGTCATTATCAAAAATGCCTGCAAAAATTAATCCCATATGTATTCATCCCATGTTTGGTCCTGGAGCAAAATCAATCAAAGGGCAAAACATAATTTCGGTTCCAATAAAAGATGCAAAAAAAGAATTGACAGTTGTAAAAGAACTTTTTGATGGTGCAAATTTTGTAACAATTGATGCAGTTGAGCATGATAAAAAAATTGCAGTTATTTTAGGATTAACACATTTGATGAATCTTGTATTTGCAAATATTATTTCAAAAGATGAAAAAATGTCATTAACTGAAAAAATGTCAGGAACTACATTCAGAGTTCAAAAAATACTTGCTGAAAGCATAATGACAGAATCTCCAGAATTAATTGAAACAATTATCGCAAATCCTGAAATTAGAAGAGTTGCAGAAGAACTTTGGAAAGATATAGGCAGACTACTGACAGCAGTGCAAGAATCAAAGACGGAAGAAGTAATAGATTACATTAAAAATTGTCAAGAGAAACTCTCTGCAAATACAAACTTGGAGGATTCTTATAAAAAATTGACAAAAATGGTACATGCAGTTGAAAAATAAGAAAAATGCGTGCAACCAAAATTGTTACATCTTTTATTAAAGATGAGCAAAAAATACTCATTCTAAAAAGAAGTGATAAAGTAAAAACTATGAAAGGATTGTGGGCAGGAATTAGTGGCATCATTGAAAAAAATGAAACTCCTTTAACACGAGCAAAAATAGAGATTTTTGAAGAAACTGGGATTGCAGAAGACAAAATAAAATTAATAAAATCTGCAGAAAAACTTAGAGTAAATTCACCGCAATATGAAAATCATGAGTGGGAAATATTTCCATTTTTATTTGAAGCAAAAAATCCGGAAATAAAACTAAATTGGGAAAATTCAGAATATTTGTGGATAACAGTGGATGAATTAAAAAATTATAATTCAGTTCCCAGTCTTGAAAAAGTATTACTAAATCTGTTGTAATTTTTCTTTATCATATTTTCTTTGTTGAGGTAGCATAACATAGACACATGCTCCACCACACATTGTACAAGGAACATTGTTTCCTGGACGTTGTCCAGTTCTACCATGAATTTTGGCTGCTTCTTCAGGATCAATAGATAACGCAATTTGTTTTTCCCAATCCAATGTTCGACGAGCTTCAGTCATTGCCATATCCCATTTTATTGCCTTATCCCGAAGTTTCACCAAATCAGCTGCATGTGCTGCAATTCTATATGCAATTAGACCGGCCTTTACTTCGTCAGCATTAGGCAATGCAAGATGTTCAGAAGGAGTAAGATAACACAATAGATCAACACCTTCACTTGCAGAAACTGCAGCACCAATAGCACTTGCAATATGATCATGCCCTGAAGCAACATCAGTTACCAAAGGACCTAACACATAGTAAGGAACGTCACCTATCAAAGATTTGGCTAACCGGACATTAGTAGCAACTTCATTTAAAGGAACATGTCCTGGTCCTTCAACCATCACTTGAACATCTTGTTCATGAGCACGTTTTGTTAGTTGAGACATGTGTATCATCTCTTGAACCTGAAGTTCATCATGAGAATCAAGAATAGAGCCAGGTCGTAATGCATCACCTAAGCTAAATGTAACATCGTATTTTTTAGCAATTTCAATGAGGTAATCATAATGAGTCAGATATGGATTTTCTTTATCATGTCGCAACATCCAAGCAGCAGTGATTGTTCCACCTTTGCTCACCACACCGCCATATCTTTTGACTTTTAGAATTTTTTTTGCAATATCTTTTGTGATTCCACAGTGGATAGTAGTATAATCAACACCGTCTTTTGCGTTATTTTCAAATGCGTTTAAAAAATCATCTTCAGTTAAATTTAAAGGATTTTTATGAACTTCAATACCATAGTTGTATGCCTCATAGATTGGCACTGTTCCAAATGTAATAGGTGTAACTTCTAATAATGCTCGTCGTATTTTTTTGACATCACCGCCATCGCTTAAATCCATCAATGTGTCTGCATGGTATTTTACAGCAACCTTTGCTTTTTCAATCTCTTCTTCAAGGTTGACATTCAGTGTAGAAGTTCCAATGTTTACATTCACTTTAGTTTTTAGACCTTTTCCAATTCCAACATTGTGAATTTTTTGAGGTCTAACATTATTACTAGGAATTATAATAGAACCATTTGCAATTTTAGGGATAAGCCATTCTAATGTGACATCCTCATCTTTTGCCACAATTTTCATTTCGTCTGTAGCAACACCCCTTCTGGCTGCAGTCATTTGAGTACCCATGCATAATCTACGTTTTTGCCTGATTTAAACAATCATGAGTGTCAAGCAATAAAAATATTCAATAACACTTGCCACTATAAACGTAAAATTGATCGATCTTATATGCTTAAACCAACAATAGATAGTATGAGAATGGCAAAAGAATGTGTACATTGTGGGAAAGAATTTCAAAGTTTTAAAGATGAGTTTTGTTCATTTGAATGCGCTAACCAAACATCATAATGAATTAGCAATATCATCTACTGAAAATATCAAATCGCATAGTTAAATGTAAAATTATGATAAAATACAGAAATCTAGGCATGATATCATTAGAGTAAACTATTCATCCCATTTGATAGATTAATTTCAAATAAAAAATATCATATGGTTTTTCATTTACATGATAATTCTACAAATAGTAATTTTCATTTAGCAGAACTCCAAGTTTCAGATATACTATAATCAACAACAGAGTTTGAAACAAAATATTTTTTGCCACATTTAAAACATTGCCAAAGAAAGGCATTGTTAATTTTCTTTTGATATTGCATCGGTAACAAACATACAGTACAGTTCAATTCAGACGGAGTATCATCAGCCAAAGGAATTTTTTCAGTCAAATTAATAATTAAGAATTGGATTAGATCTATAAATGCTCTATCATAATAGAAAAAAATTAAACAAAAAATACAAGCCCATAAAAATAGAAAAAATAAAAATCAAATGGAAAAACAGATTAGTGCAATCAAATTAGACAATACTAAATGAACTTACTTTCAATAGGTGGTTCTGATCCATCATCTGGAGCTGGCATACAAAGCGATATTAAAACATTTGATATGTTAAATGGGTATGGGTTGACTGTCATTACCGCAGTAACAGGACAAAATACATCTAATTTTGGAATGATTCAACCTGTGTCAAAAAAAATATTAAAAAATCAACTTGAATTATTGATTTCAGATTTCAAAATAGACGGAATAAAAATTGGAATGGTATACAATTCAGACATAATAAAAATAATACATAATGAATTAAAGCAATTAAAGATTCCAATTGTATTAGATCCAGTAATAAAATCAACCACAGGAGGCTTACTAATTAAAAAAAACGCCATTAAAGATTTTAAAAAATATTTAATTCCATTAGCGACAGTTATTACACCGAATAAATTCGAGGCAGAATTCCTATCTCAAATTAAAATAAATTCAAAAAAATCACTTCTAAAATCTGCTCTAAAAATTCAAAAGATAGGTGCAAAAAGCGTCATAATTACAGGAATAGAAACAAAAAATGAGAAAATCTCAGATTTCATATTAGAAGAAAAAACAAAATACATTGTATCGAGCAACATAATTCCAAAAACTAATCATGGTAGTGGTTGTAATCATTCATCTGCACTACTAGTTTCATTGGTAAATGGAAAATCATTAAAAGAATCAGCCAAGTTTTCAAAACAATTCACGTACAATTCAATAAAAAATGCCAAAAATATTGGACGTGGGATAGAAATTACACAAATAAAAAAAAGAGATAATATTCAAATTGAATTATCAAATGGGATTAACAAATTCATTGGAATCAAAAATATTTATAAAAATATTCCGGAATGCCAAACAAATTTTGTCTTTTCAAAAATAAATCCAAAATCAATTAAAGATATAGTAGGAATTGCAGGAAGAATAGTTAAAACTGGGAATAAGGTCATGGTTGCAGGAGATTTGGAATATGGCGGTTCAAAACATGTTGCTACAGCGTTGATTGCTATGAATAAAAAATTTCCAGAAATACGCTCAGCAATTAATTTAAAATATAATGAAGAAAATATTTCAAAATTAAAAAAAACAAAATTAATTATTTCTAGATATGATAGAAATTCAGAACCAAATAAAATTAAAACTAAAGAAGGATCATCCATAGAATGGGGAATAAAGTCAGCAATAAAAAAACTAGAAGCAGCTCCAGATGTGATTTATCATAAAGGAGATTTCGGTAAAGAACCAATGATCATTATTTTTGCCAAAACTCCAGTATCTATTATTGAAAAAGTTTCAAAATTATTTAATTAATTTTAAACTATAAGAGAAATACATACTTGAACATAAATAGTCATATCTTAATTATAGATTCATGAAAGCCGTAATACTTGCAGGGGGTTTAGGTACAAGATTGCAACCATATACAACTTTTCTACCAAAACCGATGCTTCCTTTGGGTGAAAAACCTATTTTAGAGCACCTAATAGAATGGACACAAAAAAACGGTGTAAAATCAATAGTATTATGTGTAAGTTATCTAAGAAAAACGATTGAAGATTATTTTGAAGATGGCAAACGTTTCGGAGTAAATATTGAATATGCAGTATCTAACAAACCATTAGCAACCGCAGGTCAACTTAAAACAGCAGAAGAGTTCATTGACGATACTTTTGTTTGTATGTATGGAGATTCCATATTTGATTTCAATTTACGAAATATGATAAAACATCATAAACAAAAAAAATCATTTGTAACAATGAATTTGTATGAATACAAAACAAATCTACCATATGGAGTAATAGAAACCACCAAAACAGGAAAGGTAGTTGCATGGAATGAAAAACCAGAAATCACTGCAAATGTAAATACTGGATGCTATGTGATGGAGCCAGAGATAATGGAGTTGATTCCAAAAAATGTTCCTTATGGAATGGATGATGTAATTAGAAAAGCAATGGCAAAAAATAAACTAGTTAGCAGCGTTGTGTCTAAAAAGGGGTTTTTGGATATTGGAAACAAAACAACATATAGAAAAGCAAATCAAGAATATCTTCAAAAACTAGGAAAAATTTAAAATAATAAAAATGAACGATTTAACAATTAGAAAATTACAAAAAGAGGATCTAACAAATGGATTTTTACAAACATTAGATTCATTACGGCAAACTAGCAACACAGATAAAAAAATTATAGAAAAAACATTTGAAAAAATAAATTCAAACCAAGATCAATTAATCATAGTAGCATTATTAGAGGGAAAAGTGGTAGGTGCAACTACATTATTGATTGAAACTAAATTTATCCACAATGGTGGCAAAGTTGGACATATTGAAGATGTTGTAGTAAATAAAAAATATCAAAAGAAAGGAATTGGAGAAAAAATGATAAAATATCTCTTAAGATATGCAAAGGAACAAGGATGTTATAAAACAATTTTAGATTGTGTAGATGATGTCAAGCCATTTTATGAAAAATTAGGCTTCAAACATAATGCAAATGCACTAAGATTTGATCATGCTTAGAAATATTCTTTTTTTGGACGTTTCTTGTTTGTTTTAATTAAAATCAATCCGACTATTATCACAGGTATAGAAACGCCCATGAACAAAGGTGGAGTTATGATAACAGCGTCAACCATATAAGAATCAGGAATTTTATCTAAAAGAGAATAACAATATACCATTCCAATTAACAAAATAATTCCACCACTAAGGATCATAGAACCAATTTGCTTAGAACCATAACGTCTTGATAGTAAAAATGCAAGTCCAGATAAAACACATGCTGGAGCTACACCAATTGAGATGAATTGCAATATTTTTGGACTTGGTTCAAATGAAGCTCCAAATTCAAAATTAGCAGGCATGTTAATTATAAAATTAAATACAGAAATAATTTCCCCAACAAACATCACATACAATCCAACACTTGCAATTGCTACCCATTTTTCTAGTGCCATTACAATAACAAAATCAAGTTAATAATTAAACTATTCAAACAATACCAACCAAATTGGCTAATTCTTTTCTACAGGACGCACCGAGTTTCTCAGCTGCCTGCTCTGGAGATATGTCATTAAGAAAAATACCATAACCGCGTTCAAGACCAGACCAGGGCTTAGTTATTGGATAAACTTCAATATGCCAATGAATTTGTCGGCTATTTTTCTTTTCAGGAGATAAATGAAATACCATATTATATGAAACGTCTTTAACAGTTTTCGACAAACCACCAAGCGTAGCTCGTAAAATAAGAGAAAGATCATTAATTTCTTTTTGAGTTATTTTAGAAAAACTAGTCGTATGTTTTTTTGGAGAAATGCAAAATTCGTATGGATATGATGGAGACCAAGGACAAAATGCAATAAATCCTTCAGTTTGAAGAACTTGTCTCGGTCCACCCATTTCTTCATTGACAATTTGACACATTGGGCATACACCTTTTTCATTAAGGATTTTGTAGGAAGCTTCTGCTTCTTCTTCAATAACAGGGGGAATTGTTGAAAAGGTCAAAATATTCAAATGCGGATGGGGGTTTTTACTGCCTGCAGATTCTCCCTGATCAGCATAGATTGAAACGTATGTCACACCTTTTTGGGTATAGAGCCATCGTAATCGATCCTGAACAACCACAAGAATGTTGGACCATTGTTCAGAATCAATAGTAGCAAGAGTGTCTTTTTCTTTAGGAGATGCAACCACAATGTAATGATAACCATAAGCTGGTTCACTATAATGAGGTCTGTCACTGTATGAATTTTCAGTTTCAACGGAAACTATAGGATTTTTACTCTCAAATACTCTAATCGACCAACCTTCAACATATTCATCTTCATTATCCTGAAGACGCTGCAACATACCGTCTTTTGCAACTAGTGATAGAACAGAAGGATTTGTCATTGATTCGTTTCCAGGAGCATAAGGAGACTTTTTTGGATCTACAACTTTGTCATCTTTTTTAGAGACGATCATAAAGCGTTCAGAAACATAATCTTTACGCATGTCCCCCATAATTCATAATTGAAGTTTAAGTATGTTAAAACGTTTTCCAATATACAAGAAATTAAAAATAAAAAAACAAATGATGATAAAATATCATTTTGAGATTTTTCATATTCTATAAACACTAACAACAAACAGAAACAACATCCCTCAAATCAAAACTAAAAATTTCATGATCGCGTATTTTTATGTAAGATTTAAAGGAGAGCAACAAAAAATTTGGAAATACGGATAGAATCAATAATTCAGACATTCATATGATTTATGTTCTTTTAGATGGGGTAGGTGATCTTCCACATCCAGATCTAGACGGTAAAACTCCACTCGAAGCGGCAACTACCCCTACTTTAGACAAATTAGCACAAAAGGGCGTAATAGGAGAAGTCATTTCAGTAGGAAAAGGAATTGCACCAGAATCAGACATTGCAGTTTTCAACATGTTAGGATACAGATTTCACCATGTTGATTACGCTGGAAGAGGAGTAATAGAAGCAATAGGAGTAGGAATTGATTTTAAAGACGGAGATTTAGCACTAAGAGGAAATTATGCAACATTAAATGATGAAGGAATTATTATCGATAGACGTGCAGGAAGACATATTGAAAAAAATGACGCAGAGGGAGTTGCAAAAGAAATCGAAAATAAAATTAAATTTTCATTTCCAAGTACATCTGTAGTAGTATCACCTACCATAGGTCATAGAGTAACAGTAAGAATTAGAACTGAGAACGAAAAATTATCATCTCAAATCACTAACACTGATCCTGCATATGCCAGAGTAGAAGGCATGGGGATAGCAAAAGCAGTTGGAGATTTTTTACGAATTGAAAAATGTTTACCGTTAGATGAAACTGAGAGTGCTAAAAAAACTGCTAAATTAGTTAACGAATTTACGGCACAGTCACTTCAAATTATGAAAGAAAGTCAGATTAATAAAAAAAGAATTAATGAAAAAAAGAAAAGTTTGAGTTGTATTTTACTAAGAGATGCAGGAAACAAATATCCAGATGTAAAGCCCATCAATGAAATGTATTCTATGAATTTTTCATGCATTGTAGATATGCCAGTAGAACTTGGAATTTCAGAAGTGTTAAAGATGAAAGCGTTTGAAGCAGGAGGATTAACAGATTATGAGGAAAAAGCAAGAGTAGCTGCAAAAGCGATGGAGACTCAAAATGCAATTTACGTTCATCTAAAAGGACCAGATGAATTTGGTCATGATGGAGATGCTATTGGAAAAATGAAAAACATTGAAGAAATTGATCGTAGATTTTTCAAAACACTACTTGAAAATATCGATTTTGATAAAGTTGCAATAGTTATTTCAGCAGATCATTCGACACCGTGTATCAATAAAGGACATAGTGATGATCCTGTTCCAATTTTAGTATCCGGGAATTTTATCAAAAACGATGGAACAACTAGAGTTACTGAAGATCAAGCTAAAAAAGGGAGCATTGGTTTAATTCAAGGAGCAGATGTTGTGACAACAGCTCTTAATTTAATCAAATCTCAAATATAGTTAATTCTTCAGTTTTTTGCATTTCTTTGATTTTATTTCTAATCCTATCGACATCTATTTTACCATAAGTTCCAGGAGAGTCGCCCAATTTTTCTAATGCTCGCTGTAACATTCCAATACCTATACGAGATTCATTTTTTTGTGCATGAGCAAATGCAACTGCTAGAAGAATAATTCCCTGAACAAGTTCTTTTTCTCTGCCATAGCATTGCTTCCACACACCTTCTAAAGATTCATGACTCTCCCAAAATCGTTCATTGTTAAAATAAAAGACACCATCACGAGTTCCATCTTCCTTCCCAATCTTTTCTTCAAAGATATGTCTTGCATTATCCAAAGGTCCGATTGGAGATAATTTTTCAATTACAAGATCTAAATCGTCAGGATTTACAGAGACGTCAAATTCCAAAAATTTACGTGCAACTCGAGCAACTCTTACTGAAGCTGGAATGGTGGAACATATTTTTCTTGCATGATTTACAAGATAAGAGGAATCTTTAGGATTGTAACCATTATTTTTTAAATGAATCATATATCGTTCCATGTGGGAATTAGACTGAATTTTCTTAAATTTGTTCTCTATTATCAATCAAGGTTTATATGAAATATCTTAAGGATTTTGGATACATGTCTATTATTCAGACCGTAACTGACGTAAATAATGCCTTCCTATCAAGAAGAGAGCTGATCTGTAATTTTACAGGATTAGGCGGTAAACTCAAAAAACTTGAGGCAGTAGATATGATTACAAAAGAATTCAAACTTTCTGGAAAAATTGTGATTCCTATGAGATTGCAAACTCATGTTGGAAAAGCACTGGTTACAGGAACTTTCTTCATCTATGATGATGAAGGATTGGCAAAAAAACATGTTAACCCAATAATCTTCAAAAGAATTGAAAAGACAAAAGCCAAACAAGCAGAAGTAGATAATGCAAATGCTGAAGCAACCGCGGAGAAAACCGAATAATGGCAGCAAAAAAAGCATCTGCAGGAAAAAAAGGCTCTAGTCCAAATGTCTATAAATATTTCAAAGTAGACAAAGACAAAATAACAAGAGGTAGAAAAAATTGTTCTAGATGCGGAAAAGGAGTTTTCATGTCTAAACATAAAGACAGAAACACTTGCGGAAAATGTGGATTAACGGAATTTAATCAATAAAGCATCAGTCTAATTTAAATTAAAAATTGGTTTTAATTTTCACAAAATTCTGTATATCAACATATTCTAAAAAAAATATAATAAGAAGACAGTTAGGAGTTAAAAGGACTGATGAAAAATGGATTTTGAAGAACTATGCAATAAAATATTAGAAGTAGATCCACATGTTAGATTCACAGGAGTCTTAGATTCAAAAGGTGATTTAATAATTGAAAAAAATCGGGATAATGTAACATTACTAAATGAACAAGAAGTCAAAATGTCAATTCATTATACTTTTGAAAGATGGACTCGTCTTCAAAATTTATCTTATAAATTTGGTAAAGAAAAATTATCAGTTACAGAATATGAGAATGTCATTTTAATTAGCATTCAATTCGGTAAAAATCTCTTTTTGCTAAGCACAGATCCTAATATTGATTATATGAATATAATTTCTAAAACTAAGACAATTATCGCAGAATTACAAAATTAGTTTAAGATACAATAATGTACCTTAATATCAAAAATGCAAGAATAAAAAAATATCAATAAAGTTTTTTTGTTCTAATTTTTGCACTTTTTTGTTCAAGTTGTGCTATTTTATCTAAAAACAAAGGATCCAGTTTTATTTTTGCTAGTGATTCAGCAGATAATTTAACTGTGTTAGAATCAAGTGAAATATTGATTTTTGGAAGATTTTTCTCTATCCAAAATTTCATCACCTTATCTTCTAATTTGTAATCCCTAAAACCAGCTGGAAATCGTTTAGTAATGTGATCTAACAAAGTTCTATCTTTAAACACAGCCTTAGGCTCAAATAATCTTCCCTCATCAGCATAAACACTTTCAAAGAGATTTCCAGTAATTTCATCTGAAAGTAAATCCATTTTAGAAATTTTTCTAGTCAATTCAAGAAAATGTAAAAACTCATGTGCCAAAATTGCATGAATTGTGCCCTTTAGACCATATGCAACCAGAGGTGCAGAAATTTGAATCACTACATGAAATTTTTCATCAAAAAATACAGGGATGGTTCTAGCAAATAATATCCCAAACTCATAAGAATTAGGATTTGGAGATGAAATAACAATTGAGGGTTCTACGTAAGCAGTGGGATAACGAATTCCTGATGCTTTTTCAATTCTATTAATTCCATCTACAGTTATAGGAAATCGTTTTACAACAAGATCATAAACATCGTCTGGGATTAGTCCTTTAAGACGGGCTTCTTTTAGTCGTACTAACGGATCCAATGTATCACCTCGCGGAATTAGAATGTAAAAAGGTTGATTCTATCTAGATTTTGGCTTTCCAGATTTTGCAGTCTTTTTTCTACGTCTATCAGCTCGTTGATCGGCACGTCTTGCATGTTTACCTTTTTTTCTCATGGGCATGAATAATGTGGAAAAACAGGGATTAGTTAATTGTTATCATTTAGGCTAATTTCAAGAAAATCAAATGTTACACAAGTGCACCTATCACTCATTATTTGAGTGATTCCAGGTGCCACATCATCACCATCAACAAATCGTTTTACAGGCAACCCACCTTCAGCTTTAATAATTAGATTAAAGAGAGTTTCGGATATTTTTTTATATTTTAAAATAGAAACAAACTTTTCAGAACGTTTTCCAGATTTTTCATAAACCACTACAGGGTTTGAAAGTATATTCTTTAATTTCTTCAGATTCTCAGAAATGATTTCGTGCTCTGTAGATATTTTTAATTCTATCAGTGAGTTAAATTTGATAGGAATTTTTGGAGGATCAGATATAATTTTCAAATTATGAATAACAACTTTATCAGAAATTATTTTTTTTGGGAGTGAAATATTTCTTTTAAAGGGATTTTGAAGTTTGACAAAAAATGGACGACCTGAACCTAAAACTAAACTTGATTGATCTTCACCTCCAACCCAAGTAAATTTTGTAGTAGTACCGCCAAATTTAGTAAAAAGAAATTCTGAGATTTTACCCTCAACACTATCATACTCAGAAATGCCATGAAGGTTACAACTCTTACAACCTTTTCCATAACAGTTAGTACAAGACTTTTGTTTTTGGGGTAATCCTCGTTCAGACTTTGTATATCGTCCGTATAATACAATGGATTTTGAACGTATCTGACATGATTCATCTTTAAAATTAATTGTAAATGTGAGATCCGGATTTAAAAAATCAATAATTTTTTTTGTTTTTTTTATAAATTGTTTTCCAAGTTCTTTTGTAATATCAGTTTTGACACTATCAATTCCACGTAGTTTGTATTTTGATTTTATATAATCATCTCTATCTATGATGGATGGTTTGATTAAGGCTCCAATAACTATTGAAGAATAAGTATATTTTGAAGAAGCATCTAACATCAATTTCAAATACGTAGAAAGATTATCCAATAAATTTTTACAAATAAAACATTTTTTTGTTGATTGTTTTACATGTGCCTTTAATTTTTTTCCAAGTAATTTATTTGAAGATAAATTTAGCTGTTTAGAAAAAAGCCTACCTAGACAACTATCGCATAAACCATAATTTTTCATTAATTCATTTGAGATAGGAATAATTTCTTTAAGAGTAGTCATTTTAATTTCCAATATTTAAGAAATAAAAATTCTAACCGAATCCCATGCGACGAAGAGTACCCTGCATCTGTCTTCCTTTTGATGCTTTCATCATACTTTTTGAATTTTTATAATTTTTTAGTAATTCTTTCACTTCGTGTTCTGGCCAACCAGATCCCCTTGAAATTCTTTTAATTCTAGATGAATTCATTAGATCAGGATCTGCTTTTTCTTCCTTTGTCATACTTTGAATAATAAATCTCCATTTAGAAACTCGTCCTTCCATTTGATCTAATTGATCATCTTTAACCATACCTGAAAGTCCCGGCATATTATCAAGAAATCCTTTCAATGATCCTACTTTAGTAACTTCTTCCAATTGATAGAAAAAATCATCCATGTTCATTTTTCCACTTGAAATTCTTTTTAGTCTAACATCATCACCCTCATTTTCTAATCTTTTTGCTAAATCTAAAACTGCTTGAATATCGCCCATTCCAAGCAATCTGCCAACAAATCGTGTTGGTGAAAACTTTTCTAAATCATCAATTCTTTCACCAGTTCCAATATACATGATTTGAGCACCAGTAGCTGCAGATGCAGCTATTGCACCGCCACCTTTTGCAGAGCTATCTAATTTTGTAATAATAATTCCACCTACTGGAATTGTTTTATGAAATGCTTCTGCTTGATTAAAACACTGTTGACCGATAGTTCCGTCAATTACAAGTATTGCGAGGTCAGGTTCTGCCACCTTGTTAATTTGTTCCATTTCAGATAAAAGATCTTTTTCTTCTTTATGTCGTCCAGCTGTATCAATTAATATCACATCTAAAGGCAATGATTCAAAATACTTTAATCCATTTTTCACAATATCTGGAGAATTTTTGTTATTCGGTTCACCATATACCTCAACATTAGATTTTTCACACATGGTTCTTAATTGCACTAAGGCTCCAGGTCTGTACGTATCAGCCCCTATAACACCAACAGAATACCCCTGTTTGGTTAAAAATTTAGCAAGTTTAGCAGTTACAGTTGTTTTTCCGCTACCTTGGATTCCAAGCATAATTAACTTGTTTTGTTTATCAGATTTAAAATCAAAATCAGATTCTTTTCCTAGTAGTTTTGCAAGTTCATCATATAGAATTTTTACAATATGATCTTTTCTAGAGAGTCCGGGAGGAGGCGTTTCATTTAATGATCGTGTTTCGATTTGCTTTGTAATTTCAAGAACCAATCTAACATTAACATCTGATTGTAATAATGCTCTCTGAACATTTTTTGATAGTTCTTTGATAAGTTCTTCATCTATACCAGAAGATTTTACAATTTTCTTAATTGCATCACGAAGGTTATTCTTAAGACCATCAAGCATTATAATTTAGCCTTGCATCCACTATTTCAAACCTTCCTCTATATCCATCCCAAATTTTTTCAGATTTAATAATATCAATTGAATGTGAAAAAAGTGGACAGTCAACAACAAACGTTTCTGCTTCACCACCTTCAAAATTTAAATTAAAACCAAATTTTTTAGAGAGATCATATAAAACAGATATGTCATTTTTGGTAATTATCTTTCCAAGCCATGAATCATCTAATCCTCCAGACGAGACACTGGAAATAATGAATCGGAAATTTGAAGAGATTAATTCATTCATGTATTCAAATGGATTACTATTCCACAAGGGAGTAACAGATTCGAGATTTAGTTTATTACATAAATTTTCAAATTTTTCTTTTTGAAATTGGCTTTGTATACCACCGTGTACTATTCCTTCAATTCCATATTGAGCAATAGATTGTATCAAAACTTCTTCTAGCAAAATTATTTCATTGTTAGTCTCATCTGAGTTTGATTCGATTATTAATTGAGGAATTTGCATGGATTTGGATTGGAGTTTAGTCCATTGTAAATTAGGATGATGTAGTAAATGACTTTCAGCAGATTTAGGAAATATGCTTAATAGACAATTTACTTCATAACCTTGTTTTTTTGCCAAGAATATAGAATAAAGGCTGTCTTTTCCACCTGAAAAAAGAGATGCAAGTTTCATTTCAATATAAAAAATCAACAAACCATTGAAAAAGATATGTAGGATGCTTCATTACTCATAATCCTCATCATACATCAGACGGCTTTTCCGCTCATCATCAGCATCCGTATTAATTTTTGCGATGAAGTATTTTAGTTGTGGATATTCCAAATTATTACTTGAATTCTCAGCAAACATGTTATTGGCATTACTAATGAAGAGACAAATATATCCCATAATGGAAAATAGTCAAAAAAATAAAAAGAGATGGCCCTTAATTAAAAAGAGCCGTCAATTCTGATGATATATCTATGGATTCGACTACTGATGGAAGTGTATCACCAATTGGAGTAGTATTTACTTGACCAACTAGTATCAATGGGATTCTGATTTGTGCTTGTTCATTGATAATTGCAGATCTGTGAAATGCAAGTGCAAATGAACCAACATCATCAGCTACTGGTGCAAAATAGCCATTGAGATGAATCAATACATTGTCAAATTCGTTAGTTGTTCCTTTAAGAGAAACATGATTTCCTCTTGCATGACCTTGAAGGTCAAATGTTACATCTCGATCTCCAATTTCAGCAGTTGCGGTTCCAATTATTTTCCAACCACGTGGACCAATTTTTCCGGCTTCACCAGAAAGATCAAAGGTTGCAGGAACTGCCTGACCACCAATAACTGCCCAACCAGATACTTTACCTGTAAATTCCAATGATGGAATTACATCAATCTCAGCATGTGCAGATAATCTGTCATTTCGCAAGTTTTGCAAATCAGTTAACTGTAACTTTAGATCCTGTCTTTGTTCTTTGATTTGTTCACGAACTTGTTGTTGTTTTTCTTTGTAGATTTGTTTGTCAGTTTTTTCAGCAGTTACACTAACATCGGCATTAACATCTGTTTGTGCAAATGCTCCAGTCATAGGAGATATTGCGACTGCCATAATAATTGCCAGTGCTGAAAACAATTTTACGTATTTCATTACAACATAATTTGTTAAATTGTATTAAGTAATTTCGAAGCTTTCTTACTGATGATTTATCGGTGTCAGATTTTTTATATACACTAATTTAAAAAATAATTAAAGATAACATAACTAACTAAAAGAATAATTCCAAAAATCACCAATCCCTTTATTCCAAATTTTATTACAACAAGCACATATGAGATCCACGGAAGCAGTAACAACATAATTTCAACAGATCGAAAAAGAGAAACATTATGCTCATTTACAAGTGGCTGAAAAATATCAAAAATTATCAAACCTATTCCACTGGGAGAAAAATCAATACTTGTTTTAGTTGCAATTGCTAAAAATAATCCATTAAAGACAGATGGAAGAAATAAAGCATGATAAAAAGAAGCCATGCGATTTTAAGAACATAGTAGTATTTAGTAAATAGTTGTGTATATCTTTAAGTTGAATTAATATCAAAATCAGTTATTGTCTAAAAATGAATTTTCAGAAATTAATTTCTTGGCAGATAAAGTACATATTCATCATTGGCCACTTGATACTCAAAAATGGCCTGATGTGATCAATAGTCAGGTGGATAAGAACATCAACAAAAATAATTTAAAAAAACAGTTAGTAATCAGAGAAAAAACCATCAGGATTGACAAATATGAGTTTAAGAAAATTAAAAAAATAGGAGTAACTATACCTTTATTTAAAAAACAATGTACGCTAGTTTTTGAAGGTTATTTTAAAGATGTGTATGGTCACATACATATTACTACTAAAGAAGATAATTATTTGGAAATTTTCAATAAGATCATATCTTGGAGAGATAAATATTTTCACGATAGTATTGAATCACAAATCAACCAAATAAAATAAACATAGAAAAAACTAAAAAAATACAATGAAAATTAATTGAGAATTAACTTTTGATACGCATAATTTTAATTCGGCCCATAACATTCCAGTATTCTACATTTTGGCCATTTGCAACAGTTCCGTTAATTTCCTCATCGATTAAAGTGACGTCAATTGTTTCAAAAGTTTCCGAGTCCATAATTTGAATAGTTTCTCCAATTATTGAAATTACTTGACCTACTCTTTTGTCAATTAGCGGAATGTGAACTTGCATACTAACTGGTCCGACATGTGGTCTTTTTTGACCATCAAATACGCCCACTCCTACGATTCGGGCCTTTGCAGCACCATGTTTTCCAGGTTTAGATGTATCATATTCTACAATTCTACAAGGTTCACCATCGGGTTGATCAGATACCGGAAGTAAAATGTAAGAACCTATTTTCAATGAACCAAGATCAGCAGGCTTACTCATGATGAAGCTGATTTTAGTCGAATATTTAACATTTACACTTTTTCAAGCAATTACAAAAATTGATAAAAAATTACTAAAATGATCCATCAGTAATTTAAATAGACAGTTTTTACTTTAATTTTTCAAGAATTGAGAGACTCAACAAATTAGTCATTGTTAACCCTTTTCGATTCACATCTCGTTTAGTTTGGTCGCAGTACTTTTTTACGCTTTGATGACCTTTTTCACTAGCAACCTCAATTATTACAACATTGTTGGAATATGGAAAAGTGAATTTTTGAGGCAATTTACAATATGTGTTCATGTGACCTAATCCACCAACACAGATTTTTTCTCGTTTTAATAAAATATCTGCAACTTCTTGAAAATCATCATGAGATTCCCCATATTCTAAATAGTAAACAGTAACAAAATTTGTCTCCCCAGATACAATTCTTTGAAATAATTCGTTTTGCACATTAAAAATAAAAGATGTTTTTTCTTGATTGTGTTTGATTAAATCATCTACGATAAATTGGCTATCTTTGAATTTTCCCAAAATATAATGATTCGATGATTCAGAAAAGTAGGGTTTGCTCTCATCTGAAAATGTTCCAGTTACAAAATATAATGCCTCAATATTGCTTGAAGACATCCATATGTCTTTTAATTTAACAGATTCATGATTGTGCAAATAAGGAGCACAGACATAACCAGAGTAAGATAGTTGCTGTTCTGTCAACGAACTTCTTTTCTTAAAAGATGGTATTTATGCCTATACAAAACACATATGATCTCTAATCAGAATAGTTTGGCTTCGATAGTTTTTTAATACTAGAATACTTCGTTGTTTTTGTCCCAAGCTAGCTCAGCCTGGTAGAGCTCCCGGCTGTAGTTGTTGGCTTTAGATGGCTGACTGAATAACAGCATATCAGGCATACAGAAACCGGGTTGTCGATGGTTCAACTCCGTCGCTTGGGACCATAGTTTTTTTAAATTTTAAAAATAATAAAAAAATAGACTAATTTAAGAAAACAATGATGAACTCTTAAATTAATAAAAATATCTATTGTCTATGCTGTTTTTTTGACTTTTTGAGCAGCTGGTCCTTTTTGACCTTCGCCGACTACAAACTCGACTTTATCGCCTTCATTGATGAATCCATCAACATCTGATTTGTGAACGAATAGATCGTCACCAGATTCTCTTTCGATAAAACCAAAGCCTTTCGTGCGATTGAACCACTTTACGGTGCCTTGTTCCATTTGATTAGTTACAGAATTATTCCGTATATTAAGATAAGTTATCAAAATAGATCTGACAAAAGACAACGATATTCAAACCAAAGTTAGCATAAATACGAATAAATGAATTTAGAAGTCTTTGGCAATGTGATTGTTATCTTTTAACCATTCAACTTGTGGCAAGGTAAATCTCCAAACAATGTCACCTCGTTCAGCCTCATTGAAATCCCAAGGTGCAATTATGACAATGTCATTATCACGTATCCAAACTCTACGCTTCAGTTTACCTCGAATTCTACCTCTTCGGGTAACACCATCGGTACATTTTACCATGACGTTTTCGCCTCCAAGCATTTTAAGAACACGGCCAAACATCTCACCTTCTTCAGGCAAACGTATTTCTTTTAATGCACTTTCGTTTTTGACTTGGCGCTTACCCATAGCATACACTACAGTTATGAGCATATAACTGTGGGGATTATTTGAACAAAAATATCAGAAGTTTTTTATAAATTTGACACTTACAAGGAATTTTATTCGTATAGAATAAAAATATCCCATGGAATTTAGTTGTATTAAGGATTGTTCTCAGTGTTGTATCGAAAGAGAATATTATCCTAATAAAAAATTTGGAAAGATTGGAGTGTTAATACTACCAGAAGAAAAAGAAAGGATAGAAGATCTTGCAAAAATAAATGGATTAGAAATATCAGTTTTACCAAGAATAGGGATATCAGAAAATGGAGAATCTAGTCCAACAAAGATATTAGCATATCAATTAATGGGAATAGAATCAAATGGGAACACATGTCCGTTTTTAGATACTAAAACATCAGATAGATCACCTCATGGTGGATTTCCATGCAAAATATACAATAAACGACCTCTTGCATGTATGACTTATCCATTAATAGAATCAGAACCAATAACACTAGATCAAAAATGTAAATTTTGTAAAGAACATGGTACCGCAGATAAAAATTTGAATTCAGAAATAGAATCATTATTAAAAATCAAAACAGAAATGACAACAGACGCGCCTCTCATATGGAGATATGCTACTGGGATCGGAGAAGAATCAGATACAAGTCAAATAAAAACAGGCTGGATTCTAGAAGAATAGTTATAGAGAAATCAGACATGTTAGTGATGTTTTAAGCAAAAATTCAAAAGCATGTAAAAGATCATTCTTCTATGAGTGATGACGTGTGGTCAGATTTAGATAAAGTAGACCAAAAAATCATTGAAATTCTTAACAACAATGCAAGAACACCATCTAAAGAAATTGCATCAGAATTAAAAAAATCTGGTCACGATGTATCAGATAGAACAATTAGAAAGAGAATAGAAAGACTAGAAAAAAGTGGGATCATCAAAGGATACAAAGCTGTACTAACAGACGTATCTGGAATTAATGAATATCAAACCATCTTAATGAAATTAAAACCATCAAAATCACTAGACTCGATTAAAGATTCAATTAAAGAATTCATCACAAAATTAGATAATTATCTTCTTATTGCAAACATGGATGGAGAGTGGAATATGTTAGTGATGATACAAGTTGATTCTGGAAAGTCAAACACAGCACAGAAAATTGTTGAGAAGTTTTCTGATGAGTTAATAGATTACAGAATAAATGTAGTAGATATCAAAGATGTGAATATTTTAAACATGTCCTTATTATTATTGTAATAAAGAATATTCAGATTCAGCAATACTAATTGCATTTTTTATTTCATCAAGAGTGAATGGTTTTTGAATAAATGCAGATACCCCAGAACTAATTGTCTTATTTACTCGCTGGGTAGTTTTTTCATCAGCTGTAATTACAATAATTTGTAGATCGAGATTTTCTTTTAATAACTTTGTAGCAACCACGTCCCCTTCTAAATCAGGAAGCCCCATATCCAAAAGCACGATTGGATTTTTATTTGTAGAAAATAGTTTTTGACATCCTTTTATTCCATCTTTTCCATTTTCATAAAGTAAAATTTCACCATAACCTAATTTTTCTACATAATTTTTTAGTTTCATCGATACAGCTTTACTATCGTCAATAATTACAACAGGTCTAAAAACTTCAATGGTTGAAGAAATCATCGATTTTGCTTTTTGATATGAAATTTTTGCTTTATCGTATTCACCAAGAATTAACAGGCATTTTGCAGCACATAACAATGCACCTTGAACATTTTTTGACGTTTTATTTTGAGAGTATTCTAAAAATAAATTACAAGCTTTTTCAATTTCTTCTTTGGATTCTTTACTTTGCCTAGTTTTACATTCTGCAGCTAACATGTACAAGAAAGCAGATTTTAGATGTTCAGTTTTTTTATAGATTCAGCTTGATTTAGAAATAAATTATGAGCGGTGATGAATTGTTTATTTTTCAAATGAGTTAATGCCACTTCATAATTCACCTTGGAAGTCATAATCACGGTATAATTTTTTTATGTTATAACATTTTGTAGTATCTGATCAAGGATTAATCACTGCACGGCCGACAATCTTACGTGCTTTAAGATCCTCTAAAGCAGTGTTTGCAGCATCAAGAGAGTATCTCTTTGAAATCATTGGATTAATTGTTCCTTTTCGAGCTAAATCTAACAGTTCAACCATATCAGTATAATTTCCAGTATAAGCTCCTTGGATTATAATAGATTTTAGAGGAATTGTAACTAGAGATAACTCCATAGAGCCCCCAAACAAACCAACTAAAACAAGATTTCCTCTCTTTCTTAGAACTGCTAGCCCCATTTTTGCAGTGAGAGGAGCATTTACAAAATCAACAACACTATCAGCACCTTTTCCATTACAAGTTGAAATTATTTTTTGAGTGGTATCAGGATCTTTGGAATTGAAAACAAAATCAGCGCCCATTTTTTTTGCTATCTCTAATTTTTGATCATCTAAATCTACACAAATAATTTTAGATTTTGTAATAGAGTGTGCAATTTGTACACCCATCAAACCCAATCCACCTGCACCAATTATGACCAAAAACTCAGGTGAATTTTGATTTGATTTTTTAATTGCATTATAAGCTGTTAAACCGGAACATGCAAGTGAAGTTGCAGATTCTGGATCCACGCCATTTAGTTTTGCCAAATATTTGAAATCAGGAACAAGCGAGTATTGAGAATATCCACCATCTTGAAAAACACCAAGAGACTTTGGCGCATCACATAAATTTTCATTTTCTACTTTACAAGCAGGACATACACCACATCCGATCCAAGGATAAACTAAAACTTCATCGCCTTTTGAATAACCCTTTACATTATTACCTAATTCTTCTATAGTTCCAACAATTTCATGTCCAGGAGTTACAGGATATTTCACTCCTCTATCAGTCACTTTCATAAATTTACCATCACCTAAATCATATCCACCCTCCCAAAGGTGCAGATCACTATGACATACGCCTACGGCTTTAACTTTGACTAGAACTTGATTATCTTTAGGATGAGGGGTCTCTGTTTCAACAAGCACTAAAGGCTCATTAGGACCAGTAATCCTAGCAGATTTCATAATGATATAATTTGGTCTTAACAATATAAGAGTTGACTGGATAAAAGAAAAAAATAGAGCCCTTAGATATTATTGAATAAAAATAGACAAAGTATGTGAGCGAAGAACAGACTCCTAATGGCATTTCCCAAGCACCTGTAAATATTTTGTTTAATCCATCATCTGTTGCTAAAAAAGATGTGTGGGATATTGATCTTATTCAAATTCTTGATTTATTAATTAAAATCCTTGAAAAAAGTGGGAAAAAAGATCTTAGAGTTGCAGGAATGGCCGCATTATCATCTTCTTTGATTTATAGAATGAAGGTAGAAAGTATTTTTGCATTACAACGTGCTGCAATGGAGAAAAAACCAATCAGACAAAGAACAGATGTAGACATAGAGTTAATCGACATACCATATAGACACGAATCAACCTATCCTGTTTCATTAGATGATTTGTTAGGATTATTACAAAATTTGATTGGTACGATAGCCAATCCACAATCCAGAAGAAACAAATTGAATATAGAACCAATAGAAGCTCCAGATTTTCAAGAGTATTTTATTTCTCTTGAAAACATTATTGGAAAATACGAAGATTTGATTATTAAAAAAATTACAGATTTGAGATACGGTATGCTTCAGGACATAATAAAAGATCTTGATGGAGTTGATTCGATTAGATGCTTTTTTGCAATTCTGTTTTTGGCAAGAGATGAAAAAATAGACTTGGAGCAAATAGAAGACGACATCAAAATCATTCTGATAAAGGAGAAGTTAACAAACTGATCAAAAATGAAGAAAGGATTTCTTTAAGTAGATTTTGTAGGAAAAATAGATAATTGGTAAAAAACGATTTAAATGATGAAGCAATAGCTAGAATCGAAGCAGCGCTTTATTCTGCAGGAAGACCCTTAAAAATAGAGGATCTGATCAGAGCTTCAGGCACAGAATCACGAACAAAAACATACGAAATTCTCAACGAGTTAATGAAAAAGACAAAATCAGCATTTAAGGCATTGGAGATAGTCACACTCCCTGACGGTTCATATGTATTTCAATTAAAACCAGAATACAGTTCAACAATCAAAAGATATGCGTCAAAACCCATTCTTCCAAATGCAACCCTAAAGACATTATCATACATTGCATATATGCAACCAATTTCATCAAAGCAACTTGTTGAAACTAGAGGTTCTGGAGTATACGAACATCTTAAAGAATTAAGGCAGTTAGACTTTATCACTCATCAAAATGTAGGTAGATTAAAAATTTACAATACAACAGAAAAATTCCAAAAATATTTTGGCATACAAGGAGATGTAGAAAATCTCAAACAGAGACTGTTTTCCAAAGTGAGAAAAACAGCAAAGATGTCAGAAACAAACCCCTCTGCTGAAATAATCACAAAACTAAACTAAACAAATTATCTAAGCCTATTTTTTGCGTTTTGTATAAATTAGAGTAATTAAAAGAGCATTCGTGCGAAAATCAGTAGAAAATCTTGCAACCAGCAAAATAACTGGAGGTAGAAGAAAGCCAGCAAGAATTAGAAGAAAATACGAAATTGATAGATATCCAAATGAATCAGTCACAGGTGCACAAATAACAGTGACCAGAAGAGTAAGAGGAAATAATAAAAAAACAGCTTTGAAAACAATTGATTTTGTAAACTTAGCAACAGGAGATTCCAAAGTTAAGAAAATTAAAATTCTCAAAGTATTAGAAAATGCTACAAACAATGATTATCAAAGAAGAGGCATCATTACAAAAGGTGCAATATTAGAAACAGATGCAGGAAAATGCAGAGTTGTTTCTAAACCAGGACAAACAGGAATAGTTAACGCAGTTTTAATAAAGTGATAAAATGAAAGATTACGAACATGTCGTAATCTGGCTAGATTATTTTAACAAGACATTACCAAGAGCTAAAGGAAGGAAATTAGAAAAAGAGAAATGTGTTTTTGATCCTTCACTAAAAGAATTAACAGAAGCTGCACAAGCAGCAGGATTTGAAATCACAGAGACTGATGAAAAAGTAAGATTTCCAAGAAGACCATATGTCAGGTCAGGTTACATAATTTTACCAAAAGGAACTACTAAGACAAATATTCTTAACAAGATTTCAGAAAAATTAGTTTCAAAAAGAGCCAAGCAAACAAAATAAAATCAAATCTAGCTCTTAGCTAAAGTAAAGTTGACAGAAGTCTATGATAACAATATCATGATTACAGTTTCTAATTGCAGGAGGTAGGTGAAATAATGCACTTAGCCGGTAGCGGCAGAGTGATCATTCAGCTGACTGAAAAGTTAGATGAAGGAGCAATACTCTGTGACGAGACAGGAACTAAAGTAGCAAAAGTAATGGAACTAATCGGTCCAATAAAAAGACCGTTTGCGTCAGCAACTCCATTAACAAATAATATCAAAAAATACATTGGCAAAAGCGTTTTTGCATTTGAACATTCTCCTGCAAACACACAAAAATTTAGGAGAAGAAGAAAATGAACATATTACAAACCCAAAGCTGTCCTGAATGTAAATCATCATTAGTAGATGACATTCAGAATGGTGAAATAATCTGCTCTGGTTGCGGCGTAGTTGTTGCAGATCAGATGGTAGATTATGGTCCAGAAACAAAGAGCTCAAATCTCGAAGACAAGATGAAGCTAGCAAGAGCAACAGGACAAACAACTTATTCTCAACATGATTTGGGAATAACAACTGAGATATCAATTAGCACAAAGGACTTTAGTGGAAAAACAATCAACCATCAAGTTGCTAATCAAATGCACAATCTCAGAAAATGGCAACAAAGGGTACGCGTTTCTTCACCAAGAGAAAGAAGATTGGCAAATGTTTTATCAAAAATGGGTGAGACATGTGATGGTCTAAATCTTTCAAAAAATGTCTTGGAAACAGCTTCTATGATTTACAGAAACTTGGATGGACATGTAGAGGTAAAAGGAAAATCTGTATCAAGCATTACAGCTGCTACAATCTACATGGCATGTAAACAATGCGACGTTGTAAGATCATTAGAAGAAATTTGTAGAGGAATATGTGCACCAAAAGATGTCAAGTCAAAAACAAAACTTGCAGCAAAATACTATAGAACCATGGTAATGGAAATGGGGCAAATAAGCGCCCCAGTTGTTACTATGAACAAATACATCTCAAAGATTGCAAACATGACACAAACTGAAGTTAGAGTTGAAAGACTAGCCTTAGAAATAGCAGAAAAAACTAAAGACAGTAATATTGCAGACGGAAAAGCACCAAACGGAATTGCAGCCGCGTATCTGTATGTAGCCTCAGTTTTGTTAGGACAAAATGTCCTTCAAAGAGACGTCTCAAGTATTGCAGGTGTCACAGAAGTAACAATCAGAAACAGATGTAAAGAGATTCTAACATGCTATAAACTCAAAATTACTTTGAGACCGTCTCTGGCCAAATTTTAATCCCCCCCCCTTTTCATTTTATTATTTATTTTAGAAAATTCTATTAGGATTAGCTAAATTTCGTCGGTATTATATATAGAAAGAATCAAAATTGAATTATGGCAGTGCTTGAGATTAAAGATCTTCATGTTACTCGTGAGGGTAAAGAAATTCTCAAAGGAGTAAATCTGAAAACAGGCCCAGGAGAAGTACATGCAATCATGGGACCAAACGGTTCTGGAAAAAGTACTTTAGCATATACATTACTTGCACATCCAAAATACGAAGTTACTAAAGGAGATATTTTGTTAGATGGAGAAAGCATTTTAGAATTATCAGCTGATGAGCGTGCAAAAAAAGGATTATTCTTAGGATTTCAATATCCTACCGAAGTTTCAGGTGTTGGTTTTTCACATTTTCTTAGAACAGCTTACAATTCACTAAGTAAAGCACTTCAAGGTGACGACAGAGAAGTATTCATCACAGTAAGAGAATTTCAGAAATACCTCAAAGATAATTTAAACAAGGTTGGATTAAAAGAAGAATTTCTTTCAAGATATCTAAACGAAGGGTTTTCAGGTGGAGAAAAGAAACGTGCTGAAGTATTGCAGATGGCTGTTTTAAAACCAAAGATTTCAATTTTAGATGAACCAGACTCTGGGTTAGATATCGATGCAGTTCAAGCAGTTGCACAAGCAATTAGCAAGGTTGCTGGAAAAGATTCTACAATAATTGTAATTACACATTATGCAAGAATTTTGAAATTTTTAGATAAACTAGATTATGTCCACGTATTTGCAAGAGGTCAAGTTTTAAAGACTGGTGACGCATCCCTTGCAGACAAATTAGAAAGCGAAGGATATGATTGGGTTTTAGAACAAAAAGCATAATCAATTTTAATATATTTTTAAAAAGAATAAGCGTAAATGATTTTTGATGTCATTGTCGCTATTCAAAGTTAATGTAGAGTTTAACAAAGAATTTTTCAGTATTGAGAAAGACCAAATCACCATAGGAATAAAAACAAAACCCATCAAAGGGAAAGCTAATAAAGAAATTATTAAAAAAATTGCAAAGCATTTCAAAGTTTCAACATCAATGATTCAAATAAAATCAGGACATAAGTCAAGTCAAAAAATCATACAAATACAAGATTAGAGAATCTAGTTTTTGTTTAAATAGGGTTTTAAAAATGGAAAAGCATGGAATCAAATAACGAAGAGCAGTATTTTTTTAATTTCTCGTTTTTCAGGGTAGATCCCAAATGGAGATGGATGGCAGATTTAGCTAAAGATGAATCTGCAAAAGAAGTAGAAAATGTAATTAAAAATTCGGGGATAAAATTTAGAACGTATTCAACATTAGGATTAAGAGATGATGCAGACTTTTTGTTTTGGTTTGCAGCAAAAACTGTAGATGAGATTCAAAAGGTAATAGAAAAACTATACACAACGGTTTTTGGAAAATATATCATACCAGCAAAAACGTATTTGTCTTGCACTAGACCTTCAATCTACATAAAATCTGGAAAACCATTAGGGTTTATTGTAGATGAAGAAATGAAAAAACATGTAATAGTTTATCCATTTACAAAAACCAGAGAATGGTATCTACTACCAAAAGAAGAAAGACAATCAATAATGGATGAGCATATTGAAGTTAGCAGGAAATACCCACAAATCATACTTAACACGACATATTCTTTTGGCATTCATGATGAAGACTTCATGTTAGCATTTGAAGTGGACGAAATTAGAGATTTTCAAGATTTGATAATGGATTTGAGAGAAACAAGAGTTTCAAAATATGTACAAAAAGATACTCCAATGATCGTATGTGTTAAAAAAGACATTGTTCCTTTGATAGGAAGTCTTGGATAGTGGAATCTCTAAAAGAATGGGCAACTATTGTTAGTGCACTAGAAAACGGTGATCAAACAGTTCTTTTAAGAAAAGGTGGAATATTAGATGTCACATCAGGATTTAGGATTGAATCAAAAAAGTTTCTATTGTTTCCCACACAAGAGCATCAAGAACACAATCACATAAAACCACAATTTCATAAATATCTCGAACAAGTAAAATCAAACCCACCAAAAAACGGATTTAACAGAATTACATCGTATGCTGAAATATTGGCAGAAATAGACATTTCAGTAGAAGAGACAATAAAAAAATTAGCCCCATTTCATATTTGGAGTGATTCCTACATCAATGAAAGAAGAAATTGGAAACCAGAAAATCCTATGAAAACCATGTTTTTAAAAGTCTACAAGATTCCGGAATTAAGTATACCATTAAAATCTGAATACCAGGGTTGCAAATCTTGGATAAACATAAATGAAGAAATTACAGAGGGGAAAACTGTTTTGAGTAATACAGAAATTGAATCAAAACTAGATGAGTTCAAGGAGATAGTAAATTGAAGTATAAGACATTAGGGAGAAGCGGAATCAAAGTATCTGAAATTGGATTTGGGGCATGGACACTAGGTCTCGATTGGTGGGGTAAGAAAATAGAAGAAGATGAAGGAAAACGAATGCTCAAAAAAGCATACGATTTAGGAATTAATTTCTTTGAAACAGCTGATATGTATGGTAAAGGAATAACCGAGAAACTAATTGGACAAGTTTTCAAAGGAATGAGAAATGAAGTAGTAATTTCGACAAAATACGGATATGATTTTGCAAATGCAGAGCAAATAGGACATGCAGAACTACCTCAAAGTTTTGAACCAGAGTTTACAAGAAAGGCACTTAGTGCATCACTTGAAAGACTACAAACAGATTATGTAGATGTTTATGGATTACATAATCCAAAATTAAATCACATTAGAGATAACACCACTTTTAATTTATTAGATAATTTAATCCAGGAAGGAAAAATAAAAGCATCACAAGTTGCACTTGGTCCAGCAATAGGATGGGCACAGGAAGGACTAGAAGCTATGGAAAGAAAAAGTGTCACAGCAGTTCAAACAGTGTATAATATTTTAGAACAAACACCAGGAAATGAATTAATTGAAAAAGCAGAGAAACAAAATGTTGGAATTTTAGTCAGGGTACCTGATGCATCAGGAATTCTTACAGGCAAAGTAAAAGCAGAGACGGTAATTCCAAGCAATGATCATAGAAAAGACAGAAAACAAGAATGGAGGCAAGAGGCACTAAAAAAAGTAGAACAGTTCAGACCAATTGCTGAGCGAAACGGATTAAACATAACAGAATTTGCAATTAAATTTATCTTATCAAAAAAATCAATCGGATCTGTCTTACCCACAGTTGTAAGTGTTGAAGAAATTGAATCATTTGCAGCAATATCAGACGGTAAATATCTGAATTCCTCAGATATGAAAGAGATTGATGACTTGTATAATACATGGCCTACATACGAATTAAAAGCAACTCAAGCAAATTAGTTTTCAAATGGACAAACCATTAGATGTCATAAAGACATTAGAAATTATAGACAGAATGAAATTTGCAAAGATTGGAGAATATAAAAAATGGAATGCCATAGTTAAAAAAATTAAAAATAATGCTGAACTAAGTCCTTTAGATTTAAAATATTTTTCAAGCATGACAAGAATTTACAAAAATTCAAACAAAACTGTGAGAAGTAAAGCATACCACACAAAACTATCAAAACAGGATGAAAAACCACCATGTAAGATTTGTAGGAATAATTCAGAGTATTATTGCAACATAAATGATCAATACTTTTGTATGATTCATGTGGTAGGACACGATGAAAACGAATTCTAAGATGCTGAGATTGTTTCTTCTAAAGTAAAAGTATTTTCAACAAAATATTCAACACGGGTCTTTTTAAATTCACGTGTACTAAACAATATTTTGTAATCATCCACATTAATTTGATTTTGAATAGTTTTTGCAACCTCTCCTGCTTCACTTTCAGATTTACAATGAATCATAGAAAATACACTATATGGCCAATCAGGATATGTTGGTCTTTGGTAACAATGACTGACTTGAGGGAAAGCACCTAATTTCGAACCAACTTCTGAAATTTTATCATAAGGTACATTCCAAACAATCATGCCATTAGCTGTAAAACCAACTTCTCTATGTCGCAAAATTGCGGCAAATCTTCTCATTACTCCTATTTCCTCATAATACTTTAGTTTATCAAATAATTCACTTTCAGTGAGTCCGAGTTTTTTTGCAGGAATTAAAAATGGTCTATCAACAATATCCATATCTTTTTGCAATTCACGGATGAATTCTTTGTCTTCTTCAGTAGGAACAAATTTTATATTTTTAATTTCTTTTTTTTCTTCAGTTGGTGCAATATCATGTTTTTTTTCATCAATCATATCCAGTTTTACTCCAATTTTGAATAATTGGATTGTGGGAAGCATTCTAACTTTTTTAATTCCTTTTAAAACAGAAAATTTGTCAACTTCAGATTTTAAATCTGAACCAGGCGGTACTGCTAGAGTAAACCATAGATTAAACTGATGATCCCGTTCATAGTTATGACTTACACCAGGATGACGATTAATTTGATTTGCCACATATTCTAATTTATCAGATTCAATCTCCATTGCCACCAAGGAGCTTTTGTAACCAAGTCGTCGTGTATCAAATATTGCGCTAAGCTGTCGCAATACTCCAATTTTTTTAAGATTTACTAGTCGTTCTTTAATAATTTCAGGAGTAGTTTCAAATTTTTTTGCAATGTCATCAAAAGGCTTTGGCGTAAGTGGAAAAGTCCATTGAATCTCATTAAGAATTTCCTTATCCAAATCATCCATGGATTGAGTCAATATACCATCAATCTCATTATTCAATTAAAAATGTAGCTAGGATATTACGCATTAGAGTTTAATGTATAAATAGAAACAGTAGTTGTTTTGATCGGTGATAGTTAATCTAAATCTTCAGGGTAAAGTAGTCATCGTTATCGGAGGAGGAAATGAAGCACTAAAAAGAATCAAATCATTATTAAAAGAAAAGTGTCAGATCATAGTAATTAGCAGCACAATAAATGATCAGATAAAAAACCTAATAAAAAATAAAAAAATTAAATTTAAAAAACAAAAAATTCAAGATACGTCTATTCTTTCAATCTATAAACCAGATATAGTAATTACTACAACAAACAATAAAAAATTAAATCAAAAAATAATTAATGATGCTAAAAGTAAAAAAATCACAGCATATAGCTCTGACAATTCAGAATTAAGCGATTTTTCTAATCCTGCAATTATTGATTTTGATAATTTAATTCAGATTGCAATCTTTACAGGCGGGAAAAGTCCAGCAATGGCTAAAAAATTGAGAATGGAGTCAGAGAAAATATTCAAGAAGTTAATTACAAAAGAGGAAATTGGTCAAATAAAAATTCAGAATATTATAAGAGAAATTGCAAAAAACAAGATCGCTACCCAAAATGAAAGAAAAAACTATCTCAATAACATAATGAATAACAAAGAGATCAAACAGTTAATAAAAGAAGGTCAGCTGAAAAAAGCAGAAAATCAAGCTAGAACAATATTGAGGAACTGGAAATGAACCAAAACATAATCAATGCACGGATTACTTTTCGTAACGCACCTATTCATATTCTTGAAAGATTCACCATAAGAGATTTAGAAAATGCATATGTTCACTTCAAAAAACATTCGGGTTTGGAGGAATGTGTGATTATTCAAACATGTAATAGAATAGAACTATTTGGCAAAGCAAAAAATTACAACATTAGTAAAATCAAAAAAACATGGGCCTCACTAACAGGACTAGAAGAAGAAGCATTTGAAGAAAACATAGAATTTGTTGAAAACTCAGAAGCTATTCACCATTTACTAAAACTAACATCAGGATTAGATTCGATGGTCATAGGAGAAGAGCAAATTCTAGGTCAGATAAAAAACTCCATAACATCAGCTAGAAACGCAAAAGCTTCCGGTCAGCACCTGAATAATTTATTTGATAAAGCAATCAGAATAGGAACAAGAATTAGAAATTCTTCTGGAATTAATCGTGGCGGCATATCAGTTGGTTCAATGGCAGTAAAATTAGCTGAAGAAAACGTAGATGAGTTAAAACTAAAGAAAATTTTGCTAATTGGAACTGGTGAGGTATCAACGCTTGTTGCAAAATCACTTGTACGAAGAGGATATGATTTTGTCGTAACTAGTAGGACAATGGATAGATCCCAGGCATTTTGTGAAACCATGGGAGGTAAACCTGTAAAATTTGAAGATGTCTTATCAGGATTTGAAAATTATGATGTATTATTTGTAGCAACAACTGCTCCTTACTTTTTAGTTACTCAAGAAAGAATAGTAAAAGCGATGAAAATAAAGAAAAGCGGAATGATGATTCTAGATTTATCAAATCCTAGAACAGTTGATGAGAAAGTTGCAACGATAGGTGCAGTGAAATTAATGAATTTAGATCAAATTGCTGAGATGGTTGAAAAAAATATGAAATCGCGATTAAACAAAGTAAAAAGTGTTGAAAATATAATTAGTGAGGAAGTATCTGTACTAGAAGCCTCAATGAAAAGATTAGATGCAGAACCATTGGTGAAAGATGTCTTCAAAAATATAGATTCTCTAAGAGTAAAAGAATTACAAAAAGCACTTCAAATGCTTAATGAAAAAGATGAGAAAAAAATCAAGATAATTGAAGAATTGACAAAGGCGGTAGTAGAAAGTATTGTATCAACACCTATGAACAACATACGCAAGGCATCAGAACAAGGTGAGCCAGATATTATCGAAATGGCAAGTAAATTATTTGACTATAAAAAACAAAAAGAATTAGACTAGAATTATATCTGACCCACAATAAATTTTGATGATGTCATTTCCAACTAGACGGCTTCGTAGATTAAGAACATCGGAGAAAATGAGAGAATTAATTCAGGAGACCACTTTAACATCAAGAGATCTAATTTGCCCAGTATTTGTTCAAGAGGACCTCAAATCTAGAATAAAAGTTGAATCAATGTCAGAAATTGAGAGATTACCTTTAGAAGACATCAATGATGAAATTGGAACAATTTCGGATCTAAATATCCCGTCTATCATGCTGTTTGGAATTCCTACAAAGAAAGATGATGCCGGTACTTCTGCATTTGATGATAAAGGAATTGTTCAAAAGGCAATTTCTCAAATCAGAGAAAATTTTGGAGATAAAATAGTAATCATGGCAGATGTATGCTTATGTCAATTTACATCCACGGGTCATTGTGGAATAATCAAGGGAGATAAAGTAGATAATGATTCCAGTCTAGAAACACTAGCAAAAATTGCAGTTAGTCAAGCAAAAGCTGGTGTAGATACTGTTTCACCATCTGCAATGATGGACGGACAGGTATCGGCCATTAGAAAAGCATTAGACGAAGAAGGATTCAAAGATGTTTCCATAATGTCGCATTCTGCAAAGCATCGTTCATCATTTTATTCACCATTTAGGGATGCAGCGGAATGTGCACCAAAATTTGGTGATAGAAAGACGTACCAAGTTCCATTTACAAATGCACGTGAAGCATTGATGGAAGTTGAAACAGACATCAACGAAGGGGTAGACATCGTAATGATTAAGCCGGCTTTAGCATACCTTGATTTGATAGCCGAGACCCGTAGAAGATTCAATGTTCCAGTTGCAGCATACAGTGTATCTGGAGAATATGCATTAGTAAAAGGCGCAGCAAAACAAGGTTGGGTAAATGAAAAAGACATAACAGAAGAGATACTTTATTCAATTAAACGAGCTGGTGCAGACATGATTGTAACATATTTTGCAAAATCTGCAGCAAAGTTTCTTCAAAAAGCATGAGAAACGACGAACGCTTTGAGATAGAAAGGGCTTTTGATTTATTACCACATATAGTAGGTTCAAGTTGGGCAGTTATTTGGTTTAGATTAAATAAAATTAAAACCCTACTCGTGAAGAATATAGGAAAAAAGTTTTAGAATACCTAAAAATGATGGAGCCTGTTTTTGAATCATATAAAGCAGACAAAGATCTTATAGAGATAACAAAATACATTGAATCAAGAAAGCAAGAAGAATATCAAAAAATTATTTCTGGAACAAACGTAGAAGTTGAGAAAAGATATAATCGATATATTGACTATGGGTAAAAAAATAAAAAATATTTAGGAAAAAAAGACTATGGCATCTCTAAAGGAATA
The DNA here is from genome assembly GCF_013407385.1 of Nitrosarchaeum sp. AC2. Lineage (NCBI taxonomy): Archaea > Thermoproteati > Nitrososphaerota > Nitrososphaeria > Nitrosopumilales > Nitrosopumilaceae > Nitrosarchaeum > Nitrosarchaeum sp. AC2. The sequence continues at coordinate 490,891 of NZ_CP030847.1, read as the reverse complement.
GATACTTTGCCATATGGTTCAGAGATTCTAAAGTAATATTCCTTAGATGCATCATATTCAAATGTAGTTCCACCATATCCAATGTTTGGTCCAAATAACATGTTAAATATTTCAGAGGTGCCAGGTTTTACTACAATTTGTCCATTTGTGAAATCCATCCCAGAATATTTGAATGCTTTATCACCATTCCAAACATCATAGTTACAGACTGCAGGACCAGTACACATCATAGAAACATTGTCAGTACTAGTGTTAAAAGCTAAAATTCTGATGGATAAAATAGATTGTCCACTTTCAGTAATTTCAAATGAATTTCCTTCAGTACCAAGACCTGTCCAATAATAAATTAGTGGACCTGCGTTATAGGATTGGCCATTTGATATAATTTGGTATGCCTCGATTGCGTGTTTTGCAGTTTTTTCACAATTTAATCTTGGATATGCTTGTTTTATGTCAGCACATTTTTCTAATTCAGCCTCAAGTGACGCAATTTTTGAATTATCAGATGCAACAGGTAAAGAGTCAGAAGATTTAACTTCAGAAGAAATTGAAATTACTCCAGTTTTTATCAAATGTTGTATCCCATTGACAAACTCTTTATCTGTAATTGTTCCATCTGCCCACCATCCTGCATTATTTTTTATCCAATCAGGAACTGATTGAGATTTTTCTGCAGACACATCTGTTGGAGGAATTACAATTACACCTTCTTTTATCAAAATTGAATTCCTTGAATGAATTCAGATTCAGATATTGTTCCATCTGCCCACCATCCTGCATTATTTTTTACCCAATCTGGGACTCCTTCTGCACTAGCAAATGAGGCAGTTGAACCAACCAGAATAATTGAAGCTATGACAGCAATTGTTGTTTTCATTATTAGATCGTTGGAACTTATAATATTTAAGATGGTGCTAAATTATAATCTAGTGCTAATTATCAAGAAAAAAATTTTAAAAGCTAGTGCCAATTGCAAAAAAAAAGAAATTGATTATTTAAGTAATGAAATAAAAATGAAAAAGTGGCTAAACTAAATCCAAACTTTAATGATAAAGATTACAAAATATCTGAAAAAGACATATCAGATTATGTGATACAAAGATTTGAAGATGTAAAAAGTTCAAATAAATACAAAAACATGTTAGCATTTCATACAGCCAACAAATTCATGTTAATGGCTCATGATCAAGTAGAACTAAAAAAATTAGGAAGTATTGTTGCAAGTCATAAAAAAATACCATTTTCAGAAATACTACAAGAATATGAAAATCATCTAAGAATTGCAATGGGAAAACCCCCAACGATCAAAACACATTCCAATGTAATAATGCATATTTTTGGTTATTTTTTAAAACATTTAGATCAAAATGAAAAAAGGATATTTTTGAATAGTTTAGAACAATTTAGAGAGGGTAAAAAAACCATAGGCGAAATTCTCTTAGAAATTAGCCCAATTATCTATCGTTTTGATAACATATATCTTGCAAGCCAAACATATTTTTTGTTATATTCAGATATTGAACATAGGACGATATTTCAATCAGTAAATATCAAAGAGTATGAATAATTAAAAATCTAAATTGGTTTTCCTTTGTTTTGATAATCAATTACCTTGTGAAAAGTATTATGAGATGCAATTATGGCAATCGATACAACAAGAATTCCTATAAAATTCCTTAAAGCGAATATTTCATTTGGAGGGGAAGCCAGTATAGAAATATTAAAAATAAGATTGAAGTTGTCGAGTGACCAAAAAATCAGAGTTATCCAAGATAAAATACCACTAATCATAAATCCCAATCTGGTTTTACTATTAACAAAAATAATTGCAGATGCAATTCCGGCATACCAAATAATTCCAGCTAAAAACCAAATGGGCGCATAAACTTCAGGCCTATCATCAAGCCAGTAATGTGTAGTTCCAATTATTGCCATCACAGTTAGTGAGCCAAGTAAGAGTTTTTGATTTATTTTAAAGCCAGTTTTTTCTTCTCTTGGATTTATTTCAGGAGGATTTTCTCTCATCTCTTTTGTTGCAATGTCAATTGATTCTCTAACTGATTTTAATTGAATTGGGATAATTTTAGTAATAGAATCGTCATTTACGACAGTATCATGAACTAAACTATCAATTAATGGTCGTGCCAGAGAAGCCTTCACAGGGGTAATTAGATCCACCCAATAAGATGAAAGCCTAGTGGTTAGAAATGGAATTTGGATTACAAAGAGATTTTTATTTAGATAAGCAGAGTAAACACGCATCAATTCTTCATAGGTCATTTTATCTGGACCTCCAATTTCATAGATTTTACCACTTGTTTCAGGATGATTCATGCAACCTATAAGATATTTTATAACATCATCAACTGCGATTGGTTGTGCAAGGGATTTCACCCATGATGGCGTAATCATTATTCGTAGTCTTTCTACAAGATATCTGAGCATTGCATAGGAACCTCCTTGAGCACCAATAATCAGAGATGCTCTTAATTGAGTAACAGGGATGCCACCAGAAGCAAGTATTTCGCCAACTTCTTTTCTGCTCTGCATGTGCGGAGATAATTCCAAACTATCATTTACTAACCCACCAAGATAGATTATTCTTTTTACATTAGCTTTGGTAGCTGCTTTGAGAAAATTTTGAGCTTGAATTCTTTCTCTAGCTGCAAATTCTCTCCAGTGTTCCTTATCTCCTTCCATTGAATGGAGAAGATAATACACAATATCAATTCCAGACATTGCTTTTTCTAATTGCTCAACATCAAAACATCAGTCTGAACATACTTTACATTATGTGTATCAGAAAGCTTTCTTCTACTCATCCCCTTAACAGTAAAACCAGAAGAAGATAATGTTGAGATTAACTTAGAACCAATAAATCCTGTAGCCCCCGTAACTAATATGGAATAAGGAGTGAATTCAGGAGATGTATGATTATTTATTTTTTGATTCATGGTTTATTTAATTGGGTTTTACTTGATACATCTATTTTCAAACAAAATAACTGCAAACCGTAGAAAATGTGCATAAAAACGCTTAATCAAATTAATTATTTAAACTAGTGCTATAGTATAGTGCTAGTGCCAAATACTAATAAAAATTGAAAATATGTTTCAAAACAAGGCTAAATTGAGTAGAAATATAAAAAATTTTAGCACTAGATATCAAGGTTAGCATTAATTAAATAGTTTGTAGCATCAAATTTCAACATGGTATACATTAGAGCTAAAAAAGTAAAATCAGATAATTATCTATACTTAGTAAAAAGTGTCTGGAATTCTAAAAAAAATACATCAAAACAAGAAATTGTAAAATATTTAGGAAAAGCATCTGAAGTGGTTAAAGATGACATACCACTAGACTATAGAAATGATCCAAAGATATTAGCAGTTTTGGCATCACATAATCCAAAAGATATAACAAAAAGAGAGGAATCAACAAAAAAATCAAAGCAAGCACTTTACAAAAAATTAACTGAGGGGGATATCCAATCATCTGTAAAAATTTATGAAGAATATATGAAAATTTTTGATCCAGCTGATTTTTTTGATAAGATTTTAAGGCCAGTGATGTATAAAATAGGAGAAGATTGGGCAGACAATACAATCAGCATAGCAACGGAACATGTTGCAAGTAATGTTGCCCAAACACTAGTTAAAATCATAATGGATAAAGTGTCAGGTAGTGCAAACAAAAAGAAAATTCTAGTGTGTGTTCCACTTGGAGAAGAGCATCATTTAGGATGTGATGTGTTAGAGACATATCTTTCAATAAAGGGATTTAAAGTATACAACATAGGAACATCAATACCCACAGAATCAATACTTAGTTTTATTGAATATAACAAACCAGATATAGTATTGGTTTCAATAACTTTGGAAGACAATATATCAGCAGGTCAAAGATTAGTCAAGAAAATAAAAGATCAATATAGTATTCCAATATTAGTAGGTGGATTTGCATTTCAATCTGAAAAAACTCATAAATTTAATGCCAAAGTTATTCAGGATGTAAATTTGGATGAAATTCCAAAAATTATCAGAACGGCATAAAAACAACATAATTAAAAATTAGCACTAGTCTCATATTCAATTTCAGTTTATATCAATATAACACGTAAATGAAATATGCAAAAAAAGAACCAATTACGAATCCTTGTGGTGAAATTTAATGGGTAGAACATGTAGAGGAATTTGCCAGATGCATAAAGCAGAACCAGTTCCAAATAAGATCAGATATGAAATTGGACAAAAAAGGTGTACTTTTTGTGGCATATTTTTGTCACTTGACGATACTCGATGTGTTTGTTGTAAAGCGGTTTTGAGAACAAGAGCCAGAGGCAAGAAAAATTAAATCAACTATTGAATTTCATTTTTTAGTTGATTCAAAAAACTATTCAAAATTTTGGTTCTTTTTTTAGCCTCAATTTTACCAGATTTTGTATTCATGAGGGATTCCAATCGGAGTAGTTTTTGATAAAAATGGTCCAGGGTCCAAATTTTATCGTCTGGAAGTCTATTTTTACAAAATGGATCTTTTACATTATAAAATGGTCTTTTTTCAGAACCACCAACTGCAAAAACTCGAGCAATTCCTATCGCTCCAATGGCATCCAATCTATCGGCATCCTGAAGAATTTTACCAACTATTGTTGAAGGAATTTTATTTTGAGAGAAACTATGATCACGTATAGCATCAGAAATTATTTGAATTTCTTCATTATCAAAATTAAATTTTTTTAAAATTTTTTTTGATTTTTTAGCGCTTTGTATTGAAGAAAGTTTTGAGCGTTTGTCAGACTTTGGATATGAGACAATATCATGAAGTAAAACTGCGCAGAGAACAAGTTTTTTGTTTACTCGTTCTTTTTTACATATCATTTGGGCATTTTTATAGACACGCATTATATGAGCAAAGTCGTGTGCAGAATCATTATCCATTAACCCTCGTACTTCATTTTTTAACAAATTTACAACGTCCATATTAAAATCTCCACAGCCTTGGCCTTACAAATTTTAATTTTTTGTATGTAATTAAATGAGCCCAATTAATTGAAGTAAAAAATATAACAGTACCAATACTTATTCCATCTAATAATAAAATTCCAATATAACGTTCTTCAAAAATTTCAAGAAGAGGGGTTAAAACAATATTACTGATAGACAACATTACATAATAAGATAAAGCCCTTCCAAACCAAAATCCAACATATAGTCCAAAACTTTTTGCCCTCATCAAACCATATGTAATAAACAACATGTTACTAGGAAGTGGGGTAGCTCCAAATAGAAAAGATGCAATAAAGTATCCATGTTTTTTCCTATTAAGAAAATCACCGATTATATCAAGATTGGATTGTTGTTCAGAACCTACAAATTTTCTAAAATAACTGCTTATGTTTTTTAAAATGAATCTTCCAATTGTTGCTCCAGTTGCTCCAATTATTGAAAGGGTTATCAAATTCAAACTTGGGTCTAATGCATAAAATGATGATAGAATAATCCATGTCGGGGGTACTAATATTGGAGAAGCATTTACTCCAATGAGAATAAGAAAAATTCCAAAATAAGAAAACTCGGTAATAATTTCTAAAATATCCAACTTATCTTCGATATAATCAGGATTTTTTTATTTCTAAACCCTTGGATTGAACTTTAAGCATGAAAATACAACAAAATGATCGTAAAAAGACAAAAAATTACAAAAAAAACAGATCAATGATCAGAAATTGGAAGAAATTGCATCAATCGTTCAATATACTTATAAGCAAATTACGCATATACAACACATGGCAGAAGGAAGATGGAAATGTTTTAGATGCAATCTTACATTCAAAGATGAAAATATTGCAATGATGCACAAGAAAATTTCAAAGCATTCCATTACCAAAGTAAAACAAATCGTAGCCTAAATTTTTCAAAAAACATCGAATATTTTCAGAATTTTAAGATGATAGTGCAGAGGGTGGGATTTGAACCCACGAACTCCTGAGAGAAAGGATTTCCTATTTTTGAGGATCTTGAGTCCTTCTCGGTTGACCGGGCTTCGATACCTCTGCAATGAGACTCAATAATGACTGATATTTTTCGATTGCTATTGGATTAAAATTTGAGAAAAGATCGTAAAATGTCAAGAGTTTTTTAGAACATATTTTCCAAGTATGAAACATTACAAAAATAGTCTAAAAAATAAAGATAATACGTTTTGTGAAAAAATAAAATAGGATAAACCCAAAATATCACTTGGTAATTAGTGATTATCAGGGTAAAAAGATCATAAAATAAGGTGTAAAAAATAAAAAAGAAAAATCACTCACACTAGTTTTTTACTTGTGTGAATGGGGTTATCCAAGATTGGACAATGTTTCTATTCAAGTCAGCAAAAGCGCTTACGTTATCATTGAATGTTTTGATATTTTGTACTGTTGCATCAATTGTGGTTTTTACAATTTGATTTTGGACAGTATTTGCTTGAACAACTTGCTTGTTAAGATCTACAAATGTAGTTTTCATTGCATCTGGAATTTCAGTTGAAAGACCATTCTTTTTTGCAAATTCTTGCTGCATTGAGAGTGAAGCATCGATTGTTTTTTCGCAAGCTTTGACACATTCTTCTTGCAAATGGGTCATTGATTGAAAATACTGTGGTACATTTTTTGTAACATTTTCAAAGTATTTTTGAACATTTTGCTTGTACATTGAATATGCATTGCCCGACTGATTTGATTGTGGGTTTTGTGTATTCATGCCATTGATTTCATATTGGGATATATATACTATTGGTAATAAATGGTAATTAATGGTAATAGTTGGGTATAATCGTCATTTATAACAAAAATACAAAATTATTCCAGATCGAACATAAAATACTAAAATTAACATAATTTTCACATATTTTTATTGTTCATACTACCAAATCAATGAATTTAGAAAATCTCAAGATATTTTTTGAGATTAAATTGAACTTTTTTAATCAATCAAAAATATTTAAAAAAGCTTATAATTGTCCAAACTAGAGTCAAAACACATGGCAGAATTTCAATCAGTAGCAGAAGTAAAAAAAATGCGAAGCGGTATTAATCTTAAAGCTGAAGTAAAAAGTAAAGGAGAACCAAGAACAGTGAATCTCAAAACAGGTGGTACTGTTGATGTATGCGATGCAGTAATATCTGATGGTGCAGATGACATGAAACTAACATTATGGGGAGATGACATTAAAGCAGTAAATGTAGGAGATACAGTAGTAATTACAAATGGATACACAAATGAATTCAAAGGAGAAGTTTCCTTAACAAAAGGCAAATTCGGCAAGATGGAAATTAATCCACAGTAATTTTTAATTAGATTTTTTACTCATCAACTAATTTCAAAAATTATAATTTAAGCAAATTAATCATTCAGAAACTTCGTTTATTGTTTTGAATATTTTTCCAGTCTATAAAGTATAAAATAATCCCTATAATTAACATAAAAATACCAAAAATCAATAAAATACCAGATATTGCTAAAGGCAAAATTTTATTCATAAATGGAGAATTTGGATTTGATAACTCATGAGAATTATCAGGATCTTCAGAAATCATCACTACAACATCAACCATTCTAGAACCATGATTTTGAATTTCAAAGTTTAATGTGTCAGATTTAGTAATTTCTAGCATCTCAAAAATTATTGGACCATCTTGTGGAAATACACCGAAATCATCTCCATAAATATTAGAAATTGATATTGAAAGGTTATCCCCATTGTCATAGTCAAGTATCTGAACTCCCCATAACAAAGGAATATCATAAGATTTTGGACTGTAAGAATAATATCCCAACCCACCTGGATAAATTGAGATTTTTTCAGATATTTGATTAAACATTCCTTCAAACATAGAAGGAGCATAAAAGTCTCCATCAGTAAAACTAGAAGTTGGAAAAACAGATACAATAATCAAAAGAGATACAATCACTAGCACTAAACCAGAAATCCCAATTATAGGACCACGTTTTTTCATTTTAATTAAAATTCTAAAGATAAGGCCTACTTTAACACTAACGATATTTATGAGAGATGCTATCTAAATGAGATAAAATTACCTTCTAGATTTTGACTTTTTCTTTGAGGCCTTCTTTGATGGAGCTTTGGACTTTTTCTTTGAGGCCTTCTTTGATGGAGCTTTGGACTTTTTCTTTGAGGCCTTCTTTGATGGAGCTTTGGACTTTTTCTTTGAGGCCTTCTTTGATGGAGCTTTGGACTTTTTCTTTGAGGCCTTCTTTGATGGAGCTTTGGACTTTTTCTTTGAGGCCTTCTTTGATGGAGCTTTGGACTTTTTCTTTGAGGCCTTCTTTGATGGAGCTTTGGACTTTTTCTTTGAGGCCTTCTTTGCAGCTTTTAGTTTTGATAATTTTCGTTTTTTAGCCAATATTGCTTGAAGAGTAGAAGATGCTTTTTCAAGTGCTTTTGCAGCAGATTCCTCAGCTTTAGTTTTTTTCTCCAAATCCTTGGCCAGTTTTTCAGCTGCCTTTCGACTTTTACTCATTGTTTCTCGTAAAGAGGGCTTGGATTTGGCCTGTTTTTGGATTTTTGTGCTTATTTTTGATTTAACGTCATTGATTTGTGCTACCTCATCGGAGATCTTTTTTGCCATTTTTTCCCTAATTTTTATCTCAGATTCTAGCTCCTGAATGTGATCCTGAATCATATTAATTCTAAATCTCGCATTTTGTTCCTCTTCTGGGTTTTTAGCAAATTCCAGCTCTTGTTCAAAATTAGTTAAAGATTCTTTTTCACTGTTTAGACGCTCGTTTGCAGACGCAATTAATCTTTCAATACTTTCTAATTGAGATGTTTTTTGATTAAGTACTCCAGAGACATCAGTCACATCTTCCTTTTCAGATTCAATTTTTCTATCAATAGAATGCAAGCCAGATGACGATCTTCTTTCAAGTGATCGCAACTGTTGGAGTTGTCTTTCAGACTTTTTTCTTAAATTAGTTGCTTGTTGTTTCTTTTGTCGTAGTTTAACTACTAATTTTTCTAGTGATGCCAATGTTTGATTCAAGACAAATCCGTCGGTTAAGTTGTTAATATAATCATGATTTGACTTACCAGTTAAGAAAATTAACATACTTTGATCGCAAAAATAGCTTTTTAAAAAAATATTAGTATAAAGAATTATAAAAAAAGGAATGGATTTTCATCCAAAAGATTTGCCCATATCTAAGACATATGATCTCAAAGATGTCAAAGATGCATCAGATGCGGTTGATGACATGGTAAAAATTGGATTCAATAATCAAAAAGAGGGTTTTAAGGTGTTAATGCCAAAGGAAACAAAGCTTGCAAAAAGAATTGGATATACGGTAACAACAGGTGTCACACATGGTCTTAGGCAAAAAAATGAAATAAGAGATATAAAATATTGGACATATCATCATGATAAAGATCATTATGCCATAGTTTTGATTAGCAATAAAATATTAACAGAGTTAGGTTTTTGATTTTTCAAATATTTTGTATAATTTTGTCCTTTTAGCCATTACACCAGCTAGCATTATACCAAGAACTGTACCTCCAATCACATCCATTGGAAAATGCTGGAGAACATAGACCCTGCTTATTGATACCAATAATGGGTAAAGTAGCAACAAATAACATCCCCTAGGAAATCGTTCAGACAAGGCAAATCCAAGCACTATTCCAAATATTATTGCCCTAGCTGCATGCCCAGAGGGATAAGATGCATTGTATCCACCTTCACAAAACAAAGCAAATGTATCATGACTTATTTCAACTGGAAATGGAGTACCAACATATTCAAAATCAGGTCTATCTCGGTCCACTCCACATTTTATGTATCCAGTAAGTAATGTGGATAAAACGATTAAAATCATCAAAGTAATCCCAATCCTCCTAGTCTTTTTTATCAAAAGCATCAATATGCCAAATCCAAGCATCCAAAGTGCATCACCACTTTCCGTAATGATTTGCATCGTAATGTCTAATGTAGGATTATCATCATTATTTGCAACAAAAGAAATTACAGATTGATCAAAGCTTTCTGTAATTTGAAAATATACCAACATAGATAAAATTAGAAATGAAAATACAAGTAAAACAAATGATCTAGACCTTATATCAAAAATCCAATTTTGCAATCAATTAAACCTCAAGTATGTTATTTTTAATTTTTCTCAAGTAGATAAGTATTGAAAAGATTTTCAAAATATATCAAATCATAACAAAAAAGATCGGCTAAAGAATTTAACCAAGGGGATAATAGAAGAGGCGTGAAGGTACTCACACTAGATGATTTTGACCTAAAAGGTAAAACCGTTTTTTTGCGAGTTGACATGAATTGTCCCATAGATCCGGACACTATGGAGATCTCTGGAACTAAACGTATTGAAGAAGCCATTGAGACCTTAAGATCACTAGAAGAAGCTAAGGTAGTTGTTGCCTCTCATCAAGGGAGAGTTGGAAATAAAGATTATACTGGAATGGACAATCATGCCAAAGTTCTTGAAAAATTAATGGGTAAGAAAATAAAATATGTAGAAGATGTCATTGGTATTGCTGCACAAAATGAAATAAAGAATTTGAAAAATGGCGAAATATTACTTTTAGACAATTTACGTTTATGTGCTGAAGAAAATTACGAGTTCACACAACAGGAAGCCGCAAACACAATCATGGTTAGCAGATTATCAAAGTTGTTTGATCTTTGTGTATTGGATTCATTTCCTAGTGCACATAGATCACATCCATCCATAGTTGGATTTCCTTATGTTCTTCCAGCATGTGCAGGAAGAATTGTAGAAAGAGAGGTGAGAAACCTCGACGAGATAATGACAGTTGCAAAAGCACCGCATGTGATAGTATTGGGAGGTTCCAAGGTTCCTGACAGATTAGAGGCAATAAAATTACTGATTCAAAATGGCCGCGCAGACCATGTATTGTTAACAGGATTAATTGGAAATGTATTCATGCGTGCACAGGGAAGAATTCGTTACCCATTGGGAATAAAAAGAGAAGATGAGGTGGTATCTAAAGCCCATGCTCTTATTGGTGAGTATCCAGATGTTTTTTCAACTCCAGTAGACATTGCAATTGACAAAGATGGAGATAGGGTAGAGATGGATGTACGAGAACTTGAGGTTGGAGACAAAATTTATGATCTGGGACCAAAAACGGTTGAACATTATTCAAAATTAATTGCGGGTGCAGGAACTGTTTTCATAAGTGGGCCTGCAGGATTCTTTGAGAAAGAAAACTTTAGCTTTGGAACAAAGGGATTGCTCACATCGGTTGCAAATTCCATGGCAACAACAATAGTTAGCGGAGGTCATTTGACATCTGCATTAAAAAAATATGGACTTGCAGAACAAATAGATCATATCAGTACTGCAGGTGGAGCACTGGTTCTTTATCTAACAGGTGAAAGACTACCAATGATAAAAGCACTGGAAGAAGCAGCTACAAAATACAGATCAAATAGTTGAATTACACGAAGGATTAGGGCAAATCTGTTTTTCATTCATTCCAAGATACACATCTAAATTACATGTATTGCAGTGTTGTTTTTTCATAGGTTCAAACAGCTTCATCCAAATCGTTGTAAAATTTTGTGCAATATTTCTTGCAAGACCAGAATTGCAAAGATCCATAAAATATGATTCAATGTCATCTATAATCCAAGAAGGATCCAGATCACCGTTCTGTTTTATCTTTTCAAAAATTTCATCATTAGTAAATTTTTCATCAACATCATTATGGTTTTCAAAAATTATTTTTCGGATTTGAAGTTGGATAGGAGTTACAGGAACAAAGCTGCCCATATCAGTACAGATTTGCTGCCTCTTCTTTTAACTTATCTACATCTTGAGAATCTTTCATATGAGTTCCAAGATAAGAGTAGAGAGCAGATTTCAATACTTTAAGTGAAAGCAAAGCACATTTTATACGAACTGCTTGTAAGTGTTCTAATCCAAGCTCACTTAATACATCATGTTTAGTAATATTTCGAACTTCATCAATGCCCTTACCTTTTGTAATCTCTGTTAATACCGAAGAGCAGGCCATACAAATAGCACAGCCTTTACCATGAAATTTGATATCAGACACCTTGTTATCGGTAATTTTCATGTCAATGTCAATACTATCACCACATAATGGATTAGAGTCATGAAAAGTAACATCTGGATTTTCTATCTTACCAAAATTAATTGGGTTTCTAGAATAATCAATTATCATCTCATGATAAATATCTGCATTGCCGCTCATAATTTGAAGATCCTCGCAACTTTAGTTAATGCAGTAATTAGAGAGTCAACCTCTTCTTTAGTATTGTAAATGTAAAAACTTGCTCGAGACGTAGCTGCAACGTTTAGTCTTTCCATTAATACCTGAGCGCAATGATGTCCAGAACGAACTGCAATTCCTTCTTCATCTATGATTTGTGCTACATCATGAGGATGAACATCTGAAAAATTAAATGATATAACACCGCCTCTTTTAGAAATATCTTTTGTGCCATAAATCGTAAGTCCCTTTACCTGAGATAGTTTTTCAATAGCATAAGTTGTTAGTTCAATTTCATGTTCTCGTACATTTTCCATCCCAAGTTTTGTAAGATAATCAATTGCACTACCTAATCCAATAACATCTGCAATGTTTGGAGTGCCAGCTTCAAATTTGTAAGGTAAGTCATTCCAAGTAGTTTCGTATTTGTGAACTTCTCTTATCATATCACCACCACCATGAAATGGATTCATAGATTCCAATACAGATTTTCGTACCCATAAAACTCCGATTCCTGTAGGTCCTAGCATTTTATGACCAGAAAATGCAAAAAAGTCACAACCCAGTTTCTCAACGTTTACTGGCATGTGAGGAACAGCTTGTGCGCCATCCACTAGAGTAAGCACGCCATGTTCTTTACATTTTGAGATTATTTTTTCTGCGTCAGTAATGGTACCAAGAACATTAGACATTAGACTAAATGTCACAAGTTTGACTTTACCTGTTGCAAGATATTTATCAAGATCATCTAAAATTAGCTCTCCGTTATCAGCCATTCCAATGTATACTAATTTGGCTCCTTTTTCCTGCGTTAAGAGTTGCCAAGGTACAATATTGCTATGATGTTCGTATTCAGTTGTAACTATGATGTCATCTTTTTGGATATGATTTCGTCCCCATGCATATGCAACGAGATTAATTGCCTCAGTAGTTCCCCTAACAAAAATAATCTCTTCTCTATTTGGTATGTGAATAAAATTTGCAATCTTATCTCTAGTTGATTCATAAAGTTCAGTTGCCTCTTCTGCCAAAGCATAAACTGCCCTGTGAATGTTTGCGTTATGATTTCTATAATAATCAGTAATTGCATCAATTACTTGGTTTGGTTTTTGTGTTGTAGACGCATTATCTAGATACACAAGTGTCTTGTTATCTCTAACAATACGTTGTAAGATAGGAAAATCTTTTCGTAAATTTTCAAAAGTAGTTTGTGCACTTTGCATTTCTAAACCTCTACATAGATCTCGTTTTGATCTATTTTAACATTGTATGTGTTTAATGGTATTTCAGCAGGAAGATTTTCAGGTTTACCATTTTGCAAATTAAAAACAGAAAGATGTAACGGACATCTCACACCTTCATCAGTGAGAAATCCTGTAGAAAGATCTGCATCTGCATGAGTACATATTAGATCAGTTGCAAAAATTTTTCCTTTTTGATTTGCTAAAAGAATTTTTTTATCGTCATGGATAAATCCAAAAAGCTGACCGGTCTTTACTTGATCTAATTTACAAGCTTTAATCCACTGGACCACGTTAATCACCTATACTTGTAGTGCTGCTCAATTTCAGAATCTTCGTTGTAACGTGTTTCCTCAATTTCAACAAACTTTGTGAGTTCCTCATCAGTGTTAATTGTTAATTCACGTGATTCCCATTTAGATTCAATCAGGTATGCAATCCATGCTCTAACCTGGTATGACATTTTTCGAGATAATGGCTCCAAGAACCCTTCAATAATTGTTCTTTCAGCCTCAGCTTCAGTCAGACATCTTGTTTTTAGATAGAAAATCTGTTCCTCATCAATTTGGGCAACAGATGCAGAGTGTGTTGCTTTAACATCATTGGTAAAAATCTCCAGTCCTGGAATGGCATCAGATTTTGCATCCTTATCAAGTAGGATAGAGCGTCCGGACAAAAATGAATTTGATTTTGTTGCTTTTTCTTTAATTCTAATCATTCCTTTGAAAAGCGATTTTGATTTGTTTCTTAGAATTGATTTTTCAACTACTCTAGCATCAGTTGATGGGCTTTCATGATTCACGTTTGTTTGAATATCAAAAGATTGCTCATTGTTTCCAAATATCACCTCAGAGTCATTTGAGGATGCACCAGTTCCATTAAGGAAATATTCTATTTTGTATCTAGATAACATTGATCCAAACAAACCAGAATACCAGTTGACTTTGGCATCTTGTCCCAAGTCAGTTCTTCTAGTAGAAAAGTTTACAGTTGTTTGGTCCATCATTTGCAATGTTGTAACATCGAGTTGTGCGTTTGCAGCAATGTTTGTGTTTAATAATTCAAGGTATGCTTGTTGTTTTTGTGCTTTAAATGAATATAATTCCTGAATTATCACTGCCTTGCTGCTTTCGTCTGCAAAGATAACATTTCTTGCAATGGTTGAAATGCCATCATCAGATAAGCAAGACAAGATATGAATTGGTTTTTCAAGTATTAGATTACGTGGAATATGGATAAAGATTCCAGAATTAAATGCAGCATTGTTTAGTGCAGTAAACTTATCTTCTTTTGAATTTGATGCCTCTAGTGCTTTTTTTACTAGATCAGAATTATTTTTTATTGCATCATCAATTGAAGTGATTACCAATCCTTTTGATTTTAGATCATCTGAGATGTGAATTTTGTGTGTATTACTTCCTATCTGGATTATACTAGTCTCTTTTTCTAATTCAGATAATCTTTTTTGAAGAAAGGATGGTACATTACTAGTTGTAGTTGCAGAAAATGAAACTTGTTGAGGATCCATTTTTTTTGCATCAGTATATTTGTTGTATAAAGGAGATGTCTCAATCGGTAATGCATCATAAATGGATAATGAACTCTGTCGGTATTTCTTTAACCAATCAGGTTCATTTCGTGATGAAGAGATTTCTTCAACATGTCGAGAGTTAATTTGCGATAGTGTTTGAGACATGATTAATCGAAATTGAAAGTGAGTGGTTTAACCCACTGAGTCGTCCATCTCTAATTTGATGAGGCGGTTTAATTCTACGGCGTACTCCATTGGTAATTCTTTTGTGAATGGTTCCATGAATCCATTGACAATTAGAGATAATGCTTCTTCTTCGGTAAAACCTCTAGTCATCAGATAGAAAATTTGTTCATCTCCAATTTTTCCTACAGTTGCTTCATGGGTAATTGTTGCGTCTTCTTGATTAATTTCCATGTAAGGATATGTATCAGTTTTTGATGTATCATCTAATAGTAATGCGTCACATCTTACAGTTGATTTTACATTGGTTGCGCCCTTTGCAACATTGAGTAATCCTCTGTAAGTTGATCTTCCATCTAGTCTGCTGACAGATTTTGATGTAATTTTTGATGTTGTGTTTGGTGCAAGGTGGACCATTTTAGCTCCAGTATCTTGGTGTTGTCCTTTTCCTGCAAAAGCAATCGATAGTGTTTCACCATATGCTCGCTCACCTAGTAGATAAATTCCAGGATATTTCATTGTAAGTTTGCTGCCAATGTTTCCATCAATCCATTCTACAGTTGCGCCTTCATATGCATAAGCACGTTTTGTAACTAGATTATACACATCACTACTCCAGTTTTGGATTGTAGTGTAACGTAACTTTGCATCTTTGTGTGCTACTAGTTCAACTACTGCTGAATGTAATGATTCAGAAGAGTAGACAGGGGCAGTGCATCCTTCGATATAATGAACTTCAGAGCCTTCGTCAGCTATGATAAGTGTTCTCTCAAATTGTCCAATGTTTTCAGCGTTAATTCTGAAATATGCTTGTAATGGCATGTCAACTTTGACTCCTGGTGGAATATAGATAAATGAACCACCACTCCATACTGCACTGTTTAATGCTGCAAACTTGTTGTCCTCTGGAGGAATAATTTTACCGAAATATTTTTTGAAAATTTCAGGATATTGTTTTAGTGCAGAGTCAGTATCCAAAAACAAGACACCTTGTTTTGCCAAGTCTTCTCTTAGACTGTGATAAACAACTTCTGATTCGTATTGTGCACCAACACCTGCCAAGAACTTTTTTTCAGCTTCTGGAATTCCTAATTTATCAAAAGTAGCTTTTACTTCAGCTGGAACATCGTCCCAGTTCTTTTCAGTTTTCTCAGTTGCTTTTGCATAATAGTAAATATTTTGAAAATCAATAACACTAAGATCTCCACCCCAAGTTGGCATTGGTTTTTTCATAAAAATTTCAAAAGATCTTAATCTAAAGTCAAGCATCCATTGTGGTTCATCTTTCATTTTGCTAATTGCAATAACGGTTTCTTTTGATAGTCCTTTTTTACTGAGATGCACATACAAATCAGTAGAGTCTTTAAAATCATATTTTGAATAATCCATGTTTAGATTTTCTGTAGCCATACATAGCATAACATCGTTATATTATAAATACATGAGGAAAAATAGGCACAGCTAAATAGCTTAAGCTAAACTTGAGAGTTTAAACAAAATATCGATTTGAAAATCAATATTATGCACAGATGTACGCATAATAGAATATTTTAATGATAAAAAATATTCAGACCATTTTCAAATTAATTTAATTGACATTAGATAAATTTGATGCTCTCAAAGTTCATCAAGTCAAATCCATAAAAATAAAAAAAGAGATTAGTTTGCAGGAACTGCAAAACCATTTTCAATCATTCGAAGCGCTGAATCAGCTTTTAAGCACATTGGCAATCCGTTTGATGATTTCATTACAAGACTGTATCCTTCACGACATTCAATTTCTCCAGCATCGATTCCTGCAGATACTTGCTGTCGTGGTGAAATCCACGCTAATTGCGCAGATTTTGCCTTTTCAATGAATTCTGCTCTAAGTTCTTGTTTTTCCTCATCAGTTAAGATAGACGATTTTTCTCGCAATTCAGATTTTAGTGCCTTCATCTCTGCATGTCTTGCTAAAATATCAGCTTTTTTCTCATCAGTGAGTTTACCTAACATTGCAGATGCATGATCTTTGAATTTTGTTTGTAGTTCAGATCTTTTCTCATCTAAATCGCCATGCTTTTCTTGGTACTTTGCTCTAAGATCATACATTTTCTCTTGAGAAATATCAGAAGATATTATCATGGCTCGCAATCTTTGAGATATATCATGATTTTCTTTCATTCTCTCCAGTGCATCAAAGTGTTTTTCTTTGAAATCCATTGCAGCATCATGATTTTCTTTTTTGTATGCTTCTCTTTGTTCAGGTGTCATTTCACACCATTCAGAAACTTTGGCTAATTTTTCAGCGTCAGTGATTTCTGCAGCACGTTCATCAGCAGTCATTTCACAAAATCTTTGATATTCTGCTTTATGATTACTCATTTCTGTGTGTCTTTTTTGCATCTCATCTACTAACATTTGATGCTCATCAATGTAAGCATCTCTTCCAGATTCATCTAATACACAATATGCATCCAGTCTATCTTTTAGATCTGTTTTATCAAAATCTGTCAAAAATGATTCCTTGTCAGCATCAGACATTAAACAATATTTTTCTAGTTTGTCTGTCATGTCATAATCAGATTTTTGTTTAATTTCTTCGATGAAAGATTCAATAGAAATTTTGCGTTCATCTTCGCTTTGCTCACAAATACTTGCCAATCTGTCTTTGAATTGGGCTATTCTTGGATGATCCAAAAAGAACTGCTCTTTTTCAGTATCAGTCATGTTGCAAAAGTTTGCAAGTCTTTCTTTGAGGTCGTTTTGTTTTTCATCTGATTCAGCATATACCACATTTCCAGCAGCAACGCCAGTAACCATGATCAGTGAAAAAACAATACTTAGAAGTTGTGTCTTTTTCATTATCAGATTTTGATGAACTATCCATATAAAGAATAACGGATCAATAATCAGGAATGGCTATTAAAAAGAGACAGTCAGATAGGTGTGCTTAATCTATTAGTCCATCTATAACTGATGCAATAATTCATTCTTTGGTTTTCTGTATCATTTGTAATGTCAAAATCAAAGATAATACATGTTATTAGATAAAATAATTCAGATTTAAAATAAATTTAAAATTAAGATTGTTTGGCAGTTGCAGTTGCTGTTGGTGCAGCGTTAACTGGGTCAACTGTAATTGTCACAGTATCAGTTGATGAACGACCATTATCATCAAAGACTTTGAGTTCAAAGACTAGTACTTTGATTTCATTATTTGCAACAATTGGAGATGTAAATGATGGAGTTACTGAAGATGTTGAAGACAAGGTTACTGTTTCACCAGATACTTGGCTCCACATGTATGAAAGTTCTTGTTCTTCTGGGTCATTGCTCTTGCTACCATCTAATGAAATCTTGACATTCTCATTTACAATTTGATCAGGACCTGCATCTGCTACTATTGGTAGATTCAATGTGTTTACAACTTTAATGGTCATGCTATCAGATGAAGATAAGCTACCATCAGATGCAGTACATGTCATGCTGATGGTTTGGTCTGTAGTTACTGCTGGAAGTGTTACAGATGTACTTAGAGATGAAGGCATATCAATTACAATATCACTGTTTGATGAAGTCCATGTGGATGTTACTGCATCACCATCTGGGTCATATGCTGAACAAACTAGATTAACCATGGTTCGTTCATCAGCAATTTGATCAACACCAGCATCTACGATTGGTGCACTGTTTTCTGGAACTACAAGGAGAATCAATTGGTCACTTCCCTTTTGGTTTTCAGAGTCAGTTACTGTTAATTGGAATACCATTCGTTTAGTTTCACCAGAAACTACTGATGGTGCTTTAAATGAGAATGTTGGCTTTGTAGGATCAATTGTAACTGTCTCTCCTGCTAGTTGTTTCCATTCATATGTGATTGGTAAACCTTCAGGATCAAAGCCTGAACCAGTTACAGTTACTTGAGACTCTCCAATAATCTTTCTATCTGGACCTGCATTTGCTCTTGGTGGCAAGTTTACAGTACTAACAACTACAGATACATCATCTTTGTCAGAGTTGCCAGAAGGATCAGTTACAGTTAGTTCGAAAGTTAGAGTTTCAGAACTAGTATTAATCATTGGTGAGAAGAAATACACAGAGAATGAAGCCTGTTCGTATAGTTCTATATTCATTCCAGATGTTTGTTTCCAAGAATATCGTAATTTGCTTTCAGCATCATCAGGATCAGTAGCTGTTCCAATTAATTTTACTAGTGCTTTTTCACCTACACTTTGATCTGGACCTGCGTCAGCTAATGGGCCAGCGTTAGATGGAATTACTTTAACTAATGCTAATGCATTTGCCCATCCATTTCCAGCTGAATATCCAGTTACTTGGAATGATAGAATCATTTCGGTTTCATCTGGAAGTTCAGGAGCTGTAAATGTTACTGTTGGACCAGTGTATGAATTCAATGATACTCCTGTTCCAATTAGTTGTACCCAAGAGTAACTGATTGGTTGTCCATTTGCAGTTTGACCAGTTGCACTAAGTGTAACAGTTTCTCCTTCATGTACAGTTTGCATTGGACCTGCTTGAATTGAAATTAATCTATTTGATAAAAGACCAGTTAATGGATAAACACTTACGGTGTCACTGCCTACACCACCAAAACCATCCTCAACAGTAAGTTCGAATGTTAGTGGATTGGTTTGAGAATAATCAATATGCATTGGAAGAATAGTTAGATATTTTCCAGTAGTAGAAGATAATGGAATTGTTTGACCTGCAATTTGTTTCCAGTTATAGGTCAATGAATCGCCGTCAGGATCTACAACGCTGCTGACTAGAGTAACTACGTTAATTGTTTTAAATGTGACTTGGTCTCTGCCTGCACTGACAATTGGAGCATGATTAACCGGGTTTACAATGACTTCAACTGTATCAGAACTTGCTGCACCAAATGGGTCAGTTACAGTTAATGTGAATGTCAAGACTTTGATTTGACCGTTTACAACCTCTGGGGCCATGAATGTTGGCATTGCAACATTATTTGAGGATAGTTGGACTGGTTCACCATCAACTTGCACCCATTCAAATGTTAGAGTGTCGTCATCAGGATCAACTCCTTCGCCGACTAGTGTAACGATTCTATTTTCAACAACTTCTACAGTATTGGTTTGAGCAAAAGAGTAAGTTGATACGGTGCCAGCTAAAAATAGACTAAAAACTACAGATAATAAGATAATATGCGAATTCACTGATTTATTATAAAATATCGGATATATATTAACTATACATATGACTTGTAGTTAGACTGTAGATCGGAAAAAAGAAAGGTCAAAGTACAGTTATACAAAAAGAAAGTTTGGCATTTAGCCAGATTTAGAATTATTTCGAAAATAACAAAGTCAGCAATAGTAAATCATACAGACATGATGAAGATTTCAGGTGATTCTAGGTAATTGAAAAAATAGTTTTCACAGTATCAAATGCACCTGATACAGTATGAACCTGAGATATAGTATTTTTAATTTTAAATTTTTTGAGCTCATCAGATGTAAACGGTCCAATTGAAATTACTGATAATTTTGCCATACTTTCCAACAATGAGTTTTCATCATAATCTTTTGTCATTATTTCAAAAAATGCTCTAACAGATGATGCGCTGGTAAACACAATTCCATCTACTTTATTTTTTGAAAATAATTCCCTAAATTCATTCCATTGAGAGACATCCCTAAAGGCACAAACATCATAGAGATGAATTTCTTTTACGTCAATTCCTATTTTTTCCAATAATTCTTTCAAAAAAGGTGTTGAAGCACCACTTCTTGGAACAATTACTTTTTTTCCAACCGCATGTAATTTTGTAAATAATTCTCCAACACCTACGGAGGAATAAATATTTGGCATGTGGGCAACTTTGATTCCCTCATTTTCTAGTGCAATTTTTGTTTTAGGCCCCACTGCCATCACTATAGTATTTGCTACAGCAAGTTGGAGTTTTTCAAATTTGGATATTTTTTTTGCAATATCAAAAAGTAGTGTTACAGCCTTTGAGCTCATAAATACAGAATAATCAGGATTATACTGTTTTACTGATTCCAAAAATTCATCTACAATTTTTTCTCCTTTACTAACTAGCTCAATAGTAGGTAACGAAATTGGAATTGCGTTGTTTTTAGTCACTAAATCTATGAATTCAGTAGAATCATCTTTTGAACGAGTTATTGCAATTACTTTTCCTTTAAGCATTTTTTCTCCACCCTATAACTTGAGACAAGTCTACAACTTTTCCTATAATGATATTTGTTGGAGGTGTAATTTTATTTGCCTTTACAAGTTTTGCAATGTTAGAAACAGTACCAATAATCATTTTTTGTTTTGGTGTAGTACCATTTTGGATTACAGCTACAGGAGTTTTTTTATCTAATCCACCTGCGACAAGTTGTTTGCAAATTACATCAAGTCGTGAGAGTCCCATCATAATTACAATGGTATCGACAGATTTTGCAAGACGTTTCCATTTTACTGATTCATTTTTCTTTTCAGGATCTTCATGACCTGTAACAAATACAACAGATGATGCATGCTTTCTATGAGTTAGTGGAATTCCAGCATAAGTTGCAGAGCCGATTCCAGATGTGATTCCCGGAACAATCTCATACTTTACTTTGTTTTCTTTAAGAAATTCAGCCTCTTCGCCACCTCTACCAAAGATTATTGGATCACCACCCTTTAGCCGAACTACATTTTTCTTTGATTTTGCAAATTTTACCATCAAGTCATTGGTGTTATTCTGGTGTGTGGTGTCATCCCCTACTGCCCTTCCAACGTATATTTTTTGAGCAGTCTTTGGAATCATTGAGATTATTTTCTTGCTTACCAATCTATCATACAATACAACATCGGCTTTTTGCAATAGTTCGACTGCCCTTAGTGTGATCAGTTTACTATCACCTGGGCCTGCCCCAACTAGATACACCTTACCTGTCATTGTTCCATTCCTCCACTTTTTTCTCCAATTTATTGCAAGGTCATTTACGCCTTTCTTGCGTAATTCCATTCCTACGATCTTACCTAAAGATGCAGGATCATACTTGCTTCCAGACTTTTTTACAAAAAGAGATTGTTTACCATCAACAGAAAAAGCAGAAACACTCAAAATCATTTCATCTCCATTTGATTTAGCATATGCACCAATTGGAAATCGGCATCCGGAATCAACATAGTCAGATAGAGCACGTTCTGCTTCTATTTCCAATCTAGAGTCAGAGTCTTCAATCTTTGCCAACATTGAATTTGTATCAGAATCATTTTTTCGTGAAACTATTGCAAGTGCTCCTTGGCCAGGAGATGGTGAAAAATCATCAATAGATAATTGTGTAAATGTAGTGTCTACGCCCAATCTTGTGATTCCTGCTTGTGCCAATACTATGGCATCAAATTCATTTTCAAAGACTTTTCTAATTCTGGTTTCAATGTTTCCACGAATTGGACGAACTATAACATCTGGTCTCTTTCTTGTTATTTGTACTGCACGTCTCAATGAACTTGTACCGATAACAGCTCCTGGTTTTATAGAATCAAGATTAGTTCCATCTGACGAAATAAAAATATCATTTACCATCTCTCGTTTTGGGACAGATGACAAAATCAAGTTATCAATTAACTGTGAGGGAACGTCTTTGAGACTGTGTACTGCAAAGTCCACTTCATTGTCAGCAACTGCTCTATCAATCTCTTTTTCAAATATTCCTTTTTGATCAATTGTAAATAAGGGTCTTGCATCAGTATCACCTTTAGTTGTAATTGTTTTAATTTCAAATTCAGCATCGGGATTTATTTTTTTTAGTTCAGATTTTACCCAGTTTGTTTGTGCGATAGATAGCTGACTGCCTCTTGCACCAATTACATATTTCAATTCTTCACCGATTTTAATGCAACATCATAAGCATTTATGGTATTTTCTAGATCAGTTTTTGTGTGTGCATCAGATAAGAAGACTACTTCAAATTGAGAGGGCGCAATAAAAACGCCATTTTTTAATAACATAGAAAACAGTTTTTTGAATTTTTTTGCATCTGCATTCATTGATGAACGATAATCCACTACAGGTTTGTCAGTAAAGAAAATTTGAAACATTGAAGATGTAAAGTTAATTTGATGGGGTATTTTCAGGTCAGTTGCGATATCATCAATAGCATGAGTAAGCATGATATTGTATTTTTCAAGTTTTGAATATAGTTTATTTTTTATTTTATTTATTGTCTTAATTGATGCTATAGCTGCACTTACAGATATTGGATTTCCTGCATATGTGCTTGCTTGGTAGACTTTGCCTCCAGGAGAAAGAAGATCCATAATCTCTTTTTTGCCACCTATTGCTGCAACTGCAAAGCCACTTCCCAAAGCCTTTGCCAAAGTTGTGATATCAGGTTTAATTCCGAAATGCTGTTGAGCACCTCCAGGAGATATTCTAAATCCAGTTACAACTTCGTCAAAAATTAAAGGAACATCATTGTCTTTTGTAATTTTTCTAATCTCAGATAAAAAGTTCTTTTCAGGTAAAATCAATCCCATGTTTGCAAGTATTGGTTCAACAATAACACCAGCAATGTCTTTATTTTTTGATATTATTCTTTCAAGTTCTTCGGAATTGTTGTATTGTACCACAAGTGTGTTTTTTGATACCTCATCTAATCCACCATCAGAAACAGAAATTCCGTTATGTGCAGAGCCAGAACCTGCTTTTACCAAAACAGAATCATGTGCGCCATGATAACATCCCTCAAACTTTACGATTTTTTTCTTTTTTGTAAAACCACGAGCTAATCTTATAGCAGTCATTGTAGCTTCGCCCCCAGTGTTTACAAGCCGGACTTTTTGAATTGAAGGAAAGTTGCCAATAATTAGTTTTGATAGTTCTATTTCAGATTGAGTAGGAGTACAAAACATTGTTCCCTGAGTTAGTTGTTTTGATACGGCACTTAGAACCTCTTTACGTCTATGTCCTAAAAGTAATGCGCCATACCCGTTACAAAAATCAATGTATCTTTGGTTATCTTCATCCCAGATGTAAGCACCGTCTGATTTTTTTGCAAAAAATGGGTACGGTTCAAAATATCTAACAGGACTATTCACACCAGAAGGAATTACTTTTTTAGATTCATTGAATAGTTTTTGAGATTTTGACAATAATCAACTCTATTTTTGGTCATTATTATTCGTAATAATGGCTAGAAGGCTATTTTTGGTTACGAAATTTGTTTCTAAATAAAAATGCAGTAATTACAGTTCCGATATATGGAGCAGTCCAGTACAACCATAAATTTTCAAACACTCCAGAAAATAACGCAGGAGCCAATGCCCTTGCAGGATTCATAGACGCACCAGAGATAAAAGCCAAAAAAAAGATATCCAGCCCGACAATCCCACCAATTGCTATTCCACCGAATCCTCGTAGTCCTTTTGTGTAAACTACAGTAAAGATTACAGCCATAAGCAAAGCAGATGCTAAAACTTCAACAGGAAATATCAGAGACATTGAGAATTCAGGATTAGGTGCATTTGCGCCAAGATTTGCTTCTGTTCCAATAAAGGTCATTACAAACAATGAGCCAAGTAATGCGCCAATGATCTCAGCTGCAAAATAAATTGCTATCTGAATTTTAGAGATATGTCCAGTGATGTAATAGCCTATTGTTACTGCCGGGTTAAAATGAGCTAGTGACACTTTACCAAAACAGTAAATCCCAATTATTAATGCGATAAACGGTGCAACTGCTGCAAAAGCAATTCCAAGTGTTCCACCAGTTTGTACATCATACACAATAGAGCCAGTTGCAAATACAACAAGAATAAAAGTGCCAATTAATTCTACGATGAAAATTTGCAAGTTGGAATAAGTCATTAGTTCTATTCCTCAAGTGATTTGATCAAATCCATCACCTTTGATTTAATCTGATCACGAATTTCTCTTACTTGTTCAATTGGTTTTCCTTTAGGATCAGGGATTTGCCAATCAAGAACGTCTTTTAGAAATAGCGCAGGACATGACTCTTGGTCTATACATCCCATGTTTACAGCTTTTTCAGATTCAGATATTATCTGTTGTGAGATTTTTTTTGGAGTTTGATTTTGCATATCAATACCAATTTCATTCATTGCTTGCAAAACAATTGGATTTACTTTATCACTAGGCTTTGTTCCTGCACTGATAACTTCAAAGCCTTTTGGCATGAATTTTTTAAAAAATGCTTCAGCCATTTGGCTTCTTCCAGCATTTTCAACACAAACAAAAAGAATTTTTTTTGTCATGTTTTAAATTACTTGATCGCCTTTATCACTAGACTTGTAATTCTTCTTCCATTTACTTTCTCTCCTTCCATGTATACTCTTTCTTCCAACACCTCAATAGTTTCAAAACCTGCTTGCTTCATTGACGAGATATAATTTTCTTTAGTCAAGGCACCATCAATACATTCACACCACTGTTCAGAGGTTATTTGGTTTGGAGATAACTCTACATCAGTTATTAGATCAGAGATTACCATTCTCCCGTTATTTTTTAGAATTCTAAAAACTTCCTTGAACGCATTTGTTTTGTTTGTTGTTAGATTGATAACACAATTGCTAATCACAGCATCTACAGAGTTATTGTTTAGCGGGATATTTTCCTCAATGTCTCCTTTTCTAAATTCTACATTAGAATAATTTCCATTTAGAGCATTTTCTCTAGCTTTTTTCAGCATCTGATCTGTCATATCAATCCCAATGGCTTTGCCTGAATTTGATACTTTTTTTGCAGCTAAAAATATGTCGATTCCTGCACCTGAACCCAAATCAACGACCGTCTCTCCTTCCTTAAGTTCAAGATAATTTAACGGGGCTCCACATCCAACTCCCAAAATTGCTTCTTGTGGGATTGATTCAAGTTCTTTTTGTGCATAGCCAATTAATTTTGTTGCATCAATTGGAGAATCTCCTGGGTTACACTCCCCAGGCATACAACAACAATTTGTATTTCCAGTAACTGCTATCTTTGAATATCTTTTTTTGATCTCTTCTTTGATTGATTGTTCCATATGATGGTTTACTAGGTAAACTATTAAAGTTGTCAAGTAGAAACTAATGAAGTTAGTGCAAACATGGAAACTAATAGAAAAAAGCTACCTGTAATTGCAAACAAATGTGAATTTGATGGTTATGATGTATCAAAATTACTAAAAGAAACTTCTACCATACGAGATCTGATAACAAAGAGAGCAACACTTGAAATTCTATTTCCTCTATGCTGTACAACTGAGCCAGTAAGACACAAACAGTTCAAAAAATCCCTTAAAGGAATTAGCAGTAAGACATTATCCACAAGATTGTCTGAACTTGTTTCTGAGGGGATTCTGACTAGAGAGACATTTGCGGAAGTACCTCCACGAGTAGAATACAGACTAACGCAAAAGGGACAAGAACTAATTGAATCAATTACTGATCTCCTTAATTGGATGAAAAAATGGTCAAAGTAAATCTTGAAAAACTGTTTTGAAAATCTGTTCCACTTTATGACATCTCATACTCAAGAAAGACCGTTTCATTGCATTCATCTCAAAATTTCATTTATCAGACAAAAAAGTTAATTACAATTGTTACCACGTATGCAATTGCAGCTGCGCCAGGAATAGTAATCAACCATGCAAATACAATTCTTTTTCCAACTCCCCAACGTACCGCTCGTTTTCTACGAACTGCACCTGCACCCATAATAGAACCAGTAATGGCATGAGTTGTACTAGCAGGAATTCCAAAAAATGCAAATATCGCCAATACAATTCCACCACCAGTTTCTGCTGCAAAGCCCTGATAAGGTCTCAATCTAGCAATTTTCATTCCTAGTGTCTTGATAACTTTGTAACCTCCAAAGAATGTTCCAAGGGCAATAGCAGATGCAGCCGCAAGTATTACCCATATTGGTACATCTGTAACATCAGTTATCAATCCCTCAGAGAATAAAATTAAAACAATTATACCCATTACTTTTTGCCCATCATTTGCACCATGAGTTAATGCAAACCATGCTGATGATATCAGTTGTAATTTTCCAAACGAGTAATTTACTTTTTGAGGAGGTTTTGATGCAAACACTGCAATAATTATTCCAGCAAAAAGAAATCCAATTGCCATACCACCCAAAGGAGACACTATAATTCCAGTTAATGTTTTAGTCATTCCATCTAAAAGTAAATTTTCAATTCCCACTCCTGCAATTCCAGCTCCTATCAATCCTCCAATCAAAGAGTGACTGTTTGAAATTGGCAAACCAAAGTGAGTACAAAGAGCACCCCAAGTAATGGCTGCAGATAATCCACCAAGAATCATGTAGATTGTAACATCATCGGGATTGATTATTCCCTTGGAGATGGTCATAGCTACTGCAACTCCAAAAATGAACGGTCCTGCAAAATTAGCTACCGCAGATAACAATACAGCATAAATCGGTTTTAAGACTCTAGTACCAATGACAGTAGCTACCGAATTAGCAGCATCATTAAAACCATTTACAAAATCAAAAATTAATGCTGCTATTATTGCACCTATTGCTAATTCATACATAACATCACTAAGTGTATTTTAGAACTATATCTTCAATAACATCTGCAACATCCACACATCTATCTGATGCAGTTTCCATTGTTTCGTAAATATCTTTTAATTTAATTATGTGAATTGCGTCATTGCTCTCAAAAAGTTTTTCAATAGATTGTCTATACAAGTCATCTACAGTATGCTCAATTGTACTTGTTGTTCTGCAATGAGATATCATATCTTGTGCATTTTTAATATTGTTTAATTTTGATACTATGTATTGAACTTCTTTTGTTGCGTTGACTAACTCTCTTGCCATTTCTAGAGCATATGGAGGGGTCGTAGTGATTTTGTAACTATGGGTTCGTGCAGAAATTCCATCCATGAAATCAATCACATCATCTATTTTTGAGGCTATTCTTTGCATATCCTCACGATCTAGAGGAGTGATGAATGTTTTATTTAGTTCAGAAAAAATATCGCGCGTAAGAACATCGGCTTCATTTTCAAGTCGTTTGATTTTTGCATGTTGTTCTATATTACTAAGATCTGAGAATAAAACAACTAGCGCTTCAGCAGTTTCAACTGCTTTTTTAGCTAAACTATCAAGAATCAACAAAATTTCTTTATCATTTGATTTTATCCATGAAAACATGTGCCCCATGAATCCAGTGTAAAGAGATGGATGTTAAAACTGTTATCTAGACAATGAGTAAAAACTTTAGATCTACAAATATTTTCATGAGTTAAACATATTAAAAAATAATTAAAATATGATCGTTAATTTTGTTCAGTTTTTGTATGTGAAGCAATTCGTTCATCTGTTGGACGGTGTTTGCCAGTAACAATGTAGTTAATTGCGTCACTCATGAATACTGCATGATCGCCAATTCGTTCCAAATATCGCAACAAAAGTGCTTCAGCAAGGGCACATCGAGTATTAGTAGATTCTATAAGTTTTGGCAATCTTTCACGATAAATTCGATCAATGAATTTTTCATCCTCTCTAATTTCAATAGCTTTTCGAATATCCAATTCAGCAAATGATAAAACAGCTTCTTTGATCATATGTTTTACTTTTTTTGTGGATTCAACAAGTGATGCATTGGTGCATTCAGATACATCACCAAACAAATCTCGAACAAGAGTGATATCATAAGCATATCTTCCAAATCTAGAAAATGCGTATGAAATTTCTGTAGACGAACGAATTAGTCTAAAGTCATCTGCAACAGGCTGATATTTTAATAGCATATCAAATGTGAGATCTTCTACTTCATAATATTTTACACGTATAGAATCAGATAATTTGAGAACCTGATCTTTTGTATTTGTCCCTGTAAGATACGAATCAATAGCCAAAGAGATGGATTCAATTACCATATCTCCCATTTCAGACATGATAAATGACAACTTGTGCAATGATGGATCTATCAAACGAGTCATTTAACCAAAATGTCCTTGTACATATTTTGCAGTTAGTTCGTCTTTAGGATCTGTGAATAATTTCTTTGTTTCACGGAATTCTATCAAGTCACCTAGATACATGAATCCAGTGTAATCTGAAACACGGATTGCCTGTTGCATATTATGAGTTACAATGATTATAGCATAATCTTTTTTTAATTCGGTAATTGTTTCTTCAATTTTTTGAGTGGCGATTGGGTCAAGTGCGGATGCAGGTTCATCCATCAATAACACTTCAGGTTGTATAGCAAGTGCTCTAGCAATACAAAGACGTTGTTGTTGACCACCAGATAATTCAATGGCAGATTTTTTAAGATCATTTTTTACTTCATCCCATAGATAAGCCATCTTCAAAGAATCCTCAACAATTTCATTGAGAATTCGTTTATCACGAACTCCATTTAGTCGGAGTCCTGCAGTTACATTATCATAAATGGACATTGTTGGAAACGGATTTGGTTTTTGGAAAACCATTCCAACTTTTCTTCGATGATAAATTGGATCTATATCTTTTGAATAAAGATCAATATCATCAATCATAACTTTACCTGTAACTTTGGCATTTTTTGTCATATCGTGCATTCTGTTTAAACACCGAAGAAATGTAGTTTTTCCACAACCAGATGGGCCGATTAATGCTGTAACAGATTTTTCTTTGAATTTCATTGTGACGTTTTTCACTGCTTCTATACCATCATAACTTACTGTAACATTTTCTGCAATCATTTTGTATTTTGATTCAATAGATTTTGAATCAATATTAGTAAAATTAGATGCTGTCATATCAGTTGATTTTGTACTCAATGCAGTCATTTTATAGCATTTCTCCTCTGTTTGATGAATTTACCAAAGAATAGATTTTTTTTATTTGAAAAATAATATCGGACTCCCAAATTAATTCCAAGTATAATCATAATCAAAACTAATGCAGCTCCCCATCCCTGAAGTTGGGCACTATCATAAGGCAATAAAGAAAGTCGCCATATTCTCAAAGGTAAAGCATCCATTGGAGTATCCATACTGCTAAAGAATTGACTGCTTCCAAGAATTGTCATGATTAGTGGAGCAGTTTCACCACCAATTCGAGATACAGAAAGCAGTATTCCAGTAATCATGCCGCTCTTTGCAGCGGAGATTACAATTCTAAATGTGATAATCCATTTTTTTAGTCCTAATGCAGTTCCAGCTTCTCGATAAGTCATTGGTACCATCTTCAATGACTCTTCTGTAGTTCGTGCAACAATTGGGAACATTATCAAAGACAATGCAAATGCTCCAGCCCAAACTGAGAAGTGGCCAAGAACTAAAACGATTATCAAAAATGCAAAGATTCCAAGAATGATTGATGGAAATTCCATAAAGACATCATTAAAGAATTGAATTGATCTTGCAAGCTTGTTGTCACCATATTCAGAAAGAAAAATACCAGACATCACACCTATTGGAACACCAATTAAACTAGACAATCCAATAATGATCAGAGTTCCTTGAATTGCAGGTCCTATTCCTCCTTCTCCAGAACCAGCAGAACCAGGAGTTTCAGTTAAAAATTCAATACTAATTGCAGTTATTCCATTTTTGAATACTTCAACTAAGATACTACCTAATGGGATAATGGCAATTATTACACAAGAAAAAACAATTATTCTGACAATCTTGTCTACAAGTAATCTTTTTGCAACATTTTGTTTGAATAATGAACGATATTCTTGTCTTCGGGTTTGAATGTCATTCAATTATTAATTGCACCTTCTTTAATTTTTAACATTCTTGTTACAAGCAAATGAGCAACAACATTAATCACAATAGCAATTAACAAAAGAATCAACCCAATTCCAATTAGTGCAGGCATGTGAATAGATGCAGGTGATGCTTCAACGAATTCATTTGCAATAATACTCGACATGGTTTGACTTGGACCAAATAACGAAGATGGAATTGCACCAAGTCCAGTTGCATTTCCAATTAGCATTGTGACTGCCATTGTTTCACCTACAGCCCGGCCTAGACCTAGAATAGAAGCACCTATCAATCCAGTTTTAGAATATGGAAATATTGCAAGTTTGAACATCTCCCATTTTGTTGCACCAAGCATGTAAGCTGCCTCCTTTTGTTGTTGAGGAACAGCCTTCATTATCTCTCGAGATACTGCAGAGACGGTTGGAATTATCATAATTGCAAGTATAACACTTGCAGTTAGAATATCCAATCCATAGGGATTACCAGAAAACAACCAAATATTATCTCCAAACGCATCATGTAATGGAGTTTCAAACCAATCTCGAAAATAAATTCTAAAAACATACAATCCCCATAGTCCATAAATTACACTTGGGACTGCAGCTAAAAGTTCTACCAAAAAACCCAAAGGAGCGCCAATTTTAGGAGGAGCGTCTGAGATAAACATTGCAATTCCTATGCTTAGTGGAACACCGATCATCATTGCAATTGCAGATGTAGTCAATGTACCCAAAATGTAAGGCAGTGCACCAAATGATTCTCTACCTTCCACTGCATTCCAATCAGTTTTTGTGATAAACGACAATCCTTCTTCCTCCCATACAGGATATGATTCAGACACTAACTGAAACGCGATCAATACAACTATCACCAAGACATATGTTCCTGCAATAGTAGCTCCTATTTTGAATACTTTATCTGAAATTACGCGTCTTTTTTTTAAATTCAAAATTACATTATCCACGATATTGCGATGTAGAAATTACATATCTAAGAGATCACTATACTTTACGAGATGAACATAATTCTATATAGTTCATCAACTATAGTGTAATTAGGAAATTTTCAGAAGTTAAAATGATTGAAAATAATTGAAAATACAATACAAACAAGGAAAATTCAGCTTAGCGGAGGTTCAACATACATCATATCATTACCAAAAGACTGGGTAGATGAATTGAAAATTAAAGTGGGGGAAAATGTAACCATAATAAAAAATTCAAATCAATCACTAACTCTATTTCCAAAAGAACAAGATAAAGAACAAGGCATAGCTGTCATAAATTCCAATCAAAAAGATTCAGGGGGTTCAGTTAAACGAAAAATCATTGCAGCATATCTTGCAGGATATAAAATAATTCAAATAAAAACAAAAGGAATGAAAATACCGTCAGAACATTCTAGAAGTGTACGAGAATTAGTTCATTCATCCATGATAGGTACAGAAATTGTCGAATCAAGTTCGGGTGCAATAACTGTTCAAATTCTAACTAGATTACCAGAATTATCATTTGAAACGGCATTAAAAAGAATGTACTTGATGGCAACTAACATGATAAAAGAATCAATAGAAGCATTAGAAGAGACAGATATTGCGCATGCAGATGGAATTGTAAATATGGATGACGAAGTAGACAGATTCGGACTCTACATAAGACGAAATTTAGTGTTAGCAGTTGAAAATCAAAGCATACTTCAAGATATGGGATTGAAAAAGCCCTCAAATTGTCTTGAATATAGAACAATAGTTAGCAAAATAGAAAGAATTGGAGATCATGCAAGTCTAATTGCAAAAAGAATCAAATTCATTGAAGAAAAGATAGATCCAAAAATTATAACTAAAATTAAAAAATTATCTGAAAAATCACTAGAGGTTTTTGAGGAAGCAATTACCGCTGTTCAGAATCATGATTTTCAAAAAGGTGAGAACGTTGCAGAAAAAGTGGGCAAAGTAATTGAAGAAGAAAAAGAAATAATGTCAAAGATCAAAGAGGATGAAAAAAACTCCACAATAATCAGATTTGTCCTAGAAGACTTGAGAAGAATTGCGGAATATTCAAGCGATATTGCCGAAGTTGCAATCGATGAAAATATTCACAACATTATTTCTGAAGAATAATATACAAAAATATTTTTATTAAAAAATAAAAAAGAAAGAGAAAAATTTTAGGGTTTTACAAAAAATCCTTCTTCCCACTTATCAGTTGGTTTTAGATCATTTGTATTTGGTGTTTTTGCTTTAACTGGAACAAACATTGCATCATATACGGGATTGTTTGGATGATAACCTTGGCATTCAAAGTTAAACGTGTTAGACAGTGCAAAGCCTTTGAAGTAGCTTTCTTCAGCTACGCGCTGAGTCTGAACAACATAGTCAGTTACCCTACAGTCAACATAGTTGAAACCTCTAACTATCTTTTCACCATCAACTAATTTCACATCCACGTTGAATAGATCAATGAAGTTATTGGCACCTGTTGTACTTGTCAGAGACAAATTATCATCGACATGTTTGTAGAGCATGGGGAAGTCTCCAACTAATCCTTCTAATTGAAATGCAGGATTTGCAGTTTGCTTAACTGTGCCTTGATCAAATATTGGAAAGTCTATCACCTCAATACCGTTATCGTATGTGAATGTGGCAATTACTCTTGGGCCAGTACCTAAAGGATATGTATGAGATGGTAAAATATTTTCTATCTTGGGAGAATTCCATAAATTAACTCCAGCAAGTGAATCATACGAGTCGTTTACTGTACTTAGGCCAATACACTCAAATCCAATCACGTCTACAATAGCAAATCCACTCTTTCCAGTATAACCTTCTTCTTTGTCTGTGCGAGTAAGTGTTTCAGCAGAAATGACACGGCAATCTTTGTATTCTAAAGTTCTAAGAACTTGATCACCTTTTGTGAATTCCACTGTAGCCTCAAAGTCAATGTTGGAACCAGAGGAATAACCTGATACCTTTCTAGCATTATCAATTGCAATGTTTAGAAGAGGATGTTTTGAGACAGTTCCTTCAACTAAGAATCCAGGTACAACGTTATTGTCTTCTTCTGCAAAGCCAGATGTTAGCTCAAAGTATGGAAATTCTATTTTTTCAATTCCTTGATCAAACTCAAATGTGATGAGTGTACGCACATCCTCAGCAAATTTGTAGGGAGTTTTTACATACTCAGTTGCATTATAACCGTTGGTCGATGTGATTTTGTTTGTTTTACTTATTGGATTTAGACCACCACAATTAAAGTCAATATCATCAACGGTTGGAAAACCACTGCTAGAGGACAGATATGACTCATAGGCATCAGTTTGTGTTTTAACTCTGTATTCACCTACATAACAATCATGGTAAGACATGGTTCTGACAGATTCACCATTTTTTATAAAGTCAATATCGACTTCAAATAATTGGTAATTCCATTCATAGCTTGAGTTTTGTTTGTACTTGAATGCTTCATCAAGTGCTTTATGCAAATGAGGGGCATCTCCAACTACACCTTCAACAGAAAAACTTGGAGAACCAGTGTTTGCCACAAAATCATCTTCCATATTGAATACTGGGAATTCATGAATTTCTACACCATCTTTGAATGTGAATGTGAAAACAGCGCTAATGTCATCAGCCATTTTATATCCACTGCTTTCTTCAGCAAATGTATTGTTCAATCCTGTTACGGATATAATTGCAAAAATTGCAACTATACTAAGAGTTGTTGTCGTTATTGCGTTATTTGTATTCATTACGTTTCCAGTTATCTTACTATCTATAAACAAGATCATCATTCTCTACGGATGTAACATAAAAGTAGATAGTCTTCGTAACACTATATAGAAAAAAATTAAATTTAGAAAAAAGAATATAAAAAAAATAAAATTTAAGATATATCATGTTTAACATAAAATTAAATCTTCATGTCAATACACAAAAATAATCATGAAAATTTCTGAAAGAAATTTGGCACACATTAAAATTTATGTTACAAAATAAAAAAAGAAAAAAAATTTAGACTTTGAGAATACCTTCTTTGATAAGATATTGTAGTCCTTTGATATAGTCCTCATCAGTTATCATACCATCTGCCCACCATTTTGCATTGTTTCGAATCCAGTCTGGAATTGCAGAATTTTTTGTTTCTGTTGTTTTGACAGGACTGTTATATTTCCAGAGAACTTCGCCGTTATAGGTTACCTTCGATAAACTTTGTTTGCCTAATTCTACAACATTCTCAGGTAGTGGAGAGTATAGTAGTGTAGGTGCAAGTTTTTGTCCATCAGTTATCATCCAATAGATCATGTGAAGCATGGCTTTTGCCTCTTCTTTGCTCTTGGATGTTTCATGTAGGTCCTTATACACAAGAAGGTATGTGAAACTCGAAATTGGATATGCATCAGAACCAGGTGCATTTACGGTAGATACTGCAGACCAATCTGCATCTCCAGCTGGAAGTTTTTTTGCAATTCCTGCTGTTGCTGCAGTAATAGTAGCAATACTAGGTTCAACGAATTTACTTTTGTCACCATTTTGAACATGTGCAAAAGTCATTCCAGTTTGAAATACATATGCTAGTTCAACATAGCCTACAGAGTATTTTGTGGATTTTATGATTCCTGCTACACCTTCGTTTCCTGCCGCAGCTAATCCTGTTGGCCATGGAACAGACTTTCCTTTTCCTACTTTTTCACCCCAACCATTAGGATCAACAGTTGAAAGATAGTCAGTAAAGACGAAGGTAGTTCCAGAACCATCTGAACGGTGTGCCACTACAATATCTTGATTAGGAAGATTCAACTCAGGATTGAGTTCTTTAATCAATGGATCATTCCATTTGGTGATATCTCCCATAAAGATACCAGAAATTACTTTTCCAGTTAATTTCAATCCGCTTTTTGGAATTTCAGGAATATTGTATGCTACTGTGACCCCACCAATAGTTTCAGGAATATGTATGGTACCAGGAGCTAGTCCTTGTTCCTTAACAGTTAGTGGCGCATCAGATGCTGCAAAATTTACAGTCTTCTCGATGTGTTGTTTTACTCCACCACCGCTTCCAATTGATTGATAGTTTAGATTTACATTGGAAAAATCATTGTTGTATTCGACTCTCCATAAATCAATCAGTGGGAAAGGAAATGTGGCACCAGCCCCGTTGATGTTATACACATATTTTGAATCAGGGGGAGAAGGTCCAGACATGGCGTTTGCGTCTAGTGGTGCTACGATAGCAACTATAGTTGCGATCATTAGCAATGATGTTATCTTTGTTATCATTGAATCAATGTATTTTGTAATTTATTTAGCAATAACAATAATAGATTACGAAAAAACAATATCACTCTATGGACTATATAGAAGATTATATTTTGATCGCAAAATTAGAAAATAAGTGGTATTTTTTAAAATGGTTTGTTGACTTCTCTTGTAAAGACATAGCTTGCCAGACCAATCATCACTAAAACAAACACAGCAATTACTCCAATACTCAAGAATGCAGAAATTCCTCCTTCTGAAACTCCAGTCATCATCTCTCGAACAAGCAAAACGGTATAGGTCACAGGATTGAATTTTGCTATGGTTGCCAACCAATCAGGTAGTAATTCAAGAGGAAATAGTGCTGGACTCAACATGAATAATGGCATCCCAAGAAAATTAATCACTCCCCAAAAAGTCTCCTGAGACTTTGCAGTGGCTGCAACGATAACAGAAATTCCAGAAAAACCAAGAGAAAACAATATTACAATTGCCATAATTGGTGCAATCATCAACGGATTTGGAAAACTTACACCGATTGCCAAAGCAATTCCTATAATTAGACTAGATTGCATTGCAGAGATTAAAGAGATTGCAGACATTTTTCCCAATGCAATAGAGGAACGTGAAATTGGAGATGTTAATGCCTTGTTCATAAATCCATATCGTCTATCCCACAAGGTGTTTACTCCGCCAAAAATACTAGTAAAGATTGCAGTAAGTATTATCACACCTGGCGCCATAAATTCAATGTATTCTCCTTCAAACCCAACAGATTGAATCAAGGGTTGAGTTCCAGAAAAAGTATTACCAATTACAATAATCCAGATTGCAGGTTGAATTAATCGAATCAAAACTCCACTGCGAGATTTTTTGTATCTTTTCATCTCTCTCCAAAATACAGTATAGGTATCATACATCAGAGAATTCATGCACGTAACCTCTTCATCTTTGCATGTTCACGTTTTCGATTAAATCCTGCATCATCATCTCTCATTTCCCGACCGGTGTAAGAAATAAAGACATCATCCAAAGTTGGCTGAGTCAACGAAATGGAAATAATTTTAATTTCAAGTGTGGATGAGATTTTAAAAATTTCAGGAATTACTTGTGTTCCGTTTGATGTAAAAATTGTTAACTTGTCATTATCTTTGTTTATTTTTTTAACATATTCAATTTTATGTAGTTGTGATAAAAAATCATCAGGGTTTTTGCTTTCAAATTTTAAAGAGATCACTTCATTACCCATTGCATTTTTCATATTTTCTGGAGTATCAATGATTTGAATCTGCCCATGATCAATGATTCCAATTCTGTCACATAGCTGATCAGCTTCTTCCATGTAGTGAGTTGTAAGAAAAATAGTCATCTCAAATTCTTTGTGTATTTTTTTTATGTACTCCCAAATCTTTCTACGTGTTTGAATATCCAAGCCCACCGTAGGCTCGTCTAAAAACAAAACTTTGGGATGATGTAGCAATCCACCTGCAATATCCAATCTCTTTCTCATGCCACCAGAATAAGTAACTACAGAGTCATTTTGCTTATCAGTTAATTCAATTAATTCCAAAATTTCATCGATTCTTTTATTGATTTGATCTTTTGGGATGTGATTGAGTCTTGCTTGTAAGAGTAAGTTTTCTCTTCCTGATAGATATTCATCAACAGTAGATTCTTGTTGTACATATCCTATACTTTGACGAACTTGCTTTGCATGTGTCATTACATCAAACCCAGAAACAAGAGCTTGGCCAGATGTTGGTTTGAGTAACGTGGTAAGTATCATAATTGTAGTACTTTTACCTGCACCGTTAGGACCAAGAAATCCAAATATTTCACCGGATTCAACTGCAAAAGAGATATCATTTACAGCTTTTACAGGACCAAAAGTTTTTGAAAGAGATCTAGTCTCTACTGAGTACATGTTCTGATCGATTATTGCAATTATAAATTGTTAAGTGTTAATAATCTCACAAAAAATTTAAAGGTCATTTTAGTCAGTCACAACATGAAAGGGCTCTGTCAAAAGTGTCACACATCAAATGTTGAGATTACATTGGATAAAGGAATTCCTATTTGTCTTAATTGCAATAAAAAACCATAAACTAAGAATTCTTAAAATAAATTATTCTAGTTTTTTGTATCCTTCTTTTGTTACTTTAAGAATAAGTTTTTCGCCAATTCCCCAAATTTCAGATTTAGAGATTATTTTTGAATGTAATAGGCCATCTCCAATTTCAATAGACTCTAGTTCATGAGTATCTGGGTTTTTGTGTAATCGTTTTACTTTGCCTATTTTGTGACCATCAATGTCAACTACAGGAATTCCAGTTCTAATTGGAGGTCTACCAAGCAACAAAGTTTCCTCTGTAAATTTGTCAATGTAATCAGCACCAAGGAAATAGTCTTTGTTAAATCCTTGATGAATGGTAACTCCGGATACAATTAGGGTTTTTTGATTAATGTGAATATGTTTGACTTTACCATAAGAAATTCCTTCTCTGTCTATGACTTTTTTCCCAACAAAGTCATCTGCTGTGGCGGTATTTTCAGGCATATCTTCGAGTTTAACTGACATGAGTTACTGTAGTCAGATTTGCTTATCATACCAAATATCATAATTTTCTAGCAATGAGGTTAAATTACTTGACAGAAGTATTGCCTAATGGTGATGAGCCAAGTATTTCGTGCGGTATTAAGCACAAAAGGCAGAAAGACAGGCAGAATACATTCGGTAATGCTTCGTGCTGTAAAGTATAATGAAAAAATCTATTTTTCAAGACATAGACCAGACGGAGACTGGTTCAAAAATGCAGTGGCAAATCCTGATGTAATCATAGAATTTGATAATTCAAGGTATACGGGCAAGGCAAAAGTAGTTGATGATGAAAAACTAGAGCAAAAAATTTCTCAATTAAAGTATCCAGGCGAAAAAAGAGCAGAAGAAAAAAGAGTTGCAATAGAGATTACACTATATGAACAATAGTGGTTAATCCCCTTCGTTCAAACTCTACATCATTTTCCATTTCACTAACAGTAACAGTAAAGGATATGACATCACGTTGTTTTGCATTTTCTGCATGTAGTTTTAGATGAATATCCATTAAATCAAAGTCTTTTGTTGGCAAATCAGTTTCATCTAAAAATGCCCCACATGTAGATTCAATTCTAAATCTATCATCTTTAAAATGAAATCCTAGTTTTGTTTTTCTTCCCTGTCTACCGCTTGATTTTACATTTACATCTATAATTCCAGGTTTTGCCATAGTATAGCTTGATTTGCCATTTACAAAAACACCAAACTCCAGCGGCTTTCCTGCTGTGGATTCTGCCATCTTTTGAATTCCATCATTCATGACAACATCAACTGCTTTGATTGTTTGGGCAACTTTAGCAATCCAGTCATTTGTTCTTTCTATGGTTGAGCGAATTCCATTTCGCCTAATTTTGTCTTCATCTTCTGGAAGTTTGTAATAATCAACCCATGCTTCATAATCATGAGATATTTCTTTGATAAAATCCATGCAAGTTATTTTGTAATCATTTACATTGTCTGTTCTTTCAGAACCATCATCGATTCGTACACCGTTGTAATCCATTGGCATTGCCATAATGACAATTATTTTTACATCTAAAAAAACTAATCAGGTCACAAGATTAATGAATATAACCGGTTTCAAATTAATAATATCATGTTATTCACAGAAATAGTAACGGATCTTCAACAACAGCTAAAATCCAATCTACCACAAATTCGCTTCATGTTAAAGAAAAATCCAGGCATGGCATATGCAAGAATAGTAGAGATTGGCAAGGAAGTTGGCAAAAAATACAACATCAAACTAGTTGTTAATTTTCCAAAAGAAGGAAGAATTGAAGAATTTGAGATGTATGGAAAAAGAGATCTTAGCTTGATTGTAGATTATGATAAAAAGAGATTTCCAATTAACCGAGAATTGATTAAAGAAAAAGCAAAGGAAGTTTTAGGAGATATCAAAGTGGAAGACGCTTACATGTATGATAACAAAGAAGGAGTTAGAGTGTTTACAGATAACTGGAAGATTGACATTTTGCCTCATTCAGTTCACATCTGGACTGAATTTGATCAAAACGTTACAAAATTTTGTGATTGGCTATTAGAAAATGCATATGAGATGAAAATAGATTAAATGTTTTAAAGAGATTCTAATTTTTCAAGCAGGCCATGTGCTTCATAGTTTTCTGGTTCTAATTTTATGATTCTTTTGCAACAATCAATTGCTTCATCTTTTTGTTGTAATGCAAGATGAACATTTGTCTTTAAAGTCAAAGTCTCAACATCATTAGGTGTCATCTGAGCCGCCTTTTCAAAATATGGAATCGCTCTTTTTGCGTCCTCTAAAATAAAATAGATGCTTCCCATCATAAACATATAATCAGGATCTTTTGAAAATTTTTCCTCCAAACTTTTTCCAAATTCAAGTGCCTCTGAATAATCTCCATCTTTAACTAGTTTTTTGAGACGTCGTTTTGGATAGCTGAATAATCCTGTCATTTAATCAACTTTAAAATCAAACAATTTGAATGTACATGAAAAAAGTATTTTTAATCAAGCCATGATGCAGGGCCAGAGCTACTTGAGCTAGAGGTTGAAGCTGCTCGAGGAATTTTCATGATTCCTTCTTTGATCAAAAACTGGAGTCCTTCGATAAAGGATTTATCGTCAATTGAGCCATCAGCCCACCATCCTGCATTGTTTTTAATCCAAGATGGAATTTGCTTAGTAGAACTAGTGCCTTGTGATGTGGGTGGAATTTTAATTATGTTCTCTTTGATCAAAAATTGTATGCCTTGTACAAAGGAGTTATCATCAATTGAGCCATCAGCCCACCATCCTGCATTGTTTTTAATCCAAGATGGGATGTTTGAGGTAGTACCACCAGTCTTTGCAGATATTGGAAGATCAATTACAAGATAATCAATAGGATTTGATGGTACAATTCCCTGAGGAGCCAATCCATAAACATAGACAACAAAATGAGCAATACCAGGTTCATGGTTAACAGTCATGTCGATCGTAGCTAGTCCAGATGGAGAATACAGATACTGATATCCCTGATCTTGTGCAACAGAACGCAATGGCGGCAAAGTGAATTTGTCATCTACAACCATAAGATCAAACTGAACTTGATTCAAAAATTCAGTGTCGTGAAATTTACTAAGGAAGTTTATCTGCCATTTCATTGGACATCCCTCAACTGGGAAATCGGGACTATAGTAAGCATGGATTTGATATTCAAAATTTTTGGTAGGTCTCTTTATGGATTTATTCAGAGAATCAGTACTTGGACATCCCTTAAAATCAGAAGTATCTTCAGTAGAAATAACTTTTGCAAATGGATCATTGACAATATTTTCTTTGTAATCTAATAATTCAAACTGGTATTCTGTGGGTGGAATTCCAGATGAAACATGAGTGTATGTGTGAGCTTTAACGGGAAATGGGAAATTATCAACAACCCAAACATGACTTCTAACGCCACCTGTCTTCCAAGAGATATCAACAGTGTCAAATGTTCCAGCTTTGACAGTAACTTTCTCAATAGCAAATGGGATTACTTGCTCGCCACCAATATTTGCAATTTTACCCCAAGATTTAGCAGAGAATTTTTTTGGACCTTTGTCACCACCTTCATCATATCCATTTGCAAAAGCAGACAACCACGCAATAGATGATTTGTATGCACCTCTATACACCGATAGATTATCAGTACCGCCTGATGGCTCAGGAGCTAGTTTTCCAACTTCCATATTTCCTTTAATCACTTTATTTCCATCATAAACAACAACATCTACAAGCCATTTGTCTT
Source organism: Nitrosarchaeum sp. AC2 (assembly GCF_013407385.1). Lineage (NCBI taxonomy): Archaea > Thermoproteati > Nitrososphaerota > Nitrososphaeria > Nitrosopumilales > Nitrosopumilaceae > Nitrosarchaeum > Nitrosarchaeum sp. AC2. The sequence goes on along the minus strand of NZ_CP030847.1, from coordinate 448,831 downwards.
CAGAACCAGTTTTTTGATCACCTTTAATCCACATGTCCATTTCAAAAGGAACACATTCTCTATAATCTACATGACACATTGAATATGAAAAGAAATCACCTTTTTTGAGACCTTCTCCAACAAACCAGGTTGGATCACCAGGCAATTCAACACCACCTGCTTGAACTTGTGCCATCGCAGATGGAATATGAAATGAACCTAGAATCATAATTGAAGAAATAGTTAAAACTAAAAACAATGCCTTCATTTCACAAAAAAATGCACATTACGGATAGTTAAACGTTATTCAAATAAGCAAATATAGAGGAAAAATCAAGAATTTACAGAATGTGTGAATGCTCAAAAGTTCACTTGTATGAAGTAGAGTTTAAGCTTGATGGAATGACTGTAGTTCCAACTCATAAAAATTGTGGATTTTCATTAGATGAAAAACAATCCGACAAATTCCAAAAAGAACTGGTAAAATCTTGGGGATTAGAGGAAGAAGAATAATTAAAAAGAAAAAATAAAATTAAAACAACTTTGATTTACAGTTGTTTGACTGCTTCTTTACAAACGTCAGTTTTACATTTGCAATCTGCGCTGCATATACAATGACCTTGCATATCACAATCACATGAGTAAGTTGGATCGCCGCTATCTGCTTCGCATCCACATGCTTGATCTGTCATAGATACGCAATGTAATTACTTATTTTAAAATGTTAGTACAAGATTGTGGAAAATTACGCACCAGAGACAAGGCTTAGAACAGTATTGCATGATTTTTGAATGAGTTTTGCCTGCTGTTCAAGCAGATTAGAGTCAGCTTCAATATCAAAGGCGACTCTAAGGATATGGATTAGATCTGGCTGATGGTCAATTTTGTCTTTGATCTTTTCAAAATTATCTCGATTTATGTATCCCAAGTAAAAATAGCAATCCGAGAGCATTGAATTTTTTATGAAATAGTCTGATTTTTGTTGAATTATTTTTGAGTGATTATTTTGTTCTACTTTATCAGAAAAACCGATGGTAGATTTGATCATCCTGTCTAAAAGAGGAAGAGTGGCTCTTTCAATTCCGACAGTTTGAGTCACAGTTGAGATATGCTCATTAATTTGATTTTTCTTGAATTTTCGCATCATATCCAACATATGAGTAGGATTTGGAGCAGATAGATTTAGAGAATAAATTGCATCAGCTAAAAAATAAGAGGCGCAGATTTGCCAACAAGATGAAAACACATTTGAAGTGTTAATTCCTTCTTTGGTTTTTTCACAACAAAAAAGAGAATTAAACAGACAATTTTTTGCATTATCCTTGTAAAGAATAGAACGTTTCTCTTTTATTTTTGAAAGAAACATTCGAAGTTCCCATGACTCATCATGAATAATTTGCATTCCATCATATTTTACAAGAATGTTAGAATTAGTTTCATTTAATGAGCCATGATGAATTTTTATAAAGTTATTATCATATGAGATAATTTTTTCTGTCTCAGATTTATTGTCAAATATTGTAATATCATAGTCACATGAATCAAAAAATGAATTAATTGCTCTACATCCTCCAAAACCAACAGGGAAATTTGTCAAAGATTGATCTTCGATAAATTTTTTCAAGTCCATGAAATTATTAATTTAGAATTTTGTATAAAGCAACGTACTTACTAATTTTTACCAAAGACTCATTGTCAAAACATTTCCTTTAAATTGAGATGGAGATTGTTTTGGAACAAGCTCCTGTGGTGTAGTCCGGCTAAGCATACTGCCCTCTCAAGGCAGTGATCTCGGGTTCAAATCCCGACGGGAGCATTTAATTTTTGATAATCCATTAATTTTAGGTTCGATTTATGTAGTAATTTTTCGGTTTAGCGTAATGGCAAAAGCGACTGATACAAGTGATATTGCAAACGCTGTAACAAAAATCATAGTGTATGCCTCATGGGTTGGAAAGCTACCTGAAATTCCCTCTATTGTACCTCGATGCATTTGCTGAAACATTCCTGCAATAGAAGGCCCGATGGATTGACCAATCAAATTAAAAAGCAATGTCATGCCAAGTGCTATTCCTGCAAATTGAATTGGAGTAGATAACAAAACAATGTTAAATCCACCAATAAATGCAAGCGACAACCCTGCAGCAATTATTGAAAGCGTTACTGTTACCATGTAATCTGTAGAATGGAACATGAGAAGACTAAAAAATCCAATAGTACCTACTACTGTTCCAATTACAGTGAGCCTCTTATTTCCAATCTTCTCTAGTGCAAAACCTGAGAGAATACTACCAACTAGAAAGATTATCATAAACGGCATCTGGACAGTAGCAGTTGTTAGTTCAGAACCTCCAAAACCTAATGGTTGTGGGCTTTGTATCATAATTGGAATTGTTTGATACACCATAAAAGTACATAATCCTGCAATAAGCAAAATTAGCATTCCAAAAAGCAGCATTTTGTTTTTCAAGAGTTTCATGTCAATTAATGGTGATTGTACTTTCTTCTCTATTGCAACAAATATCATTAATGATGTAATAGTTAATGCAAAAAAGATGATGGATTCAAAGACATCTCCAGTGTTGGTTTCCAAGTAAGAAATACCAACTAGAAATGAAATTATTGTAATGGCAAGAAAGATGGAGCCTTTGATGTCTAAAGAAATTTTATTTTCTGAAATATTTGATAATGATTTTACATGAATGAATTTTAGTATGAACAAACCAAGTAACACTGCAATAGGAAAAACGGTAAAGAAGGTTGCATGCCAGCCATAGTGTTGAATAATATTTGCACCCATCAACAAACCTAATGTAGCACCAGCTGGAAATGTTGCAGTAAAGATAGACTGTCCAACTGCTAATTTCTTTTCAGGTAACACCTCCCTAATTATTCCAAATGCGATTGGAAACATGGAAATGCCTATTCCTTGAGCTACTCTTGCTACAATCATAAACGGTAAGCTATCTGCAAATCCTCCAGCTAAAATTCCTGCAGAGTAAATAGACATTACAATTAGCAAGACTTTCTTTCTGCCATACACATCAGATAACTTGCCAGCAATTGGGGTTGCAACTGCACCTGCAATCATGTATGAGGATAAAATCCATGACGATGTACTATAGGGCATATCGAATTCTTCGATAAGTGTAGGTATTGCTGGTAAGATCATCGTTTCAGCATACATGGCAATTAGTCCCAAACAACTGAGGGTTCCAAGGATAAACCAAGCTGAACGAGTAATCTTTTCATTTTCTACTGTCAATTTATGAGCAACAAAATCCAATTTTCAAGTTTAAAATATCTTTACATGAAAAAGAAAGACAGGATTTGATCATAGTTGGCAAAGAATTGTTTGTTTAAATAACAAAATCATATTAAAAAAATATTGCAATTACGAGATATCAAGTTTGAAGAAGAGTACCGTTCAGATAGAAATGATATAGTTGCAGAATTTTTCTTTCCATGTCTATCTACATGTACAGAATATGATAGATGTGTTGATTATTTGTCAATCCGAAATCTAACAGGTATTGCAATGGGTTTTGATAATTTTACTTCAGGGAAAGCAAGATTAAGAATGATTACAGGCAATAAATTCAAAATAGGAGATCTTAACCTACTAACAAAACTCTTCAATGAAAAATACACCAAACGTTTTGATGGAAAGTTAATCAGAGATGTCAAAATTCAAAAGCTGCAAGATTTCATAAATAATGGCCAAATTGAATTAAAAATAGCAATTACAAATTCAGAAATGGTTTCCAATTTATTTTCAGAAAGAATTGGGATATTCAAAGATGGAACTGGAGATGCAGTGGCATTTACTGGAACTTCATCATCGCTTTCTACCAACGTTAGAGATTTTGAATCAGTGGATGTATTTACATCATGGAATGATAAATCACGAATAGAGAGAAAGATTAAAGATTTCGAAGACTTGTGGGAAAACAAAACAAAATTTGTTCAAGTTCATGACTTTATGGAAGCAGAAAGAAACAATCTTTTGAAATATTCACCTGAATGGGTGTTTGAAGTTTAAAGTTGAGATAGTTCTTCTAAACCTGCTTTGTTTTCATAAAAATTCATTCGATTAATTTTATAATAAATTACTTCTCCACGTCTTTCAATAACAGCAATTACAGGTTCTTTACCCATCTGAGTTATTTGTTCAATCTTTTTCTGAAGAGTACCCATTTTCTCTTGTTGACCTTCATTTAGACCAAAAATTAGAAATTTTGCTCCTTTTTCACCGAATTGTCCTCTTTCATAAACTCTAAAGTCAGAACCAAATCCAAATCCATCTTTTACGACATATCCTCTGGTTTTCAAATCTCGATAGATCAAAAATTTTGTTAGGGTTTCAGGATCATTTTTTTGGCAGACACTCAACAAGTCATCAAAATTAATTTGCTTTTTGCCCTTACGAAGAATTAGTTTATCTGAATATAACAGATAAAGAGACTCAAATGACTTTAAAAATAATTTTTCTTTTTCAATTTCTCCAAATCCTTTGAGTTGAAGTTCATGAATCATTTCTTTATCTGTGACACAAGTTTGTTCTGAGACCAATTCACCTTTCACTAAAGGGGTTTCTTCCATAATGAGAGAAGGTCGATGGTTTTCCATATAAGCATTGGAGATACGAATGGAGGTTGTCTAACCGTTAAAATATGGGCATTCAGGGTTGAATTATCATGCATGGCGCTAATTATAGAGTTGGAAAGGGACAACCATTCTGTAGAAAAGACTTCATCAAAGGTAATCCACAGATAAAAATTGCAAAATTTCAAGGAGGAAAGAGAGCAAACTATGATTATTGTGTCCAATTACTCTTAAACGAAAAAGTCCAGATAAGACACATGGCAATTGAATCATGCAGATTATCAGCAAGTAAAAAACTCGAAGAGGCTACTGGTGAAACAGGTTATTTTGGTAGACTAAGAATTTACCCTCACGTATTATTAAGAGAAAATAAAATGGTTGCAACTGCAGGTGCAGATAGAATTTCAGAAGGAATGAGAAGAGCTTGGGGTAAAGCTACAAGCTTGGGAGCAAGAGTTGCACGTAATCAATGCATTATGGAATTTTATGTTAATGCACCACACCTAGAAAAAGCAAAAGAAGCTCTCAGAAGTGCATGTGTCAAAATACCAGGAACACCAAAAATCAATGTAATTGACTGGCAAAAAAAGATGTCACCATAAATTTTCTAAATCAGATTTTCTACTTTTAACAAATTCTAAAAATTCTGCAAATTCAACATCTGTTGGTTCACGACCTAAAATTCTTTTTGTTTGATAATAAAATGCGTTGTATAGTCTTCCAACAACAATACCAAGTGCAAATGATTTTGAATCATCAATATTAGAAAGGAATTGAATTAATTGTTGTATTTCCTCTTTGTTTGAAATAGTATCATGGATCTTTTGCTTAATTTTCCCCATTAGTATTTCATCCATAAGTTAACTATGTTACATTAGTTAAAAACAGTTTAATATCCAAATTCATCCCTTAGGATTGTTGCAGTTATAGTACAGTTTGGTTAATATTCGAGCTTGCCAAGTTCGTGACCCGGGTTCAAATCCCGGTAACTGCACCATCTATCTTTGATTATTTTGTTCCAACCCGCGTCGTATGATTTCTAACGCGTTTTCAGCTTTTTCAGGCTTGGGTATCTGAATCATAAAGACATTATCTTTTCCATATGTAGATTTTGGGGAGGAGAGTGCAATCATTGAAGTTTTTGCAAGAGACTCAAAAAAGAACAAATCTTTGTTTGCATTGATTAAAAGTTTTTCAACAATTCCGTCTTGAGAAAATGTTAAGACAACCTCTACAAAAACATGACCTAGCCCATCTTGCAATATGTTAAGATCAGTATTAATTGCAAGAGACTTTCCAGCAACTTTAGAAATTATTTCGTCATACTTTCTTTCTTCTAAAATAATACAAGGAACATCTTTTCCTTCAAAATCAAATGTGGTTACACCATCATGAACTTGTTCAGATAATTTTTTTAGTTCATCAGACATTTTTCTTTTCAAATATTGGTATTACCTTATCACTGGCACGTACCATAAATGGTGTGATAAACGTAGTAACAATAGATATCACACCAATCAATGGGAACAAAAATGTACTTACAGCACCAATATCAACTCCAGTTTTGATTATAATAATTGAAAATTCTCCTCTAGGAGCAGCTAATGTGAATGCAGAGCGAATTGCCTTTCCACGTTTTTGACGGAATATAATACTGCCAACAACGTTTCCTCCAAATTTCATACCAATTGCAATTGCAATTAGTGCAATTGCCAAGATAATGTAGTTTTGAAGTTGAGAAACATCCATCAGGGCACCAACTGATATGAAAAATATGGCTACAAACATATCTTTAATCGGACTTGCCAAAAGTTTTGAAACTTCAGATGATTTAGATTCTGCAACTAACACTCCTGCAAGAAATGCCCCTATAGCAACGGACAAACCAACAAGGTTTGCCAATAAAGCATAACCAAAACATACACCTAATACACTAAGTAACAAAATTTCACGATGCTCAGTTGCTGCCACTCTATCTATTAGAGGTGTGATAATTCTAGTTCCAAGAGTAAATGTTCCTGCAATCATACCTGTTGCAACAATAACTACAATCAAAACAGATTCTATAGATACAGTTCCAACTAACGCAATTGATTGCAGAGAGGAAATTAAAATGACTGCGATAATATCTTCTACAATTAAGATTCCCAATATGAGAATGGTTGATTCTCGTTTTATTCGTCCCATCTCTTCTAAAATTTTTACAATAACAGCTGTACTGGAAATTGAAAGTGCTGCAGCAATAAATAATGAATCCATTGAATTTAGTCCAAGCATGCTTGCAGCATAAAAGATTACACCAAGTGTCATAAACAGGCCAACTGTGCCAACCCCAATAGCCATTTTTCCAATGCTTCTGATTTTTGCATAAGGAAATTCAATTCCAATTACAAAAAGAAGCAGTATGACTCCAATTTCTGAAAAAAGATTAAGTGCTGATAAATCAGTTAAAATTCCCACGCCTTTCATCACATCATGAATACCCACAGGAGGAATAAGCCAAGACCAAAGAGGAGACAAAGGTCCCAACAACATACCAGCAAAAAGATATCCAATGATCAGAGGTTGTTTAATTTTAAAGAAAGCAAGAGTCACAATTGCCCCAATAATCATGATAAAAGCTAAATCTGTGACAAATGATCTATGAAAGTCAGTAATTGGATTAAAGACAGATACAAACTGTTCAAATATTGTAGAAATTCCAGACAGGTCAATCTGAAGAAAAGAGATATCCACAATAGACTTGAACAAATTTGTTTAAAAACAGTTGCGCATACAGCAAAAAGAATTCAACAATATTTTTCAATTGGTTATATTTTGAACCTCTTTATGCTTAATGTTCATTAGTCTAATTGCAGAATGATGAGTAGGTCAACTGAAAATAATGTAGAGAAATGACCTGGGGTATCTGACTGCATAACTGGTAACATCACAATTACCCAAGCATTAATAGTACGGTACCATACCGTACTATATGATTCAATGTGAATATTGCCCAAGAGGGTTTATCGAGACTTCAAATGGGCTAGCAGAAAAAACATTTCATGAGTTACTACATGAGCCAGAAGTTGTCAACAAGTAACTCATTACATTTTTTATTTTACACCTAACTTTTTTAACATCATATTGCAATGTTAATTGATATGGCTGCAAAGGATGCAAAGAAAGCAGATAAAGTTTCAAAAAAAGCCGTAAAACGTGAACCGACACCGGCAGCCATTTTAAAGAAAGTAGCATCGGTGACAGATTCGAGTAAAGCATTACAAAAAGAAATCAAAGTAATGTCAAAAATTTTCGGCGATAATCAGAAGGTACTTGTATCAATGAAAGGAATGATTGACACTTTAGCACAGACATTAGAAAATATACAAAAACAATCAAAACAAATTAACATTTTAGAAGATGATACACAGAAACTTTTCGCAGGATTAAATCAAGTAAGAACTCAAGCTAATATAGTTACAAAAATTAACGAGCAAACAGTTAGACTCCAAGAAGAAGTACACAAAATAAATGAATTACAAAAATCATCTCCAAAAACTCTAGAGTTAGCCCAGCAAGTAGAAGACAGTATGAATTCGATGAGAAATAATTCACAGATGATAATAAAAATTGCACAAAGAATTGACGAAGTAAGAGATGATCTTAGAAAAGTAGCTGGGAAAACAGATTCATTATCAAACATCGGTAATGAGATTGACAATCTAAAAAACAGTATTGAGGAAGTAACCAAAAAAACTGGAAATATCGATGTATCATCACAAGTAATATCCAGCTTGAATCAAGAGTTGGGAAAAATAAAAGATGACATAAATTCGGCATCAAAACTCAGAACAGAGTTAGATGCAATTAAAATTGCAATTGATGCAGTTGCAGGCAAAGCTGCCAAGATTGATTCTTTGGGAGGAGTCATCGAAGGATTAAAGCAACAATTCACCACTATTGCAGGAAATGCTGATTCTGCGTCTAATTTGAGCATAAATTCTATTAAAAGTATATCTGGAAAAATAGATAAAATTGAGACTGAAATTAATTCATTATCACATAGAGCAGATTCTACGGCATTTGTAGGAGAGGGATTAAAATCAGTCCAAGAAGATTTTTCAAATTTCAAAAAGAATGTTTTTGAAAAGACAGATAAAATAGAACAAAAAATTTCTTCAGTCTCAGATATTTTAAAACGACAAGACGCATCAACTGCAGAGTTTCATAAAAAATCAGATAAGATCTTTGAAGAGATGCAACAGGTAAAAAGCACTACAAGTAAAGCATCTAGTGAATCATCAAAAGAAGTGATGGCATTACTAAAGCTGTCAGAATATCAATCAAATATCAGAATGCATGCAGAATCAAAGTATGGGGATTCAAAAGATCTTGAAAATATGGCAACACAAACTGCCGAGATAATCAATTTATTTGATAGATTGTCAATAGAAGCAGGAGAAAAGATTCCATTACCACATGAAGTAAGACAGTGGGCAGTAAGTAAAATTTTAGATTGTGCAGATAAATGGGAAGTAAGATTTAGTGACATCTTTACGATTCTAACAAATGCAATTGGTAAAGATCTGCTAAAAGAATCAATTAGAATTCAACAAATTAGAGATATTTACGGAATTAGAGCTGTAGATGAAATTAGAACCGAATTAAATATTTCTTAGACGCCTGGTACTTCATCAAATGTATTTAGTTGATCTTTCTTTCGTTTAAGAATTGCAAATATTCCTAAAATTGCAGCTATCCACATTGTACTAAATATGATATTAGAAATGCTGACAAACATGTACGGAGTTGCATCCATAATATTTTGACGAATAGATAAAGAGCGTTCACCTATGTTAGTCATACCAGTTTGAAATGCTGCACTATCTGGAGAAACGGTTGTAAGTGTTTGAGCAGTTGCAAGCATGTTTTCAACATCACGATCTATTCGAAGGAAGTTTGTAGATTCTGTTGGAAATACCCAGACTGGGTTTTTACTTTCAGGTAATTTCTCCATAACAATTGCCAGGTCTTGTTTAATGGCAGTTAAATGAATTTTAATGGCCTCTGGATCAGCTGAGCCGATTATTCCATCCAAGTTTCCACGTATCCTATCAAGTGGATAAACATCGGCATGGTAGCCGTTAATTGACATAAACGCTCCAAAGACTATGATTCCAAGTACTCCAATCATTGCTAATTGGTATGTTCTTTTTTCCATTTTCTCTTTCTTGGTTAAAGCAGGAACGTTGAGTGATTTATTTCTTTTAAAACTTGTATGAGAGAGACTCATAAAAGAGATGTAGAAAAATCCGACGGTTTGCAACCCAATGATAGGAGCAAATACAGGGTTGTTTGAAAAAATTGAAATTAAAATTCCCATCAGACCATAAACACCAAAAAATATCTCAAGAAGTGTTGTTTTTGTAAATGGTAAATTGTATGACTTGTCTTTCCAGTTGTCTTTTTTGGTAACAATTCCATATTTAGGAGTCCTTAGAAATTCATTCTTTTTTCCAAAGATAGCATCAAACACTGCTACGCTATTATTGACAGACATTCCTGCATTGTAAACAAGTAGTGCTGGCAAAATTTTCACTTTTGATTTCCAAGATTTATGGTACATACTTTGAATTATCATAATGTACGCACCTGGACCCATTGCAAGATATGTAGCAATGGTCAAAGCGGGAATAAAACTAACCAAATAGAGATTCATGTTAGAAGCTAAAAGAACAGGTAATGTGAGAAATTGAATAAGCATCAAAGGATAAACAATGTGACGAGTTAGCTGTACAAATGCCTGAATTTTTGCTTCGATTCCAATTTTTCGTTTTAGTGCAATGTCTGTCAATAATTTAATGGCGCATTGAATCGAGCCTTTTGCCCATCGGAATTGTTGCCTTTTTGCTGCATTCATTTGAGCTGGTAGTTCAGCGTTAACTACAATGTTTGGCAAGAAGAGACATTTCCAACCTTTCATTTGAGCTCTGTAACTCAAATCAAGATCTTCAACAAGTGTGGCAGTATGCCATCCTCCTGCATCAGAGATACAATCAGTTCTCCAAATTCCTGCAGTTCCATTAAAGTTCATAAATAAATTAGAATTGCTTTTTGCTTTTTGTTCAATTAGAAAATGAAAATCAAGACTAAGGGCTTGCGCTTGTGTAATTGCAGAATAATTTTCATTTACATGACCCCAACGACATTGAACTAGTCCAATGTTGGGCTTTACAAAATGAGGAATTGCTTTTTTAAGAAACCAGTTTGGTGGAATAAAATCAGCATCAAAGATTGCCACATATTCAGTGTCAGTAATCTCCATTGCGTATTTCAAAGCACCTGCCTTGTACCCTTTTCTTGTACCACGTCTAATGTGTTCAATTTGAAATCCTTGTTTTTTGTATGTATTAACGACATCAAACAAAAGTTCTACAGTATCATCATCTGAATCATCAAGAACCATTATCACCATCTTGTCTTTTGGATAATCCATCGCACAAACTGCATCAACTAGTCTCTTTGCAACATATTTTTCATTATAGATTGGTAGTTGAATAGTAATTGTAGGCGTTCCTATTTCTATTGTTGTAGGATTTACTTTTCGTTTTATTGAGAGATATGTAAGATAGTAAAAGTTACAAGTATATGCAGTAATAATAATGGCAGATATTATAAACAGATCAAAAACAAATACGTTAAATGGATTAAGGACCATCTTCTAATTTGACAAAATGTTTAGTCGCTATTTATAGTTGCAAAATAATTTACTTATTTTTGCTCAAAGATCTTAATTGCTTGTGGTGGACAAACGCCTTCACATGCAAGACAAAATATGCAATCGGGTTCTTTTGACATGAGTGGTTTTTTCTCAGAGGCTGGATTACCAGGGGTATCAAACCATTCATAGACTCCAACAGGACATGCTTCTATACATCCACCATCGGCAATACAAATATCATAATCAACAGAGACAAACTCTCCCCATACACCAAGAATTCCATTGTTAGCTCCTTTTCGGCCCCAAGTCTTGATTGTATACCCATTAGCATCAAAAGGAGTAGATGGTTTCATCTTTGATTTGTAAGCAACATCAATTGGTCCAGGCTTTGCTCCATCTGGAATTTCAATTTCAGCACCATCATCTTCTTCGATTTCATCTTCATTAGCTTCTGTTGCTTTTGGTTTAGCATTAAGAACAATTTTTGCAAGAGGAGTAAGATCTTCTAGTCTTTGTGTTGCTTGAGCATGATTAAGTTTCTCAGCTTTTGCAAGATATGAAATCATCTTATCTGCCAAGATAGTATTACGCAAGATAGTATCAATGACCATTTTTGCAAAATGATCTGCTTTTTTTCTATAATCTTTAACCCAATTTGGATCACCAAATTTCTCAATTGGGAAAATTTGATAAATAATATCAACCACTTCGCCACTAACAATTTCAACGGTAACAGACAATTCTACTTCTTCGTATCCCTTTGCATCAGAATCTTTCATGTTTTGTTCTTTCCATCGATATGTTGCAAAGATTCTATCGGCATATGCATCCATTTCAAATGCCTTTTTCAGACCATCATGTACAGATTTAATCTCTAATGGGTCTTCTAGTTTAATTGGTAATCTATAAAGTCCAAGTTTGAATCCATGAAGAGGATACACCCCACGTTTTGCAGTTGGTGCTTCCATTGACCAAACGCGATCTTTTAAAAGTAATGACATCTGGTTTTTATGAATTGATTTTCTTTAAAAAGGTTATCAGTCACTGTCGTCAGGACAAGTAAGCTCTCTTAGTTCAGTATACTTTTTTTCCATTGCTTCAGCGTACTCGGAAATTTTAACGAGATTAAATTGGGTTTTTGGAAAATACCATCTAATAGCCACCCAATGTCCGATTCCATCCATGTCATGAATCATGCCTTTATCGGCTGTGACATGTAGTTTTTCATCAATGGATGTCTCCTTTACTGTTAGTCCTCGTTTGGTTTTGTCTTCTAAAATAAAATTACCAACTCCATCTTTTATGAAATAAAATGATCCTTTCTGAAGTATTGGGAGATCTAGTGACAAGTTATTTTTCCACAGGATTTCCGATCATGTTACCCCATTCAGTCCAGGAGCCATCATAATTTCTAACCTTTGAGTATCCAAGTAGATATTTTAAGACAAACCAACTGTGAGATGATCTCTCTCCAATTCTACAATAGCAGATAACATCTTTGTCTGGAGTGACTCCTTTTGATTCATAATTTTGTTTGAGTTGTTCTACAGATTTGAATGTGCCATCAGCATCGTTTACAGCAGTTGCCCAAGGAATGTTATTTGCCTTTGGGATATGTCCACCACGTTGTGCATGCTCCATTGGATATTCTGGAGGTGCTGTAATTTCTCCAGAGAATTCTTTTGGAGATCTTACATCCACCATGACAGTATCTTCTCGTCCTAATGCTCTGCTAACATCAAACAGATAAGCTCGGAGTCCTTCGTCTGGAGGTTGTGCTTTGTATGTTGATTGAGGAATCGGTGGTTCTTCTGTAGTGTATTCTTTGCTTTCCAGTTCCCATTTTTTTCGACCACCGTCCATGATTTTTATATTTTCATGGCCATAGTATTTGAAAACCCAAAAAACAAATGCTGCAAACCAATTATTGAAATCTCCATAAAGAATAACTTCAGAGTTTTCAGTAATTCCATTTTTTGACATTAGTGTTTCAAATTGTTTTTTATTAATAATATCTCTAGTAACAGGATCGTTTATGTCTCGTTTCCACCAAATCAGAGATGCGCCTTTAATGTGTCCTTTTTGATATCCGTTAACAGGATCATAATCAACTTCAACTAATTTTCTATTTGTATTTGGGGGGTTTTTTGATATCCACTCTGTATCTACTAAAACTTCAGGATGTGCGTAATTCATGCTATTGTACAAATTGGATTCATACTTATTTGTTTTTGCAGCAAATTAAATAAAAAATATCTTTTTAACTAAATGAGATTTAGTAGAACTAGTTGAAACTTCAGAAAGTAGCAGTGGTAAGTAAAGTAGGTTCAAAAGAGTCTGAAGATGCTGCAAGAATCATTACAAAAAAGTTTCTAGCAAGAAAATCCAAAGTTTACACAATTGCACCAGTAGAAGTAGAAGGTGCAAAAAAAGTAGAGGCATTAGATGAATTAAAAAAAGAAGATCTCGATCTAGTAGTTACTCTGGGTGGGGATGGTACGACTCTTAGAGTTTTTAGATATCTTGAAAATGAAACTCCAATTCTAACAATTAACGTAGGAGGAAACAGAGGAATACTTTCGGAGATAACAATAGATGAGATAGATGACGCAATTGATAAAATTCTAAAAGACAAATTCTTCTTAGATAAGCGAACCAGAGTAGTGGCCTCAAGTGGTGGTAAAGAATTTCCACCAGCATTAAATGAGATATACATCTGTAGGACAAACCTTACAAAAACTGCCGAGATTGAGATCAAATTTCAAAACGATACTGTAAAGCAGAAGATGGATGGAGTAATAATTGCCACTCCAAGTGGATCAACTGGACACTCTTTTTCATTGGGCGGTCCAATTCTACATGAGAGTTTGGATGTTTTGATCATTACACCAGTAGCCCCAGTTTACAGATTAGAATCAATAGTAGTGCCAGATGAAAAAATAGAAATAATATCATCTCATGACTGTAGTATAGTAATGGATGCACAGGTAGTAAAATCGGCAGGATATGGAGAACCGATAACTATAAAGAAATATAGAAAACCAGCAGTCTTTGTTAGATTGAAGAAACGAGGACTGAGACAGATGAGTAAACTTGGATTTTAGAATATTAGATGCGAGTGCATTTTATGCTGGAGTCCCGTTTGGGTCGGCAAGTGATTGTTATACAACATCTCTAGTATACGAGGAGATAAAACATATCAAAAAAAATGAGGATGCACTTGGAACTCTCTTAGAGACTAATCGATTAAAAATAATGGATCCAGATAAAGAATCAACAAATACGGCAATTGCATCTGCCAAAGAAACAGGAGACTTTCCGCAGCTATCAAAGCAAGATATTTCAATAATTGCACTGTGTATCAATTTGCAAGGTGAGATTATTTCCGACGATTTTGCAATTACAAATGTTGCAAAAAACATTGGTTTGAAGATATCACCAATCATGACAAATACTTTTCAAGATGTTGGAAAATGGGTTCATTATTGCCCAGGATGTCACACAAATCATACTTCGGGAAAAGAGTGTCCAATGTGCGGCACTCCTCTAAAGAGAAAATTACTCAAGGGGGAGTCTCCTTCCATACCAGTCAACAAATGATCCATCATACAACTTGATGTTTTGATAACCTGCAATCATTAATTGTAAAAACAAACTTGACGCCCTGTGTCCATGCATGCAATAACATACAATTTCATTCTCTTTTGACACATTACTTTGAGAGAAAAGATTTTCCAAAAAATCCCTTGTTTGAAACAACTTTCCATCGTATGCTATCCCATCAGTAAATGGAATTAATTTTGAATGTGGAATATGACCTCCCATAAACTCTTGAGGAGTTCTTGCATCCAATACTGTAAATTTGCTCAAATTATCTTTAAGTTGTATAGCATCTACACGAATTTCAGATTTAATTTTTGGAATAAATTTTGCAGGTTGTGAAGTAAATGGTTTCTTTGTTAATTCAAATCCATTTTTTTGCAAGTCCATAATAGTTGCATCAAGCAAAAATGTTTTTTCATGTCCAAAATAAAGCAGAGTCCATGCAATTCTAGCTGCAGATGGATCCATAGAGTCTCCAATAATTATTACAGTCTTTGAATCATCAATTCCAAGTGAGCCAAAAAGTTCAGCAATTTTATTTTCATCAGCGACCAAATTAGAACCGAATTGATCAAATTGAATTACTTGATCTATTGTAAGTGATTGAGATTTTGGTATGTGACCATACAAAAACATAGTTTTTGGACGAGTGTCTAAAAGTATGATGTCTTGGTCAGAAAGATGATCTTTTAACCAACTTATTGAGACTAGCATAACGACACAGATTTGTTAATTTATTTAACAGTATCATGGATCATGTAAAGTTTTTTGATCTGATTTTTTTAGATGTTTACTTTGAGATTCAAGTACTTTTTTTATTTTTTTAGCTCTTGCATCCCCTAATCCCTCAACTTTTGCAAGTTCATTGGTAGTAGCTGTAAATACTTTCAACGGGGTTCCAAACTTCTCAAGCATCCTAACTGCAAATTTCTCTCCAACTCCTGGCAAACTACAAAGAGAAGATAATTGTTGTTTTTCTAGATCAGTTGATTTTTTTATTTTTTTTAGATATGGTCCTTTAATCGCATCAGTTCTAGAACATAATGAAACAAGCAATTTTGCAGTATGCATTGCACTGGGGGTAGGAATTATTGGAATTTTAAAATCTAAAGCAACTGTCGATAATGCACCATAAAAGATCATGGGGTTATCGGTAATTTCTTCAATTTCATCGACATTTCCTTCCATCAGTACTATTGGAAATTCAAAGTGCTCTTTTAGTCTAGAGCATTGATCAAAAAGCCTACCATCAAAAACAGAAGACAGTAAATCACGAATACTTTTTCGTTCCACCACAGTTTCAGGTGCAACAATATAATCTCCAATTGGTAAAGTCTTCATTTCAAGATTAAGACCTACAGACTTTAGCAAGTCAGGGATACCACTCTTACGTTCTCGTTCATCTACTATGATTCGTAAATTTTCTAGTTTCACTAAATGTAATTTTCTTAATTTGTTAATATCCTTTTGAAATGAACATAATGGTTATTTTCTAGGATTATCGTCTGGTTGTGGTTTTGGAATTTGTGTACTTCCAGATGATGGTTTTGGTGACTGAGTACCAGCAGATGGGCCTCGCATCATTTCAGTAATTTTTGCTTCTTGTTCTTTGAGTGATTCTTTAATTCTTAATTCTTGTTTTTCAAGAACAGTTGCACGTGTTTTTGCCATTTCTTTTCGTTCTTCTAATTCATCGATTAGTTCTTTTTTTGTAGACTTTATCAAAATAGAACCAGCATGTTTGTATACATTATCATCGTCAGCTGCTTTTTTTAATTCCTCAAGTGCCTTTTCAGTTTCAACTTTTTCCATTTCAAGATGTTGTTTTTGTGTCATTATAGATTGAAGATTTTGTTGTGATTGTTGCATCTTCATGAGCTGCTCTTGAAGCCAAGGTGGCATTTGTCCTGCTGACATGTTAATACAAATTCCGGGATTTCATTATATCTTTACCGATTCAATAGAATCATAGCTTGCCTGAATTAATCTCAAAGTTGAATTAAGATTTGCTCTTAAATGAGGCATATGATCAGATTCTACAGATATTGTAATTTTTTTATCAAATGATATACTAGTTTTTGTAGGATTTTCTGGGTAAAAATCATTATCAGTGTTTATTGAATCAAAAATTGCTTTTGTTTTTTCTTTTGCGTCAACAATAATTTTAGCACTAAAGTTTGACATCGTATGCTGTTCCAGCTACTTTGAAACTACATTTTTTACAAGACCATATGCCAACTGCATCTCGGTTAAACTGTTGAGAACCGCATTCAGGACAATGTCTTTTTTCTTTTAGTTGAAAATGAATTTTTGAATATTGTTTTCTAATTTTAATACCATATCGTGCGCCCAAGCCTTTTAGTGATTTTTGTTTTGCCATTTTATTGACCAGATTCCTTTGCTTGTTTTAACTTTTCTCTTATTTTTGCACCTACTTTGACTGATAATTCACCGCATTTTATTACCTCTTCAAAAGTAAATCCATCATTTCCTCCTTTTTGTAAAGCACAAATGTTTCCATTAGAATCAGTAGTGATTGTAATTCTTGCATCCATACTGCTCCATTCATCACCGTTTGGATCAACGATTATGTGGTTTCCTATTTTGCCCATAGTTACAGAAACTGGAATAGTAGAAATTGGAACATCGGATTCTTCTCCTTCAACTAAAGTTGGCACATCATTTTTCATCTCCCATTTTGGAGTTTTCGATGAGAGAATTGCAGCTGTTGCAGCATAAGCACATGCATCAAACAAATTGCCATCATAATCAACTACAACATTATCAGCAAATACTCCAACTACAGATTTGTTTTTTTCAATTACTAATTGAGTTAAATCAATCATATGACTTTCTCTAATGCCTCTATCTACTACTCTTGCTAGTTCAATTACATCAGGGCCTGGTGGTCCAGTTTCAACAGTTGGATGAGAAAGTGGTAAAAGCTCAGCAGTGCAAATGAATATTCCTTTGTCACCCATATCTGGAAAAGGTCTATCTGGTTGAATTTTAACACCACAGATTACTTCACTATCACCTAATCGAACTCTTGCAGAACCATTTGCTTTTGGAATTGCATTTGTTTCAATGATCAAATTTCGTGGTTCATCTAGTGCTCTTCCGTCAACCCTTTTTCCCTGTTCTAATAATTCTAGAATTTGAGATTTCTTTAGATCATCAAGTACGCTAGTCGATGTCATTTACTTTTCCCCGTTTCCAAAATATTTGTCAGTAAGTGCTTTTCTTTGTAATTCATAAACAATTTTACAGCCTTTAATTCCAGTCTCTACACATTTTTTGTATTCTTCTGGTGTTAACACACCATCTAATTGAAGTAATGTGATTTTTTCTAGACTTGGCATATATCCAATAGGCATATCTGCTTGTCCTGCTTGGTCTTCTTCATTATTAACATCAAGAATAATTGTGTCAGCTGCTTTTCCTGCTGCACAAGCTGCTACCATATCTCTCATTGGAATTCCAGCGTCAGCCAATGCTACTGATGCTGCAGAAAGGGCAGCACATCGAGTACCACCATCAGCTTGAAGAACTTCAATGAATACATCAACTGCAGTTCTTGGGAATTTTTCCAACATAACTGCAGGTTCTAAAGCTTCTTTGATAACTTTGGAAATTTCAATTTCTCTTCTTGACGGAGCGGGATTTTTTCTCTCAGTTACAGAGAATGGCTCCATATGATATCTAACTCGTAAAATACCAGTATCAGTGTTTGACATATGTTTTGGATGAACGTCACGTGGTCCAAATACTCCAACTAAAATTTTATTATCGCCAAATTCAATGTATGCTGAACCATCAGCATTTTTCAATCCGCCAGCTTTAATCATGATTCGTCTTGGTTCGTCGACTTTTCTACCGTCACAACGAATTCCATTTTCATCTAGTAGAACTAGGGTTGCTTCTCTTCCGCCCATTATGATTCACCTTTTGATTCTAACATTTCTTTCACTTGGTCTGTCAAATTAGCAACATGTGCCATTTCATCAACCATTTTGATTGCCTTTTTTGCCTTTAATAATCCCTCGGGAGTCTCACAGGAGACAACAATCCAACCATTTTGGCCAATCGTAATAGCTGCATTTGTAGCCATTTCAATCATTTGGATCATAGTTCCTCTTTTTCCAATTAAGCGTGGTACCTTACTAGTAGATATTGAAACTAGGTGACCAGAGTCAATCTTACCAAGATCTCTATCAGCTATTGTTACAAGTGGATCTCGGGTTCTATCAAAATTAGCAATTCTGGCTGCGACTAGATCGCCTGCCTTTAGCTTGGATGAAAGTTCATCAGCATGTGCAGAAAAATCTCGTCCAAATACATCTTGAGCAGGTAAAAATCCAACATAACATGAGTTGATATCTAATTCCCAAGAAAGCGAGGTATGAGATACAACTTTGCCAATTACAAGATCATCGATTTTTGGGATATATTTTCCAGTCAATGGAATTACTTTAATAGAATCATCGAAAATTTCTGAAATTCCTATAGCCGTAGAAATAATTTTGTTTCCATCTAAAATTACATTTTGTTCTGGTCTGAAAGGGCCAGTTGTGATTACATCGCCAGGTATAACGTATTTTCTTTTGTTTTCCATTACTTCATAACCTCAACTGTTGCAGAACCTTTGGTTATAGAACCCAATCTATCAATCACATTTGGCCTTGCTCCAGCGGGTATTTCAAGTATTGCTTTTAAAGAACCATTATTTTGCCATTCTTCTTTTTTTTAAAACTCCGACAGATTTCAAAACAGCATATGATTGTGATGCATACTGTGCAGGTATTGTAATTTCAAGATCTAGATTTTCGGATTTCAAAGCTATGATAGAACGTAATTTTTCTACAATGTCTGGAACTTGTTCTTCAACATTTTTTTGTGGTTCTATTGTAATTCGTCCATCCTTTAATGCTTGTTCAATTCTCAGTGGAGGATGAGGTAAATGAGTTCTAGGATCGACGTATGTTTTTGCAATAAATGCAACAATTTGTTTTCTCTTATCATCAAGCATCTTGCGTCTTTGATCAGTAGTGAGATTCAGTTCACCTTTTTTTAGCATAATTTCTGCAATCTCAATTACGTCTTCAGTTTTGAAAGCCTTGAGCAATTTTTCAGTTGATGGTTTAGTACCCTTACCAGAATCAGTATAGATTTCATCTGCAATCAATATTGAAGAGATATCTTTTTTCTTACCCATTTTGTAATCCAAGGCAGGATCAGGTTTTACTAAGATCTCAAATTTTTCGCCCTCATAAGAATATCTAACCACAGTCACATCAGTCATTTCTGAAATATCCTATGTTAATTTGGTATTTATCTCTAACAAATACAATTTTGCTGTAAACAATACGTTCTTTGTCAGATTTTCAAAATTATCATAAAAACAAGGCATGCCACAAATCACTAACCATTGTCTAATATTTGTTCATACATTACTATACCATGAGTCAAATCCAAATCCAAAAAAGGCAACCTGAGCCTTCAGAAATACTGGTTCAAAGATTTCCAGTAATAAAAGGTAAAAAACTTGAAACAACAAAATTATGCAAAATTTGTTTTGCGCCATCAATACCAAGTGTATATGATACAAACACGTACACTCCACTAGTTCTAAAATGCACAAAGTGCGGATGCAAATCTTGGGCAACACAGTAAAAGGCATGCCACAATCAAGAAACCAAAACTAAGTATTTGCAAGAGAATAACAAACCATGAGTCAAATAGAATCGTTTGAAAATAATGGTTTGAATTTTACAGTTATCAAACCATATTTTGTACAGATGCAGACAAAAACTGTAGATGCAGAGATTGTACTACAGAGGTTATTTCGAAGAGAAAATATAATTTTCAATAGAATTGTAATGGCTATCAAAACAAACGATAGTACTCAAAGTACAATGCTAGCATCAGAACTAATCAAAATAAGAATATTGAAAAGAAATCTTTGTGTCACTTTAGAATTAATGTATCATTACAATATCTCATACTCCCAGTAATTAAAAAAATTAAGATTACGTATTTTTAATTTTTCATAGAAAATAAAATCAAAAATAAGGCATGCCACAAATTAGTATCTATGACAATATATTTGTGAATCAAAAACATATCATGTCAACAATCGTGATACAAAGGCAACCTGAGCCTTCAGAAATGCTGGTAAAAAGTGTCCCAGTAAAAAAAGGTAAAACACTTCAAAAAATACAAAATCCGGAATTCAAATGGGAAGATCTAGCTGGTTTATCATGGATTCTGTTAGATAAAGGAGATGAGTATTGATGGAAAGTAATCAAGTCTACATTTATGATTACACTTGCAATCAGATGTGTCAAATCAAAGGAATAAGATTTGTAGCAATAATCAATAACAAGGGAAGAAAGATTGCTGGTGGATTTAGTTCCAATATCATACCATTAGAAAAAGATAAACAAAAAATGGAAATGTTGTTTATGGAAGTAGCACTTGACTTGTCAATGAGAAAAGAATTTGATGATTCACTTGGAAACATACATGCAATAGTATCATATCGAAATAAAACAAATATCATCACAGTTCCTCATGAGGACAAATTAATGCTGATATCATCAGAACCAGAACTAGATCCAAACAAAGTGATTAGCATGGCACACCGAAATTTAAGACCTATTAAAATTCTAGAGGTAGTAAATCATTGAATATCTACGACACAAAAATTGTGGCTTGTATTGCCTGTCAAAAAGCAATAGGAGAAATTGAATTTGATTCAACCATGATTAATCCTTTATGTGGATATTGTTCTTCAATTGAAGATAAATTACATACTTCAAAAAATCATCAAGAGAATTTTAGAATTAAGATAGGACAGGCAGTATAGTTTTTTTGGGGATTAGTTTGCCTGATGAGTCATGTAGAAAATGTGGAGGCACATTGCTAAATTATTCATTATGTGGAAAATGTAGAATACCAACACGGTTTATTTGTAGAATTTGTGGAGGGGTGACTCTTGAACAATTTCATGAATTTATCTGCTTTAACATAATTGGATATGATGAAAAAAGAATCACATATCCTTTAACAAAGCATGCTACAGCACAGTGAACATTCTAAAAAGTAAATCTTACAAAATAGAATAGTGCGACATAAACAGCAAGTCATAAGAATACCCTCGAATCCAGATAGGAGGTTTTATGATGCACTTTAAACTAAACGGCAATCTAATTTTGAAATATAATCGCAATGGGATAATTCAGTCTCAAATCTCAATAAAGCCCATATCCCATACCTAATTCCAGCTAGATTTTTATGTGGATTTTGAAAATTTTCTTCTAGGATTTGTCTTCTTTAGAGGTAATTAACAAGGAAAATCAAAAAATATCAATCAAGCTCAAAGGAGTTCCATTACAGTATGCAAATGCACTTAGACGGATTTGTCTAAATGGTATTCCAGTATTTGCCATTGATACTGTAGATATAATTGAAAATTCTTCTGTACTACCAGACGAGGGATTAGCACACAGATTAGGACTGATTCCAATTAAGACAGATCTATCAAGATTCAATGAACCATCTAAATGCGATTGTAAAAGTGAGACAGGTTGTTCTAATTGTAAAGTAATGTTTGTTTTAGATTCAGGAGATTCAGATGCAACTAGAACAATATTATCAAGTGATCTTACATCAGAAGATGAATCTGTCAAGGCAACTTCAGACAAAATTCCAATTGTTCAATTAGCTGCAGGTCAAAGAATTAAAGTCGAATGCTATGCTAGACTTGGCCGTGGAACAGAACATGCTAAATGGAATTCAGCAAATATTTCAGTTTTAACTGAGACAGATAAAGAAAATGAGAGAATACTAACAGTTGAATCAACAGGAGCATTAAAGCCAGAACAGATAATCCTTGCAGGAGTAGACGAGTTAAGCAATAGATTATCAGAGTTTAAAGAAATGATTAACGAAATAAAAGAATAAACTAAGCATACACATTATATTTGGGTTTTAAACCGGATTATTCACATGACTAATCAAGTCGTCATACGCATGGCAAAGGATCTCAAGAAGGCATCTACCAAAAATGATGCTCCAATTTGGGCAAAGATGGCAAAATATGCATTAAAACCATCCATTGCAAGACGATTTATCAATTTAAACAGAATTGCTCAATTAACTAAAGATGCAGATACCGTTGTATTTCCAGGTAAAGTATTAGGGACTGGAGATATTGAACATAAGATTACACTTTGCTCATTTTCAATCTCAAATACCGCCGCAGCAAAGATTTTAGAAAAAGGTGGAAAAGTCATTACATTTTCAGAATTAATTGAAAAGAATCCAACAGGAAAAGGAGTTGTACTACTTGGCTAGTCAAGAAAACGTCATATCAACAGACAGACCAATTGTAGTTGATGCAACAGATCACATTGCAGGAAGACTCTCATCAAATGTTGCCAAATTATTGTTAAATGGAAACAGAGTTTCAATTGTAAATTGTGAAAAAATTATGTTAAGTGGAACAAGAACAAACATAATTTATCATTACAGGAAATTTTTAGAGGTAAACAGTGTCATTCATCCAAAACATGGTCCAGTTCATGCAAGAAGACCAGACACAATGATGACAAGAATGGTACGAGGTATGTTACCAAAGAAAAAGCCATCGGGATTATTAGCACATAAAAGACTAAGAACATACATTGGTTCACCAAGAGAACTAAGTGGATTTGAAAAAATTCAATTCAAACAAGCAAAAATTACAAAATCTGCAGCAAACTATACAACTATTGGGGACATTGCAAAAATAATTGGGTGGACTGAATGACAACACCAAAAACTGAAATTTATTTTGCAACTAGAAAAACATCTAGTGCACATGTATACATTACAAAAGGACGTGGTAAAATTAGAATTAACAACATACCAATTGAGATGATTCCTCAAGAGACTGCTCGAGAGGTCATGTTAGCTCCATTAGAAATTACTGGAGACTTGAGAGATAAAATAGATATTTCAGTTAGAGTAAGAGGCGGTGGATTCATGGGACAAGCTAGTGCAGCAGCTACTGGCATCTCAAGAGCACTCACAGGTTGGACTAAATCTAAAAAAGATCCAAAAGACCACCCATTTCCAAAATCAACAAGAGAAGATCTTAGACAAAGAATTACAGATTTTGACAAATATCTGATTAGCGGTGATGCCAGAAGAAAAGAACCAAAGAAATTTGGCGGACCGGGCGCAAGAAGAAGAAAGCAAAAATCATACCGTTAGGCTGTGAAGGCTATAATTTTAGCTGGTGGCAAAGGAACAAGAGGCAAGCCATATACAGAATATTTTCCAAAGGCAATGACGCCAATATTGGGTAAACCGTTAATTGATTATATTACAAAATATCTAAGTTCATTTGATTTTATCAAAGAGATCATCATAATTTCAGACTATCAAGGATTGGGCGGTCAGATTAAAAATTATTTTAACCATACAAATAAAGGAAAAAAAATCACATTTGTACAAGACTCACAAAGTGGAACTGGTGGAGATCTATTACACATTGAGAATAATCTCAAAGGAGAAAACGAGTTTGTTTTGTGGTTTGTAGACAATCTATGCGCCATAGATTTAGTCAAGATGAGAAAGATCTTCAAAGAAAAAAATAGCATAGCATGTATTGCAACAAGAACAAAGAGAAAAGAAGAGACAGGGTTTGCAGTGGTAGAAGACGGAATAATTAAAGAATTTAAAGAAAAACCAACTATGAAACTACAGTTATCTGAATGTCTAGGAGTTTACATTTTAGGAAAAGACATCATTAAAAGAATTAAAACAAAAAAACAAAAAGAGATCAATCTTTCATTTGATATTTTACAACAATTATCTAAAGAAGGAAAAATTAGCGCCTATGACATAGAAGACAGAGAATGGATAGATGCAGAATCTCCGATGGTTTTAGAAAGAAACGAAACTACGGTAAAAAAATCATAAAACAGATGGGATTTTAGACTGGTTTTCAAATTCAGTAATTTTTTTCTCATAAAATAAAGTTTGAGCAATATCATCTAGACCTTCTAAAAGAATTTTTTTCTTGTGTGAATCAATATCAAATGGAATTGTTTTGGAATTTGTTTTGATTATTTGATTTTCTAGATCTACTTCTACATCTCCAGTTTCTAGTTGTAGCTTTTCAATTATTTTTTCATCTAAAACAATGGGTAATAGTCCATTTTTGAAACAATTGCTATAAAAGATATCAGCAAATGAAGGGGCAATAACTACTGAGAATCCATAGTCTAGCAATGCCCAAACTGCATGCTCTCTACTAGAACCACACCCAAAATTATCCCCAGCAACAAGAATTTTGGAATTTTTGTATTTAGACTCATTTAATACAAAATCAGATTTTAGTTGCTCTTGATCATTGTATCGCCAATTATAAAAAAGAAATTTTCCAAATCCAGACTTTTGGACTAGTTTTAGAAATTGTTTTGGCACAATTTGATCAGTATCTACATTTACCTTATCTAATGGAGTGATAATAGTTTTAATTTTTTTAAAAGATTGCATTTCAATTCAAATCCATTTCTCTTACATCTACAAAGTGTCCAAATATTGCAGCAGCTGCTGCCATAACAGGACTTACTAAATGAGTTCTACCACCAGTTCCTTGTCTGCCTTCAAAGTTTCTATTTGAAGTGCTTGCACATCTTTCACCAGGAGATAAGATATCTGGATTCATTCCAAGACACATGCTGCATCCAGATTCTCTCCATTCAAAATTAGCGTCAATGAAAATTTTATCAAGACCTAATTCCTCTGCTTGTTTTTTTACCATCTGAGAACCAGGAACAATCATAGCTTTGACATTAGGAGATACTTTTCTACCTTTAACAACTTTTGATGCTTCAATTAGATCTTCTAGTCTGGCATTTGTACATGAACCAATAAACACTCTATCAATTTTAATTTCAGTCATAGGTGTTCCTGATTTTAGATTCATGTATTCAAGTGCTTTTTCTGCACCCTTCTTTTGATTTTGATCACCTTTAGCAAAATCTTCTGGAGATGGAACAGATTCAGTTACATCGACTGTCATTCCAGGGTTTGTACCCCAACTTACTTGAGGTGCAATGTCATCAATATGCAAAGTATAATTTTTTTCAAATTTTGCATCGCTGTCAGTTTTTAGATTTTCTCTCCAATAATCAACTAGGAATTCATAGTTTTTTGGAGTGTATTGTCTGCCTCTAAGATATTCAAAGGTCTTTTCATCAGGGGCAATCAAACCTGCACGGGCTCCTGCTTCTATGGACATATTGCAAATAGTCATTCGTTGCTCCATAGAAAGATCAGATATGCCTTCACCCCTATACTCAATTACTGTCCCATTACCACCAGAAGTTCCAATATTTTTGATAATGGATAGTATGATGTCTTTAGCAGTAACAGCGTGAGGGTTTTTTCGTTTTCCTTCTACTTTAATTTCAAATGGCTTTGGTTTTTCTAACCAAAGAGTTTGAGATGCCAAGACATGTTCAACTTCGCTAGTTCCAATCCCAAATGCTAGTGCACCAAAAGCACCATGAGTTGATGTATGACTATCACCACAGACAATAGTTGTTCCAGGTAGAGTAATTCCTAATTGAGGTCCGATGACATGAACAATTCCCTGATTAGGACTGTTAATATCAAATAGTTTAATCCCAAAATCCTTACAATTTTTTTCTAAAGTTTGTATTTGGACAGAAGATGTTTGATCTAAAATTGGAAGTCCCCTATTATTTGTAGGAACATTATGATCCATTGTCGCAATTGTCAGATCAGGTCTTCGTACTTTTCTATTATTCATACGAAGGCCATCAAAAGCTTGAGGAGATGTAACTTCATGAACAAGATGTCTATCAATATAGATTAGTGAGGGACTGTTTTCTTTTTCGACAACAACATGTGCATCCCAAATTTTTTCAAAAAGTGTTTTTCCCATTTTAATCCTAATCTGGTTTGTATTTGAATAAACCGCCAGCTTCTATTATTTTTCCAATAATGTCAGAGAAAGGTTTCATTTTGTAGGTCTTGTTTTTTGTGAGATTATTGATTTGATTTGATTTTAAATCAATGTCAATCTGATCACCTTCAGCGATATCAGAGTATGCATCCTGATCAATTTCTATAGGAAGTAAAAATGCACCATCAACTGCGTTTCTATAAAATATTCTTGCAAATGATAAAGCAAGTACTGCCTTTATTCCAGAATGAGCAAGTGCGATCGGGGCATGTTCACGTGATGATCCACATCCAAAATTTCTTCCGGATAAAATAAAATCACCTTCTTTTACTTTAGAATGAAAATCAGGATCAAGTCCTTCCATAGCATGTTTTGCAAGCTCGGCATAGTCATGTACTTTGAGATATTGACCGGGAATTATTACATCAGTATCTATATTGTCTCTTGCATATTTTATGACGTTACCTTTCATTTCAAATCCCTCGGATCAGTAATTTTTCCAGTTACAGCAGATGCTGCTGCCACAAGAGGTGATGAAAGATATGTTTGAGATTCAACATGACCCATTCTTCCTGGGAAATTTCTGTTTGTAGTGCTTATACAAATTTCATCTTTTGCCAAGACTCCCATATGTGCACCGCAACATGCTCCACATGTAGGTGGTCCTACTGTAACACCTGCATCTAAGAATATTTTGAGTAACCCATTTTCCATTGCTCGTTTGTAAATAGAGATAGAAGCAGGCAAGATTTCAGTTCTAATCTTAACTGTTCTCCCTTTGAGAATTTTAGCAGCAGCTTCTAAATCTTCATACTTTGCACCAGTGCAAGAGCCAATGTATGATTTATCCAATTCAACAGATGGAGCTTCTCTTACGATTGCAATATTTTCTGGAGAAAATGGTTTTGCAACAAGCGGTTCCATTTCAGAACCTTCGTATTCGTATATCTTTTCATATTCAGCATCAGCATCACCATGAACTAGCGTAATGTTCTTAGCTCCTCTGCTTGTAAGATAATCAACAACTTTTTGATCTGGTTCAACAATCCCATTTTTAGCTCCAGCCTCTGTAGTCATATTACACATTGTCAATCTGCTTTCTACGGACATTTCACTAATTCCACTTCCACCAAACTGCATTGTTTTGTATGCACCGCCTTCAGTGGAAATATCACCAATAATTTTTAAAATAAAATCTTTAGCCATCACATGATCTGGAAGTTTTCCATTTAGCTTAAAGTATAATGTTTGAGGAACCTTAAACCAAATCTTTCCATTTAGTAATACGTATGCTACATCAGTATGTCCCAATCCACATGCAAAAGAACCAAGTGCACCGGTAGTATTTGTATGAGAATCGCCTCCAACATACACCTCACCAGGTAATACTAGTGCCTCTTCATGAGAAAGGGTGTGACAAATTCCGTATTGACCCATACCATACTTGAAGTGTTTTTCAATTCCATAGTTTTTTGTAAAGTTAGATAGTTTAACCACATTTTCAGCAGACATTTTATCTGCTGAAGGAACAAAATGATCTTCAGCTACCCAAACTTTTGTTGGATCCCATAATTTGTCAACGTTAATTCCTTGTTTTTTTAATTTATCAAATACTTTGATCACGCCAGGTCCAGATACATCATGGACCATTACTTTATCCACATTTGCAAATATTACATCATCTGGAGCAACCCGTTGTCTGCCAGAAGCACGAGCAAGTATCTTCTCGGTAATATTCATAATCGAAAAAGCCCTTCATACAGATTAAAAGCTTTTCAGACGTATTAGGTGTAGCATAACAATAAAAAAGAAAAGAAAGAACAACGTAGATGTGTCTCTAACTGTATCACCCTTGGTTTCAGAAAGAAAAGAAGAAGAATTCGATGTCTTTGAGACATTATTAGAAACATTAGAAAAAAATGATGAAAAACTACAAGATGGAGATGTCATAGTAATATCTACTAAATTCATTTCCAATTCTCAAGGAAGACTAGTTGATCTTAACACGATAAAAGCATCAAAAGAAGGAATTGGAGTATCCAAGAAATTTCAAATGAAAGCAGAAATTGCAGAGATAATTTTAAGAGAATCAGATAAAATTTTTGGCGGAATTTCAGGATTTGTCATTACGTCAGCAGATAACATAATGGCTCCAAATGCAGGAATTGATAAATCAAATGCTAAAAAAGGAAAAATAATTCTATATCCAAATAACCCCTACATCATATCTGAACAAATTAGAAGAAAGATTTTTTTAAAATTTTTAATCCATGTTGGAATTATTCTAGTAGATAGTAGATTAATGCCATCACGTATTGGGACATCTGGTGTAGCAATAGCATGTGCAGGTATTGAACCAGTATTAGACATGAGAGCAGAAAAAGACCTTGATGGAAATCCACTGAAGGTGACATTCCAAGCAGTTGTAGATAATCTTGCAACAATTGCAAATCACAAGATGGGTGAAGCCGCAGAATCAAAACCATTTGCGATTGTTAGAAACTCCGGAGCTAAACTCACAGATAGAAAAATTAGTCCTACTGAGATGGCTATATCTCCAGATCAATGTGTATACGTTAGAGGTTTAACAAATCCAACGAATCGCTAGAAATTTTATTGGTTCTGCTTTAAATAGAGGTTTTTTCAGCACAGAATTAATGGAATATCTAACAAAATATCCCAAAACAATTTCATTTTTGGACGGATTAAAACACAGTATTAACGTAGACAGTAAAGGTGTAGAACAGCTCCATATCGTAGTTAAGAAAAGTTTTGAAGATTTAATGAAAATTTTCACATCTGAAGGATTTACCAAAGTCAAATTAGAACATAAACAACCAAATCAAATTGGAAACGGTTTGAACCTTAAACTAAAGAAGCCTTGGGAGATGCATATTAGAATGGTAGATCTAAAAAAAGGATTGATAGGAATACATGCAGAAGTTGAAGTTTCAAGAGACTATCTTCAACACCTTGTATCACAAAGAACACCTGTAATATACGAAGTAGAGGAAATAATGAAAAAATACCAAGTAGATTACAAAATATGGCACGATAAAATTAAAAAGAATGTTCACACAATTTTTGACAATTATAAAGTAAAACTTGCAACACCTAGTATTCCAGTATTCGCATGGAAACCAATGCTATTTGTAATTGGAACTGTAAGTATATTTTATCTGTGGAAATTTGTCAGTACTATCTGAGATAATCAAAAAATAAAAAGTGGATTTACTATATGCCCAAAGTTTCTTCTTTGGTTAATTCAAGATAGACTTTATCACCTACAGACAAACCCATCTCTTTGTATTCATGCATCTCAAGTTTAAGTTGGGTAACACCGCTTTGCATACCCATTCCACCCATTCCTGAGAACATTTTGTTGAGATCCTTCATCATGTCATTCATGTTGGTAAAACCCATGACCTTTGGAGCTCCAAAAGGAGATTGAGGTGATTGCATCGTTCCTTCTTTTAGATCTTTAACCGAAGAAAGAGAGACAACGACATATGGTGCGCCATCAGGAGCAGAATCAATACTTCTTACTACAAATTCCTTTTTCATAATGGGGTATTTTTTACGCTATAATTTTAATTTTGATGAGAATATATACACATCCAGTCTTGATTTGAAGCTTTAATTACAATTTTCACGATTTACAGTTGATGAGTAATGAGAATTTGAAAATATCGTTACAATATTATGGAATATCGCCTTGGGAGATTGAAGTAATTTACGGATATTTGAATTCCAGATTCATGATCAGTCAAGAAGAGATTGAAGCAAACGATGAAAATTTTGTCAGTTTTTTAAATATAGACATACCACTTGCTTTTAATGAGGAATTTTTTCAATGGTTTGATTTTAGACGCTGGGAAAAAATGAAGGCAGTATTCAAAGAGATGAAAAGACGCAGAGGTGCAGGAAATGCATTAAAGATTAACATTAATTTTTTTGGAAATCCAAAAATAATTTTTGTTATAGATACAGATGATAAACAGCTATACGATAATGCAATTGAAAAGATAGATTTTGTTTTAGAGTTACTTCCATATCATTTAGACCCAGAGAAGCTACCACCAAACGTTTTGGAAATAAGCTACAAGTTTGATCCTCAAACAGCAAGATGGCGTCTAAAAACTGCAAAATCTGAAAATAAATCATACTCGTTTAGTGGAGATCGATGGAATTAATTATTTGAGATCTTTTTGAAGTGGTTCAAGTAAACTGTGCAGTTCTTTGTATTTTGATTCTAAAAATTCTAAAGCGTCATCAAGTTTTTTTGATTTACCATATTTGTAACGAATGAGTTCACGATGATGCCAAAATGTTTTTCCATTTTCAACTGAAATGGTTGTAAAGTAATCAGTTCCTTTCAAATTATCAGGTAGTTTAACATCATGTGGAAAAAGCAATTCCACAATGAACCATTCATCAGCATCAGGATAATCTGAGCCGGTATCAACATCAAAAAACACATGAAGTAGATCAGACTGCATTAAACCATCATCATTTATGGACGGATGTTTGACTGATGATTTTTTAAAATCAAGATTGACAAGCTCTGGTTCAAAGAAACCTTTGATGATAGATTTTCTAAATATTTTATTTGCTTCGTTTATGTTCAACAGTAAGGTGATCTAAAATTAAACTAGTCTATAACTTATTAGGTTTCAGACTTGCTAAACTCTGAGGGAATCAAGGATGGATGAAACATCAGTGGTAGGTAAACCGTTTTCTGATATTTTTTGTTTTGATGGGGGGTTTTCAAGGTAATTTGGGATTTTATCAGTCAGACGGGTAGAATATTCAGAAATTATTTCATTTTGGTAAAATATTCCAATCGGGATTTTATTTCCCCATTCTAGAGATTTGATCATTGCCTGAGATATTTTTTCATTGACTTCGGTTTCATCATCATAATGTACACTATAGTCAAAATGAGTATCTTCAAGCTTGTATATTCTAGCGTGTCTCTCCATTGATTCTTCTGCCAAATCAACTCCTGCGTACCAGTCTCTTGTATTGATATCATTGTAAGTTGGGCAGGGTTGCAATACATCAAGAAATGAGAGTCCCTTATGACGAACTGCCTTTATGATTAAATCTTTGAGATGTCTGACATCATACGAATAACCACGAGCAACAAAAGTAAAACCACTAGCTACTGCCAACCCAATTGGATTTACATTATAATTAGTATTTGGTGAAGGAAGTGATTTTGTTTTCTCACCAAGTTTTAGCGTTGGAGATGCTTGTCCTTTAGTTAATCCATAAACTCCGTTATCAAATATTATGTAAGTCATGTCAACATTTCGTCTGCCAGCTGCAACAAAATGACCAGCACCAATTCCTAATCCATCTCCATCACCGCCAACTGCAACCACTGTCATCTCTGGGTTTGCAAGTTTTCCTCCCTGAGCAAAAGTCAAAACTCTTCCGTGTAATGTATGAACGCCATAAGTGTTGATAAAATGAGATGTCTTTCCAGAACAACCAATTCCAGAAAAAATTGTTGCCTTATCACGTTCTATTCCCATTTCTGCCAATGCCATTTGTAATGCATTAACAATTCCAAAATCCCCACATCCAGGACACCAATCATTATGTACATCAGTTTTGTAATCTGCTAATTTAAGCGCCATGACTTAGTACCTCTCTTTTGTTTGCCTTATTTCCAACTATCTTTTTTATTGAATCATAAATTTCAGTGCTGGTCATTCCTCTTCCAGTATATTTTAAAATAAAATAATCAATTTCTCTTGTTACATTTTGCTTTAGGATCTTACCTAACTGTCCCGAGTGATTTGCCTCAATGTCAATGATGATTTTTACATCTTTTAGAAGTGACTTGACATATTCAGCTGGGAAAGGATGAATCAGTTTCATTTGAATAAATCCGATATCAATTCCTTCTTTTTTAAGCACAGAAAGAGCATCTAAGATAGGACCTTTGGTAGAACCCCAAGAAACTATCGTAATATCATGGATTCCAAATGAAACAACTTGTTCTTCCTGTGGAACTCGCTGTAACACAAGGTCCAATCTAGACATTCTTTTATCCATCATTTTGATTCTAAGTTGAGGATCTTCTGTAATATGACCAAATTCATCAGATTCGTCTCCAGTATTCCAAAAAACGCCATTATCTAGACCCAATTTAGAACGTGGGGATATTCCATCCTCAGTAAATGCAAATCGCCTATACTCGCCATCTATTTTATCTAACAATAAACCCCTATCAATGGAAATTTTCTTTGGATCAAATCTTTTGCATGTGACAACTGAACTAGATAGAAACTTGTCCATCATATGAATAACAGGGATTTGATATACATCTGCATAATTGAAACATCGACCTGTATCATAAAAGCTCTCTTCAATATCTCCAGATGCATAAACAATTTTTGGAAAATCGCCATGTCCTGCATTAACTGCAAATAATAAATCATCTTGGCCATGTCGTGTAGGAAGACCTGTTGATGGACCACTTCTTTGATACAAAGTAATAACAACTGGAACTTCATTGATTCCTGCCCAACCTAATGCTTCAGTCATCAATGCAAACCCAGGACCTGAAGTAGATGTAGAAGAACGTGTACCAGTAAGTGCTGCACCAATCATCATACCCATTGCAGATATCTCATCTTCAGTTTGAATTACAATAGTTGAACCAGGTCTATCATTTTGGATTTCTAAAAGTTCGTTTGATTCAAGATATACACTTTCATCTGAAGCTGGGGTGATAGGATAGTATGATTGAAATCTGCATCCGCTAACCATTTTTCCAATCGAGGTTCCAAAGTGACCTTGAACAAGAATTGTGTCAGGTTGTTTTTCAGTTCCTGTTAAAGAATATGGAAAAGCACCAAAGTTTGACTTGGCATAATCATACGAGAAATTTGCTGCCTGTTTGTTAATCTCTGCTATCTGAGGTTTTTTTGAAAATATAGAGTCAATTGATAAAAGCAGAGGATCAAGTGGCATTTTGATTAACCCTAGAGATAATGAAACTGCAATGACGTTAAACATTCGAATTAATCCACGAAGTTTAGGATTCTCTGTTTTTTCAGCAAGATTTGTCAATATTTCCCTAAAAGATACAGGGTATAGATGAACACCTTTCTCCTTTGCAATCTCAAGAACACCTGCAATTGTAAATGGTTTGTTTTTTGATTCAAGTTCTTGATGTAATCGTTCTTTAAAATAATTATCAAGGGTATGTACTTCATCAGTAGTTATTTTATCAAGATCAGAATCATAGATGATTCCACCACCACTTGCAACCTCATCAAAATGTCTGAAAATTGTTTCAGCATCAAATGATGCCATCAGTGTAACGTCATTTACATTTGAACGAATTTCATGATCAGAGACTCTAACTGCAAAATAACTGTGCTCACCTTTGATATTAGAGTAAAATTCCCTCTTACCAAAAATATGATAACCCATCTCGGCGCAAACTTTGGAAAAAACATTAGCACCAGAGTCCACTCCGCTTCCCTGAGGACCACCAATTAACCAAGTAAAATCAACAGAACTCATACTGATTATTCTATTTTTTAGGCATTAATAATATGATGGATAAATTATGCTAACCACCCGTAGTTGAATCAAATAACACACATTCGCATTTATCTCGTTCACCACAATAAGGACATACACATACACATTTTTCAATAGAATTACCACATTCAATACAAATAGCAAACTCCTCAGTTTCGGATTTTGGCATCTAATTATTTAGAAAGAAATCGTATAAATGGTTTGAGACAAATATCACAAATATTGCAAAAAAAGCGAGTTTTTCTCACCAGAACATTACATAATTTTGCATTAAATGAATTAAAAAAGAAATATCAAATAGAGATTCATTCAGGAGAAATCCCAATTCCAAAAACAAAACTATTGAAAAAAATTCAAAATGTTGAGGGGTTGATTTGCTTTCCATATGACAAGATTGACAAAGAAATGATAGATGCTGCAAAAAATCTCAAAGTAATCAGCACATTCAGTGTAGGTTATGATCATATTGATACACAATATGCAATAAAAAAGAAAATTCGTGTAGGATATACTCCAGAAGTTCTTACGGATGCAACTGCAGATTTAGCATTTTCATTAATACTAGACATTTTACGTCGAGTTTCAGAAGGAGACAGAACAATTAGAGAAGGAAAATGGAGACAAATTTATGGTGCATATGACTATGTGGGGATTGATCTTCAAGGAAAGACACTTGGAATTTTGGGATTAGGCAGAATAGGAAGTACTCTTGCAAAGCGAGCAAAAGCATTTGATATGAAAATAATTTACCATAATAGAAAATCCATATCAAAAAATAAAGAAAAATCACTTGGAGTAAAATATGTTACACTAGACAAACTGATTACACAGAGTGACATTATTTCAATCCATGTTCCGCACACTAAAGAAACAGATCAGCTATTTGACATGAAAATCTTTAGAAAAATGAGAAAAACGGCATACTTGATCAATACAGCACGTGGAAAAATAATTAATGAAAAAGATCTTGCAGTAGCACTAAAGAAAAAGATCATTGCAGGTGCTGCTTTGGATGTCTATGAGAATGAACCTATTGGAAAAAAGCATCCATTGACAAAGATACAAAATATTGTACTAGTACCACACATAGGAAGTTCGACCAAAGAAACAAGGGCAAAGATGGCAAAGATCACAATAAAGAATTTAGAACTTGGCATCAATGGAAAAAAACCCATTTACTCGGTAGGATATTGACATGCCTGGATTTACGCTTAGAACTATTCATGAAAAACTGTGCAGTTTTTATACATAGAATGTAAATTCATTTCAGATTGAAAAAATTCAAGCATACAAACGAAGAATTAGAATTAGCTAAACAACAATCTGAAAAAGAAAAGAAGAAAAAACAATTACAAGAATAATAAAATTTTTCTCCTTGTCATTTTCAGACAAGGTTTTTTTTAAAATTTAATATTCATACCATATTTTTTACGTAAATTATCATAAGTTTTTTTTCTTTCAGTATCAAGAGTCATACTTTGATCATACATTTTTGTAAAAAATGCACCCAAGATACGATTTCTATCTTTATCAAAAAACTGTACGCTAAAACTAGTACGTTCTGGCTTTTGTTCCTCAATAAACTCTGCATTTTGAATCGATTCACTATTAATGTGCATGTGTGCCGGTCCATCATTGTCACCAATTGTAATCCATTTTTCTTTTTGCTTGATACTCAAAGAATTGCTTCTTATTTCAGAAACCGCTCCTGCATTTTTTATAATTAATAAAATATTGTCAATTTTCACTAGATCAGATAATACATTAAAAAGCATTACAATGCAAAGAAAAAGAAATTATTTCAATTTTTTGGATAATTGTGTATCTAATTGAACAAAATCATCGGTATCAGCATGAATGCAGTCAGTTCCAACTGCTTTTAATGCTGAAAAACTTATTTTTCCACGAGGTATTTTTTCTTCGGTTTGAAGAGATTGTATCTTTCCTGAGACTATTTGTTTATGTTTATTGCATGTAACTCCAACCATGTATTCGTCTTTTTCTACAACAACTGAAACTACAAATTCTGGTGGGTTAACACATTGCTTTCCATTTTCCATTATAGAACATCTATCAGGTAGCATACTAAAACTCTAATTTTATAAGATATTAATCTTGATTATAATATATTTAATTTAATACTGAGCGATGTAAAATGGAAAAGTATTGACACATAATTTTGATCTCGTAATTATAGGCGGCGGTATTCTTGGAACTTCAATATCGTATTTTCTTAGTTTTCTAAACAAAACAAAAGAGATTGCAATAATTGAACAAGCTCACAATGTTGCATTTCATACAAGTGGCAGAAACACGGGAAAAGTTCACGCACCATACTTGTATAATCCTGAGAAAAAAAAGATGTTTGCAAAAACATCTTTTAACGGATATGAGATGTGGGAAGAATATTCAAAATTGAAAAATTTACCATTTAAAAAAGATGGGGTGATTGAAGTTGCATTTGATGAGAAAGGACACAAAGTTTTAGAGAAGTATCTGAAATGGGGTAAACAAAACGGATTACAAGATAACGACATAAAATTAATGGAAAAAAATGAATTAAAAAAAATTGAACCAGAGATAAAATGTGAGTCGGCACTTTATGTATACAAAGATGGGTCTACTGACTATTCCAAATTAACAAATGCTGTGATTAAAGACAGTACTGATAACGGAATAAAATTACTTACAAATACCAAAGTAACTCAAATAAAAAAAATCAAAAACAAATGGAAAATTATGCTAGATAATGAACATGAGATTTTTGCAAATTATATTATAAATGCTGCAGGTGGTGAGTCAATAGACATTGCTCACAAAATGGGCATTGCAAAGAAATTCACAGATGTACACTTTAGAGGAGAATATTGGAAGGCACCAAAAGAGTACAGCAACTTGACAAAAACAAGCGTGTATTCTGTACCAGAATATCCAGATTACCCATTTTTAGATCCACATTGGATTATCAGAGTTGATGGAAGCTGTGAGATTGGACCAAATGCAGTACCAGTGTTTAGCCCATATGGATACAACAAAGTAGAGAACATCAAGGAGTTTATTCCAAAATTATTAGAGATGTTAAATTCAGGCGCAAGAAAAGCGATTTTTGATAAACAATTTCAGGAACTTGCAATAAATGAAATTCAATCTTCAATGTCAAAATCAAAAATGATAAACAGGGTTAGGCGATTCTTGCCAAAAATAGATGTTGAAAAAATAACAGAAAAAGGAACTGCTGGAATTAGATCATCGGTGATTAATGAAAAAGGTCAGTTTGTTCCGGATGTGATTTTAGAAGAAGATTCTATGTCTTTTCACATTTTGAACTATAACTCTCCTGGTGCTACAGGGGCATTACCATTTTCAGCGCACGTTGTTAATCACTTAAACAAACAAGGATTGTTTCAAAGTGAAAGTTCAGACGCACAGTGTGGTCCGTGGAGATTTAGTAAAATAATTGAAAAAATGGCATTGTAGGATTTAGTTTTTATCGAAATGACTAAAATAACGAAGAAAACACTAAAGCATTGTGAGTGCAACAAATCAATTACGAGCAGATCATGATCAAGTTAGACGTCTAGAAAAAATAGTTGCAAAATGTGCAGACGAGATTTACAAAGGAACTGAAATTCCATTCTTAGACCTTGAAAAGATCACTGTCGTAATATCAGAATTTGTAGATACAATTCACCACTCAAGAGAGGAGGATTCGTATTTTCCATGTGTTGCAAGCTATGATAATCTAAAAGAGGAAATTAGAAAATTCATGATAGAGCATGAATTTGGAAGAAACATAGCCAGAAAAATTTCAGAATATCTGAAAAAATGGAAAAGTGGTCAAGATGCAAGAGAGCCAGTTGCCAGATACCTACGAACATATTCGATATTTCTATTTGATCATCTCAATAAAGAAAACAAATTCTTTGATGATGCAGAAGCAAACGTGTTATCAAAAGAGGAGGAGACTGAGATGTATGAACAGTACAGATCAGTAATAGCAATTGTGAAAAAAGTAGAACAGATGATTGCTGAAATTGATTGGTTAGAGACAAGACCATGGTATATGAAATAAGTTATTTGAAAAATTATCAAAAACTCCTATAATAATCTCAGCATGAATCGTTAAAATTAATGATTTTAAGCAAATAAGAACAGATGAAATTTAGAAATCTTTAAGTTTTTGTTCATTAAAGTTATGCGATGGGATTTTTCGGATCAAAGAAAAATAAAGAAGCATCAAACAATAATTTAGAAAAAGAACTATCGCAAATTCTTGTCAAAGAAATAATGGCAAAAGAACTGATCATAGCACCACAATCTACGACAATATATCAAATTTCTAAAATGATGGAGCAAGGAATAGGTTCAGTTTTTGTAAAAAAAGATGCAGAGACCATGGGAATAATCACAGATAGAGATTTTGCAATTAAAGTTGCAGCAAACAAATATTCATTAGATATGACGGTAGAAAAGGTAGCATCGTTTCCTTTAGAGACAATAAGTCCAAACAAATCAATTTTAGAAGCTGCAAAACAAATGGCTGCAAAAAAAATTCGTAAACTGGCAGTATCTGAAAACAACAAAATAATTGGGATAATTACCACCAGCGATATAGTTAGACAGTTATCAAAATTTCAAAAATAAGATAATTGATTTATCTCAGAAATGGCCTAGTAAAATAATCTATGGGATATAAATTAAAGATAGTACAATAACAGATAGATGCAAAACATGAAACTAAGATGGGTTGACAGATTCATAATTGCAGCAATAATTCAAGGGGCATTAATCACAGTTATGGCCCTAGTAATTGTCACAATACAAATGATGAACAATCAAATTAACATAATTCAGTACTTATCACTGTCATTTGATGGAACTGCAAAATGGTTCTTTTTAGGAATAATATTTCATTTAATAATCATAGTTGCAGTTGCAGTTACTGCATTATTTTACAGTCATCTTGAAATCACTTTGGGGAAAAAATTTACAAAAAAATCAAACATACTAGCTGGAATACATCTTGTTGGAATGAATGTAGGTGGTGCAGGTGCAATGATGATTATGACATATGCAGGGTTGGCAGGAACAGGACTACTTTCAATTTTTACTGAAGGAAAACTTGGTCCAAAATATC
Organism: Nitrosarchaeum sp. AC2; assembly: GCF_013407385.1. Classification (NCBI taxonomy): domain Archaea; kingdom Thermoproteati; phylum Nitrososphaerota; class Nitrososphaeria; order Nitrosopumilales; family Nitrosopumilaceae; genus Nitrosarchaeum; species Nitrosarchaeum sp. AC2. Next base: position 409,252 of record NZ_CP030847.1, on the reverse strand, counting down.
CAGCAATTATGGATTCATTTATTGAACCAATTGGAGGATTTATTGCTTTTCTTGCAATAGGAGTTGTATGTGGCGGTTTAGGATTTTTAATTGCATACAAAAATAATGAAGCACCATAAAAATAAGAAAAACAATCTAAAATAATTAGTATCGGGGTAATCCATCATTCTTAAGATTCTTCCATTTCTTTTTATCAGAAATGGTATTCTGACTAAGATAATTTGGTGGATTTTCGATGGTTTTCGCCATTTTTCTTTTTCTTGCATCCATTTGTCCAGGTGTCATTTGTACTCTCCATAATTTTTTAGTGTATTTTGGAACATATTCAAAATCATAATCAAAAAGTTATTTTGTTTATCAATATATGACTATAATTTTTTGATTGTGGCATGCCTTTTACATTAACTGAACTATTTGTTTTAATTTGGATAAATTAATTTCAAAAAAATAAGTATGGCGCCGGGAGGGAGATTTGAACTCCCGTTCCCTTGCGAGAACGCGCTTTATGGTTAATTATTTCCAGGCGCGCGCCCTACCAGGCTAGGCGACCCCGGCACATGTCTTACGACAGATTTGTTTGGGAAAATTTGATTATATATTGTGTTACTTGAAATTATAAAAAATTACTTCCAAATGTTAATTGTAATTGATTTTTCTACTTTGATTCCCATAGAATCAATTCCATCTACATTAATTTTGTAAAGACCTTCAATTACTGGAAGACCGTCATTTTTCATTTGATTCCAAACGAATTCAATTTTTTCTCCTGGGTTTAGTGTCGAAATTACTGGAGATGCAGGAGGAGAATATTTTGCAATACCAAATAATCCGCTAATCTTCAAACCGTAAGAGGTATCTGAAAATGTTAAGGGGTTTGTTCCAGAATTTATTAAAATAATTTTTATTTCTTCGCCTCGCTTAAAATCGGATTTTTCAGTAACCAAAGAAAGTGAAGAACCGTCCACATACACGAGTTGATTGGTACTTTTTATTTCAAGCAAATAAAACCCAAATGAAAAACCAGCTATGACACCAACACTGATAAAAATCACAAGACTTTTTGCTAACAATTATGATTAAGTTTTTTATTTGATTTTTTAATCCTTTGGAACGGATTTTGATCTCCATTTTTTTGGATATATGTTAGGAGCCATGATAATTCGTTTTGTTTCAAAGGCATATCCTTTTGTTGCATCACGTATCTCTTCTTCTGACATCAGTGATTCTGCTAAAGCGACTGCTTCGCCCTTTTGTGTATAAATTGCAACAATGTCACCTTTTCTCAGATTTGGAGAGATTTGCAAAATTCCAGGCATTGCGAGTTGTGCACCATGACATAATGCATCAACTGCAGAGTCACGAATTACAACAGATCTGAGTTCACTTAATGCATATTCTATAGGTTTGATCATAGACATTAGTTTTGTTTCATCTTTTTTTTCTTCCCAAAGGGCATAAGCATTTGCAAGCTCATGTAACGTTACAAGACCATCTGCTTCATGAAATTGATCAACTTTTGTTCTTCGTAGTTCAATCATAGTAGCGCCTGGTCCTAAAATTTCTCCGATATCATAGTATAGTTTTCTAATGTAAGTTCCTGCTTCACATAAAATTCGTGTTAAAAGTAATCTTTCTTTTTGCTCTAGTACTTCTAATTCATAAATTGTTCTAGTTCTTGTTTGTCTTAGAACTGCTGAACGTTGTGGAGGTTTTTGGAAAATTTCTCCCCGGAACATTTCAAGTACTTCATCTAGTTTTTGTTTTGATGGAAGAGAATGAAATCGTCCTAAAGCATGGTATTCTTTTGGTCCATAAAGTAAAACACCAAGTGCTTTTGTTGCCTCCCCAAGTCCCAAAGGCAAGACTCCAGAAACTTGAGGATCAAGTGTACCACTATGACCAATTTTTGGAATTTTTAAGATTCGTTTAGTCCATGCAACAGTTTCATGACTAGTAGGTCCGGGTGGTTTATCTAAAATTATCAGACCGTAATCAAGTAATTGTTGTAAAGTTCTTTTATCATAATACGTTCCATATGCATCATCAGTAATATCCTGATCAATTACAACCAAGTTTTCCAGTTGCTTTAGAGTCATAATAATTCCCTTACAGTTTCTTTTGCAATATTAATTACTTGAGTCGCATTAAGATTGTCAGTATCAATAATTTTATCAAATACAGAGATATCATTTCCAAAATCAAAATCATATAATTTTTTATACAATGCACGGTTTTTGTCGTATCTTATCTTTGTAATCTCATATGCTTCCTTTGAAGTCATGTTGTCTCTAGTTTGCATTCTTTGTGAACTGCTATCATGTGAGCCTGATAACCAGATTTTAATGCCGTCATCGACTAGCCATGGCAAAGTATAACTTGTAATTACCATCCCACCTTTCTTGAAAAGCTGAATTAGTTTATTATCAACTTTCTTATCAAATTCGGAATTATTCTCTCTTTGACTGAGAAATTTCATTCCATTTTCAGTATCCCACCAATCATCACCAACTGCATCAAAACCTTCCTCTTTTGCCATCTCTTTTAGAATGTCACCACCGCTAAGATATGTTAATTTGAATTCACTAGCCAATCCTTTGGCAACAGTTGTCTTTCCGACAGCTGGCGGACCAGAGATTACAATTGATTTGGTCAACTGAGATCCATTGATGTTTTTGTTAGTTTCATAATAATGCCACTAAAAGCAATTGATGAAAGAAAATACCAAGCCCAAAGATACAAAGCGTTTTCTTTAGTACATATGTTTTCTATATCTGCTGCTTGTTCAGCAGTACATGTAAGCTGAAAAAATTCTCCCGGTATAACGTTTAGTGATATTGGAGATAATGCAACAATGTGTGAGAATAGAACTGGAAGTACTAGGTAAAATATCAAAATTAATGGAACAAATGTAATCATCATTGGTCTCATGTTCATCTGCATCATCTCCATTGACATCTTGTTCATGTAAGATGATTTTTTGCTTAGCTCGTTAATTTTTGCTTGATCTTTTGAACGCATTGCAGCCATTCTCTCTTTTTGCCAAGCACGTGTCTCTTTCATGATTCGTTTTAATTTAGTTTGATCAACCATCTTTTTTCTAACTCCAGCATTAAAGACATTTAAAATAATTCCAAATCCAGCAACGCAAAATGCTGATAAAATTAATCCTTTGATAATAGGATCATCGCTTCCCAATGCACCATGACCTCCGCCAAGAAAATCAAACATACCACCTTCTTGAAGAAATACTGAATTCAAAAATAATAAAACAGAATCTAGAGCCATTTTACAATCCTATAGTCCTGATTATTTTTTCTGCAACTTCATCAATCATTCCTTCTCTGTTGAGCACATGTTTTACTGGGGAGCCTGAGATTACAGCACACGCAGATATCATACCAGATTGAACGTCTAATTCCTTTTTAATATTATCAATTGAGATATTATCTCTAGTTCTAGTGATATCTTTCATTCTTCGATTATAGATTTCCTCAGGTTTTGCAGAAACTGATACAAAATTGGATGGTTTAAGAATCTGCAAAACATGTTCTGGCAATCCTGGATAGTATCCCTCTGGAGAGTTAATAAAAGCATGAGTATCGATAATTACAATATCTTCATTTAGTATTGCAAGTTTTTCTGCAGCTATTTTTTGTAGATTTTTTTGTTGAGATAGTGGTAATTTTCTTAGCTCATCTCTATCTGTAACACCATTTTCTTTTGCAACATCAAACATGATACTTCCAAAGCTATGAACACTTACACTTTTGTTATTTTTTTGTAAAATCTCAACAATTTTTTGCAGTAAAGAAGTTTTTCCTACTCCAGGTATCCCTACCACTACGACTTTTCTACTTTCTACCAAGTAAAGCACCTAGACGTGGCATTACAACTTCGACTTGTTCTTTTACTAATTGAGTGTAATAGTTGATGAGAATATCTACCATAAGTAAAATTCCAATTCCAGAACCGAAAACTCCCAGAACATCAGATACTCCTGCCAACAAACCCAAGATTATTGAACCGATAATTGTAACAGATGGAATATACTTTGCAAGCAATGCCTCTACTGGCGCATTTGATCTTCTAAATCCAGGAATTTGTACATCAGCATCAAGTAAGTTTTGAGCTGCGGTCTTTGACGATAAACCACCAAGCTCAACCCACAATCTACCAAATACAACTACAATTCCTACCATAAACAAAACGTATCCTACAGCTCTTGTTGGATCTAAAACTGCAACTTCTAATCCTCTTGGCGGAGTAATGTAATAGATAATTCCACCTATAGGCGTAGACGGACTGGTAGGGTCAAACTGTGCTACAAAGTTCATAAACGCGTTATTGTTTCGCGGGTTAAAGTTTGCCCAAAACATTTGGCCTAGAAATACCGCGTTTGCAGTAAGTGCAGATGCCAAAATTACTGGAATGTTTGATACGTACATTAGTTTAATCGGATATACAGCTGAAAAACCTCTGTACTTTGTAGATACAATTGGAATTTCAATCTTCATTCCTTGGGTAAATACCAAAATCAAAAGAATTCCCGCTGTCAAAAATATTCCAAAGACACTTGGAAGTTGATTTGCACGGAAAAATACATTTGATAAATCACCATTCATAATTGACTGACCGACATATGGAAGTATACCAATAGTTCCACCATCGCCAGCTGGTAGAGGACTGAAGAGACTCCATAAGATTTGTTGAGCTACACCAGCCATAATGAATAAACTAATTCCACTTCCAATACCCCATCCCTTCTGGATAAGTTCATCTAAGAACATGATTATGATGGATGCGGCCATAAGTTGCCCAATCATTACATACAAAACGTACGGTTCTGGAACACCTGGTCCATAAACTGCTATAGCATAGACTATGGATTCAGCAACAATTACAACATATGTTACAAGCTTTGTTGCAGTTTGAAATATTCCTCTCTCTTCTGGTTTCTTAAAATCAAATTTTAGGATATCAGAACCTCGAAGTAATTGCATCAACAGACCTGCTGTAACTATTGGTCCAATTCCTAACTCAACAAGTGTGCCTTGTTGTGATGCAAAAATAACTCGGGCAAATTGTAGAAAATCAAACTCTGGTGCAGTTGCTCCAAATAATGGAGTCTGACCCATTACCATGTAAATTAATAATGCAACACCACACCAAAGTAATCTAGTTTGTAATGGAATCTTTTTTTTCGGTTTTGGGACTTGAGGAATATATGGTTCTGCCTTGAAAACAACTTTTCTAATTAGATTAGTTACCGTACCCTCAGCCATTCTCAGATAACACCTCTCCTCCTGCAGATTTTACTTTCTCTTCTGCAGATGCAGTAAATCTGGCTATTTTGACGGTATATGCGTTAGATATTTTACCGCCGCCTAGGAGTTTGTCATAACCGGCTGCTTCAAGGTCTATGACTTTCTTTCCTCCTTCTTCTTTACCAAATTTTGCGAATAGATCATCGAGATCACGGACACTTGCCCATTTTCTCGTGATGATTGGATGAGGTGGGTGAGTAGAATCGTGTCCAAAATGATCTGGAACCTCTTTTAGCAAAGTACTAAAATGATATTTGTGTAGTCCAGCAATTCCTAGTCCGCCTTTGTGACCACTTGCACGATGTTGACCTACTTGTCCCCAACCCATGTGACGTCCGCCTCTTAGTTTTCTTGTCTTTCGTAATCGTGTTGCCATGTTACATCATGTTCCTCACTAATTTTGGAAGATCGTTGTTGTGTCCTAAGACTCCTTTTTGTCCATACATCTTTTTTGTACTTTTCTTGAAACCAAATCTTGGTGGAGATAATGCAAACCAAGGTTTTAATGGTTTTAATTTAGATAGAGTTGCTTTTCCTTCTGCAAGTGCTGCGCCAAGTGCATCAGAACTTTCAAATCCTAATTCTTTAAGATCTGCTGAGGTAATTTTCTTGTAACCTTCTTTTCTTGCTTTTTTATCGATTAGTTCTTTTGCCAAAGATGCATCAATTTCAATCCAAGTAACATAGTGTTTTACTTTGTTTAGCATTCCCAATGTGTTATCTTTTGCAGGTAAGATAGTTGCTCGATATTTTTTATCTAATTTTAGCAATGTCATTGTAGTAGTTGCCCAATATGGACAGTCTGCTTGACCTTTAATTCGAACTACAAGATATGCGCTACCCATTTAACATCAACCCTGACTAAATGTCTGCTTTAAGCAGTCCAAAATAGCTTTTGAAGTAGAGTTCATCGTTGGAGTAGAACCCTTTGCAGTTGTCCATGCGTCTTTAAGACCTGCCAACTCTAGTAATCGTTTAATTTTACCACCAGCAACCAATCCCAATCCACGTGGTGCTGGAATAATTTCAATTGTAACACTTCCACCTTTTCCTCTAATCTTAAATGGAACAGAATGTTTTTCGTCACATCTACATTCCCAACTTCCACATCCTAGTTTGATTGGACTAACATTTAGTAGTGCTTGGTTTGTTGCTTTTTCAATTGCAATTCTCATTTGTTTTGATTTTCCTTGACCGATACCAAGGTAACCATTTTGATTTCCTGTTGCAACAATAGCTTTGAATCTTGTTGATTGACCGTTTGATGTCATCTTTTGAATAATACCAACATCAATTACTTCACTTTTCAAATCAGGAAGTAATTTTTTGATAATACCTGCTTCTTGAATTCTTAAACCGTCTTGAATAATTTCTTCAATAGAATTAATTTCGCCGGATGCAACTTTTTTTCCTAAAATTGTTTTTGGAATCCAAACTTCTTCTTCTTCTTCTCTTCTTGGTCTTCTAGATTGTCCATTGGTTGGTTTTCCACCACCGTAAACTTTTTGTCCACCTCTGCCACCAGGTCCACCTCTGCCACCAGGTTTAGTTTGTGCAGTTTGACTCATTTTTATTTGACCTCGCTATCAATAGCAGATTTAATTTTTGAAGTGTCATTTTTTACTGTAAGATGTTCGCCATTGATTCTCTCTTCTGGTGGAAAAGTTTCTGCACCTGCAGGCACTTTAAGTCCTGCATCTACAACACCTTTTAGTGCAGCTGCCATTCTTTGTGTATATTTTCTAGTACCAGTGTATAGTACTGCATCTTTTGCTCCCTTGCCCATTGCTTTCTTTCCAGCAAGATAGCCAGTAAGATATGCAGCAGGAATACTTTTTCTTGAGCCCTTCCAACCTTTTTTTAGCAAATAATTAGAGTGAGCAGAAGCGATTACCTTATCGCCAGTCATGCCAGGCTTTACAATTTGGACTTGAGTATTTTCATTAGTAATATTTACAGTGATAAAATCGTGCTTACCTATCAGTAGAGTTGAACGTTTTTTATAATTAGTTTTTTCCTCTCGCAGTCTTCTGAGGATGTTTGAATAGGCCATCTATAGAACACGAGTTTGAAACTGCTCTTATATACGTTAAGCGCGAATTATTGAAGCAAGTAAAGCCTTTTGAGTATGGAGTCTATTTTCTGCCTCATCCCATACAACTGATTGAGGTCCATCAATTACTGATGATGTAACTTCATAATCTCGTTTTGCTGGAAGACAATGCATAAAGATTGCATTACTATTGGCGTGATTCATCAATGAATCGTTGATCTGATATTTTGGAAGAAACTTTTTGATTCGTTTCTGATCGTTGTTATGAATTGAAGTGTATGTATCAGTAACTACTACATCAGCATCTTTGATTGCCTTTATTGGATCAGTTGTTAGATCTATCTCAATTGACTTTGCAGATTCTTTCAGTACTGATTTGTCTGGTTCAAATCCTTTAGGTGTTGCAATAGACAGCTTTGCACCAGATAATGCACATCCATAAATCATAGAGTTGCACACATTGTTTCCATCCCCGATCCAAGCAATCTTGAGTCCATTGAATTTTCCTTTCTTCTCTTTTATCGTCATAAAGTCAGCTAGAATTTGACATGGATGAAATGAATCAGATAGTCCATTAATTACTGGAACACTAGAAGAGTTAGATAATTTTTCAAGTAAATTATGATCATAAACTCGTGCCATGATACAATCTACATATCGAGATAATGTCTTTGCAGTATCTTCTATTGTTTCGCCTCGTGATAACTGCATGTCTTGTGATGAGAGATTAATAGCATGTCCACCAAGTTGAAACATTCCGGTCTCAAAGCTTACTCGTGTTCGAGTTGATGGCTTTTGGAAAATCATTGCAAGTGTTTTGTTCTTTAGCAACGGCTTGTTGCCTTTTTTTAATTCTTTTTTTAAAACAATTGAATAATCAATTAATGCGACAAATTCTTTAGGGAATAATTCTGCCAAAGTGAGTAAATTTTTAGTTTTGAGTTTCATTTCTTGAAGAATCCAAATACACCTCTTTTCTTTTTAGACTTTTCTTCTTCTTTATCTTGTTTGTGCTTGGAATCTGTCTCTTGATCTGATTCTTGTTTCTTTTCTTCTCCAGGTTTTGGTCGTCCCTGCTTAATCCATTGACGGATTGCATTGCCAAGTTTTGTTGCCTCATCATCATTTTCTGGCGGAGTAATATCATACAAGTCGGAATATTTTGTAATGTCTTTGTCTGCAATTCCTTCAAATGGATCATCTGATTCAATTTGTTTTGGTTCTGGTTTAGGTTCTGGTTTAGGTTCTGGTTTTATTACTTGAACTGGTTTTAATTTTGATTCTGGAATTGGTTCTGGTTTTGATTCAACAATTGGTTCTGGTTTTGATTCAACAATTGGTTCTGGTTTAGGTTCTGGTTTTGATTCAACAATTGTTTTCTCAACTAATTCTTGTTTTGGAGTTTCTTTTCGATCTACGCCAGATAAGGAACCAAATACAGTTTCTAGAAAGATTTCTTTGTCAAACGGTTTGAGATCAGAATATTCCTGTCCAACTCCAAGGTATAACACTGGAGTAGATGTAATTTTAACAATAGAAAGTGCAGCTCCACCACGTGCATCAGCATCACTTTTTGTGAGAATTGAACCGTTAAATTTGACATGCTCAAAAAATTCCCTAGCTTGATTTACAGTATCATTTCCAGCCAGAGAATCACCTACAAATATTTTAAAATCAGGATTTACTACTTTAGTAATTTTAGCAATCTGCTCCATTAAATTTTTGCTTGTTTGCATTCTTCCAGCAGTATCAATTAGTACGCAATCCATTTTGTGAGATTTTGCATAAAGAACCGCATCTCGGGCAACTGCAGCTGGATCAGAATTGTAATTTTGTGCAACTAGTTTTAGATTCAAACGATTAGTGTGTTCGCGTAACTGTTCAATAGCTCCTGCCCTAAATGTATCAGCAGCTGCAACTACCACAGAATATTTTGCTTGTTGTAACATGTAAGCTACTTTAGCTAATGATGTAGTTTTTCCAGTTCCGTTAATTCCTACAAATAAAATCAGAAACGGCTGAACAGTTTTCTTTTTTTCGTTAATCAACTCAAAGAGATCAACTGTACCTGCAGCATCAAATAAAGACGATATATTTGAGATCAAGCTGTCTTTGACAAACTTTTCAATCTCTTTTTTGTCTACTTTGGAACCCAGTAACTGAGTTTTCAAATCTGATTTTATTGTATCGATGACTTCGCTTGCAACATCAGATTCCATAAGAGAAATTTCTAATTCGTAAAGAATTTCTTCAATGTCTTTATCGTTTAGTTCTTTTTCCCCAAGACTTTTCGCTGCATTTGAAAATGCATTACGAAGTTTATCAAACATTATTTTATCCTGAAAGATCTTCTGATGTTTGTTGCATGAGTTGATTCATTTGCTCTTTGCCTTGTTCCAATCTAGCCATAGCATCTTGTTTTCGCGCAGTAGTGTCTTGTATAGCAACTTCAATTTCTTTTATTCTTGCTTCAAGATAGTTTATTGAAGAATCATAAGTTTTTTCCATAGCAATTCCAGCTCCCACATTCAAAATTATTTTATTGGATGATGAAATTTTTGTCTGTACATAAGTTCCCATTCCAATTGGTACCAAACTATCAGAATCTGGTTTTTCGCGAAGTGCTTTGATAGATTCAATTGCAGATATGGCCTCTCGTAAGACGTTAACAAGTGTAGCTTCACGTTGTGATAAATCTCCATAGTAAGTCTCAAGCATTTGGAGTTGCTGCATCAAGTGTTGGGCCTGTTCTTCACTCATTTACAACAAACAACCCTGAGATGGTTATAAATTCATTCATGGAAATTACTCTGAAAAATAAATCAGATTAAAAAATGATGATAATAAAAAAAATAAAGATAGAACTTTATTTTACTTTGGAGTATCTGTTTTCTACTTCATCCCAATTAACTACATTCCACCATGATGAAATGTAATCTGGTCGTTTGTTTTGATATTTCAGATAGTATGCATGTTCCCAAACATCACAGCCCAATAATGGAACTAATCCTTCTGTTCTTGGACTAGTTTGGTTTGGCATAGATTTGTACTCAACCTTCTTTGTTGAAGGATTGTATACTAACCATCCCCAACCACTTCCTTGAATTACTGCAGTAGTGGATGAGAATTTCTCCTTAAAGGCTGCAAAGTTTCCAAAAGAATTATTGATTGCATCCGCAATTGCTCCTCCTGGTTCACCGCCTCCTTTTGGTTTCATGTTGTTCCAAAATAGCTTGTGGTTATCATAACCACCACCATTGAAATTAACGGCACCACGTTGTGCTTCCGGTACTTGGTTGATGTTAGACAAGATGTCTAAGATATCTTTACTTTGTACATCAGCAGGGCAACTTTCTAGTGCAGCATTTAATTTGTCGGTGTATGCTTGGTGATGTTTTGTATGATGAATCTCCATTGTTTTTGCGTCAATATGAGGTTCTAATGCATCATAAGCATATGGTATTTGTGGAAGTGTGTATTTTCCCATAGAAGTTATGCAATATTTATTCAATTTATTGCTTTAGTAGACAATTGGTTTTTACTTGCTAAAAATATCGTAAAATTATGAATCTTGGGGTAGTTTTTGCAAGCATCGTAGTTGTTTTTTCATCTTTAATTATTTTTCAATTACTACCTGATGATAATTTCCACACATACATTGAACAAAGCGTTCCATTTATTGGAGGTGATGTTCCAAGAATGGAAGGATTTGACGGAACAGGAATTAAAATCGCAGTAATCGATACTGGAGTTGATTATAATCATCCAGATCTTTTTGGTTTTGGACCAGATGGCAAAGTCGTCGGCGGATATAATTTCATAAATGAAGGTGAACCGCCACTTGACACTAACGGTCACGGCACTCAAGTTGCAGGAGTAATTGCAGCAAACGGAATTCTAAAAGGAGTTGCCCCTAATTCAAAAATTCTAGCTTACAAAGTTTCAGAAGACGGTGAAGGAGTATCATCTGATTTGATAATCAAGGCAATCAACAAATCAATTGAAGATGATGCTGACATTATCAACATCAGCCTTGGTGTAAACAAGACAAACTCCAATATCGATAAAGCAGTGGATAATGCATTACAAAAAGGAATTATTGTAATTACAGCGGCCGGAAACGATGGACCAATTCCTCAGACAATTGGCAGTCCAGGAAAAAATCCTGGCTCCATTACAGTTGGCGCAACATATAACAACTTGACATCTAGTCTTATTGCAACACTTGAAGTAAATGAAAAATCATACACCGTAATTCCAATGACAGGATCTGCAAAACTTGATGAACCAATTATTGGAAAAATTGTTTTTGGAGGGTATGGAAAAGAAGCAGAACTAAAAAAGATCAATGCAACTGATGCAATATTACTTGTAGAAAGAGGAAGTGATGTAGAAGGTGAAATGTTGTATTTTTCAATTAAAGAAAAAAATGCAGCAAATGCTGGTGCAAAGGCAATGATCGTTTACAACAACCAACCTGGAATTTTTCTTGGTCAATTAATTCATGAATTCATAGAGCCAAACTACAAGCCGCAAATTCCTGTTGTATCAATTGATAGAAAAGAAGGACTTGAAATTAAAGAACTTGGTGAAAGTAAAGCTAGTTTACATGTGTTTTACAATCCAGACTTTGTCGCACATTTTAGCTCAAGGGGTCCTGTTTCACCATTTTATATAAAACCTGATTTAGTAGCACCAGGTGCATACATCAATACAACTCAGACAAACGGCGGGTACAATTTTACTAGTGGGACTAGCTTTGCAGCGCCACATGTGAGTGGTTCAGTTGCTCTACTATTAGAAAAGTATCCTACCATGACAAATGATGAGATAAAATCACTTCTCATGACCACTTCAGAGAGGGTATCTGACGCATATGGTTCAGAATTTTCATTAAGTGATACTGGTTCAGGCAGGCTAAATCTTGGAAAGGCATTTGATGCCAAGCTAATCATCACCCCGCCAAATTTTGTAGTTAATTTATCATCAGATAACAAAATGGCAGAAAAGGAATTAAAATTAAAACTACTTAATGGAACTTTGGATAATCTTGATGTAACATTTGAGGGTCCTGAATTTATTCAAGTTGAAGACTCTTTGCAAGAAAATAATTTAACAGTTAAAATTAAAATTTCAGGGGAAAACTATGGAACATTTCAAGAAAAAATTTTCATAAATCATGATAAAATAAAATACACAGTTCCAATACAAATTCACTATACTAAAGCTTCAATTGGTGTGATTCAAAATGATAACTCGTTGTTTTTTACAATTAATGATCCAGATTGGAATTTTGCAAAGATTTCAGTGACAAAAAGTAATACCGAGGTAACAGATGTAATCACTGCCACACCAAATAAGGATGCAAAAATGAGAATAAATCAAAACGGAGAATATTGGATTGAAGCAAAAATAAAATCAAATGACCAAACACTTGATGCATACAGCACCATCATTACAAATTCAATTGATGAGACTCGAGATGATTTTGAAATTATTGACATTCCACAAAGACAAGTAGCGATAGTTGTAGGAATTATAGCAATAATAGGAATTGTTGGAGCTGTAAAAATAAAATCAGCTAAGCGTGATACACAGGACCTGCTGAAATAATTTCAGGTGCAACATTTTGGAACTTTTTAAAGTTCTCAACAAACATTTGAGCTAATTTTTTAGCAGAAAGATTGTAAGAGTCTTTATCAGTCCAAGTATTTTTTGGATCCAAAATATCTGAAGGAACATCTGGTACTTCGGTTGGAATATCTAGATTAAACAAATCATCATGTTTGTATTTTACAATATTTAATGAGCCATTAATTGCCGCAGTAACCATTGCTCGACTGTATTTTATCTTAATTCTTTTACCTACACCATATGGGCCACCAGACCATCCGGTATTTACTAGGTAAACGACAGTATTGTGTTTTGTAATTTTTTCACCTAATACCTTAGCATATACTGCAGCTGGTCTAGGCATGAATGGGGCTCCAAAGCATTCAGAAAATACGGATTTTGGCTCCTTAATTCCTCGCTCAGTTCCTGCCAACTTGCTTGTATAACCTGACATAAAGTGATACATTGCACCCTCTTTTGTCAGTCTGGAAATTGGTGGTAAAACACCTAATGCATCAGCTGTTAAAAATACAATTACTTTAGGATGGCCACCTACACTTGGAATAACTGCACCTGGGATGTAATCAAGCGGATATGCAACCCGAGTATTTTCAGTTAATAGATTATCATCGTAATCTGGTTGATTGTTATTTAGTACAACATTTTCTAAAACAGCACCCGGTCTAATTGCATTCCAGATTTCAGGTTCTGCCTCTTGACTTAGATTGATACATTTTGCATAACATCCTCCTTCAAAATTAAATGTCCCGTTATCAGACCAACCATGCTCGTCATCGCCAATTAATTTTCTATTTGGATCAGCTGACAATGTTGTCTTTCCAGTACCAGATAATCCAAAAAACAATGCAGTATCATTATCTTTACCAATATTTGCAGAGCAATGCATTGGAAAAACTCCTTTTTCAGGCAAGAGGAAATTCATTACAGAAAACATTGACTTTTTCATTTCACCAGCATATTGGGTTCCACCAATTAAGACAATTTTTCTAGTTAAATCAATAATAATGAAAACGTTAGACTCGGTACCATCTACTGCTGGAACTGCTTCAAAGTTATTGATACACAAAATAGTAAACTCAGGATTGTGGTTTTCTAGCTCCTCATTTGTTGGTCGAATAAACAAATTTCTTGCAAAGAGACTTTGCCATACATGATCATTTATCACTCTAATTGGTAAACGATTGTCTTTGTCAGCTCCTACAAATCCATCAAAGACATAAAGCTCTTTGTTGTTTACAAAAGATTTCATCTTCTCTAGTAATTTCTCAAACTTGCCAGATGGGAATTGGTGATTTACTTTACCCCAATCTACAGTATTGTGAGTCTTATCATCATAAACGATGAATCTATCATCTGGAGAACGTCCAGTGTATTTTCCAGTATTGACAGAAAGAGAACCAGTTGAATTGATTACTCCTTCTTTTTTCTCTACAGCGATTTTTACTAGGTCATCTACGCTCAGATTTCGATGTATCTTTGAGGGAGAAATTCCAAATGACTGAATTTGAGATAAGAATTTATCAACTTTGAGAGTACTTACTACTTCGATCAGAGGTAATAGCACCCCTTAACAATTATCATAGGAATCCCAGGCTTGATCATGAGATATTTCGATCCGACTCAATTTTCCTTATTATCTCTTTCCCAAAAGATGATCTTTTTTAATCTAGGAACGTATTTATTTAAAATTTCAAGAGTCAATCTAATGCCGATCAATAAAGAGAAGCTAGCAAAACGAGAAGAGATCAAAGGGCACAATCCAGATTTTGTCAGACCAGAGAGCTGGCGTTATGTTAGATTACAAACCAATTGGAGAAAACCAAAAGGAGTTGATCATCATCAAAGAAAATTAAAAGGCGGTAGAGGTCGTCCAGGACTTGTCAAAGTCGGATATGGTGGACCAAAAATTGCTAAAGGATTACATCCATCAGGATATACAGATAATTTAGTTTACAAATTAAGTGATTTGGAAAGTCTTAATCCAAAAACAGACGGAATAAGATTTGGACATGGTGTCGGTACTAAAAAGAGAAAAGAAATTCTAGTAAAAGCACTTGAAAGCAAGTTCAAAATATTTAACGCAAGAGTGAGAACTGTTGGTAGTAAATCTTAAAGCTAAAAAAGACTCGTAGCACGAGTTACAGGAGTCGGAGTTAACAGAGTTAGATTAGACGCTGATCATCTAGATGATGTAGCTGATGCAATTACTAGACAAAACATTCGAAGTTTAATCACTGCAAAGAAAATTACCATTAAACCAATTGTTGGAACCTCAAAGGGCAGATCACAAATGAAGAAAGCACAAAAGCACAAAAGAGGAACAACACAAGGCTCCAAAAAAGGTAGAAAAGGTGCAAGAGTAGGAAAGAAGGACGTCTACGTTGCAAAGGTTCGCGCACTTAGAAGATTACTAAAGATTGCCAAAGACAGAAAGGACTTGACAAATCCTGAATTTTGGGCATTATACAAAAAGGTAGGCGGAAACACTGTAAGAAACAAAGCACACCTTAGATTATTGATGGAAGAGATTATAGCAAAAAGAAGCTAGAATCGATAAATAGAATTTTCCAAATCCAAAATCTTTCCATTTTGAATCTTTATTCCCTCTTTTGATAACATATTTGATTTTATTTCTTCACCGTATGCATATCCGCCAATCTTTCCATCGGATTTGATAACTCTGTGACATGGAATAATTACAGGATATGGATTCTTGTTCATAATTTTTCCAACTGCTCGTTGTCCATTTTTTAGACCAACTGCTTTTGCAAGTTCTCCATAGGTGGTAATTTTTCCCTTTGGTACTTCAAGTAATTTTTTGTAAATTTTTTTATCAAGACTCATAATCTAATTACCTCAAGATTGGTTGTCTTTAGGAGTTCAAGAATTTTTTGTTTGTTTGGACCCATTCCTCCCCAATCAAGCAAAGCAGTTGTTGCCATTTTATTTTTTGATAAAATTTCAGAAAATAGATTTTCATCAATATTATCTAAGGCATGTTTTGGCACAACAGTTCCAAGGGAGTATTTGCCTTCAAGTAATTCATTTGTAAATTTATCTGGATAATGAGTTCCTCCAAAGCATATAGCAGTGGGTGATGCTTTGATGTGACCACTCATCACTTGATGAACTAGTGTAGCTACTGAATTGCATAGCGTTACATCAGTCCACTGCTTTTCAGTGGTTCCAATTTCAATGAATATTGTAGGCTTTGATAATGCGGTCGGTCCATGATGAGTTGCCTCTATAGTAATTTGAAAATCAGAAAAAATGGATTTGTTTTTCCATAAAGTTTGAAGATATGTTTTTTGGATAAATGGATGTGGTACTGCAATCTGTCTATCATTTCCACCAAACTTGGCTTCTGAGAAATTTCCAGTACTGTGACAGGTAAGTGCCAATACTCCAGATTCTGCAGCATGTTTTGATAGAAAAATAAATCCATCATAATCATATTTTTCTTCTATCCAATCAGCTGAAATTGCAGGAGTTGGAATTATCAGCAAATCATAGTATTTTCCACGATAGATATCACCTTCTTTTTTCATTTCTTGAGAAAGAAAATTTGCCATATTGTATCCGGCAGGGTCATCGCGATAAGCTACTAGCAGCTCCATGAGATAAGAGATATAAGGACACCTTATTAATTTCAGGCAATGAACCCGAAGCAGACTTTGAAAAACATGGCAAATACTATGAAGATGGCAAAAAAGCCAGACAAAGATGAGTATCAACAGCATCTCAGATTAGTATTATTGGGAATTGGAGGAGTAGGTGCCATTGGATTTACAATACAGTTTGTCTTTTCGGTAATTACGTTTGGTAGGTAAAATGTCTGAAGAAGTAAAATCACACCTTTTTGCAATAAGAACCACTGGAGGTCAAGAGAAAGTGGTAATGAGATTACTTGAAGCTAAAGCAAGTAACAATAAGATGAATATTCAATCCGTATTACTAGTTGATAATCTAAAGGGATACGTTGTCATTGAGGCAATTAACCCAAGTGATGCATACATGGCAGTTGAAGGAATCAGACATATTCGCGGTCAACTAAGAGGAGAATTAGAATTCAAAGATATAGAAGGATATCTGGTAAAGAAATCCACAGTTTCACAATTAACAGTAGATAACATAGTTGAGATCACTGGCGGTCCATTCAAAGGAATGAAAGCCACGATCACAAGAATTGATGTAGACAAAGAAGAAGCAACAGTAGTCTTACTTGATGCATCATATCAATTGCCAGTAACTGTCGACGCCAACTACCTAAAACTATCTAGTGAGTCTTAGGAAGGATTAAATTTTTCATAATAAGCTGATAAACATGGTAGACGCACAAAAAATATCTTCACTTGTAACAGGAGGAGCTGCATCTGCAGGTCCGCCACTAGGTCCAGCTTTGGGTCCATTGGGCGTAAACATCATGGAGATTATCAAGGCAATTAACGATAAAACAAAAGATTTTGAGGGAATGAAAGTTCCAGTAACAGTTTCAGTATTTCCAGATACTAAAAAGTGGGAGATCGAAATTGGAATTCCATCAGCTGCTGCATTATTGCTAAAAGAGGCCGGAGTTCAGAAAGGAACCGGCACTGCAGGAACAGCTTGGGTAGGAGACATCACCATTGATTCTGTAGTAAAAGTTGCAAAAACAAAACTAGAGAAATCATATGCAACTTCACTAAAATCTGTAGCTAAAACAATTATTGGAACTTGCTCATCACTTGGAATCAAAGTGGAAGGAAAAACTCCAAAAGAAATCACAGCAGAGATTAACGCTGGCAAGTGGGACGCAAAATTAAACTAAATTACACCACAGAATAAACTAAATCTTTATCTGTTTTTTGTAACTCTACAAAAGTTTCAGTGTTAATTATTCCATCGATTTTTCCTAGCTTCTCAATTACTATAGAGTGAAGTACCTCTAGATTTTTTGTCTGGACATTTACTATAATATCAAATCTACCAGTAACTTCAGAAATTGATGTGACCTCAGGGGTAGCCATTAGTTGTTTGTGAATAGTATCTTTTAGTTTTGGATCGCGGTTAACTCCAATTGATGCCTTTACTCCGACTCCTAAGAGAGATTCATCTACAACTATTGTGAATTTTTTAATTAATTTCTTTTTTACCAGTCTCTTTATTCTGCTGTACAAAACAGATGCATTGATTCCTAATTTTTTTGATAGTTCTGGAACTGAGATTGAACCGTCTTTTGTCAACTCTGCTAAGAGTTTCATATCAAGATCATCAAACTTCTGCAATCTATTCGAAAATGGAGGATGGTGAATTAATAAATGTAAGTTCATGAGGATTTTTGTCCCTGAATTTCAAAAATTGGCATAGAAATATGTAATTTTTTAAAATAAAATAGGATTCTTAATTCCTATTCCTCTAAACGATTTTAAGTAGGCAATCTCGGAAATTCTTCATAATGATTACCGAAGCAAAGCTTGCAGATATGATCAAAGAGGCCAAGACTGGCAGTAAGCAACGTAAGTTTACACAGTCTGTCGAGATGATTCTAGTCTTCAAAGATATTGATGTCAAAAAGGGCTTTGCATTAAACGAAGTAGTTCAACTACCAAAGACAAGCTCCCCATCAACTGTTTGCATTATGGCAACAGGAGATATGGGTCAAAAAGCAAAAGCAGCAAAAGCTGATGCAGTTGTAGGTTCTGATGAACTAGATAGATTTGCAGCAAACAAAAGAGCATCTAGAAAATTTATCAACAAATATGATTTCTTTTTGGCAGATACACAAATCATGCCAGTAGTCGGTAAAGTATTGGGTCAGCTATTAGGTCCAAGAGGTAAAATGCCAACACCAGTTCCATTTAACGCATCAATTGAATCATTTCTAACAAGATTCAGAGCATCAATCAAAGTAAGAGCAAGAGCAACATTGGCAATGTCATGTAAAATTGGTGATGAGACGATGAGTGATGCAGACTTGGCAATCAATGCACATGCGGTACTTGCTGCAGTTGAAAAGAAATTACCAAACGGAGATAAGAACATGAAAAGAATTATCATTAAAACCACAATGGGAAAACCAATTAAACAGATAGAAGAGGTCAAGAAGAAACATGCATGAAAATAGAACAAAATATCCAGCAAAAAAAACTCAGATGTATCAACAAATGATGGAGATTCCAAAAAAATACAAAGTTGTTGCATTAGTAAAGACAAACAAAGTTAGAGCATCACAACTATTACCATTAAGAAAAGCACTCAAAGGTCAGGTAGAATTTGTCTGTGTTAAAGATAGAATTGCACAAAAAGCATTAGAAAAATCAAATATTCCAGGAATCAAAGGAATTGCTGACGAACTGGTAGGTCAATGTCTTTTCATATTTACAAACATGTCACCATTCAAACTAAACGTCTTACTTGCCAAAAATAAAATTATGATGGCAGCAAGAGGTGGAGATATTGCAAGTGTCGACATTGTAGTTCCTGCAAAGAACACAGGAATTGCTCCAGGCCCAATGCTTACTGAATTCAAAGAGGCTGGAATTCCAACAAAGATTGATCAAGGTACAATCTGGATTGCAAAAGACTCAACTCCAGTAAAGAAAGGCGGAGTAATTAATGAGAAACTAGCAGTATTGTTAGGTAAATTAGATATCAAACCAGTCGAAGCTGGAATTTCATTATACACTGCATTAGAGGAGGGTCTCAAATATGCAGAAAAAGACATGATAATTGATGTAGAAGCAATTAGAAATGCATTTGCTCAATATCACCAAGAAGCAGTATCACTATCAATTGAGGCAGCATATGTTACTCCAGAAAACATTAACCAGATTATTGGCAAGGCATCTCAGCATGCTCGCTCATTATCAGTAGAGTCTGGATTTATGACAAGTGAAACTAAAGAGCAGATTTTGCAAAAGGCAGAAGGCCAAGCAAAAGGCCTTGCATCAAAAGCCAAAGGTTACAGTCCAGCTTAATCTTAAATTCCTTTAACTTTAGGAAGATTCCAATTATACTTCATTGCAATTAATCTCAATGTAGTAGTTATTGTCAATCCAACAATTGTTGCAGAGTACAACTCTCCACCAAAGTACAACATAAAATAAAATACCAAAATTCCAATAAAGCTTGCAGAGACATAAAATTCCTTTACAAAAACTATTGGGACCTGTGTGACAAAGACATCTCGAAGTATACCACCACCTACGGCAGTAAGCACTCCTGCAAGCATTATTGCAAGAAAGTTTAGCCCTACTAGATTGTATGCAAACGTTGCTCCAATTATTGAAAATACACCCAGTCCAATTGCATCAAACTTCAAAAATAGATTCCAGTGTTTTTTGAGATGTGTATACAAAAAGAAAATTGCAATTCCCGATGTAACTGTTATTGCAACATATGCCGGATCAGATAATGCATTTGGAAACTGGCCCATCATAACATCTCGGATTACGCCTCCAGCAACGCCTGTAATTGTCGCTAACAGTAAAACTCCGACGATATCTGATTTGTTTTCTATGGCTTTGAAAGCTCCCGTTACTGCAAATGCCATTGTTCCAAAGAGATCTAAAATGTAGATAAACACATGAGCGGGAATTGAAAAATCAACCAATCAATACAAAAAACAAATAATTGTTAATTAACATTGATATAAAAAATCAAAATTAAATTGAAAAAATAATAGTTGTTTATCCAAATAGTGAAGATAGACCTTCCATTGCGGCTTCTTCATTTTTACTGGTATCAACTGGTGCTTCTTTCTTTGCTTCACCTGCTGCTGCGGCTGCCGGAGCGGCTGCTGCTACTGCTACAGGTGCGGCTTTGATTGCTTCTTCGATGTTAACATCAGCCAATGCTGCAACTAATGCTTTTACTTGAGCATCATTTACTGCAGCGCCAGATGCTTTAACAACTGAGCTGATGTTTGCCTCATTAACTTCTTTTTGTAGCTTGTGAAGAAGTAAAGCAGCATAAACGTATTCCATTGTATCGAGATTTTCTTAGGGCATAATATAAAACTATGGTGGAGTTAGATTCTGTCAAGTCCTCGGATCTTCTCTGAAATTCTTTTTGCTGTCAAGTGTCGGCACCTACTCTTGGTTCTTTAATTGAAATAATAATTGAAACTCCAATCAAAATAATAAAACCAAATACAGCTAAAGTTTTTCCTAAACCAACATCACCAAAAAGTAATGCTATAGCCGATAACCCAAATGCGCCAATAATTCCAGATGATACCTGAATAGGTGTCCAACCCACACCAAATGTCATTATGGGTTTACGTGTTTTATTGCTGATAAATGATGAAATTGTAAGAAAAATCAATATTCCTGCTATTATAGTAGCATCTACTTGCAGTAAAATTGCATCATCAATCATTACTAATGACATCATTGGAAGTAGAATTAATAAAGTTACAAAAAAGAAAAAACCAAACATAAAAGTCATAATAAAAAATTTCTTACGAATCGAGACTAAAACAGTGATAAAAAACATCAAAGCAAGTGTAAAAAATACACTTAACTCAAAAAATTCATTCAAGACTAGCCCTCCTAATCAGAGTAACCCACTTGTTATCTCTCTCTATCTTGATTCCCCACAACCTTCCATTTTGTTGTTATTCACACTTTTTGAATGGAAATATGTCTTGTTAGAATAAATTTTTTTTATGACCATTTAATTCCATTTAATTCACGCATGAAATTATCAAAATAAATGGTATTTTGAGATTTAAATTCCAAAAATTCCTTAAAACTCTAGAATCGATATCCAACAAATGATGTATAAATAGAAAAGTTTAGTTTAGAATTTTCAGACTTCGGCAAACAGAATAAAGAGTTCGTTTCAGATTTTTATCAACTAGGGTTTCCATTCGGTGTTTTAAGACGCGTTTAGCTTCATCTCTTTCCGGACCTGGTGGCAAAGACAATACATTGTTGATAAATTCAGGCAGAGTCTCGCGAATCCATCCATCTAAAATTGCATAAACTTTTGGCGGAATCAAATCGCATTTGTCTTTATCTAGATCCAATACCTCGGCATAGTTTTCATGTTCTACTCTATACACTAAGGCCAAAACCACATTATCAGGCGTTGGATGCTCCAAAATCTCAGAGGAACGTTCACCTGTTTTTCCCTGAGCAATTTTATTTTTGAGGCCTACTGGATTTACAATTACTCCATTGACGCCAACTTTCCTGCCATCAACGCCAGTAACTACTCCAAAGATAAAATCATAATATTCGCCATTTTTTTTAGTAGAGAAAACATGTACCCCTTCTCTTAATGCTGGTTTTCTCTTGAACATAATTTGCAAGATATTGCCAGTTTATTTAATGTATTATTAATCGACAATTCTTAATATTGGACAAATAGAAGTTCTTCGTTGGATAAAAAAGAAATTCTGAATGAATTTTCATCTGACCCAGACAGATACTATAAGGTCAAGCTATTTGAAGAACAGGGATTTGTCAGAAAATCATGCTTAAAATGTAAAAGATATTTTTGGACTTTAGATTCTCAGAGAGGATTATGTCCTGATGATGCAGACGATACTTATTCATTCATAGGAGATCCTCCAACCAAAAAGAGATTTGATTATACACAGGCCTGGAAAGAGGTAGAATCATTTTTCGTAAAAAACAACCACACTTCAGTTTCAAGATATCCAGTTGTTTGTAGATGGCGAGATGATCTTTACTTTACAATTGCATCAATTGTTGACTTTCAAAGAATAATGGGTTCAAAAGTTGTCTTTGAGTTTCCTGCAAATCCACTTGTAGTTCCACAAACTTGTTTGAGATTCAAGGATTTGGAAAATGTCGGAGTAACTGGAAGACACTTTTCTAGCTTTTGTATGATTGGACAACACAGTATTCCAAATGCACAAGGATATTGGAAAGATGAATGCGTTGATCTTGACTTTAGATTATTGACAGAACAGTTTGGAATTAAGAAAGAAGAAGTAGTTTTTGTTGAAGACGTGTGGGCAGGTGGTGGCTCTTTTGGTTCTTCACTAGAATATTTTGTCAGGGGATTAGAACTAGGAAATGCCGTATTTACTGAATTTCAAGGCGAGTTGGGAAAACACACCATTCTCGATCAAAAGATTATCGATATGGGGGCAGGCCTTGAACGATTTGCCTGGATTACAAAGGGAACTCCTACTGCATATGACTGCTGCTTTGGTCCAATTACTAATCATCTGTTTGAAAAGATTGGAATTGATTCAGATTCCGAAATGTTACGAAAATACTTTACCGCAATTGCAAAGAATCTAGAGATTCATGATGACTTGATTGAAGTAAGAAGAAATGCCGTAAAAACAACTGGACTAACACAAGATCAAGTCAATCGAATCATCACACCACTTGAAGGAATGTATCTAATTGCAGATCATCTTAGAACTCTGATATTTGCAATTACTGATGGTGCATTACCAAGCAATGTTGGCGGCGGATACAATCTAAGAATGATGTTAAGACGAATCAATGGAACGATGGATAGAATGAATCTCAAGCTGGATATCGATGAGTTGGTAGATATGCATATTGATTATCTCAGAGACACATATCCTGAATTAGATGAAAAGAGACAAGATGTCAAGACCATTTTGAAATTAGAATCAGAAAGATATGTTGAATCAAAGGTCAGAATGGGAAAGATGGCAGAACGCCTTAAAGGAAAAGGCAGAGCGCCAACAGTAGATGAGTTAATCACTTTATACGAATCAGATGGAATTACACCAGAGTATCTAAGAGAAATTGATGTAATATCTGAAATTCCCTCATCATTTTATGCAAAACTATCTGATTTGCACCAGTCAGACAAGAAAAAAGACATTGAGCAACTTCCACTTGATGACATTCCAGAAACCGAGATGCTCTTTTACAAAGATGATCCAATGGAGTTTGATGCAAAGGTCCTCAAAGTTTTTGATAAATCAGTCGTGCTTGATAGAACCTCATTTTATGCAAGAGGTGGAGGACAAGAACCAGACTATGGTACCATTGCAGGCTCAAAAGTAGTTGATGTAAACAAACACGGCGGAGTCATAGTTCATGAAATAGACGGAGTAATTCCAAAACAAGGCGAGGTAGTAAAGTGCAAAGTTGATTCGTTGCGGAGATCAAACATTACAAAGAACCATACCAGCACCCACATACTAAACTCATCAGCTAGAGGAGTGTTAGGTTCTTGGATATGGCAGCACTCTGCATTCAAAGAAGCTGATCATGCAAGATTAGACATCACTCACCATTCTTCACTAACTGACAAGCAAGTACAGGACATTGAAAATGTTGCAAACAATATTGTTGCAAAAGACATGTCAGTAACCATACAAAACTATGACAGGGGAACTGCAGAACAAAAATACGGATTTAAGATTTATCAGGGAGGTGTAGTTCCAGTAAAGTCAGTTAGAATCGTATCAATTGAAGACTTTGATGTTGAAGCTTGCGGTGGCACACATGTCAAAAAGACAAAAGAAGTTGAATTGATCAAAATTACAAAGACTAAGCGAATTCAAGACGGTGTTGTGAGATTGGAATTTGTCTCAGGTCCGACTGCCAAAGAATATGTAAAACAACAAGAGATTGAAAACACAAAAAGGATACAAGAAGAAAAGCAAAAAGAGATCAAAGATAAACAACGAGAAGAGGAAAAACAAAAAGCAAAAGAAAAAATTCCTATTTTACTAGAACAAGTTGCAGCTCAATCAAGTAGCGGAACAATAGATGAAATCGAAATTAATATAGATAAAATAAAATCGTGTTTTACAAATTCAAAACAGTACGACGAGTTTTTCCACATGAACTTTGGCAAAAAACTAGTCAAGGACAATCCAAATTCTGTGTATGTTGGAATTTTTGAATCAGGTCCAACAATTAGAGTAATAGCATATTCTGGAGATGAGGCCTCAAAGAGCAAAAATGCCGGAAATATTGCCAAATCTGTGGCTGAAGTATTGGGCGGAGCAGGCGGGGGAGACGCTAAATTTGCCCAAGGAGGAGGAAAAGACACATCTAAAATAAACGACGCAATAGCCAAAGCAAAATCAATGATTTTAGGATGATATTATGGAAATAAGATGGAATGAGATTGAATCAAAGTGGAGAAAGAGATGGAATGACTCTAAAGACTTTGAGACAGATCCCAATGAGAAAGAAAAAAATTCATAACAGTTGCATACCCATATCCAAATTCACCTCAACACATTGGACACGGAAGAACATACACGTTAGCTGATGTTCATGCAAGATTCTACAGAATGAAAGGATTCAATGTACTCTTTCCTATGGCGTTTCACTACACTGGAACTCCAATACTGGGGATGGCAAAAAGAGTAGAGGCAAACGACAAAGAAATAATTGAGAATTTGAAGAATCTTTACGGAGTACCAGAAGAATCAATCAAGACATTTGTAGAACCAGTAAAGATTGCAGATTACTTCCACAAAGAAATCAAGACAGGAATGATTGAGATGGGATATTCTATTGACTGGAGACGAGAGTTTACTACAATTGATCCTGTGTATAGTAAATTTATCGAGTGGCAGATCAAAACATTAAGGGAAAAAAATTAATCATTCAAGGTTCTCATCCAGTTGGCTGGTGTCCAAAGGATCAAAATCCTGTATCACAACATGATACTTTGGGAGATGTGGAACCGGATTTTACTGAATATATTTTAATTAAATTCAAGTATGAAGATTACATCATACCAACTGCAACACTTCGACCTGAAACAATCTTTGGTGTTGTCAATCTTTGGGTTAATCCTGAAATAATTTACAAGAAAATTACAGTGGATAACGAAAAATGGATTGTAAGCAAAGAATGTGCATACAAGTTAGAATTTTTGGATAAAAAAATTACATATGATGGCGAGATAAAAGGTGCAGAACTAATTGGAAAATTAGTTACAGTCCCACACAGAAATGAATCAATCCTAATGCTTCCAGCCAGTTTTGTTGAAAGTGGAACTGGTACAGGAATGGTAATGTCAGTTCCAGCCCATGCTCCATTTGATTATCAGGCACTTGAAGATCTCAAAAAGGCCAAAATTGAGCCTGAATTAGCCTCAAAAGTAGCCAAAATTACCCCAATCTCAATTATTCAGACTGAAGGCTTTGGAGAAAATCCAGCAAAAGAAGCAGTTGAGAAATTTGGTGTTGTAAACCAAAGTGATCCAAAACTAGAAGAAGCAACAAAGGAGGTTTATGGAAAGGAGTTCTACGGTGGAAAATTAAAACAAAATACAGAACAATTTGCTGGAATCAAAGTAGCATATGCAAAAGATACCATCAAGGAATGGTTAATCAAAAACAAACATGCCGATATTTTACTAGAACTAACAAATACTCCTGTAAGATGTAGATGTGGAGCTGAATGTGTTGTCAAGATTCTAAACAATCAGTGGTTCCTAAACTATGGTGATAAAAACTGGAAGGAACTAGCTACCAAGTGTTTTGATGAGATGAATATTTTACCACAAGAGATCAGATCAGAGTTTAACTATGTAATTGGGTGGTTGAGAGAAAGAGCTTGTGCAAGACAGCATGGACTTGGGACTAAACTGCCATGGGATAAGGACTGGATCGTAGAAAGTCTATCAGATTCTGTAATTTACATGGCATACTATACAATTTCAAAATTTGTAAATGATGGAACACTAAAAGCTGAAAAGTTATCTCCAGAATTCTTTGATTATATTTTCCTAGGCAAAGGTGATGCAAACAAGGTATCTTCAATTACTGAATTAACAGTCGATGTAATTAATCAAATCAAAAAAGAATTTGACTACTTTTATCCAGTGGATTCAAGACATTCAGGACGGGATTTGGTTCCAAATCACTTGACATTCTTTGTTTTAAATCACGTTGCAATATTTCCTGAAAGCAATTGGCCAAAAGAAATTGTAGTTAATGGTTCTGTATTGATGAATGGTTCTAAAATGTCAAAAAGCATGGGAAATATCATACCATTACGAAAAGCAATTCAAGATTATGGTGCAGACCCAATTAGACTAGCAATTATCATATCAGCAGAATTACTTCAAGATGCTGATTTTAACATGGAGTCAGTCTCTGGCATTCAAAACAAGCTAGAGTCACTATACAACGAATGCTCAAGGCTAAAAGCAGAGAAAATTGAGAATTTGGAGGCTGAAGACAAGTGGATTTTATCTAAAACCCAGAGCATGATATCTCAAGTCACCACATCTATTGAAAAGATGAGATTAAGAGAGGCATTGCATGATATTTTGTTTTCATTTGAATCCGATCTTAGCTGGTACACAAAAAGAGTAAATGCAAAAAATAGGATAAACACTTCAGGAATTTTACATCAGATAAATTCAGTACGTGTTGCAATGTTATCACCATTTGCACCACATATAGCAGAAGAGATGTGGGAAAAACTTGGACATTCTGATCTAGCATCAACTTCTCAATGGCCAAAATATTCTGAAGAGAGTATCAATGCATCTGCGATTCAATCCGAAGAATTGTTAAAATTACTAATTGACGATATAGCAAATATTCTCAAAGTAACAAAAATTACGCCAAAAAAGATTACAATCTATACTGCTGATTTATTCAAATCCAAAGTATATCATTCTATTTTAGAAAAAGTGATGTCAGGACAAACAAACATGGGAATTGTAATGAAGGAGTTAATTGCAAATTCAGAAACTTCAGATGTTAAAAAAACTCCAGACTTTGTTCAAAAGACAATCAAGGATATTTTATCAGAACCAACTGAAATCAGACAGATGAAATTAGAATCAAAAGAATTTGATGAGAAAAAATTCTTGGCAAATGAATTAACAGACATTGGAAAGAAGGAGTTTGGAGTAGATATCGATGTGTTTTCTGAATCAGATGATGGAATCTATGATCCTAAATCAAAGGCAAGACATGCAAGGCCATTCAAACCTGCAATATTGATTGAATAGTTTGAATCCAGTATTTTACAGATGTAAAATATACTAAACTGAAATATAATATGAATACGTTACAAATGTAAAATTATTTTTTTATGGATGCATCATTTGTTGGTTCATTCCAGAACCCATATGTTCGGTCATGTTTGAACCCATCATGTTCATCATTTCTTTGAATGCCTCTGGATTTTCTGACATGTGACCCATCATTTGCAATCTCAAATCTGGATCATTCATCATGGTAGACATCATTTTTGACATAAACATGTGATCTTCTTTCATTATCTTTGACATCTGTTCAACATGTTGAGGATCTTTTGCCATCCATTCCATCATATCATCAGGGTTTTGCATCATTTGTTGAAACATTTGTTGTCTAAATTGTGGGTCATTCATCATTTGTTGTCGATTCATCATGTCTGAATCCATCCACTGTTGTGACATCTTTGGATTATTTGACATCATTTGATTAAACAATTCTTGATTTTGAAATTTCATTGACATGGGATCATACGTATTTGCAAAATGTGCATAACTTGCACCAATTCCTACAAAGAAAACACCAATTACGATTGCAATCCAAATAGGTGTACTTACCATACAGATAGTTTTCTCTAATCACATATAATCCAAATTATGATTTTCCACATTGATTTTATGTTTAAGATGAAATTTGTGTTAATTTCAAAAATCATTGGTTAAAAACAATAGATTATGATCCAGAAATTACTCGGTATCATCATAACCAGTATCTCTACCACAACTAGGACAAACCCTTTGGTTTTGATACAACTCTTTTCCACAGTTTCTACATGATTGAGGTTTCACAAAATAGATGTAATTTTATTTGATTTAAAATTTTAAAAACTTACAAATCCAGTCCATGGAAGCAAAAATTGGCTGCACTGACTGGAGTTATGATAGTTGGTCAGGCACGTTTTATATAAAAAGACTAGATTGGTTCTGCAGCATTGTGTACTTTGTCTATGTGTTTTGATAGCACCTCATTGTTTTCAAACAGTGAGCTACAGTAAGGACATTTACTTTGGGCCATGAATGATCTAAATTCAGGATATTCTTAAACATTTGGAACAAAAATAAATTGCAGTACTCATAAAACAATTCATGGCAGACAAGATTACAGCAAAGGAGCTAATGTCTCAAAAAAATGATTTTGTAATAATTGATGTTCGTGAAATAGATGAATTAAAGGGCGGTATAATTGAAGACTCTATTCACATGCCTTTAGGGTTGACAATTCGCAATACAAAGAAAAAACAGATCGAAGATATGCGAGACAAGAAAATCTGTACCTACTGTAGTTCTGGGTATCGTGGAAACATTGCAGCTGACGAGTTGACAAAAGAAGGATTCTACGCAATTACACTTGATGGCGGATATTCATCTTGGCTCTAAATTTTATTGAATCATAAATTTGAACAATGTCTGAAACGGAATTAGTTATGATATTGTATGGTAGAATTCTTTTACACCAGTAACAGAATCGGAAACATTAGCTACTGTCTGTGATTTTTTAATTGAAGAGACAGTCTGTGTTATTTCAATTACAAGACCAGAAACAGAATCAAACATCTCTTTTGTAGATGCAACAACACTACCAATGTCTACATTAATTCCATCAAATGAATCAATTTTTTGTTTTGCAGAATCTACAAGACATGTAGTTTTGTCAATAATGCCAGTCTCCTTTAGATGATTAACCGTACTTTGCATTTTACTAGAAACTTCATTAAAGTTCTCAGAAATTATTCTAAAGTTTTCAATGTTTTTGACCATTTGAGGTGTCTGAAGCCCCTGAATAATCTCATTTATTTGGAAAGTGGTATCTCGTACCTTACTTAGTGATTCGATCACTCCAGGATTGCCTATGAGACGCATTATCTCAACTACATCAAAAGTAGTGGCTCGAATCTCACTTAGTTTACTCTTTTTTTCTTCCATCAGATCACAGATTTGTGAATACATTCAATTACGCGTGACTGGATAGCAAAGACAATGCCACTTGCTGCAAAAAGAGAGTGCAGCATTCCAAATGCAATGCTATTTCCATGAAAGTCATTTACTGCAAAAACTAAATTCAATCCAGTTAAAACAATAGAAATTATAGAAAAATATCTGCCAATTTTAATTACTAAATCCAATGTGTGTAAAAACAAACTAAACTTTACAGAATTAGAAATCGGTGGCAGTAAAACCAATTTCTGCTCTGTTCTCATGCTACACCTACTTTTAGCTTGAGATGTTTTGCTTTTTGAATTCCATCATGTACAGCCTTTTTTGAATGGGGTAGTACTTTTTCGGCATCAACTACAATCTCTTTTACTGTATTTACAGAATCTTCAATAGAGATGATTGTACTATCTATTGCGTTAGCTGTTTCTGTTACTATTCCTTTTTTGTGAATCTCTTTTGTTGTCTGGTTGATTTCATTTACAGTATCGCGTAATGCAAACGAAGCTTCACGTATTGCATCAACTAGCTCTGGTATGGCACCACTTTCTCGAACTGTCTTGACGGTATTTCTCATCAAATAAGAATATTCTTTGATGTTTCTTGAGGCATGTTGTATTTTTGCAACTGTCTCATCAGCAGTCCATTTGTGAACTTGTGATTGTTCTTTTGTCATAAAGTATTTAGAATAATTGTAATAATAACACTCACTAAGAATTCATTCATATCTTTGATCCATATTTTTCTAAAAATTATTTGTTAAAAAATTATTTTCAGGATTGTTTTCTGAAAGAATCATTAGTAAATAATAAAAATGCCATTAAATCCGAACAGTCATTGAATGAATTAGATGAAATTTGTCTTATTTGCAGCAATACACAATCAAAGCATTCTGAAGAGCAGTGGTCATTTTGCTCTAAAAAATTAATTGATCTTGGAATTATGCGATATTGTGAGTTTTGCGGAGTAACAAAACCAGCTAAAGGAATGCATGATAGATGTAGTAAATGTGATGAAAAATATCCTTTCTCAAACCACTAAAAATGATCTTCAAAGACTACTTCAGATAATGGTAACTGTCCACCTCTAGGAGCAGCATCTTTTGCTTTTTTGCCAACAACTACCATCATAGATATGATGTGATCAGATGGCAGATTGATCAGATTGCCAACTTTTCCAAAATCAAATCCCTCCATAGGGCAAGTGTCATAACCCATAGCTTTTGCTGCAAGCATTATAGTCTGAGCTGCAAATCCACAAGAACGCATTGCCTCATCTTTTTCAAGTATTGGATTTCCAGTGTATGATTGTCTGATTGCTTTTGCAATAGATTGACGTGGGCCTTCTGGAATGTTTATCCAGTATCGTTCAGGATCTTTGTCCCATGCTTTCAAATCAGCACATAAAATAATTATCAAAGAGGCTTCTGCCACTTGTTTCTGACCATATGATAAAGCGCAAAGCTTGTCTTTGATCTCCTGTTTTGTCACAATGACAAATCGCCAATTCTGGATGTTATATGATGTTGGAGATAAAATGGCAGCTTCCAATAATTGATTAATCTCCTCTTTACTCATTGTATAATTTTGAAAACTCTTAATTGATCTTCTTGATTTTATTGCATCAAATGTATCCATAGTTTTTGTAAAATCTTTCCAAATTTAACTTGAGATAGTCTATTGTTCTTTTAGCATCGTAATTACATCGGTGTTGCTTTTCATCCATGTTTTGAGATATGCATGAAACAGACTCTCCAGATCATCCATCAGTCCTTCTAATCTTGGATCTTGCTTCATGTCAGATAGTTGCTCTGCAAGATGGTCTAAAATTACTTGAATTCCTTGGTTTGAATTTTCAAGTTTTTCGATTGCTTGTATAGTCCCCATTTTACCTGAATTTGTATAAAATGTTCATAGTATTAATACGATTAGTTGAGAAATTCAAAAATTTGTAAAATCACCAGATAGTGTTTTTATTAGGTCTGGCCAGATTTAGGCTAAATGAAGATTGCAGTTATGGGCATGGGTGTTGCAGGAAGTTATCTTATGGCCAGACTCAAAAGTTCAGAACATGAGGTTGTAGGTTATGAGCGAAGCACGCAAGAGAGACATGATTCTATTTGCGCATGGGGTACAATAAAATCAGAACTAGACAAGTTTTGCAGCAAAGTAGGACGAAATTTTGATGACTTTCTAATCCATGACGGAAAAACCATGCATGTAAAGATGAATAATAACATAAAATTTGATATCGGTCTGCATGGCTTGTGCACATATGACAAACTTGCATTAATCAAAGATTTCATTAAAGATTCTAAAATTATCTACGGCGTAGCACCAAAGCTAGAAGAACTAGAAAAAGAGTATGACATGATAGTTGATTGTACTGGATTTGCAAGAACTTATCTTCCAAAGCTAGAAGAGGATTTTTTCTTACCAACATACGAATACAAAGTAGAGTATGAAGACAAGGTTCCATTTGATGATTTTTACATTGAACCATTTCCAGGTATGTCTGGATATTTTTGGTATTTCCCACTAGGTGAAAAGTATGCACATATTGGTGCAGGTGATTACAAAAAGAATCACATCAAGGCAACTGACGATTTTCTAAAAAAGTATGGCGGTAAAGTTCAAAAAACTAAAGGAAGACCAATTAGACTTGCAACTCCTGGCAAGTGCAAACCATTTTACAAAGGCAAAGTTGTAGGAGTTGGAGAATCAATTGGTACTGTCTATGCTTTACTAGGCGAAGGAATCATTCCAAGTATGCAATGTGTCGATATCTTTGTTGAGAACATGCATGACTTTGCAGCTTATGAAAAAGCAGTTGATGAACATTACAAAATTTACGACAAAGTTTTCAAGTTTGTTAGAGCAAAGATTCACAAGGACTTTAATTTCTTCAAGTCACTTCCAGACTTTATCTCAATTTTTAGATACATGAAGAAAAACGAAGCTAGATTTGGAATGGATGTAAAGATTTCTGATCTGATGAAAGTAGCAAAGGCCTAACCAAAACTTACAGAACCAAAGTTTTCTCTCATTGTTCTGCTTGATGATAAGGTATAATCATAAATTATTTTTGAATAGTCTTTGAGCTCTTGTTTCATTTGTTGCATGTCTTCTGCTAGGTAAAATCCAGGACAATCACCCGTAAACTGGTATGTAGCATGAACTCGTGCCATACCTTTTTCATTTTCAAGCCATGTAGAGAAAGGATAGAGATAACATACACCAGGCCTATCTGGATGCATACTACATCCACCTTTTTCATCTAAGAACCTACAAGAGATATGAGTTCCATCTTCCTGTATAGTCTCATCTTTTTTTCGTTTTAGATTAATTGTAGTCATTGTGGTGGTTTGGCCAGAAGGAGAAGAGTCTTGCCAAGTGGTAGTTATTGTTTCATGTTTTATAAAATCGGATGTTTTTTTGTATTTTAGACCCTTTCCAATTGTAATTAGATCATCAGATGTTAATGGTAATCTACCTTGTCGGTCACAGCAGTTATGACAGTCTGGCCAAAAACATTTCCACAAAATATATTTTTTTTCAGATGCTAAATAGGGAATATGAAAAATAACATCTTTTACTTTAATGGAATAATCACTAACATCAGTTATTTTTCCTAGCATGAACTGGCGCAAAATTGGATCAACATCCCAATCTTTTTGCAATAAATTCAGTGATTCTTCAATTTCTTTTTGAGACAACTATTAAGTTATAACTTCTTTTGCAGATGTTATTAATGTTGAGTGAAAAAGGCAAATATGCATCGGCTACTGAAAACAGAAGATTTGTCTGGGCTGAAATTGTGTGGCCTTTAATTTTAGAAATTAATGATGTAGCTTTTTCATTAGAGCAATATCAAAAAAAACGTGACGAAGTATGTGAAAAAACAAATACAAAGATCGGGATTACATCCCGTGGTCTAGTATCACTAATGCAAAAAGGAATTATTAGAAAAGAAGATCATCTTTACTCTATTCATTATAGATTAATTCCATACATGAGACTAAAAGCAGAATGCGATTATGCAACTGCTATTCATGAAGTGCAGTTCAAGTAAATTAGTAAATGATTATATGCTAAAACATCAGAATTTGTTTTGGTAGCCCGATAGTCTAGCGGTCAAATAAAAAAAATTTTAGATCAAGGATTCTGCCCTCTGGATCTCAAGAGTGGATAGGCGGAGACGGCAGTTCGAATCTGCCTCGGGCTACTGGTAAAATTACTATCTAGAAGCTTGTGCTATTCTTTCTAATTCATGTTTCTTCTTTACAGAAGGAGCATTTGGATCGTTTGCTGCGGCCAAGATTAGCTGTTCGGCCATATGTTCTTCAATTGGTTTTGGATTAGAATATGTTGCATCTCGTATAGAGTCTGCAATGAACTTTAGTGCCATGTCGACTCTTCTAATTGGAGCTACATCTACTGATACATGGTAGACTGTACCACCATATACAATTCTTGTAGTGTCTTCATTTGGTGCAGAGTTTTCAATTGCTCTAACTAACACCTCAACTGGATTTTTTCCAGTCTTTAATGCAATAATATCAAATGCAACTTTAACAGTGTTGAGTACTTTGGTTTTCTTACCAGTCATACGTCCAGTGTTTTTAGCATATTTCTTTCCAAAGTGCATGACTTTGTTGCAAAGTCTTTCTACAATGTTTACTTCAGCTTTGTTAAATCTCTTTAATGCTGAACGACCAAAAGTGTAGGGTAAGATTTGTCGTCTTAATGAAATTGCTGTCTTTAATCCAGGATCTTGGATTTCAATATCAGACATATCCCATTTTCTAAATAATAAGAAATTTTTTGTCTCAGCCAATTTTATCTCCTTGGTTTTTCTTTCTTGCCAGTTACTAGTTCGTTAAGAGATGTTCCATTTACTTTGAATACTTTGAATCGTACACCTGGAATATCACCCATTGCACCACCTTGTGTTGCACCCATTCCTTGGATGTGTACTTCGTCATGTTCATCAATGAAATTCATTGCACCGTCTCGTGGCAAGAATGCTGTTACAGTTTTACCGTTTTTAATTAATTGAACTCTAACACATTTTCTTACAGCAGAGTTTGGTTGTTTTGCTGCAATACCTACTTTTTCTAAAACTATTCCTCTTCCTTGTGGAGCACCACCAAGAGGATCTGCTTTTTTATCAATACCAAGTTTTCGTCTTTTGTAAGTAGAGATTGCCCATCGTTGTCTCTTTCTTTTTGCAATTAGAACTCTGCCTGCGAATAAACCTAGTGGTGATTTTGTCATATTTTACATCTCCAATGTTGCTTTTTCAGGACTGTTAATCAGTACACTCGTAATATCAAAATATCGTTTAGCTAAAAGTCTTGCTTTCTCAGCATTTCTGCCTTCTCTTCCTACAACAATGCCTTTCTTTCTTGGGTCTACCATAACTATTGCCTGTTTTGAACCATCGGCACGTGTATTTATTTTTACTTCAGAGACGAGTTTAGAATTAAGGAGATTTGTTAAAAATTTGGCTGGATCCTCGTCAAATTCAACGAGTTCGACATTTTTCTTTACAATGTTTTGCAATGATTTGATATGAATTCCACCTTTTCCGATTGCCAATCCCATTTTACCAGTATTTACTACAAAAATTACACGATCTTGTTTTTCATCTTCGACACAATCACGAGCAGTTGCACCTGTAACATTTTGAAAGAGCGACATCATTCGCATTTGATCTGTTGTAAGTTTAATTGATTGTGTCATTAGAATTCCTGTTTAACTCCGAACAAAATTTGTCTCATTTAAACTTAGATTAGAGATGAAATGTTTATTCATTTTTTTCCTCAGTTTCTGTATCTTTAAGAATTGATTTAATGTTTGCATCAGTTATTGATGTAAATGATATTG
Organism: Nitrosarchaeum sp. AC2; assembly: GCF_013407385.1. Lineage (NCBI taxonomy): Archaea > Thermoproteati > Nitrososphaerota > Nitrososphaeria > Nitrosopumilales > Nitrosopumilaceae > Nitrosarchaeum > Nitrosarchaeum sp. AC2. The sequence goes on along the minus strand of NZ_CP030847.1, from coordinate 373,457 downwards.
TTGAGATTCGGAATTGTAAGCCGCATAGTCTTCCTAATGCAACTGAAGTTCCCTGAAAGTTAACTAATGGTATTTTTTCTTTTTTCGCATCTGATTCAATTTTTGCAAACATCTCTTTTTTTACAGATTGAGACAGGACAATTAATTTGGAATCTTTCATAGAGTTCAATACTTGTTTAGTGCCAATTGTTAATGTATTTTCTTTCTGTGCATCTTTTAGTGTCTTTTCTAGTATCTTACTCATGTGTTATCCTTATTCACAATCGTCTTTACTGGGCTTTATAGGTTTATTGAAATTTTACATATAAAAAAACTAGAAATCACTCTTAATTTTGAAATCCGAAGAGAGAGCCTAATGATGAAAATACCAAAGATAATTCTTCAAAGATATTAGTTGGATTTTTGTTTGGGTTTTTAAATTATTTTCCGTTTGCAGTTTTTCAGTCATGGTATTTTTTGAAGATACGATATTAGATGGAATATCTGTGCTTGTAGAAGCATATTCAGTAAATACTATATTTCCCAATGAGGATTCTTGTAAAACTAATTGGAGATTTTTTCTTGCAGTATCATAACTTGGATTTTTTTCAAGGGCTTTATTGTAAAGAGAGATAGATTCGTCATATTTTTTCATATTTGCAAGGGCATTTGCTTTATTGTTAATTGCAGGAATAAAATCTGGATCTATATTGAGAGCTGCATCATAATATGAAATAGATTCTAAAGTACGACCCATTTTTCCAAGGACAGAACCTTTACTAGTTATAATTTCAACATTGTTTGGATCTTTTGATAAAGAGTCATTAAAGAAATTCAAGGACTGATCAAATTTGCAAAGTCGGTATAGCGCCGGTCCCATTCCATCATTATATGAAATGGTATCAACGAGTCTACTATGATCACAGTCCAAATTAATTTGATTTAGTAGTTTTCCTAATTCTATATCTTCAACAGATAGATTATCATATTTTTTTATCTGGGATTGATAATCAACTGAATTGATATTTTTTTCAGAAGTTTTTATTTCTGGTGTTTTTATTTCTGGTGTTTTTATTTCTGGTGTTTTTATTTCTGGTGTTTTTATTTCTGGTGTTTTTATTTCTGGTGTTTTTATTTCTGGTGTTTTTATTTCTGGTGTTTTTATTTCTGGTGTTTTTATTTCCGGTTCTATCACAGTATCTAGTTTTTTAGAAAATTCAAAGTTTATTGTTTTTTCACTCTCACCATAATGTGCTTTTACTTGATAAGTTCCATCGATTTTAAAATTAACACCAGACTTTACAAGAAACTTTGTAGAAAATTTCAAGTCAGAATTAATTTCTCCAAAATAAAATCCGATTGGTGTACCGTATGGATCATGAACTCCAATCAGTACAGTTGGAGAATCAATTGTATTAACAGAGCCTGTTATTGTGATAAAATTTTGATCATAGTATTGATTCTTGTCAGTGTTTATGGAAATAATTTCAGGTGCTATAGATTCTGGAATTATTATTTCAGGCTCAGAAGTATTACCTATAATTGTAAAAAATTCATTTTGAACTATCTTACCATAATTTAGTTTTACAGTGTATTGTCCTGATTTATCATAAAACGGAGAGTCTAATGAAAATTCTTTAGAGAAGGTACCATTAGAGTCAATAATCAAATTATTTGCAGATAAAATATCCCCTTCAGGATCAAAAAGACTCATTGCTATTATTGGCATCTTATAATTTGAGATATGTCCTGTAATCAGCATATTATCACCAGTATGATATTCGGTTTTATCAAAGTCTAGCAAAATTGGATCGGCAAATATTGAAGGTATTGTAAGTGGAAATAATACAATTAACACTAGCAATAATCCAATGGTATATCCAAACACACGGCTAAAATCGTAATTTTGTATTTATTGATTAAGTAGAAATCATACTATTACTTAATTAACAAAAACAGATGTTGATAACGAGGGAGATAGTGGAGCTGCGTTAGTCAACGAGTTCCATGTGTATGTCTCAATAGAATAATTTCCAGTTTGTTGTGGAATCCATGATTGGGAAATATCTAAATTTTGATTTGCAGATATTTCTCCTTGTATCCAAGATAAAGATACTACAAAATTATTCTCATCTTTTACCTGAAAGAGATAAACAAATTTTTGTTTATAATTTTGTGAATTTATTATCTTTCCAACGATCTGTATTTGATCATTAGTTGAGACTGCAGAGATTTGATTTCCCATACTATCTGAAAATATAATTGGTAGACTTTGCAATGCTAAAGAAGAAGTGCCAATTGTTGCAGATGTTTTTATTGCAAGATTATCAGATACGGAATAAGGTTTTGGAAGGGTATAATCATCATATTTTGCAAAAATTATATCTCCAGGCAATGCATAAAGTCTATTTCCACTTGATGATGAATTTTGTGTAAATGATATTGTTGAAGTAAATATGCCTGAGCTTTCCGATGTTTCTACTGCACTTACTTCTATGCCTGACACATCAGAATTTGAAGAAATTTTTATCGGAATATGATCTAAGGATTCTGGATTGAGATTAAGGTCAGGATCAATTACATGTATTGTTGCAGTTTGATCAGATAGATAATTTTCTTCAGAGAATTGAATAGATCCAATATTCCACTGTATTGGAACAGATTTAGTAAGAACAACCCCATCTGCAAATTCAAATGTTATAGTTAATGCAGAATCACTATCAGATTCTAAAAATCCGCTTGTCGGTCCATTTCCCATAGTTCTAGGAGTAGTATCAAAATCACCATCACCATCAGCATCATGGGAAAATCCTGTAAGAATTATTTCAGCGGTAAACTTTCCAGAATTCACATCGGTTTCAGTAAATTTGTATGGAGATAGTAAGTATCCTCTTGTAGAAATTTTGATTGGATGATCATCATCACCTATTGAATCAATCAAATATCTATCGGCGTTCCAGCTTGGTGCATGAATAGTCATTTTAACTTTATCAGTCCAAGTGTATACTGTTTTGTCAGTAAAGATTGGAGCGTATGGATTATCATAGTCAGGTATTTGTTCAGCATATACAGGTAATAAAAAAAATAAAAAAACCATAGGAAACAATAGAAGCATAATAGAATATTGTTTGAATTTGATATTTAAGAATGAATGATATTTTTTGGCTAAGATTCTTCATCTGGCAGTGATACTGCCAAAATGTTATCTCCGCGTAAAAGTATCTTTCCAAGTTTTACAGTTTTTCCATCAGAGATATCTTCAGCGTCTTCTAATGTCAAATTCATATGAACATCAAAGTCTTGTAAATTTCCCCTAACAGATTTGTTGTTTCTTAATCGCAATAAAATGACTTTGTCTTTATTATTGCTCATCAAATTAGAAATTTCATCGCCCATCTTAATCACTGTTTTTTATTGGCCTCATTTCTTCTTACTTACTTGCATGTAAAGATCTACGGTTCCACTTCCAATTGGAATCATGCTACCAACAATTACGTTTTCAGTAATACCTTTGAGTTGTTCAACTTCACCAGCTAATGCAGCATGTGCAATTGTTGGAACTGTAATTTCAAATGCTGCTCTTGCAAGAACACTATCTTTAGTACCAGCAATTCCGTGTCTACCAATTTGCTGCATATATCCTCTTGAGCACATTAAATCAGACACTAACATGATATACCTATTATCAACTTCCAGACCTTGATCTTCTAAAGTATTTTTCAGCTCATTTATCAAAGCATTTCTAGATGCCTCTATTCCTAATGTACCTGCAATTTCAAACACGTTGTTTGTTCTAACATTTTTCTTATCAATTCCTTGAACTTCAAGTACTTTGGCAATATTGGAACCAGTTGTTTGAATTACCCATTCGTCGTCTTTTTGAACTAGAGTTACACGTTCAATGTCTGGGACTCCCTTTACAGTGGTATTGAGTACTTTGTTTCTAATTGCAATAACAGTTGGAGCATCAGATTCATCTACTAGTTTTAGAGTGATTAGATCTCCAGTTGTTTCGATTTTGAATTTTTTGTTTGATTGTAATGCTGCCTCTACTTCACTAACAGTACATCCTCTTTCTTTGAGTCTGTTTGCACTAAGAATTAATTTAATTTGAGATGTGTAATCAGTTTCACTATCAGAGATTAATGCACTCACTTTAGTTTGCAAAACATTTCTTGCGATATCGATTGCTTTTTCTCTTGATTTTTTGGATTCATTATCAAGATAAATATCCATTGTTGGTGTGACAGGTTTCTTTCTTGCATCAACAAGTTCAATCAATCTTGGAAGACCTAAAGTTACGTTTCTTTCTGCAATTCCTGCAAAGTGGAATGTTCTTAGAGTCATCTGAGTACCAGGTTCACCAATTGACTGCGCAGTGATAATTCCTACTGCTTGTCCTGGTTCAACTTTGGCTTTGTTGTATAATGATAGACCTTTCTTACAAACAATTTCTGCACCTTCCTTACTTAATTTTGAATCAAGTAATCCCTCAGATACAAGTTCCTTTAATCTAGGATTGAATGTCTTTGTGTATTTCTTTGTTAATTCAGTAATTTCTTCTTTTGTTGCCTTCTTTCCAGAATCAACAATGATTTGTGATTCGATTAATCTATTAACATTGAATGCTTCACCATGATCACTTTTTGCAACATCTATTCCATCTTCGCCATAAAGGAATTGAATGATGTGACCATGTGGATCTCTTACAGTTCCATCATATTCTAATCTAATATGCTCTAATGCGTTGATAAGTCTACGCTGCATGTATCCACTTTGTTGTGTTCTAACTGCAGTATCTACAAGACCTTCTCTACCTCCCATTGCATGGAAGAAGAATTCAAGTGCAGAAAGTCCTTCTCTGTAATTTGATTTAACAAAACCATGTGCATCAGGATTTTTATCATGTTCTTGATAGTGTGGTAATGCACGATTATTGTAACCAGCATGTAATCTACTTCCTCTTCTTGATTGTTGTCCTAATGCACCTGCCATCTGACCGATGTTAAGTGCTGAACCTCTTGCACCAGTTGTAGCCATAATTCTTCCAGCATTACTTTGATCAAGGGATTGATCTGCAGTCATACCAGCTTTGTCTCTTGCTTTTCCCAATTCATTTACAATGTATGCTTCTAGTGCTTCCTCAGGTCTCATTCCTCTAGTAAGCTTTAGAGTTCCTTTTTCATATTGAGAAGTAAGATCAGATATGATACCATATGTCTCCTGAATATCATCAAGAATCTGCTGTTTCTCTTTTTCAGGTACTTCAAGATCTGCGTAACCATAGCTAAATCCATAATGAGTAATGTATTGTTTTACCATAATTAGAATAGAATTCAAAAAGTTCTTTGCCTTTGTGTTACCATAGTCTTTTGCAATTCTATGCAACACACTTTCTGGTTCTTCTGCACCGATTGAAGATTTATCAATTACACCACTAAGTAATTCACCGTTTTTAATTACAACGTCTTTTTGTGCGCCTTTGGTTCCTTTTGACCACTTTGATGTAATGACATAGTTGAAATCTTTTGGTAAGAATAATGAGAATAATTGTTTACCAGTATACATCAAACCATCTTTAGTTTTTGTTGCAGGTTTTGGAAGTTTATCTGTATATCCACCAAGCATAGCATAATTGTAAAATTCTTGTGGAGTCAAAACAGTATCATCTTTAGTTAAAAGATAAGCGCCAGTGACAAAGTCTCTTAGAGCTCCAATAATTGGACCACCATATCTTGGTGAAATTAATTGATCTTGAACTCTCATTAAGAGAATTGCTTCTGCTCTTGCTTCTTCACTTTGAGGAACGTGAAGGTTCATTTCGTCACCATCAAAATCTGCGTTGTATGGAGGACAAACAGATGGATGTAATCTGAAAGTTTTTCCTGGCAATACTCTCACATAGTGAGCCATAATTGACATTTGATGAAGAGATGGTTGTCGGTTAAACAAGACAATATCACCATTAGCAAGATGTCTTTCTACAAGATATCCAATTTCTAATGTTTCAGCTATTGTAGAACGATCCTCAACAAAATCTAATCTAATTTTAACACCATCTGGTCTTACGATATAATTAACACCAGGGAATTTGTTTGGTCCATTAATTACAAGTGTTCTCATTCTTTCAATATTCCATTCAGTAACAATTTCAGGAATTGTTAATTTCATTGCAACTTGTTCAGGAACTCCTACTTCAGACAAGTCCAAGTTAGGATCAGGTGAAATTACAGTTCTACTAGAGAAATCTACTCTCTTTCCAGAAAGTGAACCTCTGAATCTTCCTTCTTTTCCTTTTAATCTTTGAGTTAATGTTTTTAGTGGACGTCCTGAACGGTGATGAGCTTGTGGAATACCAGATACTTCATTATCAAAATATGTGGTTGTATGATATTGTAACAAATCTACTAAATCCTGAACAATTAACGGAGGCGTTCCTGCTTCTTTACTTTCTTTTAGTCTTTGATTAACTCTGATAATATCTACCATCTTATGCGTTAAATCGTCTTCAGAACGAATTCCAGTTTCAAGAATAATTGAGGGTCTTACAGTTACGGGTGGAACAGGTAGTGCTTGTAAAATAAACCATTCTGGTCTTGCAGTCACAGGATCATATGATAATAAGTTAAGATCATCATCAATAATTTGAGTGAATCTTTCTCTAATTGTAATTGGTAATAATCTATGTTCACCAATCTCTGTTTTTTCAACAAAGATAGTAGGTTTTGTAAAGATTAGCTCGTATTGGGTTTTACCACAATGAGGACATTCTTTTGCTTTTTTTGCTTTTTCAATAATTTGCTCTGGAATACGTTTTTCAGAAATTACAGTATAAGCAGCATGTTTTTCTTTGATTTTTCTAAATTCTTCTAAATCTTCTTGTGGGACCTTGAGTCTTGCACAAGAACGACAAGTTGATTGTAATAGCTTGTAAATATTATCAATAAATGCAATATGTAAAACAGGTTCTGCAAGTTCAATATGACCAAAATGACCAGGGCATCTAGCGGCAGTATTTCCACATGTTAGACATTTCTGTCCAGGTTCAAGTGTACCAAGTCTACCATCCATAAGACCTCCTTGTACAGGCATTCCATCTTCATCATATGTTTCAGGAGCCGTAATTTCTGCTACAGAATATTTTCTAATTTCAGTTGGAGACCAAACTGAAAATCTAATTGCATCAATTGTTTTAATTGCTTGAATCGACATTATACCTTCTCCTTAATGAGTAATCTTGGAGCCACATTCAAACTTTGCATTTCTTGTAACAAAAGTTTGAATGCATATGCAACAGATACTGATGAAACTTTAGCTTTATCACCACAAACTCTGCAGATGTATTTTCTTTGTTTTACGTCATGATATGCAACTAATCCACATCTCTCACAGACAAAAATATCAGATTTATCAGATTCATCTAGCAATCTATCTTTAAGAATCATTGATGCACCATATGCAATCAAACAATCTCTTTCCATCTCACCAAATCTTAAACCACCACCTCTGGCTCTTCCTTCAGTTGGTTGTTTAGTTAACATCTGAACCTGTCCACGTGCTCTTGCATGAATCTTATCTGCAACCATGTGGTGTAATTTTTGATAATATACTACTCCGATGAAGACATCGACCGGAAATGATTTACCAGTTCTTCCATCATACATTGTTTCTTTACCAGAATATTTGAATCCAGCAGCATCCATTACAGGTTTAACTTCATCCATTTTTTCTCCTACAAATGCAGAGCCATCAAATTGACTTCCTCTTAGTGCTGCAGCCTTACCACAAATTGATTCCATGAACATTCCTACAGTCATTCTTGATGGGAATGCGTGTGGATTAATCAAAACGTCTGGTGAAATTCCATCAGCAGTATATGGCAAGTCTTCAGCTTTTGCTAAAATTCCCAAGACACCTTTTTGTCCATGTCTTGATGCAAATTTGTCACCAATTTCAGGAATTCTCATATCTCTAACTCTAATCTTGTACATCTTTCCACCTTCGTTTGATTGTGTCATTACAACAGTATCAACAACACCGGTTTCAGACGGTCTGACACCAATTGAGGTATCTCTTCTGTAGGGTCCAGATGACTCAAATTCTCTATATTCTTCCATAAATCGTGGTGGACTTGTTTTTCCAATTAAAATATCTCCACCATGAACTGGAGATTCAGATGCAACTACTCCATCTTCTTCTAATAATCGATAAGCTTTTTCACCTTTGTAACCACGAATGTTGTCTTCAGCGTTTGGAATTTCAAAAGCATCACGCATTCCACCAGGATATTGTTTTGCTTCTGCATCATAAATTCTAAAGAAGAATGTTCTTCCGAGACCTCTGTCAACTGATGATCTACTTAGTACAATTGCGTCTTCAATATTATAACCGTCAAATGGCAATACTGCCACAACACAGTTTTGTCCTGCGGGTCTATCTTCTAATCCTAGTAATTTCATTGCTTTAGTATTAACAATAGGTGTTTGTGGGTACAACATCAAATGTTGTCTGACATAAGTACTGGTATTCATCATTGGAGTTGAAAATCCTAAACTTTGTTTTGCCATTGCAGATTCGTATGTGTTTCTTGGAGATTGATTATGTTCCGGATATGGAATTATAGAAGCACCTGCACCAAGAATTGCTGGTGGAAATACTTCAAGATGTGTATGTTTCTTTGAATCTTTTTCATCTAATGTAATATAGCAATTTTCTTCTTCGTTGGCATCAATCATTTCTAAGACTCCCATGCGCAACAAGTCAGTCCATGAAAGAAGTTTCTTGGAGATTTTATCCAATAGGTCTTGTGTGAGCAAGGGTTTGTTATCTTTGATAATTATCAATGGACGTAAAACACGTCCTGCATTGCAATTAACATAAAGTCGTTTTGTAGAACCTTCAATGGCAGATTGATGAAATGATATTCCAACATGAGGATGAATTTTTGAATTTCTTCTTAATTCTCTTAGTGATTCTGCTAGTTCAGCACCATCTTTGTAATAGCCAATTAATCTACCATCAACAAATATTCTAGCTCCGTCTTTTTTCACATCTTCTTTTGCATCAAAGAAGTGAATTGTTCCAAGATCATATAATTTCTCAACAATTTCTTCGGATGGAACATTTACAGAAATAATTCCAGAAAGCGCCAAGTTCTTTACTAGACCACAGTTAGAACCTTCAGGAGTTTCACTAGGACAAATTCTTCCAAAGTGTGTAGCGTGTAAATCTCTTGCCTCAAAGTTTGGTTGAGTTCTACTAAGAGGAGATTGAATTCTTCTAAGATGACTAATAGTTGAAAGGTAGTTTGTTCTATCTAGTAATTGAGTTACACCAACACGTCCTCTACCCCAGTTTCCGGTTGCAATTGCATTGTTTAATTTATCAGTAATAATACCTGGACGAATTGCTGCCGCTACTGCGTTAATGCCTCTTTTTTGACCAGATCTTTCTAATTGGTATTTCATGTCTCGAACCAAATTTCTAAATGCAGTTCTAAATAGATCAGCTAACATTTGTCCTGCAAATTTGATTACTTTATTTCCATAATGATCTTTGTCATCTGGTGAGATCCAACCAAGTTTAAGTTCTAATAATTTACATGCAGCCTCACCAAGAAATTGTGCTTTTTCTTTTCTATTCTCTGGATGTTTACCCAAGTGTGGCAATAAGCCCCAATCTAAAAGAGTCTCTGCTCGTTTGATTTGGAATTCCTCTAACATTCCAGGAGCGATTCTTTTACTGATGTAAACAATTGCATCTTTTGCTGTTGGAACGTCACCTGCTTTTTCAAATGAACCTTCTAATTCATTTTGAATTTCATCAACAAGTGAAACAGCAGCTGCAATCTCTCTATCAGATTCTAATCCAAGTGCTCTAGTTAGTGTAACAACAGGAATGTCAACAGGAGAACCGGGAATTCTAGCTACAATCAAACCATCGTTTTTCATTACCAATTCTAGTTTTGCTCGATAACCAACAATTGAAGAATAAACTTTAGCTTTGAAAACTGTATTTCCACCCACACTTTCTCTGTCAACAATTATTTTGTTGTAGGAAAGATCTTCTAATCCTACAATAACTCTTTCAGAACCATTAATAATAAAATAACCGCCGGGATCATTTGGATCCTCGCCATGTTCAACTAATTTTTGTGTTGAAAAATTATGTAAAATGCAAGCGTTTGATTTTGCCATTACAGGTACATCGCCAATATGGACAAATCTAGATTCTAAGATTTTTCCATCTTCAACAACACTTGCTTCCATCATTACAGGTGCCGAATATGAAACATTTCTTAGTCTAGCTTCTGCTGGAGTGATATGAGTGATAGAACCATCAAGCTCCATCATTCTTGGTTGTTGTAGTTTGACTTTACCTAGTTGTATTTTGTAGGGATATTCAGCATTTTCAATTTCAATTTGCCCTACTTCGTTGATAATACTTTGAAGACCTCTTTCTAAAAATTCATCAAAAGAATTAAGATGTTGACGTGCAATACCTTCACGTTTCAAGATATCTTGAATTATTGGCCAACGTTTAACTGAAGGATCTGCCATTTAAACTTCCACCACATATCTGTAGTAAAGGCTCTCACCAGCAGTAGGACTTTTTCTTGTGATTTTTATCATATCGCCGGGTTTTACACCTAGTCCCAATATTGCAGGATCGTTTACAAAAATCAATGGTAATTCTGTGGGTTTACAATTATATTTTTTTAGGACATCTTCAGCTTCTTGTTTTGAAATAATTTCATGTTTTGGCACATAAATATGGTCAGGCACTAAAACCTGATTTTTCTTAGTTGCCATCTACAAAACCTCCATGACGAACATTAAATGTAACAGCAAACAATACACACAAACTGAAAAAAAGTCACGCTCAGGTTAATATATATCTAATCTGAAATTCGGCAAAAATCAGTCTTTTTTCTTTTTAGTCAATAATATTTTTCACAACCTTAAATAGGATAAATTCGAGCGTAAAATTGATGAATACTCATCTATCGGTGTTAGCCTTATCTGCAATTATTATTGCAAGTATTGGAATAGCACCAGCATTTGGACAAATAGTAAATCCAATCTCGGTCACTACAGACAAGACATCATATGAAGATGGTGATATAGTCTTAGTAACTGGAGAAGTAAGAGAACTTCTTTCTGGAACTCCTATTAGTCTCATAGTAACAGCACCCAATGGAAATAGAGTAATACTCGATCAATTGGATGTCGGTTTAGACAAAAAATACAGTACTGAATTTACTGTAGGTGGACCACTAATGAGATCAGGGGGAACTTATACAATTGAAGTAACTTATGGAAGCCAAACTCGTACAGCTGAAACCACATTCTCATTTGCAGGTTCATCCGATAGTGGACCAAAAGAAACCAAAATGGCAGTAGAAGGTACTGAATTTATGGTCAGTTACAAGATAACTGGTGGTAAACTAATCAGCATCACTCCAGATGTAGAAGCAAACTCCTTGATAATTGCAATAACTGCAAGTCAAGACGGTTCACTTGTCATTACATTGCCTAGAGCTTTGATTGATGCAAAGATGGGTGATCAAGATGATACATTCTTTGTCTTAGTAGACGGAGAAGAAGTAGACTTTGAGGAAATAACAACTTCTACAGATAGAACATTGACAATTCTATTCCCAGCAGGTGCTGAGGAAATCGAGATAATTGGTACTACCGTAGTCCCAGAATTTGGTACAATCGCAGTGATGATCTTAGCAGTAGCAATTATCTCAATAATTGCAGTATCTGCAAAGTCAAAACTAAGCATTATGCCAAGATACTAAATTCATCTTTTTTTCTCTTTTTAAGATCTTGTGATCGACCCTAGAAATAATACAGAATCATTTTTAAAAATGTATATAAATACCAAGTAACCGTTTTCAATTTAGAATGAATTTTAAAAGTTCAGTAACATCAATGACATTAATCGTAATGGTTTTGTCAATAATTTCAATAACTTCAATTCAACAAGATGCATTTGCTCAAACTACAGGAATGTCAATTTCAGCTATAGCATCAGAAGGTTCTGACACAATATCAATTAACGGACATACAAAATCATCTGTTACAGATATTACATTTACAGTAATTTCTCCTAGTCTAAATGTAGTCAGCATTGATCAATTAACACCTGACAAAAATGGTGATTTTGCTACAGAATTTAAAGTTCCAATGTGGAAGGAGAATGGATTCTATACAATAAAAGCTGAACAAAGTCCATATGGAAGTTCATTGTATAAAATGTCACTTCGTGTAGAAGTCATAAACGGTATGACCTCAGAAACAAGTGTTAGTCAATCTACTTTAGAAAAAGGATTTGTTGAACCAACCCAAACAGTAAGAAAAACACTGGTGATTAAAGAAGCAAATTCAATGGCAGGATCTAACACAATCAAAATTAGTGGCATTACAGATAGCGCTAATTCAATTACATTGAAAGTAATTGCACCAAATGGAAATGTGATTGTTGTTGATCAATTTGCACCAAATCTAAATGCAAATGGTCACTTTACTAAAGAGATCATAACAGGAGGCGCATTATGGAAACAAGATGGCAATTATACTATTGTGGCTCAACAAGGCAATGATAAATCTTCAATTGAAGTAGGAATAGAAAATGGTCTTGTAATCCCAGAATTTGGTACAATCGCAGTGATGATCTTAGCAGTAGCAATTATCTCAATAATTGCAGTATCTGCAAAGTCAAAACTAAGCATTATGCCAAGATACTAAATTTACAACTTTTTTCATTTTTTAAATATACATAAATAGAGACAAATTCATTTTGCAAATAAGATGAACAACCGTACGTCGTTCGCGCTATTAGCCGTTTTGACTGCAGTCGGTACTTTAACCATATCATCAGCATATGCTCAAGCATGTGTAGGTTGTTACGAACCAGATGCTGGAAGAAAAGCAGCACAACAAATGTTGTTGATGGATATGCCTGTGTCTGTTTGGACAGATAATACAGATTATTCACATGGTGATAAAATTACAGTACACGGTAAAGTAGCAAATGTTTCTGGAATGCCAATAACAGTTACTGTTGTGAATCCATTAAATTCTGTCGTTACAATTGCTCAGATAAATCCTGAAAATGACGGTAGTTTTAAAACGATTCTCAACACAGATGGTGAATTATGGAAACACGATGGTACATACACCATTAAAGTCAACTATGGAAGTGCTTCAAAAAGCAACAAAGTACTTGTTGAGTTAAGTGGTGCAACTTCAGGTAGCTCAAATAATTGTGCCTCTTCAGAGATTTATCTAAAAGGCAATTATTGTGTACCATACACTATTACTGGTGGAATGGTAACAGGTGCAAGCATCAATTCTAATGATAATGCAATTATCGTAAGAATTAACGCAAGTGAAGATGGAACACTCACATTAAACCCAGACAAATCAATTCTTGATGGTATCTTCATGGTACTTGTAGATGGAGAAGAATGGGATGATGTAGAAATCAGTGACAATCAAGTCACAGTCAACTTCTTAGCAGGTGCTCAAAAAATTGAAGTGATAGGTACCTTTGTAATCCCAGAATTTGGTACAATCGCAGTGATGATCTTAGCAGTAGCAATTATCTCAATAATTGCAGTATCTGCAAAGTCAAAACTAAGCATTATGCCAAGATACTAAATTCACAACTTTTTTCATTTTTTCATTTTAGGATAGTAAAGGAAATATACAATCGTACAACAATAATTTTTGTGAAAACTAGAATTATTTTTGTATTTTTAATTTTAGGAATGATTGTCACACTACCAGTTTTTGCTCAGTCATTAATCACAATAAAAACAAATTCTAATTCATATAAAGAAGGAGATACGGTAGTAATTTCAGGTAACGTAAGTACCATTATAGTAGGCACCCCTATCACATTACAAATTTTCAGTCAAGGGAATTTAGTAGATGTTGCACAATTTAATGTAGCAGAAGACGGAAGTTATTCATATACAATCATTGCAGAGGGCCCATATTGGGCTAAATCTGGGGAATATACTGTAAGAGCGTCATTTGGTGAAGATAATGTTGCAGAAACTCAATTCAATTTTTCACCAAAATCAGACGTGATAGCAACTGACATATTTGAAGTGGATGCTGGCAGTTATGGCACATTTGATGTGAATTATTCTATAAATGGCGGTACTGTAAAAAATATGCTCATAGACAAAGATATCTTTGCATTAATAGTAATAATAGAATCTGAAAATGATGGATCTATCACCTTAGAAATGCCAAGAGATGCATTTGATGCAAAAAAACAAGATCAAACAGATGACACATTCATAATAATAATAGATGGCATAGAAGTGCCATATCAAGAGACTGTAACTAATACAAATTCAAGAATAATTACAATTAATTTTGAAGAAGGTGATTCAGATATCGAAATAATAGGTACTACAATAATTCCAGAATTTGGTACAATTGCAGTGATGATTTTAGCAGTAGGAATCATAACAACAATAATAGTTACAAAAAATAGATTTCAGATTCCTATTTAGAATTTAATCAAAAAGAGTATTTTTCTTTAAATGGCGAAACAGAACGTAACTCAGTAGTTACTTTTTTCAAGATACTTACTGTTTCATCTATTTGTTGTTCGTTGTTAAACACACCCAAGGAAAGTCTTAAGGAACCAGTAATTTGTTCATGTGAAAAACCCATTGCTTGTAAAACATGAGACGCTTTTTGGGTGTGAACTGAACATGCAGAACCAGTAGATGCGGCTATACCATACTCATCTAGTTTTATAATTAAGTCTTCACCTGCAACACCAAGAAAAGTAAAATGTGCATTATTTGGTAAACGATTTTCAATGTCACCGTTAAGTGTAACATATGGAATCTCATTGACAATTTTTGCAATAAGGATATCACGAAGTTTTTTCATGTGGGAGATATTCTCAACAAGATGGAGTTTAGCAATTTCACATGCTCTTCCAAATCCTACAATATTTGCTACGTTTTCGGTTCCTGAGCGTAAACCATTTTCTTGACCTCCGCCTAAAATCAGGGGATCTATATCAATTCCATCTCGTATGTATAATGCACCCACACCTTTAGGTCCATTAATTTTATGAGATGAGATAGAAAGTAAATCTATACCTAATTGCTTTACATCAATTGGAGTTTTTCCTACAGCCTGAACAGCATCAGTATGAAATGGAATTTTTTGTTCATTACACAGTTGAGCAATTTTTGCAATTGGTTCAATTGTTCCTATTTCATTATTAGCAAACATTATTGAAACAAGACATACATCATCTGAAAGAGAATTTTTCAGAGTATCTAGATTTACAACACCGCGATTGTCAACAGGCAAATAAAGAACATCAAATCCACTTTTTACTAATTTTTTACACGGTTCTAATATTGCATCATGTTCAATGGAAGAAGTGATTATTTTAGAAGAAGGTTTTTTTGATGCAATTCCCCAAAGCGCCATGTTATTAGATTCAGTCCCACCAGATGTAAGGAAAATTTCTGATGAGTCTGCATTAATCAAGGATGCAATTTGTTTTCTAGCTTTTTCTATAGCTTTATGGGCTAATCTACCATAACGATGTATTGATGAAGGATTACCATATTGTTCTTTAAGATATGGCAACATCGCATCTAAAACATCATCGTGAATTTGTGTGGATGCTGCATTGTCAAGATATATCAATCTGCAATCACATTAATTTTTCCTGGTCTATATCCATCAGGATCTATTTTAACGGATTGAAATCCTATCAATGTTAATTTTTTAGTAATTTCTTCCAAAGCATCACCTTGAAGAAGAGATATTTCATCTTTCTCCACTTCAATTTTTGCAATACCGTTTAGATCTCGCACTCTAACTTGTCTTACATTTGTAATTTGTTTAACAAATGTTTCACTCAATTCAATTCTAGTTAATTTTTCATTTGTTACTCTCTGGCCCCAAGGAATTCGTGAGGCTAGACAAGAATTTGATGGTTTATCATATACGGACAATCCTACAAGTTTTGCGGTTGTTCGAATCTCATTTTTGGTAAAATTGGTTTCTACTAAAGGACTTCGAATACCATTGTTTTTTAAGGCTTCAATTCCTGGACGATATTCACCTAAATCATCCAAGTTAGTTCCATCAACAATTAATTCAACATCATGTTTTTTTGCAAGATTAACCAAGTGATCACCTAATTCCAATCTACAATGAAAACAACGATCAGAGGAATTCTTTACAAATTCTTCATTTTGGAGCTCATCATAATCTAAAAGAATTTGTTGAATTCCTATTTCTGAACAAATTTGTTTGGCAGTTTCTAGTTCTTCTTTTGACAAGGTTTTGTAGTCTGCAGTAACTGCGATTGCAGATACTCCTAATTTTTGAAATGCAGCATAAGCAACAAGCGCGCTATCTACACCTCCAGAAAGAGCTATCATTACCTTTTTCTTTGTTCCAAACCAATCAATGAGATTATCAAGTTTAGTCATAATTAACATCTAATTTCATAATCTCTTTTCTAATCAATGATTCTGTTTCCTTAATTGACTTGTTTAAGGTATTTGAGATCAATTTTAAATCATCAAATTCAATTTTAAAATCATTTTTTCCTTTAAAAGATGAAACTTTGTATTTTACTAAAAATTCATTACTATCAAAAATTAGTTTGACATTATGGATTTTTCTTGGCACAATAAAACGATCTGAAGTACTTACACGAATTCCCAAAGTCCCAGTTTCAATTACCAGAAGTTCCATAATTTCATGAAGTGATGTATCATCACATATTACAGATATGAGATTTGTAGGTCTTCCTTTTTTAGTAATACCATTGTAAATGGAAACATCCCTAGCACCTTTATTCATAATTTTTTCAATTAAATTCCCCATGATTTCTCCAGAGACATCATCAACATTAGTTTCTAGAATTTTAACTGAATCCAATTGAAAATTATTTTTTGATTACCTTTTACAATCTTTAAAACATTAGAAAATTCATCAAATTCCTTTTTTCCTGCACCATATCCAACAGAGATTATTTCCATTGAAGGATAGAAATCCATTGATGTTTTTGCAAGATGTACAAGTATACTAGCACCTGTAGGAGTAGTTAATTCATCTTTTACTTGGCAACCATGAATTGATAATTTAGAATTTTTCAAGATTTGAAGAATTGCACTTGCAGGGTTTGACATGGTTCCATGAGAAAAGGTTACAGTTCCTCCACCTACAGCAATTGGCATACAAATAATTTCTTCATCAAATAATGCTAAATCATCCATAGCTATTGCAGTTCCAACAATATCTATCAAAGTATCAATACTAGATGCTTCGTGAAAATGAACTGACTCAAAAGGAAGCCCATGAATTTTAGATTCAGATGAAATTAATGTATCAATACATGATTCTGCAAAGGATTTTGCTTTGTTAGAAAGACCAATCTCATTTGCAGAATCCATAATTGCTTTTTTAATTTCAGTACCTTTTCTTTCATGAACATGTTCATCAAGTTCTAAAAATAATGAAGTGGATTCTATTCCATGTTTATCTATTTTTTAAAATCAATTTGTTTGATGGTTGAATTTGAAAGAAATTTTTCAGATTGCTTAAGTCCATCAATAATTTTGGTTTTATTTGCACCTAAATCCACTAAAGAACAGAGAATCATATCTCCAGATATGCCTGCAATTTGAGGATCAATAACAATTACCATAGATTAAAAATTATCAAAAATGCATATAAATTCTGTCTAAATAGATAAAAAATTTCATTAGATTTAATTATTGAAAATTTCAGCTTCTTTCATGATTACAATAATAGGTTCAGGAAAAGTTGGTGGAGATGCAGCACTATTTTCAGCACTAAAGCGATTAGATGATCAAATACTCTTACTTGATGTGGCAGAAGGATTACCACAAGGTGAAGCAATGGATATCAATCACATGTTGTCAGAACAGGGAATAGATGTAGAAGTAAAGGGTTCAAACAATTTTGAAGATATGAAAGGTTCTAAGATAATAGTCGTTGTAGCAGGTTCTGGAAGAAAACCAGGAATGACAAGAATGGATTTATTAAAAATTAATGCAACCATTGTAAAAAGTGTTGTAGAAAATATCAAAAAATATGCAAATGACTCTATGATAATTCCTGTTACAAACCCACTTGATCCAATGGCATACATTACTTACAAGGTATCAGGATTTGATAGAAGTAGGGTTTTTGGAATGGGTGGAATGTTAGATTTATCCAGATTTAGACAATTTATTCATGAAGCCACAGGACATTCACGTGATTCTATTAGAGCACTTGTAATTGGAGAACATGGTGAAAATATGTTGCCATTACCAAGATTCTCATCAGTGTCTGGAATTCCACTTTCTTCATTTCTACCAAAACAAAAACTAGATGAACTTGTACAAAATACAAAACAGGTTGCAGCTAAGGTTATTGAGTTAAAAGGTGCAACAGTACATGCACCTGGAAATGCAATTTCTGCAATGATTGAAGCTGTTGTTAGAGATAGAAAGCAAGTGATACCAGTTGCAACATATCTAGATGGGGAGTATGGTCATTCAGATGTCACAATTGGGGTTCCTGCAGTAATTGGAAAGAAAGGTGTTGAAAAAATAATTGAACTTGACCTAAATGCTGAAGAAAAAACAATTATTTGATACAGGGATACAAAATGTTAAAAGTGCAATTTCAGGCATACAGATCTAAGCATTTTTTTATTCAAACATAGATGAAACATTATTGGAAATTCATGAAATTTTAAAATCATTGGAAAAAGGAAAAATTTCATTAGATAAAGCAAAAAACTATTATCACTATATTCAATTGAGGAAATAGAAGGTATTGCTAAAATCGATATTAATAGAAGAAAACGTAAAGGAATACCAGAAGTAATTTTTGCAGAAAGTAAAAAAACAGATGAAATTGAAAAAATCATTCAAAAAACACTAGAGAAAACTAATTCAGTAGTAGTTTCAAGAATCAAAAAAGAAGATTATTCAAAAATCTTAGCATTTACAAAAAAATTAAAAATGAAAATTAAAACTGGAAAAAATTCATCAACTATAGTACTTTTTAAAAAACCAATTGAATTCAAAGGTGGAAAAGTAGGCATATTGGCAGCTGGAACATCAGACATAGGAGTTGCTGAAGAAGCCAGATTAATGTGTGAGGCAATGAATTGTAAATGTATTACAAGCTATGATGTCGGGGTTGCTGGAATTCAAAGAATATTTCCAATTTTAAAAGAAATGATAAATGAAGAAGTAGATTGTATAATTGTAGTTGCGGGAATGGAAGGAGCACTAGCTACTTTAGTTTCATCAATGGTAGATATTCCAGTAATTGGAATACCGACTTCTGTAGGATATGGGTATGGTGGAAAAGGTATCGCCGCACTGGCTTCAATGTTACAAAGCTGTTCGTTAGGATTATCAGTAGTCAATATAGACAACGGTATTGCTGCTGGTGCAATATCTGCAAATATAGCAAATAGGGCAATACAAAAAAACAGTACAAAGTAACACTAATTGAGAAATTATAGAAAATTATTGGCAAATTTACCTCGTAAATCATATATACCATACTAGAACGAATCTTGTTAATATTGGCTGGAAAACGAATTGTTCTAACTGCTGATCGCAGCTTAATGACAAACTATAGAGGAAATTTTCTTTATGGATTTATTGCCTGTGGACCATATGAAGTTCTTCCAGAATGGGTGTTTGACAAAGTTTTCTGTCCTCCAGTTGAAACAGATCCAATCACAGGAGAATCAAAAGTTGCTCAAGTTGGATTAAGAAGAGTTGAAAGTGCATTACTTCAAGGATACAAACGCGATGAAGTTTTTATTGCAAATCCAGAGATGTTAGAAAAATCAATTGGACCAGATACTAAGGTAGTTGGAATCAATGTGATGGATCCTTTGGGAATGGCACCAGTTACAACAACAATGTCACCTGAAAAATTATCTTATGTTGCTATGAAATTCAAAAAAATGTGTGCAAATATTATTCAATTAAAAAAGAAATACGATTTTCATGTAGTAGTTGGCGGAAATGGTGCATGGGAACTTGCAAAATCAGATAGAATGCAAATTCATGGAATAGATACTGTAGTCGTAGGGGAAGCTGATGAATTAGCTTTGGATTTATTTCATGATTTAGAAAAAGGTGATGCTCCAGAATTAATGCATTGTTTTGTAAAAAATATACAAAATATTCCAGTTATTGAAGGACCAACAATAAACTCACTCATTGAAGCAATGAGAGGATGCGGCAGAGGGTGTGATTTTTGCGACGTAAATAAAAGATCAAAGAAAGATTTACCATTAGAAAGACTACAATATGAAGCAAAGATCAATTTAGATTACGGATTTGACTCAGTATGGCTCCATTCTGATGAGATGTTACTTTATGGGTGTGATAATAGAGACTTTATTCCAAATAGAGATGCCATAACAGAACTTTGGAAAGGACTTAAAGGATTAGGAGCCAATTTTATAGGAACTACACATATGACTTTCTCAGCAGTTGCTGCCGATCCAGAGCTAATGCGACAAATTTCAAAGATTAACAAACAAGATGAAACTGGTAGGTGGCTTGCAACAAATTTGGGAATTGAGACAGTCGCACCAAACATGGTAAAAAAACATCTAGGTGTGAAAACAAGACCATTTGCTCCTGAAGAATGGGGTAGTGTGGTAAGAGAAGGAGCAAAAATTTTGAATGACAATCATTGGTTCCCAGCTGCTACAATCATCATAGGATGGCCAGACGAAACACCAGATGATGTACAATATACTATTGATATGATGAGTGACTTTAGAGAAATGAATTTCAGAGGATTGGTTGCTCCATTGCTTTATCAAGACTTTAGTGAAAAGAATTCTATGCATTTTGGAAATTTGAATGAGGCTCAGTTTACATTATTTTGGAAATGTTGGGAAAACAATCTTCGTGTAATTAATGATATTATTCCAATTATTCTTAGAAATAAGACATATGGTCCACCAATGAAAGTATTCATGTATGGAATTCTAAAAGCAGGTACATGGGCAATAATGAGATATCTAAGAGGATTATGTAAAGATCTATTCAATGGAAGAACTCCAGATGAAATTATTGATAAATATGCCAGAAGTAGATCTGTGACGGCTCCAAAAATTCAAACAAAAAAATTATAGATTTTTAATTGCTTCATCTGCGATAGTATTTCTTTTTGGGGTTAAAGAAATAAAGTAATTTTTATCAGCTCTTTCAATTGCATTTACTTTTTTGAAAGATTTTGAATTAATATCAAATTCATAAATGCCTGTTTCAAGAGTACCTTTAGCATAAATCATAAGATATGAATCGCCACTTGAAGGACTAAGTGGAATGAATGCCATGATAAATCCCTTATACGAATTAATAGGCATGGTATTTTTCATTGGTGGTGCAGCAGCTGCCATATACAAGAAGATATCCTCAATTGAATCAAATTCTTCATACTCTATATGCATAAACATTTAGAGTTTGTTTGAATATAATAACTTAGAGTAATAGTTAAGAAAATTATAGAAAAATGTTTTGATTTTTAGAATTTATTATGATTTTTTTGTTTTTTATTTTTAATAATTTTAACACATACAGCTACAGATAGTACTATTACAGCAGTAACAAATGCTATTTGTCCAATTTCAATAGTGTATAAAGACAAATTAACTAATCCTTCAGATAACAAAAATTCAAACCTCGTTAAAATTCCAGAAAGAACCATTTTTGAATGATTCCTTCTGGATTGTTGGCGTGCAAACCAATTATTATCATAAAAATAATTTTTGGCATTAAATGTTTGGTTTAATTACAAACTTGGAATTAAGATGATTTTCTTAATTTTGCAGCTCCAATTGCACCTACAGCAGTAATAACAGAAGCAATTACAGCAGTCCATTGCAATAGAGAGCTATCATCTTCAGATTCAGAAATTGGAGTGGAATCAGTTGTTGGAATGATGTCAGGGCAACCGTCTGAATCTTGAAATCCGTTAACGGTTTCAGCTTGAGTTGGGCAAGAATCAATAGAATCTGGAATACCGTCACCGTCAGTGTCAGTTGGTTGGGCTACATCTGGGCAACCGTCTGAATCTTGAAATCCGTTAACGGTTTCAGCTTGGGTAGGACATTGATCAAGTGTATCAATGATCAAATCACCGTCAGTGTCAATTACAGGTGAATTATCTGGACAACCGTCTGAATCTTCAAATCCGTTAAATGTTTCAGGAGAACGTGGACAAAGATCTGCAGAATTTACAATTCCATCTTTATCAGAGTCTTGAAGTGTGGTTACATCTGGACAACCGTCTGAATCTTCAATCCCGTTAAATGTTTCAGCTTGGGTAGGACATTGATCTATCTTATTATCAATTCCATCATTATCAGTATCTTTTGGCGCTGTTACATCGGGACAACCGTCTGAATCTTCAATCCCGTTAAATGTTTCAGCTTGGGTAGGACATTGATCTATCTTATCATCAATTCCATCATTATCAGTATCTTTTGGAGGAACCACATCTGGACAACCGTCTGAATCTTCAAATCCGTTAACTGTCTCATCTTGTGTAGGACAAGAGTCTGAAGAATCTGGAATACCGTCACCGTCAGTGTCAGTTGGAGGAACCACATCTGGACAACCGTCTGAATCTTCAAATCCGTTAACTGTCTCATCTTGTGTAGGACAAGAGTCTGAAGAATCTGGAATACCGTCACCGTCAGTGTCAGTTGGAGGAACCACATCTGGACAACCGTCTGAATCTTCAAATCCGTTAACTGTCTCATCTTGTGTAGGACAAGAGTCTGAAGAATCTGGAATACCGTCACCGTCAGTGTCAGTTGGAGGAACCACATCTGGACAACCGTCTGAATCTTCAAATCCGTTAACTGTCTCATCTTGTGTAGGACAAGAGTCTGAAGAATCTGGAATACCGTCACCGTCAGTGTCAGTTGGAGGAACCACATCTGGACAACCGTCTGAATCTTCAAATCCGTTAATAGTTTCAGGATCAGTAGGACAAGAGTCTGAAGAATCTGGAATACCGTCACCGTCAGTGTCTGAGGATTGTGCAAAAATGCTGTTTGGTGATAAAAGGATAAGCAGCATAAAACCGAATAAAATTGTATAATTGTTCAATCTTCTTTCCCTATCTCAGCATGGGTCAGATTTCCCATATAAAAAACATTGAGAACGTTTTATCGTTTCTTTGAATTAAAGATAAAAGTTATCAAAAAATTTCAGGTTATTTTCTAGATTTCAAATGTTTGTGAACTTTGAAACCAATCACTGTTGGTGCTGCAATGTACATTCCCAAGTTCAAAGCAATAACAGAGAGTCCCAATCCTAACACTTGCGCATCAGAGCCATCTTCAGCTAGTGTCATAATTGAGAGAGTAGATATCATTGGAGTGATAAATGCTCTTACTGCTTCTTGGAACAATGGATGCTCTCTTTCTAGATCAGCAATTGTTGGTGAGAATGAATAATAGATTTGGTTAAAACCACTCATAAATGCCATTCCAGAGGAAGTGCTCATTACAGTGTTATCTCTAATCTCTCTTAGGAATTGTACTTGTGGAGCTAATTCAGTTCCATATGCTGCAGTAGCAATCAAACATGCACCGCCTGGTTTTTTATCATCATCGACTTTAATCACTTGACATACACCGTTTACCAATTCAGTTCCTTTACCACATACTGGTGGTTCTTCTTCTACTGGTTCTGGAACAATACATTTTCCATTCATCAATTCTTCACCAGGAGGGCATTGCATTGGTTCTGGTACGTCATCAACACATTTTCCATTAACTAATTTTTGACCTGTTGGACATGTAATTTCTTCAACAACACATTTTCCATTAACTAATTTTTGACCTGTTGGACATGTAATTGGGTTGTTATCACCACCTGAGATGATACCACCATCTCCTCCAGTAAATTTGAATTTAATTTCAGATTTTAATCCAGAAAAATTTGCAAAGACTTTGTAGTCGCCTGGTGCTTTGAATTGTGGACCATCAGCTTTTACAGTTGTTTGAAAAGAACCATCTGCATTAGGATGAACTTGGGCAATTGTAACGATATTGTTATCTGGTGCTCTAACAATAATGGAGACATCACCAGAACCAAGATTTTCAATATTGTTAATCAGACCGCTGATGACTACGATTCCACCTTGTCCGTAAATGTTAAGATCAGTCTTTAAGTTAAGATTATTTTTTGGGCCTGTTACAACATCTTGGCATTCATTATTTTGCCATATTTGATTAGGGCCACAATTAATATCCTGACAAACACCATCTATTTCTATTTGATTATCCTCACATTCTATACTTTGAGCAGATGCATTTCCAATAAACCCATAAGAAAGTAGAGAAATTGACAATAATACTAGGAAACCCACGAGCTTCATTTTCATTTTGAATCAGGCATGAGGGTATTTATGTATTCAATGAAAGAAAAATTGACCTGATTATACTCGAATTATACCTTTATTGACCAAGTATTGAAGTGATTTTATAAAGTCGTCATCGGAAATTTGTCCATTATACCACCATTTGGCATTATTTTT
The DNA here is from genome assembly GCF_013407385.1 of Nitrosarchaeum sp. AC2. Taxonomy (NCBI): domain Archaea; kingdom Thermoproteati; phylum Nitrososphaerota; class Nitrososphaeria; order Nitrosopumilales; family Nitrosopumilaceae; genus Nitrosarchaeum; species Nitrosarchaeum sp. AC2. The sequence continues at coordinate 348,855 of NZ_CP030847.1, read as the reverse complement.
AATCCAATCAGGAACCACTCTTTCAGAATTTTGATATTCTTTTGGAGAATTGATTATTTTTTCTTTAATCATTTGTTTTAATCCATCAATAATTTCAGAATTAGAAGACCATTGTTTCACATTGTTTTTAATCCAAGCAGGCATATCGTGTGAAGCAGTAAACGAAACTAATCCAACGTTAACACCATTATGTAATAACTGAATTTTATAAACACCTGATAAAGAATCTTGATTGATTGAAAATGCAGCACGATAGCTTCCACTATCAGATATTACTGCAGCAAAGTTTTGGACTATACCATCTGGACGGATTAATGAGATATTTAATGGAATTCCTCTTTTATGATTACCAATACTACCAGACAAGATTATTTCTTCAGAAGAACCAGAAGACGGAATTGTAATTTTATCAGTACTTAATTGAGGTGAGGCTGAAAATTGTGTTGTTGATTTTGCATTTAACAAACGAAATATGTTTGAATTACCAGAAGCATCTCTAGAGTCATAATATTTTGCATCAAGACTTCCTCCTGCTGTTGAAATTAGTTTTGTTCCAGATTTATCACAAATTTGAGATGGCATCTTGAATGTTCCTTCAAATACACCAGTACTAGGTCCAGTCTCAACTAATGTAAAACCAGTAGAAGCAAGTCCTCCATACTCAACTCCATTAACAACACATCGTTTGTAACGAATATCTTTTAGTAAAATTTCTAACAAAATATTTCCTGAAGTACCAACTGTATCTACATTTGGAGAATTTGGATCATTATTTACTAGATAAATATCAACATTATCACTTTTCAAATTAAGATCAGAGTCCCTGAGGGTAATTGTCACAGGTTGACCAAATCGGTATGTACTTGAACCAGAAGAGATAGTACCCGAATTGGTAGAAATATCAGATTTAGTAGAAGTCGTTGTAATTACTCCAACTTTATCTAAATCAGAATAAGATATGGCAATTCCTTGTTCATCAATCAATCTATTAGTCACAATAAATTTTATTTCATCATCTATTGTTCTTAGTGTTTTAATGAAATTAGGATCTAAAATGTTGAGTTGATTAGCTACAGCATATTCAAGAGTACCAACAAATTTTGAAGAGTTATCACTTGTCTCTTCTAATTCAAATCTGTAAATGGCATTATTGATATCATTGTTATTGGATAACCCAAACGAAAAGAAATCAAAAACTATCGGTTGTTTATTTTTTTCTGCAGAAATACTTCCAACTGTGGGAGTGTTATTACTTGAATCAAAATTTATTACAAGATATACAATTCCACTCCTAGTAGATAGTTGTTGAATATCGGCATCATCTAATTGAACAAGCCCATGGGATGAAGACAGATCACCAGAATCAACTATAGTTATTGGTAAAGAACCCAAAGTTCCAAAAGATAGAGTGATTGACGTATCTGTAAAATCTGTGATTCCAAAATCATTTTCAAAAGATCTAAGATCATAATTTATCCAGTTAGTACCATCGTTATTTGAAATAGATGAATCTATGAAAAGCGATTGTAAGATTGATGCAGAAACACCAAGATTCAATGATAGTTGTTTAAAAGTTGGAATTGCCACATTTGACGTATCAATGAACAATCTTGCAGAGTTTTTGTCAGGAATTGACGAATTAGATGTATCACCGGCATTTAATGCGGTGGCAGAAGAATGAAACTGCACATCATTTGCATTGCCAAGAGTGGTTGGATTTCCAATCTTTAAGGTAGGAACTAAAGATGAATCTCTAAAGATATCTAAATGATCTCTACTTGCAGAGTTGATATTTTGATCAGAATCTATTAAAGTTACAGGAAATTTTTTGCCTGGTGTAAGTGATTTAGCACCTTCTCCAACAGTCAAGGTAGATTTTATCGAAATTGAAGATGTTGAAGAACCTGTAAGAACAGAAGTAGATTTTTGATTATAGTCTATTTGCCCACTTTGACCTCTTGGGGCGTCAGCAAGAACTCTAACAACAGATTCATCACCATTATCAACACTATCAAAGATTCCAGAATTTGGACCATTTTCTACCAAAGTAATAATTTTGGAAAATGGGTTTCCTGGTACATCATCATCAACAAAAGTACTAGGTTGCTTATCATTTGATGTTAATTCCATTATATTTCCCAAATTAATTGAAAGTTGTCCATTATTTTTAAAACCCAAATTTGAGAGATTAGTGTTCAAATTCACTAATCCAGAAGTACCATTTGCAGAATTTGAACCCGAAGTATCAAATGCTTGGTAAAAAATAGCAAGTGGGGAATTAACATTAAATGTCCATGAATCTTCATCTGTTGGATCTTGATTTAATTGAAAATCATTTACAGTTAGAAAAACTTGTGAATTCTGAGGATATATTGATCTATCAAGTGTTAGAGAGATGTTTGAACTTTCGTCGTATTCAAGAGAAACACTTTGTGGGTTTCCACCAGCATTGTATTGAATTTGGACATCATTAAAAGAGAAGAGTTGAATTAAAGGCCATGCATCAGAATCCAATCCAATTTGACCAGTTGGAATATTGGGGTTGGTGTTAATTGACTGTGGATTTCTTACAACATTGTTAAGATTAGTAGAGCTTGTTAGTGTTCCAGTACACTGATTAAATGATGAAACGCCATTTGTAAAACCAGATAGACCATTGTTTCCTGGGACTGCAAAACCATCAGTTTCAGAAAGAGAGATTCCAAAAACAGATGATGCAGTATCCCTACTACAAAAAACACCAAAGTCTAAGCCTTTACCAGAAGTTGTAGATTGGGTAGAATCAGCTATTTTTGCTTTATCAACATTTGCAAAATATGCATACCAATTGCCATCAGTTGCTTGAATCATTCGTAAGGATTTACCATTAAGTGTGACGTCGGGTTCGCCTTTTCCTTGGTCTGTATCATGAAGATTTGTGTCGCGGATTACAACTTCAACCACCATAGAGCCAGAAAATCGGTTGTTAAATTGAGAGTTCTCTGCTGAAACAAACAGATTAGGATTGCTGGCTGCTTCTACACTAATAATTGGGGTTAACAGTATGGATGAAAAAATGCCAAGTAAAATTACATATTTGTGACTCATCATAAAGAAAAACAACGTTTATCACAAATAATCTTGTCGTATGAATTGCATTTAGAATACTTGTAATACATGAGAGGGTTACCAAGAGGTAGAAATGTTGGAACAAAAAACAAAGGTTTTACAGATTTCATTAGTAGCCATTTTTTCAGCATTTATAGTTGAATTAGTTTTTGGTTTAATTTCGAATAGTCTTGGTCTGATTACAGATAGTATTCATGCCCTACTAGATAGTGTTGTGACTGTAATACTACTTTTAGCTGCTAGATACGCAATAAAACCTCCTGATGAAGAACATACCTATGGTCATGGAAAAATTGAATCGCTTGGTGGACTTATTGGTGGAATTGCTATTTTTCTTATAGCAATATTTTTCATTTATGAATCAATTCACAGATTGCAGAATCCAGTACATAATACATTACCTGGCATGTTTGCAATTATTGGTGGATTATACACAATCGGAATTGATATTTTTAGAATAGTTCTTCTTCGAAGATCAATTAAAAAAATTGGAGGGGTTACTCTCAAAGCCGATTTCTATCATGCATTTATGGATCTTGGTTCAACAGTAATTGCAATAGCTGGAATTGTGTTAGTAGTATATGGATTCTATAATGGAGACTTTATTGCCGCATTAATTCTTGGAGTTGTTTTGGTAATACTTAGTTTGAAATTAATTCATAGAACTGCATTAGATTTAACAGATATCATATCACCAGAACTTGTAAAAAAAGTAAAAGAAATTGTCTTGAATACTGAAGGAGTGATAGAAGTTGGAGTAATTTTAATGAGAAAATCTGGAGATGTAATATTTACAGATGTCACAATATCTCTAAGAGGCGATACAAGTTTTGATAGAGCACATGAAATCAGCAGTACAGTTGAAAAAAACATTAAAAAGAAATTATCTAACGCGTCAATCACTATTCATTTTGAGCCAAATTGGAAAAACGTGCCTCTAAATGCAAAAATTAACGACATCGCAAAAAGTATAGAGGGGGTTAAAGAAGTTCACAATATTATATCTCATAAGACTAAAGGAAAGACTTACTCAAATTTACATGTCATGGTAGATAATGAAATCAACCTTGATTCGGCTCATAAAATATCAGAGAAAATTGAACAAAAAATTCAAGAAAACATTCCTGAAATTGAACATGTAACTATTCATCTTGAACCATTTCTAACAGTTCCAAAAAATTTGAATATAGAAGATAAGATTACAGAAGAAAAGATAAGAGAAATTTTAGAACAATATACTGTAATTAAAAAAATAGGACGAATAGTTTCTTTAAATTTTGAAAATATTCTTAAAATTGATATCGATTGTTCATTTGACAAAGAATTATCTATTGAAAAAGTTCACGATATGACATCTGAAATAGAACATGTCATAAGAACTCAGATTAAAAATGCTGTAATTACAATACATCCAGAACCAGATTAGATTAAGATGCTTGTCAGGTACATAACTAACATGCCTATGGCAAATCCAGAGGCTACAGAAGCACTAGAAAGAGTACTATCTCCCTCATCTCTAATCCATTTCAAAATCACAATAATTACTTGAAATATTGCGCCTGCACCTATTGAAAGAAAGATTATTGATGTAAATGGAGAATATACAAAACCACCAAGCCATGCACCAAAAATAGCTGGAGCGCCTGCAATCATTCCCATGGCGGCTAGTTTTCTAATCATTAATTTTCCTCTAGACATTGGCGCTGCAATTGCAATACCTTCAGTAGTATTGTGTAAAGCAAAGCCTACAATCAGAAATGTACTAAATGCAACAGAACCTAAACCAACAGATGCACCAATTGCTAATCCTTCTCCAAAATTGTGTAGTCCAATTCCAATTGATATCATTAATGCAATTGCAACAGGTTTTGTAAGCTTGGAAGAGTTGGCTCTTGAAACAAGTTTGTTTCCTGAATAAAATAATCCTAGAAAAGATAATACAATTACTGTTGCAATAAGCAAAATTCCATTGAAGCTTCCAGCTAGACTTTCATTTGATACGTCTACTGCTTCTTCAATTGAATCAATTGCCAAGAAAAATAACAATCCTGCAGTTAATGCCAAAAAGAAATGAAATTTTTGTTTGCTAATTTTCTTAATGAAAGGAAGCCAAAGTAATCCTATCATTATAGGTATTATTCCAACATAAGTTCCAATTATTGCAAAAAATATTGCAAGATCTATAGTTGGCTCTAGTGCAGGAGCTGCTGCTTCTATCTCTTTTTCAAATCGTGTTCCATCACCTATAGTAATTCCAATGATGTATGGTTCAGCCTCATTCCATTCAAATGGAATTCTAACCAGAGTTGATTCGAATCGTTCAAGAAACCTATCTGGTTCTACTGCGGCAGGTTGAATTCTATCATTGACATCTGCCATTGCTATCTCAACTGGAATTGGTCCAGTGTTTCTTACGGTTGCTCGAATTTCAGAATCATGAAAATCTACTTTTTCAATAGTTATTTCAGGTAATGGTATTCCTAAATCTAACAAATCAGCACCAGGTCCGAAAATATAGGCCATCATAATGATTACAAATGCAAATGGAATTAAGCCACTAGCAATAATCTTGACTTTAGATGAATTATCACTAAGTTCCATATTCTACCTTCTGAGAATTCTTGTCAGGATTATCCTTTACAAGAAATATTCCAACCCATCCTTTTTCAGAGAACTCTACTTTATGGGCATGAAACAGATATTTTCCAGGATATTCGTATTCAAATTCCATAATGCCACGTTCGGTTTGTGATAATGTTATCATGTCAGTGTAAAATGATGGAACAAGATCAGTTCCTGTTGGATAATACTTATACAAATTACCATGAAGATGTAAATTGTTTATTGGATCAAATTCCACCATATTAACAACATAGACTCGAATCAATTCGTTGGTGTTAATCTGGATTGGATGATGTTGATAATAAAATGGGATGGTATTTACGGCATAAAAATTATTTTCAGTGTCAAAATCAGTATCCAACCCATTTAAGACCATCACCATTTCGTCAGCGGGTGAACGTTTTTCCTTAGGATCAACAATGAAGACACCATAAAGACCATGAACTATGTGTTCTTCAAGTGGCATCACATGACAATGATAAGGATGAACACCAACAGGACCAGCTTCAAATTCATAAATAAATTGGCCGCCATTACCACCTACAGGTTCAAAAACACCGTCCATTCCAGCTGGATGAATTCCATGAAAATGTATAGTATGTTCTTTTGAACCATTATTTATGAAATGAACTCTAACAAGGTCACCTTCAGTAGCTCTTATTGTAGGACCAGGAACAGTTCCATTAAAAGTCCAAACATTGTAAAATATTCCAGGAGAAATTTCTTGAATCTTATCATCTTCTGCGATTATTGTATAATCGCGGATTGTTTGTCCAGTTTCAGATACCGATAATCTTCCATACTCAAAATTTCTTAAATATTCATCTGGATCAAATTCTACAGATGATACAGTGTAAAGCGGATCAAGTACTTCACCAGATGTCTTTACAACTGCACCAGAATGAGTAACAAATGTTTTCTGCTCGGATTGAGCCTCAGATATTGCTGGAAAAATCATTATTATTGAAATTCCAAAAATTACAAAAATTACTAGGATCATAATGTTCGAACGATTAAATTTCAAGTACAATCATCATACATGATTTGTTTATTTAAAAGTTAGCCTAGGCTAAATTTTTTAGCCCAATCTAACTTTTGGTTATAGAAGGAATTCAAGTTAAAAAAATTAGGTTTAAACTAAAGAATATCACAAACAGAACATGCAAAGAACCGGTATTCTTTTTGTGATTGTAGGAGGCATAGTATGCACAGGAATAATTTTGTCATTTTATGGAAATCAAGTAATTTTTGAGGATTTGATCAAGGGAGAAGGACAAATTAAGGTCGGAGAAAGTTTGACAATTCCAGCTGAGTTAGATAATGAGACACAGAATGGAATATATGCAATTCAAATAATGGATTCTAAAGGAATTAAAGCAAAAATACTAGATCCGTTTGATGTTGCAATAGAATCACAATCAATCAATGAAGAAGACTTTGAAGGGCAGTTCAAAATTACTACATCTGGCACATACAAATTAGTTATCGAAAATACAAATGATAAAGAAATTAAGATCTTTGGAGTCATAGGACCAGAACCTGACGCAGGTAAGAAATCATTAGGATTTATTTCTCTATATGTTCTCATAATTGGATTAATTGGAATGATTATTGTTCCAATTTATGCAATAAAAAATCGTAAGAAATCTTTTAGTTAAGATAGCTATCCATTTTTTCTAAGCCTTCAATTGTTGCATTAAAGGTATCACTATTTTCTACGATTTGAGTTAATTTTTCAGTATTTGCAGAAAAGACAGATTTTCCATTAATTGAATTTTTAAAAATAAATCCTTTTTCAATTAAGTAAGAAAGTCTTTCCAAAACATCATCTTCAGAAATAGATGATTTTTCTGCTAAGAAAGAACAGTCCTTTTCACCATCTTCTAGTTCAGCTAAAATGGATGAGGTTATAGGATCAAACATGCAGTCAACTACTTTTTCGCGATCAAATGTATCATCCATTTTATTCCTAAATGTTTATGTGAATTTATAACTTATCCAATTCAAAATTATAGTCATTAGAATACCAATAAGATAATTAATAAAAAAAATAATTGCAAATAATGCAAAAGTTATGCCTCAAAGACCCTTCTGGAAAAGGAGAACATTGTTTCTGTATTGACATTGATGCTCAAAGAGGAGTGAAAAAGTGTTGTAAATGTAGTCAATGGAATGTACACGGTAGAAACTGGACAGAAGATTCAGACTTTAGATAAATCTGAAAGTATTATGTGCATATTAGATCGTGACTAAAATAGACCTTAAGAGATACAAATTAGGAATAATCATTATCAATTCATAATTGAAATGCTTTGAATTGACGCCTAGCATGGTTTTTATCGGGGTAACTAAGAATTTTTGAATACTTGAGTACTCAAGAATATAGACACATTGTTAGGATTGTAGGGAACGACATTCCAGGAGCTAAAAAGGCTATTGTCGGATTAACCCAAATTAAAGGAATTGGATATAATTTTGCTACTGCAATTTTAGATACTTTAAAAATTAACACTAATACAAACATCGGTTTTCTATCTGAAGCCAATGTTGAATCAATTGAAAAATTAATTACTAATCCTATAGCAGGAAATTTTCCAGCATGGTTTCTTAACAGAAGAAAGGATATCGAAACTGGAGCAAATATGCATCTGTTAACATCGGATATTCCTTTTACATTAAGAAATGATATCGAAAGAGAAAGGATCACAAACAGTTGGAGAGGTTATCGTCACATGTATGGATTAAAAGTTAGAGGACAATGTACTAGAACTACAGGCAGAAAAGGAGGAGCTGTTGGAGTTGCAAAAGCTGGTAAAGCAGCACCTGCAGCAGCAGCCGCAGCAGCACCTGCAGCAGCAGCACCTACAGCTGGTGCAACAGCAACAGCAAAACCTGCAGCAGCTAAACCAGCTGAAGAAAAGAAAGCAGCACCTGTGGAGAAAAAGAAATAGGTGAATTGAATGGGAGATCCTAAATATCCAAGACGTATGTGGCGAAAACCAAAAAGACCACTAAATTACGAATTAAAAATGGATGAATTAAAAACTCTTGGAACTTTTGGTTTAAGATCAAAAAGAGAATTATGGAAAGCTCATACAGAGTTATCTCGAGTTAGACATCAAGCAAGATCACTACTTGCGTTAAGACAAGAAATTAGATTAGAAAAAGAACCAATTTTGATGAAATCATTATCAAGAATTGGACTGGTAAGTAATGAATCAACATTAGATGATGTGTTGAATCTCCAAGTTAACGATTTACTTTCGCGTAGACTACAAACGATTGTAACAAGAAAATTTGGATTTAAAACACCTTATCAAGCAAGGCAAGCAGTAATTCATGGACACATAATGATTGGGGATAGAAAGGTAGACATCCCATCATATATTGTAACACTTGAAGAGGAAAAGAATATTCACTTTTCACCTGAATCTAACATTCCAAGTATGTTAGAAAGTACTAAAAAACCAGAAACAACCCAAGTTAATTCAGATATAGATGCAGGTAAAGAATCTGAAGAGGCCGTAGAAAGTTCTTCAACCAAATAATAATAAAAAACAAGTCTAACAGTAAATAACCCCTCACATTATAAAATAGATTAACGATGTGTTCAATTATCGGATATTATGGAAATGAAGTAGCGGCACCCATAATAGTCAAAGGATTAAGGAGAATGGAATATCGTGGATATGATAGTGTAGGGGTTGCAACTGAATCAAATAGTCAAATTGAATTAAAAAAAGGAACTGGAAAAGTAGAGGAGGTAAATTCCAAGATTCAACTTGATTCATTACCTGGAAAAATTGGAATAGGCCATACTAGATGGGCAACTCATGGAAAAGTTACAGATGTCAATGCACATCCACATCCTAGCAATTCTGGAAAATTAGCAATAGTACACAATGGAATTATAGAGAATTTTGAAGAATTAAAAAAACAATTAGAAAAAGAGGGTTATATTTTCAAAAGCGAAACAGATAGCGAAGTAATAGCGAATCTTCTTCAAAAAAATTATGAGAAGATCAAGAATGTCAAAGATGCGATAATCAAAACAGTATCAGAGTTGAAAGGGAATTATGCATTTGTTGCAATGTTTGAGAATGGTCAAATGGCTGCTGCAAGATTCCATGAACCGTTAATTGTAGGAATCGGAAAAAACAGCTATTTTCTATCAAGTGATGTTTTAGGATTCATTGAACAAACAGATAATGCAATATACATTGAAAATGGAAATTTTGTTTTAATTGAAAAAGATAAATTGGAAATTTTTGATTTTAATGGAAATATTGTAAAACAACAGATTACTAAAGTATCAAAAGAATTTGCAGATGCATACAAAGGGGATTATGCACATTTTACATTAAAGAAATTTCAGAACAACCTGATATCATATTCAAATCAGGAGAGAATACTAAAAATGCCATAAAAAATGCAGGAAATCATATTAAAAATTCAAATAATATCTACATAACAGGAAGCGGAACTAGTTATAATGCAGCGCTAATAGCAAAACAAATCTTAGCAAAATATGCAAAAATTAAGGTAGACACCATAATTTCAAGTGAATTACAATTTTCATCTCAGATAATTGAACCAGAGTCAACATTAATTGCAATTTCTCAAAGTGGTGAAAGTGCAGATGTGTTAGAAGCTGTGAATATTGCTAAAAAAGAGAAATGCAAGATCATATCCATAGTAAATTCGCTTACATCATCTTTGGCAAGAGAATCAGACTTCATTATTGGCATGAATTGTGGTCCAGAGATAGGAGTTGCTGCAACAAAAAGTTTTACATCACAAATTATTGTAATATACAAATTAGTAGAAGTGATTTGTAATGGAAGTTTTGTTATAGATTATAAAGAAATTTCAAATGCAATTTCAAAGATTCTTGAAAATCATGCTCAAGTAAGAAACATTGCTAAGGAAATTAAAGAAATCTCAGATATTTACGTTTTAGGTAGAGGAGTTCATTATCCAATAGCTATAGAATCAGCTTTGAAGTTAAAAGAACTCACATACATTCATGCAGAAGGAATTGCTGGAGGGGAATTAAAACACGGGCCTCTGGCACTTATGGATTCCAATGTTTTTGTAATAATAATTAATCCAAATGATTCTACATATTCTGACACATTAACGAGTGCTAGAGAAATTAAAGCACGTGGTGCAAAGATAATCGGCATATCAGATGAAAAAAGCGATGTTTATGATTATTGGATAGAAATTCCAAAGACTAATGAATTGGCCTATCCGATTTCAGAAACAATTCCAATACAATTGTTATCATATTATGCTGCAATTGAAAAAGATACAGATCCAGATTATCCAAGGAATTTGGCTAAATCAGTTACAGTGAAGTAAAAAGTCTATGGTACTCTTTTTCGGCTAATGGTAAAAAATTAGATGCATTGCTTCCAGTTTTGATCATGGATGCGATCATACTACCGCCTGCACCAACTCCTTCTTTTGCATATCCTTGTGAGAATGCTTTCAGTCCAGAAAACTTTGAATTTACAAGTCCAGGGTTTACAGCTATTGCTGGAATATCGGCAATTTCTGAAACAAGTGATTTAAAATTTGCACTCTTATCATCAGTGATATAGGAAGTAGTTCCAATAGCAGTGTTTTGTTCATTGAAACCAATTTTTGAGGCAAATGCCAATACGGCAGTCATTTGTGTACCACCCGCCAATATTACTTTGGTCACTTCAGATGCTGAGCTTAACATACCAGTTACAAAAGCAATCATAGGATCACCAACTTCAGATATTATATGATAGGGATTGTTTGAAGTTATTCTTTCTAATGCAGTATTTACAATTTGATTTTTTAGTTCTACAGGATTATTTGGGATGCTAGAACTTACATTAGCTTTGAATCCTAATCCACGCAATACAGCAAGTGCAGTGGTTGTACCACCCGGAATACTTTCGCCTATAATCAAACAATCAGTCATTGAAGCTAGAGTTCTTCCCACCATTCTACCATAATCTACTGCCAGAGATACTTGAGAATCATTCATTGCAGATTCAACAGAAATATTTTGTCCATGTAACAAATCGGTTTGGATAAAAGGTAGTTGGGGAGAAATCTTACTTCCAGCATTAATTACTATATGTGGAATGCTGCATGATTCCAATGCTGTCTTTGTAAGTAAACCAGGTGTAGGTTTACCGTCAGGAGTCATTGGAATTTTATCTATAGTTTTACAATAACCATAGTAAAGATATTCTGCGTCTGCCGGAGGAGTAAATTTTATTGAATCTTTATCAGCACCAGCAAATGTTATGCCGGGAATTTCACAAGTCTCAGTATAAGATATTGCAAGTGAGAATAAAAAATTTCCAGATTTAACACCATCAATAAAATCTTGGGCTTTGTTTACATTACCAAAAAATTCAAAATCATCTAAATAGCTCATTGTCCCATCATGTCAAGAAACTCTTGTTCAGTTCGTTTTTGCATGACAAAATTAGTCAACTTTTCTTTTCCAATAGTAGATGTTAAAGAATTTCCATAATTATGTCCACAGTAAAGGATTAGATCGTCATTTAATAAATAAAGAACATCAAAAAGACTGTGATACAATTCTTTGGTACTTCCTCCAGGTAGATCTATTCGTCCACAATTTCCTACAAAAAGAGTATCGCCAGAAAAAATTTTTCCATCTCCAATTAAACATATACTATCTTTTGAATGACCAGGAGTGTGTAAAACAGTCAACTTTGAATTCCCAAATTCAATTACATCACCATCTTTTACAGTAATATCATGTTTTAATTCTGATTTTTCATGCTGAATTATTTGTGCATTGGTTAATTTCACCATACCTTCATTTCCTAATGTATGATCAAAATGATGGTGAGTGTTTATGACATATTTTATTTTTAAATTATTTCGTTGGATGATTTGTTCAATTTGTTCAAGATCCCAAGAAGGGTCAATCACTATAGCCTCATCGGTCTCTTCATCCTCTACGACATAAGTAAAATTCTGCATGTTCCCAACTTGAATTTGATGTACTTTCATAATACTCCCTCTTCAGCCTCGGGAGGAATTCCTATCTTTTCTGCATATAATTCACCAGTCAAATCTTTTCTTTTTGGTATACCCTGTTTCATTTTATGAAATGTTACTGTCATATCAGATTTTACAAAAATATTTGCTGTTTCTCCTGTTTGTGGATCCAATCCAGATGGAACATCTACTGCAAACTTGAAGCAACTAGAATTGTTAATGTAATTAATTGCAGATACATATGGCTCCCTAATTTCACCAGATATTCCAGTACCTAATATTGCATCAATAATTACATCTGGAATAAAATCAAAATGTAAATTATCACCGCTAAGTAATTTTACAGAAGGCATTTTCTTTAAAATAGACCAATTCCAAGAACTTTCTTCAGTTTTTATTTTATCAGGAGATCCTAAAAGTTGTACTGTCACTATAGATCCATATCCGGAAAGATGTCTTGCCATAACCAGACCATCACCGCCATTATTACCCATACCCACAAAAATCAAAATATTTTTTGATGTGACATCTCCAAATTTTTCAACTAATCGTCGTACAGCTGCAGCTCCCGCATTTTCCATCATAAATTTTTTTAAAAAACCCATAGCATGGCCATTATTTTCTATTTGATACATTTGATCTACAGTTATCTCCATAATATAGAAAAGAAATATTCCAAAATAAGAGCTTTGGCAAATGATTTATTCTAGGCTTTTGCCATACACCAACATGACATTAAAGAAAGTAAAGCCATCTTTAAATAAAATTGCAAAATATTTAGCAGAAATTCAGGATGCCAGAGAATTTTTATTAAAAAATACAAGAGAAGTAATAATTATTTCTAGCAAATCAATCATATCGTCCCATAAAGGGGATATTAAAATAGCAAAAAACTATCTTAAACAAGCAGATATTTTGTTAAAAAAATATAAGAAAAAAACTACACCTGATCTTCAAAAATATATGATTACACCTGAACAAGAATTTGTCGAGGCTGCATCATTAATCGCCATAATTGAAAAAAAGGAAATCCCTTCAGAAAAAGAATTAGGAGTAATGCCAGAATCATATGTTTTAGGATTATTGGATTGTATAGGAGAATTAAAAAGAATGATTTTCGATAAAATTAGGATTGGAGATATTGATGATGCAACAAGAATTTTTGAAGTGATGGAAAATCTGTATTTGAATTTGTATCCATTTTCAATGTATGATAAAGTGGTAAAAGAAGCTAGAAGAAAAATAGATGTAGATCGTATTTTAATTGATGATGTAAGAGGTGCAATTACTGAAGAGAAAAGACGTTCAGATCTGATTGCAGCATTAAACAAACTTCAAAAATAGAATCCACATTAAATCAAATAATATGCGGGTGATGGGATTTGAACCCACGAACTCCTAAGAGACTAACCCCTCAAGCTAGCGCCTTTGGCCAGGCTGGGCGACACCCGCAATAAAAAATCCTTGTATGGTTTTTATAATCCTTGATTACTTTTTTGTACGTATGTTAATTCCTGTTAGATGTTTTACCTGTGGAAATTTAATTGCTGATAAGTATGAAGATTATCAAAATAAAGTAAGATCTGGAGAAGATCCAGCTAAAGGACTAGATTCTTTGGGAATTAACAGATATTGTTGTAGAAGAATGCTTTTGACTACAGTGGAAACTATTCAACAGGTTATTCCATTTTATGAAGCAATACAAAGAAGACACCAAGAAGTCCAATCAGAATTAGAATAGTTTGTCAAAAATAACATCCATTAACGGACGTATTATTTACAATAGTCGCGGAGGTAAAACTATCGAAGTTGATATCATATCAGAAAATAAATTTCTAGGCAGAGTTTGTGCACCTTCGGGAGCAAGTGTTGGAAAGTATGAAGCAGTAAGTTTCCCAAATGAAAAACCTGAAGAAAGCCTTAGAATGTTAAATGAGAATGCTCAAAAATTTATTGGTTTAGAATCATCAGATTTGAAGACCATACATGATACACTAAGAAGTATAGATCAATCTTCAAATTATGCAAAAATTGGGGGTGCTCTTGCATTTGCAGTAAGTATTGCTTCAATGGAATCAGCATCAAAAGCAAATGACACCTCTTTGTTTCAAACATTATCATCAGAGTCATCTTTCAAATTTCCGTTTCCTTTAGGAAATATTTTAGGAGGAGGGGCGCATGCAGGACCAGGAACTCCAGATATACAAGAAATTTTGATTTGTGCCATAGGAACAAAAACAATTAGAGATGCAATTGAAACTAATTTGGCAGTTCATAAGGAATTACGTCGTATTTTGGAAAAAGAAGATCCAAGTTTTACTAATGGACGAGGGGATGAAGGAGGATGGGCTCCAAAACTAAAAAATGAAAAAGCATTAGAACTTTCAGCAAAAGCTTGTGAGAATTTGGGATTTACATTAGGTAAAGAAGTGGCATTAGGAGTAGACTTTGCATCATCTACCCAATGGAATGAAGAAAAAGAAAAATATGTTTACGAAAGAGCGGGATTTGTGAATTCTTCAGAAGAACAAATTGAATTTGCAGCAAATATTATTAAAAAATATAAATTAATTTATGCAGAAGATGCAGTTCACGAAGAAGCTTTTGAAGATATGGCAGAATTAACTGCTAAATTTCCAAAAACATTAGTAACAGGAGATGATCTAACGGTTACAAATAAAGACATTCTAACAAAGGCAATCAACATGAAATCATGTAATGCTGCAATCCTAAAAGTCAATCAGGCAGGTAGTCTTTACGATGCATTTGAATTTGCCAAAGTAGCTAATCAAAATAATATAAAATTAATCACATCACATAGATCTGGAGAATCTACAGATTCGCATATTGCTCATATAGGATTAGCAACAAAGTCAAAAATGCTCAAAGTTGGCATAGTAGGTGGAGAAAGGGTCGCAAAGCTAAATGAGCTTATACGCCTATCAGAGCATGATTTAATACGCGGTATGGCAGAGATTTAAAATCGCTATGAGTGAACAAGCAGAATCCACAGATATCAAAAAGAAGATCCTATCTACTGGAATCAGAGTAGGAACTCCAGTAAAGACGAAATTCATGACTCCGTTTATCACAAAAGCCAGTCCTGAAGGACTTTACATGTTAGATATCGATATAACATTAGAAAAAATCAAAATAGCAGCTAAATTTATCAATCGTTTAGGAACAGATAAGCTAATTGTATGCTCAGCTAGACAGTATGCCAATACTCCAATTGAGAAATTTTGTGAAATGCTAGGTTCTAAAAAATTACTTGGCAGATTTATGCCTGGAACTCTTACAAATCCATCTTTACCATATTATATTGAACCAAAATTAGTTTTAATTTCCGATCCTCAAGTGGATGTGCAAGCAATTACAGAAGCTACAAATGCCGGTATTCCAGTAATTGGAATTTCAAATACAGATAACATTACATCAAAACTTGATGTAATTATTCCTGCAAACAACAGAGGAAGAAAAGCTCTTGCCACAGTATATTGGTTATTGGTTCGTCAAATTCTCATCGAAAGAGGAGAATTAAAAGAAGATGAACCAATGAAATACGAAATCGATGATTTTGAAACAAAGATAACGGAAGAGGAAATAGAGTAATGCAAATTAGAACGCCGGCAGTAGCCGGAATGTTCTATCCAAATGAAAAAAAAGAATTAAAAAAAGTAATCAAAGGATGTTTTCTACATAATTTCGGTCCAGGTAAAATCCCACCATCAAATATCAAAAAAAAAATTTTTGGAGTGATTTGCCCACATGCAGGATATGGGTATTCAGGTCCAATAGCATGTAACTCATTTTATGAAATATCTTCAGACCTACCGGATCTATTCATCATCATAGGACCAAACCATTGGGGAATAGGAAGTAGTGTAGCAACAATGATAGATACTAAATGGGAAACGCCTCTAGGAGAAGTCGAAGTTGATTCTGAAATTGCAGAAGAGATTTCAAAATTAACAGATGTAATTGAAATAGATAATTTTTCTCATTCAAGAGAACATAGTCTTGAAGTGCAAATTCCAATATTACAAGAGATTGCAACAAATTTCAAAATAGTTCCCATTGCTTTAATAAATCAGAGTAAAGAAATTGCAATTAAAGTTGGTATTGCTGTGGCAAAAATAGCTCAGAAAAACAAAGTCATGATCATAGGTTCTTCAGATTTTACACATTACGAGTCTAACGAGTTTGCACATGAACAAGATTCAGCATTAATTGAGCCTATTTTAGAGTTAGATGTAGACAGATTTTATGATATTTTACATAAAAAAGACATTAGTGCATGTGGATATGGTGCCATCGCATCAACAATGATTGCATGTAAAGAAATCGGTGCAACAAAAGGAGAGTTACTAAAATATGCTACAAGTGGAGATATTTCAGGAGATAAGAGTTCTGTTGTTGGATATGGGTCGATCATTTTCACTTGATTTCTAAAGCTTCTGCACCTGGAAAGGTCATTCTTTTTGGAGAACATTTTGTTGTGTATGGAATAAAAGCAATTCTTTGTGCTATTGATAAAAGAGTCACAGTCACAGCTGAAAAAATTCCTGAAAACAAAATTATAATTAAGTCAAACATCGGAGAATTAGAAGTTTCACTCAATAAATCAATGAATGAAATAAGTTCACCATTAAAACCATTTGTATATTTAGCAAATAAAATGATTAAAAAATATAATCAATCAGAGGGAATTAAGATTTATGTAAAATCAGAAATTCCATCAGGGGTAGGATTAGGATCCTCATCTGCATGTTGCGTAGCAGGTGCAGCCGCAATATCCAAATTATTTGAAAAAACTAGTAAAGAAAAAATTTTAGAGTTAGCTATAGAGGCAGAAAGAACAATTTTTCAAAATACATCTGGAGCAGATTGTACAGTTTGTACATTTGGTGGACTGATGGAATATGATAAAGAAAAAGGATTCTCTCAAATTAAATCTGAACCAAACTTTCATCTCGTTATTGCAAATTCTAACATTGAGCATTCAACAGAAGTGGTTGTATCAAATGTTAAGCAATTCAAAGAAAAAAATGAAGAAAAATTTTCCATCATGTGCCAAAAAGAATTAGAATTAGTAAATCGTGTTAAAATCATGTTAAAAAATAATGATTTACAAGGATTGGGTAAATGTATGAAGGACAATCAAGAATTTTTAGAAATAATAGGCATATCTAATGAAAAATTACGAAAAATGATAGAAAAAGCAGAAAATTCATCGTTTGGGGCAAAAATTACTGGTGCAGGCGGAGGTGGATGTATTATTGCTTTATCCGATGAATCAAATTTAGAAAAAATTATTTCGGAATTAAAGATGAATGATTATGAATGCTTTTCTGTAAAAATTGATTTTAAAGGATTGGATACTTTTTAATGGACTAGGTATTTGATGTCTGCATGATTCTCATAAAACTAGGAGGTTCTATTATCACAAATAAAGAAAAACCGCTTAGTCCTAGAAAGAAAGTTGTAGAAAACATTGCAAAAAATTTGAAGAAAATTGATGAGCCAATCATTATTGTTCATGGAGGAGGATCATTTGGGCATTATTGGTCTGTAAAATATGATATGCATACTAAACCAAATAGATATGACATGCATGGAGTATCTGTAGTTAAAAATTCAATGATTGATCTTAACAAAATAATATTAAATGCATTTGTAAAAAATAAGCTAAATCCATACTCTCTTCCTCCAACGGATTTTATGTCAGGAAATATCCCAGTGATAAAAAAAGTAAAAGAAATAACTGAAATTGCAAAATCAGGATTAATACCGATCACGTATGGAGATGCACTTTGGTATGGAAATAAGAAAACATACATTTTATCAGGAGATAAAATAATGACTCATTTAGCAAAAATTTTAAAACCAAGATTAGTAATTTTTGCTTTAAACGAAGATGGATTATACTCAGATCTAAAAACTAAAAAATTAATTTATGAATTAAAAGGAGAAAATCCTAAAATTTCTGAAAACAAAATGGATGTAACAGGAGGAATGACTAGAAAAATAGATGAAGCATCTAACATTGCAAAAAGTGGAATGAATGTTTTTTTTGTAAACGGTAACAAACCAGAGAGAATAGTAAAAGCGGTTAAAAACAACAAGTATGAAGGAACATTGTTCAGAGGTAAAAAAAATGTCTGAGGAATATGTAATTTTGGTTGATGAAAACGATAGTCCTATAGGTTCAGAAGAAAAGGTAAAATGCCATTTACCAAATGGAAAACTTCACAGAGCATTTACAGCCTTACTATTTGATAAAAATGGAAGATTGGTTCTAACAAGAAGAGCAAAAGAAAAAATGTTATGGCCAGAAGATTGGGATGGAACAGTAGCTAGCCATCCAAGAGAAGGTGAAACATACACATCATCAGCTGAGCGAAGAATGCCTGAAGAAGTCGGCATTTCTTGTAAGATGGACTATTTAATGAAGTTTGAATATCATGTACCTTACAAAAATATAGGTTCTGAGAACGAAATTTGTGGTACTCTAATTGGGATTGTTGATGAATCAACTAAATTTAAAATGATAAAAGGAGAGATAGATGAGATAAAATGGATTTCAGCATCTGAACTTCTTTCTGAAATTAAAAACAATCCAAAAATTTATTGTCCATGGATGTTAATTGCATTGATATTTTTAGACAGGTCTGAAAATAAAATGTTAGAAAAATATAAAGATGTTTTATCATCTTGGATTAATTCAGATTTGCAAACAGAATTGAAAAAAGCAATACAAAATCATCTTCCAGATGATAAATGGAGATTAATAAGATGAAAAAAACAAGCACGATTGAAAAAAATGCAAAAATTATCAATAGATATCTAAATTCCAAGATAAAAGGAGATCCTAAAATGCTATATGATGCAGCATCACATCTCATCATCCATGGAGGAAAAAGACTCAGACCCCATATGGTAATGAAGAGCTGTCAAATATTAGGAGGTAGTACAGTAATTGCAATACCTGCTGCTAGTGCAGTAGAAATGATACATAACTTTACTTTAGTTCATGATGATATTATGGATAATGATGAAATGCGTCATGGAGTACCTACAGTGCATAAAAAATTTGGAATGCCAATTGCAATACTAGCTGGAGATGTATTATTTTCTAAGGCATATCAAATTATTTCAAATGCAAAATTATCCAACGATGCAATAGTTCAATTAGTTTCCAGATTGGCAAAGGCATGTGTAGATGTGTGTGAAGGCCAATTATTAGACGTAAAAATGGCTGAAGAAAAAAGGATCCCTACACAAAACGAGTATATCACAATGATTGGTAAAAAAACCGCTGCATTATTTGATGTATCTTGTTCGATGGGTGCAATTTGTGCAACAGGTAATCAAAAAGATATTTCAAATTTATCAAATTTTGGTAAGAATTTAGGAATTGCTTTTCAAATTACAGATGATCTTATTGGTGTAATGGGAGATTCAAAGATTACAAAAAAACCTGTCGGTAATGATCTTAGAGAAGGTAAAAAATCCCTTCCAATTCTCATGGCAATAAAATTAGCAAAAGGTGAAGATAGAAAAGTGATTCTAAAAGCATTCGGAAATCCAAAAGCAAGTAAAAATGAGCTTGAAAAAGCTGTAGATGTTATTCGATCACTTGGAATAGAGGAAGAGGTAAGAAGGCAGGCATTACATTATGCAGAAACGGCAAAAAAATCGCTTTCAAATTATTCAGGTACTGCTAAAACAGAATTAATAGATCTTTTAGATTTTGTAGTAAAAAGAAGCGTATAGATTTAAAAAAATCTAGTTTGATAAAATAATTTACACATTGAAAATTCAAAATTTTTCATTTGGAAAATATTTTTGTAAAATAATATCCAGATATTCCTTGTCTGGTGGAAATAACGGCTTCTCATTTTTAAGATTATTTAAAATTCTTAATAAAATGTCAATATCGCCATAGTGGTTTTGAATCATTATAATTAATGATTTCATAACATCATTAGACATTATGTGGTATAGATCATTCCTACAAAAAAATGATATGATGTAAATTATGTGAAAATGAGTACAAAATTATTCTTTTAACTTACTCTCAATGAATTCATCTGAACCATACCAACAAAATCGGAAATAATCAAGACACCATTCATGAAACATAGGATCATCACTATAAAACATTTCAGTAAGATCTGATTCACCATCATTTTTAGGAAATAAAACACATGCCTCTTTTTCATTTAGAACTATTACAGTCTGAACATTTTTTGCCATTTTTCTTTCTATCAATCCTTTTTCAATAAGATTGTTAAATCCTAATTTTTTCAATAAATCCTTTCTTCCTTTAGGAACTACTGTGGATTCAGAGAAGATATACTGAAATTTAATTCCTTTTTTAATTTGTTTGACTAAAGGCTCGATAAGATCCAAAGGAGCTTCAGATAATATTTCATATATGTACTCCCTAGAATTTTTATAAATTGTCTTCCATTGCTCCAAAACTTTCGATATACCTTTAACATGTTGACTTACTGCAAGCTGCCCACACCGAATTTTAAATTTGTAAGGAATGTCAATAAATGTATGTTCTTCAAAATATTTTCTATTTTGGGAAAAGAACACTATTGTTGGAACTTGTGTGCAAACCGTTTCTCCAAATGTAGTAGTGCTGTATTTTCCGTTATTTTTTTTCTCAATAAGACCACTTTCCTCTAATCTAATAAAATTTCTATGAACTTCTTGCTTAGTTGATTCTAATTCCTTTGCAATTTCGGTAGGAGTAGAATCTTTACTTAATAATTTAAATAAAATATTAAGCCTTTGAGGGCTAGCAAGATCTAAAACATAGTTTGCAGTTTTATCAATGAGATCAGCCATCAATTAATCATCTTTATCGCTGGTTAAAAATAATTGCAGATATCTTGTGGTTATTTTAATAATTTTTCAGGTTTTTCTATTTTAAACAGATCATTCTTATTTAGATATCAAATTTTTGATCAAAATTCAATAATCATCATATGTTGCAGTACATAAAAAATTTGGTGAGGAGGTTATGCTCCTGCAACCAAGTAAGCGCCTATTCCAATACCCATCATGATTCCAAGACCCATGCAAATAAGATCGAATTTTACGACTTTTTTGAATGGTGCATGAACCATTTTGTTCCAGGTATTGTTTTCCTGAACAAGTTTTGTTGTCATGATTATAGTATATCTTAGCAGATTATAGAGTAGAGTAAATCATAGATCATACGAGTAAGCTTGCTAGCTGACCAAGTATAATGTAGTTTAAAGAGGTTGGAAAATTAATGAGAATAGAGTCATGTAGAAAGTGTGGTGAAACACTAGAAGTGAATAAGAAATGCAGTGTTTGTAAGAAAGAAAATGAATTTTTTTGTCATAAATGTGGATTTATCACTGTTGAGCAAATTCATTCACAATGTATGTTAATTGACTCTAGGTGTAAATTATTAGAAATTCCGATACAGAAAATGAAATAACATTGAATTTTAGAATAAGCACAAGACTTTTTTCTGTACGTGAAAAATATTGAGAATCTACCTAAAAACAGACAGAGTATAAAAAAGGCAATGCAAACAGCAAGACATAGGTAGATACTTTGGACGAAGAGGCAAAAAAAGAGATTCGAAAAATAGCTTTACAAAATGCATTTGAACATGAAGGAAAAACTCAGGATAAAATTGTATTAGCAAAGATCCTAGGAACAAAACCAGAGTTCAGAACAAGAGTAAAAGAAATATCTGAAGAGATTAAGACAATTGTTTCTGAAATTAATCAATTATCATTTGAAGAGCAAAGAAAAGAGATTGAAGAAAATTTTCCAGATATTTTAATCCCAAAGGAAAAAACTGAAGAAAGAGAAGGGCTTCCTCCACTAAAAAATGCAGAGCATGGGAAAGTAATTACTCGATTTCCACCAGAACCTAACGGATATCCACACATAGGACATGCTAAAGCAGCTATCATTAATGCAGAATATGCAAAAATGTATGGTGGAAAATTCATTTTAAGAATGGATGATACTAATCCAGAAGCTGAAAGAATGGAATATCATGCTGCAATTAAAGTTGGGTTAGACTGGTTAGGAATAAAATTTGATGTGATAAAAAATACTTCAGATGACATGGAAATATTTTATGAAAAAGGTATGGAACTAATTAATTCTGGAAAGGCTTACGTTTGTACTTGTAAAAGAGAGGATATTAGTGAAAATAGACGGGAGCGTATAGCTTGTAAATGTAGTAGAGGAGACATTAAACAAAGTAATAAAGGCTGGGAGAAAATGTTTGGCAAATTTAAGCCTGGAGATGCAATTGTAAGATTTCGAGGAGATATGAAGGCAGATAATGCAGTAATGAGAGATCCCGTATTGTTTAGAATAATAGAAGAAAAGCATTACACACTTGGAAACAAATATCGAGTTTGGCCAAGTTATGATTTTGCTGTTGCAATAGAAGATAGTATTGATGGTGTAACCCATGCATTTCGTTCAAAGGAATTTGAATTAAGAAAAGAGCTGATAGATGCTATTTTAGATGCACTAAATATGCGAAAACCATATCAAGATTTCTTTTCTAGACTTGAATTCAAAGGAATGCCAATATCAAAAAGAATTCTTAAACCATTGATTGAAGAAGGTAAAGTATCGTGGTATGATGATCCAAGATTACCTACTTTAGAGTCACTTAGAAGAAGAGGGATTAAACCAGAAGCAATAAAAAAATTCATCTTATCATTAGGATTAACTAAAGCAAATACATTAGCACCATTTGATGCTCTTGAGTCATTTAACAGAAAATTTGTTGATGCGGATAGTATTAGATTATTCATGGTAAGCAAACCAAAAAAACTTACAATTAAAAAATTACCATTTTCATTTGTAGAAATTGCCAATCACCCAATAAAGAATATGGGTAAAAGAAAAATCAACATTGATGAGAATTTCTACATTTCAGGAGAAGACGTTGAAAATATGAAAGGTACTCAAATCAGATTGTTAGGATTAGGCAACATCAAAATATCAAAAAATAATGGAGAGTTATTAGGAGAATTTACGGAAGGCGAATCTAATTCAGACATACAAAAAATACAATGGATTCCACAGAAAGATGCCCACATGATCAAAATTCTTATTCCAAAACAATTGTTTATTGATGAAAAATTTAATGAAGATAGTTTAGAAGAATTAGAGGTTTATACAGAACCCCATTATTTAGAATTAAAAGATGGTGAAGAAATACAATTTGTTAGATTTGGATATTGTAGAAAAGATTCACAAAATCAGGCAATTTTTACACACAAGTAAGTGAGAAAATTATGAAGATAGCAAGATTAGTTCATGAAAATAATGAAACATATGGTTTTGTAAAAGGAGATAGAGTTGCAACAAAGGATGAAATAACTTATCAAACAGGAGTTCCAATTCCACAAAGTATCAAGGATTTTCTTTTTGATGGATGGTTTGATGAAATCAAAGATAAAATTGATACTCTACCATATGAAGAAAACATTTCAAAATTTAAATTATTAAGTCCAATTCCAAATCCAAATAAAATAATATGTTTGGCTTTTAATTATATAGATCATGCAAAAGAACAGAATTTATCGCCACCTGATGAACCTGCCATAGTCCTAAAACCTAGAACTGCTTTAAACGGTACAGGTTCTGACATAGTTTGCCCAGACTTTGTTACGCAGTTGGATTATGAAGTTGAATTAGCTTTGATTATAGGTAAAAATTGTAAAAACATCAATGAAAAGCAAGCTGTAGATGCAATATTTGGATATATGATATTAAACGATGTATCTGCACGCGATATTCAGTTTAAAGACAAGCAATTCACTAGAGGGAAAAGTTTTGATACATTTGCACCATCTGGACCATGGATAACAACAGCAGATGAAATCAAAGATCCACAGAACTTAAAATTAACAACCAAAATTAATGGGGAGATACGACAGAATTCATCTACAAGTAACATGTTCATAAAAATACCAGAGATAGTTTCGAGATTAAGTAAGGTTATGACTCTAGAAAAAGGGGACATCATTTCAACTGGAACTCCAGCAGGAGTAATGCTGAACAAACCTAATGCAGTATTTCTTAAAAATGGGGATAAAGTAGAGATGGAAATTGAGAATTTAGGTATTTTAAAAAATACAATCAGATTTGTAAATGAGAATTAGGCCAAAGATTTTTTCATTAGATTAAATGTAATTTTGTGTTCTAATGTGTTTATTGTAGATAATTTGGCTCTAGTTAAAATTTGTATTTTTTGATATTTGTTTTCCGCTCCATAGTTTTGTATGTATAAAATTAGATCTAATGTATTGGATAATGAACCAGAAATTAAAGTTACAATCAAAATTTTATCAAAATGCTCAGAATCAGTTAGAACTGCAATAGAGATTGGACCGGATTTATCTGAAAAAATTATTTTATTTTGTTTGTAAAAAGATAACATGATTTTTTTATCTAAAGGCAACCATCTCCAAGATTTTACATAATGAGGAATTTTTGATTGATCAAAACTATTGCCAAATTGAATTTCATGACTATTGTTAATCTGAGGAATAAGTGAATAAAAATTCCAGGTTTGAAATATACCATAACCAAGGTTTTTTGCCATTGAAAGAGATTTGTGATTTTTAACATCTATCAACATAAAAGAAAATGGAATTTGTTTTTCTTTAGCAATTAATTCTACATGTTGGACTAATTTTTTAGCGAAACCTTGTCTACGAAAATCTGGATTAATTCTGATTCCTTCAATCCATACTTGCTTTTTAGAGAAAAATGCATGAGTTATACCAATTGGATGTTCTTTCTCTATAATGAATAAATTATCTTCGGACAACCAAGAATTCCAGACATCTTGAATATAATCACCCCATGAAAAAGTATTATGACAAAAGTTCAGCATTACAGATTTATCTGAATCAACTGCATTTCTTATCATAATTGTACACATATACGAAAAAATATTAAGAATGATTGATTAAAAACGATAATGGGTAAAATTATAGCCGGAAAAACAGCAGATGTTCCTCCTGGAAAAATGATCAAAGTGTCAATTGACGGTAAAGAAATAATGGTTGCAAATGTTGACGGTACATATTGTGCCATGGATGATTCATGTACTCATTCTGGTTCAAGTCTCTCAGAGGGAAAATTAGATGGCTGTAATGTAATTTGTGGATGGCATGGAGCCCAATTTGATTGTAAAACTGGTAAATTAGTTAAATTCCCAGCTAAAATTAGAGATGTAGCATCATATAACGTATCAATAGAGTCAGATAACATATTTCTAGAGATGTGACTATATACCTCAAATTAACATTAAATGGTGTAAAAAATGGCTGATGAAAAACAAAACAAAGAATCAATGAAAGAAGCAATTGAAACATTAAATCAAATTGCTACAAGTCATTCAACGCCAAAGACAATTAAAAAATCAATTACAGATTTGATAGCGGAGTTAAATAATGAAGAATATTCATTGTCAGTAAGAGCAAACAATACAATAAGTTTGCTTGATGATGTTACACAAGATCCAAATATGCCCTCATATGTAAGAACACAGTTATGGCAAGCAGTTTCAAAACTTGAAAGCATAAGAGAATAATTCAAGTATAGTTTTAATCATAATATTGAAAATAGAAGAATATCTCAAATCATTACCTGAAAGCATAGTTAGTGGAGAAGAAGTTCAATTACCAGAGAAATCATTTAGAGATATTTTTAATTTTTTAAAATTAGAAAAAAATGATATTTTTTATCATCTTGGATGTGGAGATGGAACTGGAATCTCCATAGCATTAAAAGAATATCAGGTGAAAAAAGCTGTGGGTGTTGATAACAATCCAGAAAAAATTAAACTAGCAAAAAATATTCTAGATAAAAATAAGATACAAGGTAAATTAATTTGTGAGGACATACAAAATGTGGACATTTCTGATGCTACCGCAATTTTGTTTTGGTTTACAAATGAAGATATCATCAATAATATGATGAATAAATTTAAAGATCTAAAAAAAGGGACAAGAATAATTACAATTTGGGGGCCATTGCCAGATTGCCTTCCTGAAAAAGTAAAATTTCCATACATAATTAATTTAGTTCCTTTTAAAAAAGCAAATAGTTTACAAGAACAAGTATTAGCAGTTTTTGGAGTAAAATGTATAGATTTTGTAACAGCATGGGAATTTGCTGAGAGATATACAAAGGCTATCAGTACTCCAGAAATTGAAAATGATAGATTTTTGACAATTATTCAAACTCTAGTAATTTGGATTAATGCAAAGAATTTAGGAGTATCGTGTGGAGAGAAAATCCCGGAATCCATTAAAACGTACATAGACATAATGAAAACTCATTTCAATATTGATTTTGAACATCTTTTAAAATAATTTGTGTAATCCTTTTATTTTATGTAAATCATATAGAATCATGATAGATAGAATTAACATTAATGTATCTGCAATAGATTATGATAAAACAAGTAAGGCAATAACAAACCAGCTTTCACTTTTGGAAGAAATGGTTCACAGTCAAGATGATTTTGTTATGACAGATTCTGAATTTGCTTTTGGATGGCACTTTTTTGTTGTTAGTGTTAATAAAACATTAGTAGAAAAACTAGCTGATCAGATGGGAGTTGATTTTGATAAATTCAAAGGGAAGGGTTTAGAAAAAAAATTTCTATCTTGGCTTACAAGTAATTTAGAAGGTAAAATACCAAGATTTAAGCTGGCAATAAAAGAAGAAATGGAATCAAGCAAATATGGCATTTTTTAAAAAGTAATTTACCAAAAAATAAAAATATCGCAATTATAAAAACTGCAAAAATGGCAGAAGGTAAAGGTTGCAATACTTGCAATTCAGAACATGATGGAAATTTTTACAGATTTTGTAAATGCTCATGTCATGACAGAATTGCACGAGAAATTGTAGGTTAAAATCATAAAAAAATTTGTAGGCCCTCGAGGGGAATCGAACCCCTGTCCGGGGATCCACAGTCCCCTATACTAGCCACTGTACTACGAGGGCCACAAGAATAAAAAATTGTTTATCCCGTAATAATCTTTGATTTATCTCATTGAAAATTAGCCTGTAGATTTATTATTAACTAACAGAATTTATAGTCATGAGATTTTGGTGGATAGCTATGGGAATAACAATTGGACTTACATGGATTGGCGTCAATTTCTTTCTTCCATGGAAATAGCATAAAATTCTAGAAAAGAATCAAATTCATGAAAATTATAAAAAAATAGGGAAAAAAGCGATCGCTTTAAATTTGTTAAATCGAGTTACCATTCAACTTGAAAAAAGGATTCATTACTAATAGACTACATGTTGGAAAAAAACCACAAGCGGTACCTGTAGAAAGAAAAATTGAAACCGTTGAGGGTAAGAGATTTTTGTGGATTGATCTACAAAATCCAGATAGAAGTGATATTGAAAAATTAGCTGAGACATACCGTTTGAACACATTAAACATTGAAGACTGTATGACTAAATCAGAACTTCCAAAACTAGATAGTTATCAGGATCATTTTTTTGTGATATTACATTTTCCATCTCTATTAAGACAGCCGGGAATTTCAAGAAATAGTCAGTTATCAATATTCATCGGAAAAGATTTTCTCATAACAGTTCATCAAGGAGATTTAAAGCCATTAGTAGATTTAGTAAATATTTGTAAAAATGATTTAGATGTACACAGAAAAGAAAGAATATTAGGAAAATCTGTAGAATATCTCCTCCATGAAATAGTAGACATTCTAGTGGATGAACTCTTACATATATCAAGAAAAGTAATTGCAAATTTAGATGATCTTGAAGATGAAGTTTTTGATGAAAAAATATCTGTTGCAAGAAGTATAGCCTTACTTAGAAGAGAAATTAATGTAATGAGACGAATAGCAAATCCATTAAAGAAATTCGTATTAGAAATTACAAAAAATATTAAAAAATTTTCTGAGGAAGATGATCTATCGCTATATTTTGATGATGTGATAGATCATATTGATAAAGTAATTGAAACGCTGGAAGAATCTAGAGAAACAATGGAAATTTACAAAGATACTGACTTCATGTTAAGTACTGAAAAAACAAATAAAGTACTTGCGGCATTAACAATAATTTTTACGTTTGCAATTCCTGGAACAGTAATTGGAACATTTTATGGGATGAACATAAATTTGCCAGGGGGGTTAAATGATCAAGTATTATTTTTAGGACCATATACAGTATTAATATTAATTATTTTGGCATCAACAATACCTGTCGCATTGATGTTTATTTATTTCAAAAAACTGGGTTGGATTGGTAGATAAAACAACATAATATTCACTACAGAATATTATAAAAAATAGTTTTCAATTTTAAAAAATGTATCAAATAAGATAATTGTATCATATCAATTAATACTAAATTTTGTGAGTAATACACATTATAATAAAATGAGTGTAGTTATAGGTTGAATAATTTTACAGAATATCACAAAGATGATTTTTAGTGAATAAATAACATTTGAATAACATATACGAAATTAAAAAGGAAAATTGAGGTTCTACGATGAACCTTTGTTAGTACTCTTTCTTGAACCTGTTCCTCTACCAGTGATTCGGGTCATACCCTCGGTTGAAGGTCTTGGTTTTGAATCTGGTAAATCTCCTAGTCTTTTTGAGCCAGTTCCTCTACCGGTATGAATCATTCTATTTGCGGCTTGTTTTTTCTTTTCGTCTTGAATTTTTTTGTATTCGTCGCCTGCCCAGCCTTTTTTATCGTCATCAATTTCTCTGGTTCCAGTTCCCCTACCGGTTCTAATCTTGATTTTTCCCATAAGGTTAGTTAAGTTATCTTATATTTATTTAAGCTCATCATATCAGGTAATTGTACATATAATTTTGGATATGTAAATTTTAAATTTTAATGTCAGAATTTCCATCTTTTAGTTTTTTCCAATCAGATAGAAAATTTTCCAGCCCGATAGTTGTTAATGGGTGTTGGAGCATTTTATCTAGAACATTTGGAGGTAAAGTTACAACGTGTGCTCCAATTTTTGCGGCATCAATAACATGTAGCGGATGACGAATACTTGCAACAAGAATCTGTGTTTTAAAATCATCCTTATAATTATCAAATATTTCTTTAATGTCTTTAATCAATTTCATTCCGTCTTGACCAATATCATCTAATCGGCCGATAAATGGGCTAACATATTTTGCCCCTGATTTTGCAGCCAGTAATGCTTGGTTTGGAGAAAAAACCAAGGTAACATTTACAGGAATTCCTTCAGATGAAAGAGATTTGCAGGCCTTCAAACCATCAGAAGTCATTGGGACTTTAACAACAACATTTTTACCGTATTGACGTAATCGTTTTCCTTCTTCAATCATTTCAGAATATTTAGTACCTACAACTTCTAGGCTAACGTCGCCTTTGATAATTTTGGTGATTTCTTGCATAACGTCTTTTGGATTACCACCTTCTTTTGACATGAGAGAGGGATTTGTGGTAATTCCATCCAACAAACCCATATCATTGAATTTTCTGATGGATTCTAAATTTGCACTATCAAGAAAAATTTTCATAATTTTCTACTCCTTATTTCTTTTACTTGTTTGACCATATTAAAAGATGTTATTCCGTGTTTTTCCAAAAGTAGTGGAATTTCGTTATCTCGTGCAGATTCGCCAAACATATCTTGAGCACCGATTCTTTTAATGGGGACAGGATGTCTTTCAGAAACAGATTCTGCAACTGCAGAGCCCATACCTCCTAAAATATTGTGTTCTTCAGCTGTAACTATACATCCGGTTTCTCTGGCTGCTTTTTCTAATATATCGCCATCAATTGGCTTTATAGAAAATATGTCCAACACTCTACAAGATATTCCCTCATGTTGTAAAGATTCAGCTGCTTCAAGTGCCATTCTTACAGTAATTCCACATGCAGCAATAGTACAATCAGAACCATCACGAATTGTAATTCCTTTACCAATTTGGAAATCTTGGGATTCAGAATGAACTACTGGTGTATTTGATCTTGCCATTCTCATGTAAAATGGACCGTATTCATTTGCCATTAATCTAGTTAATTTTGAAACTGCAATTGTATCTGCAGGGATAAAAACTCGGAAATTTGGAATCACTCGCATTATTGCAATATCTTCAATTTGTTGATGTGAACCGCCATCGGGTCCAACTGATAGACCACCATGAGAAACTACTAATTTTACATTAAGACCTTTTTTATTTCCAGGAGAAGGATAAGCTATTCCGTTTCTTATTTGATCAACTGCGCGACCAGGTAAAAATATAGCATAAGTGCTAGCAAAGGATATTTTTCCAGAAGCTGCAAGTCCTGCAGACATTGAAACTAGATTAGCTTCTGCAATACCTACGTTAAAGAATCTATTTGGAAATGCTTTTCCAAAACCAGAAGTTTTGAGTGAATCAGTTGTGTCTGCACCCAAAACTACTATGTTTGGATTTTCTTTTCCTAGTTCAATTAGTATTTTTGAATACTCTGAACGCATGTCGGTCATAATGGGTTGATTCAAAGATAACTTGCCTCTTTTGCTATTTGTTTAATCTGTTCTTGTTTTTCTCCAACAACATGTAGTCCAATCCATTTTTTAACGAGTTCAGAACCTCCTAATTCATTTGCTTTATCAAGTAATAATTTTCGTCTAGTTTTAAGAACTTGATTTCTAAAATCTCTAATAGCACCACGTACATCTTGTTTTCCAATAATTGCACTACCACCCACAAAAACTCGAGCGCCATCTGCAAAGCAAGAACCAATATTATCAAAAGTTACACCACCGTCAGCCTCAATATAACCAGAAAACTTGTGCACATTTAGAATAGCTTTCAATCTAGTCATTTTTTCATGTGTTTCTTCAATGTATTTTTGACCAGATTTTCCAGGTACAACAGACATTACAATTAGTTGATCAAGAGAGGCAATGAATTTGTAAGACCATTCAGGAAGTTCAGTATTTGGATTAATTGCAAGACCCACACCAACTTTATTTTGTTTTAGATAATCATGTATTTCACCAAAACTTGTTTCATCACAAACTTCAGCATGTACAGTAATTATATCACTTCCAGCTTCAACATAATCTTTGACATGTTTTACAGGTTCATTGATCATCAGATGAGTATCAAATGGGAGCACTGTTAATGATCGTAATTCTTTGATTTTTGTATGATCGAAAGTTTTGGTTGGAACAAATTGACCATCCATAACATCAAGATGAATAAAGTCGGCTCTGCCAGATATACATCGCTTAATCTCATTTTCAAGATTATTCATATCACCAGCAATGATTGATGGAGCAATCATAAACTGAGAATCAAGTTCTAAATCAATTATTGGTGTAACATCTGAATCAGGTGCTTTTCCATGCCATTGCGGATTATCTTCCATGTGTTCAACTCCTTTTCCTTTAATTGTTCTAGCGATAATTATTGAGGGAATTCCTTTTGTAGAATTTGCTTTAGTAATAGCTGCATCTATTTGTTCAATTCTATGTCCATCAATTTCAATTACATTCCATCCAAATGATCTCCATTTATCACCTGTCTTCCATCGTGAAGCATCTTTCCACATTTCAGAGATGTCATCTCCTTCTAGTTTTTCATCTAATGGCATAATTTTTTCTGTGTATGAATCCTGTTGTATAAAATTTCTATCCAAAAATGCTGTAAGATTATCTACTTTGTATTTTGCAGCTGTCATTGCTGCTTCCCATATTTGACCTTCATCTGACTCACCGTCACCTATTATAGTATAGACATGATGATTTTTACCATCAATTTTACCAGCAAGTGCAACACCAATAGAATAAGATAAACCAGTGCCCAAAGAACCACCACAGAATTCAACTCCAGGACATTTTAGATCAGGATGACCCTGTAATTTACTTCCAAATTGTCTTAAAGTTTCAAGTTGAGATTCTGGAAAATAGCCTGCAACAGCCATATTTGAAAACAAGCCAGGTCCTGCATGCCCTTTAGATAAGATTAGGCGATCTCGATCTTCCCATTGAGGATTGTTAGGATCATACTGCAAATGTTTGTAAAATAAACATCCTAAGATTTCGGCCATTGAGAAAGACCCTCCTGGATGACCAGAACCTGCATTGTTTAATGCTTTAATTACTAATTTACGAGCACGAAGAACATTTTTTTTGATTAGATAATAATTTAGTCTCATTTCTCGATTGCGATAACTACAAATTTAATAAAAATCTACTTCTGCAAAATTTTAATCTGACGATTACCAATGATGAATGTGGATATCAATGAAGAATTACCAATAATAGTTTATGATAATCAGTGTTATTTGTGTGTAAAATTTGCAAAAATGATTGAATTTCTTTCAAGAGGTAGTTTCACAATGATCGGACATTATTCAGATTTCGGTATAAAACTAAGAAAGATGTTAGGAGAATCAGCAACAGAGATGTTTTGGTTAATAGATAAAAAAACCGCATATGGTGGAAGAGCAGCACTATTACCATTGTTAAAAGCAATCATTACAACAAAACATGTTAAATCAAATAATACAAAAGTAGATGTGCAGTGTGAACAAGACTGTAAAACTGTAAAAGCCGTCTTCATAAGATCGGTAAGTTTATTTTCAAATAGCAAAAAAATAGATCTCTAGTAAATCTAAATAATACATCAAAACCAATCAGCATAATGAAGATTCGATTAGAAAACCCAAGCAATTCTAAAAAGAAAACTGCTATGCTTTGTGGATACGTATTAGAAAATTCTGATAAAATATTAGGATTACAAAATTTTAATTCAAAAATTACCTCATCAATAAAGCAATCAATAAATGACATGGGTGGAATATTTGGTAAAATAGTAGTAATTCCAACTACCGAAAAATCAACTCAAAGAATTCTGTTAGTCGGATTAGGTAAAAAAGAAGACTTTACAAACGATACAATCAGGTTTGTTTCAGGCAAAATTGCTCAAAAAGCTAAAGAATTGAAACTGAAAGAATTTACCATAATAGCACCACCAAGTTCTCTTATCGAACCTCTTTCATCAGTATCTCAAATAGTAGAGGGATGTAAGATGTCTCTTTATAAGTTTGAAAAATATAAATCAAAAAAAGAAAACACCGATCCTAATCTTACAATATTAATTTCTAAATCAGAGAAGATCTCAAATTCAATAAAAACTGCAGAAATTATTTCAGATGGTGTTATTTACACAAAAAGTATTGCAAATTTACCACCCAATGAATGCACACCAACAACACTTGCAAATTTTTCAAGAATAATAGCAAAAAAGAACAATATGAAATGTAACATAATATCCAAAGTAGAACTCAAAAAAAGAGGATTTGGTGGAATTTTTGCCGTAGGACAAGGCAGTAAAAACGAACCAAAATTAATTATTTTAGAACATTTTCGTGGCCCTAAAAACGAAAAACCAATTGTGCTAGTTGGAAAAGCTGTAACATTTGACACTGGTGGAATTTCATTAAAACCAGGTGAAAAAATGGATGAAATGAAATTCGATAAATGTGGAGGATGCACAGTTATTGGAATCATGAAAGCGGTTTCAGAATTAAAATTACCAATTAACTTAGTAGGGATTATTCCATCTGTTGAAAATATGCCAGGTGGCGAAGCATATAGACCGGGAGACATCATAAAATTATACAACGGAAAAACAGCAGAGATTTTGAATACAGATGCGGAAGGTCGAATCATTTTAGCTGATGCGTTATCATATGGTGAAAAACAATATTCACCAAAGGCAATTATTGATTTTGCAACATTAACTGGAGCCTGTATAATTGCTTTAGGAACAAACATTGCAGGTATGGTTTCAAATAATAAAAAATTGACAGATATGATAATTGAATCTTCAAAAAGAACAACGGAAGAGATTTGGAATCTTCCATTAAATGATGATTATATGGATATGATAAAATCCGAAGTTGCTGATATGAAAAATGTTGGAATTGGAAGAGCTGCTGGTACGATTACCGCTGCAGCATTTTTAAGAAATGCTATTGAAAAAACCCCTTGGGTTCACATCGATATTGCAGGAGTTGCCTGGACACAAATAGCAACAAAAGAAAAACCATACAATCCAAAAGGAGCTACAGGTTTTGGAGTAAGATTAATTTTAGATTATTTACAGAATTAATTTAAAAATAATTTAGTGGTTTAACTGCAAGTCTAAAACAAGTTTTGTAGTTTCTAAATGACCAGACACAACTATAAGATTTTAGAAAAATGTAAAATTAGTATCCACGACTATTTCTATCTGGTTTATCGGTGTTAGGATTTCGAAAACCATGTTTATCCATCATATGATTTAGAAAACGTATATCGTCTAAAAATGATTGTCCACAAACAACACAGTTAGGCATTGAAATCATTATGCAAACCATAAATTCCATATTAAAAGATTGATTGAAAGAAGATGCCAGCACTGTTGCTTCCCAAGAGCTCTCGCATCTTAGTAGCACAACAGCGACGTTAGGTTTGACTTCCAAGTTCGGAATGGGATTGGGTCGCACCCTAACGCTATGGCCGGCTTGAAAAATCTTCACAGAATCTCATCTATTAAG
This sequence comes from Nitrosarchaeum sp. AC2, assembly GCF_013407385.1. NCBI lineage: Archaea > Thermoproteati > Nitrososphaerota > Nitrososphaeria > Nitrosopumilales > Nitrosopumilaceae > Nitrosarchaeum > Nitrosarchaeum sp. AC2. The sequence continues at coordinate 313,476 of NZ_CP030847.1, read as the reverse complement.
GTAACGCCTCTTAGTGGACAGTTCAAAAGAGGTATAAATCAAGGCAAAATAGAATTACGACATGACCCATAGAGTTGCAGTACTTGATAGAGATCTTTGTCAGCCAAAAAAATGTGGTTTAGAATGCATAAAATATTGTCCTGTCAACAAGTCAGGAGCTGACTGTATCATTCTAAACGAAGAGGTAAAAAAAGCCCAGATAGATGAAGAGGTTTGTAATGGGTGTGGCATTTGTGTAAAAGTTTGTCCATTTGATGCAATTACAATTGTCAATTTAGCATCAGAATTAGCATCAGATAAAATTCACCAATACGGTCCAAATTCGTTTAGATTATACAAATTACCTACTCCAAGAAAAGGAGAAGTTGTAGGATTACTTGGTAGAAACGGAATGGGAAAAAGCACAGTAGTAAACATTCTATCTGGAAATTTAAAACCAAATTTGGGAAGATATGAAAATCCTCCAGAGTGGGACGAGATTTTAAAGTATTACAGTGGAACCGAATTGAAATCTCATTTTGAAAAAATTAAAAATAAACAAATACGTGCGTCAATTAAACCACAACAAGTGCATCATGTTGCACAAGCATTTGACGGAACTGGAAAAGATCTAATAGAAAAATATGATGAACGTGGAATATCTAGAGAATTAATCAAGGAATTAGGATTAGAGAATTCCATGGAGCAGAATTTAAAAGAACTTAGCGGGGGAGAACTTCAAAGATTATCCATAGCTGCAGTTGCATCAAAAGATACCGAGTTTTATTTTTTTGATGAGCCTTCATCATATAATGATGTATTTCAAAGAAAAAGCGTAGCAAGAGTAATCCACAGTCTAGCTAAAATTGGAAAAAGTGTGATGGTTGTAGAACATGATTTAACATTACTTGATTATCTAAGTGATTATATTGAATTGCTTTATGGTGAACCTGCAGCGTATGGTATTGTTTCTAACGTATTATCAACTAAAATTGGAATCAATGTATTTCTTGATGGTTATCTACCAACTGAAAATGTAAGATTTAGAGACAAAAAATTTTCTTTTGATGTATCTTCAACTTCAACAGATGAATTTCAAGAGGGAAGTGAAATTATGGCATATCCAAAACTAGAAAAAAAATATCCAAGTTTCTCAGTAACAATTGAGCCTGGCAGAGTAAGAAAAGGTGAAGTATTGGGAATAATGGGGGCAAATGCACTTGGAAAAACAACATTGATGAAGATGATTGCAGGAGTAGAAAAACCTGATTCTGGTGAGATAGATAAAAAAATAAAAATTGCGTACAAACCACAATATCTTCAAAATGATATTGATGTAGAAGTCATAGTATTATTAGACAAAGCAAATGGAAGTCAAATTGAAGGAAGTCAAGAAGAAGAACAAATACTTGAACCACTAAAAATTAAAAAACTTTACAATAAATCTGTAAAGAATCTGTCAGGGGGAGAATTACAAAAAATTTCAGTTGCAGCATGTCTTTTACAAAAAGTAGATCTTTATGCATTAGATGAACCATCTGCATTTTTAGATGTGGAAGATAGAATAACTATCGCAAAGTTTTTACAAAAATTTGTTAGATCATTTGGTAAAACAGCAATTGTAATAGATCACGATATACAATTAATGGATTTGATTTCTGACTCTATGATAATTTTTGAAGGTGTATCAGGGGTATCTGGACATGCGACATCTCCAATGCCAAAAGCAGATGCGATGAACAGATTTCTAAAATCATTGGATATGTCATTCCGAAGAGATGAGAAAAGTTTGAGACCACGAGTTAACAAATTAGAAAGCAGGCTAGATAAAAACCAAAAAGATTCTGGAAATTACTATTACAAAGGATGACTCGAATGCTAAAAAAGGCATTGGAAAGCATACTCAGCGAGCAAGAAAGTCAAGAACTTATCTCATCTTTTGATCAGATTGGCGATATAATTATAGTAAGGATTCCAGATTCATTACTTTCAAAGAAAAAAATTATTGGCGAAACGCTGTTAAAACAAGTAAAAATTGCAAAAAGTGTTTTTTATCAAGCGTCTGCCGTAGAAGGAGATTTTCGCACAAGAGATTTAGAAATCTTAGCAGGCGATAACAAAACAGAAACAGAATACAAGGAATTTGGCTGTAAATTCATAGTAGATGTTGAAAATGCATTTTTTTCTCCTAGATTATCTACAGAAAGGGAGAGAATATCCAATTTAGTTCAAAATGGAGAAACCATAGTCAATATGTTTGCGGGAGTAGGCATGTTCTCAGTCATGATTGCAAAAAAAAAGAAATGTACAGTGTATAGCATAGACATTAATCCAATCGCAGCAAAACTTTGTGAAAAAAATATCAAATCAAATAAACTTGTAGGGAATATAGTCTCAATTAATGGAGATGCATTACAGATAATTCAAGAACAACTACAAAATAAATCAGATAGAACGTTAATGCTGCTACCCGAAAGATCAGATGAATTTTTAAAATCTGCCATTAATGCAACTAAAAATGGTGGGATTATTCACTATTATTCACATATTCATGCAGATAAAAAATCAGATGCAGGAAAACTTTCTGAAGAACATTATTTGCAGATCTCACCTGTCAAATCAGAAATTTTAGGATCAAAAATTGTAAGAGCTGTTGGTCCAAGATATTATCAAACTGTTGTAGATGTAAAAATTTCAAAATAATTAATCATCAGATGAGATTGATGCAGAGGATGGTTTTGTAGTTGCCATAACATAACCAATCCATGCCACAACACCAAGAATTCCACCTGCAATCATCAAAATTGATAGTTGTAAAACAATTGGACTCCATTCAGATAGCATCAATAAATATGCATAAAGAAAAAATGCTGTAATACACAATACAAAAATTGTGACACCCATGCCTTTACGCTTATCCATTAAATTGAAGTTTGTTGTGAGTTATTTATTGGTTTGAACTAATCTAATTCAATTGCCATTAGATAAGCATCTTCACCATCACGATAATACGCATTAAGTTTTTGTCTAATAATGAATCCTAATTTTTCATATAATCTAACAGCATCATTATTACTGCATCTTACTTCAAGATAGAACTCATCACATTTTTTGAGTTTAACACCATTTACAGATTCTTCAACTAATGCTTTTCCTATTCCTTTTTTTCTATATTCATCAAGAACTGCAACTGAGACCATATGACCTTTTTTTACGAATCCTAATTTTTTAAAATTTGAAAATCCATATTCAGTTTTACACATTATGTATCCAACATGTTTTCCTCTAATTTCTGCAACAATAAATGCCTCTGGTATTTCAGCTAACAAGCTTTCATAGAAATAATCAGAATAGTGTTCAGGAAGGGTTTTCAGATTTATTTCCATGACTGGAATAAGATCGCTGGGATCTGCTCTCCGGATGTTACAATCGCCCAATTGCCTGAGAATTACTTGCATACTAGTATAATTTATTATCAATATTTAATTTTAAACCACAAAACCATTTAATGGAAAGAAATAGCCGTAAAGAGAATGAGTGAACCTTCTCAAGATGACATAATTTCATTAGTTAATTCATTATTTGAAGTAGATCAGTTCAACAAAGGAATGTATGCGTTGGAATTTAGGATTAGCGATAATAATTTTAAATCAAAATTTGAGGATTTGGCAAGAAAATTAGAAAATATGAGTTATGTATGCAAACTTGAACAGATGGATGATGGTAAATATCTAATAATTCAAAAATTTACTCCAAAAAAACAAAGAAAGTGGTTAAGCACCTCTTGGACTTCACGAATTTTGTTTGCAATTGTCATAACTTTTGTAATGATTGATGGGTTTTATCGTACTGCAGGAACTAATTCCATTATCAATATAGGTGATCCATTAGAGATGGCAGGAATCTATACACTGTCACTTTTAGGAATTTTAGGAGTTCATGAGTTAGGCCACATAGTTGCAGCTAAAATTCATAGATTAAAAACAACATGGCCATTTTTCATACCAGGAATACCAATTATAGGCATTCCTACTTTTGGTGCATTTATTCAATCACGTGGATTAACAATTAATCGTGAAATTTTATTTGATGTAGCTATTGCAGGACCAATTGCAGGACTAATAATTGCAATAATAGTTTCAATGTATGGAGCATACACTGCTCCCATATTACAAGAAGATGTTGCTCAAGGGCTTTTTGCAGAATCTAGATTAATTGAATGGAATCAAGGCGAACCATTATTGATGACTGCAAGTTTAGCATTATTTGGAAAAGGTGGACCAGGTCATGAAGTAATAATGACACCAGTGTTGTTTGCAGCCTGGATTGGATTTCTAATTACATTTTTGAATTTATTACCAGCATGGCAGTTAGACGGAGGACATATGGCAAGAACATTACTGGGATCTAAACTTCACAGATATGCAACATTTGGAAGTATGGCAATTCTTGTTTTATTAAATTATTGGCTAATGGCGATGCTAATTCTTGTTTTAAGTTCAAGAAACCCTAGTGCAACACCACTTGATGATATCTCGCCATTATCAAAAAACAGAAAACTGGCATATATTGGAATCATAGGTCTAGCTATTTTGTGTGCTCCTATACCATCAAATTTTATGTTTAATTTTTTATCTTAGTAAAACTCTAGCTCCATCCATTACAACTACAACTTTTTGTCTATTACCTTGTGTTTTCAAAATATAATCTAATGAAGGTTTAATTCCAGATAATGAAACCATGTTTAATTTTTTAACATAATAATCAGGAAGTATTGAAACCAAACCAATCTGAAAATTTTTTTGAATTTCAGATAAAAACAACAAATCTTCCATTCCAGAAATATATTTAGTTGGATTTCTAAGTTGTTCAACAGTTAATCTTCCCTCAATGTATTGTTGTAGTGCATCAGAGCCTAAACCAGATTTGCATTCTGCCACTAAGATTGCCAGACCTCCATTTTGTACAGCACTAGCACAATTCCAAAGAGATGAAAGAGATTTTCCAAGATTATCATTGCTAGAATCTTTACCAGTGCTAATTATCATTGATTTGTGATGACCTATATCTTTGATTGCAAATGATTCAAGGGTTTTTGTAGATAAAACAGTTTTAGATGGATGTCCTATTGAAAAATCGACAATACCTTGAGAATTTGCTACAATTTCAATTGCTTTGATTTCAAAATTATCGGCAAATTTTTTTGCTTCATCAAAACTTTCTGTTAATTGTCCTGGAGATGGGATATTATTTTTTCTTTTTGCATATGCAGAAAGCATTGATTCTTGACCGAATTTTTTAATTAATCGGGAACAAATTGTTTCATATCCAAATAATCCATCAAACTCTAATTCACCAATGAAAACAAGATTTGAATTAGAAAGAGCTGTGTTATCAAATTCATTAATTGAACTTCCTTCAGGTAATCCAGATTTTACTAGATTCATTATTTTTTTCTCAGCTAAAATTTTAGGAAACGGTAACGATTTTTGTTCACAAATTGTAAATAATGATGAAATAATTTTTTGAATAGATTTAGAATTATGTAATACCACAAGTTCCATAGGTTTTGTTAAATCAATTGTGGTGAGTTTTTCATTGATCGCTGCATCATCTAAGACTTTACCGTCAGAGTCAATTTTTTGCTCTAAATTCTCTGCCCGAATATCAAGTACAACATCAGTAATACCATAATTTAACCAAATTTCAGGCATGATTATTACACAATACAAACCAAAATAAATCCATTGTAATTAATTTAGACATGGAATTCATAAAAGAATTTTCAACCTTTTTGATGCAAAAAGAAATTATAAAATTTGGAGATTTTACACTTGCAAGCGGTAAAAAGAGTTCATACTATGTAGATTTAAGGCTGGTTCCTAGCTATCCTCATCAATTTAGAACTATGGTAAAAAAGCTACAAAACAACATTGCAGAAGACATAGGACTGGATAGTTTTGATTCTCTAGTATCAGTTCCTACAGGAGGCTTAATTATTGCATCAGCGTTAGCGATTGAAATAGTCAAACCGTTAATCTATGTAAGAAATAAACCAAAAGATTATGGCACTACAAAATCAATTGAAGGACAAATTCACAAAGGAATGAGGGTTGTAATGATAGATGATGTTGCAACTACAGGAGGTTCTGTTGTGAATGCCATAAAATCATTGAAAGATGCCAACATAACAATTGAAGATGCATATGTAATTGTAAATAGAATGGAAGGTGCAGATGAAGCACTCAAAGAATTAGGAGTTAAATTACATTCTCTTGCAAATGTAATGCAAATTACACAAGCATTACACGAACAAAAATTCATAGAAGATGATATTTTAGAAAAAGTAAGGAAACAGATTGAAGTATAATTTTTGGCGGCTCAGACAAATGCCTTTCAATCATCTTTCAGATATAACTCTGATTCTTCATTGCAGCCAGTAAATTTTGTCTGTGGTCATTTTAAAACTAACGGAAATAATATGGGCCCAAAGGGCTTCGATCCCTTGACTCCCCGGTTATGAGCCGGGTACTCTACCAAGCTGAGTTATGGGCCCTAAGCAGATGAATTTTATCTTCAGTATAAAATGTTATGAGCTTAAACAATAAGATTCATAACAACTATCAAGCATCAAATTTTGTGCAGAAATAGATTTATCTGCAATTTGGATCAAGTTGTCTGAATCAGATGATGTTTTTTCAAGAATATTTCTCCAAGAAGCAGTATGACGAATATCAGCTTCAGTATGAAGTTTAAAGTATTCTGTAGCCTCATCGTTTGATATTCCATAAAACTCTATCAAGCCATCAAGTTTTGTTTGGCTTATTTTTGGAATTTCTTTTTCAAAAGCATACATTGCACATGCACCGCCATCATAAGTAGTCATTAATTCAGATAATTCTGAAACAGCTTTTCTGGTCTTTTCTAATCCATTGTAATGAGTTAACTCAGATTCAGAAATTCCCAATTCGCCTGCAAACTTAATCCATGATTTAATATGTGAAGATTCTTCAAATTGATTTTCAACTAGTTCCTTGATTACAGAATTTGGAGCTTTTTCTATTATTGGAGTCATAAATGATGGAACTGCCTTTACAAGTTGAAAATATTCCTTAGAGTATCCAGCTAAAGAATCAAGAGATAATTTTCCATCAGACCACATTTGATAGAATGGGTGTTTTAACAAACTTCTTTCTTCAATCATTTCATCAATTCGTTTTATTAGATTCATATCACATCTCGTATTGTGCCAATAAAAAAATCTTTGTGGTTTACAAAAGATTTTATGGACAAATTACCCAATTTTTGTGGGTTCCAGTGGTGTAGACCGGTCAAGCATACTGCCCTTTCAAGGCAGTGATCCCGGGTTCAAAATCTAACGATGAAAATCCCGGCTGGAGCACCAAGATTTAATTACTAATGAGAAAGTTTTTTGAATAGATCAATATCTTGGACAGAAAAAATATTGAGATAAATCCATTACTTGAGACATATGGTAAGTATATAGACAAAATTAACCACGCATTAGATAGAGAACTATCACTGTATTCTGAATCTGAATTTATCGAACCGTTAAAATATTCTTTAGAGGGTGGAAAACGAATTAGACCAATTATCTTATCATTAGCTGCTGAGAGCGTAGGAAAAATTGACGATAATACTTTGGCAGCAGCATGTGCAGTAGAATTTTTGCATATGGAATCAATCATCCATGACGATATTATCGATAATGAAACTATGAGAAGACTCAAAGAACCATTTCATATCAAATATGGATATAACACAAGTGTATTGACTGGAGATTTTGTTTTAGGATTAATCCTTGCCATTTCTTCACGATTAAACAATGCAAGAATTACAAAGGATTTAGCAACAACAGCTATGTTGATGAGTGAAGGTGAAATGATAGAAAGCAGATTAGAAACTAGTGAAGATGTTACTTTTGATGATTACCTTAGAGTGATTGAATACAAAACTGCCACTGCATTTGAAGTTGCTGCAAGAATAGGTGCAATAATTGCAAATGGTAGCGAAGAAGAGATAGAAGCACTTACAGAATACGGAAAAAACATAGGAATTGCATATCAGATAAGAGATGATCTGTTAGACTGGAAGAATGAAGATAAATTATTTAATTTATTGATCAAGAAAAGTTCTGATCCTAGAGACGTTTTCAACAAAATGGAGGAGCTTTTAAAAGAATTTTCAGATAAATCTAGAACTAGTTTAAGAAAAATTGCAGACAATAATGCAAAAATAAATTTAGATAATCTTATAAAATTTACAACATTTAAGGCATAACGCCTAAGCTAAATGTAGGAGCTGCAAATTCAACAAATTTAATTATTGGATCTGGATAAATACCGAATCCTACCAAGAAGACGATAGAGAATATCATTATTGCAATTATTGATTTTGGTTCTGATACACGCTTTTCATTTTCTCCTTCAAAGTACATTTTTCTTGTGATCCAACCATAGTAAGCAAGTGATAAAGCACTGTTTAGAACTCCAGCTATTGCAAGCCAAGGTGCCCACCATATTGAAGTTCCTGCATCTAATGCACCGCCAAATAATACTAGTTTACTCCAAAATCCAGCAAGTGGAGGAACACCTGCTAAAGCAAATAAGGAAATTATCAACCCAAGTGCGGTAATAGGCATTCTTCTACCAAGTCCTTTGAGTTTATCGATATGAGTTACAGCAAGTGTAGTGATTATGCCAGTAACTGCGATGAAGGCCATTCCTTTCATTACTGCATGATTCAAGATGTGATAGAGGGAACCTTGTAAACCAAGTGAGCTGTAAGGAGATACTGCAAGCCCTATTAGGATATAGCCAGCATGAGCAATACTAGAATATGCTAGCATTCTTGCAAGGTTCTTTTGCATTATTGCTGCAATGTTACCAATAGTCATTGTCATTACTGCAATAACCCCAAGAGCTAAAGTCCAATCCAGATTTAGTACTACCATTCCAAGAACTACTATTCTAATAGTTGCTGCAAATCCTGCTTTCTTTGTTCCAGCTGCGAGTAAAGTGGTAATGGTTGGTGGTGCACCCTCATAAGTATCAGGTAACCATTGATGGAATGGAACTAGTCCCATCTTAAATCCAAATCCTGCAATAAACATTCCAACAGACAATAATGCTAATGGTAACAAGGAAGGATCAAGAGTTGCATAACCTTGAATAACTTCGCCGATATTTGTCGAACCGGTTAAACCATAAGATAATGAGATTCCATAGACAATAATTGCAGACGATAATGCACCAAACAAGAAATATTTCAGTGCAGCTTCATTTGAGCTTGGATTCTTTTTCATAAATCCAGCCAAAACATATGTTGGAATACTCATAAGTTCCCAAGCAACAAATAACATTACTAGGTCAGTAGAGTATGCCACTAACACCATACCGATTGTAGAAAGTAGTATTAGCGAATAGTATACAGCAGGATAGTTCTTTTTTCGCATATAATTAAAGGAACCAACTGTAGTGAAGATTGCAACAATTAACATTGCAATGGCAAAGAATCCACCAAATGCATCATCTACAAGAACATCTTCGGAAAACAGTGCAGATGGAAGTATATTTCCATTAACAAATTGATATGCAACGTATCCTATCGATACAATTAATGCTGCAAATGCAATAACGGCATAAAATGAATTGGAACCTTTTTCTTTTCTTGCAATGCTGATGATAGGTAACAAAATTCCCACGGTACCAAGTATTGCAATTATTACCAATGGAGTTGAACTAATTTCTAACATCTCATCATACTCCTATATCAACAATATCAAGACTACAAATAGTAATCCAGCTCCAAATACGAATAGATAAGATTGCGCTACACCGGTTTGAGTTCCTTGAACTACTTTAGCACTCCAACCAACTGCTTTTTGTAATCCACTATTCATTCCATAATCGATAGCAGTCTTTTCAAAATATCTGAATACGCCTCTTGAAAGCCATAGCGGAGCAACTACAAAGCACCAGTAAATAATTGCATTAAGGTAAAATCGATTCAAAATAACTTTATGGATAGCATAAAAGAAAATATTTGAATTTACAAATTTAACTGGATCAACCCACCTACCAATATAAAACACATATCCTAATCCAGTTCCGATTCCAAATGCAGTTAGTGATGCCGCTAATGCAACAGGATTAACTCCATCTAAGAATCCGGGCAGTATAGAGTTTTCAATTTCATGATGTATAGAATGAATTCCAAATGATTCTTCAAGATATTCAGTAAATAATTCATGTAATCCTACTTCAAATGACAAACCGATTATACCTATAGCAATTGTAAGTACAGCTAGAATTCCATATGGTACCCACATAGATAATGGAGCTTCATGAATGTGATGTCCTTCTTCTTCCATTTTTTGGATATGTTTACTCTTTGAACCATAGAATACTAATCCCAACATTCTAGTTGTGTAAAATGCAGTGATTATTGCTGTTAGTACGGCAATTGCAAATATCGGTATTGCCCATTCATGTCCTGATGTATAAACAGCACCAAAAATAGAATCTTTACTCCAGAAACCAGTTGTGATAAATGGTGCACCCATCAATCCAAGACCAGCAGCCCACATAAACGCATAAGTCTTTTTCATGTGTTTTCGTAATCCACCCATATCTGTCATAAATCTTGAACCTACAACATGTAACAATGATCCTGCAGCCATGAATAATGATGCCTTAAACATTGCATGAGAAATTAGATGGAAGAAACCTGCAGTAAATCCATTAACAAACTGTTCTGACAATCCAGCGATTCCCAGCACCATCATCATGTAACCAATTTGAGAACCGGTAGAATATGCAAGTACTTTTTTAATTTCAGAATTAACCATTCCCTGAAGCCCTAATAGAAGTGCAGTTGTTGCACCAACTAAGAGAATTATTTCAAAGAATTGATCTGCCAAAATTCCTGCAGCACTTAAAGCGAAAACTAGTGGTGCTAATCTCATCACTAGGAAAACACCTGCTTTTACCATAGTTGCAGCATGAATCAAAGCTGAAACTGCAGTTGGACCAGTCATTGCTTCTAACAACCATTCGTTAAGTGGGAATTGTGCAGATTTACCAATTGCACCACCAAATAATAATACAAATGCAGGAATTAAGAGACCTTGAGCAGACATTGATGTTGCCCAAGCTGTATCATGCATTAATTCTCTAAATCCAAATGTTCCAGCAAACAAGAATATCAAAAGCATACCAGCAATCATCATCACGTCACCTACTTTTGTCATGATGAAAGCTTTCATTCCAGCATGAGTTGGAGAATAATAATCTAAGAGTCCAAGAACAGTTCGTCCTTCAGTTCCCACATGATCTTTCTTCTTATCACGATACCAAAAGCTGATCAACGCATATGATGCAAGTCCTACACCTTCCCAACCAAAAAAGACTTGTAGTAAATTATCAGATAATACAATTAATTGCATTGAACCAATAAAGAACATCATCCAGAACCAAAATCTTGTAATCGATTTATCGCCTTTCATGTATCCTGTACTGTAAATCATAATGAGGAATGAAATCCATGCAACTACATTTGCCATAATTACTGAAAGAGGATCAGCTAATACGCCAGCTTTCAAACCAATTGAACTAATCCAAGAAATTTGATCATGAACTTCATGTGCTTCTAATGCCATTGGCAATAGGGATGCGGCTGAAAGAGCACTCATCAAAGCAAAACCTACTGCAACATAACCAGTTGAGCGTTTGGATATTTTTCCAACTCCCGGCATGATTAGAGCTGCAATGAAAGGTAGAATCCAAATCAACCATGCACTTGATGCACCTACTTCAAATGGTAAACCTAATGCTTCAGTAGCCATATACTAAACCCCCAATACTCCATTCATGTACGGAATTATTTGATTAAAGAATATGTCCGGATAAATTCCTAGAACAATAGTAAAACCTGCAAGTACCATCATTGGTGCAGTCATATACCAACTTCCTTCTTTTACTTTCTCAAGATGTTCTGGAAGTTTTCCAAAGAATACGCGTTTGAGCATCCAAAGCATGTATGACATTGTTAATGCAGTTGCAACTAGACCCAAACCAAATGTAACTGCTCGGACAGTTGATCCTTCTTCAATCGCAGTTTCTAATGCTCCGAAAAATAAAGTCCATTCACCCATAAAGCCACTAGTTGGAGGAACTCCCATGATAGTCAATGCACCAATCATTGCACATACAGCAGTAATTGGCATCTTTCCAGCTAGACCACCTAGTTGAGAAATATTTCTTGTGCCAACTTTAACAATTATTATTCCAGCCATCATGAAGAGAATTCCTTTACCAAGTGCATGTGTAACATACATCATTTCAGCACCAGATAATCCAAGTGCTGACATTGAACCGATTCCAAATAGAATGTAACCCATTTGACTTATACTAGAATATGCAAGTAGTCGTTTGATATCGTCTTGCATTAAAGCCATTGCACCGCCGTAAATCATTGTAACAAGTCCCCATATGTGGAACCAAATTGAAAGTTCAGCAAATGTATTTGGTAAAAATTCTACAATCAATCTGAAAATACCATAAGCGCCGATACCAATCATAGCAGGAGACAATAATGCACTAATTGGAGTTGGTGCAGAACCGTGGACCCAAGGGAGCCAAATATGGAACATGAATACTGCTAATTTGACTCCAAGACCAATTGAAATGGCAATAGCTGAAAGCATCAAAATATCATGTGGAATTTTTGATTCATCAATATCTGCAAAATCAAAACTTCCGATAGTAAGACCAATCATTAAAAATCCCAATAATAGAACAACGGCACCTGCATGTGTCCAAAATAAGAACATTAAACCAATCTTTCTTCTAGGACCAGCACCCCAAAGAGCAACCAAAAAGAAACCAGGAATCAGCATAATCTCAAAGAACACATAAAATTCAATTAGATTTGTAGCAAGAACAGTTCCAAGCATTCCCATTGCAAAAACAAGATAAAGTGCAAAGTAAAGTCCTGATTTTGCATTAACATAGTTTGAAAGAGAAGAGGATTCAACTATTTCAGAATGTCCACTAGTTGTTGATGTGATTTCATGTTGCTCTTCCTCATATTGTTCATGAAATCTATGAATCATGTATGGTTTTGAGTAAAGTGCTAAGATTGTACTGAGTACGTAAATTATAATAGCAAATGGCGATGCTAAACCATCCAACAAGAAACCAAATTCACCAAATTGTTCTGTCCATGGATAATGTTCTTCCGTAGTACCACTTAGTGCGGCTAAAATTACTAGTACAGTTGTGTAAAGCAAAAGTCCAAATGTAAACCACATTGCAGGAGTAGGACCAAGTTTTCTTCCAATAATGTAGGCTACAGGAGATAATAATAATGGCAAGAAAACTGCCTGTAAAAGTGCATATTCCATTATCCTTTCAAACTCCTAAAGTCTGCAATGTCAATATTCTGGTACATACGATATGCAACTATAATTAATGAAAGTCCTACCGCAACTTCGGCAGCAGCAATTGCAATTGAAAATAAAGCTAATGTTTGACCGCCACTATGAGGTAAGAATCGTCCAAATGCTACCAAATTAAGATTTGCAGCATTGATAATTATTTCAACTGCAAAAAGCATTCGGATTGCATTTCTTTTAACAGATAATCCGTAAATTCCAATGCCCAACAAGGCAATAGAAACTAAAACAAAATCAATCAGTTCGTTGCTCATTTTGAATATCCTCTCTTCTTGCTAAAACTAGTGCACCAGTAACTGAGCCAGCTAATATCAGTCCCATTAAAATCAAAGCTGGCCAATAATATGTTAAAAAGTCTGCACCAATATTTCTAAAATCAACTGCAGGTTCATCAGTAGTTATTGATTTGATACCTGAATCCATTATGACAGAACCTAATGCAACCATGAAAATTAACATCAATGCAATACCAGCAAATTTTCTTCTTTTATCTTCTATTTTCTTAAAGATTAATTCTCTTTTTACCAACATCACAGTAAATAAAATTAAAACAGCAATTGAACCTACATAAACTGCTAATTGAAACATTGCAACAAAAGGCGAATCTAAAAGTAAAAAGAATCCAGCAATTCCACCAAGTGTTCCCATTAATGCAATTGACCCATAAATTAAAGATCTCATTTCTAATGCAGCAATTGCAGAACCGATTGTAATTACAGATAATGCAAGAAATACAGCATCAGCCATGAGTTGCACCTCTATCAGTAATTTGTATTGATGAATCTTGAGAAACATATGGTTTTACTTGAAGTTGAGCAGGGGTGTAAATCAAACCTTCTTTACTAAACGAAGAAAGCTCATAATCATTTGTCATATACAATGCATAAAATGGACATGCATCAACACATAATCCACAAAATACACATTTACCATAATCAATTTGTGGCATGATAGCTTTTTTATTTTGTTTGTGTTCTTCTGGAACTTTTACCATCGCTATAGCTTCGGCTACACCTTCACATGCAATGGAACATAATTGACAACCAGTACAATGATCATGAAATAGCATATGACGTCCTTTATAGCCAGCAATTCCAACACCTGTTGATGGATCAAATTGATAACCATCTCCAACAAATTTTAGTTTCTCTTCAGGATATCGTAATGTAAATCGTTTAATGGCTAAATGCTTAATTCCTGAATTTAATGCCTTGATAATTCCAGTTGCAGTATTCATTACAATATTCCTCCAGGTCCCAAGACTCCAGCGTACAACAATCCGAGTGCTATAAAGATGTTAACGAATGCTAATCCAATTAGTTTGTACCAACCTAGACTCAATAACATATCAATTCTAATTCGTGGGAAAACTCCTCGTGGTAATAGAATGAAAAATATCACCCCTACTGTTTTAATTACAAACCATACAACACCATTAAGCATCTCCTGAGAAAATACTGGCAATCCAGGAATTTTAGCTGTAATTGGGCCCATCACTATTCCATCAGTAATAATTTCTTCAGGAAATGGAGGCCATATCATTGGTCCAGTCCATCCACCAAGAAACAAAACAACAAACAAAGCTGCAAATGCATAAAGTTTCAGATAGGTTCCTAATTGAACAAGACCGTAGATCATTCCAGAAAATTCTGTTAACCAACCAGCAACAATTTCACTTTCTGCTTCAGGTAAATCAAAAGGAATTCTTTCTAATTCAGCTAATATGGTAATAAAGAAAATAATTGCTCCTATTGGTAAGAAAATAATCCATGGGAAGTTAGTCTGACTTTCAACTATTTCAGAAAGATTTAGTGTTCCAGTAAGAATTACTACGCCCAATAAAGAGAGAATCAATGGAATTTCAAATGACACCATTTGATGCAATGCTCTTATTCCACCAATGAATGGAAATTTACTATTTGAAGACCATGCAGATAGAATAGTAATAATTGGAAAGAATCCAATGATTGCAAATACAGCTAACAATCCGACATCAACATCTGCAACTACCCAGCCTGGTGCAACTGGAATTAATGCAACAAATGCAGCTGCAGTTGCAACAAATATCACCGGTGCAGCCCAGAAAATGGGTTTGTCTGCTTTTGCAGGAATAATAATTTCTTTTGAGATTAGCTTAAGTCCATCTCCCATTAATTGTAAAATTCCTTCAACTTTACCACAATAGAAAGGACCCACACGTAGTTGCAGTTTTGCCAGCATTTTTCTTTCTATAAAGATAGTTCCAGCTGCAATTAATGCTGCAAAACCAAATCCTGGAAATGCTGCAATTCTAAACAAATCAGTATTCATAAATGCTTTTAGAATTGGAAGAGTTCTGGAAGGATCTGCCAGCCATGTTAATGCAAGAAATGGTGTAAGTAACTCGCCATCAATAACTGGCATTTCAATATAGAATAATACAATTTGTACCGCAGGAATTCCAACTAATGTAAAAATAAGTAAGATCCAGAATAGATTATCTAAAATAGATTTTACAAATTCACTAAACTTGAAATTTGGTGCAATAACAGACATTTATCGATCTGCCTCCACAGGCCAGTAATTAAGACTCCAATAAACAGATGGCATGTTACCAAGTTTTTCACCTTTGAGAAGATATGGCAATGCAATCAAATTTCTAAATGAACCAACACTCATCTTTACGCGATAAGGTTCAGGTTTTGCATCTGATACGATATAACATCCTAAAGAACCTCTACCAGATTCTACACGTTTGTATACAGAATCAAGTCCTTTACCTTTTGGATTTGGTTTAAGTTTAACTCTAACAGAACCTGATTTTGGCATTTTTTGTAATGCTTGACGAATTATTGCACAACTTTCTAACATATCAAGCCATGGGACTTTAGATCTTGCATAAGAATCTCCTTCTTTCATCACATTAGTATGAACGTCTAATTCTTCATAGACATCATACGGTTCTTTCTTTCTAAGATCATAATCAACACCGCTTGCACGAAGTACGGAACCAGTTGTTCCAAGTCTAATTGCATCTTGTCTTGATAAAATACCAGTGTCTTTTGTTCTGGCAATTAAAATTGGATTGTCATAAAATATTGCAGCATATTCTTTGATACGTTTTTCAAAATAGTTTACTTGTCGTAAACAAACATCTTCAAAGTTTGGTGGTAAATCATTTCTAACTCCTCCAGGTACAAAATGTGCATGTGTAACACGTGCACCAGTCATTTTTTCCATTAAATCAATTAAGAGTTCACGATCACCAGCAGGCCACATAAACATTGTAGAATGTCCTAAGAAAATTCCATAGATTGCAAGCCAGTACATTGTATAGATACAACGGTTAAGTTCAGATGCAATGACTCGAACATATTTAGCTCGTTCAGGTACTTCAATACCTAATATTTCTTCAACTCCTAAAACATATGGATACAATACATTACAAGAATCATGAATTACAGGTCTTTCTAAATGAGGGATATTTGTGATATAGTTTCTATATTCAGCCATTTTCTCTTCACCACGATGAACATACCCTGGATCTGGATCACATGCAACAATAAAGTCACCATCTATTTGTACAATAATTCTCATATGACCAGAACCTGGGTGTTGAGGTCCAACATTTAGAGTCATGATTCTCTCGTCTACTTTTTGGAGTGCAAGTCCTGGCGGTAATTCGGGATTCATATCTATCTTCCTTTAATTGCAAAGTCCTTTCTAAGAGGTGGTAAATCTGCCCAATCTTCTGGTAAAAGTAATCGTCTATTATCTGGATGACCTTGAAAGTAAACTCCAAACATTTCAAAAATCTCTCGCTCATGAAATTCTACACTGTAAAATATTTCTCTAAGACTGGGAAGTTTTGTTGAATCATTTCCAGGAATTGGATTTTCTTCTCTTTGTGCCCTAGTAGTCAATACAAGAATTTGTCTTGAAAGGGAAGGATCAGTATAGGAACCTAAATGATAAACTACCTCAATTTCTTTATCTTGAGGATAATCTACACCAGAGACAGATTCAGCATGATCAAAGTTAAGAACGTCTCTTAAAAATTCTGCCACTTCTTTGATATCATCTCTACCAACATCAATTCTAACTCTATCGGGTTTTACAAAGGCTATTTTAGTTTTAGAGCCAAATTTTTCAACAATTTTATCTGCAATGCCTTTTTCAAATTTTGGCAACTCAATTTCTTTGGCCGGTGGAGTTGCTTTAGATGCAGGTTCATCAGATGTAGTTTCAATTTGTTCATTTTCAGAATCAGAACTCATTATACATACTTCCTGGCCTTCATTCTCTTAATTTTTTCTTGTAATAACATACATCCTTGAATAAGAGTTTCAGGTCTAGGTGGACAACCTGGAACATAAACATCTACTGGTAAAACACCATCAATACCTGGAAGTACATTATATGAATCAAAATATAAACCACCAGTGATTGCACATGCACCCATCGCAATAACATATTTTGGTTCTGGCATTTGATCATAAACTAATCGTAATCGCGGTGCCATTTTTCTTGTTATAGTTCCTTGAACTACAATTAGATCACATTGTCTTAGAGAACCAAATGCTTCAATGATACCAAATCTTTCAACATCATACCTTGGACTTGATGCAGCCCCAAATTCTACACTGCAACATGCTGTTTCAATATGAACAGGCCAAAGCGACCAAATTCGTCCCCAATTAATTGCATAACCTAACGGTTTATCAATTGCTTTTTCTAAAATATCTCCTAGTTTTCCAACAAAGACATTTGCATTTTGTGGTGTAATTAGATCTTTAATCAATTTAATCCTCCACTACCGTAATTTTGATTTGTATAAAAAACTACCATATGTCTCGTCTCCCTGATTGATGTAATGCAAAAGCCATTGCTGCAAACATAATTCCCAAGAAACCAATTATCGGCAAAGTAGCAGATTTCGGTAGATCTAAAAGGGAACTTCCCCATGCATATAAGAAAATTGCCATAACATCAAAAACAACGAACATCAAAATGTAAGCATAATACTGCATCATAAAATGAGTTCTTCCCTCACCTGATGGAACTTGTCCACATTCCATTGGCAAAAATTTAACAGGGTTACTTCTTTTTCTTGGAGAAATCATTCTAGAAATTACAAGTGCAGGCGCCATAGCAACTACAGCAAATCCGAACATCAATACTATAGTACTATAATTGCCAGCTAATTCCCCGACCAATTTAGCTTTGAACCCAAGTTTTTGTATAAAAAGGTATGCACTTTTTTAATTTAAATTTTAGAAATGAATTTTTGAGTAAAGTACTAAATAGGATAACCAATTAATGCGATCATGGCATTGAATGTTGGAGATATTGCTCCTAAATTCGAACTTCCAGACATAGATCTTAAAATGAGGACTCTTGATGAATTTAAAGGGAAAAAGATCGTTCTTACGTTTATCGTTGCAGCAAGTTCTCCTGTTTGTGAAAATGAATTGTGTAACTTTAGAGATTCATGGAGTGAAATTTCAAATCTCGGAGCTCAGATAGTTGCAATAAGTAATGATGGGCCATTTGCGAATAAAGCATTTGTCCAAAAAAATAACTTTAATTTTCCATTATTGGCTGATTACAATAGTAAAACAATTCGTGATTATGATGTTTTGATGCCACATCTGCTACACATCAAAGATTACAATGCTGCAAAACGTTCAGTATTCATAATAATGGAAGATGGAAAAATTGGATACAAATGGGTATCAGAAGATCCATTAAAAGAACCTAATTATGATGAAATTAAAAAATTTTTAAATTAAATCAGAAATTTTTTATTCTATTTCTGCGACAATATCGCTTTTAGCTACAGTTCCACCAATTTTGACTTTAATGGATTTGATTGAACCATTTTTGTGAGATTTTATAGCAACTTGCATTTTCATAGATTCTAATGTACAAATTACATCTCCCTGTTTTACTGAATCACCTTCTTTAACAGCAATAGAAACAACCTTTCCAGGAATTTGACTCTTCAAGGTCAATTGAGAATCAGAAGCTCCACTTCCTCCTGAATGTTTGAATACAATTTTATCAAGATCAGTGTGCATGTTAATTGTAATTGGCACATTGTCAATAATGAGATTCATTTCATTTGTTGAATTCTCCAGATATTTTGCTCTGTGGTATTTTTGATCTAATACAAATTCAATTCCTTTGGAATCCATTTTTAGAATTTTTATTTGATGTTTATTATCATTAATTTTAATCTCATATTCATTATTACCAAGATTCCCGATAATTTCACCGTCAAATGTTTTTTCGATATCTTTTATTTTATAATCCATTTAGTATCAACTCAATTTATTTTTCCAATTAGAATTGTTGCTAGTAGAATTTTCCACTCTACTTTTATAATATTCAGAATAAACTATGGCAGCTGCCAATGCAACATCACTTTTTTCAATTTTTTCATTTTTTAAATCTTCTTTTAATCTATCAATGATTTTATACCGATTTAAAAAATCCGTGGAGAGATTTCCACTTTTATATTCCTCAGTATTTAGAATTGTTTTGTAAAGTGGAATTGACGTTTCAACACCTTGAATGTAAAAGTCATTTAATGCGTTAAGCATACGTGTTCGTGACTCCTCAAATGTTTGACCCCATGTACAAAGTTTAGCCATCAAAGAATCATAAAATGGAGATACCGTGCAGCCAGGGTATAGATAGGTATCGCATCTAACACTTGGACCAGATGGAATTGTGACATCTGGAACCGGTCCTGTAGAAGGAGCAAAATCTAAAAATGTATCTTCAGCATTTATTCTACATTCAATAGCATATCCATTCATTTTAAGATCTTTTTGTTTGAATGGAAGCGGTTCACCATTAGCAATATCTATTTGAAGTTTAACAAAATCTAATCCAGAAACTAATTCAGAAATAGGATGCTCAACTTGCAATCTGGCATTAATTTCTATAAAATAAAACTCTCCATTATCAGCTCGTAAAAATTCAGCCGTACCTAAGTTAGTGTAATCAACTGCTTCAGATGCTTTAACTACTAGCTCACCAATTCTATCTCTTGTTTTTTGATCGACTACAGGGGAAGGTGTTTGCTCAATAAGTTTTTGATTACGTCTTTGAATTGAGCACTCTCTTTCAAATATATGGACTGCATTCCCATGTTTGTCTCTTGCCATTTGATATTCAATATGTCTAGTTTTTTGAAGAAATTTTTCAACAATGATTGCAGATTTTCCTACTGCAGAGATAGACTCGCTAGTAACTGTTTCAAAACCTTCTCGTAATTCTTTATCATTATTTACTAATCTAATTCCACGACCGCCACCACCAAAAACAGATTTTAGTAATACGGGATATGAAATATCATTAGCAATTTTTAATGCTTCTTCAACATCTTTAACAAGACCTGGACTTCCTGGAACAGTTGGAACTTTTGCCTTTAGCATTGCTGCTTTACATTGCATCTTATCACCACAAAGATCCATTGATGCAGCAGACGGTCCAATAAAATTAATTTTATTTTTTTCACATTTACTTGCAAAATCAGAATTTTCCGAAAGAAAACCATAGCCAGGATGTATTGCATCCGCTCCAGAAGATAAAATTGTCTCAATGATTTTTTCCTGATTTAGATAAGATTTTGATGGTGCAGCTTCACCAATATGATACGCTTCTGTAGCTTGCTTAACATGTAAAGAATTGTAATCCTCATCAGAATATACAGCAACAGTTTTGATTCCTAATGCTTTACATGTCTTGATTACACGTAAAGCGATTTCTCCTCTATTAGCGATTAGAACTTTTTCAATCATATTAATCACAAATTGATATTTCCATGTTTTCTCGGAAGATGTTTTGCTCTTTTGTTTGCAAGCATTTCTAATGCTTTAATCAACATTGGGCGAGTTTCAGCTGGATCAATTACATTATCAATGGTACCATGTGATGCAGCAACATATGGATTTTCAAATTTTTCTGAGAATTCTTGGATTAGTTGTTTTTTGAGTGATTCAGGATCTTTAGCACTTGATAGTTCTTTTCTATACATAATTTTAACAGCCGCTTCACCTCCCAAGACTGCGCATCGTGCAGTTGGCCATGCATAATTTACATCGGTTCTTAGATTTTTACTTCCCATAGCTATGTAGGCACCACCATATGCTTTTCCAATTACGAGAGTGATTCTTGGAACTGTAGCCTCACAGTAAGCATAAAGAAGTTTACTACCATGTCTGATGATACCATTATGCTCTTGATTAGAACCTGGCATATAACCAGGGGTATCAACAAATGTGATTATTGGAATATTGAACGCATCACAAAATCGAATGAATCTAGCTGCTTTGTTTGATGAATCAATATCAAGTGCACCTGCAAGATGCATTGGTTGATTAGCAACAATACCAACAACTTTACCGTTTAGTCTACCATAACCAACAACAACATTTGGTGCAAATAATTCGTGAATTTCAAAAAATTCATGATTGTCAACAACAGAGTTAATGATTTCTTTCATATCATATGGTTGTAATGGATTATCGGGAATGATATTGATTAAATTGTGATCAAGCCTATTTGGATCATCGTCAGTTTTTATTTTTGGTGGTTCTTCAGTATTATTTTGTGGTAGATAGGAGATCAATTTTTTTATATAATCCATGCATTCGTATTCATTCTTTGCAACAAAATGAGCTACCCCACTTTTTACTCCATGTGTCATTGCACCACCTAAATCATCAAATGAGATTTCTTCACCAAGGACAGTCTTTACCACATCAGGTCCAGTAACAAACATTGTTCCTACTTTGTCAACCATAATAACAAAATCAGTCATTGCTGGAGAATAAACAGATCCGCCTGCAGAAGGACCAATACTTGCAGTAATTTGTGGAATAACTCCAGAAGCTAATTGATTATGATAAAAAATATCAGCAAATCCATCAAGACTCATAATACCTTCTTGAATTCTTGCTCCTCCTGAATCCATTATGCCAATTATCGGACAACCAGTAGTGGTTGCATGATCCATTAATTTGGTAATTTTTTTAGCTCCCATTTGACTTAATGTACCACCAAGTACAGTGAAATCATAAGCAAAGACAAAGATTTGTCTACCATTTACTGTTCCATAACCGCCAATAACTCCGTCAGTGAAGAATTTTTTGTTTTGCATGTCATATTCATAATAATGATGAGTTACAAGTGGATCAATCTCAGTAAAAGTACCTACATCTAATAAGAGATCAATTCTATCTCTGGCGGTTAATTTTCCTTTATCATGTTGATCTTTGATTTTATCCTGTCCTCCACCTTGTAACGATATTTTATTTATCTTAGAATATTCATCTATTTTTTCAAAGTGCATCTGATATAGATGAAAAGAAATCTTACTATATTAATTTAGTTTTATTTTTTCAGTTTTATATCTAACATTTAGTATTTGTAAGAGAATATCAGATCGGTGGATTTTAAACTAAATATAATTTATAAATTCAGATTTAAGAGTAAAAATTTCTTTTTTACAGATTTTTGATAAGAATCGAAAGAATTTTTCTCTTCACTGCATTTTTTGCAAATACATAGCTGTGATACCTTTTGAATATCGCAAATATCTTGAAATTCGCATTGTAAGCAACCAGCGGAACCGCTACAAACAATACATTTTAGTTCATTAATTTGAGCACATTTTTCATGTTTTACACCTAGTCCTTTTGCCCACAATCCAATTTCGTTTACTTCGATTTTTTCGTTACAGACAACACATGTACCAGGAAACTTCATAGGTATTTTTCTCCAACTCATTTGATTAATTCAATCTCCTTTTCTATTACATCACCAAAAGTTTCTTCTAAGTCTAAACTTAGTTTTTTATTTTTTATACAAAATAATACGTATGGCAAACACATTGTAACAAAAGCACTAGAAGAAAGATGTAATGTTTTTGCCATGACAGAAGATAAAGACTTAATTTTTTTTCCATCCCATCTAATCCGATTTAGAAGGGGCCATGAAAGATTGTATTGTGAATATCTAATTCGTTCATCATTTAGATATAATCGAATCAAAATTTCATTTAAATAACGTAATAATCTCCAATTTTGAGTTTTCATAATTTTTCCATAAAGCATATCGGCTTCAGAAATAATTTCTAATAGTTTTGCAAGCGTTTGGTTATCTAAATTACTTGTAACAATACTTGAGTAAAATGCATCTATTTTTAATCTTGGATCAATTTGCATAGAATACAAAACGCCCCTAGCTTCATCAAATGAATTTGCTTTAAAAAATGCGTTAATTCCATCTTCGACATTAATACTTTCAAACGATTTTTCAGTTTGAGGATTAAACCCAGTTACTAGAGATTGTGTTAAATTAATCATAGAACGAACATCACCTCTGGATCTATCAATTACTTTTATTATAGAACCAGGACTAAGAGTTACATTTTCTTTTTTTAAAATATTTTCAAGGTAAATTTTCAAAAGACGTGGGGGAATGGGTTTAAAAGATATAGTTTTAACAACTTTTTTAATACTTTTCATTTTATCAGAAGTATCAGAATTTGCAGCCAATACTATTGGTACAGTGGGTTCCTTTAAAATTTCAATTAATGCTTCTGCTCCACCATAATCACCTCGTCCATGAATACCATCAACTTCATCAATGAAGATCATAGGTAAGCCCAATATGCTGACATTGCCAAGTACAGGCGAAAGTATTTCGTTAATTCTAGATTTACTTCTTACATCACTTGCATTCAATCCAACCATATCATACTGAAATTGTTTTGCTGTAAGATATGCAATAGTTGTCTTGCCAATTCCGGGAGGGCCAACTAGCAAAAGAGGTTTTGTACCTTTTTTCCATTTAGTGAACCACTCAATTATAGAAGATCTTGATTCTTCATTACCAATCATATCAGAAATATTCTGAGGTCTATATTTTTCAGACCACATCAATTTAATCACTTAGGGAGTTTAGATTCAAATTCTGACCATTTGTTTGCTTTTTGTAATTGGTTATACCAGTATTGATTATAATGTTCAACAGTCAAAAACAAAAATTCTAAAAATTCAGTATGAGAAAATTCTTCAGGTAGTAATTTGAGGGCTAATCGGGCATCTTGGAGATACAAATTGCTTTTTTCCAAGGTTAATTCGAATCCAGTTTTAACATCATTAGATAATAATGTATAATATAATGGCCAAGAAGGAATTTTTACAAATCCATTTTTGATCGAGTCTTCAATTTCATTTCCACATCCAACACCTTCAGCAGCTCTTGCCATTCCAAGATAGAAAATTTCACCAAGAGGTCTTTCAGCTAGTGCCATATTTCTTCCAGCTGTACCCATAACTGCACGATATTTTTTATATGATAAAGTCATCTCCTCTTCTGTAATCATGGTTGGTTTTGATTTTAATTTCTCATCAAGATATTGGCCAATCCTGGCATCTTTGAAACCTGCCTCAAATTCTTTTAGAACTTGATCACCGCCTTTAGAAATTTTATTTCGAGCTAATTTTAAAATATATGGGTTCATCAGTTTGTAATCATCTAAATATTCTAAATCTTCATCTTTGTCTACAATTCTATCCATTGGTTCACTTAGATCAATAGCCAAGATATGACCTTCCACGATATCTTGTCGTAATTGAGGATCATTTGTTCCAGTATAATTAGAAGCTCCATCAAATAAGGCATTAAATACTGGAAAAGTCATTTTTACAAAATTGGAATTTAAGATACGAAGAACTCGATCTTTAATTATATCAGGATTTTCTAATTTTGTTTTTATAGCATTAATTTCTGATGATTGAAGAATGATTTCTGTAGAACCAACTTCATTTCCAAATGCTTGTTGTGTTATGTTTGGAGAAAGATCTGATTTAATTTCATGTAATAGATCTCTGGCAAACCTATCTGCAAAATTTGGAAATTCATTTTCTGTTTCTTCTTTATATTGAGTAAATAGCTTGTAACCTTTTGATTTGAATAATCCTTGTTTCATAATTTGTTTTCCAGGCTTTGTACTCATCAAAGATTCTTTACTTACAACAGATTGATCCTTTCCACTCACACACGTTAAGCTACTTTATTGTTATTTATGCTTTCAAAACTAAAAATTTCTTTCACTTAAATTACGAGAAAAGAAAAAGAGGATAATGGAAGTAATTGAAATTCTTCGCAATGTTTCAAAAATGATTTATGAAAACGTTAAAGATTTAGCAGGGACAGATAACGCCGCAGGAGATTTTGGGATTGGTGCAGGAGGAGATATTTCACGTAATATTGACATTATTGCTGAAAAAACAGTATTAGATTATCTGAAAGAAATTAAATTTGACTGTATTGTATTAGGAGAAGAATGTGGTAGAGTAGAACTATCCGATAATCCTAAAGGGTTTATCATTATGGATGCAATTGATGGCTCTGCTAATGCTGTAAGGGGAGTTCCATTTTTTTGTAGTTCGTTAGCATTTGCAACCGAAGATAGGTTAAGTTCCATTACAGATGGAGTAATAACAAATCTATCAAATGGAGATATGTATTGGGCGTCTAAAGATAAGGGCGCATTTATGAATGGATTAAAAATCAAGGTTCATGATAAAGACCCAATTTACAAAATTATTGGAGTAAACACTTCTGGAGCATCGTCTGATTTGATGGAACAATTACAACCGATATTTGAGAAGCATAATCACATTAGACATTTTGGAGCAAATGCATTAGAAATGGCGTTTTTTGCAAGAGGATTAATGGATGTTTTTATTGACTTAAGAAATAAGATAAGGATTCAAGACATTGCAGCGGGATACATAATAATAAAGGAAGCAGGAGGTTTACTTTTGGATGCTAATTTGAATCCACTTGATGCAGATCTTAGTTACAAAACAAGAATATCATTTATTGCAGCAGCAAATCAAAAAATTATCGATGATGTTATTTTACAAATTAAAAAATAAGATTTTCTAAATATATAATAAATTAAAAATGTAAAATCTATATCATGAAAATTAAATAAATTAACATTAAAAATTATAATTTTTTATCCGTATGATTCATACTTTATTTCATAACTTCCATCTTTACGTTTTTCTTCCTTTGTTACAAATCCTTTTGGTCCCAAGTATTCAATAACCCCATCAATTGTACCTTGATAACCACAAATGTAGACTTTGGTATTCGTAGTTGTAATTTCTTCTCCAACCATTTCTTCTAATGGTGAAACACCATTTTTATTTGGTTTGAAAAAGGATTCTACTCTTCCAACATGACCTGCCCATGATCTATTGAAAAATTCTTTAGGTCTGCTAATTGCTGCTCTATACCTAAAATTCCATTGATCTTTTCCTCTTTCAATACTTTCATTTTCATAATTTGTTAGTAATTCTTTGTAGCTTAGCTCATCAACATAACTTGCACCATGTAAAACAATTATCTCACGTTTATCTCCAGTATCATGTAGATGTTTAGCAAAAGCAATAAATGGTGCTAGACCAGTTCCACCACCTACACAAACAATTCTTCTATTATCAGGTTGACCATTTGGTAATTTATCATCAATTAGTAAAGCATTACCTGTAGGTTCACCCAAATATACTTCATCACCAACATTGGCATAAAATAGTTCAGTAGTAACACGACCTGGAAGTGGTTTTCTTACCCATCTAATTACAAATTCAAAATAATCTCGATTTTCAGGATGGGATGCAATAGAGTATGCTCTTCGAACAACCTTTTGTTCTGATGGTATTGGAAGCCCGATAGTTAGAAATTGGCCTGTAGTATATTTTGGCATTCCATCATTCGGAACTAGACGAATAACAACTAGATCTTCTTTAAGTAATTGCATGTAAGTAATCTTAGCTTTATGTTCTACTACCATACAGAATAATTTTTGTTACTTTGGATAAATGTATTTCTGTCCAACTTAGATGTTATATGAGAATGGCAAGAGATCAAATATCCATATAAAAATAATATCATCGATTTGTGGCAATTATAGCAAAATTAATAGATCCGTAGTTTTATGAACAAAAATTTTCTTTTGATATTTATATCGAGTTAATAGACTCAGGACATGGCTAAACTAAAATGCAGTGATTATGGTTTTGAGTGTGAATTTGTATCAGAAGGTGAAATAGAACAAGTAATAGAAGAATTCGGAAAACATACTGAAGACATACATGGAATAGATTATTCAAAAGAAGCCCTAATGCAATTTATCCTTAGAAAAAAATAACAGTACAGATTAGCAATTATTAATTGTCCATTAAATGAATTAAGATTATGCAGTAATGTGTTTCATTGTTGCTTCTAGAATTGGTATTTCTTTTTCAATAATTTTTTCTACGGCAGGAATCATTCCAATTCGAGATTTCACATTTTCTTCATATATTTCAGCAATTTGATCTCTAAATAGTAATTTAATTCCAGGTAATGCAGTTATTCCTTCATCAACTGTTCTTGGATCGGATAAATCTAAAATCAGTGTTCCTTTCTTTTTTTCTTCCATTACTAATTTTAGTCTATCAAAAGTAATTAAGAAATAATCAGCAGTAGTTGCAACAAAAACTATATCATATTTATCAAATCCTGCTAAAACTTCTTCAAATGCAATTGGTTTACCACCCAAAATTTTAGAAAATCCAGTTGAACGTTCAATTGTTTTACTTGTAACATCAAATGCAAATCCTTTTTTATTTAGAGTTTTAGCGACTCTAGCAGCAGATTCGCCTGTACCAATTAGAAGAATACGTTTCTTAGCATCCAAGCCTGCTTTTTCATCTACAATCTTCACAGAAACATCACCTAAAGATATGACATTTTTACTAATGCCAGTAGTTTCTCTAATTCTTGACGCAATACGAATAATATTTTCAAATAATTTATTCAAAATATCTCCTGAGACGTTAATTTCCTTTGCATGTGAAAGCGCAGCTTTAATTTCATTCAATATTTCTTCTTTACCAATGACTACTGATTCCAAACCACAAGCCAGCCTCAACAGATTGAGATAGACATCAGTGCCTTTGTAAACTTCAAGTGTTTGATCAAAATGATCAATATCAATTTGCTCAAGTTCAGATAGAGATTCCCATGTTTCTTTAATTTGATTTAAAACTAATGCTTTTCCTTCAACTCTCCTTCCGTCAGGAGTATCTCCTGTTTCCAAATTACTTACTGTAAATATTTCAACTCTACTAGCAGTTTGAATTATTATACATTCTGCAACACCTGGAATTTTCTTAAAAGTTTCACATGCAATTTTAAGATCATTGAATCTAAATCGTGCTAAGGAGTGAAGCGGTACATTTTTGAAAGTTACTCTTGCATTAATAATATCAAAATTAATTTCGCTCAATTCATCACCATTTATTCTCTTAGTTTGTTCCTTCCACCTTTTGCAGTACGGAAAACATTCATACCAATATAATAATTCTCATAAATTGATTCTAAATATGCAAGTTCTTGTTGTGTTGCAATTATATCTTTTTGAGATGAGTTTGGATCATTTTTTAATTTCTTAAGTTTTTGTTTGGTTTCTTCCAAGAAATTTCCTACTCCTGATTCATAATTAGACATTCCACCAAACTCTGGACTTAGTACATGTTGTGGAATGTATTTTGGTGTGTTATCTGTTGGAATCTCAACTTTTCTTGTGAGTTCATCTTGTTCTTCAGATGAAAGAATCGGTCTTGGAAATCTATCTTTTTTTGCTAAGAAAAATTCAGGCTCTCCCATTTCTCTTCTAAAAATTTCTTCGCTTTTTCGTTGATTAGTAAATGTTGGAGCTTTTGCTGTTGTTGCTTTTACTTCAGCTGCAATTGCTTTGTATTCTTCTTCTGCGGCTGCTTCGGCTACAGCTTTAGCTGCCTCTGCTTTTGCAATTGCTTCTTTTGCAGCTTTTTCTGCTTCTGCGGCTGCTTTGGCTGCGGCTGCTGCCTTTGCTGCTGCTTGAGCTGCTATTTTAGATTCATCAGTTGTTTTAGTTCCTTCTGCTGTCTGAGCTGTTTCTTTTACTTTAGATTTAGATTTTGCAGTTTCTTCTGCAGATATCTTATCAGATGTTAAATCATTAACAGTTGTTGTTTCTATCTTAGATTCATCATTCTCTTTAGACATCAAATTTTACTAAAATTGCCTGAATTTTAATATTCTTGTAAGTGAGATATTGAGAAATCATCTCACAGTGAAATTAACAGATTATAAGAGAATTGAACAAGTAGAAATTTTTTCTTGATTATTCTCAATTTTATATAAAAATACGATGTTTAGAGCGATCATATCATAATGAAATAGACAATATGATCATTTTAAGATAAATGGCGCCCTCGGCGGGATTTGAACACGCGTCTCAACCGTGACAGGGTCGAATTCTAGACCGGACTATACTACAAGGGCCCGAATTGTTTCAAACAAATTGCCAGATTAAAAGTTTCTGCAACAGAAAAAAATTTTGTAAAAGACTAAATTATACACGTCAAGCATTTTTGTGAGGGGTCTATGGCGCAGCCAGGTAGCGCACCGGACTTTTAATCCGGTTGTCGTGGGTCCGAATCCCACTAGACCCGCTCCTATTTTATCAATTCAGTAACTTTGCCAGAGAGATCATCGAATGCCTTAGTGATATCATTATATCGTTTTGTTGCATTGATTCTATAACTATTAATTTTCTTCACACGATCTTCAATCATTCTCTTTTGCTCATCATATCCCGAAGAGCCAAAGGACTTTCTTTCCTTTAGAGAAGATGTAATTGTTGTGGATTCAATGATTTTCATTATAAGATTAGGAGTGACTTTAGCATCATGTGCAATTTTTGAAATTTCTTTTACAGTGAGCCTATTCAAAGATTTGTTGTATTGATGTGCTAATTGTACCAAGCCTCCTGCAATTTTATGAGTTGTTCGAAATGGAATTCCATTCCGAACTAATTTTTCTGCAATATCAAGGGCAACAAGATAACTAGATTCAGCTGCCTTTTTCATTTCTTTTTCATTAACATGTAATGTAAGAAGAATAGATTTTAAAATCAATAATGCGTTTATAGAAATTTTAGATGTGGACCAAATGGATGATTTAATTTGTTGCAGATCACGTCCATATCCAGAAGCCAGTCCTTTGATGGTAGTTAGGATTGCAGTAAGATTTCCAATTACTTCTGCGGTTTTTCCTCTTGTTAATTCTAATATATCGGGATTTTTCTTTTGAGGCATTACACTTGATGGAGATGTGAATTCATCTGCAAGTTCTATAAAGGAAAATTCAGATGTTGACCAAATAACAAAATCTTCAGAAATTCTACTCAGATTAGTCATCAGTATTGCTATCATTGAAACATATTCAGCAACAAAATCACGTGTGCTAGTCGCATCTAGAGAATTTTCTAAAACACTGTCAAATCCTAACATTTTGGCAGTGCTATGTCGATCTATTTCAATACTAGTTCCTCCAACAGGTCCTGCACCTAATGGACTTTGATTAACATGGTTAAATGCAACATAAAGTCGATCAAAGTCCCTAAACAATACATCGGCCTGAGCTATTAGATAATGTGAAAATAAACCAGCTTGAGCTTGTTGTAGATGTGTGTAAAGAGGCATTATTGTTTTTTGGTGATTTTTTGCTAGAGATACAAGTGCTTCAATAGTATCAAGTAAACAATTACAAATAATATTAATATCATCACGAATTTTCATTCTAATATCTAAAGAAACCTGATCATTTCGGGAACGTGCAGTATGCATTTTTCCACCACTTGTAATTCCTGCTTTTTTGATAACTAGTGTTTCAATTAATTCATGAATATCTTCGGCTTCAGTCAAATTATCAAATTTTTCATTTTTTAGAGATTCTAATGCTGAAAGAATTTTTTTTGTATCATTTTTTGTAATAATTTGTTTTTCATATAACATTAGTGTATGAGCTTGACTTCCCAGAATATCATAAAGTGCTATTTGGTAATCATCTTTAATTGATGAAACATATTCTAAAGTAAGATCACTCAAATCTGTACTAAGACGAGAACGATACATTATCTAATATTCTAGAATGGTTATATATAGCATCAACGCTTTTTTCTCCATGAGTCTAGATATCAAACAACTTAGAGTGAAAATTTTTGATGAGCTATCAAAGATTGTAGATCCTGAAATCAATACATCAATTACCGATTTAGAATTAATTGATGAAGTCGATATCAATAGTAATAACGTGAAAGTAGATTTGCATCTAACTAGTCCATTTTGTCCAGCAGTTTTTGGATTTAAAATCTGTCAAGATATACATGATAATCTTTTGAAGGTAGATGGAATTGATGATGTTAAAGTAAATGTCTCAAATCACTTTATGGCAGAACAGATTAACAATCAGGTAAATAATAGTCCTAATCCAAAAAAGAAGATTTAGCTTCTAAATCCCAACATATAACCACGGAGTAATTGGATGCCCATGGCTGGATCTACTCCTTTTGGGCATACTTGACTACAAGAGCCTGCAAAATGACATCTCCAGATACCATGAGAGTCATCAATAATTTTTAGGCGTTCGTCTTTTCCTTTATCCCTACTATCAGCGACATATCGATATGCTTGGGCTAATGCCTGAGGACCTACAAACGAAGAGTCTGTTGCCATTGTAGGACATGCCGAATTGCATAATCCACATTTAATACAATTTGAGAATTGGATGTATTGTTCTAGCTCTTCAGGAGTTTGAAGAAATTCTTTTGTGCTACTTGAAATTTCAGTATCATCACGTATCAGGTATGGTTTTACTTTATGATGAGTATCAAATAGTCGTTCAAACTTTACTGCAAGATCACGAATGATTGGAAAGTTATTCATTGGTTCAACGGTTACAACATTTGAATTCAGCTCGCTGATTTTTGTAAAACATGCCAATCTAGGTTTTCCATTAATAATCATCCCACATGAACCACAAGTAGCTTGTCTGCAAGAATATCTAACTGCAATAGAATGATCAAAATGTTGCTTAACATCAAGAATTGCTTCTAATACAGTTGTCCATTTTTCGTATGAAATATTAAATTCCATAAATTTTTTGGCATCATCATTTGCAGGATTAAACCTTGCAATACGTAAAGTGATTTTTTTCATAGTATTTTTTTCTGTCAAACTAGATTCCTGTGCCATCTACATCATCCCCGTATTAACCATTATTATTGTTCGTGAACCATATGCAATTAATGCAATCATAGCAACAACACATCCATATGAAACTGCCTTTTCATATTTTCTTCCTTGCTTCAATTCTAGTAGAATTACTCTTAACCCATTAAAACCGTGAATAGATAGTAGGATTAAGATGATTTCAAGCATACCCGCATATGGTAAGAATTTGTAGTTTGCAATTACACTTTCATATTCCAAAGATTCTGCAAATCCTTGTGTTAGACGCATCAATATGTGAACTGCTACTAATGCCACGGCAGCTAGAGCAGTTCCATAATGAATTTTCATAATAATACTTTCTCTCATTTTATTCACCAAACATTACCGCAAGTCCATACATCATCGCAATTGCAGCAAGAATTATTGCAGAATAAATTCCCATTTTGTGTCTAATGTTTTGAGAGGCTGGAATGTATGGATAATCAGGTCTAGCAGGTTTACCTACTCCAACTCCTCCATGTCCAAGCATCACTCTAATTCCATTGACAGTGTGGAAAACACACATTGCGATAACTATTGCTAAAATAGCATGTCCTTCGTTGGTTTGTGTTAAAGCAAGAAATTCATTCCATCCAACTTGACCTTTTAAAATTGAACTAGTTTCATAGATGTGACCGATAAAATATGCCAATAATCCCAACCCACTTAATCTCATTAATAGATATGCTACTCTTTCGATACCATATCTTCGAGGATTGATCATTCCACCAATGCCCTCTTTGTGTTCATCTTGATTAGTCATCTAGTATTTCCTCTCAACTGGTTGATATTTAGTAATTGTTACCGGATGTGTTTTCATAATTGGTTCTTTAGGATCATAATAGGCGAGAGTATGATGTAAAAAGTTTGCATCATCACGTTTAGGATAATCAGTTCTTGCATGTGCACCACGTGATTCTTTTCTATTAATAGCTCCAAGCAAAACAATTTCTGCAACACGAAACATTGAATCGAGTTCCATCACATTTGAAAAGTTAGTATTGTATTCATTTGCTTTGTCATCGACATGCTTCCAAGTTTGTTCTTTTAGTTGACGTATTTTTTTTAGTCCTTCGACAAGATTCTTTTCGTTTCTGAAAACATATGCTTTATCATTCATAATATCAGTTAGTTCTTGTTTAACCTCATATGGATTAGCATCACCATTACCTCGAAATATTCCATCATAGATTCTTTTTTCCTCGGCTGCAACTAAATGATGAGGCCAGGAAGTAGTCAAGTTATTTTTTTCAATATAATCAACTGCTAAACTGCCTGTGATTTTACCCCAAACTATACACTCAGAAGTAGAATTTGCTCCAAGTCGATTTGAACCATGAACACTGTTACATGCTGCCTCACCTGCAGCCCACACACCTTGAAGTTCAGTTGCACCATCAATATCAGTATGAATTCCACCCATCATATAATGACATACAGGTCTAACATCAAGTATG
Organism: Nitrosarchaeum sp. AC2; assembly: GCF_013407385.1. Lineage (NCBI taxonomy): Archaea > Thermoproteati > Nitrososphaerota > Nitrososphaeria > Nitrosopumilales > Nitrosopumilaceae > Nitrosarchaeum > Nitrosarchaeum sp. AC2. Next base: position 279,406 of record NZ_CP030847.1, on the reverse strand, counting down.
TCAGTTGAAGGATCTAATCCTGAAAATTTAATAGAAATTTCTCTGATACCACCTAATTTTTCTTTAATTTTTTCATCTCCAAGATGTCGTAAATCAAGTTTCATGCAATTAACGCCAGTTTCATGTTTGAATCCACGTCCTTCACTCATTTCTGTCATCATAGCTCTTGAAACAATATCACGTGGAGCTAATTCCATTTTTTCACCAGCATATTTTTTCATAAATCTTTCACCTTTGTTATTTAACAAATATCCTCCCTCACCCCTTGCACCTTCAGTAATCAATATTCCTGAAGGCAAAATTCCAGTTGGATGAAATTGAACAAATTCCATATCTTTGAGTGCCATGCCTGCACGTAATGCCATATCCAAACCATCTGGAGTTGAAGATAGTGCATAAGTTGAGAAACTGTACAATCTTCCAGCTCCACCAGTTGCAATGATTAGAGCTTTACCTTTAATTGAATAAAATGTACCAGATGAAAGTTCAATTGCAGTAATTCCCATAAATCGTTTTCCATCATGAATAATTGATGTTGCAAACCATTCATTGAGATATTCAATATTTTCAAATTTTTGACATGTATCATACAAAGTTTGCATTTCAAAGAAACCAACTTTATCAGACGCATATGTAGCTCTTGGAAAACTATAACCACCAAAATTTCTTTGTCCTATTCTTCCATCTTTTCGTCTAGACCAAGGCATTCCCCAATGATCCAATTGATAAATTTCTTTTGGCATCTCCACACAAAGTCTCTCAGCAACGTCTTGATCAGCAAGAAAATCACTTCCTTTCACTGTATCATAAATATGAGATTCAATAGTATCACCTTCATCTTCAAAAAGTACAGCTGCTGTTCCACCTTCTGCAGATACAGAATGAGAACGCATAACTTGGAGTTTTGAAACAATTCCAATTTTGATTTTTGAATTTTTCCTTGCTGCTTCTATAGCTGCTCTTAGACCAGCCAATCCTGACCCGCAGATTATCAAATCAAATTCAAGAGATTCGACCATTTTGACAGAGTGACTACCTAAAAGGCGGGTTAAATATGTAGTAATGAGCGTAGATTTCAAAAAATTATTATATATCACTAGTGATATTATTGATCATGATTTCAGAATGGTTTCAAAGAGTAGGGAGTTCAATACCTAGAGGATTTTCAAGATATTTTATTTTAGAACTTCTAAAAAAGAAAGCACATACTGGAAAAGAGATCATAGATTACGCTGTAGAACAAAGTAACGGTATATGGAAACCTTCACCTGGTTTGATCTATCCGTTATTGGGAAGATTACTTGATGAAGATCTTATTGAAGAAACTAAAGATGGAAAGTACCAACTAACAAAAAAAGGGATAGAGACAGCAGAAGACGTTGACAAAGTAAATGAAATTGTTAGAAAGCAATTAGATGTTCTTTTTAGACTAGGAAATGTAGGAAGATTTGTTGCAACGGATTTGTTAGAAAAGATGTCCATAATTGGTTCAATTCTTGGCTCTAATTTTGCCAATATGACAAATGAGGAAACTGAGAAATATAGAAAATTCTTAGAATCAGAATTAAAGAAAATAGATGAGAAAAAAATGATCAAAAAAGGAAAAGAAATCAAAATAGAATAGGATTGTTTATATCATTTTTAATATTTTTAAAATCATAAATAATTCTATCTAAAAGGTATAGCATGAAAAATTTGAAAAATATGCTAAAAACAAACAAGCCACTTGTAATTCCAGGTGTGTATGATGCAATTGGAGCAAAAATTGCAGAAAAAGTAGGGTTTGAAGCTATGTTTCAAACAGGATATGGAACTTCAGCTACATTATTTGGAATGCCAGACTATGGTTTCATTGGAGCAACTGAAACATTAGATAATGCAAGAAGAATATGTAGAGCCGTTTCAGTTCCAGTAATAGTTGATTCAGATACGGGTTATGGTAATGCATTAAGTGTTTGGAAATTGGTAAGGGAGTTAGAATCAGCAGGTGCATCAGGGATTTTTCTAGAAGACCAAAGATGGCCAAAGAGATGTGGACATATGCAAGGAAAAGAAGTGATATCACAAGAAGAATACACCGAAAAATTGGGGGCAGCTATAGATGCAAGGCAAAGTAAAGATTTCATAATTGTTGCAAGGACTGATGCAAGAGCTACAGAAGGATTAGATGCAGCAATAGAACGTGGATTACAAAATAAAAAAACAGGGGCAGATGCAGTGTTTATTGAAGCACCTAGATCATTAGAAGAAATGAAAATAATTGGAAAATCCATCAAAGCACCTCTTGTAGCAAACATGATAGAGGGAGGTACAACTCCTATAATGTCAGCAGAAATATTACATAAATTAGGATTTAAAATTATTTTATATCCACTTTCAGTATTATTTGCTAATACTTTTGCAACTATGAACATTTTAAAAGAATTGAAAAAGTCAGGAACTACAAGGAAATCTAAACAAAAAGTTGTAAATTTTGATCAGTTCAATGATCTTGTAGAATTACCAAAATTCCAAAAATTAGAAAAGAGATATAGATTTTCAAAAAGAGAATAAAATAAAAAATTTCAAGTAAAGTACAGTTATCAACCGTTTCTCTTTACTTCAATTTCTATTGTTGAAACGTTTCTGGTTCTACCGTCTTGTGACTCTAATGATTCGGAGCCTATTTTTATTTCTCCAATAGAGTATCCAGCATTTTCTGTCTTTCTTGCAATGATTTGAGCTACATCCACAGCACGACCAATGCTTAGACCTCTAGCTTTGATGTAGACGGAGGGTAAGTTTGCCAATTGAATTAGCGTTGATGTTACATATGCCATCAATGGTTTCTTACCAATGAATATGGTGTTTCTGGATTCGTTTGACATAAGAAGTTCGGTATTTAACGATAATTTAAAGCTAAAAGGGAATTTTTGATTCTAGATAAAATTTTATGAAAAATATTGAACCATTATTAACTAGATCTGGGGATTTTAATGAATAATATGAAAAATATCATAGAAATTTTAGATTCAGGAACTGTTGAAGAAAAAATTAAAAATCTTGAATTTCTTTCTAGTACAAATAATATAGAAATTATACAAAAAATAATTTCAAAATTAGATGATGTCGATATTAAAGTGAGAGGAGAAGCTTTTAGTGCACTAGTATTAAATGAAAATAATATTTCAGATTTATTGGTAAATAATTTGAAATCTCAAAATAAAAACATTAGAGGATACACAGCTTTAGTAATAGCTAATCGAAATGACACTAATGCAATATCAGAAATCATTAATCTATTAGATGATCAAAGTTCAATGGTAAAAGCATGTGCTCTGGGAGCATTAGGATTTCTTAATGCAAAAGAAGCTAAAGAAGCAATTTATGATTGTCTGTCCGACTCTAATTTGGAAGTTAGAAAAAGTGCATTACAAGCAATTATTGATCTTGGATATTCATTGTCAGAGAGTGAAATTAAAGAATTGTCTAAACAACAAGATTCAGAGTTGAAGAGATTGCTTGTAAGGATAAGAAAAGAAAGTGGACCGAAAGGGATTTGAACCCTCGATCTGATGCATGCCATGCACCCATCCTACCAGACTAGACGATCGGCCCAATAATCAGTAAACTGATCGAATTACGTTTTTCAAATTGGTTATTAACGTTTAGCGGTCAAAAAAAACATAAGTGTGAAATTAACACAAGATATTTAACCATAATTAGGATGGATGTAACGTTATGGTAGTAGATAACAAAGCAACCATCACCTATGTTCAGTTACTTAAGGAAGACCTTGTAATTATTAGATTAGTACCAAAAGATGGACCTGTTCCAGATTATCAGGCAGGTCAGTTTATCACATTAGGTTTACCAAATCCTGTAGAAGGTGGAAAAATTGTTAGAAGAGCATATTCAATTGCGTCACATCCTGAAAATAAAAAGTATGTAGAGCTTGTAATTAGATGGGTAAGAAAACCACTTCCAGGTAGATTAACCACACAGTTATTCAATGCCAAAGAAGGTGATGAAATTTTATGGTTAAAGCCTACAGGTAGAGCACTTTTGATAAATGAAACACTGCCAAACGGAGAAAAAGACAATAGAAGAATTATTTGTATAGGAGGAGGAACAGGTCTAGCACCATTTGTAAGTTTTGCACAACACCTACATGCTATTGGAGATAAACGTGAGATAATTGTTTTACATGGTGCAAGTTATGTTGATGAGCTAAGCTATAAAGAATTGCTAACAGATTTAGAAAATGAAAGTATAGCAAAAGGAAAAGATCAATGGAATTTTAAATATAGAGCAGCTATAAGTAGACCACAAGAATGGTTTAACAGATCATGGGCAGGTCAAGTTGGAAGGGTTGAAACATTTCTTAGACCAAGAGATAATGGAATTTCACCATTAGAAGAATTGATTGAAGATAAAATTACAAAAGAAAATACAATGTTTTATGTCTGTGGTTGGCAAGGAACAATTGACGGCGTAATGGATTTCCTAAAACCAAAAGGATTTGTTACAGAACATGATAAACGTGCAGATGGAAGCTTTGAAGTAAAGTACGAATCATACGGTTAAACAACTTTTTAAAGAAATAAAATCACCTAGCAATTCTAAACTTCGGGGATGTAGGTTAGCTTGGTATACTGCCAGCCTCGGGTGCTGGAGATCATGGGTTCAAATCCCATCGTTCCCATTTTTAAGAAAGTCAATCATTGAAATATGACATTTTTCTAGTTAATGTAATTGATTACTGCTCTGTACCTAGCACATCTAAATCCTGTCACTAATGCACATGTTGAAATCATAAATGAATTAAAAAATAAAGCAGACATTGTTAAAATTATGCCTGTTATTTTCAAATCAGATAAAACGGAAATCAACAGTAAAAGCTTTCCATTTAATTTTGAAATTAGAAAAAAAATGTTGACATCCATTTTTGGAGATTCTATTACAATAACAGAAGACTACACTTTTTTTGCACCATTTAAAAAATACATGCCACCATTATTATCGCCAAAATCATGGGAGTTACGAAAGCAAATACTAAAAAATGTACAAGGTGATTTTTTCTCATATACAGGAGACAAAACAGAAGGGTACATGCTCAAATTATACAGATTAAAACCAAAGATAGGACAAAGAAGAACATTATCAGCAACAACGGTTAAAGAAAATATCTATAATTCAGCATTAGGTAAAGCAACAAATTGGAAAAACGATGTTCCACAAAGTGTCCAACAAATAATTGAAGAAAATTGGGAAGTAATTAAAAAATTTTCAGATTCTGAGGACAGAACAACTCGAGTTTTGGGAATGAAATTTCCAAAAGAAGGATGGTCAGATTAAATCATTCAAAATACGAATATTTTATAAAAATTTAGATTGGAAAAAATAAAACAAGCTTCAAAAGATTATTTCTTTTTTGAAGCCTTTTTAGTTGTTTTTTTAGCTGCTGCTTTTTTCTTTGCTGCCATAATAGAATTGGCAAATTACTAGAATTTCTACAGGTGAAATTAAAAAAATTACACAAAATGGGTGATGTTGAGAATACAATTTTAAAATATTTTGAAAAAGAAAAAAACCGATTTGTAAGATCAGATCTCATATTTTTAGTATTTTTAGCTCCAAATATTTATTGTCTAAAAAATATCAGATTTATCAAATTAAAAATCATGTGAAAACAAGAATTATTCAAGAACTTATGAAAAATGAGTACACTTGCCAAATTTAATTATCAAAATTATGTACGAATTTTAGATTTTAGAGAAAATAGCAAGAAGAATATTCCCAAATAGATTAATTACTGATATATCGGTGATTTTTTGTGAGTCTTCCTATTTCAAAATATGTTTGGTTTGATGGAAAATTTACAACTTTAGATAAAGCCAAAGTTCCAATTACAACTCATGCAATTCATTATGGAACTTCTGTTTTTGAAGGAATTCGAGCATATTGGAATGGAAAAAATCTTTTTATTTTTAGGTTAGACGAACATGTAAAGCGATTTAGAAAATCAGGCCAATTTTATAACATTTCACTTAATTTTTCAGATCAAGTCATTAGCAATGCAATAATTGGAATTTGTGAAAAAAATAAAATAAAAAAATCCTGCTATATTAGACCATTTTATTTTGTAGGAGATTATGGAATAAATTTACACGTTACAGAAAAAGCACCAACTAATGTTGCAATTTTTACTTTCCCGTTTGGAGATTTATTTAGTAAAAACGGTATTATGGCAGGAGTTGTGTCATGGAGAAAATTCTCAGACATGTCAAATCCACCACAAGCAAAAATGGGAGGAAACTATCTTAATTCAATAATAGCAACACAAGAAGCTAAAAGAAGTGGATATGATGAAGCAATTCTATTGGATCATAATGGAAATGTAAGTGAAGCACCGGGAGAAAATATTTTCATTGTAAGAGAAGATCAATTAATCACACCGCCGTTATCATCATCGGCATTAAATGGAATCACACGTGATACAATAATAAAAATCGCAAAGGATCTAAATATTGATGTGACAGAAACCGAAGTATCTAGAAGTGAATTAATAATTTCTGATGAAATTTTTCTTACCGGGACTGCAGCAGAGATCACACCTATAATTTCAATGAATGGTAAGAAAATTGGTGACGGTAAACCAGGGCATATTACTAAAAAAATGATGAAAGAGTATACAGACATAGTAATGAACAAAAACCAAAACTACTCTGATTGGTTAACTGCGGTGTATTAGATGAAAATTGTTCAGATTGGTACAGGAGGATGGGGGAAAAATCATACAAGAATTCTATCACAACTAGGTGTTCTTTCAGCAGTTTGTGATGCTAATGCTGAAAGAAGTAAAGAGTACGGTGAAAAATATTCAGTTAAGCATTATAATTCATTGGAAGATTTGATTAAATTTGAAGAATTTGATGGAGCATTTGTAGTAACTCCGACTTCAACACATACCGAAATTGCAACAAAATTGCTTGAAGCAAAAAAACATGTGTTTGTAGAAAAACCCATGACATACAAATCAGAAGATGGTCAAAAAATTGCAGATTTGGCCAAAAAAAATAATTTAGTACTAACTTGTGGGTACATAGAACGATTTAATCCAGCAGTAGACAATGTGAAAAAATTTGTGAAAGAGAAAAAGTACGGAGAACTCGTAATGCTTGAATTTCACAGAGAAAATAGAATGCCTTTACATATCAAAGATGTTGGAATTATTTATGATACATCGGTTCATGACATAGATACTGCAAATTGGTTGTTTGATGATATGCCACAAGTAGTTTTTGCAAGATCAGGTAGAATAAATCATGAACATGAAGATTTTGCAAGTATCATGTTAGGATATAAAAATGATAAAGTAGCAATTATTTCATCAAATTGGATTACACCAAAAAGAGTTAGAACATTTACTGCAGTATGTACTGATGCAATAATTACATCGGATTTCATTTCCCAGGAAATAAAAATTGAGAAAAAAGAAGAAACTGAAATACCGCGAAGTGATAAACAGGAACCACTACTACTTGAAATTCAAAGTTTTTTGGGATCTATTGAAGGAAAAAACAGTCTAATCGTAAGTTCACAACAAGCAGTAAACGTAACAAAAATAGCAGAAGCTGCACTTTTATCCAGCCAAAAAGGCATACCAATCTATCTGGATTTAAAATGAACAAGACAATGATGGATATTTTAGCTTGCCCTATAGATAAAAATCATCCTTTAGAGCTATATGAAATTAAAGAAAAAAATAATGTTGTTTCAGAAGGAGTGTTATTTTGCCCCAAATGTTCAAGATTTTATCCCATAATTGAGGAGATTCCAATAATGTTACCTGATGAGTTAAGAAATAAGGAGCAAGAGATAGAATTTCTTACTAACAATAAGAAAAATTTACCTGAAAAAATTATTACTATGGCAAACCCATGGCATTTGTGATATAGTTGGTTACAAATTTTATTTCTGAAAAAGCAAAGATAGGAGACAATGTCAAAATCTGGCATTTTTCATATATTGGAGATAATGTAGAAATTGGAAATAATGTGAAGATAGGTTCGCTTGTCCATATTGATTATAATGTAAAGATTGGAGAAAATACAAAGATAGAAGGACAAGCATACATTCCACCATTATCAAGAATTGGAAAAAATGTATTCATTGGACCTGCAGTAGTATTAACTAATGATCCATATCCAATGTGTGATAAAATGATAGGGGTAACTATTGAAGATAATGCAGTGATAGGAGCACGAGCTGTCATTAAAGCAGGTGTAACTATCGGTAAGAATAGCGTAGTTGCTATGGGTGCAGTGGTAACAAGAAATGTTCCAGAAGATTCTGTGGTCATTGGAGTTCCTGCTACAATAAGATATACACGTAAAGAATACGATAAAAAACAGAGACAATGGATGGAAAGCTAAAATTTAATTTCTTTTTTAAATATCCAATTTTTTAATTTTGATAAGATCAGAATCCAAACTATTATCAAAAGAATTGCGATGATGGCTTTGAATATAGATGTCAATAATGAATCAAACTCACCATAACCAGAGATCGAAAAAGGACCTAAAATCATCACTAAAATTCCTCCACCAACAATTATCAAAACCCACATAACAAAGATAAAACTAAAAAGACCTATTTTCAAATCACTAACCTCGTCATAAATGCAGTTATTATTGCAAGAATTCCTGAAAAAATAGCAAGTTTGAAAATTGCATAGCCAACTTGTTTTTCAGATAATGGCCCTGCTGCTAGAATTAGTCGTACTAGTGTAATAGGAGCAGTTTTATCTTTAGTTGCCTTTAATTTGAAATCTTCAGTATGCTCAACAGGTTTTCCTTTGATTTGTCTATGCTCTACAATTCGTTTCATGCTAGATAAGAACAAAAATGAGTTAATTACTGCAGGTAAAAGAGCGATTGCCGCAATAATTTCCACATGACCAATTATTGCAATTGCACCATACATTCCACCCAAAGCTAAAGCACCAGAATCTCCAGGAAATATTTTGCTTGGAATTTTATGATATTTGTAAAATGCTAAAGCAACAAATCCCAATGGTAAACTAACTATAGCCATTTCATAATTTTGTAAAACAAATAATGCAATACTAAGGGAAAAACTTGCAATAATCATAAAACCGCTAGCTACTCCGTTTAGTACATCAATAGAATTAATGGTATTACCTGTGATAGGGATCATGAAAATTATCAATCCAAGATAAAGAGCAGGTATTTGGACTGTACCAAATAAAGGAAAAGACAGATTGGAATCATATGCACCAAAGAAAATTATTGGGGCTGCAGCAAATATCAAAGCAAGTGGTTTAAACCATCCTCCCATTACTTTCCTATCATCCACATAGCCAATTAGAAATGCTATAAAACTAGTAATTATTATTGCAAGAATTTCATTCATTTGTAAAAACCCATATAAAATAAATTCAGATACTATAATTCCTGCAAGTATAGATGGACCTCCAGGTCGTACAATCATTACATGATCTTTTTTGTTCACATCTTGGACTGCAAGATTTCTTTTGTGTAAAAATTTAATCAAATATGGAGTTGTAAAAAATACTGTAAAAAATGCAACAACACATGAGATGATTGCAGGTATGATTAATTCAGTCAACTATCTAACCTTCTTTAACTCTGACTTTATGTTATCTGCAATGGTTGAACCAATTTTATCAATTTCTGCTAATTTGTTCACTGGAATCTTTGATAAATCATCAAGAGATTTAATTCCATGTTTATATAGCACTCTTGCTCTCACACGTCCAATTCCTTTTACTTTTACTAAATCTAACAATTCTTCCTTAATTCCATAAATTATTCGTCGTCTAAGATTCTCTAATTCATCAAGAAGATCAGCACGCTCAACATGTTTTGAAATTTCTCGTAAACAATATGTTAACCAATCAGCAGTCTCAACCATCCTATGCATATCACCAGATTCTATTCCCAGATTATCAGATAGAGATAATTCAGATGATTCTGTAATCCAAGCCTGTAAAGCAAGTAAACTTCTAGAGCAATCATATTCAGACAAGAGCTCTAATATCTCTGAAGAATGATTTTCAATCATCAAACTGGCAGTTTCAAAGTCTTTATTTCTTAGTGAGAATTTAGGGAAAAATTCCTCACAATTTGAAATTAAATGTAAAAATCCAAAAGTGTGTTTTTTTTCTTTAGATACATTTTCAATTGCATCCCTAAAGTAAGTTGCAGTTAATGGATCAATATACAACATCGAAGTCTTTTTTCCAAACTCTGTAGCAGCATATCTCTCACCTTTTTTAATGATTAAAAATGCACTAGTTAGAAACCTTAAGGATATATCAATGGCAAATTTCATAGTTGCTTTTCTAGATTGTAATCCACCCAACGTTTGCAAAAAAAACTCTAAAATGTTTTCTTTTTTAATTCCTGGACTTGTTACAATTACGCTTAACACATGTGTTCTTAATGACTTATCATCAGTGATTTTTGATAAAATTGGTTCTGGTTCTCCATGAACATAATACTCCATTAGATCTTCACTATTTCCATTTCCAACAATTATCGATTCACCATAGTCATCATATTGCGGTCTTCCAGCTCTACCACAAAGTTGTTTGTACTCTAGGATACTAATTGGTCTGTTTGCACCAACTTTTGCATTATATCTATTGATATTAGAAATAACAACTCTCCTTGCAGGAAGATTTACACCAGCAGCTAATGTAGGAGTAGAAGATAATAATTTGATGGTACCTTTACGAAATTCAGTTTCTATTGTTTGTCTACAGTTTTGATTTAATCCAGCATGATGAAATGCAACTCCTTTTTTTATTAGTGTTGCAAGTGTTTTTACTAATTCAGTATGTTCATTATTTGAGAGTATTTTTTTTGAAACTTTTTCTAATTCTTCAGATTCGTTTTTTTCTAAAAATTGTGATATAATATCAGCAGCTTTTGTTGCAAGAGCTTTTGAACGTGTTCTAGTTTCTGCAAAAACTAATGATTGACCGCCGTCTTTTACAGATTGCACACCCAAATCAATAGGAATTCCACGAATACTAGGCTCAACCTCAAATTTTTTACCATTATTCATTATCACTCCTCCTGCATCATACACTCCTTCAGATAGCGGGACAGGCCGCCAGTCATTTTTTATAAGTTTACAATCGAGCCAATTTGCAAGTTCATCAGAATTTGTTATTGTTGCACTAAGACCTAAAATTTGAGGTTTAGATTCTAATAGTTTTAGTTTTGTTAAGATCATCTCCAATGTTGGTCCTCTACTTTCATCTCCAATAAGATGAATCTCATCTGCAATAACTAATCCAATTTCATCAATCCATTCAGCACCATGACGAATTATAGAATCCATTTTTTCATTTGTTAAAACTAGCACATTATTTTTTTCAAGATTTTTTTCAATATTTTCAAAATCACCAGTGGATATACCCACTCTAATTTTTTTTCCTAAATCAATTTTTTCTAGTTTTTTAAATTCAGTAAATTTTTCAGAAGCTAATGCTCTTAACGGACTAAGATATACAACTTTACCAGTATTTTTTGAAAGATAGTTAATCATAGAGATTATTGCAGTTAGTGTTTTACCACTCGCAGTAGGTGCAGAAACCAATATACTTTTTCCATCGAGAAGTCCAGCATCAATACAATCTGCTTGTGGTGGATATAATTTGGAAAATCCTTCAGACAATAAAAAATCAATTGCAGGTTTAAGAAGATCTAGTTTTTCTATTTTCATACTCGGTTATAATGACCGGGTTTTGATTCATAAATAGATGCTTCGCGGAGCATTCTTCGAATATAGTTTCGTGCTTCCTCTTCAGTGAATTTTTCTGTCTTTTCTAGTTCTTTGACAAAAGCTCGTTCTTCAACTGCAACTTTATTGTCACCTTCCATTGATTTTAAAACATCCATAAACAACTGCATCTTAGATACTTCACTTCTCGGTCTTCCTTGCAAAACTCCAAGATCAACTTTACCGGTATTAACATCAACACCTGCATCTTGAAGCATGCTTTGAATCAGAAATATGGCTCTCTCAGCATCTTCTTCCTCTACTTTATCTTTCATAAGCAATCTTGCTCTTGCGGTTGAAAGTCTGATAATTCCCTCTAGTTGTCTAGGTGTTACTGTAATCATTTCTTCAGATTCTACATTTCTCATTTGGAGATAGTATTCCAAGATTTTTTCTTCAGCTTCTTTTGTTAAATCGGGACTAGAACGTTTTGCATATGAGAGATATTTTGTTAGAATATCAACATCAATTACTGAACGTTTGTCAGTTCCTTGAGGTGTATGCAATTCAATTATGTGTCTTGCAATTTTTTCGTCTTTTTCCCTTCCAGGGATATCACGTACAACAAAAATTAAGTCAAATCTAGTCAATAGTGGAATTGGTAGATTTACATTTTCTGTGATATTTTTGAAAGGGTCGTATTTTCCATACATTGGGTTAGCAGCTGCTAAAATTGATGTTCTTGCGTTTAATGTGGCAACAATACCACCCTTTGCAATACTTGCAGATTGTTGCTCCATAACTTCATGCAATGCACTTCTGTCTTCTGGTTTCATTTTATCAAATTCATCAATACATACAAGACCTTGATCACCAAGTACAACAGCTCCTGCTTCTAACATCATAATTCCTGTTTTATCACGTACTACAGCAGCAGTAAGACCTGCTGCTGTTGAACCTCTACCTGATGTATATAGTCCTCTTGGAGCAATTCTTGCACAAAATTTTAGCATCTCACTTTTTGCAGTACCAGGATCACCAACAAGAAATACGTTGATGTCACCTCTAATCTTACTTCCATCACCAAGTAATCTTTGAGTTGAACCTACAATCAATAACAAAATAGCTTCTTTGATTAGAGATTGTCCTTGGATATGCGGTGCAAAAGAATCAATCAATCTCTGATATACATTAGGACTTTGAGCAAGTGTTTTGATCATCTTTTCATCTTCAGGAGATACTTCTTCTCTCTCAATTTTACGCGAAGTTTTAGAACCTCTACCTCCTAAAAATTCAATATTGTTTCCCTCTATTCGTAATCGATATAATCCACTGTGACCTCGAGTTATTCCTGCAATAGATTCTTGCTCTACTCTCACTATACCAGTAAGGATAATTCTATCACCCGGTCTTGCATTATCTACAAGATCTTGCCTAATTGTAACGTCAATATAATGAGGTAATTGGCCGGGAGGAAGATCTTCTGGAAGTTCTTGTAATCTAAGAATTTGAAAATCTATGAATTTACTAGCTTCTGGCTTTAATTCAAAATCTCTGTGTTTACAACTTGGGTTATCACAAACTATTGGAATTTTTACATCCATTCCTTTTAGTTGAATAACTTTAGTTTGATGTTCATCAGGACATACAAAGACCAATTCTTTTGCAAGAGGTTTTACTTCTGAAGCTCTAACAACCATACCTGAAACACTAGAAATATTTCCAATAGTTTCAGCATTAATTTGCCTTAAACTCCTTTGAAGAGGATAATTTACAAGTCTTACACGAACTTCATCTTTAATTTTTTCTGCATAATCAGGAAATCTTGTTTGGAGTGCTTCTTTGATTGCTCTTGAGAATGCATTTAGAACTCTATCAGGATCAGTTGAAAAGATATGTTCAATTTCAGGCTCTATTACAAGATCATTATAATCTACAATGATAAATTTTGCATTCTTTGGCATCATTTCGTCAATTTGTTCTACATACTTGTAATTTCCAAATTTATCCTTGAATCTTGTTAGAAATTCTTTGACCTTATCAGATAATGCTGAATCAGTAAAAGTACTAGTTTGAACTCTGCTCATTTAAGTCTCCTCGGATTTGTTTTTCAAATTCTATACTATTATCGTGAATTGTTTTAAAGAAAATATTTTCTTCGATTGTTAATTTATTATATAATTCAGAATTAAGTTTTGTTGAATCTGCGATTTTTACAAGTTTGCCTCGTCTCATTCTAAACAATTCTAACATCATACTTTCAACATGATTAAAATCATCACGATTCAAGTCTTTCATGGATTCTTTTAATTTTATGTAAAAGTGAGGATCAAGTGTAGACATTTGATATTCTCCAACCATCTTTTCTTTTGATAATGCCTGTTTAAGCTCAGTAATCATATCCGGTTTTTCAAGTGAAGCAAGTTTGTTTTGGGCTAGAATTTTACCTATCCATAAAGGCAGATTCAAGACTTCACCTTGAGTGCCATTAATTTTAACACCTGCAACATTGAATTTAATATCATGATTTATGCTGACTTTAGCATCCTTTAGGCTATATCCAATAGAATGCAGTTTTTCTATCTTATCTATTTCCATCGTAAGATCACTATCTATTCATAAGATCCTGATGTAATGGATCGATCAATTCTATTCACTATTTTGTTAGATCAATTGATCCTATTAATTTCGATTTATTAGTGGGAATTAGACCAGAAGATCACATGTTATCAACAGGCATGTGGGTGGAAAAGTATCGCCCCTCAAAGCTTTCAGAAATAGTAAATCAAAAAGAAATTATCGGTAGTCTAGAAGCTCTAATTAAAGACCCTACAGATATGCCGCATCTAATGTTTTCAGGTTCTGCCGGAGTAGGTAAGACTACAACAGCCTTATGCATATCTAGACAAATTCTTGGGGAATATGCTAAAGACTATACTCTTGAACTAAATGCCTCAGATGAACGAGGTATAGGTATGGTTAGAGAAAAAGTAAAAAAGTTTTCAAGATTTGCAGGAATGGTAGATGTACCATTTAAGATAATTATTCTTGATGAGGCAGATGAGATGACATCTGATGCACAAACAGCACTAAGACGAATAATAGAAGATACTGCAAAATATTGCAGATTTATCCTAATTGCAAACAATATCTCAAAAATCATTGATCCTATTCAAAGCAGATGTGCCACCTTCAAGTTTACATCTATTCCTGAAGAGGATGTAATTAACCATCTAGAAAATATAGCTAAAAAAGAGAAAGTAAAAAGCGATAAAAAAGGACTAAAAGCAATTTACGATTATTCTGAAGGAGATCTTAGACATGCAATTAATCTGATGCAAGCAACTGCAAGCATAGGTGAGATTTCAGAAGAAAATGTAAAATCATCAGCTGGATTGACAAAAACTAGTGATGTAGATATTGTTCTAAAAATGGCATTATCTGGAAAAATTGTAGATGCAAGAGAGAAGATGATTGAATTAACTAAAGTTTATGGAATGTCAGAATCAGATTTTCTAAAGTATCTAAATTCTGCAGTATTCAAAACAAAACATGATAATATTTCAGATATTTTAGAAGTGATTGCAAAATATGATTATAGAATTTTAGTTGGGGCAAATCCTGAGATTCAGTTAACAGCTATGTTAGCTGAACTAGGAAAATTAGAAAAATAAAAACGCAGAGAGAGGGATTTGAACCCCCGGGTGCTTGCGCACACAGGCTCTCAAGGCCCGCGCCCTACCGAGCTAGGCGACCTCTGCAAGAAGTGATGAATAACAGTGATTAAAATTTGTTGAGTATTGAAAATAAAATCATAGAAAAATAAGAAAAAAGAAATTAATTTCTTTAATCGTGTGCGTGTGGGTTTCCGCCACCAGTCATTTTAACAAATGTACCAGCTGCTTTCTCATGCCATTCCAAGTTTGCTTGTTCAATTCTAATAGCACCTGTAGGACATATTTCCTGACAAGCCATACAAACTGTACAATCATGTTCTCGAATTGGTTGTGATTTGTCAGTATGATCTAATCGTTCATCTTGTTCAGTTTTTCCAGTACCTTCAAAGACTTTACCAACTACATCTTTAGCTGGAATATCTTGTTCGGTTCTATACCACTGAAATGTTTGAACTGGACATACACTCATGCATGATCCAGCTGCAATACAAGAATCCCAATCGACTGCAACTGTTGTACCATGAATACCAAGAGGAACTTGTTCTTCTCCTCTAGCTTCATACGCGGCTTTTACATCTTCATTTGAAAATGCTGCACCGTCTGGATTTCCTTTGCCCCAAATCCAATGAAAGTTCTCGCCATTTCCATGACTAGTTTTTCCGACTGGTTTTTGGTCGTGACAAAAATCTTCCGGTATTACTAAATCTGCCATACAAAACATTGATCTGAATATTATTTAAATCTAGACAAAATTAGTTGAGACTAAACTACAGTAGATCTTAATTTTCTAAAGATTTTAACTAAAAATATGGAATTATAATAAAGAAAATTGAATAAAAAATCTAATCGTGTGCATGTGGATTAGCAGTACCTGCTTCTATTTTCACATAAGTTCCTGCAGCTTTCTCATGAGCTTCCAAGTTTGATTGATCAACTTTGATAGCTTGAGGAGGGCAAACAGAAACGCATGCCATACACCAAATGCAATCATGTTCTCGGATTGGATCGGCTTTATCAGTTAGATCTTTTCGTTCTTCTTTAACTGAACTTCCAGTTCCAGCAAAAGTTGCGTTTATTGCTTCTGTATTTGGAATGTCTTTTTCTGTCCTATACCACTGAAAAACTTGTACTGGACATGCTTCAATACATGCACCATCTGCAACGCAAGAATCCCAATCGACTGCAACCATAGTACCACTAATGCCTAATGGGACTTGTTTTTCACCACGAGCAGCATAAGCAGCTACAACATCGGCATCAGCAAATACTTCAGCTTGTGATCCGTCAGTATTTTTTGTTTTACCAGGACCCCAAACCCAATGAAAGTTTTGGCCATCTGAGTGACTAATTTTTCCAATTGGTTTCAATCCTTCTGGAAAATTTTCTGCTATTGGCATAGATCAACTTTCTTTGAGATATTATTTAAAGCTAGACAAAATTAGTCGAGACTAAACTTAACTATAATAAAAGACCTGCGCTCGTTTTCATTTAAAATTTCCTTACGTTCATATCGTTTGAAGAATAATTACAAAAAATGGATATTATCAAATTTGATGTGTATAGAGGTCCAAACATTGGCGTTTACATAAACGCAAATGATGATTTTCTTTTGCTTCCTATGGGTTTTGCTCAAACCAAAGCTGAAAAACTTGCAGAATATCTAAAGACTGAAATTATTTATTCTTCTGTTGCAAATACTCGTCTTTTAGGAGCATTAATCGTAATGAATAACAACGGAATTCTACTTCCAAAGACTGCATATATGGATGAATATGAATTTCTAAAAAAAGAAACAAAGATGGAAATTGGCGTATTGGATTCAAAATACTCTGCACTTGGTAATGTGATTTGTGCAAATGATAAAGGGGCCATAGTATCACCATGGTTATCAAAAGATGATTGTAAGACAATTGAACAGGTATTAGGAGTAGAAGTTTTGCAAAAAAGAATCGCAGGGTTTAATCAAACAGGAGCAGTAATGGTTGCAAATAATTCGGGTGCTGCAATTCACCCAGAAGCTGATGAAGAAGACATGAAGACATTTGGAAATATAATGGGCGTAAAAATAGAACAAACCACCATTAATAATGGTATTCCATATGTTATGTCAGGAATTGTTGTGAATAATCATACGGTAGTTGTTGGATCCTTGACTAGCGGTCCTGAAATTATGATGTTAACTAGAGCATTTCTAAATTAAGAATTGATTTTGGGTCATCTGTAAGTTTTTCAATTTCAATTTGAGATTCTGTTCCATCTTGCATGTTTCGTAAAACAACTTTACTTTGTTCAAGTTCTTTAGGAGCTACTATAATACAATATTTTGATTCAGATGCTTGTTCAATTTGCTTTTTCAAATTTTTCCCAGATAAATCAATATCAGTAGAAATATTGTTTAATCTTAGTAATGATGCAATACTAATTGCTACCTTTTGCATATCTTCATTAATGTACAAAACTGAAATACGTTTTTGTTTTGTTTCTGCAACGATTCCTTGTTCTTGCATTGTAAGTATTATGCGTTCTACACCTCCTGCAACACCTGCAGCTCCAATGTCATCTCTTCCAAATGCTTTTGTCAATGAATCATAGCGACCTCCACCAGCTAGTGCACCCAATTTTGAATTTTTGTCAAATACCTCAAAGACCATTCCGGAATAATAATCCAGTCCTCTAACTATTCCAAAATTTATGCGTATATTTGCTACCCCTCTGTTTTCTAAAGAAGAGAATAATTGCTTTAGTTCATCCCATGATTCTAAATTTGTTGTATCAATTTTTGATTCTATTTCCAAAATATTTCCTTTGATTTGTGAAAATTCTAGAATTTTTTCTAATTTGCTTTCATCGTATCTGTCCTTGAATTCATTTAGAATGTCTTGCTTTGATTTCTTTTGTATTTTATCGATTGCTCTGAGCATATCAGATACTAAAGCAGTATCTTTTGAATCAAATGTTTGATTGATAAATGATTCAACTAAATTTCTATGATTGATATCAATTGTAATATTTTTGAGCAATAATGAATCAAATAACCTAGATGTTAATTCAATAATTTCAGCATCAGACTCCAATCCAGGTTTTCCATAAATTTCTATATCCCATTGATGAAAATAGCGATATCGTCCCTTTTGAGGTTCATCATATCGAAACACCCCACCAAATGCAGATATTTTTGCAGGCAATCTCATTGATTTTTGCATAGAAGCATATCTTGTCAAGCCTACAGTAAAGTCAAAACGTAATGCTACTTCTCTGTCTCCTTTGTCCTTAAAATAATAAATTTCATCTCTGATTGCAGGTCCTGACTTTGTTTCTAGAATAGATAACAATTCTATTGGAGAGGGATCCATAAATGAAAACCCATAAAGATCAGACAATTTTTTAAAATGATTTCTAATGTGTTCAATATTTGCATTTTCTTGATATTCAAAATCTTTCATTCCGCGTGGCAATTCCAAGGTAATTGTGTTGTTAATAGTATGAATTTAGATATTTCTGTAACAACTATGCAAAACTAGGCAGTTTTTCAAATCTTTCTTCTAAAAATGATATAATTAATCAGACAGTATTTACAAGTAAATAAAATTAAAACTAAAAATTCAGGTTTGATTATTTCGATAATTTTCACAACAATATATATTAGAATAATATTTTCACATGTTTAACATAAGGTAGATTTAATTTCAATTAATTGCAAATTCCTTGAAGTCATCTTCCTTATGTTAGATATAATTTTAAAACTCAATATTAGAAAATTACATGAATTCGGTCAAATCATTATGAAATAAGTCATTAGAATGTAATTTAATGACCATTTAAATTAATAATTAGCAAGATTCCAAAAACATGATTGAGTTACAAATTTTTAGAACATGCAACAGATGCCTTTATCGAAGTAACTGCAAAAGATCTCAAAGAAGCGTTTTTAGTTTCTGCAAATGCTGTAATCAACATCACATTAGATCAAGATAAAGTAAATGAGATTGAACAAAAAGAGATCACTGCACATGGAAAAGATCTAAACTATCTTTTATTTAGTTGGTTAGAAGAAGTTACCTTTGTTTTAATCACTGAAGGTTTTGCAATTAAAAGAATAGAACTTGAGATTAAAGAAGATAAAGGCTATAAAATTAATGCCAAAGCTTATGGCGAACCACTTGATTTTCTAAAACACAATTTCAAGGTAGAGATTAAAGCACCCACATTTTATGAAATGAAAATTGAACAAAAAAATGGTGTGTATATGAGATTTCTACTTGATCTTTGAATTTGGTGAAATTTTATTATCAAATCCATAGAAGAAATTATCCGCGTTTTTTAAAAGCAAAGAGGTACATCTCACATTATGCGCATAGAATTAGCTATATTTTTCGTGTTTTCATTAAGTATTATCATAGTTGTTCCAGCTTATGCAGACGTTACTACATTATCGTTGGGTGAAAATACATACTCAAAGGATGGAAAATTCCTATTTATTGGAAATGAAGATGAGGGAAGTACTTCAGTTTTTGTAATTATAAGAGATTCAATAGGGGATTTCATTGGAATGCTATCTGATCCATCATCAGATAGTGATGGAACGTATTCAACTCTACCAAGAGATGTATCACAATTCTTCAAATCAAAAGGATTTTTCAATGCAACAGCATTTACGGATAATCAAAAAGAAGAAAACGGAATTACAATTAAGATAGAATATGACGGAGATAAGATTTTTGTCGTGCCAGACTTTGTACTAAAACTTAACACAATCACAGATCAAATAGTTGAAGAGAAAAAGACAGTAACTTTTACTGCAACATTAACTGAATCACTCGCAGATGCAGTCTTTAGTCTTGAAAAAAATCCGCCGGCCGGTGCATCAATTGATAGTAAAACAGGAAAATTTTTGTGGACTCCTACTGAATCTCAGGGTCCTGCAACATATGTTTTTGATATTGTAGTAAAAAAAGGAGCAGTTGAAGATAGAAAAACTTTGAAAATTACTGTAACTGAACCAGCTGCTCCAATATCACAACCAAAACAAGAACCAAAAAGTGAACCTGAACCAGAACCGGAAATAGAGGACCCTGAACCAACAGAAATTGGATTAGCATCTTTTGTTGATCCTACAAGAGATCCACAGTCATATGTTGACAGATACAATAATGAACCAAGTTACAAGAAATGGTTTGATGAAAACTTTCCAGAATATTCCTCAATTTATCAAGCCGTAGGTTTGGAAGAACCTGAACCAACAGAAATTGGATTAGCATCTTTTGTTGATCCTACAAGAGATCCACAGTCATATGTTGACAGATACAATAATGAACCAAGTTACAAGAAATGGTTTGATGAAAACTTTCCAGAATATTCCTCAATTTATCAAGCCGTAGGTTTGGAAGAACCAAAAGAGATAGCTCCTTTTGTTGATCCAAACCTAGATCCACAATATTACATTGACAGATATAATAATGAACCAAGTTACAAGAAATGGTTTGATGAAAACTTTCCAGATATGACAATTTATGATGCCGTGGGATTGGAGGAATCTGAAATCAAAGAACCGGAAAGTGGACAATGTGGACCAGGAACAGATCTAGTTGATGGTATCTGTACAATAGTTGATAATTCACAAGGAGGAGGATGTCTAATTGCTACTGCAGCATATGGTTCTGAGATGGCACCACAAGTACAATTCCTCAGAGAAATTAGAGATAACAAAGTAATGAGTACATCATCCGGAGTTTCATTTATGACTGGATTTAACCAATTTTACTATTCCTTCTCACCTACAATTGCAGATATGGAAAGAGAAAATCCAATGTTTAAAGAATTGGTAAAAATTGGAATCACTCCAATGCTATCATCACTATCCATAATGTTATCAGCTGATACAGAACAAGAAATAGTAGGATATGGAATTGGAGTAATTCTAATGAATATTGGAATGTATTTTGTAGCACCAGTTATGTTGTTTTTCGGTATTAAAAAGGCAAAAACACGACTAAGTTTTTAATCATAATGAACACGATTACTAACATGGGCAAACTAAGTAGAAATCTTAGAATTTGTGGAGATTGCGGAGTTGTTTACACTTCTGTAAGTATGACAAAATACATTGATCAATGCCCAGTATGTAAGTCCAAAAGATACGAAGCCATGCCAATTAAATCAGATGTGGATTAAATATTCAATATAGATTTTTTAATAGAAACAAACTGTTGAGAATTATTGTCAGATGATCCTGAAATTGAGAAAATAAAACAAAGAAAGCTAGAAGAGATGCTTAAACAACAAAATCAACCTCATATTCAACCAGGAATAATTGATCTAAACAGTACAAATTTTAATCAAATAATTTCTGCTGACAATCCTACACTAGTTGATTTTTGGGCAGATTGGTGTGGTCCATGTAAAAGCATGCATCCAGTATTTGAAAGTCTTTCAAAAAAATATACAAACATAAAATTTGCACGAGTTAATGTAGATCAAAATCAAAATATTGCAATGAAATTTTCAGTGCAGTCAATTCCCATGTTTATCATGTTCAAATCGGGACAAATCGTAGATAAAATGATGGGTGCAGTTGGTGCTCCCGGAATACATATGATTTGTAAAAAACATTCAAACTAGTAAGCGTAAGCTGCATCTTTTTTACGTTGAATTTCTATAATTTCATTAAAAATTTCTTGTTCTTCTGAGCTTAGTTTATGCATAAATTTAGCAAGAATTTTTTTTGCTTCATGTGAAGGAGGAAAAGTATAGAATACTTCTTCTTCAAAAATTTGTCTGCCAATTGTTATACCTTGAACTGAACATGCAACCTCCTGTCCTGCTTTTGCAGAAGTTACAGTTTTTTTATCTAATTGAAGCTGATGTACTAAACCAATTTTTCTTCCATCTTTATTCATAAAGGGAACTTTCTGTTTTAATGTTCCAACATCAACCCTGATTCCAAATACTGCAGGGTCAGTATTTCTAAAAACATATCCTTTGAGAAATGTGAATTTAGAGATTGGAGTCAGTTCTGCAAATATTGCATCATCTTCATTTGCGGTATCTTCGCTAACCCATGCATTGTAGTTATCAATCAAGCTGTAGATTATTTTGTCCTCAAAAATTTTGATATGACCACTTTCAGCTTCTTCTTTTGCATCAGGAAGAATTTTTACATTAAATGCCAAAACAACTCCCAAATGTCGGTCATTTTCTTTAATCGCTCTAGTTTCCATTATGTCACGACGGTTAACAGGTCCAATGTCGGCTTTTGATATCGGTACTTGAGAACGTCGTAGCATCTCAACTATTGCCTCAAGAGAACCTATAGTATCACATTTTAAAACAACACCATTAGTCTCAGTATCAATAAACACTGATTTCATTTCAGATTCGATTAGTTTGGTATATTTTTTTACATCATCTTCATTTGATGCAACATAAAGTGTACTGCCTGGTAAAACTCCTTCAAGGTCAGGGGATGCAATTTTGAGTCCTGCGGCTGCATCTACACTTTGAACTGGTTTGAATTTATCTCTAGGATCTCTCATTTCATCAAGCGGTTTTGGTAAAAGAATTGCTTTTGGTTTTGTTATAATAACAGAATCTCTTTTTGCAACCACAATGGTATCAGTTTTTTTTATACTTCCATCAATCAAAATTATATTTGCTGTATGTCCTAGTCCTATTTCTTCGTTAACTTCAAGTACAATTCCCCTTGATTCTTTTTCTTTCTGATCTAATCTTTTTTGCAAGTATTGCTGAGTTAATCCAACTAATACTGCAAGTAATTCAGGTATTCCAACTCCAGATCTTGCAGAAATTGGCACAATCGCAATTTCAGATTTAAAATCTTTAACTCGATAAAATGCTTCAGATTGATATCCCAAAACAGATAGAGTTCCCACAACATCATATATTTTTTGATCAAGATCTGTTTGAATAAACTGATCTTGTTCTTTGATTGCTTGTGTGATAAATTTAGTATCTGATTTTCTCCATCCTGATATTTGATCACATTTGTTTAGTGCAACAACAAATGGAACTTTTCTACTTTGTAGAATTTTCAGACTTTCATTTGTTTGAGGTTGAAATCCTCTGTTAACATCAACTACAAGTATAGCAATATCAGCTGCAGAACCACCTCGTGCTCTAAGATTTGTAAAAACTTCATGTCCAGGTGTGTCAATAACTAGAATTCCAGGAACCTGATTTTCTGACTCTTGTAATTTTTTGTATAATGGTCCACATGTTTCTTTAATTGTTTCAGTAGGAAGAAAACTTGCTCCTATATGTTGAGTAATTCCACCGGCTTCTCTACCTTGAACCCCAGTGCCTCTAATTCTATCTAAGAGAGATGTTTTACCAGAGTCTACGTGACCTAAAACTACCACGATGGGTTGACGAATTTGCAATCAGATCACTCAAATGCTACCCTCGATTCGTGATCAAAATTTTCTTGTGAATCAGATGCATGAATGATATTGTCACTAAATCCTAATCCAAAATCTCCACGAATAGAACCAGGTACTGCTTCAAAGGATTTTGTTGCACCAATCATAATTCGTGTGGTTGCAATTGCATTGTTTCCTTCAATTATTGCTGCAACTACAGGTCCAGATGTGATAAAAGATGTCAGCTCACCAAAAAATGGTTTATCTTTATGTACGCCATAAAAATTTTCAGCTTGTTTTTGTGTGAATGTAAACATCTTTAATTTTAAAAGTTTGAATCCCTTTCTTTCAAATCTTGCAATAACTTCACCAGTAAGTTTTCTAGCTACTGCATCTGGTTTTACAATGAAAAGAGTTTGTTCAGTCAATTTTATTTCTTGTGTTGAATTCCGCCTTTAACGTATTTTTTGGTCCACTTTAATTTTCTTGGATCACGTTTTAGTTCTAGAGCATTTTTCTTGCATTTTGCTGAACAGAACCATAAAACAGTTCCATCATTTTTTGCAAGCATTGTACCTGAACCTTTTGCAACAGGTCTAGCACAAAAACTGCAGGGTTTAACTAAAAGACTCATCTATTTCACCTAATGAATTTTCTTTGCTTCTCTCTCGGTTTCTCTTAACATAAGAATCTCTCCTATTCTAACAGAACCTTTAACATTTCTTGTAAGAATTCTACCTTTATCCTTACCAGAAAGAACTTTTACTCTAACTTGAATAACTTCACCTGCAATACCAGTTCGACCAACAATTTGAATAATTTCAGATTGAGTTACGTCGTCAGTTGTAGTACTCATTTGCTAGACTTTCCACCTTTAATTTTAGCAATTGCTGAGACAACTTGGTCAACTATGTGTTGTGCATCACCAGCATCTAAAATTGCTGCAGCGGCAGAAGTAATGTCAATGCCCAAAGACTTTCCTAATTCTTGTTTGCTTGGAACAAATGCATATGCTGCGCCTTGCTCTTCACATAAGATAGGAAGATGTGCTACTACTTCTGGTGGTTCAACATCTTCAGCGATAACGATAAGTTTGCTTGTACCTCGTTCAATGGCTTTTGTTGCCTCATTGGTTCCTTTCTTTACTTTACCACTGGTAGATGCAACTCTAACAGCTTCCAAGATTGGATTTACCAGTTCCTCTGGCGTCTCAAATTTTACATAATAAGCTTTACCCATACTATGTCACCCTTTAGGGATCATTCTCCATTCCCATCATGCTATGGATTGGTTTTAAAAGTGTTATCGGAAATGACAGACTTGACTTTTTGAATGTATTTTGACATCAAAGTGTCTAGTTTTTGCTGACTTTCAGCTTCTCCGTATATTCTAATGATGGGTTCCGTACCACTGGGTCTTATCATAACCCAGTTTTTAGAATCTATTGTAATTTTGATTCCGTCAGTTATATCAGAATTAGGAAATTCTTCTTTTAGTGATTTTATTAGTTTTTTAGAATCATCTTGAGAACATGGAATTTTATCTTTTGTTGTAAAAGAGGGTGGAAGTTCAGAAATTAATTCAGATAGTGTTTTTTCAGATTTTGCTAAAAGATCCATCATTAAAGCTAAAGTCATACAACCATCTCTTACCTGATTATGTTTTCCAAACATAAATCCCCCATTTTCTTCAAAACCAATTAATGCATTTGTAGGTACCATCTTTCGCGATACTTCTACACTTCCAACTTTAGTTCGTATTACTTTTGAATTAAATTCATTTGCAACAAGTTCTATATTTAAACCAGAATTCAAACAAGTAACAACTAGAGAATTAGGATTTTTTTGTAAAATAAATTTTGTAAGGACTAAAGCGGATTTATCACCAGTGAGAATCTCTCCGTTATTATCACAAAATATACTTCGATCTCCATCACCATCAAATGCAATTCCAAAATCTGCATTATTTTCTTTAACTGATTTGGAAAGTTCAGAAAGATTTTGAGGGGTTGGTTCAGAACCACGTCCAGGAAATTGTCCATCAATTTTATCATTAATTAAAAACATTTCACATCCTATTGATTTACAAAATATAGGTGCAGTAACTGCCTGTGCCCCATTTCCTAAATCCAAAACAACTTTCAGATGTTTTGATTTTATCTTCTGGGAATCTATATGTGAAATTATTCCATTAACATAAACATCAATTGCTCTGTTTTCTTTACCTGTAGTTCCAAATGTAGTTGGATTTTTTATCCAATTTTTATTCAAAAAAATATCTTCTATTACCAATTCATCTTCTCGTGGTATTTCTACACCATCTTTTGCAGCGGGTTTAATTCCATTATATTGTGGAGGGTTATGAGATGCTGTAATCATAATTCCACCAGAATATCCAAGTTTCTTTACAGCATATTCAAGACAAGGAGTTGGTACAAGTCCTGCATTATTGCAGTTAAGTCCGGTATAATTTATTGCAGAACACACAATTTTTGCAATTATTTGACTTGATTCTCTTCCATCGTATCCAATCAATATCGGTCCTGATTTGAAATAAGTTGCAATTGCCAATGTCATATCATGTACAAATTCTAAGCTAAAATCTTCAGAAAAAACACCGCGAATGCCATTTGTTCCAAAAAATTTTGCCATAGTTCACTTCAATAATAGATAAATTTGTGTTTAATGGCAAGTCCGATGCGGGAGTCGCCCAGCCTGGTCAAAGGCGTAGGGCTTAGGACCCTATCTCTTAGGAGTTCGTGGGTTCAAATCCCACCTCCCGCATTAGTTGTCTATTTCTGTGAATGATTAATAATGAGAAAATAGTGATCAAAAAAAGTTATGAAAAAGACAGTGATTGGTATTACAGTAGTTGGAAAAGATAGAGAGGGAATAGTTGCAGCATTTACTAATTTTGTATTTGAAAACGGTGGAAACATTGAAAAAGTAAATCAAAATGTTGTCAAAGGTCTTTTTGGAATGTATCTTGAAGCATCATTTACAAAGATAGTAAATGTGAAAAAATTTGATTCTGGGATTCAATTATTATCAAAAAAAGAGAAAATGGATGTAAGTACACATCATGAAACAAATTCTGAAAAAAATATTGCAATACTAGTTACAAAAGAACCACGATGTCTAGAAACAATACTTGATGCTGCCAAAAAGAAATCATTGAAAGGATGCATTTCAGCAATAATAGGTACTGAAAAAACATTAGAACCAATAGCAAAAAAAGCAAAAATTCCATTTATTACAATCTCAGAATCAAATCAAGAAAAAGCTGAAGAAAAAATATTAGAAATTTGTAAAAAATATGAGATTGATCTAATTGTCCTTGCAAGATATATGAAAATACTTAGTCCAAATTTTGTGTGGAGGTATCCAAACAGAATAATCAATATTCACCCATCACTCTTACCTGCATTTCCAGGTGCACTTGCATATGCACAAGCATTTGAGAGAGGAACAAAAATAGTTGGTGTAACTGCCCACTACGTAACGGAAAACTTGGATCAAGGACCAATAATTTTCCAAGATTCTTTTAAAGTTGATCCAGATGATTCTTTAGAGGAAATTAAATCCAAAGGTCAGAAATTGGAAGCAGACACTTTGCTTAAAGCCACAAAGATGCATCTAGAAAACAAACTTGAGGTTCGTTGGAGAAAGGTACATGTCAAGTCAAAGTGAAATAAATGGTAGAAATTAAATCCCAATTTGATCCCGAATTAAGGAAAATTATTAAAAAGAAAAAACAGATTGCAATTATTCCCGTAGGCTCAATAGAACAACATGGTCCACATCTACCAATTTCTACTGATTCTGATATTGTTACAGAAATAGCAAAAAGATTATCAGAAAAGATGAATTGTTTTCTTTTACCTACATTAACATATGGAGTATCGTTTGAACATTCACCGTTTTTTAACATCAGTATCAAAGAAACAACACTTCGTACTATCATGAGTGATTTGTGTAAATCACTTCTTGCAAATAACATCAAAACAGTTTTTATCATTAATGGACATCATGGAAATCAAAAACCATTAAAAAACATCGATGAAAAATTCAGAAGATTATCAAAAAATAAACTCCAAATTTTTTCACTTTCATATTGGCATTTTATGCAAAGAGAATTTGATCATGCCGGATTTGTTGAAACCTCACTGATGCTTGCAATTTCAAAAAATATCAAAATGAAATTGGCCAAAAAGGGACTTGTAACAGACGGAATGAAACAACATCAAATCAAAAAGCTAGGACAATTAGCATCAAAATCATTTCCAAAAGTTACAAAAAACGGAATTTGGGGAGATCCAAGAAATGCAACAAAGAGGGATGGATTGGTGATTTTAGATGAAATCATGAAAAATCTTGGAAAAAAGTGTCAAACTTGCCTTACTGAGCATAGTTCAAAGTTACACCAATGAAATTTTAATATAATCCCTCAATATCAAAGCCAATAAGTGATATAATGTCCGTTGATATGGCAGTAAAAGTATTGGATGAGAGTATCAATCAAATAGTATTGATAAAACTCAAAGGCGGCAAAACCATTAGAGGCAATCTACTTGGTTTTGATCAGCACATGAACCTGCTACTTGACTCATCAGAGGAAATTCCTACTGAGGGCAATTCAAAAAGCCTAGGCACCATTGTTGTAAGAGGAGACAATGTTGTGATGATATCTCCTCCACCAGCAGCAAATTAGGTGAATTGAGATGACACGCGGCACAACTTCTATGGGTGGTTTTACAAAGAAAAAAGTACACATTAGATGTAGAAGATGTGGTAATAATGCGTTTCATAAGAGACACCACCAATGTGCAAGTTGTGGATTCCCAGAGGCTAAACGCAGAAAGTATTCCTGGATTAAATGGTATACGTAGATGCAAGAGATTGCAATAATTCTTAGTTCTATAGCTGGTGTTGCTACAGCAGCTGCTGCAAGAAAAATGCCAAGAAACAAAACACAGTTACTTAGTTTAGGTGCTAGTTCACACATTAGAACTCAAATTAATTCTTTAAAAATTGAAAAAGACATTCTAACAAAAACAATTTCTAGATTATATCAAACAGATTATGATTTTCCAAAAATTCAAAAAGATAAGCTATTGCTAAAATATCAACATCAATTAGGAATCGTACTTGCAAAATTAGAAAAGCTTGAAGATGCAAGCCATCACCCAGATCTAGGACCTATCGGTGACGGATTAATTACATTAATGGATCAAAAGCTATCAAGATTAGATGATAGATTGTATGAATTATCATCAAAGATCATAGCTGCAAATCCACCTACTTCAGAAATAAAAGAAGAGAGTATGGAAACAAAATCAGAAGCAAAACAAAATAAGAAAATATTTAATTTTGAAAAACCAAAAGAAACAAAAATAGATCCTATCATAATACCACAACCAAATTCTAGACAATCATTTGAATTAACTACATTAACTAGATTTTCAAATAAGGAACCAAAGTTCCCATTATTTGAAAAAGCAGTTGAACCAAAAGAAGAGATCATTCAAGAAATGATCAAACCAAAAGAAGAGATCAAAGTAGTTCAACCAAAAATTGAAGATAAAATTGAGATTATACAAGAAATTAATACAAAACAAGAGATCAAATTCGAAACAAAACCAGACATAAATAAAGAAGTTGCAAAAATAACTGAGCACAAGGCTCTTCCAGAACCAAAGAAATCAAATCCAATTACAGTATTAGATGATGACTTTGATGAAGACAATTCAGATGATTTAGATAAGATCAAAGGCGAAATAATGAAAGTACTCTCCAAGATTGAACAAGCCGAGGTAGAGTAATTGTCCTATGATGGTGCCATTGAGGCATTATCAACTGATGCATTAAAATTTGTAAAAGATGATTTTGTAATTGGGTTAGGTAGCGGTAGAGCAGCTACTGCATTTGTTAAATCTCTTTCATCGTTTATAAAAATAAAAAATTATAACATCAAAGGAGTTCCAACTTCATTACAAATTAAATTGATTGCTGAAAAAGGAGGAATTCCATTAGTTGAAGCTGAACAAGTTGATCACATTGATATTGTTTTTGATGGTGCTGATCAAATTGATTCGCAAAAATTTGTCATCAAAGGTGGTGGTGGAGCTTTATTACGAGAAAATATTTTGTTTAATCTAGCAAAAAAAGTAGTAGTCATGGCAGATAAATCAAAATTTGTTAAAAACTTTACAAGATCAGTTCCAGTTGAAGTTCATCCTCAAGCAAGGAATTTAGTTACTTATGAAATCAAAAAATTAGGAGGAAAAGCAGAACTTCGTTTAATTGATAGAGGATATCCATTCTTTACAGAGAATGGAAATATTATTCTTGATTGTAATTTTGGAGTAATAAAAAATCCAAAAATCCTATCTCAAAAAATAAAACAAGTAGCAGGAGTGATAGAATCTGGAATATTTATCAGAAAACCCGACGTCATTTACAGAGCCAAAACAGGCGGTAAATTTGACATAATTTAGAGATTATTTTACTGAAAAACAATTCAGTGTTAAATCATTACAATTTGAGGATTTGAGAATATAGATGCTGTTTTGAATTATTCATCATCAGAAATTAGCCATGATAAGCCTCGGACTTCTTCCCAAGCATGTTTTTGTTCAGTGGTATTTTCTAACATATCATAGTATAATGAAAATTAGTTTAAAAGATCTATGAACAATTTGTTCAGATCAATGATCCATAATCTAATGAACAGACTTGGGCCAAAGTGCCCAAGTCTTGGACGATGGTTTGGTCACAGCAGGCGAATGACTTCATTAGCGTATGATAACCATAGTAAGTTTAGAAATTTTCCTTAAAAGACTCACGTAGAAATTATCAGTAGGATCTAAATACTATTTTGAGAAGATATGAATAGTTGGGTCTCTCACCAAACAACTAATCGTTGCTGGTCTTAAGATCCAATTAAATATTTTATTTGATAATTGATATTTAGGAGATAGAACGTTTAACAAACTTTCCATGACCTAATTTTCCAACAACTTGAAAATCCTCAGCCACAAGTTGGCCTCTCACTATTGTTTTAACTGGCCATCCTTTCAGTGACATTCCCTCATATACAATATAATCAGAAAAGCCACCAAATAGTTCTGAGGAAACCTTATTTTCTTTTTTTAAATTTATCATTGTAATATCAGCATCAGCACCTTTATCCAGAGTTCCTTTTGTTGGATACATTCCAAATATTTTGGCAGCATTAGTACTAGTAAATTTTACAAATTGTTCAAGTGAAATTCTATTTTTATTTACACCTTCACTTAATAAAATTGGAATTACAGTACCTATGCCTGGAAATCCAGCAAGAGCCCCCCAAATATCAGTACCACCAAGTTTCAGTTTTAATTGATTTGCAACATGATCTGTTCCTATAGTATCAATTAGATTATGTGATAATGCATCCCATACAGCAGTGTTATCTTGAACAGTTCTAATCGGAGGCATGACTTTGGCAAGATATCCTTTTTGATTTTCATAAGATAATGTGAGATAATGTGGACAAGTTTCAACAAAAATTTTAGTTCCTAGTTTTCGTTCTTCTTTAATTTGCTCTAATGCTTTTTGAGAACCAATATGAACAAAATAGATTGTACAGTCATAATTTCTTCCAAATTTTGAAATTGTTTTTATTGCCTTTGCTTCAAATTCTGGTGAACGGCTTTCAGACCATGCAGGAAGTCCATCACGATTTTTCTCTTTAGCGGTCTTTATTCCACATGCACATGATTCATAATCTTCGGCATGAACTAAAACAGGACAACCAAGTGATGCCGCATTTTTTACAATTTCTTCTACTATTTTGTCAGTTACATTTACTGTTGCTTCTGATAATTGAGTTGAATATGGTGCCATGTCCATATACACATGACCTACATCACCACCAAGATTCATGTAAATTTTAAATGAAGTGATTCCTTTTTCAATACAGTAAGACATTTCTTTAATTTGTTGAGGAGTAAAAATAGATGCATGAATTGTATAATCAATATAATGATTTTTTGATGCAGCTTCTAGTTGATCTGACAATGAATTTTTAAATGAATTTCCAAGTCGTAACATTCTCATCATCGTTGTAATTCCGCCAATAGCTGCAGCGTGTGATTCTGTTTTTGCAGCCTGATCAATTGGAGAATATACTCCATAATGAACATGGGTATCTATTGGTCCAGGTATTGAGATTAAACCATTTCCATTTATTTTATGATCACATGCAGGGATATCATTTGTGAAACCAACAATTTTTCCTTCATCAATTATGATATTTTTGTCAAGCATCCCTTGAGGTAAAATTATGTGTGAATTTGTGATCACGGTATCATACGTCATCAGAAAATTTTCATGTCTTGCAGTCTATTATGCGTTGAGATAAACTTAGGTTTAGATAATTTTTGGATAAAATTCGATAGATTGTTCATAATAATAGTAAAAATTAGACCATAGTAAGATTCATCATTTTCAGATATGCATTGCTCAAATATAGCCTCTCATTTTTTATTTGATTATGAAAATTCACTTCAAAGTATTTATCTTACTTTCAAGTAGTGATAAATTCATTATGAATAAAAAATTACTTGTTTTACTCTTATTTGGTTTTACAGTTTTACCGGTCTTTGGATTTTCCACTCTTGCTTTTGCAAATAATTCAAATATTCCTGATTGGATTAAAAATAATGCAAAATGGTGGTCTGAAGGAACAATTAGTGAATCAGATTATATCAAATCATTACAATATCTTATTACAAATGGAATTATCCAAATTCCAATAACTGAAGTAACTGCAGCTCAAACATCAGTAACAGATGAAGAACGTGCTCAGAGTTTTAAAGTGACTATTTCCAACATTGTAGCTCCAATTTCAACAACATATTTTGAAAAATTTGAAATAACTAGCTCCGAATCAGGTGCAGCAGACGATCCTCGTGGTAGAATGTATGAATTTAGAGATATTAACCCAAAATTCTTTTTGGAATCTTTACCAAATGCTGACAAAAAACAATTCTACAAATTTGTAAGCGATTGGATGGATAGAGGAAGTCTTCTTAACAAATTTAACATTGACATTGATGTGTTAGACGGAAAAGGTGCTATAATTCAAACTTGGAAATTTGACAAATGTGAGATTACAAGTTATGGCACATACCTACAAGATACAGTTTTCATATATCAATTTTCTAAATCTCAAGATTCTGAAATTCGAGACAGAACCAACTTTAGCTGTGTTGGTGTTCACTTGGTAGTTCCTTAGAGATAAACAAATGAAATATTAGGTGATGTATTTTTTGTTTTGAAAATAATATAAAATTCCCCTGTTTTGTCCAGGCACACTTATTCCAAAGTTTGCCAAGATATTTTTTACATCTTCAGAGTTCATCATCCGATATCCTTCTCGAGTCAACTCATCAACAATTTTAAGAAATTCATCAAATCCTCCTAGTTTGCGACTAACTATGGCAAGAGCATCTGTTTTGTAATAAATAAATTCTTTATGGTGCCTTATCTTTTCAATGTCCTTGTACTCTTTTTTTATTCCTCTACGTTGTTCTTTGCTAATATCCACTATGTCTTTTTCAACATCTGAGACAGACTCTTTGATTCTTTCTTTGATGGATTTTCCCACTACTATACAAATATAATTTGAGATATATGGTTTACATATAAAAAAAATAATTAAAATTAATTTTTATGCATATTTGAGTACTTTCTTTAGAAAATGAATAAAAACACATCTCTTAGAGGTAATGCACGGGCCGGTGGTTTAGTGGTATAATGCCTCGTTCGCAACGAGGATGTCGGGGGTTCAATTCCCCCCCGGTCCATTAAAAATAGTTTCCAGAAACTATTATACATAAACAATGATTACAATCTTCCATGAAGGTTTTTGATGGAAAAAAAGCAGCACAAGAATACATGTCAAAACACACTCTTGCATTTTCCACTCCAGAACTAACTCTTATGAGATTTGCATTTTGGTTAGGAGATACAGTCCCAGATCCTGAAAATAAAGAAAATTCACTTCCACGAATGCTTACATTTATGGTAGAACAAGACTTTGCACCGATTTTAATTGATGATGACAAATACGAACCATCAGGTGCAGTTAAAAGCTCAAACGTTTATGGAAATGCATTCTCACAAACCACTCAAGATGGAAAATTCTGTTCTGAATGCGGTACAACTCTATCAAATACAGCAAAATTCTGTCCTGAATGCGGTACAACGCAGGATTAATTTTTAAAAATAATTTTAGGCCTTAGTTCCACATTTTGTGCAAAACTTTGCGTTTGGTCTTAATGATGCACCACATGATTTGCATCCATTTCCACTAGATTCAACAGTTCTTCTTGGCATTAATGATGGATCTGGAGATGGTAAAGTTCCAACATCACCAAAGGCTTCTTTTGCAGATACAATTCCAGGAGGTCCGCCAACAGGATTTTGGGCAGAACCTGATCTTGGCATACCCATTCCACTCATCATTCCAGGTTGTCCCATTCCTGGCATCAATCCAGGTGATTGAGTATTACCAGTACCTGAACCACGAGATTTTTTCAGCTCAAAAATTACTTTGATTGCTAAAAATTCTAGTGCAGAATAAGCTACAACATAATCACCTAGTTTTTGAAAGAATTCTTTGTCACTTAGTAGGCCTTTTTTGTACATGTTATTTGTATCAAGAAATGATTCATAGTAACCTTGAGATTCATCAAACAAGCTTTGTAATTTATCAAAAAGCATGTTGAGAGTATCTACTTCACCAAATGACATACCGATGCTTTATTTTTGGAATATTAATTACTTTAGGATCAAAAAATAGAAAGATGTGTAATGATTTATGCTTGTAATGCTCTATCAATCATATTTTTGTATGATTCTTTTGATGCAGCACCAACTTGCTGACTAACTATTTCACCTTTGTTAAGGAGAATTAAGGTTGGAATGCTAAAAACATTGTATTTGGATGCTAATTCGTTAGCCTCATCAACGTTGACTTTGACAAATTTTACTTTACCTTGATAATCATTTGCCAATTCTTCAACTACAGGGCTTACCATTCTACATGGGCCACACCATTGAGCCCAAAAGTCAACAAACACTGGTATATCAGAGTTAATCACATTGATTTCCCAAGACTTTGCATCTGAAACTTCTGTTATTCCCATAATGATTATAATTTATTGAACATCCCTAAAAATGTTCACAAGAGTTTACACCGTATTTTTTGTTGGATAGAAAATCAAAAAATGATTTAATGATATATACTTAAATGTCGTTTCGATAAAACGGAAATATGAGCGCCGAACTTAGACTTAAAAAATTACGAGGATCTGGCGGTTATGTAATGGCAACTGTAAATGACCAGCAGCAAATGAAAGGCAACCTGGGAGGTCCAGATTTATTTTTAGCACCTATTGGCAGATTAGATAGTCAAAGAATCACTAAACATTTTTGCAATACATGTGAAAAAGAATTTGAAGGTCCTCCAAAAATTGAATTTGAAAATCCAAACGAAGAGGTTGCAGAAAATTTAATTCTTGCAGAAAAAGGTCAATACATTTGTAATTCTTGTAAAGCAGTAATAGCTGAATATAGAGAATTTAAAAAACAAAATGAAACAGTAGATGTAGGAAGTGCAAAGCCATTAGAGCCTTCTAGTCAAACTGTCGCACCAAAAGTTCTAGAACCAGCACAAACTCAAATAAAAACAGAAACCAGTGTACAATCATCTACTCAACCAAGTTCATCTACTACAGTTAGCTCAATTGAAGGATTAGCAGTATATGATGAAAATGCTAAAAAAATTGGTAATGCAAAACAAGTTGGAATTGATTCTAATCAATCAGTAGTATTGTTAATTATTAAAAATGATGGAACCGAGGAAAGTATCCCATGGAACAACATAAAAAAAGTAGGAGAAGTGATTCTTTTAGGAAATCCAACTGCAGCACCTCAAGCTACTCAACCAGGAAAATGTACAAAATGTGGATTTTCAAATAAAGAGGGTTCCAAATTCTGTGAAGAATGTGGCAGTAAGCTACAATAAGTGTTGATAAATTTAATCAGTTAATCAATAGGAAATGCAAATGTTGAACAAAAAATTAATGTCAAAAGGAATACTCAAAGATATTTTAATTGTAGCTATAGGAGTGCTTGTGATCTGGATTGGTCTACAAGTTGTGTTTGGAACACAAAATCCATTTTATGTAGTTGCAAGTGGAAGCATGATACCTGTTTTAGAAGTTTATGATGTATTGATTGTTCAAGGACATGTACCGTTTGACGACATTGAAGTTGGAGATATCATTGTCTTTAATCGTCCTTCAGGACATGACAGAGTAATTGTTCATAGAGTTGCATCAGTTATAGATGATGAACCAAAAACCATCAGAACAAAAGGAGATGCAAACCCTGCCTCAATTCCAGGAACTGACTTTCCAATTACCAAAGAAGAATATATCGGTAAAGTAGCATATGTAATTCCTCAAGTGGGTTATGTCACTCAACTACTGAAACCTCCAATTAATTATGTAATTATTGTAATTGTCATAGGAATCATGGTTGTAAAGCAGATGACTAAAAAGAAAAATGAGAAAGAACTTAGTTTGCAGGATCCATTTAAGAAAAATGATTCTAATATAGAGTCTACTGCAAATATTCCAGAATTAGATAAACTAGAAAAAGATAAAGCGTATTCAAATCACGACAATGATAGTTCTACTAAAGCAGAAAAGCAAGAGTCAGAGAAAGACCAAAAATAATTTTCCTAAAACATCAGGATTGTTTTTGAATAAAATATCTTGTAAAAATATCTAAAACTAAAGAATTGAATCTTTAGTCTTGAATATACGATTAAAATAGTCAGATAGTTCGTTTGGTTCTTCAATATCGTTTGTAATTCCTGCAAGATTTTTTGCAAGATTCTTCTTATATCCAATTTGCATCTGTCTCTGAATTTGTATTCTCTGTGCTTGTGGAGAACCAGCTCCATGCATTGATTCTGTAAGATAACCAACAGCATTTCGTCCCAAGGTCATATTTTCAATTAGCCTAAGAATTCTCATTCTATTTTCAACATCTGCCCCTTTACGACCTTTAAGATATTTTTTGAGTAATGGACCTGCAACAGGATGCCTAAAATCTTTCTCAGATGGCAGGGTTACAACTAGACCTCCAGCAATATCTTGTGCAAGTCTACTAATTTCATATGGAAAACGTGTTACATTGTGTTTACAAACTTGTGCCAATACATCTTCGTTTAGATATACTCCTGATTTCATTTTGTGACCTTGATGGGATGATGCAATTCCAGCAGCAAAGATTGTTTCATTGAGATGAGTCATCTCAATAATCTTATCTTTGATATGAGATACATTTGGAACTCCGTTGTAATCAGCTATTGTAGCCGCTGCACCAATTAGAACATCACCTAATCCTGTTTTGCAAACATAACTACGTCTATGGTAACAAGTGAAGCGTTCAATCAACATTGATGCAAATTCATATTCGCCATGCATGAATACTTTATCCCATGGAATGAATACTCTATCTAAAATCATCAGTGCTTCTTGTCCACCGTACTTTGCATTACCAGAATCAATATCACCTTCCTCCATACTTCTTGTGTCACATGATTGTCTTCCATAGATGTAAGTCACACCTTTAGCATCAGCGGGAATTGCACCAACAACTGCCCAATCTTTGTCATTTTCAGTTAATCTTACTGTAGGCATGAGAATTATCCAATGAGAATTAATACAGCCGGTTTGATGTGCTTTAGCACCTGAAACATAGATTCCTTTTTCATCTCGGTCAACTATTCTGGTAAACAAGTCAGGATCATCTTGTTCTGCTGGTCCCTTACTTCGATCTCCTTTTGGATCAGTCATGGCACCGCCAATTACCAGATTTTCTTTTTGAACCATCTTTACAAATTCTAAAAATCGTTTATGATAGTCTGTCTTGTGCTTCTCATCAATTTCAAATGTGGTCGAATGTAAAGAATTTAGTGCATCCATTCCGACGCATCTCTGAAAACATGTTCCAGTGTTTTGTCCTAGTTTTCTTTGCATTTTATTTTGTAAAACTAAATCTTGTGCACTTTCTGCAATATGTAAAAATCGATTAACGGTTAATCCAGTAAGAGATGAATGTGCAGAAGCAAGTGCCTCTTCACGTACAGCCAAATCATATGTCTCTGCAACGGCATTAATTGATGGTCTAATCATTGGATGATCTACAGGTTCTTTAACTAATTCCCCAAACAGGTAAACTTTGAGATCACGACCTCTAAGACTTTCAATGTAATCATTACCAGTTCTAATTGTCTTTAAGACATTGGCCATGTGATTTTATTTACTCCTATGTTGTATAAATATTCTAAAACTATACAAATCAAATTTTACGAGTAAATTACAATTAAAGACCAATTCTAACATCAAGAATTTTACAGCCTTTGCCTTTTTCCATTACAAGAACTGGATTCATATCAAGTTCCTTTATTTCCTTAAAATCAGTAACTAATTGAGATAATCTTTGAATACATTCAGATAGTTTTGCAATATCAGATGGTTTTTCTCCCCTGACACCCTGTAATAGTTTTTGAGTTTTAATAGAGGCTATCATGTCATCTGCTTCTTTGTCTGTTACTGGTGCAAGTTTGAATGTAACATCTTTTAAAACTTCAACATAGATGCCACCCATTCCAAGCATGATAACAGAACCAAATCCAGTTTCTAGTTTAGAACCAATAATCAATTCTTTACCACCTTTTACCATCTCTACGATAAGAACTCCCTTTATCTCTGCATTTTTATTATATTTTTTGGCATTTGCAATAATTGTCTTAAACGCTTCTTTAATTTCTAAATCATTTGTGAGATTTACTTTAACACCACCAGCATCTGATTTGTGAATAATTTGTGGCGATGCAATTTTCATCACTACAGGATAACCTATTTGCTTTGCAATCTTTATTGCATCTGCTTCTGTTTTTGCAAGTGCGCTTTTTGGTAAAGGTAATCCATATGCTTTAAGAACTTCTTGTCCTTCTTCTTCTAATAGATTAGGTCGTTTCTCTTTTTTTACTTTATCAAAAATTTTCTTTGCTTTTAATTTGTCAACTTTGAATTTAGGAATTTTTCCTTCAGGTGTTTTAATCCAATTTGCGAATTTTAGCATTGCAGCTAGTGTTCTAATTGCTCCTTCTGCATATGTATAATATGGAACATCACCTGCAGCTAGAATTTCTCTATTAGTAATTCCTTCATCTAAGCCCATCAAACTTGCAAGCATTGTCTTTTTGTGTTTTTTTGACATTGATACAATTACTTGTGCTAATTTATCATAGTTCAAAGTTCCAGATGGAGTACACATTGAAATTACAGAACCAACATTAGGATGTGCTAAAACACGGTCCAACACATTACTAAATCTATTAAAATCAGCATCACCTACAATATCTACAGGATTACGTGAGCTTCCCCAAGGAGGAATTACAGCGTTAATCTTTGGACGAATGCTTTCAATATTTGCCATTTTAATTCCCAATCGAGAACATGCATCAGTTGAGATAATTGCAGGACCTCCTGCATTTGATACAATTACAAGTTCTCCTTTAGAAGGAAGCGGTTGTTTTGAAAAAGCTGTTGCATAATCAAACAGTTCTTCCATTGTATCAACACGAATAGCACCTGATTGTTTTAGTAATGCATCATAGATTTCATCTGAGCCCATCAAAGCCCCAGTATGAGACATTGCAGCCTTTGCACCTTCAGGACTACGTCCAGATTTTAAAACAAGAACAGGTTTTTTGAGTTTTTTAGTAATATTTTTACAAACTTTGAGAAATTCCTGACCATCTCCCATGTCTTCTAAATACATTACAATAACTTTGGTTTGATTGTGGTTAGCAAGCATCTTAAGAATGTCAACTTCGCTCATTGCAGCTTTGTTTCCCATACTAACTACTGCAGAAAAACCAATTCCCTGTGCACTGGCATCTTCGACAAGTGCGGCACATATTGCACCGCTTTGCGATACTAGTGCAATTTTACCTGACTTTGGTGTTACCTTAAGGAAAGTAGAATTCATCATTGTCTTTGGATCAAGATTCATGACACCGAGACAGTTTGGTCCAATGATTTGTATTTTGTATTTTTTAGCAATATCTTTTAGTTTTTGTTCTCTCTTTGCACCTTCTTCATCAACTTCTTTAAAACCAGCAGTGATGATAATAACACCTTTAACTTTTTTCTTACCACATTCCTCCAACACATCTGCAACCAAAAGATTGTTGATGACAATTACTGCAAGATCAACAGGTTTAGGAATATCCATTACACTCTTGTAGGCTGTTTTATAAAATACAGTTGGTCTTGAAGGACTAACAGGATAAACAATGCCTTTGAATCCATTCATAATATTTGAAGTGATTGTAGCTCCAACACTACCTCGTTTATCAGATGCACCAATGATTGCTATTGACTTTGGTGAGAGAAAAACAGATTCGGCCACGTTAATTTGGACTAAAGATTTTGTGTAATAAAGTTATTCATAGAAACTTTTGATCTCGTTTTTTAGCTTCCCAACATCTTTCCTGCTAAATTTTCTTTTCTTGGAACCCATAAAAGAGTGATTTTAGAAAATTTTCCTATTAGGGTCCATGCCTCACGTGCAAGTTCTCGTAATTTTTCATTGTTTATTGCAAATTCATGATTTAGTTGAGAAATTGTATTTTTTGAATCGCTAAAAATAGTAATTTCTTCGGCAGAATTTGCAAAATTTTTCAGTGCTGCAATTATTGCCATGTATTCAGCCTGATTATTAGTTATTTCAGGTTTTTTTTCATAAAAAGAATCGCCTGTCTCTTTTACAAAATAACCAAATCCTCCATCAGGACCGCCTGATCCATCAACATAAACACTAATTCCCATCTTTGTACAACCTCGTCATTTTTACACTCAGATTAATTACTATCATGTAAATTATTGTAGATATAACTTGCGATACTATAGAAGCAAGATATGCATCGTAATTTATTGTCAAGAAATAATATTGCAAGAACCATCTTACTATAGTGTAGATTACCTCACCTATTCCAAGTGATGTAATAATTTTAATTAGATCATGTTTTAATCTTGCTTTATCAATTTTACCAGATTCAAGTAAATATTTTTTTCTATTATCTAAATAATACAAACTGCCAAACGTAGAAAAATAAACTACATAATCAACTAGCAGGGTATAACTAGTATTAAGATACGCTGCTTGTTCAGATAATATTTGAGCAACGATTGCAGAGATTATAATTGACGCTGCAAAAGCAATAAGAATATTTTTGTTAAGTGAAAAATATTTGTTATATTTTTTTAACATAAAATTATTAGTTTTACTCTACAATTAAACTAGTCTAAAGTAATCTTCAAGAAAATCAACAATCCTGCTAGTTCAGCAATGCCAACTCCTAACATGTAAGGGAATATTTCATGTGAAAAAAGCTCATCCATTGAGAAGTATGCAAATGCCCCAATAACATTATGAAGAAATAGCATACCTGCAACTACAATCATACCTAAAGGAAGCTGAGCTCTTGTCTTTGAGTATATTTTTCCAAAAATGCAAATTAAGACTACAAGTACTACCATATTAGCGATGGAAACGATAGATAATAGTAGAGAATTGGATTCCATTTAGAGAGAAACATCTCCTAATCTTTTATTTACTTTTATCCAGTTTTCCTTCAATTTCTTCAAATGTCTCCATATTGGTTTCTAAAAATGTAGATATAAAATACATAACACTGTACTTTTCTCCAACTTTTGTAATCATGTTATTTTTTTCAAGCACTTTGATATGATGTTGAATAGCCTTGTAATCAAAGCCCAATTCCTTAGATAATTGATTTGTGTTAAGTGGTGTTTTTTTAAGCAGCGATATGATACGTAGACGGGTCAGTCCACCCCTTGAGCCTGCAAAAATAAACCACATTAATCTTTTTGATTCTGGATCGTTTGCCATAATCTATGAAATTCTTGCATTCATCAATTAAAAGGCGTTATGGGTTTTATTCATCTGATAGATATTAGAAAGTATAAAAAACATAATCAAGCAACTCTTGTGAAGTAAAATGATGTTAAACTATGATGCTCCTTTGTACAGACCTCCATCGGAGGCAAGATCATTAATTTTTCAAGTAACTCTAGGATGCTCCTTTAATGAATGCTCTTTTTGTGATATGTACAGATCAAAACAATATTCAGAAAAACCATGGGATGAAGTGAAAATGGAAATTGATCTAATGGCAAAACAACTACCAGACACTAGAAAAATATTTTTGGCAGATGGTGATGCTCTAAATCTTGATTCAGAACACATTGTTAAAATTGTAAAATATCTTTATGAAAAATTTCCTAATCTTGAGAGAATTTCATGCTATGCAATGCCAATGAACATTTTAAAGAAAACTCCAGAGGAATTAAAGAAAATGCACGATTCTGGATTAGATATGTTGTATTTAGGAATTGAAAGTGGTTCTGACATAGTTTTAAAAAAAGTAACAAAAGGAGCTATTGCAAAAACAATTATCAAATCTGTTAACAAAGCAAAAGATGCCGGTTACATAATGTCATGCATGATAATTTTAGGACTGGGTGGAAAAACGTATTCAAAAGAACACATTAGAGGAACAGCAGAAGTAATTAGTGCTTGTTCTCCTAATTATGTAGGAGCCTTAACTCTTTATTTAGAAAATGGAATCAAACAAGAATTTTTGGAAAAATTTGGAGAGCCATTTATTCGAATTACTGATGATGAATCACTTGAAGAGTTGTATGATTTAATTAGTCAGATAGAAACTAAGGAAGAAATAATTTTTAGAGCAAATCATGGTTCAAATGCATATACGATTAAGGGCACATTTCCACAAGACAAGCAGGCTATGTTAGATAAAATAAATTGGATGAAGCAGCATCCAGAAATTATGCGTCCAGAAGGACTACGTGGCTTTTAAAATCTAAATAAATTCTCCATAATGCCTATTTGATAAACAATAGACAAGCCTAAAACAAAGCTAAGAGAACATGTCAAGTACTTCATTATTGTTTTAGCTCTGGCATTATTTGATAAACCAAATGGAATACCAAGCAATCCTCCGATTAAAGACATTCCAATAATAGAACCTAATCCAAATATTCCGATGAATGTCAATGCTGAAGGAAGACTAAGAATCATGCCTGAGGTCATAACAATGAGCGTTCCACTTCCAGCAAGACCGTGAATCATTCCGATTAAATACGATTTATGATTATGAGAGTGATTATTGTCATGATGATTGTGTTCATCAAAATGAATTGAACCGTCATTATGTGTATGTGGATGTCTGTGTTTAATTTTTAGAATATTTTTATTTGATATTCTTGTAATTGCTAATAAAATTAACATCACTCCAACTAAAAATTCAAATCCAGAAAAAACTTCTTTATTTATTGTAAGTGTAAAACCATAAACTATCAAACCAACTAGTATCAGAGTAGTAGTATGTCCTGCTCCCCAGATTGCTCCAAGTAGTGATGATTTTGTAAGACTTTTTTTGAAAAGTTGTTTTTTTGATTGATTCGTATTAGAATTTGTCAGTTGAGTAGAAACAGCAGCGATATGATCTGCTTCAAAGGCATGTTGTATTCCTAATGTCAATCCAAGTCCAGCAATAATAGCTGGAGTAAAATTACCAATTTGACCAAATATTTCTTCTAACAATTTTACCTCATATGGCTTCTTGATACCATGGTAAAAAGAATTTCCAAACGCTAGAGTTGGTCAATTATTGGCTTTAGATTATTTGGCAGATCAGGAATTTCAGTATGGCTTTCATTGTTTTGAAGAATTTCTGGCCCTATCCTTCTTACTCTCTGAGTTCCAATTAAAGTATCAATATTTCTTTGAATGTCCTTTTCACTTAAAATAGTCTTTAATTTTTCAATGACAGTTTCTTCATTTTCATATTTTTTAATAGCATATTGGACAAGGATCATTTTCTCATTCATAGAATAATCAGTCATTTGAAAATCCCATCACAAACAAAGTAAAAAACATTAGCGAATTTAAGAGAATTTCTTTTCCAAATCTTCTTTTTTGGGGATACCAGTAAACTCTAGTTTTCCATTAATCACTAAACCAGGTGCTGTAAATATTGGGTATTTTTCCAAATATTCTGGTTTTTCAGTCACATCAATAAGATCATATTTTATGCCTAGTTTATCTAACATTTTTTCCAAAACATTACAATTAGAGCATCCAGGTGTGGTGAGAACTAGTACAGTCATGATTTTATGAATTGTTCAGGATTCTGCTCAAAAGCCCATTTACAACTAGCGCAACAAAATCGATATTGTTTTCCTTCATGTTCTAACAAATCACCTTTTTCTCCAACATCCATTCCACAAACAGGATCTTTCATGATGTTACTTCTTTTT
Source organism: Nitrosarchaeum sp. AC2 (assembly GCF_013407385.1). NCBI lineage: Archaea > Thermoproteati > Nitrososphaerota > Nitrososphaeria > Nitrosopumilales > Nitrosopumilaceae > Nitrosarchaeum > Nitrosarchaeum sp. AC2. Next base: position 235,097 of record NZ_CP030847.1, on the reverse strand, counting down.
TTCGAGTAAAATACCATACGATTGGAAATACAAGTAATGCAACAAATAAGATAGGTGCAAATTCTTGTGGCATTTGAATATCATAGTGATGAGTATGCTGGCCAATATGAAATTCTGGAGGAAGAGACAGCGTTGTAACAAAATTATTCCATGCAATGTGTACAAATGTTGTTTCATACCACTCATGACCGCCAGGTATACCATTAATTATTAAAAATGCTCCAAGTACGATCAACATCCATCCAGTAAGTTTTTCAATTGTAATTTTGTTTGTAGTAATTCCTTTTGTAGCATTTACACCAATGATTGCCAATACAGATAAAAGAATTAACGGGATTGCTCTTCCTACTCCATGTACTGCACCCAGACTTGCACCTATCTCCATATTACCAGTTCCCGCGATGTAAATTAACAGCCAATAAAACATAGGATTTGGACAACCAACACCAGCATTACCCAATAACAATCCCATGAAAAATGATTTTGAATAATCTCCTCGTTTTTGAATAAAGTTTGGGGTACCAGAGTATGTAGGTAGTTTTAATTCAAATAACTTTAGCTGTGACAAACCAAAAAGAAATGCTGCAATACCAGCAATTAAAAACATAAAAACTGAAATACGATCTAAATCTGCTGTTTGCCCAAGTGCACCAATTCCAAATCCATAAAATGCAATTGTTATTGTAAGACCTGTGCCAAACAACATGGCCATACCAAGTCCCTTTTTTGCACCTTTACCCATACTAAGAGGGATAATTATGAATACTAGCGGAAGTGTACAAGGTAGAATTATCATTGATAGACCAGCTAGGTAAGCAATCACTAGCCATGAAGGATAAGATATTTCATTTCCAGCACCAATTGCAATTTCATTTGTAGCTGCAAATACGCCCCCAACAAAAATTAGTGAAAATAAGATAAACAAAGTAAGAATAAGAGATTTTTTTATTGTGATTTGATTTGACATGAATAATGTATGAAGATACGTATACAATAATAGTGTACTTTACAATTGTAAAATGATAAATATTCTCGCAAGTAATTAGGCATATGCCATTTCAGCCTGATGATATTGATATTGCAATAATTGAATCACTGATAAAAGATGGAAGAAAATCATTTCGACAGATATCCAGAGAGATCAAAGTAAGTACGCCTACTGTTCAAGCAAGATATGAAAGACTGGTAAATGTCGGATTGATAAAATCTATCTCACCAATAATTGATCTTGGAATGCTTGAAGACAAGACTGAAAAACATTTTGAGAACATAAAGACAAAATCAACAAAAAAACATGATGTAAAAATAACAAAAAACATGATTTTAAAAATGACATGCGATTTGTGCAAGGGTCCAATTTCTGACAAACCACATGTTCTTAAAATTGCAAATTTTGAGAGATTTTTTTGTTGTACATCTTGTAGAGCTTTGTATAAAGAAAAATACAAAGGGAGAATAGAAACACTAAATCAAAAATAGTCAGTCCACTTGTATTTGGTTATCATTTTGAGAATAAAATAGACACATCAAATATTACATGAACAACCTTTTTTCTTTAAAATATGAATTTGTTCCTTTACTGAATCAATATAATCATTTTGTACAGAAATTCCAATAGCTTTTTTCTTATCAAGAGGACTTTGGTGATTATAACCACGTTTTGTCATTTCAGAAACCAATGCATCATGCCTAAGATACATTGCTTTGAGTTTGCCATTCCATCGCAAAGTTTCAGGATGTAAAGAATATCCTTTCTTATTTTCAGTTAGAATAACCCACATAGCATGAAGCTCTCTATGTTCACCTAATAGATGATTACGACATAGTTTTGATGGTGAAATATCCCAAATTCTCATTTTCCAGAAGGAATAAAATCAGATATGTTAGTTTTTATAATTTTGATGGTTGTGAACATTTCAAGTAGATTAAGAGTCAATAACCCCATTGCAATTTTAACACCAATAGTTTTTTCAGGATCAGTTTCTGGAAATAATCTAATTGTTGTCTTGTTATCTTTTGCATTTATTTCAATTAGAAAGTGTTGATTTTCAGATTCAATAACTAGTGTTGGAAGTAATAATCTTTGTTCATTTTTATCGATAAAAATATTCTGAATTTTTATCATAATCGGCTTAGATTGTATAATTTTTTCAAAAGAAGTATAGAATTTTTTTAAATCAATTTTTTTATCAAATACTACATGGGGCAAATTTTATCACATACATAGAAAATGTTTCATAATATTTCAAGACAATGATAAATTAGGACTAGTGCCAACAACATCAATTATTGAACTTTTTTGGAAAGAAAAAACCCATTCAATCCACAGAGACATCTATCATTTATGGAAATAAAATTGATACATATGGTATGAAAATTACACATTGATTAAAGTACAATTACAAAATTTTGATAATGAAATTTCAGGTTGGCAAAAAGCATTAGAAGCCTGAATCATTTACGAGAAACAAAATAGATTCATGAAGTTATTATGGGAATTGAGTTATACGAAAAGTTCCACTGGCAACACATGTATCAAAATCTTATTTCTTTTTTGGGCCTAGCCACCTTTTTGGGTACAAAAATGGGCCCACAGGGACTCACCTACTATTTCGGGCAATAAAATGGACGCAGATAGGCGTAAAAGAATAATCTAACAATCACATCTAGTATTCTTATCTTTTGTAGGATTACAAATTTTACAATCTAGCAAGCATTTGTCTTCAGGACAATAACCACAAAATTGTTTTTTCTTTGATTCCAAGTCTATTTTCTTTAGATTAGTTATAACATAGAAACTTTCTTCCCTTTTTGTATTACAATGAGTACCAATTCAAAGAATTTTTTCACTTCAATTCTATTATTTTTTCTAGCTGGTCTTTGCGAGATTGGTGGAGGCTATCTAGTTTGGCTTTGGTTGCGTGAGGATTTTAGTTGGATTTTAGGTGCAGTTGGAGGATTTGTATTATTTTTGTATGGAATAGTTCCAACGTTTCAAAAAACTCATTTTCATAGAATCTATGCAGCTTATGGAGGTGTTTTCATTGTAATGTCTGTGTTTTGGGGTTGGTTAATTGATGGAATAGCACCTGATAACTATGACATTATTGGAACTGTAATTGCAGTGGTGGGAGTTTTGATAATTTTCTATTATCCAAGAAAAGGTGATAAGAAATGAATGAAGTTATTTTTTCAACTTTAGGATTGTTCTTTTTTGCATCTTTGTTAGAAATTGGCGGTGGCTATCTTGTTTGGAAATGGTTGCGAGTTGGTAAAGGAAAAATATTTGGCATGATTGGCGGTTTGATTTTGTTTTCGTATGGAATTATCATGACAATGCAACCTGAAAATTTTGGTAAAGTCTACGCTACCTATGGAGGAATATTTGTTGTATCATCAATAATTTGGGGTTATTGGGTGGACAAGAAAAAACCAGATAGATTTGAGATAATTGGTTCGATAGTAGTTTTGATTGGCGTTACAGTTATGTTTTATTTTCCAAGATAATTATACTGTAAGAATCTACTTTAGTCCCTTGTTTGTACCTATCATTTCATACTGAGTTACATCATATGAAAGTTTGTAGACTTCTTGATATCCCTCAGATGAAAATCCGCCGATATAGAGTATTTTATTTTGGGAATCAAAAGCGATGCTAGTAATTGTTAGATCAATATCTGCCAAGTCTTCCCAAGTTACTCCAAGATCATCTGAACGAACCAAACCAAATGAATTTACAGATGCAAAAAGGATTCCATCATCATCAAAATTCATTGCATATACTGCTAATCCCTGATATGCAACATGTGTCCATGTGACACCGCCATCGTTTGATTCGTAAATTCCGTTTCCTGTTCCTGCAAAAATTAGTTGAGAGTCAGTTGGAGAAATTGCTAATGCAGAAATGTATTCAGGATACTCTAGCGTTTCCCAAGTCTTTCCAGCGTCAGTAGTTTTGAATAGTCCTCTTGCTCCACTATCAAAACCCAAAATCAAATTGGGGTCGCTTTTGCTCAATGTCATGGCGTGAAAATCAACTGGAGGATCTAACACTTTGGAAACTGATTGCCAAGTAACTCCACCATCCATGCTTTTGATCAATCCTGTATTTCCACCAGTTGATGGATGCCCGCTTGCATACAAAGGAGAGCCTTTGTCGTGTGGTGCGTTAAATGCCATGTAATCGGCTCTTACTTGGTCCACTTTAACTGGAAGAGCACCGTTTCTACTTTGGTAAAAATCTCCATGTGTTGCAATATACAAAATACTAGAATCTGTAGGGTCTACACCTAATCCATGAACATGACGCCAATCAACTGTTCTTGTATTGGATGTTGTATCTGTCATTATGGGTTTTTGTTCGTTAGAATTAAAGCTAAAAGATATTGCAATCCCAATGATTACAATACCAATGATAATGAGAAATTTCTTTGGAATTTTAGTTTTCAAAATAATATCGTCAATAAAGCTTTGAGTATTAGATATAAAAAACAAGTACTTTACATTCGTAAAATATTAGGTTCAATCTTTATATTAAAATTAATTTTCAAGCATTTTACTGAAACAGTGTTTTTACTTTTCCAAGTTCACTTTTAATTGAGTTAATTTTTGCATCAACATTGTCTGAAGTATCACCATTGTCAATCATGGAACGAAGATCAACTCGCATCATTATCTCAATTTTTTCCATTTGTGTTCTATCTTTTTGTGCAATAGATCCTTCAATGTACTCATAATTTTCAAGATAGGCATTTGTTGCATGAGAGAGAGCAGTGTCTTTGTCGCCACTTCTATAAGTTGAAGATACTTGATCTAGAATCTTTTCTATATTGTTTATTGTAATTATCACATCACTTTGTTTTGTAATTGGTGTTCCCATCATCATTCCAGATCCCATCATGTTGTTTCCCATCATTCCTTGATTCATCATACCAGACCCCATCATACCATTCCAGTTTGTACTGTTGCTCATCCATGGTCCCATCCAGTTTTGCTGAAATTGTGGATTCGTCATCATACCATGCATGAACTGTTGGTTTCCCATCATCATGTTCATCATTTGTTGATTCATTTGTGGATTGTTCATCATGGTTCCCATCATGTCAGACCCCATCATCCCAGCCATGGTTTGCATGTGTTGTGGGTTATTCATCATAGAGTTGTGCATTTGTTGCATGAACTGCTGGTTGTTCATCATAGTACCCATCCATTGATTCATTGAGTTTGGATCATGCATCATTGTGTTCATCCATTGGTTCATTGCCTGTGGATCGTTCATCATTTGCTGCATCTGTTGTTGATTCATCATTTGAGTTGCAGGGACAGTAGATTGTAGTACGGCATAGCCTACACCTAATCCTGCAAAAAATACACCTACAGCAATTCCAATCACAATACTCTGACTTACCATATCAAAATACTTGTAATTGGAACTATTATATCGTTATCAAATTATCATAAGTGATTCTCATAATCAGAATTACTCAATCATCAGATATTACATTAAAATCTCTTGTTCAGATTGAAAGAGTTAATGTCTGACGATGATATGCCAAAAGATCTAGCTCATATCACACCTGCATATCGTAGAGCGTTATGGCTAGTTGTTATAATCAATGTAGGTTATGGAATTGCTGAAATAATCGGTGGATTCTTGGCAGATTCTCAAGCTCTCAAAGCTGATGCACTTGATTTTCTTGGTGATGGTTCCATTACACTCTTAGGATTACTTGCAATAGGATGGGGTCTTAAATTGCGAGCTCGCTCAGCTCTAATCCAAGGAATATTTCTTGGAGTGATGGGAGTTGGTGTTCTCGCTTACACAGTTTATCGCACACAGGTTCTGCAAATTCCTGAAGCTGGACTGATGGGAGGTTTTGGTATTGGTGCGCTTTTGATCAATGTCATTGCAGTCATACTATTGATTCCACATAGGAAAGGCGATGCAAATGTACGTGCAGTATGGCTCTTTAGCCGTAATGATGCACTTGGCAATATTTTGGTAATAATCGCTGCAGGTTTTGTATTTTTGACAAACACCTCGTGGCCTGACCTCATAGCTGCTGGAGTGATCGCTGTACTCTTTCTTCAATCATCTTTGTCAATCATCAAAGATGCAAGAAATGATTTAAAAAAATCAAAGGACTAGAAACTATGGAAGGTTCAATTCTCTTAGGGTTTGAACCGTTTTTGGAAATAAAATTGGATTCATAAAATATGTCTAACTATGAAAGTTGAAAATACGAATTATGACTAAAACATATAGAAAAAAAGCATTTTCACTTAAATTTTTCTTGAGCTTTATCTTGTTCAATTTTTCGTTGATATGCTTGTTTTAAGAAATCATCCAAATTTGCATACCATGACAATTGTTCTGCATTTACTTTGGGCAACATGAATTTGTTAGGTATTTCTTTAAAAGGAAATTTTGAATAAAATTTTTCAAGAATTTGCAGGTATAGTTCCCAATCTTCTTTAGAGATATCTTGATGTGAAACGGTAGGAAAAATACCTGGAGATTCTCTTTCCATGGATGCAATTTTGTTAGTGATAATATCTTGTAACAATATCTGAATTGAATTTATCATGAGTTCTATTATTTCTCTGATTTTATTTGATAATGGAAAATAATGAACATCAGAAGTAATTGATTTTCCACCCATTACGGCAAAAAATGTTTCATAGTCCTTAAAACGAGTAGATTTTTCAGATTCTAATCCCAAAAATACAGGAAATCCTGCATGTTTGAATCGTTTAAAAATTAAGTGATGAGATTTACCAAATTCATGCATGTCTTTGAATACTCTTCTCATATCCTCAATGTTTCCATGTTGAATTTTATCAACTACTTCTTTTTCTTTTTCACTTAACTCTAAAACATCAGATGATGCATAACTAAGAATTTGTTGTATTTCTTCAAATGAAAAATTTGGTGCATTTTCCAAAAATTTTTTTATTAATAATCCTACATCATCTTCTTTATTATTACTAGAAACTATAGAATAAAAACTACGTTTTTGTCTAAATGATTCAGCAAAAATTGCATAATCCTCTATGAATAATAATAATTTTGATACCAAGTCAATATGTAATAAACAAAGAATTTTTTGTTTGTCTTTACCTTGAAAGTGATGTTTTTCAATTTTTCCTTTTATTTTTAAAAATACGGAATCATTGTTTACCATATCAATATATGTTGAAATAAAATTTGTTAGTGTCCCTCTTGCAAAAACATTTTCACGAGTATAATTTTTTAATAAAAAATATTCTTCTTGTTCTTGTCTATTCATATTTCCATACGATTCTGAAAAGTAATAAAATCTTCAGTAAAATCATACCTAATTTCTGTTTTAGCAATATAATGTGAATCCCACATGGTTTGAATCATCTTCAGAGAAGGCCTAGAATTAGTTATTGATCTTTATCCTCAGGAGTGAGATCTTGTTGAACTTCCAATATTTGTCGTATTGATTCTTTAGCTCTAGTTACATGACCATATGCCTGAGCTGCTTTACTATCCAATAAGAACATTGATGCTAATGCTAAATCTTCATGAGTCTTAGCAATAAATGCAAGAGCCTCACGATGTCTGTCAGATATTTTTTCCATCAATAAACAATGTTGTTTTACGTTTAATAATATATTGTTCTGAATGAGACTATTTGGTAGAGACTTTAATTGGACTTGTTATTAATAACTAAAATCAATATGCTAAGAGCAATGTAGAGTCCAGCAAAAATAATAGGAACAATTATTTCAATTTTGGTTAATTTGGTGTATTTTTTCCAATTTTGTCCATATTCTAAAAACTCCCATTCTTTTGTAAATGGTGCTGCAGGGAGTTTTTTTTCTATTGCATTAATAACCTCAAATTTTCCAGAACTGAGTTGTCTAAAACTTCTAACTACTAACATCCATGTCATAGCAAAAGTAATTCCTGCTACAGATGCAATTACAATCCAGTAAACGTTTAATATTAAAAAATTAAATTGTGTTAAAATCCCTAAAGCTGACAAAAGAAACGAATTTGCACTAAGAAAAAATGTATTTGCTTTGTCTCGTCGGTCTAGCAGTTTATCAGTATTTTCGACATAGATTCTATATTGCTCAATAAGATGTTCAGAGTATTTTTCACCATATTCTGATTTAGTATTGGGAAATAGTTTATCGTCGTTAGATTTACTCATGTTAGTATTTCACTCATTTGTTAGGATTCATCTAATTCTTTTTGAATGTCAGATAAAACCCAATTAACAATAGGTGCCTTGTGTTTTACCATTGCATTTGGTATTGGATCATTTCGATCTTTATAGATTTTTACTCCTATTACCTTTTTACCCTGTCTGTATGATTCTTCAATCTCAAAATTTACCGCTGGTCTTGAGGCCGTATCAGGGCCTATCATAACTATCGTTACAGAAGTTTGACTGATTCTTTCTCTTACATTGGCTCTCCATTTTTCATCAAACGGTTCTTTTACAGAATAATCTCTAAATTCTAATCCAAAATTCCCACTTGTTGCTTGATGAGTAAGGAGTCGTACTTGTGCTTCATCTTCCATATGAAAACTGACAAAAACATTTCTTTTTCCAGTCCCAGCTTCAAATCTTTTTGCTTCATCTGTTGCAGATTGATATTTTCTTTGAGAATCAGATGAGGTCTGATTTGGTTGATAATTGAATCCTCCTCCTGATGCACCCATTTAAGTTATCTTTCGCTTAATATGTATAAAACATTGTCTAGATCACAGGATGTTTTTCTGCAAGTTTTCTCTCTTTACAAGAGGCACATTTTCCACATGGTTTTGAATTTCCAGTTTGACAAGAATAGGTGATTTTTAATGGAAAGTTGTGTTTTTTGACTAATCCTATAATTCCTCTCTTGTCTAATTTCATAAATGGAGATAACACTTTAATTTTATAACCAGTAGATATCTGAATAATATTTTCAGCATTTGTAATGAATTTTTTTGTTTGATCAGGAAAAACGGCATTTTTTAATAGTCCAATTGAAATGATTTTTGTGCCTTTAGAATATGCATATGATCCAGCTATCACTAAAAACAATAAATTTCGTCCAGGAACAAAAGGTGCATCAATTGGAGATAAATTTTTGTTAGTAAGTCCCGATAATGAAATTCTGGCAAAATCGTGAAATCTAATTACAAATGGTTTTACTTTCAAAAGTTTACAAATTTTTGAATATGCCTTTAATTCCATTCGTACTGCTTTTTGACCATAATCAATGAATAGTGGAAAAAGATCATTGCCATCTTTTTTTAGCATATACAAAAGTAATGAGGAATCAAGTCCTCCTGAAACCAAACATACAATTTTCATATTAAATTTCTCATATGATGCCAAACCGCCAAGTCAAAAATAGCGAGATTCAAACCATGATATTTGACAAAATTTCTTAATAAATTTTCTATTCGCAGATACATTTTAGTAGTTAAATGAATTCCTTTTCTAATTTCTAAAAATGCATATGAGTGTAAAAAAGATAACATATGTACATCGATTATTGCTAATGAATCAGAATATCCGATATTTCTTAGAAAGTGTGATGATTCTTTAATTCCTAACCCTGGAATTTGTTCAGCAAAAAAATTTCTAACATCAATGTCAGAATTCGAAGCATGTAAAATATTTTTAATTGAATTGTTATTAGAATATAAAATCTGAGCAGCGGCAACAATTTGCTTTGCTCTTTTTTAGGGTATCTGTATTTTCTTAACTCACCATTTTTCTTACGTGGTTCAAAATTTGGAGTCTCTAATACTAATTGAATGATTGATAAAGCATTATCAGTTTCATTTATCCAATAAGGATTCAATAGTTCTTTTTTGTTTAGTATTTCAATAACTGATTTTGCTAAATCATATAATACATTTCCTGAAAGTATACAAAAACATAATTCATTCCATATCTCTAATTCTGTTTTATTTTTCCAATCTGTTTTCTTATTCTGATTCTTTTCAATTTCATTGTAATGATACATTACTTTTTGTGGAACATAAGAGTCAATAATATTTCGAGTCACTCTTTGAGATATCGACAACATTCGTAAAAAGTTTAATTTACTTTAAAAGAGTTTGCTAAAATCTCAATCACATTTTGATCTAAATTTTCACTTTTAAGAAATGAAATTAAATCATAGTCTTTGCTTATGGCATTTTGTAATCTTGTTATAAAATCTTGATAAAATATTAAATTATGTTGGTAAGCGCGAATTTTTTCATCAGTGATTTTTTCAGATGAACAGGCTAAACAAGAACATTCCAAAAGTTTTACATGTGAAAGATTTGAACATTGCCATGTTTTATTATCTAAAATCCATCTAGACCAATCTACAGCATCAAATGAATCTGCACCTGCATAAGACAATACAGTCATGGATAATGGATTACCGCATCCTAGTACATGAATTATAATGTCTTTTTTACTATCATTACAAATTTGCCTTATCATTGTAATTGTTCTATATTGGTCCTGAAGTGTTTTTCCACATTCTCTATCAGTAATTGCAATAAACTTGAGATCACTGTACTTGTCTATCACAAATTTTGTGATATCTCTTATTTCATCTAAATCTCTTCCATGTAAAATTGTAAAACAATGATTGTTCATAATTAATGAATTCGATATGGAAATACTATCTGTAATTTCATTTTTAATTTCAATTGTTTTTGTTTCAAGGTCTGGAATTCTATCAAAACCAAAAAAGAAATCAGAAGACATTTTATTTATTATTTGTACATATTGTTCTTTTGTCCAAATTTTAGAATGTGAGTAATATCTTTCAAATTCCCCACTATCAATCATCAAAAAACCTCCATTTGCAGAATATGTATCCAATTTTTTTATTAGTAGATTTTGCTGGGAGATAGATAATTTGGCAATATCATACGATGAAACAAGTAATCGGGGATATTCTTCATCAATCATGAAATTGGTAAGCCATTCCATATCTGCACGAATTTCAGCACTACTTATTGACGGAAAATATGTAGGTGTAATCAATATTTTGTCATTCACAGATATTTGACGGATTTTAGAATTTTGTTTCCCTTGATGTTTGATTGTAACATCCATAAGTTGATTTGTAACTTAGAGTATTAGTATTAAGTTTACATGTTATAGAGATTTAAAGATAGAAAACAGACATTTAAAGAATAAAATAATTTTAATTTCCAAAAAGACCAGCGCTATTGGATAATGCAATATCTCTACGTTTACAACTAGGACAATCATTACATGGTTCTGGATTATCTTCATAGCAACTTCTAGTTTTATTAAGTTCTAATCCATTTGCTTTACAAATGGATATTAATTCCGTTTTTGTATGACAGAAAAAATTATCTTCTAGGAATGGAGATAATAAAGTAAAGTATTCATCGGTACCTTTGTTAATTTCCTCATTTTTAATTTGTAAATATTCTTTTGTTCCATCTACAAAATCATCTTCAAACGTTGCTAAAATAATAATTGATATATTTTTGTAAGTAGCAAATCTTACAGCGTTATTTATCAAATCTGAATTACGAAGATAATGCCTAGTTTTTGAGTTAATTTTTTTAAATTCTTTTGCTGGGATGTCAGTAGATATTACAAATGGTTCATTAAATCGTAAGGGAAATTTATCGGAAAATATTTTTGAATATATGTATACAGATTCTTCTTCATACTTCATATTTTTTTGTCCATGTTTTATGAAAAGAGGGTGAATAATTGAATTCGGATACTTGTTTAGTAATAAAAATATCAATCCAGTACTATCTAATCCACCTGACCAAAGTACTACTATTTCATCATCAAGATTCGGTAACATCTCTGTTAAACTATAATATTTATTCATTCAAATATTTTGCTTGAATAATTTTCTCATTATTCATTTTTCTATTTCATTGTGTGTCATCTGAAATAATTTTTGTTATGATAGATTTTATAAAAATTCAATAAAAAATAAAAATCAGAATTAAACCTTAGCATCAAACTATGCGAAGGTTGATCGCTGAAGTTTCCTTCACGCCTAAAAATAAAATTATTTTTTTAATAGCTCAAAAAAGCTCAATTTCTACAGCCTTAATCTCCTTTTTTCATGCCTGTAAAAATATTAATTATTTGCGATCTTTCAGAAATATGGATTTATCATGTTCAATAAATTTTCTAATTGAATATTCTACATCAATTTCAGTCTAAACTACAATTACTCCTATCTTAATCAAATACTGTATTCCATTGATTAGATCAGTATCAGTAATTTGTCCATTTGCCCACATTTTGAATACTTCTTTTACCCAAGATGGAATTTCTTTTACGGGTTTTTCTAATATTTGATTAGTTGATGCAGTTGTAACATTACCCGATTCATTAATTATTCGTTCTTTTTGTTCTTTTAGTATTTCTTCTAGATTAGTGCCAACGTTACCCACATATGGTGTATGATCAGTAACAAATTCTTTTTCTTCTACTGTAATTGTTTGTTGTGTACTGTATGGTTCTCTTATTATTGTGAAAAAGTTTGTTGCTTTTTCAGACTCAGTTTCAATAATTACTGTATAGTTTCCAATCATTGCGCCAAATTCAATAGGTTGTATGACTCCAAAATCACCCCCAGTAGTCAAACCTTGTTTTAAATGCATTAAAAGATCATTTGGAGTTATTAGTTTTATCAGATATTCTGAATTTGGTGTAAAATTATCACCTCGAATAATAAGATCGTGGCCATATGATTTTTCAATAACATTGAGTGTAATTTGTGGTTCTGCATATGCTAAAGATAGTAAATTGAATGATAAACTAAAAATCAAAACAACCACAAAAAATATCAAGTCCTTTCTCATTTTCTTTTTTTCAGGCATGTATACTACTTTGTTATACTTTGTAATACCCATTTTAAATCATACTCAGTATTACCCAGTTATACGAAGGTAAAAACAGCTATTTCAATAGATATTGAAATTCTAAAATGGATTGAATCTCAAGTAAAAAAAGGACGATTCGCTAACAAGAGTCACGGCTTTGAATATTGTGCAAGAATTGTAAAAGAACAAAATATAACATAATTTTGAAACAAAAGCGATAAAATCATCCTAATTCATCAGGTTTTCTACGTCTAATGATTCTATTTCCTTTACCTAGTTTTTCACTTTTCCATGGTGCATAATCAGAACAATATGCATCCAATGATCTCCTAACTGCTTGTTCACTACCACGTCCTCCAGTTTGCGTTATCAGTAAGTAATGAATTTTTTTAAGTGATCTATTATAAGAAATTCCAGTACAATCATTTTTGTTTGAAAATTGAGATTCTAGCTCTGCTAAAACTAATTTATTTACAATGAGATTGATATCTCCTTCTTTCAATTCGTCTATATCCTTGTGCGTTTCTGTATGTTTTTCTCCCTCACTCAGAGACTCAGATGCGTTTCGGATGTTTGCAATTAAAGCATCTTTTGCAATAAATTGCATATCAACATTAGTCTTTTTCTTTTCATTACATTCCCAATGAGCTAGAAGTAAGTTTTCTATTCGATTATCTTGTTCATTATTATTTGCATGATCAATAGTACGTCTTAAGCCTGGAATTTCATTAACAAAAGGCATTTTATCATAAAAACAAACATTTCCATCTCTATCTATGATAAAAGGGATTTTTTTATCTTTTTGAGTTGCAGAAAGGGTATTTCTATAAACCAATTATACATACCAACTACTTGAGTGAGGGACAAAAATACAAATATGCTTATTTTTTTTCATGAATAATCATTTTCCGTAGAATGAATTTAGAAAAACAATCTAATTCAATACATGAATTACAAATTTGATATGTTTTTTCATGATTTGCAACAGAATAAGTCACAAGAAAGTATGGTTTTTGTTTACAGCATTTGAATATTGTTGCATTAGACAAGATTTTTCTCCTTGTTAAATAATTGGCATCTAAGTGCATGATCAATTAAATCATTAATTACAGAATCATATGTTTCTGCTAATGTTCCAAAACTAGATAATTTTTCTTTTGTTGATTGTTTTATCTGAATTGAACACTTCATGTTACAGTTTTCACAGTAATAATATTTAATACCATGTGTAAAGTGATACACTAAGTGTAACACTTGGTAAGAAGTAACTATGAAGATGAAATAATTGAAATTCTAAAAGAACAAGGAGGATGTGTAACAGGATTCAACAAATTAAAAAAAATGAGAAAAACTGGAGAGTTTAATTCAAATTATTTAAGAGACTATTTGGATAAACTCCAAAATGACGGCAAAATCACATATGAAAAAGTAAAAAACAGAGACAGATATTGTATTAAAAATTTTGATTTTGATAATGAATTTAAAAAATTTACAAAAGATTTAGAAAAAATTCAGATCAAGTTATTTCAAAAGGATCTAAAAAATGAAGAAAGATTGATACTAAGTAGTCAATACATGAATTTAGCTATGAAGAAATACAAAAGCATAGTCATTGGACAGCTATACGACAAATCAATTACAAAAAGTAAAACTAAATTTCAACAAAAAGAAAATGCAAAGAAAAAGATCTGGGATTCTATGAAAATGTGTTTAAATTCACTCAAAAAGGAAGATAGAATCAAGGTATTAGATTCATTACTTATCTAATTGTTCTCATGTGATTTTTCCATACGTTGTTTATCAGCCCATAATTCATCAATTTTTTGAACGGCATCTTCTAGTTTTTCTTTTGTTTTTTCAAGTTCGGATTTTTCTTCTTTTAGTTTGATGTTTTCAAGTCGTATTTTTTCCTCATCTGAGATGGTAAGAAATGGTATTGCCTTTTGATATTCAGGAAATCGCTCAAAATCTTCCTCATTATATCGTTCATAATGTTTTTCCAAGCCTATTTTGTGACCCATCATGTCTTCCTTGTCTAAATAGTCTATCTTGGCACGTCTCATCATGGTATTGAAATATTTTCTAAAACCATGATCAAGCTGAACCTCATGTCTTCGTTTACCTGGAGGTAATGGAGGTCTAAGACCAATATCACTTACTAATTTATCGATTCTTTTTCTTATTCCCTTTTGATTTAATCTACGAATTACAGGATATCTTATTGATTTGATTAAAGGTTCATCTGGTTTTGGATATCTTCCAATGTCAGCCTTCCAATGTTCACGGTAGAGTTCTAGTGCTTTGCAAGCTTCTGGTGTGATAAATGTAAAGTAGTTTTCAGGATCTCCTCGGTAAATTAATAATGCAGCTCCCTTGTAAGTACCATCATCGTTTTTGAAAAATGTTACATCCTTCCATGTAAAATAATCCCATGCTTCTAA
Source organism: Nitrosarchaeum sp. AC2 (assembly GCF_013407385.1). Lineage (NCBI taxonomy): Archaea > Thermoproteati > Nitrososphaerota > Nitrososphaeria > Nitrosopumilales > Nitrosopumilaceae > Nitrosarchaeum > Nitrosarchaeum sp. AC2. The sequence goes on along the minus strand of NZ_CP030847.1, from coordinate 219,791 downwards.
TCGAAATCCCCCTGATGAAAACATCAATACGATTACCTTATCGGTGAGATCATTTGACACATCTAACATTTTTTGAATCTCTTCTCTAGTGTATGCTCTGTCCTGTGATTTTGATTCTCTTCTAGGTAATAGTTTGTGAAGGGATTTCCAATGAATTGGAATACGATTTGCATCAAGTAGAACTTTGATTGGTTTGATATGATTAGGAAGTGTTTGAGAACTAATTTCACCCGATACAACTCGCTTTTTGTCTTCTTTGATAAATGCAGCAATGACATTTGAAGCTAAGTCAAGATCTTTTCTTGCAAGATCAACAAAGAATGTAGCTAGTGTAATTGCTTCTCTATCTTGTGGAGTTTTTCCAAGTGAATCAATGTAAATTTGATTTGGAATAAGCTTGAGAAATGTGTATAGTAGATTCTTGTATCTTCTCATAGTTGATGGACTACGAATTGAATCTAGGAATAATTGGTAAGGGTCAGAACGAGAATTTACTTTATCAAGTGAAATTTCCATAATTTAGGCATGAATGCGTCCTTTTTTAACCCCATGATGGTATATGGGCCCACAGGGATTTGAACCCTGGATTTTCGCCGTGTAAGGGCGACGTCATAACCGATCTGGACCATGAGCCCGAAAACATACCTTGTTAAAAACCATTTAAACTTTGAGACAAGTAATAATCTAGAAATTTGATCAGAATTTCATACAAATATGATAGATTTAGATTTTTTTTCTAGTCCAATAGGATTAGGTCATGTTACAAGAGACATAGCAATTGCAAATAATTTTGAAAACATTTCTACTAAATTTATCACAGGGAGTAATGCTACAAAAATTCTAAAAAATTTAGATTTTAAAGTTGAAGATGTGTATATTCCCCCATCATTCATTATAGAAAATGGAAAGCTAAAAAATTCAACTAGATGGCTTTGGAATTATTATCAATATTATAAAAAATGTAAAAAAATTTCTGAAGGGATCATACAAAAAGATAAACCAAAATTAATTGTAAGTGATGAAGACTTTGCTTCACTTACTGTAGCTCAAAATAAAAAAATACCAACTATCTTGATTACAGATATTGTACAAACTAATTTTGTAAATGGCATAACATCGTTTATTGAAAAAAAGATGAACAAATCTATGCAGAAAATTATGAAAAATTGTGATACTGTGATTATTCCTGAGAATGGACCTGATGAAGGAAATATTAAAAGAGTTGGACCTATTGTAAGACAAACAAGTTTTTCCAGAGATGAACTTCGGAAAAAGTTTTCATTTGATAAAAAAACTATAGTTATTTCGATAGGAGGAACAAATGCTGGCTTGTATCTAATTGAAAAAACAATAGAATTAATTTCAAAAATAAAAAAAGATATCGATATAATAGTAGTTTCAGGCCCATCTTTGAGTAAAAAGTTTGGAGAAACTGTAAGAAATTTTGGATTTGTAGATAACCTCCATGAGATAATTTTTGCATCTGATGTGATAGTATCACTTGCAGGAAAATCGACTATAGATGAATCAAAAGTGTATGGTACGCCTGGAATCTTTATTCCAATAAAGGGGCATTTTGAGCAAGAAGATAACGCAAAAGAAGAAGGATTTGTTTTTGAGGATATTTATAAAATTGATGAACTAATCATTGAAAAACTAGAGCAAAAGAGAAATCCAGTACAGACTAGTGGAGCAATTAATACATACAACATAATCAAAAAATTGATGCAATCTTGATCCAATCCTTAATAGATAACTAATTATTTTTGTTAAAGTATCATGACAAAGTTAGTCGTAGCCAAATTTGGTGGTAGTGCTATCGGTATTGATGGTATTTCAATACCATTAGTTATAGACAGAATTAATGATTTAAAGAAAGATTCCAAAATTATTGCAGTATTTTCAGCACCACTTACAATTCAAAATGGAAAAAAATGCTCGCTTACAGATGTAATATTAGAGCAAGGAAGAAATGTTGAAAATGGTAAAAAAGCAAATTTAGATGTTATAAAATCATGTTATGAAAAAATCATAAAATTTGTAAATTCTGAAAATAAAGAAGATTGTCAAAAAAGCATAGATTTGTTCCTAAAAAAAGCTGAAATGGCATTAGATGAAGCATTATTAAAAAAAGAATTTGCAAATGAGGTACGTTCACGATCATTGGCATTTTCAGGAGAAATTCTAATTTCACATGTAATGAATTACATTCTTAAAAGTAACGGGATAAAATCAAGTGCGGTAAGTTATGATGACTGGCCAATAATAACAGATCATAATATAGAATCAACAAATTTTCTTGCATCTAAATCAAGAGAAAATCTTGGAAAAACAGCTAAAATGGTAGACGAAAATGAGGTAGTTGCAATTGGAGGTTTTATAGGAAAAACTCCAGAGGGAGTAATTACTACGTATGAACGAGGAGGTTCGGATAGAACTGCAGCTGATCTTGGAATACTATTTCATAAAAAATATGAAACCAGAATTGATTTTGAAAAAGATAGTTCTGTAGTGTCGGCAGATCCAAAAATTGTTGAAAACGGGTTGACGGAAGTAGATGAGCTATCATACAATGAGGCAAGACTAGCAGGAATGTTTGGAATGAAAATTTTGGATCCTATTGCAATCAAAGAGATTGTAGAAAATGGAGTGGATATGCCAATTATTGTTACAAATATGAAAGAACCATCAAAAAATACTACAATAAAACGAGTGCCAGATAGCAAAAATGGTCATCCAATTAAAATTGTAACTGGAAAAGAAAATTGTGCGATTTTTAAAATTGAAACAAATGCAGCCCAAAAATTACTAGTATCATTAGAAAAAGACAAACGATATAGTGAATACATAATTTTATCGCCATTTACTAAAGACGGTGTTGAATTTTCAAGAATATTATTTTTAGATGCAGATTACATTAAAAGAAATGAAAAATATTTTCTCGGATTTGATCCACTTGCCTCAATAACATACAACCGAGGAGTAATCACACTAATTGGAGATGAGATGTGGAGAGTGCAACAGGTAGCATCACGAACTAGTGCAAAGATTGGTGAGGTAGGACTGAACATTTTGAATATGGATGCACAAGAAGAGACTTCAAGAATAATTATCGTTATTGAAGATTCTAAAGATAGTATCAGAAAAGCTATAAACGTGATTCATCAAGAAATATCAAAGATTAATTTTATTTAATTGAGTTAAAGAGGCGTTAAGGGCTTTCACCTTTACCGCCAATAAGGGTTTGTTCTTGGACCTTATCTAGATTTAGTCCGGCGTTACCCTAAACACGCGATAATAATACTTGCATTTTCAAGTATATAGATGTGATCTATATAGAATCTTCACATACGCTCAGCTATATACCAAATAATCATGCCTACAATAATTATTGCATACCACTTGAAATTTTTCTTGTTAAGAAAAATATTAGCTGAGCCTAGTTGATCTTGAATAGAATCAATTCTAATTTTTCTGAATTCAAATGCCTGACCAACTAGACCCACTATTAAAAGAATAATTGCAGAAAAACCTAATACCCATTCCATGATCTAAATTGATTTATGCTGTATTTAGGCACTTACAAATTAACATCATAAACAATTTTGAATAAAGATATTCTACCAATCTCAAAGATATTCTTTAAATTGGCATAGTATTTTCTCTTTCCTATGAAGGAAATTGGCAAAATTTGGATGAATGGGAAGTTAGTACCATTCAAAGATGCCAAAGTACACGTACTTACTCATGCCTTACATTATTCAACATCAATCTTTGAAGGGATTAGATGTTATAATACACCAAAAGGATCAGCAATTTTTAGATTAGAAGAACATGTAGACAGATTGTTTAATTCAGCAAAATTATATTCTATGAAGATGCAATATTCAAAAAAAGAGATAACCGATGCAATAATTAAAACAGTAAAAGCTAATGGATTAAAAGAATGCTACATTAGACCATTAGCATACTATGGTTTTGGTACAATGGGTCTTACACCAACTCCAAACAAAGTTGATGTGTCAATTGCTTGTTGGGAATGGAATATGGGAGAAGGAAAAGCTGGAAAATTCTCTGGTGCAAAATGCAAAGTTTCGAGTTGGATAAAAATTGATTCTAGATCACAGCCAATGCAGGCAAAAGCAGCTTCAAACTATGCAAATGCTGCACTAGCTAGAGTCGAAGCACTAGAGAACGGATATGATGAAGCAATAATGCTAAACATAAATGGAAAAGTTGCAGAAGGTAGCGCAGAAAATATTTTCATTGTGAAAGACAATACGATTCAAACTCCCCCACTTTCAGCAGGAGGTTTAGAAGGAATTACGCGTGATAGTGTAATCCAAATCATTGAAGAAAATGGAGGATATGTAATAGAAAGAGATCTTGAAAGAGGAGATTTGTATTCTGCAGATGAGATATTTATGACAGGAACCGCTGCTGAAGTAAAATCAGTCACACAAATTGATAAAGTAATAATTGGAAATGCAAAGATGGGAAAGACCACAAAAGAATTACAAAAATTATTTTTAGATGTCACAATGGGAAAAGATGAGAGATTTTTACCGTGGTTGACCTTTATTTAACATTCCAAGAAGTTTTTTACCCACAAATACAGCAATACAAGTATGGAATCTTGCTCAACTGGAAATACAGAGGAGATATGCTGGTTTTGTAGAAAAGGTCGCCATGATGATTGCATGAAAGAGATTCCAATGGATAACAAATCAGATGGACCTCATGATTGCACATTTGATACAAAACTTGTCCCATGCAAGTGTCAGCATTAAACAAATAATATCAAATACAAGACAAATGAAAACATTTTATGAATTATGATAAAGAGTTTTGGGATAAATATGCAATTGAAAATGAATCTAAATTCAATGAAGAATTTGCAAAATTTGTCAGGGATTTGGCAGTTTCATTACGTTGTACAAGTGTATTAGAAATAGGATGTGGGACTGGAATTGATTTACGATTATTTCCTGAATCATTTGATGTTCATGGTGCAGATTTAAACGATACAGCATTAGATATTGCAAAATCAAAAAGCCCAATGTTTAATTTTAAAAAAGCATCAATTACAGATTTGCCTTTTGAAAATGCATCAGTTGATTTTGTATTTACTCATCAGCTATTAAACTATCTTGAAGATGATATTTTAGAAAAAGGAATTTCTGAAATGTACCGAATATCTGGAAAATATATTATGAATTGTGAAAGATATGATGAATCAGAAAAACAAATCAATAATAATTCTAAATTTAGAAATATGCAAAAAAGATGGCTAGAGTATAAAGTCAAAATAATCAGTAATGTGAATATGCATGAAGAAATAGAACCAGATAAAAGTAGATTTACGCTTCTAAGAAAACTTTAGAAATATCGAGGTTATTGTTTACCTAATTCATCATAGGTTTTTGGTATTTTGATTGTAAATGTAGTTGGATTATTTTTTACTGTGATACTTCCATTGTGTTGTTCAATAATATTTTTACAGCTAGCTAGACCCAGTCCTGTTCCTTTTTGTTTTGTAGTAAATAGAGGCTCAAATATTTTATTAATGAAATCTTCAGGAATACCCAAACCTGAATCAATAAAATCAATAACAGCATAATCGCCATATGCTTTAATATTTATTTCAAGTGTACCTCCTTGATTCATTGCCTGAATTGCATTTACAATGAGATTAATGAAAACGGCGTCAATTTTCACTACATCACAAGTTACAATTACATCAGTATCTGAGACAGTAATTATAACATCGTGCGGCACGTTGACCTTGTCAATTGATGTTAAAATTAATTCTCTAAGAGATGTAGAAGTAGGCTTTAAGGGAGAATTTCGAACATAACCTAATACATCATCTACTTGATGAGATATTCTATCGATACTTTTTTCAATTAATTCAAGTCTTTTAGTAATGACAGTATCAGAAATTTTTGCATCTGCAGGATGTTGTTTTATCAAATCAACGGACATTTTCATTACAGATAATGGATTTCTTAGATCATGTGCTAAACGACCAGATAGTTCTCCAATAGCAGATAATCTTTCAGCTTTGAGTACTGCTTGTGTTTTTTCTTCAATTAGTTCTTCTAAACTATTTCGTTGTTTTTCAAGATCTATAGTCCTCATTTGAACAAATTTTGTGAGATTTCTGTTAATTGTAAGAATTATAACAGTAAATACAATAAGTATTGCAGTAATTCCAAATACAATATATTCAACTGACAATCCCTCTTCAGGATTTAAGTAGAATACGTTGATTATAGAGATAACAACAATCATTGAAAATATCATCAATGTTAGCGGAATACCGTACTTGGTAATAGTTTCAAATTTTATATTTTCATTAAAAAATATCTCATTACTATGAATATCAGAATTATTGGAAATTTTTATGCGACTATGAACAGAAAATATTAACAAAATATAACTATACAGATACATTACATCGACAGGATGTCCATCATGATATGTGCCATTTAACTCTGAAAAAAGATAGAATGTATCAGAGACACTATAAATCAGAAATGCAAACAACATTAACATCCATGAATAGTTAATGCCTTTTTTTACCATAAACAAAATTCCAACAATAGCAGGAGCTAATTGAAATCCAGACATTATAGGATATGATAATAAAATAGATTTGGAAAAAACATCTAACCCTTCCTCTTCATCAAATGAATTAGAATATCCTATCATAGATGGAATTACAAATGAAAGTGACAGTAAAAATGCAAATAACCAAATCTTTTTTGTTATTAATTTTTTGATTGGCTTTAATGATAATAAAAGAAATCCAACAAAAAAAGGATATGCACCAATATAAAAAATGTCAGCAATTGAGGGAAAAGGATCTACATCATAGATGTCTTCATAGATAACCCAAATCTGTTCTGCGATAAACCAAAATGAAACACCTATGGTAAAGAGCACAAATGCCTTTGATTGAAAATTATTCTGTTTGTATAATTTGATTGTAAGAAGAAATGAAACTAAAATCAATATTCCAGGAATAATTGCATATGCGGGAATAGAAACCAAGATAAATTGCGAATCTTCTAAAAAGGGCTTTACCTGATAAAGTAGTGTTATTCCCAATAGAGCAGATACTAGAAAAATAATGGGATTATGGTCTTTTTTATTATGTTTATGCTCTAAATTATCCATAAATGAAGCCTCTTAATTTCACATAGATTAGTGTAGTAATTAGATAATATGTTTTTGTGAGATTTACGCATTAATTGATTAATGGGGAGTAAGGAAATTAGTTATTTGTATTAAATTTCACAATCCTAAATTTAATTAATATCTTAAGAGCATCATACTGAGAACATGACAGTGATTTTAATTGTTGAAGATGATGAAGAATTATTAAATTTGTATGTAGAAACACTGGAAATTAATAGATTTAGTGTTCAAACAGCCATTGATGGTGAGGAGGCCATATCAAAATACAAGCAAATACATCCTGATTTAGTAGTGATGGATGGAATCTTGCCAAAAATGGATGGTTATGATGCATTTTCTCAAATTATAGAATTTGATAAAAATGCAAAGGTGGTAATAGTAACAGGATATTCTGAATTTTATGAAAAAAATAAACTAGCTCTTGAACAAGGTTTGATTTCTGTAATTTCAAAACCAATCGGAGTAGATGAGTTGTTAAACTTGGCAAAAAAATATTGTAAAAGTTCAGAGAATAAAAATTCAACATCTAATCCAGATTTAGAAAGATCTATAAGCTAACAAGTCACAAGACATTTTGAATGACGGATAATAATTGGTGGAAAGGATTACCAAAAGAGTTTGAATTAGACTTAGAATTATCATCAGATTTACAAAATTAAAATTATTTTAAAATTTTTATTTTCACATTGAAATTAATTTAACAAAAAAGCGGGTCTAGTGGGATTCGGACCCACGACAACCGGATTAAGAGTCCGGTGCGCTACCTGGCTGCGCCATAGACCCACAAAAATAGAAAATCCTCGAGTTGTTATTAATCTTAAGATTGTTATAGAAATGAAAATTTAATTTTGAGCTTTTGCTTCAATTTCAGCATATTTTTCAAGAATTGCAGTAAGTGCTGTTGAAACTGGAACATCATTCATTTTTTTCTTTTCGGCAAGTAATTTTTGGTATGCATCTAATGTGATGTATACTGGAATTGAACCATTTCCTTCAAGTAGTCCTCTAACATTGTAAAGTGCTGTTTCCATTCCACGTTCAGCAGATTTTGCAAACTTTGCTTTATCCAAAATTGCTCCTAATGGACCAAATGGCATTGTATAATCTACAGACATTGTTACTTTGGTTAAATTATCACCCAATGATTTGAATTCATTAGTGATTTTCCAGTGCTTAAATGGTCCTGAAATTTGTTTTGCAGATATTCTTTCATTTCTGACAAATTCAGTTGTTTCACAATCCCATTCTAATCGTTTACCATTAAAGTCACCAATTATTCTAAAGGTTGTTCCCACACCCATTCCTTCTTTAATATCCATAGGAATTACAGTCATGCCTACTGCATCATTTTTGATTTGATCAGAAACGTGTTCTGGTCTTGCAAAATATGTAAATACGTTTTCTATAGGTGTTTTAATATCGATTGATTTGCTTACGATAGTCAACATTTCAGTGTCTTGCCAATAAGGATTTAAAGGTTTTGAAGATTTTCCAACAAAAATTGATTAACACTATATTTATGCAAAATTATAGAATTCATAATGACAAAAGTACGATCAGTCATCATTATGTTTATGTTAGTATCAATTAGTTTTCCCTTAGTTTCTGACGCATATGCTCATTCAATGTTTAATTCTGCTGAAGAGTTTCTTGGTGGGTATAGAGTACAAGTTGCAACACTACCAGAATTTCCACAGATAGGTGAAAAGTCACAGATTTTATTCAGAGTTGGAGATAGTGAATTTAATGAAGTAGAACAGTTTACGATGGGGGTTAGATTTTTTTATAATGATCAACAAATTGATGCAATCAATCCAGAGTTACACAAGGGAGGTCATTATGAAATAGATTATGTTTGGAAAAATTCAGGAAATCATATTGTAAAAGTTGATCTATATAATATGGATGGTAGTCCAGAAATTCTTACTTATACTTTTAACATGGGTACACAAAATCCATTTGGATATATTTTCATCATGGCAATCACTTTTGGAGCCATTACATTAGGAGTAGTCATAGCATATATCTACATTCCAAAAAAAATAAGATTAAAATCTAAACTGTAGACTCTATTGGTTTTTTTGCAATTCTAAATGCAAATAATGTAGTTAGTAAAACCATTGAAAATAACAATATTCCAACACCTAAGTGAATTGCAACAAGTACCGCGTGTAGTTTTAGATCAATTACTAGTGCACCAAGTGTGATTTGAGTAACTACAAGTGTAGATGCAAAAGTGCTAGTAAATCGTATCTTTCGTCCAGCATTTTTGTTAATCCAGCTTCCTACGGTAGTTGCAATTACAAGAGCTCCAGTAGTTGCAGCAATTAATCTGTGAGTCCATTCAATAAAATATTCTTCATTTGGCATTATTCCATTTGGACATAATGGCCATTCAGGACATGTTAGTCCAAGTCCAGCCGATGAAATGTATCCTCCAATAAACATAAGAGAATACAAAATTACTAATGATGCTAATGCCAGATATTGTAGGGCCAATCTATTCTACTATGAATGAACCTTGCATTCCTTGCAATGCATGTCCTGGAACTGTACATATGTAATAGTAAGTTCCTGGTGCACCTGCTGTAAATGTCACACTACCATCTTGACCTGGTTTTAATGGATTTGATGCAGATGCAATAGCAGAATTCCAAAGTATACTATTGAAGTCTTCTGGATTTGATACAATTCCAAATGAATGAAATGATTTTCCTTTGTTAACTGATGAAAAAGTCACTTCATCGCCAGAGTTTACTCGAAATTCAGGATTATGTCCTTCTTCACCAGGTAATGCATTAAACGCTAATGTTCTAAAATCAGATGATTCTACAAAGTCTACACTAAAATCATGTTTAACTCCAGTTGGAGCTGCTGGAGCTGAAGGAGATATAGATTTTGCCGGACCAACAATAATTTCACCAACCATTCCTTGCTCTCTATGTCCTGGAACTGTACAGATATAGTAATAGGTACCTTCTTCACCAGGAATGAATTTAGATTCTCCACCTTCTCCAGGTTTAAGGGGATTTGATGCACTTGCAACTTCTGAACCGGGAATAATTCCAGCAAATCCCTCATCAGCTTTTGTTACGCCAAATGAATGAAATGATTTTCCATTATTAATTAAAGAGAAATTAATTTCATCACCAACATTAGCATTAATTGTTGGATTATGCCCTTCTTCACCAGGTAATGCATTAAACGCTAATGTTCTAAAATCAGATGATTCAATAAAAGATAATGTGATTGGAATATGTACTCCTGAAAAAGCTGCTTTAACATCATGTTCAATTGTTTCACTCATCATTCCAACTACAGGTGCTGGTTGAGAAGTCCAGTAATCCCACATGCCAAAAAATATTGCACCGCCAACAATACAAATGCCCAACATTATGGCCATCATTTTTCCAGTTCTTGCAGGAGTTGTTCTGTAAATATTTTGAGTATCTTGATTCATTTCATATTTCTCCTAATGATGATGTGGGTTCTTTGATTCAAATGGATAATAGTATTTGCCACCCAAGTTGAACGGATCGTCTGTATCTGCTAATTTTCCTTTTGCAGAACTGTGAATCATATTTATCAAAAATATTACCATGCTGACACCAATAATCATAGCACCTACAGATGCAATTTGGTTCATAGCAATCCATTCTGGGATTGGAGGATAGTCGAAAATTCTTCTTGGCATTCCATATAGACCAAGGACATGTTGTGTGAAAAATACTAAAACTGTTCCTACAAATGACATTACAAAGTGAACTTTACCCATATTTTCATTATACATTCTACCAGTAACATATGGGAACATGTAGTATAGATATCCTATAGAACCAAATGCAATTGTTCCCATTACAAATAGGTGAAAGTGACCAACTACCCAATAGCTGTCGTGTGTCTGAAAGTCAAGTGGCATTGCAGCATTTACTACACCACCTGCTCCTGCTGAGAAGAATAATGCAATTCCTCCAACTGCCCACATCATTGGTGTTGAAAACTTTATTCTACCATTCCACATTGTTGCAATAAAGTTAAAGACGTGCATTGCAGATGCTGGTACTGCAGCTAGTGTTCCAATCATAAATACAGTTTTTTCAGTAAATGACATTCCTGTAGCATACATGTGATGAGCCCAAGATGAGAAACTAACTATTGATAATAATACAAAGGCAAAGATTCCAGAACTATGACTAAAAATTGGTTTTCTTGAAAATCTTGGAATAATTTCATACATCATTCCGATTGCTGGAATAACTAGCACATACACTTCAGGATGGAATGTAAACCAAAACAAGTGAGCATATGCAATTGGATCTCCACCCATTGCAGGATTAAAGAATCCAGAGACACCTAATCTGTCAGTTAGCAACATCAACAGAGCTGCAGCAAATGTTGGAATTGCAACAATAATGATTAAAGATGATGTTAAAAATGACCAAGCAAGTAATGGTACCTGTCCAATTGACATGTCTGGATGTTTACATTTTAGAATAGTAACTACAAAATTAATTGCACCTAATACTGAAGAGACTCCCAAAATCTTTAGTCCAAATATCCACATATCTGCTGCAGGACCAGGTGCGCTGATAATAGAATATGGCGGAGTTGCATACCAAGTAAAGTCAGCAAAGCCTAACCAGATTAGAGCACCAGAAGGCGGAATCATCCAAAATGCTATTGCGTTTAATTTTGGATATGCCATGTCTTTGTATCGTACCATAATTGGTACAAAGTAGTTACCAACTGCAGATGCAAATGGTATGATAAACAAGAAGATCAGTGTTGTTCCATGTACGGTAAAAATTCTGTTAAAGGTCATAGCATCTGTGATGATTTGTGCTCCAGGGAAGAACAGCTCTGCTCTAATTGCAAGTGCTAATGCACCACCCATAAACAAGAATGCAAGAGATGTAATGAGGTATAGTAAACCTACATCAGTATGATGTGTTGAAAACATTATTTGCCAAATTGGACGTGGCTTTTGTAATTCTAGAACCATTGATAATTCTCCTCACTTGAAAGTTTAGATAAAAGGGTTAGCATCAAGATGAATCATCCTCTATGATTAGTTTACCACGCATGTTATAGTGAATTAGTCCACAATATTCTCTGCATTGAATGTCATGTTCGCCAGCTTCCATTGGAGCAAACCATACAGTATTGACTCTGCCAGGTACTGCATCCATCAACACAACATAATCATGAATGTTAAATGAGTGATTGACATCTTTTGACATTATTTCAAATTTGTAAGCTTTACCGACTTTAACATGTAGTTCACCAATTTCTTTTGTTCCGTCTTCATGTTCAAATGTCCAGAACCATTGTTGTCCTGTGACTTTGATAACTTCGGCGTCTGCTGGAACATGTTCTACAAGTCTTTCGGCATTCCAAGCTTCTGCACCTACCCAACACATTAGTGCAATGACAACTCCAACGTAAACCCATTCTGGCCAGTTAGAATGATGTCCCATTTTTACCAAACTCCTTCCTTTTCATATGGAGTTGGAGTGGCTTTTGGATTTGATTCTCTGAATCTCCAACAAAGCCAGATTATAGTTCCAGATACAACTGCGCCCACTGTAAATGCCACAGTCATCATTCTATAAAATAAATTCCAAATTACTACTCTACGATCAAGATATTGACCAGGCTCGTCACCGGCAGCAAGTGCATATTCTGCTGCTGGAATGATTACCAAAATTGCCAATACTAAGAATAGACCAAATATACTCTTCATCAGCGGTTGAGAAACGTGGCCTGTAATTTCTATTTAAGGGTTTTCAAGATTATTAGTTACCAATCATGATTGAAACGAGATGGATCCATTACATTGATTCCAGAAATTGAAAATTTACGGTTGTATTCTCTAAAGATATTCAATGAAGCATTTGCAATAATTAGCTCAAATAGATTAGTAGGTGAAAGATCAACTACTGTAGCTAACATTGCTTTGATTGGGTCCATATGAGTTACAAGTACAACGTTTTGATCAGGGTGTTTTTCAATGACATGATCAACAATACTTAGTACACGTTTTTTGACTTCGGAGAAAGTCTCAACGCCGTTATGGGCAATTTCTAACTCACCATTATAGAATTTCATAAAGACATTTCCATGACTAGTAAAAATTTCATCATAAGGCACACCAGTAAATTTTCCCATATCAAGTTCAATTAATCTATCATCAGTTATTACATCAAGAGAATTATGTTTAGCAACAATTTCTGCTGTGTGTTTTGCTCTTTCAATAGGACTAGAATAAATTGCAGATATGTTCATTTGCTCTACGAATTTTGCTGTCTTTTCTGCCTGCTCGATTCCTTTTTCAGTTAATGGAATATTTGGAGTTCTTCCAGTTAGAATTCTTTCTATATTGTTTTTAGCTTGACCGTGTCGTAGAAAAATAACTGAGCCCAATATGATCGGATGTCAAATAAAGATAATAATAAGATTCTCAGAAGAATATCGTGAAAATTGGAATAATTGGTGGAACTGGAGGAATGGGAAAAGGATTTGCTCTTAGATGGTCTCAAAATCATAATGTAATTGTAGGATCAAGGGATGCAAAAAGGGCATCAGAATCTGCAAATGAGTATACAAATATTGCAAAGGAATCATTTGGACAGATTAATGGGACAATTACAGGCAATGACAATATCTCAGTTGCAAAAGATAGCGATGTTTTGATTTTATCTATTCCTTATGAAAACATTGACTCGGTTTGCTCAGAAGTTTTATCTCAAGTTAAAGATAGTTGTGTAGTTGTATCTCCAATTGTTCCAATGGTAAAAACAGATGTAGGCTTTGAGTTTATTCCAATTAAAGAGAATAAACCATTTTCTTATCAGATGGTTTTAAAACACATGAAAAATAAATCAAAATTGGTTTCAGCATTTCATGTGATTTCAGAAAAGAAGCTTGTCAATCCAACAATGGTACTTGATTATGATATTTTTGTATGTGGTGACGATAAAGATGCAATTGATGTGGTAAATGGTTTGATCAACGAAATCAAAGGTTTAAGACCAATTTATTTGGGACCAGGAGAATTATCATATCTTGCAGAGATATCAACACCGTTATTGCTAAATGCAATGATACGAAATAAAATAAAAAATCCAGGTATCAAAATTATCTAAGTATTGTAAATGAGTCACGAGTATTTTCGAAGAGGAAGAAACTGGTATACTGCAGTTGGCTCTTTGTTTTTAATTATGGCAGGAATAGTTCTTGTTAGACAAATAATACTTTGGGGACCAGAATTTGTAGAAGACTTTATTTTAAATTCTGAATTTACCAATGAAAAAGTGTCAGTAGGCATGATCGGCTTTGGGATTTTTATGATACTGTTAGGATTTAGAAACCATGAACCGCAAAGATAAATTTTTAAAAACTCAAAAAATTTTACATCTTACAACAATAGGAAGTAAAAACATTCCACATATAGTACCTGTATGGTATTTGTATAGTTCAAAAAAAATCTACATAGGCACAAACACTAAAACCAAAAAGACACAAAATGTTAGAAAAAATAACAAAGTTGCATTTTGTGTAGATGTGGGAGTAAATTCTCCAATATTTGGAGTAATGGGTCAAGGAAAAGCAAATATCTTTTTAGAAAATAATAAAGTAAAAAAAATTGCAAAAAAAATACTTGCAAGATATTTCAAAAGTTTGCAAAATAAATCTGCAGTAGAACTATTAGACAATACAGATTGTATTATAGAGATAATTCCAGAAAAGTTTTCAATTTGGAGTTATTAGCTGACAAAGTCTTCTATTTTGTTCATTGCAGAATCTAAAATTTCAAGACTTGGTAAATACACTAATCTAAAGTGTCCGCTACCATATTTTTCTCCAAATCCAGAACCATGTACAGTCAAGACACCTTTTGTTTCTAAAAGTTTTTGTACAAACTCCTTATCAGTACCAAATTTATTGTCTTCAATTTTTGGAAAAGCATAGAACGCGCCTTTTGGATTAGGACATGATAGACCAGGCATTTCATTGAGTCGTTTTACAACAAGATCTCTTCGCTTTTTTAATTCAGATACAAATTCAGTGATGTATCCTTGTGGTCCTCGCAATGACTCTAATGCAGCGTGCTGAACTGGAAGATTAGTGGCAATTCTTACTCGTGCAAGTTTTGGGAGATTTTCTCTTAGTGCATCTAGTTTTGATGATTGATTAAATGCAATGTATCCAATTCTCCATCCAGACATTAGATGGACTTTGGAGAATCCATTTAGCACAATTACTGGTGAATCACCTGCAACTTTGCCAATTCCTACAAATTTATGATCAAAAATTATTTGATCATAAATCTCATCACATATGATGTATAGATTATGTTGATTTGCAATTTCTACTAATTTTTTTAGTGATGATTCATTAAATACTACACCTGTTGGGTTATTTGGGCTGATTAAGCAAATAGCAATTGTTTTTGATGTAATCTTTGATTTGATATCTTCAATATCAGGCGTAGAGTTATCCAAATCCACTGCAAACTCTACTGGGATTCCACCATGTAATCTAACATATGAGGCATATGGTGGATAGTATGGACCTGGCAAGAGAACCTCATCGCCTTCTTCAACGATTGACGATATTACCATATCAAGTCCTTCAGAAACTCCATTTGTGATTAAAATATCATCATGTGAGATTGATAATCCTTTTACATTTTCTTTTTTTGCAATTTCAACTCGTAGTTCTTTGAGACCTTCTGATGTGGAATAAAAGTTCTCACCGTTTCTTATTGCATTAATCATTGCCTCTTTTACATTGTCAGGAGGTTGAAAACCAAATTGTACAGGATCACCTATGTTGAGATAATCAACTTTCATTCCTTTTTCTTCAACTTTTCTTGCAGCTAAAACAATATCCCTAATTGCATATTCAACTCCAGCTACTTTTTTTGATATTTTCAAAGTACCTAGACAGATATTTAGGCCTGTTAAATTCTTACTTGTTTGGACTCGTTGCACAGTCTGGATAGTGCGAGCGGCTTCGAACCGCTAGGTCGAGGGATCGAAGCCCTCCGAGCCCTCTTAGATTATTTTATTAAACAAACAATTCACATATTTGATGAATTGAAGTTATCTTTGTTCAAAATTGGTGTGATATTATGTGTGATTGGAATGATTTGGATATCATTTGTTTTTGTACAAGGAGACAAAATATCAGAAGAAACGGTACTTGAATCATCAAATTCACATGATCTAAAGATGAATTTTGAGGGCAAAGGTATTGGATATTACAAAGTATTCATGCCAGAATTTAGCGGTGAGCAGATATTTGTTCAAATTTTAGATAATAACCAGAATACAATATCTGAAGAAAGTGTTCAGACAAAAATGTCTGTTGGGTATTTTGATTTTGAGAAAAGTGGAAGTTACACAGTTAAAGTAACAAATCCTTCAAAAAATCAAATAAATTTGCAAGTTGAGTTAGGAGATGCAGGCTCTGAGGTTATGATACCGCCAGGAATAATAATACTAGTAGGTGCAGTAATGGTTATTTTTACATCATATATGAAATTAAAAAATTACAAGATTGAACATCCAGATAAGAATATCTTGTAAACTGGAAGACATTGTATTGTGTGACCAAAAATAAACACTAAGTTAAACACAAGCCAAGTTGTAAAAAACAAAAATGAAATAATTGAGAACGGAACAAGTACTCTGAGTTTTGTTTTTTCAAGATTTTTTAATATCAAAAATCCACCCAAAGCAGATAAAACTAGACCAAATTCTAGTGGCTGATGAGACCAAGATATCAAACCATCAATTCCAAAAAGTTCATGTGAAAGTGAATCCGCATATCCTGATACTATTTGAATTAGTGAACCAACAATCACTAAAATGATTCCATTTTTAAGAGAATTTTTTGTAGAGTTTTGAAGCAATAGAATTGTTCCAACTATAGCAGCGCTTGTAGTTATTGAAACTCCGGTGTATACAACGATATGCTGTATGCTCCAAAAGAATTCGGGTTCTTTTTGAAGATGAGATATTGCATCCCAAAATCCTGCAGATACAACTACAAAAGGACCAACAACTGCAAGAACTGAAACTAGAGATACTAGAGTACTAGTTTTTGCAAGCGATGAATTTGAAAACTTTTGGATTAATTTCATTGTAGTATAACCTTTTGATCTAGGTATTTGAAGCGTTGTAAATTTATCAAATAAAAAAATTAAACATTGTGGGTAATTTTGAGAATTAACTATATTAGAACAAAAGAATCAGAGAGAATATGAGTCCAGGAATAGGATTAATGAAGAGAAGACTGGAAAAAGAAAGAGATGCTATTTCTTTAGCTATTTCAGGTATTGCAAAAAAATACAACATTCAACCAGAAAATCTAAAGACTTTGGAGACAAAATATGATGTGGATGCAGGTGACTGGTACGTTGCGCTTGGTTGGGATGAGAAAAAAGCCATTGTGAAGATGGATTCTGTGCTAGGAACAATTACAGAGATTAAAGAAATCTAACTAGTAAAAATTCTTATTAAAAATAATTTTAGATGTAAATCTTTAGTTTAGTCATCATCGTCATGGTCATCATCTTCGTCATCATTATGGTTATCATTAGATTTCTTGTCTTTCTTCAAATCTTTTAGTTGCTCTTTTAGTTCTTTTTCTTGTGCTTTGAATTTTTTCTCTAATGCTTTTAGTTGATCTTTGAGTATTTTTTCTTGTGCTTGGAAATCCTTCTTTAGTGCTTTTAGCTGTTCTTCAATTAACTTTTTATCAGTATTTTGATCATGATCATTTTCACATACTCCAATCGTATCTCCATGCTTTAGATGAGCAGAGATAGCATTGATTGAAACAGAAATTGTCTTCTTGTCTTTATGGCAAATATTGACTTTATCATCATCTTGATCATCAAATGGAGTTACATTTACAGTAACAGTTGCAGTATCAGTTAACAATCCATCAGATACGGTATAAGCAAAAGAGTCTACTCCATGAAAGTTTGGCTTTGGTGTGTAAGTTACAATGGTGCCGTTGGTTGTGACTGTTCCGTTAGCTCCTTGTGTTACAGAACTAACTGTGAGTGAATCACCGTCAACATCAGAGTCGTTGTTTAGTACAGAAATGATTACTGAGGTATTTTCTGGTGTTGTTGCAGTGTTATTTTGTGCTATTGGTACGTCATTAACTGGATTAACAGAAAGTGTGACGGTGGCATTGTTACTGCTATGCGTTCCATTGGTTGCAATATAGGTAAATGAATCAACAGAATTAAAATTTGAATTAGGAGTATAGGTAAATGTTCCATTCAAATTTAGCGTAAGTATTCCAAAACCAACGTTAGTCTGAATTATTGCAAAGAAATTATTATCAATATTTGCATCATTTATCAAAACTCCAGTAGGACCAACAGTAAGAACTGAATCCTCATTTAATGAGTATTGATCATTTTGTGCTGTAGGAACTTGAGCAAATGCAAAACTTGAGGAAAATGCTCCTGAAACAAGCACAGCAACCAGAAACAGTCCTGAAAGTTTTTGCATGATTAAGAGATTCCAAAATTGCATTTAACCAGCAGGCAGAAAAGATCAGTAACATGGTTGAGAAATGGTTATAAGAAAAGATCCTAAATGAATTAATTTATCTTCCATAAAGAAATTTAATTACAGATTATCATAGGATAACATTATGACTAGAGCGATTGTTCTTGGCGGTTCCAGAGGAATGGGCAAGGCAATCTCAGAATCACTAAAATCAATAAAGATAGACGTTTTTGCAGCATCAAAAAATGATATTGACACTTCAAATTTGGACAGTGTAAAAAAATTTGTACAAACTCATAATCAGACAGACATACTAGTACTCAATACAGGTGGACCTGAGGCTAAAGAATTTTCTAATGTGTCAGAAGAAGATTGGAAAAAATATCATAACCAGTTATTTTTAGGATTTTGTATAATTTTACAAAACATCAAGGTTAATGATGATGGTTATATTTTTTTGATTAGTTCTAGTGTAATTAAAGAACCAAATAAAAAATTGATAATATCGTCTGCGTATCGTGCTGCATTTAGTGAAGTCTTTAAGATTCTAAGCAAAGACTATGCTACAAAAAATATCAGTTGCATCAATATTGCGCCAGGTCCAATAAACACAGATAGAACCAGAGAACTAATTGAAAACATTGATGAATACAAAAAGTCACTGCCTATGAAAAGACTTGGAGAGCCAGAAGAAATTGGAAATTTTGTCAAAGCAATTATTGAAAACAAGATAAAGTATCTAACAGGAGTTGTAATTAATTTTGATGGCGCAAACTCAAATTATATTTTCTAAGGCTATTTTTTGAATTCAACATTAGGTGCATCTGGAATTGCAATCAATCCACCTTCACGTAGTTGTTGGAGTAATTGCATTACTTCTTTTTCTACTTGATTTCTTTGCAGTCCTGTTTGTTGTGCAAATATTTCTACTAGTTCAGTGACTTTGCGTTGTCCATTACATGACTTCCAAAAATCTACAATTGCCTGATTAACCATAAACCCCTGATCATGTTCGTTAGCTAGAACCATTGAGCCGTCTTCTTGTTGTACAAGTTTGCCAACTCCTTGAGGTAACGCAATTTCATAATTAATTGGAGCTGGTGTAGTCATTGTATTGGTCATGTTTTTGATTTTTGCTTTTCCTTCTTCAGTCATACTATCCATTGTCCATTTTGGTTCCCAGACAATGTCTACTTTGACATTATTTACACCTGGAACTTTTTTTGCGTATCTTGTCACATCTTGAACTAGAGTCTCATGTAGTGGACAGCCTTGTGTTGTCATTGTCATTTTGATATTGACATTATTATTTTCAACAACATCAATTCCATAGATTAATCCCATCTCTACGATATTTAGTGGGACTTCAGGATCCATGCATTGTTTTAGTGATTCCTTTACGGCTTGTGCAGTTACAGTACTCATATTATTAGTGGAAGATAAAATCAATAAAAACTTTCTATTAATTAGCTTCAAATAATTTTTTGATAGATTCTTCATAGGGTGGTTTTGCCACACCTTTTTCAGTAATTATTCCAGAGATTAACTCAGGTGGAGTCATATCAAATGCAGGATTTATCACGTTGATATCATCAGGTGCTGTTTTTTTATCACCAATCCCAGTAACTTCTGTTCCCTTTCGCATCTCAATAATTACGTCTTTGGCATCACTAGTCATATCAAAGGTAGATAATGGTGCCGCTACATAAAATGGAATTCCATGTTGCTTTGCCATGGTTGCCACCTGATATGTTCCGATTTTGTTAAAGACATGACCAGTTCTTACAATTCTGTCTGCACCAACAACTACCTTGTTGACTAGTCCGTTTGCCATCGAATATCCTACTGCAGTATCAGGAATCAGACTAACGTCAAACCCATCATGCTTTAGCTCAAATGCTGTTAGTCTGGAGCCTTGTTGAATTGGCCTAGTTTCTGTAGCTATTACTTTGATGTTTTTTCCGCTCTCTCTTGTTGCTCTAATCACACCTAACGCTGTTCCATAGGCTACCGTAGCTAGTGCACCTGCATTGCAATGAGTCATTATAGTATCATTGTTATCAAAAAGTACAGAGCCATTTTTTCCCATAGTTTTGTTTATTTGGATATCTTCATCTGCCATCTTTTTTGATTCATTAATTACCAATTGTTTAATTTGCTCAACTGTATCCCCAGAATTTGCAATCTTCATAATTTTATCCAGTCCCCATTTTAGATTTACAGCAGTTGGTCTTGTCTCATATAGAATTTTTCTTGCCTTTTCCAGATCAGAGATTAATTGATCTTTTGTAGTTGCCTTACTCTGTAAAGATGCCAAAGCCAAACCAAAAGCGCCAGATACTCCAATAGCAGGTGCCCCTCTAACTACTAGAGTTCTAATGGCATCTGCTACCTGATTATAATCGTCATATGTTACAAAGACTAGCTGATTTGGCAGTTTGGTCTGGTCAATCATCACTACTTTGTTGTCTTTCCACTCGACAGTTCTTAGCGAGGAATTGATCACGGTATTGTCCATCATTCGTATCAAAATCAGGCTTTTTAAAAATCAATTGAAAAAACATAGCCAATCAACCAATTCATGATAGACTTTTAGATTTACAAATTGTTATATTGTTTTAGCAGATTTTGAATCACATATTGCTAGACATTGCAACAATGGACAAAATAGATGCTCGTGGAATGTACAAAATCTATGATTCATGGCCAGAGATTGCACGCAAATCATACGAATCCAATCACGAACCTGTAGATTTTCATGATATTGATCACATTGTTTTTGCTGGAATGGGAGGTTCAGGTACAATTGGGGACTTGTTTTCTTCAATATTATCCAAAAGCGATATTCACGTATCACTTATCAAAGGATACCTCTTGCCAAAGACAGTTGATAAAAATACCCTAGTAGTAACTACAAGTATATCTGGAAATACATCTGAGACTTTGACAGTACTTGATTCTGCTGCAAAACTGGATTGTAGATTGATTGCGTTTTCATCTGGAGGTAAAATGGAAGACATGTGCAAAAAAAACCAAATCATATTTAGAAAAATTCCATTGATTCATTCACCAAGAACATCTCTTGTCAGTTTTACTTATTCGATTCTAAAGACACTAAATTCAGCTCTTCCAATTAAAAAAAACGATATTGTAGAGTCATTAAGCGAACTTGATATTATTAAAAAACAAATCTTTTCTCATAATTTGTCTGATTCAAATCCTGCAATTAATTTAGCTAGTTGGATATCAGGAATTCCCATTATTTATTATCCTCATGGATTGCAATCGACTGCAACAAGATTCAAATCATCTTTACAAGAAAATGCAAAGATTCATGCGATTACAGAAGACATCATAGAAGCTTGTCATAACGGCATGGTATCATGGGAAAGACCGTCTGTGGTGCAACCTATTTTATTGCAAGGAAAAGACGATTACATAAAAACAAAAGAAAGATTTGACATAATCAAAGAATTCTTTGCAAAAAAAGAAATTGATTTTAAGGAAATTCACTCTGTTTCAGGAAACATTTTGACAAAAATAATTTCTCTTATTTACATGCTTGACTATGTATCAATTTACAAGGCAGTTTTGTCAAAGACAGATCCTTCTCCTGTTTTACCTATAGATTACATAAAAAGCAGACTAGACACAAATAATATTTAACTAAATATTCTGTCTTTGTTTTATTTTTTCATTTACAATATTTCTATATGGAAAGTAATCAGTAGCAGAATACTCTGCATCAAAACATTCTAGAAATAAAGAATCATCCAAGGCAGTCAAAAGATGAGCCACATTGGGCTCTACAGAGATAGTGTAAGGTGCATAGATAATACTAATTTGCTCCATATTTGTGCTAAGGTTGAATTCCCTGAACTCAATTTGGCCCTGCAAAAGTATATGATCACTTTTAAATTTATGATAATGACCGCCACGTGAAAACCCTTTTTTTGTTTCAACAAAATGAATAGTTAATTTCCCAAAAGAATAAAACAAAATAGTTCCACGAACATCATTTATAGATTTAATAAATTTTAATGTCATTTGATCTCAACTTAATTATAACTATAACTGATAATAGTATTTCTGAAATATCATTATTCTTTTTATTTACAAATGAGTTTACATGTATCTGAAATTGGATTAAATCATAGAATCAAACACACTGATAGAATAACAAATGCTACAAATGATTTTATTGTGTAGAATTGTTGATTAAACATAATGTCTAAGTAAGGAAACACTTACAAAATTAATGATAAAAACATGAAATGTGTTAGAAAAAATCAAGCGTCAGGAGTTAGTCTTATAGATGTCACAGAACCAGTATGTGGAGATAATGATGTATTAATAAAAATGAAATCATGTGGAATCTGCGGATCAGACTTGGGAAACATATTTGGTGATTCGTGCAGACCATCATCTAAGCTCGGTCATGAAGTTGCAGGAATCATTGTAAAAAAGGGTAGCAATGTTAAGGAATTTGATTTAAACGATAGAGTGTTTGTACATCATCATTCTCCTTGTGATAACTGTCATTATTGCAAACACGGGAATCAGACGATGTGTGAAAAGTATATTGAATGTTTAGAGCCTTGCGGTATGTCTGAAAAATTTTTGGTTCCTGAATGGAATATCAGACATGAAAGTTTAATTAAAATTCCAGACGCCATGAGTTTTGAGGAAGCGTCACTAATTGAGCCGTTGGCATGTTGTATTAGGGCTTGGAAGAAACTTTCTTTCTCAAAAAATGATTCAGTATTGGTATTTGGGGTGGGACCAATTGGCGTCATGCACGCAATGTTAGCAAAACACTATGGTTTTGGGAAGATATTTTGTGTAGACGTTAATGAATTTAGATTAAATTTCTGCAAGGAAGCAAATATTGGAATTCCATTAAAAGGAGATGAATCAGATATTAGTGAAAAAATCAGTACACATACAAGTGATTTGGATTTGATTATAATTGCCACTTCACAGACCGAAGTTTTTCATAATGCAATTAATTTAGTAAGAAAGGGAGGCACCATTCTTTTATTTGGTGAACCTAGCAAAGAATGTAATTTAAAAACTAATTTGAGTGAGATATATTCTAAAGAGATTTCAATTATACCAAGTTATGCTGCATCAACAAACGAGATAAGAGAATCATTTGAAATTATAAATAATAAATCAATCAATGTCAGGCAGTTAGTAACACACAAAGTTCCCATTCAGGACATCACAAAAGCTCTGAATTATGCTAGATCAAAAGATGGTGTGATGAAAGTAATAATTACAAATGAATCATAATTTATAGAATTTGTTCTATATAAGATTCTGAATATTTTTTGAATTGGATAATATGGTCATGCTTTTTAAAAAAGATCATTACAAGATTGAATCATTTGGAAGATTGTAAGTACAGTTGAAGAATTTCAATATGGTGGGCGCTATTTGAGAAATATCTATAACATTAGTTTCTTTCTTTGGTTTAATAGACATTCCAAATATAGGTAAAGCGTCAGTATTTTCACTATCAAACACACCATGAGAACCTTTGATCAATGAAGTGTCATGAGAAATTCTTTTAGTTATTGGATCAAGAAATAATTCAAGTGGATCATATCCAGGTTTTCGATGGATATCAACATTAAAAGTAAATGAGGGTGCAAGATTTTCATCTTCCCACCAATGATAATTAAACCAGCAATCATTCTTTGCGTATAAAATCAACTCGCCACTTCTTGTATGATTTATGTTTAATTTTATTTGAGATTCTTTATCAAGAATTTTTGCAATGTTTTTTTCTTTTTTGAAAATTGAAGTAACGATATTATCATAACCAGGTTTTATAAAAATATGTGCTATCTGATGATCAACCATTGTAAATGCATTACTGTTTTCAAAATCAATGTATTCTTTTCCAAGTATATTTCGAGTGAAAAGTAATCCATTTTGACGTAAAAGTATGTTTGGGGACAAAGAGTGATTCACCTCATTAAATCCATATTCAGAGTGAATCATTATCTCATATTCATTGCCAAACTCATTGTCAGCAAGAAAATCTATCAAATCCCCAATCATATTGTCAATCTCAATTAAACTCTGTTTGAATTCATTACTTTGAGGGCCATGCTTTTGTGCAGAATAATCCAAATGAGGTAGATATACAAGGACTAGATCAGGTCTATGTTTTTTTATTGTATACATTGATGCATTAATTATCCACTGACTAGACTTGATGGATGCAAATGGTCCCCAATACCATTTGAGATCAAATTCGCCTAGATGTTGGGTAACTTCCTCATAGTAATTGAGAGGTTTTGAATAACACCACATTACGGTTTTATCTTCAAGATGAATCGGCTTTGGAGTAATAATAAAATCAGAATTTGTGTAAAGAGAATTTTGCCAGAAAAGTACAGCTGTTTTTAATTTTGGATTTGCCTTCTTTAAAATATCCCAGATTCTTGGCTTTTGAACTAAACTGTCATACTGCTCCCAGAACGAAACCTGTTTTGTATCTCGATCATAGAAACCATTTGAAATGATACCATGATCTGCCGGATAATATCCTGAAGTAATTGAAGACTGGACACTACACGTTACTGCAGGAAAAGAAGGAATCATCGAAGAGCAAAACCCATCAGTAAAAATTTTTGACATGTTAGGAAGCGAAATACTGTTAATTGAATTTTTTGTTAATCCTACAACATTAATTACAATTAATTTTTTCATTTAGTTATTCAGAATATTTCTAACTTAAAAATAAACCATTCATACTAATTTATGTCAAATATAATTTTCGTAAAGCAACATATGCTGGAAATATCATAGACAGTGTCACTATTGCAAAAATAATATTAGAAAAAGCCATAACTAAAATTGCATCTAAAATAGGGATTGAAAGTAGTTGAATCGTTACTATTTTTTGTGTGGTCTTGGAGGATTTTTCTTTGATGATCATCCAAGGTAAATAATTAACGATAACAAATACTCCAAGAACTAGCCAATGAGTAAATCCAGCATCATATGTTAAAACTATAACATATGATATGGTGAACAAAACAAGAACCAGATTAATGATTTTCGCTGTTCTTGGATAAATGGAACTCTCGGTTTTTGCAAGAGTGCTAATTCCTGCTATAAAAATTGCAATTGGGATAGATATCCAGATAATTTCAAAATTAAAAAGAACCATACTGGAACCTAAAATAACATTCAAAAATCGTATGGATGAAAGATTTAAGATTCCAATGGTTTTGATATTTTTTAGTTTTATGTCATATGCTAAGATGAGAATTGTCATAATGATAGATATCATTACTGCTTGAAATCCAACAAAAGATGCAGAAATGTTTGCGGCAATAAACAATGCAATGCCAAGATAC
The DNA here is from genome assembly GCF_013407385.1 of Nitrosarchaeum sp. AC2. Classification (NCBI taxonomy): domain Archaea; kingdom Thermoproteati; phylum Nitrososphaerota; class Nitrososphaeria; order Nitrosopumilales; family Nitrosopumilaceae; genus Nitrosarchaeum; species Nitrosarchaeum sp. AC2. Next base: position 193,675 of record NZ_CP030847.1, on the reverse strand, counting down.
AATGCTGCTTTTCTTGATATTTTTCCTGAAGGAAGTGGTCTGTCTGGTCGTTCATTTTTATCTATATTGTAATCAAAATAATCATTTAGTGTCATTCCAGCTAAAAATAAAAAACCTGAAGCTGCAAGAAGTGGAAATAGATTAAACCAATCTACAATAAATTCTGAAGATAAAAAAAACCCTAAAAGAATATTTGAGAATGCGGTAAAGATACCTGGAAATCGTACTAGCTGAAAATATGATTTTATCATTTCAGATTAAGAGAATTCATAAACTGCATTGCCTCTTTAGCAGCGTTTTCTGGATTGTCTAGATAAGGATATAATTCGATTGTGATGTAATTTTTATAATCAATATCACTAATTGCATCAAAAACCTTTTTGAGATCAATTGCACCATGACCAGGGATCAGATGTTTGTGTTCTTGTGATTCTGCAATGTCTTCTAGATGAATGTGAGATATGAAATCTGCAAGTGTTTTAATTAATTCATCTGGTTTTTCACCTACACAAAAAAAATGACCCACGTCAAAATTTAGACCAATGTACTTAGTGTTAAAACGAGACATAAAATTTAGAAATTGTGATGAGTTTTCTATCAGCAGTCCAGGTTCAGGTTCAATCAAAAGTATTACATTGTTTTTTTCTGCTACAGGAATGACTTCATTTAAGCCATCATAAAATAATTCAAGCCCTTCTTTTTCAGATAATCCCAAAAGTGGCCCTCCAGGTTCTGTAGAAATCGTTTTCACGCCAAGTTTCGAGGCTAATTCAATGCAATATTTGGTATGTTGTATTCGAATATTACGATCTTTTTGATTTTTTTCAATCCATGATGGATGATGAAAGTCATTTACAGCACACATCATAAATCCATTTAAATTGGAAATCTCCATTTGATTTTCTTGTAGTGCTTTTTTAATTGAATTTATTTTTTCAACAGACAACGGAGGAAATGCATGTGGTGTGTCACACATCAATTCAATTGCAGTATAGCCTACAGAAGAAATTGAACGAATGCTATCTTCAATAGAATAATTTCGATATGCATTTGTGCTGAAGGATAATTTCATGTAATTAATCTATAATGGAACATAATTTTTTGATTGTTTAAAAAAATTATTTGGGTTATGAAAAAGTAATTGTTCAATCTCGTTTTTACTAAAACCATCTTTTTCCATTTGAATTGCAGTTTTAGGCACACTTAGAGGATCAGATATTCCCCAATCTGCAGAGCTGTTGATCAAAATCCTATCTGTACCATATTTTTTTAACATATTAACTGCTCTTATGGAGCTCACTTTGGTATACGGGTAAACAGTAATTCCTGCCATCACATCAAAAGACAAAGAAAGTTCGATTGTTTCTTCAGTATTATGATCTATTATAATTCTTGATTTTGTGGCATTGTAATTTTTTATAATATCAAATGTTTTTTTTATTCCTTCCACTTTGTTGATATGTGGAGTGTGAATAATAACTGGCATTTTAAGTTCTTCAGCCATTATCAATTGTCGTGCAAACACTTTTTCTTCTTCCTTGGTAATCATATCAAATCCTATCTCGCCAACTGCTACAACCCCTTCTTTACTAAGATAGTTAGCCATAACATCTAAGGATTCATTTGCAAGTTGTGAGTTATTGGCTTCTTTTGGATTTACAGAAATGGCACAATAATGATTTATACCAAATTCCTTAGCTCTTGTTCGTTCAAAATTTATCAAATACTCCCAATAATCAATCAGTGTTTTTGATGAAGTACGTGCTTGCCCAAGCCAAAACGAAGGTTCTATAACAGTCTTAATCCCAGATAAGATCATCTTTTCATAATCATCTGTTGTTCTAGAATACATGTGAATGTGTGGATCAATAAACATGATTTAATATCAAATTCTTTAGGTATGTAAAAGTAATCTTTGCTGCATACTCTGGATTTTTTGAGTATGTGTAAAGCTCTGCTGTAAGAAATCCTTCATAATTGATTTCTTTTAGTGATCTGTACATGGCAGAAAAGTTGATGCTGCCCAAACCAGGAATTAGATGAAAGTGAATGTTATTTTTGCAGTCACTTATGTGAGTATGAATGATTTTTTTCCGAAATTTTTTGATAATTTTGGATATGTTCTCGCCTAAAACAGCTGCATGACAGACATCAAGATTTAATCCGACGTTATTGAACTGAGAAACAATATGATATACATCATCGGAGTTCTCAATTAACAATCCTGGTTCGTATTCTATTGCTATTGAAATATTTTTTGTCTCTGCAAACGATGCAAGTTCAGTTAAAGATTTTGTAAAAATACGTAGACAAGTTTGTTTTTCGAAGTTAGTTGAAATTCCTGAAGTGAGACATATGCTAGGAGATTCTAGTTCGTCAGCTAGTTCGACTGCTTTTTTAGTGTAATTTAATCTCCATTGTCTAAGTTTATCATTTTTATTTGAAAGTGACGGTTCAAATTTCTCTATTACGGCATTGTTGTCATACCAGCCTACCACGGTATTGGCATTTAGGTTTGCTATCTCAATTTTATTTTTTTTAATACAGTTTTTTATTTCAGATAAATATTTTTTATTTAATGGTAAGAAAGCGTGAGGTGTGTCAAGAACAAGCTCTACTCCGTCATATCCAATATCAGATATAGTATTCAGACCATATAACAGCGATTTTTCAGTAAATGCATTTGTACTAAAGCCAGTCTTCAATTACTTTTCATAAGAGACTCTAGTAAATTTTCCTTTGCTTTTGTGATTTTTTTTGGATCAATGTATGAATTTGGGAACATTATCTTAGCTGCTTCCCATACCAAATTCTCTATCATGGTCATTTTGTTATGCTCTTCTTTTGACATACAGAATAAATTTATTTGAATCTTTTAACTTTTTCATTTTTTAAATAACGTAAATCACATTGTTTTTGCAATAATGAGAGAATCTGGTGCATTGTAAAATATTTTTTCAGCTATTTTATCAAAAACAGATCCATTATCTTTAGCAAAGTGGATAGTAAATATACCATTAATCTACACTATCCTTTTAGATTACTCTACTACAAAGTCATATTAATAAGATAGATCTATTCATCTATGAAATCAATTGACTATGTAAAAAATAAAACAAATCAGTTTGCATGATAATAGTGATTCGGTTAATCTTGTCAAAAAGTTGAAAAGGATCCCATATTGATGGTATATTTGTGCCAGATATTCAACAGGTATCTAATCTTCTAAGAGAATTATTTCCCATATGTAGAAGCATTACTGGTAATGGTGTTCGAAAAACTCTTGCTATTTTAAGAGAAATAACGAATTTTGAAATTTTGGAAATTCCAACCGGAACTATATGTTATGATTGGAGCATACCAAAAGAATGGAATGTAAATGATGCATATGTAAAAGATCAAAGTGGTAATAAGGTGATTGATTTTCAAAAAAATAATTTACATTTGAAAAACTACAGTATACCAATCCAGAAAATCATATCTTTTGAAGAACTTGAATCACATTTAGATACATTACCAGATATGCCTGATGCAATTCCATATCGTACGTCATATTATAAAGAAGATTGGGGGTTTTGTATATCCCATAATCAATATGTAAATCTTGACAAATACGCTACATATGAAGTTGTGATTGACACATCACTCAAAAATGGTTCATTAACATACGGTCAAAAAATAGTAAAAGGAGAATCAAAATTTGAATTTTTAATTTCTACATATTGTTGTCATCCCTCATTAGCAAACGATAATTTGTCAGGAATGGTCTTATGGATATTATTATTACATTGGATTAAACAAAAAAAAGAAAACATAGTTATAGATTTGTTATTGTACCTGAAACAATTGGAGCAATAGCTTATTTATCAAAAAATGAGTTACAAATGAAAGAAATCATAGGAGGTTTTATTTTAACATGTGTTGCAGGACCAAATAATATCGAATACAAAAAAACTTTTCAAGGTAATCATTTTTTAGATGAAATTGTTTTGAAAATTTTAAAAAAAACAAAAATCGATTTTAAAATTTATGATTTCGATATTAACGGTAGTGATGAACGGCAATATTCATCATCATTCTTTCGTATTCCTATTGGAACTATATGTAAATCAAAATATTATGAATATGATTATTATCATACATCGAAAGACAATTTGGAATTTATTAAACCAGAAAGTTTAATCGAGCTATTTCAGATTTACACTTCAGTAATTGAAGAGATTGAAGAGATGGATAATTTTTCAAATGAAAGAATTACAATTTCTAAAAATAAGAACATGGGGGGAAAATTTATCTCTAACATTATTTGTGAACCAATGTTAAGTAAGAGAAATCTATATCCAACAAGTGGTGGAACAATTAAGCAAAAAGTACATGATATAAAAAAGAAACATCAGGATAGAACATATCAGAATATAAAAGAAAAACAGATTACAGGAAAACATCTAGATGCAATTAGATGGATTATGTTCTATAGTGATGGAGTATTCAATCTAGAAGATATAATAGAAAAAGCCAATATCCCATATGATGAATTATTGTCAGTAGCTAATGAACTATGTACTCATAATTTATTAAAAATTATGGACGAGGAGAATAAATTATGAAGATTCTTTTTATTGGTGGAAATCATCCACGTCATCTTTATTATGCAAATAAAATTCATGAAAAATTCCCTTTTTCTGGTGCAATAATTCAGATAAGAGAAAATCTACTTCCAGAACCTGAACCAAATTTAGAAGAACAAGATAAACAAAATTTTGTAAGACATTTTTTTAATCGTCAAAAATTGGAATTGGAGTACTTCAGACAACAAAAATTTCCAAGTTGCCCTATACTAGAAGTTGATAAGGATAAACTTAATACAGAAAATTCCACCAAATTCGTTAGTGAAATTAAACCTGATTTGGTTTTGATTTTTGGTTGTAGTTTGATTAAAGACCCACTTTATTCTAGTCTTCCACAAGATTCTATAAATTTACATCTTGGATTATCTCCACAATATCGAGGCTCTGCAACTTTGTTTTGGCCATTTTATTTTATGGAGCCGAACTACGCAGGAAGTACATTTCATTACATTGTATCAGAACCAGATGCAGGAGACATCATACATCAATCTATTCCTAAATTAGAAAAAAATGATACAATTCATGATGTTGCATGTAAGACAATAATTCAATCTACTCAAGATGCATTAAAATTGCTTAAAATTTTTAATGAAAAAAAATGTTGGCAAAAATTTTTTCAGAAAGGCACTGGAAAAAATTTTCTTCAGAGTGATTTTAAACCAGAACATTTACGAGTAATCTACAATATATTTAATGATGATATGGTAAAAATATATCTCGAAGGACGATTAAAGTCGAAAACACCAAGTTTAAACAAGCAATTTCAATAAGATTATCAAGATAAAGAAATTATTTAATAGAGAATATTTCATATGTATGATTTACTTCAGAAATAATCTTATCGATACAAATCAATAAATTATATTTTTGTGTATTTTAAGTGTTAAATTCTATTTTGATATTTTAACATTTTTTGAATTGATTTTGTAAATAAAAATTTAAGTTTAAATAACTTTCAAGATGAGTTGGATCTCCTGTTAATTAGAAAATTGATATAATTCTTTTCGTTTATTAGTAGAAATTGTTAGAATTGAATCATTTGAAAGATCATAACCACAGTTGGAGAATTTCAATTACCTGATAATAGAAAATTGAGGAAGATTATTTAATAGAATCAGCACAAATTCATTATGAATGAACTAAAGGGCAAGAAAATTCTCATTACAGGTGGAACTGGTTCTTTAGGACAGGCATTAACAAAAAGACTATTAGGTGAAAAAGTTAATGAGATTAGAATTTTCAGTAGAAATGAAAACAAACAGGTTATGATGCAATCAGAGTTGAATGAGGATAGGCTAAGATTTTTGATAGGAGATATAAGAGATCTTTCTAGAATTCAACGTGCTGTAGAAGATGTAGATATTGTTTTTCATGCGGCGGCATTAAAACATGTTCCTGTAATAGAGCTCAATCCCTTTGAGGGTATTAACACAAATGTTGTAGGTTCACGAAATGTGATTGAATCTTGCATTCATGAAGATGTGGAAGTAGTTGTAGGAATTGGAACTGATAAAGCAGTTTCGCCACTAAATACATACGGTGCAACAAAGCTACTAATGGAAAAATTATTTGTAACTGCCAGTAATTACGTGAATAAAGAAAGACATAGAACAAAATTCATTTCATTAAGATATGGAAATGTTTTAGGCAGTAGTGGTTCTGTTATTCCTAAATTCATTTCACAAATAAAAGCAAAACAAAAAATAACTATTACTGATCCAACAATGACAAGATTTAGCATAACTATGGATGAGGCATTGAATTTTATTTTGGAATCTGCAATGACTGGTAAAGGTTCTGAAGTTTTTGTTCCCAAATTAAGAGCATTTACAATTGAAACGGTAAAAGAGGCATTACAAGAACTATTAGAAAATACGGGTGAGATAAGAGTTCCAGTAAGACAGGGAGAAAAATATCATGAAACTCTAATCAATTTAGATGAAATGAGAACTACTATAGAGACAGATTCAAAATATGTAATTCTACAAAAAGTTCCAACAGATGATGAAATTAAGACATATTCTGCAGGTAGAAAAACATCTTTAACTAAATCATATTCCTCAGATTCGGTTAAGATGATAACCAAAGATGAATTGAAAAAACTGATAGTGCAATCAAAATTGGTTTAGTGTCAGGTTTTTTTATAATTAGCAAATTTTTCATTAATTAATTTTTTTATTTCAAAGACACCATTAAGAATTTCAAATTTTTTCAGATTTGTAGAATATTCAGCTCTTTTTTTAAGAGGCATCATTTCATTTAATGCACACAATAATTTTCAGAATTAATTTTCGTATGTATTCCTAAAAATATTCCACCGCAGGAATATCTAAGAAAAGGATGTTTTTCCTCTCTTTTATTTGTAGAAATTATAATCATCGGAACATTTAGTGATGCTATCTCAAAAACAGTTCTACCATTTGAAGTAATTACGATATCAGATTCAGAGATATATTTGGCCATCAGATTAGATTTTTCAATAATTTCTATTGAAAATCCATGTTTTCGCATGTAATTGCCCATGAGTTGAATATCATTTTTTCTAGAATATCCTAAGCCAAGTATCACTTTGAAGTGAATTTGATTAAGTTTTGATTTTTTTATTATTTCAAGAACTTGTTTTGTTAAATTATTAGAATCTGAACCGCCAAAGGTAATTAGGATTTTTTTAACAGATTTATTGGTTTGTGGTTTTTTCCACAAATAGAACTCATCTCGAACACAGGCATATTTACTTCCATAGAATTCGTTCTTACTTTTCTTTTTTGATAAATAAATCGGATTAAAAACCAAGTCAGCATATTTTCTCCCATATCCAAGATCTTCAAAATTTACTACAAATATTCCGTCTTGTTTGAGACGTTTGATATAAGATTCAGATGTATCAAGAATATCATTAATTACTATGTCAGGATTAAAAATGGACATAATTTTCAGAAATTCAGAATTATTTTTGACAAATTTAATTTTATAGAGATTTTCCTTAAATTTTTCAAAGCCTAATTTTTTTTTGTTATGCATAACAATAAAAATTTCGTCATCACGAAAATGATTAAGAATTGTAAGCATATTGTATACATGTCCAAGACCAATAGAACTAGAGCCATTGACTCTGACAAGTATTTTACGTCGTGTAATTAATTTTTCTAGTTTTGCAAAATCATGATAGCTATTTACAGAGAATACTTCATTAGGTAGCAATTGCAAACCATAATATGGTTTTTCAAATCCTTTTGCTACAAAAAAACTTTGACAGTTAAATGATACTATTTTTTTAATGTTAACTATATCAGTGTTTATTTCTTCTAAAGTAGAAATTTTATTTATTTGTTTAGTGACATGTGCATGTTTTTCTTCAACTACAGTATAGCCAAAAATAGTGTTTACTTTAGAATTAAGATGTGAAAAAAAAGATTTTATTGTTTGTTTTTTAATCAGAGGCAACATGGGGTTAAGAACTAGACATTTTTTGTAAACAATTCCATTATCACGAAGATAAGATATTGCATGAAGAGTTATTTCTTCAATCGTAGCATGATCCATAGCAAGTGATTTTGGTCGGTCAATTATTTTTATTCCATATATTTTTGATAGTTCTTTAATTTCATTAGAATCTGTTGAGACATATACATCGCAAGACTTTTCAGCCAAAACTTGGTCTATCACATACTTGATAAGCGGTTTACCATTTACCAAACGTAAATTCTGTCTTGATATTGTGTCAGTGCCTTCTCTTGCTAAAATTAAAGCCAGATTATCTTTAGTCATTCTTTAATTTTGATATTAGTGAATTGTAGTGGAATATCTTGTTCAATGTCAACTATTGTTTCAGAGCCTATAACTTTGTCAATGTATTTTGGATATATCCCAGTTCCAGGTCTTTTTATTGCTAACATATCTTTAGTGATAATGGAACCTTTTGGAATTTTTCTAGTAGAAACTATGCTTCTACGAGCGAATTTTACTGCTTCTTTTTCTGAGTCAAATGATTTTCTAAGATGTGCTCCTTTTGAGATTTCTGCAATTCTAAGACCTTCAACCAATTTAGAAAATTCGTTAGTATCCAATGATAATCTGTGATCTCTACTTGTTGAAAGCAATTTGTCATAGGTAAAGTGTTTTTCTATAACTCTGGCACCATAAAATGTGGAGCATATAGATGCAATAATTCCAATTGTGTGATCTGAATAACCGATGATGGAATCAGAGTATTTTTGTTTTAATGTTCTAATCATTTCTAAATTAGCGTCTTGCGGTTCTGTTGGATAAGAAGTAATACAATGCATAATCACAATATTGTGATTTCCAGAGTCATTGATTGTGTTAATTGCATCATCAATTTCATCAAACGATGCCATTCCAGTAGAGATAAAGACAGGTAGCTGTTTTTTTGCTGCATGTTTTATCAGTGGTAAATGAGTGATATCAGCTGAGGCAATTTTCATAGCAGGTGCACCAAGCGAATATAACAAATCTACACTTTTTTCATCAAAAGGAGTAGAAAAGCACATAATATTTTTTTTATTGGCATGCTCAAAAATTTGCTTCCAATCATCATTGTTTAAGATATCCAGTTTGGAAAAAACATCGAATTGGGTTTCGTTTATGATACCATCGTTCCAGTATTTAGGTGCAGTTTTTGTAGTGAGTTCTGAAGCTTTGTATGTTTGAAACTTTATACTATCAGAGTTGGCAGATACTGCTGCATCAATTAGTTTGAATGCTTTTTCTAGGCTGCCATCATGATTTGCTCCTGCTTCTGCTATTGTGAAACAAGGATAATCATCACCAATTTTTTTATCACCTATTCTGATGAACTCCTTTACCATGCAGTCCACCCACCGTCGATAATGAGGTTAGAGCCAGTCATATATGATGATGCATCAGAAGCAAGAAATATGATTGCGCCCACGTATTCATTCTTTTTTGCCATTCTACCCAACATTGTTTTTTTGGAATATTTTTTTATGAATTCTGGATCTTGTCCCTTTTCCACTCCACCTGGAGTTAGAGTGTTAACTCTAATGCCTTTGTTATGCCAATATGATGCAAGATAACGAGTGAAGTTTAGAACTGCACTCTTAGTAGCAGCGTAAAATATTGCAGAATTTTGGCCACTTTTTCCATATATTCGTTGATCTGGTGCAACCAAACCATATGTTGATGAAATATTAATTATCACGCCTTTTTTTTGTTTTAACATAACTTTACCGACTTCCTGGCAGCATAGAAACATGCCCGTAAGATTAATCTTGATTGCGTTGTCCCAGCTTGATTGTGGCAAGTCGATAAAATCTGTTGTACGTAGTTTTGCATTACCCTGATCTACTGCATTATTTATTAAAACATCTATTTTTGAATATTTTCTTAGAATTAAATCAATCATTTTTTTGATTGATTTTTTGTCCGTAATGTCGAATTTAACTGCAAAAGGTTTAGTATTGTATTTTAATTTTAGTGTTTTTTCAATCAATTTTACTTTAGAGTAATTAATATCAGCAAGTATAACGTGTGCTCCTGCTTGACTAAGACCATCTGCATATTGTTCTCCTAACAATCCACCTGCACCAGTTAATAGTACAACTCTCCCATTCAGATCAAAAAGACACTTAACATTCAATGAAGATTATTTTAGTAATTCATTAATTAGTTTTCTTAAATTACGGTTTTGCCAAACAAAAGAGATATTATATTAGATAGGAATGTTACTGCGTGAAGCCTATATGCATCATACCTGCACGTGGAGGTTCTAAAGGAATTCCAAAAAAAAATATTCGACTGATGGCTAGAAAGCCACTTATTGCATACACAATAGAATCATCTTTAAAATCAAAGATTTACAGTCATGTTTTCGTATCTACAGAAGATGAACAAATTGCAAAAATATCTAAAAGGTATGGTGCAGAGATTCCATTTTTGAGACCACGAAAACTAGCAGGAGATACAATTCCAATTCAAGATGTACTTTTTCATGATGTAAAAAAACTATTATCATTAGGCTATCAATTTGATACTTTTGTTTGGAGGGATTGTACTGTTCCTTTTATCAGAAATGAGGACATTATAAATTCCATCAAACTAATACACAGAAAAAACTGTACCACTGTCATAGGAGTTTACAATCAACATCTCAATCCATATTACAACATGGTAGAGAAAACATCAAAAGGTTTTTTAAAATTGGTAAAAAGAAATAAAGAAAGACCCACTTCGCGTCAAAAAGCACCCATAGTTTATCAGATGAACGGGTTACATGTTTTCAATGTAAAAAAATTTCTAAAAACAGGTAAGATGAATCTGTCTAGATCTGTACCATTTGAAATCCCAATTGAAACAGGATTAATGATCGACACGGAACTTGAATTTAAAATTGCCCAGATGATAATACAAAACAAGTTATTGAAAATCTAAATAAAATAAATCTAATCAAACAGAAATTGTTCTTTTTAATTTGGAAGATTTCTTTAATGCTAATGCAGTTTTCATAGAGCGAATTCCTCCTTCTAGATCATTTATGGTTTTTGTTCTTTTATGTACACATTGAAAAAAATGTGTTAGTTCATCTACATACATTTTGTTATTTTGGGCTGTGGAGGTAAGAAGAGTATGTGTAGAATCCATAACAGTTTTCCATTTTTTTGTCTTTGCATTAAACACTTTAACCAGATTAGCATCAGTATTCCATGTGATTATTCCTGTAGTACCTTTAATTTTAAAACTCTTAAAGTAAGGTCGCTGGAAAAAGTCAAGATGAACTTCGGCAACAACATTATTTTCAAACTTCATAATTACAGCAGAATAATCTTCTACAGAGAGTTTTAAATCACTTAATTTTTCAGAGACCGAAAATACTTCATGCACATCTCCAAAAATCCAGTGTAAATAATCTAATTCATGTATCGCAGTAAGTACTATACCACCACCTAGTTCTTTACGTGCAGCATATCCTTTCCGATAATCTTCATGCGGATGCCAATCTGGAAGGTATGAGCTACTATCAACTTGAACGGCAAGGATTTTGCCAATTTTTTGTTGTTCAACTAGTTCTTTAATTTTTTTATTGGTGGGTAAAATCGGAGGTTGCAACCGATCATAGTGATCAGTTTTTTTTTGTTGATGATTTTTTCAAGTGTTGTTACATCTTTCATAGAATTAGAAAGGGGTTTTTCTATAAACAAATCAATTCCTTTGTTTGCAAGTTGCAATGCAGACTTTATGTGAAAGCTTGTTTCATTAGTTATGAAAGCTATATCGGGATTTTGATCAATACCATCCTCAATCGATTTAACTATGTGAATATCATTTCTTGGTAGATTTATATTTTTTTGTTTGGTACAGATTATTATATCTGCATCAAAATTATCAACAATATTTTTTGTATGTCTTTTTCCAATTGAACCATAACCAACTACAAGAACTTTCATTGGATCAGATCTAATTTGAACATTATAATAAAAATTTGGGTCATATCTTATTTTTTATACATTTTATAGATTATATTATCTGAAAGGGACACTATGTATAACGCACCATCTGGTCCAAATTTTAAATCAGTAATACAACCAAAATTTGAACCAAAAATTATCTCAGTCATTGGTTCAAGAATGGTTTTATCTTCGTTATCAATGATTTTATTAGATACTAAATCTGATAGATGCTCATCATTAAAAACAAATGCTGTTCGTTCCTGATTCAATTTGAAATTATAGATATCACCTAAACAGTTAGCCACAAAAAGACTGTTATTGTATTTTTCAAATTGAGGTGAAACTGGAAATATCAGTGCTGTTGGAACTACGGTTAACTCCCAGGTGAATTCTGGATCACTGTATTCAAAATGGTCAGTTAAAGTTAGATCAGTAGATTTTCCTTGAGATGGTCCAAGTATCTTTACCCAACCACTATTGGAGTTAGGCAATACAAGATTTACTTCGTCATATAATTCTGGTCCGTTTTCGGTATCCCACATATGACCAGTTATTGGATCAATAGCAAGACCAAAACTATTTCTTATTCCCATTGCATAATAATGATCCATTGGATTTGAGGTATCTCTTGGTTTTGTTATTGATTCATCTAAACCTACCTTAATGATGACACCAGTATCATCTAATTCTCCAGATTGATAGTTTTGTAAGATTCTATATTTTTCCAAGGGAGAATTGGTACTTGTTTGATCACCAATAACTGCATATACATTCTTGTCAGAATCAGCAACCAAGATGCCTCCATTATGCCATAATGACTTACTAGGAAGTTCTGTTACCAGTTTAGGATCAAAAAGTTTTGAGCCGTCCCACTTGTATTTGTAAATATGATTACCAAGTGCTATGTCACCATCATTTTTAGCTTCTGTAAAGTACAAATATACTGTAGAATCTATACCGAGAATTCCCAATAATCCTTGTTCATTAGTATTACTAACTGATAAATCAAGTACAGGTTCGGTTTGGAGTTGTCCATTTTTTATTAGTCTTATGGTTCCTTTATTTTTTTCAAGAATCAATATGTCATTTCCCATAAAGGTCATGGTTGTAGGTTGACTAAGTCCTGTAACAAATTCTTCAATCATAAAAGTAGAGTCAACAGTTTGTGCTTTTAGTGGGATGCCGACATTTCGTTCTGCTGTACGAGTAAATTCCTGCTGAAAATCTCTTAAGAACCTTATTGGTTCTAGCACTTCATGAGGTAACATATAGGGTGCCTTGTATGCAATTGCACCAAAAATCAAAATTGAGATCATAATAGCAAGAATTACAATTATTTTTTTCTTCACACTAAGTCTTGATTATTTCCAGTATTTAGTTCATACATCATTCTCTAAAAAGCTAAGGATTGTGGAAGAAGCACTTCCAGGATTTGCAAGGTATAGTTTTAGAAATTGGTTGCCTTTTTCTATTAAATTATTTTTCACATCAGGGTTTTTATAAAATGATTTAATCCATGATTCTAATTCATTAGATTTGATTTGAGGACAAAAATTAAAAACTTCAGGTTTGCCAAAATGATCTTTTATTGGTATAGAAATAACAGGTTTTTTCATAGCTTGTGCCTCCAAAATCACAGTACTCATATCTGTAACAATTACTAAGGAACTGGATTTTATTAGTGGTTGAATATCACCTGAATGGAATACTTGGATCTTGGGATCAATTTGCTTAGCTATTACATCTTCCATTGCATGTTTTTGAGGATGTGTTTTAATAATCAAATGTTTTTTTTGGTTGGAAATAACTTGACAAATTTTTGCAATAGTATTATGATATTGATTTTGTTGATTAATTGTTAAATCTAAAGATCTATTAAATGCATAAGGATCTGCCGCTAATAAAACGTAATCAGAAGAAAAAAATTCCGAAATTTTATTATCAAAGATGTTATCAAAAAATATACTACCCATACTTTTAACTCTATTAGATTTAATTCCGTTATGTATCAAATAATTTTTAAAACTATCACCATATGAAATAAAAAAATCAGAATTTTTTGGTATGAGTCTTTGAAATGTATTTTTAGAAATCATTTGTGGAGAATCATAATAAAGACCATGTTGTAGTTGAAAAACTGGTATTTGTTGTTTTTTTGCGAAATGTAGTATTATTTGTTCAATTGTTTCAGCTTCATTAAGGATTAAAACTTTAGAAAAATAATATTTCTGAAATAGTTGTTTAGCAAGTTCTATCTCTTTAGCAGCCTCAAAAAAACCTCTTTTGTAGAGCTGAATAAAAAAGGGTTTTAATGCATTCCAAAAAGATGTCGTGTTAATTGAGAAATGTTTGGCTAAGACATTTTCGTAAGATAGAATAGAATCTAATTTAGTTTCAAAAATTTGTTGATTTAGTTTTATCCTAGTCATTGTTTCTTTATTCAGAAGATTTGATTCATTTTCCATTATACAATTTGAATTCTTTATTATGTTGAATGTCTTCTTATTCCAAATTGATGGAATACCTCGATCATATTTTATCAAGTTTAAGTGAAATTTAGAGCTTGTTAAAAGAAAATTTTCATTTTTCAAAGTAGTAAAATTCACGAGTAAAATTGATTTATCATCAGTTTTAATTTTTTTATTTAACAGAAAAATCTTAATACATTTATCAAGTATTGTTTGAATCATTGAAGCGTGTTCTGAATTTAGCTTCAAAGTAAAAATTTTTGGACCGATTTTTACTGGGATTTCTATATAGGAATAAATTGATTCATTTTTAGTTTTAGTTTTAATTACTTTAACATTTTTCGTATATCTAGAAATAATTTCATAGACATATTCTGATACTAAAAAAGTATTATTTGGATATATTGTTAAAAAACTTGAGATCTCAAGAAATTTTTTTAAAAATGATGTCAATATGTCATAAAATTCGATATAAAATAACTCACCAAGATTGATACCATCTTCTAGAATAATTGTTGAAAACTCTGGTAATGCATGCCAATTTACAAAATGATGTATTTGACTTTCAAGTTTTTGTAATTCTTCAATGGTCACAAAATCATCAGAAATTTTATGGTCAATTTTTTTATTAGATAATTGAATATGAGAAAGATAATCAAGGGCTATAATTTCATGATTTAGGTTATAATTTACATCATCAATTGAAATTGTAGAATCTACCAAAATAATTTCAGATTTAGATAATGTCAATAGTCAAATTGTCGATCTGGATTTAATAAAACCTTTTTTAATAAATTAGTTATCCATAATGTATAATATCTAATTGTTCATAATATATCCAAATTAATCATATTTGGATTTCAGTATTTTGTGATAATTCTAAATTTTCAGGACTAAATTTGAATTTCTTTTGAGGTCTTCCCCACCAAATTGTTTCAAATCCCCATTTAACATAATCCAATTCTTGAACTGGATTTTTGAAGAAATACATAGTTTCTTCATTTTTTAATGGTGATTCTGATACGAAAAAGTCTTTCCAAGAGTGGTTAAAAATCATTGTTTTAGTTTCTCGTTTATCATCTCTTGTTGTTAAGAGAAATATTTGAAAGGTAATTAGATCCTCTAAGAGCATTGGATCACTATGAAAGGAGTATTCATTTTCTAAGTAATTGAGAAATAGAAGAATATCACGCTTTAAATCATTTCCATTTTCTACTAAATGTAGCCACGTACCCTCTTCAATAGCCCAAAAATTTCCCCCAAATTTGAATCAAAGTAACTCCAACCTCCACCTTTACATCCATTTTCAGTATGTTGTAACATTACATCAAATTCTCGTGCAAAAATGGAATTGGATTGCTTACAAAAATTATAAAATGATTCATAAAATTGAATGAAAGACAATTCATGTGATTTAATATAAAATTCCAATATCATATCTAAAATACCAAATGTATGAAAAGTTTGCATAAACCATGACCAAATATGCATTTCTTTAAAATCATTAACAGAAAATGAAGATGTACTAACTACGAAATCTTCATATTCTTGCATTTCTCTGCTATGTGTTGAAGAATGAGATAGATATATTGGAGAACGTACAGCTTCTATTTGATAAAATTTTCTATATTCAGGATTATTCATTGGTGCATTAGGCATAAGCACACAATTGTAAATGTATGTAGTGCTAATTTGAGTTTTAGACATAGTTTCTAATCCTCTTTTGAAGCTTTCCAGAGTTTCTCCTGGAAGACCTCTAATAATTTCAGTATATGTTGGAATTTGGTTTTGATTAAAAACTTTAGTTAATTCTGAAAAGGTATCAAATTTTATGTTTTCACGTTTAATAATATCAAGCGTTGTAGGATCTAACGATTGAACTGCTAAAGTAACAGCTGTAAGTAGATCCACATCTTGTAATTCTTTTGCAATTGGAATTATTTTTTCAGAAGAGAATTTTGCCCATGTGAGTCTAAATCCAAGGGGATATCCCTTTAAGATTTTTTGTTCTTTGAGTTTCTTCGCAATTTCTAAATCCCTTTTTTGAAAAATTCCAAAATTTGCATCTGCGCAATGTACAAATTCCACCTTATTATCTGCAAACCATTCAATTTCTTTCATTAGTCGATCATCGGAATAATTACGTAGTTTTGTATAGGTTAGACTGCCCCAATCACAAAAAGTGCACTGATATGGACATCCGCGATTAGTTTCCCAAATTGCCATATACTTCATCCCCTCAATTTTTTCAGTTAGATCCCATATCAAATTACTCAAATACGGAGACGGAACTATATTCAGATTATCCATTCTCGGTCTTAATCCAGTTTTGAAATCTTTTGTTTCTAATCCAGCAATATTTGAAAAATCTTTACTGACAAGATAAGATTCAAGAATTTCTTCAAGAGTTTTTTCTCCTTCACCATGAACAATAATGTCAACAAAAGGATATTTTTCAAAAAAACCATCAGTAAGATCAGGGGCTTGTGGGCCACCAAAAACAATCAAACAGTTGGGATTAATTTTTTTTACATTTTCTGCTAGATATGTAGTGATTTCCCAATTCCATACATAACAAGAACATAACAAAATATCAGAATTCTTACACTCTTGAATATATTCATCAACATTTGGTCTAGAGATAAAGGTTTTAGCAAACTTGAAATTTTCTTTTATTCTAGTATTAGTTAGTATATGAGATACTAATGTGGCAATACTATAAGGAAAAAATACACGTCCATTATAAGTATAGTTAAATTCTGAACTGTTTACCTTAATCATTATACGTGGTAGATTTTCATCATATAATAATATGAGGGTAAAGAAATAAAAATTATTCATAGATAGATAAAATATTAAAAATAAATGAAAAAACAATCGTTAAAAAAATTAGGTACGGAAAAGCTGTCTGTAAGTTAATGGTTTGAAAAAGAAGCCCTTATATCGAATTTATAAGCACTTAGAAGAATAATGAAGGCTGTAATTTTAGCTGGTGGTTATGGAACTAGAATTAGTGAAGAAACCCAAGGTAAACCTAAACCTATGATTGAGATTGGAAACATGCCAATATTATGGCACATAATGAAAAATTATTCATTTTACGGCATCAATGATTTTTTGATTTGTTGCGGTTATAAAGGATATATAATAAAAGAATATTTTGCAAATTATTTTCTTCATACATCTGATGTTACAATAGATGTAAAAAATAACAAAATGGACGTGCATAAAAAATTTGGCGAACCATGGAAAGTTACATTGATTGATACGGGGATTGAAACAATGACTGGAGGACGTTTGAAAAGAATTAAGTCGTATGTAGATGACAGTAGTTTCTGCTTTACATATGGAGATGGACTAAGTAATGTTAACATTTCAGAATTATTACAGTTTCATGAGAAAAAACAAACTATTGCAACAATTACTGCAATACAACCTCCTGGAAAGTTCGGTAGATTGAATCTAGATCAAAATAGAGTAAAATCTTTTGAGGAAAAACCGGATGGAGATGGAGGATGGGTTAATGGAGGATTTTTTGTTTTAGAACCACAAGTTTTTGATTATTTGGATGATGATTCAACAATTTGGGAACGTGAACCATTAGAAAAACTTGCGAAAAATAATCAACTATCAGCATACAAACATAAGGGATTTTGGCATCCGGTAGATACTTTATGGGATAAAAATTATTTAGAGAAACTTTGGAAAGATGGAAATCCCCCATGGAAAATTTGGGAATGACGATAGATTTTTGGAAAAACAAAAAAGTTCTAGTTACAGGTCATACAGGATTTAAAGGAAGTTGGTTAACAATATGGTTAAAAAAATTAGGAGTAGAAGTCATAGGATTTTCAAAATCAATTCCAACAAAACCAAGTTTATTTGAGATTGGAAATGTAGAAGATGGAATAACCTCAATTTTTGGTGATATTAGAGATTATGAATATCTTAAGCAAGTAATTATCAAACATAAGCCAGAAATCATATTTCATTTAGCTGCACAATCTCTTGTAATAAAATCATACAAAGACCCCATAGAGACCTATTCGACCAATGTTATGGGTACTGTGAATTTGTTAAACATCATTAAAGAAAATAAAGAATCCAAAGTCATAATCAATGTAACAAGTGACAAGTGTTACGAAAACAGGGAAACACTTGAAGGATATACAGAAAATGATCCCATGGGAGGATATGATCCATATAGTAGCAGTAAAGGTTGTTCAGAATTAATTACTTCATCATTTAGAAATTCATTTTTTAATTCTGCAGATAGCGGAAATAATGTAACATTAGCATCCGTACGTGCAGGCAATGTTATTGGGGGTGGAGATTGGGCTGAAAATAGATTAATTCCAGACATCATACAAGGTATTATTAACAATGACAGAATAAAAATAAGAAATTCAAGCTCACTTAGACCATGGCAACATGTTTTAGATCCGCTCAATGGTTACCTGTTACTAGCTGAGAAAATGTGGAATTATAAAAATAAATATGCAGAAGGATGGAATTTTGGACCAGATAAAAATGAAATTAAACCAGTGTCATGGATAATAGAGAAATTTAATGATATGTGGAAGACACAAATTAATTGGGAAATTATGAAAACGGATTTACATGAAGCAAAATATCTAATATTAGATTGTCACAAAGCCAAAACAAAACTTGGATGGCAAACAAAATTAAATACAGAACAAGCAATAAAATGGACAATTGAGTGGTATAAAAAAAATTTAGATAAAACAGATATGAGAAAATTTACTGAAGAACAAATTACAAAGTTTAGTGATTTATAGCAAAAATGAAAACTAGACGATGTAGAATTTGTAATGCAAAGATAACAAAGACTTTTGTTAATTTAGGCAATATGCCATTAGCAAATGCATTTCTCAAGAAAAACATTGTTCATAAAGAACTAACATTACCATTACATGCTTATGTATGCTCACAGTGTTTTCTTGTTCAATTAGAGAAAATTGAAGAACCAAAAAACATTTTTTCAGATTATGCATACTTTTCATCATATTCTAAAACATGGTTAAAACACTCCAAAGATTATGTAGATAAAATGATGAAAAAATTCAGACTGGATTCAAAAAGTTTAGTTATAGAAATAGCTAGTAATGATGGTTATTTACTGCAGTATTTTAAAAAATCAAAAATACCTGTTTTAGGAATTGAGCCAGCAATTAATGTGGCTAAAATAGCACAAAAAAAAGATATACCAACAATTACCAAATTTTTTGGAACGAAATTGGCTACCGAGTTAAAGAAATCTGGAAAAATACCACGATTGCTTATTGCAAATAATGTTTTAGCTCATGTTCCAGAGGTAAATGATTTTGTAGAGGGATTAAAAATTATTCTAGATTCAAAAGGTATCATTACAATTGAATTTCCGCATTTACTACAATTAATAAAAAAGAATCAATTTGATACAATATACCATGAACATTTTTCATATTTTTCATTAATTACCGTAAAAAGATTATTTGAATTACATAACTTAGAAATTTTTGACGTCGAAGAAATTTCAACTCATGGAGGATCTTTGAGAATTTATGTAAAACATAAGGAAAATAAGAATATAAAAAGAAAAAAATCAGTTAATAGATTAATAAAAAAGGAGAAATTATTTGGATTAATTAAGTTGAGTACATATACAAATTTTAGTAAAAAAACAAAACTGTCTCAAAAAAAAATTGTTGATTTTCTTACAAATGCTAAAAATGCAAAAAAAATTGTTGTAGGATATGGTGCACCGGCAAAAGGAAATACTTTATTAAATTATTGTAAGGTGAATTCAAAATTAATTAGATATACAGTAGATATGAATCCTCACAAACAGGGGTTGTATTTGCCAGGAACTCATATTCCAATCAGAGCCCCTCAAGAAATTTTTAAGACAAAGCCTGATTATGTTATGATTTTACCATGGAATTTAAAAAATGAAATCATGAGACAGAATAAAGACATACGTAAATGGGGTGGTAAATTTGTAGTTCCAATTCCAAAGGTGAGAATATATCGATGAAATTTATCAACATGGAAATTGAAGGATGCATTATAATAGAAATCGAAAAGAAAATTGATACCAGAGGTTTCTTTGCAAGAACCTGGGACAGAGAAATATTCAAAAAACAGAATTTAAATGAGAATCTTTCACAATGCAGTATTTCTTTTAACAATAAAAAAGGCACCATAAGAGGAATACATTTTCAAATTCATCCGTACAGTGAAACAAAACTGGTGAGATGCACACGAGGTAGCATATTTGATGTAATTATAGATTTGAGAACAAACTCCAAGACTTTTAAAAAATGGATCAGTGTAGAGTTATCTGAAGAAAATTATAAAATGATATACATGCCAGAAGGAGTGGCTCATGGTTTTCAGACATTAGAAAATAATACCGAGGTATTTTATCAAATGACTCAATTGTATATGCCAGAATTTGCTAGAGGTATACGATGGAATGATCCGCAGTTTAACATAACATGGCCTATCAAATCACCCATATTATCCGAAAAAGATAGTAAGCATATCGATTTTAATGAGAGATCTCTAATATGAAAAACGAACAAAGACAACACTATGATGGAAATAAAGACAAAGATTTCATTATTGCATCATTTAAAAAATGTGTGACAGAAAAAAGAGAAATAGATAAAGATCTTGAAAGAATAATTTTACCTTTTATAAAAACAAAAAAATCTACAATTTTGGATGCTTGTTGTGGCATAGGTCACATATCTTATTTTTTAAGTGAAATTAGCCCAGAATCAAAATTCTTAGGTGTTGATCAAACAACTTATCTTATAGAGGAAGCAAAAAAACTCTGCCAGAATAAATCCAATATTACTTTTGAAGTAAATGATATTTCTAATATTACAACAAAATATAGCAAAACTTTTGATATTTCAATTAGCTGGAGAACCATTTCATGGTTACCTTATTATGAACAGATGCTGAAAGATTTGTTTGCAGTAACCAAACACCATATTTTCATTAGCTCATTGTTTTATGATGGTGACATTGATTTTATAACACAAGTAAGAGAATTTAAGAAAGAAACTGGAAAAGAGCATTTTAATGATTATTACAATGTGTATAGTCTCCCTCAATTTCGTAAATTTGTTTATGAATTAGGAGCTAAAAATATAGAAGTGTATGATTTTGAAATCAATAAAGATTTGCCAAAACCACCAATTAATCAATTAGGAGCACATACTTTGAAATTAGAAGATGGAAAAAGGTTGCAGATTAGCGGTGTAATACTATTGCCATGGAAAATAATTAGAATAGATTTATAGAAAAAGAAATACGAGTAAGCATATGGAAAGAATACCAGTATTTGTACCATGCATGGGTAATGATACCAAAAAACACCTTGAAGATGCTTTGGATGTAGGTTGGTTAGGCATGGGTTCCTACACAAAGGAATTTGAGGATAGAATTTCAGATTTTCTTGATTTAAAAGATAGATTTGTAGTTGCCACTAATACTGGTACATCGTCTTTACATATAGCATTACGCGCAGCAAAAATAGGATCAGGTGATGAAGTAATCACACCATCGTTTAACTATGTAGCTGATCATCAAGCGATAAAAATGACAGGTGCGAATGTAGTAATGTGTGACATACAAGAGGATAATCTTGGAATTGATTGTTCCCAAGTTGAAAAATTAATTACAGACAAAACTAAGGCGATCATACCTTTACATTTTGCAGGTATTCCGTGTGATCAAAAAGGAGTATTTGAAATTGCTCAAAAGTATGATTTACGTATAATAGAAGACGCCATGCATGCATTTGGTACAACAATAGACAATAAAAAAATAGGAAGTTACGGTGATATCACTTGTTTTAGTTTTGATCCTGTCAAGATAATCACTAGTATTGATGGAGGATGTGTAATTGTAAATGATGAAGATGAATTTCATTATTTACAAAATTTACGTTTACTTGGTGTAGACAAAGATACTACAGAGCGCTACAAAAATAAACGATCGTGGGATTATGACGTAATAAGTGAAGGCTATAGGTATCACCTAACAAACATCATGGCAAGTGTAGGAATATCACAAATTAAAAGAGTAAATGAATTTATAAAAAGCAGGCAAAAAACATGCCAAGAGTATAACAACGCTTTCAAAAACATAGAAGGATTGAAAGTGCCTCAAACAGATTTCAGAGAGATATCTCCATTTATTTACAGTCTTAGAATTTTAGATGATAAAAGAGAGTATCTAATAAAACATCTCGATGAATTAGGTATAGATGTAGGAATTCATTTTATACCGGTTCACAAGCACAAATATTTTACAAATGACAAATATGGAGATATGACTGTAACAGATAAAGTAGTAAAAGAAGTTTTAACATTACCACTACATACAAACATGAAATCAGATTATATCAAGAGAGTAATCGATGGAGTGGCTAGTTTTTTTAAAAACAATTAAAGTGTAATAGTTTTAAAATCATGAGCTATAGAAACTTTACAATCAGTTAGTTTTTGAATAGTTTTAATTATTGATTTTTCTTTTCCATAAACAATGGGATATAGATGTGTTAGAATAATTGATTTAAAATTCCCAATTTTTGCTATATTGGCTACTAATTCAGGCTCAAGGTGTTTTCCCTTCAATGATTTTTTGTCTGGAAAAGAACATTCAATGGCAACAACGTCTGCGTTTTTTCCTAATTTACATATTCTTTCATCATAACCCATATCACCTGTATAAACAAAAGATTTTCCATTTGAATCCAAACGAAATGCAATTCCATCATCATGATCAACTGGACAACATGTGATTTTCCAGTTTTTTTTAGTTAGAACATTTCCATTTGACACTTCAAAACAATTTGTGACTTTTCTATAATCTAATTCCTTACTCATATAATTCCATTTACTAATATTTTGAAAAATATCTTTGTTCCATCTTTTCAAACCTATGGGACCAAATACCATAAGAGGTTTACCTATTCCGACATCACATGTTTTTTGGTTGAAATGTCTACTCTTTACAAGTGGGATGTAATCAAGTGTATGATCAATATGATAATGGGTTAGAAAAAGATAATCTGGATAAATTTGTGTATTAATTTTCAAAGTATGTAGTTTGTGAAGAGTGCCTGGTCCTATATCAAAAAGCATTTTTTCGCTACCAATTTCTATCAATATAGAAGAATAAGATCTCAGATGTATTGCTTTTGGATTGGGAATAATTGAGCCAGTTCCTACAAATGTTATTCTCATGTATTACTAAACGGTATAAATGATTTAAAACATATTATTAAACAGATAATTTAGTTATGAATTACGTTACATATGAAGCCAAATGAGATACAAACTTCAGATCATCATCCAAAAGTCAGCATTGGTTTACCAGTATATAATGGAGAGAAATTCATTCGTAAGAAATTGGAGTCATTAGTGATGCAGACTTTCAAAGATTTTGAGATCATAATTTCAGATAATGCATCTACAGATTCAACATCAAAAATTTGTGAAGAATTTGTAGCCAAAGATAATAGAATAAAATATTTTAGACAAGAAAAAACAATTGAACCAATTTTAAATTATTATTATGTATTAAAAAAAGCTAATTGTAAATATTTTGTATGGACGTCTGTTGATGATATATTATATCCAGAATTTTTAGAAAAAAATCTACAAATTCTAGAAAAAAATGAACATTTTGTATGTTCTATTAGTAAAATAAAGCTTTATGGTCCTATGACAGAATATATAAAATCTGAAAGTTCAGAAAAATCATTTTTTTCTAAAATACATAAAAAAATTTATCAAAAAATAGGATATCAAAGTACATTTAGAATTTCAGGAAATTATATGGAACGCATAAAACAATATATCAAAAATATTCGTCACAATCAAGTTTTGTATGGATTATACAGGACTGAACAAATAAAAAAAAGTTTTGTAAAAGAATCATTTATTGGAAATGATGCAGCAATTACATTTAATCTATTAAAATATGGAGAAATTTTTGTTATTGATGAGATTTTGATGGAGGTATATGATGGAGGAATGTCAAGATCTGGAATGATTCAAGTATTGAAAAAAATGCATCATAAAATTTGGGATTAATTTTTCCTTTTTTACCGTTTACATTGTGGTGTAAGAAAAATTTAGACAAAAGTATTTGTATGAGAAATTTACCATTTTTTTTAAAAATTAATTGTGAAGGTGTTTTTTCATTATGTTTTGACATTTTAAGAAAATTAAGATTGAAAATATAACGCTAATCTTTTTATGTAAAAATTTAAGATTATTTGAACGCATCAAAAAAATATAAATTGATAAAAATTATCAGATAACATTAAACGAAAATTCAAAGTGCATTATTTGATCTTGTTTTTTATCTCACCAATTACGGCTTGAAATAATTTTCTAGTTTTGAAATCTACAGCATATGTTAGCAAAAGATATCCTCCGATTCCAAATCCAACAAATAATAAAGTTCCGGCATAAATTCAATTAATTTTTCATTATATTTCAGATATGTTTCAGTTAAAAGAAATAGAGGTCCAAATATGGTTATGCATACTATCAAGTATTTACTCATGCTTTTAAGATCTATTTTGATTTTAAAGCTACGAGACATTAAGATTGAAAGATACACTGTTGTAGGTATCACTCCGAAGAATCCTAACAGAGCCCAATAAATCAATAAATCAAACTCTGAATGATTAGGAATCAAAAGAACAAATCCCACAACTAGAAGTATCAAATAAATTCCATTCTGAACCAGTCGAAAGGTTGGAATTACAAATAACTTACTTTTTGCATAATTTGTTAATGTTGATTCGGAATTTAGATCAACTTTTTCTATTCCAGTAACAAAACTTTCAAAGACTCTATTAATAGTATCTAAAATAAATCTCATTGTTAAAATCAATACTAACAAGGCAGCTGTAGCATAAATTGGATTCAATGCAAACAATCCAGGTTTTGCAAATGTAATTGATAAGGCAGCCAACAGAATTGCAAAATATAGTATTTTGGTAATATTATCTTGTAAATAATCTGATTTTCCTCCACCCAGTAATTTTGGATATATAGCAGATGAAATTGAACCGGAGTGTATTACTAACGTTGAAACACTCCAAGCAGCTCCAAAATAGGCAAGTCCGGTGACGCTTCCAGTTATCACTGAAAAAATGACGATATCAAGAGATCTTAATAAAACGTTAACCCCGGGGTAAAGAGATACCCAAGATAGATTAATCCATTTTTTGAAAAATTCTTGTTTTATTGCATTGTTAATTTTTCTCTAGCAAAATATGCAAGTAGTATTGTACTTGGAATAGTAGCTAATGTAATAGTCAGTATTACTCCTGGTACACCAAGATGTAGAAAATAAACAAAATTATTGCCATTATGATTTTTGACATTTCCAAAAAAAGCTGTCCTAGACTAATAACATGCGGTTTAAACCCTAAATTTATCGATGAAAGAACATTGTTTAAAAACGATATTGGAATTAATAGTGCAGCAAAAAATAAGATTTGACGATCAACATCAGTTTGTTGGCTAACAAAAATGCAGAAATTAGAAAAATTATAATCCCAATTGAAGAGAAAAAACTACTAGAAAGAATAGCGGTTTTTCCAGATTTTTCTCCTCTTGCAACTTCTCTGGTAATCCAATACGACGTCACAGGTTGAATGAGAGCTATATACAAGATTAGCCCGTTAATCAGATTCCAAGTTCCAAATTCTTGGGGAGTTAAACTTCGAGTTACTATTAACATAAATATCAAACTTGTAAAAATAGTAACAATTCCTGTAATGAAGAAGAGAAAGCCTGAGTATGTTACACGTATATCAGACATATTTAACGTAGTTTAGATGGTATTCATATTGTTTTATCAACATTCATTTATTATAATTTAGAAAAGAGTTATAGATAATATGGGTTCAGAATTATACTTATTTATCATATGGGAAAAATCATTTGAAAAAAGAACCAAATTTTTGACGATATAGGAAAAAAATTTATTATTAGAGAAACATATGAAATTAAATGGAGTCCTGAAGAATTTGAGAATAATCTAAAGAGATTTTATGGTTCTTCGTTACCTAATGCATCTCAAAAAGCAGAATTATGTGGAAAAGGTCCGTTTTTACTAGTTATAGTTTCTGATCCTAATCCAAAGATAGAAACTAAGAGACTTGATGATGTAAATCAAGTAGAAGTAAATTCGAATATTTACAACAGCAAAATGAAATACAGGGAATGGATTGGAGTTGATTATGCTTTACATGCTTCAAATTCATATAAAGAAACTAATCACGATCTAATGTTATTAATTGGTAAAAAAAGTGAAGATTTAGAAAAAGATCTTCCAGAAAAATGGAATGGTTCAATAAAAAAAATAGAATCAGAGTTAATTGGTCATAATGGATGGACTGATATGAAACAATTTCTTGATTCATTAAATGTAATTTCCAATTATGTTATTTTAAGAAATTTTGAAGAATTACCAGATAAATTTGTGCATCATGATATTGATATTCTTACAGACAATGTAAAAATGATATCAGATTTAATTAATGAAGAAAAATCAGCTATTGGAAAAGCTTCAATAATGATCGGTGATAAGAAAATATTATTAGATTTTAGATATCAAGAAGGTCACCATTATGATGAAAAATGGGCAAAAGATATTCTTAAACGACGTATAATGCATCCGAGTGGATTTTATGTTCCATGTAATGAAGATTATTTTTATACGTTACTCTATCATGGAATTGTTCAAAAACAAATTCGAGAAGAATATAAAAAAATATTATATGAACTTGCAAAAAAGATTAATTTTAATGAAAATATTGAAGAAATTTTAAATGATTTTACACTGTCAAAAAAACTTTTAGATAAATACATGTCAAAAATGCGATACCATAAAACAACAATAGATCGTAGGATTTTATACAAAATTAGACATGGTGAGATAATACGATTAGTAAAAGTATCAATTTTTTTAACAAAAACTTATGGAATAAGATTTTTACTAAAAAAGATTAAAATCAAAATAAGAATGATAAAAAATGTAAAATAATGTTTAATTTACTGGGTTTGAAAATCAAATAAATGAACTTTCAATATAATTGTCCTGAATGCAAGGATGAATTACTTAAAGTTGAAAATAAATTATATTGTAATAACTGTCATAATGATTATGTACAAGAAAATAACTGTGTAGATTTTAAAAATTATGATTCACGGTATAATGTAAAGAATGAAATGATTATGAAAGAACTTCTTTTAGACGTTGAACAAAATGGTTACAAAGAAGGAATTAGAAAATTTCTTGTAGCCAATAATAAATTTAAATCCTATTTTTCTAATTTAGAATATGATAAGAGCATAGATGTTATTTTTCATGGAATAGGAAAAAATTGTTTACGATGTTTGAATATTAAAAATGAATTTGGAAATAAAGCAGAGATTCTATCTAATATTTTCAAACAAGTTTACACAATTGAATTTGATGATTACAGTATAGAATTTCAAAAGAAAAGATTTGATGAAGGAAAATGCAGTAACATATCTATTGCAAAATGTGATTTATTAAAACTGCCATTTCCAGATGGATATTTTGATTTGATATTATGTAATGATATTTTAGATAATATTTCAAATAATGCCATAACCTCAGATAAACCCGATTCACAAAAACAAATAATTACAGAATTAAAAAGGGTGGTAAACGAAAAAGGATGTATAATTTTTGGAGTGGATAATGACAGAGGTTTAAAAATTAAATGGAAAGAGTCGGGAAATAATTTAAGAGTAAATTCTAGTAGAAAATTTTCTGAATATCTAATGATTCTTCAAAATTCTGGTATGAGTGTAAAATCATATTGGGCATTACCAACGTATAACACACCATATTATTCTGGAGAAATTTTTGATAAAATATCTCTTAAAGCTTTTTTCAGAAATATCAGTATATTCATTTCAACTTTGCGTGGGGGTAAAAAAGGAACTAAAAAAATGGAAATGATGCTATATCTTCTTAAAAATATGAATTACTATTTAATGAAAAAGGGCATACAGATTTTTGCACCATCATTTGTATTTTGTTGCCGGAAAGGGGATAATTCAGGATCTTTGGAAAATTGGATAAAAAAAGAAACAGGTTATAAAAATATTTTAAGAATGAGCAGACATGAAAAAATTTTATTTATGTTACTTAATGTAAATGGAATAATTGAAAAATCTGTCTACATTAGAAGATTTGGTTACGAAATTCCCAGTGACATTAAGTTTTTTGAAAGGAATTATCCGAATATAAAAGAACCAGAAGAAAGAATGTGGATAGTTAATTGGTTAAATGGCAGACCAGTTAATCCAAACAATAAAAATGAAATATTTGCAACATTGAATTGGTTAATTGAATTTCAAAAAAAGAACAAGTTAGAGAAAATGAATAAAGACAACATACAGGCCGAAATCATGTTTATTAAAAATGGATTGGAGTATTTTCAATATACAAATGTTAATGAGTATTTTGATTGGTTAAAAGAGTACGTTCAATATATAGAAAATTATCAAATTCGCATGACTCCAGTTCATGGAGATTTTTGGTTTCCAAATGTTTTGTATGATACTAAAACTAAAAAAATAAATGTGATTGATTGGGAAACATTTTCTGAAAAAGGGAATCCATTTGAAGATTTCATGTGGTTTTTATGTAATCTAATGGGAATGTCATCTAAAGATCCTGTTTTAAAATTTAAAGAGAATTTAGAAGGCAATAGTAAGATGAACAAAATTTTAGATGAGATCAAAAACCAAATCAATTTACATTTTGGATTCAAATTAAACTATACATTACTCATGCGCATTAATTTATTAAAATGGATGATTATTCAAGAACAAATTAGAGAAAAGAGTTTAGGCAGACTAGAAAAAATCGATGAATGTGAGAGTATTCACTTAAAAATTTTAAATGTGTTATCAGAGCATAAATAGAAAATAATTATTTTTCAATTATTCTGAATTGAGGAAGTGGTACGATTAATTTACCGCCATTTTTATATAATTTTGTTCTCGTTTATGAAATTCGTCGATAAAATGCCATGGAAGAATCAAGTAATAATCAGGATTAAGTGAGTGAGACTCTTCTTCAGAAATTATAGGAATATCGGTTCCAATAGTTCGTCTACCCCATTTGTCAGGATTTCTGTCAGCTATAAATTGGATTAATTTGTTGTCTAGATTATAAAATTGCAGTAATGTATTACCTTTGGTAGATGCACCATAACAGTGTATAATTTTTCCAATAGAAACTTCATTTTGGATGAATGTAACAAGTTTATCTTTTTCATTATTTACTCTTGTGATAAAAGAATCAAATGGATGGTTTGTATCAAGGTGAAGATTGTTCTCTTTTTCACGTAGTTCTACAATATGTTTTAATGAATCAAGACTAATTAGTTTATTTTTATGTTGAACAAAAACACGAAAACTACCACCGTTAATATCATTCAATTGAACATCTACTACTTTCAAATCAAATTTTGATAAAAGAAATTCTAGGACATTAAGATGATAATATTCCAAATGTTCATGAACAATAGTATCAAAAGCGTTTTGAGATAGCATTAAAGGAAGATAAGATAGTTCAAGTATCCAAATTCCATCAGGATGTAGAATTTTAGAAATATCTTCAACGAATGTATTTGGATTTTCTAAGTCGTAAAACATTGCAATACTTGTAATAATTTTTGCTTTTTCATTTCCAAAATGTTTTATAAATTCATCAGAAGAGAAGAATTCAGTAATTATTGTTGCTCCACTTTGTTTTGAAAATTGTAGCATATTTTTAGCAGGATCAAAACCTACTGATCTTATTGGTAATTCTTTATAATTTTGTAATAAAGTACCATCATTACAGCCAATGTCTATCACAAGTTCATTTGATTCCAACTTCACTTTTGAAATAGCCTGTTTTACGATTTCATTAAGATTCTTAGTCATTGTTTGGTTTATACCAGAACGATAAAAATATCGATCATACATTAGATTGGGAGGAGTTGTATGCCTAAGTTGGACTAGTCCACACGCATTAGGATTAACGGATTTATCACATCGAACTAATTCAAGTGGTATTTTTTCCTTGAAAGGAACTACATCGTTAGATTTTGGGGAATATCCAGCAAAATATTGATCACCCAAGTTAAGAATAGTGACTAGATTTTTTGAATTACATATCCTACAAGATTCTCTTGATTTAAGATTCAATCTTTTTTAATTGAATTTGAACCTCATTATGAATATTATGAATTATTCAAGAAAGATTTAGAATTTGATTTGTGCTTTGATTTAAACCATTGAAATGTTTGTTTTAATCCCTCATCAATGGAAAGTTTTGGAATCCATCCAAATTGTTTAAGTTTAAAATTATTACATACTAATTCTTCAATATCGTTATTTCGGATTAAAGTCAAATCTGATTCTAGAGGGAGTTTTTTTTGAGAAATTTTAAAAAGTTTGTTGCATAAATCTTCAATGGAAAAACTTTCACCATATCCAATGTTAAATTTTTGGCATCCACTAAGATTTATTTTAAGTAAAAAATCTATCGCAGATAAAAAATCAGATATGTAAAGAAAATCTCTTTTAGTTTGAAGATTTCCCAAAATCATTTTATGATTGTTCAAAATTTGATTAATAATACGATAAATTATTGAATATAAAGGACTTCTAGGTCCATAAATTGAAAATGTTCTAAGAATAATAATTTTTAAACCATATAATTTTGCAAAATCTTCGCATAGTAGTTCTGCCTCAACTTTGCTTTTAGCATGAATTGAAATGGGATTTAATGGAAAATTTTCGTCAATGGGAAGAGAGTCTGGTTTTCCATAAACATGACTAGAGCTTGCAAAAACAAATTTTGAATCATTTTTACGTGCTAAATCCAACATATTTTTTGTACCATTAACATTAATTTCAAAACACTCATTTGGATTTTTTTCACAATATTCAATATCAGTTAATGCGGCAAAATGAAGTATGGTTGAAACATCATCAGGCATATTTTCTATTGATAAAATATCATCATGAATTTTTTCTACACCAGAAATTTGTGAAGAGCCACGATAAATTCCGTATGTTTTTGTATGATTTTTTATAAAGAATTGAGATAAATGAGAAGCTAAAAATCCATTTGATCCAGAAATAACAATTGGTTCCATAAAAACGGATTTTTTAATAGGCATTAATACTTTAGAGATAGATACATTAACTGTTTAAATTTGGTGAGTTTTAACAAAAATTATGAAACGTGTATTGATAACAGGAATTACAGGTCAAGATGGTGCATACTTGGCAAAATTTTTACATAATAAAGGATACAAGGTTTTTGGTACTTATAGAAGACTATCAACTCCTAATTTTTGGAGATTACATTATTTACAAATTTTTGACAAGGTAGAGTTAATTCCGGGAGATATTGTAGATTCTAGTTCTGTTGCGCAGGCTTTGGAGAAATCAAATCCTGATGAAATATATCATTTGGCAGCTCAGAGTTTTGTAGATGTATCTTTTAATCAACCACTTTACACTGGGGATATGACTGGTTTTGGATGTGTTAGGATTTTAGAACAATTAAACAAATTTAATAAAAAAATTAAATTTTATCAGGCATCTTCAAGTGAAATGTTTGGTGTTGAAAAAACACCATTAAAAAATGAAAAAACCCCTTTTCATCCAGTTAGTCCATATGGTGTAGCTAAAGTTTATGCGTTTTGGATGGTTAACATGTATAGAAAAATTTATGGAATTCATGCTTCAAATGGGATTTTATTTAATCATGAATCACCCATAAGAGGTCTTGAGTTTGTTACAAGACATGTTTCAAATGGCGTTGCAAAAATCTCCTTAGGATTATCAAATGAATTGTATTTAGGTAATTTAGATGCAAAAAGAGATTGGGGATATGCACCAGAATTTGTTGAAGGAATGTGGATGATGTTACAACAAAAAAATCCTGATGATTATGTTTTAGCAACAAATGAGAGTCATTCTGTAAGAGAACTTGTTCAAGAAGCATGTAAAATTGCAGGAATTTCTACTTCAAAAATAAAACAGGCAAAACAGAAGTTAAGACCATATGATGTACCAGATTTGAAAGGAGATTATTCAAAAGCTGAAAAGAAACTTAAATGGTCTCCAAAAACTAAATTCAAGAAACTTATAAAATTGATGGTCGAAGAAGACATCAAAAGATGGGAAAGATGGTTAAAAGGAGAGCAATTTCCTTGGGACGCAGCAACATCAGGAGAAGACTCCAAAGTAATTATTAAAAAAACAAAAAAATAAAATAAATTTAATTTTGAAATTTTTTATAGGTAAATACTTGGATATAATATTCTTCTAATTTTTAGCAGTTTTTTCCCAATTAAATTTTTCAGGTAATTTAGTTTTTGAGTTAATAGAAATTTTTTCATATAGTTCTGAATCAGATAGTAACAGATCTAATTTTTCTGCCAATCCATCAGGATTTTTTTTCTTAACAATTATACCAGTGACCATATCTTCAAGAATTTCAGAGTTTGAACCAACATCAAATGCAATACATGGAATACCAATTGCAGCTGCTTCTAAAAGCGAAAGTAAGAAGACATCTTCTAAAGAAGGATGAACAAACAGGGTAGATTTAGATAATAATTCAATTTTGTCCTTCTCAGAAATCCAACCCTTAAAGAATACATTATTTTCAATGCCTAGTCTTTTTACAAGGCTTTTAAGTTGGGTTAAGGCTCCAAAATCTTGTCCAGCTATAATTAGATCTACATTTTTAGTTTTAATTTTTGCAAAAGCACTGACTAAAAGATCTATATTTTTAGTTAGACCTAATCTGCCAACATAAAGTATATTTTTTCTATCTGAGACAATTTTTTCAACAGAAAACAATCTCATAGCAGGTTCAAGAATTTGTATTTTTTCTTCAGGAATGTTGAATTTATCTACTTGCCGTTTTTCTGCAAGTGAAGAAACAAGGAATAAATCTATACAATCTTGAAATCTCACCATAAATTTATTGTGAATATTTTTAATTAGATTAAGTGGAAATTTACCATATTGGTTTAGTGTTCCGTGCAAACTGATTATCACAGGCGGTTTAATTTTATTTTTCATCAAGGTAATGTAATCAGTTACAAAAAGAGGATATTCAAAAACATGTATTATATCATAGTTATCTAATTGATGATTTTGTATAAGTGTAATTAATTTAGGCATAAAACGATATTGAATAAACGGTATTGATATTGCTTGTAATTTAATTATATGAGTATATTGAATATCATCGACTTCAACATTATCTGTCAAAATTGTTATTTCATGTTTTTTTATTAGTTGATGTGTAACGTTTCTAATTACTTCATAAGTACCTGTTTTAACATTTAAACCTGTGACAACCATTAGAATTTTCATGTTTTTTCACCAATTATTTCAAATAAATTCAACATTAAAATAAACATAAAATCAGAATTCAGTCAAGAGAGTATTTTTTCCATCTTATTGTATCTAAACTCATATCCATTGTTAATTTAGGACCAGAATAATCATTAATTGTAATTGGTTTTACATCAGAAGTTGTTATTTTTGCTAAATCAAACATTGAAATTTTCTTGTCTCCAACAATATGGACTATACCCTCTAAATTACTTTCACAAATTTCTTTAATTCCATATGCAACTTTATCTGCAAAGATATACGTTCCAAATCGATCTGTAAATGCACCCGGATATGGCCATTTTTTCTTTCCAACAAAATTTGTTCTCAATATAATATGATTGGAGATCTTTTGTGTTTCATATTCTCCCAATAATTTAGTCAAAGCATAAAAATTTTCAGGGTATGGTATTGAACTTTCTGTATACATTTCTGAGTGTCCATCAAAAACACAAGCTGTACTTATGTAAACAAATTTGGTATTTGGAGAAAATTTTAATATTGCATTGACCAAATTTTTTGTTCCTTCCACATTTACTTTCATTGCTAATTCTTTATTTTCTTCACATCCTCGTACTGTTGTGTATGCAGCAGTATGAATTACCAGATCAAATTTTTCTTTGTTGAAAAGAGCATTAACCTGATTTTTATCACATATATCAAAATCTTTGTGTTCAGGTGAAATAGAATTTGGAAATAATTTTTTTAATTCAGAACCTAGTACTCCAGTAACTCCAGTAATCAATACAGTCATTTAGAATATTACCAGATTGTAGGTATAAAAAATGTTCAGTAAAGTTTTCCGTGTAAAATATTGATGACTTTTCTTGCAGTCTTTCCGTCACCAAGTGCCTCATTCCATTGCCAATCTGGTTTTCCAGAAGTAATGGATTCTGTAGCTCGTAGTATGTTTTCAGGCTCTAATCCAGACAATATGTTAGATCCTGCTTCAATGATTTCTGGCCTTTCGGTGCTTTCCCTTATTGTTACACATGGTTTCTTGAAATAAAGTGTCTCTTCAGGAACCGTTCCAGAATCTGTAAGTAAACAAAAAGCATTTTTTTCCAGGTAAGTAAAATCAAAAAATCCCAAAGGATCAATTAGTTGCACTCCTTTTGGAATCTCAATATTTTTTATTTTACTAGTTGTTCGAGGATGGATAGGGTAAATGATTTTTTTGCCAAATTTTCTGTGAATTTTTTCAAGGCCAGAAAAAATATTCTTTAATGATTTTATATTATCAACATTTTCGCTTCTGTGTGCTGTGACCAAAAAGTATTCATTTTTTTGATTTTTAGTTTTTGAAATATTTTGCTTTTCTCAATTTTAGGCATGTAATGATCTATCACTTCAATTATTGGATTACCCACAACAAAGATTTTGCTGGGATGAATATTTTCCCGGATTAGATTTTCTCGAGAATAATGAGTGTATGGTAATAATACAGTAGAGAGATGATCAATCATGACACGATTTTTTTCTTCAGGCATTCTAAGATCATAGCTTCGCATGCCTGCTTCTAGATGAGCGATTTTTATTCCTTGATGTGCAGCTGGAATTGCAGAAAGCCCGCTGTTAGTATCACCTAGAATTAACAATATGTCTGGATTTTCCTTTTTTAGAAGTTTTTCTGTTTTAACAATGACATCAGCTACTTCTATCCCATATGCCTCAGTGTTTACTTTTAAATCATAATCAGGTTTTCTAATATTTAGATCTTCAAAAAAAACTGAATTTAATTCCCTAGTGTAATTTTGACTTGTGTTGACCATTACATGTTCAAAATTTTTATCCAATAATGTGAATATTCTACTTAAACGGATTATTTCAGGTCTTGTTCCAAAAATAGACATTATTTTCATTAGATATCGGCTTTCATTATACGTGAATTAAAAAGTTATTGATAAAACATGCTAGTTCAGAAAAGTTTCAAATTCTTTTAAAAATCTATTTGCAACATTTTCCCAAGTATAGTTAGCCTCAACATATTGCCTACCTTTCCTCCCAAAACTTTCTAAAGATTTGTTATTAAGCAGTGATATTATTTCAGACTCGAATTGCTCCAAATTAGCATAAATCAATATTTTTGATTCCTCTGGAAAATCATACAATAACCCTTCCAAAGGAGTCGCCAAAATTGGTTTACCACAAGCCAAAAGATCAAAAATCTTAACTGGGGATAATTTTTTTGTCATGTCAGTAATTTCAAATGGATTAATGCATAACTCTGCAAGACTGCAATATCGAGGAATATGCAAGTAAGGCACATAGTCTGTAAAAACAACTTTGTCCTGTATTCCTAATTTTTTTGAGATCTCTTTGAGATTTTCAAGATGTGCTCCTCCACCTACAACAAGCAATTTGAAATGAGGGATTTTTTGGATAATTTTAGGAATCGAATTTAGGATTACAGGTAATCCTGAAATTGAGTGTATACTGCCCAGATACATTACAACTCGATCTTGGTTAGAAATTTGGAGATTTTTCTGCAGTTCTAAATCTTTAGGTAAGGGTTTCATTATATTTGGATCAACTCCTTGGGAAATTATGATTACATGTTTTGATTTCATATCCTCAGACCATTTTTTCATAAACGGAGTGTTTGCGATCACTTCATCAAATTCGGGATATGCTGATTTTTCAAATTTTAAAACTATATTCTTCAAGTATTTTTCATCAATTAAATCATGAACAACATCAAATGTTCTGTGGATTATAGGAATGTCTGATTCTTTACATGCTTTTATGGTAGCCTTTGCGTTTGTTACAATGGAATACAATAAGACAATATCAATATTGTAATCTTGCAAAGTTTTTTTAATAAAACCATATGATGTAAAATATGCAGAAATTCGATTCAGACCTTTAATTGGTATTACAGGAGTTCTTAGAAGTTTAACAGATGATTTTTCATATATTCTATGATAGTTGTTTATGTCGCATGCAATTTCTTTATTTAATGATAATTTTCCTGGATCTGGAATATCTATTGCATAAACATTATGACCCTTTAAAGAAAAGAGCTCTGATAAATGATGAATTTCATACGTAACTTTCTTTAACCAATCGACTTCATGAATTATTAAAATATTCATGTTTTAGTAAAGAAATCTGTCGTTTTATAGTATTTTGTGTAATGTATAGTAGCAAATGTTTTAGCTAAATTCCATATTGTTTACGAATGTCCTCTTTAATGAAACTTTGAGAATCAACATCTTTTATTTTTTTAGCAGGATTTCCTGCAACGATTATTCTTGGGGGAATATCTTTGGTAACTATAGCACCAGCTGCAATAATTGCCTCATGCCCTATTTCAACTCCAGGGCAAACAGTAACGCCACCACCTATAGCACAACCCAATCGTAATTTTGCGCCTCTAATTGTAGAGGGAACATTACGTAAATGTCCAATTGGGGAATTGTTTGTGAAAGTCACACCAGGTCCAATAAACACATATGATTCAATCATCGTTTCTGCACAAATCATTGTGTTATTATGAATAGCACATCTTTTTCCTATCGAAACATTATTTTCACAAATTGTATTTGAACCAATAGTCGTATCTTCAGAGATAGTCACATTTTCTCGAATAATTGCGTTGTGATTGATCCAGCAATTATCAGAAATATTTACATCAAGATAGATTGTAACTCCTGTTCGAATCAAAACATTTTTTCCAATTTTTATTTGATATGTATCTTTTTTTAGAGAGTCATTTTCGTGAGACTGTTTTGGATTATAATAATGTCCAGTAATATTACCATAACCCAAAATAGAATTATCTTCTACAATAGTATTATCATCAAGTGAAACAGATTTTAAAAATACATTATTTCCAATTTTACAGTTATTACCGATTCTAATATTTCCAACAAGAGTTACATTATCACTAATTTTACAGTTTTTTCCAATGAGAATTTTTTCATGATTAATATTTTTGTTGGCCAAAATTATTCCTCAAAACACATTACACAAAAAAATCCACAACTTTTCCTATTTGGAATCCCTCAGCATAATCATTACCAGAAATATGACCCCAGTATCGCTCCCTTTCAAATATTTCTCTTTTCCATCTGATTTCTCTACGAGTCCACTCAGATACATATTGAGAGAGTATTTTTTCTTTAAAGAGATATGATTCTTGATTAAAGCTAAAAAATAAGTTTGGCGTAAAAATATTTACATTATCACTATAAGAATTGGATTGATACATCAGAAAATTTTTTACATTTCGAAATGCTGTTCTAGATATTTCCCAAGTTGCCTTATGATCTGTATTAAGGTCCCCAAACCAGTGAGTAAAAACAGCATCAATTTTTTTGGTGTTTGCAATTCCTTCAAAGATCTGCATTATTTTTTTATTATACACTAGTTTACTGTTAGGCTCTTTATTAGTCGGAACGTAATTTGCACCAATAAGTTCAAACGATTTTAATCCGTATGCTAATGCCTCTGATTCTTTCATTCCTTCATTCTCATCTTTACCATATTGAGAGCTACATACAACTGCTGAGAAAATATTATGGCCTTTTTCCCTTAACTTTTTTAGAGTAAGACCACATCCGAGTTCAATATCATCCCAATGTGCACCAATTGCAAGTATATTCACTGTTAATCAACACAAGTAAAAATAGGTCAGTCTTAAATTTGCTGATTTATTATAATTTTGAATAGGTTTGAGATTTTACAAACCTTGTGATTCCATCTTTAAGACCAATAGTTGGTGTAAAGTGCAAGTTTTGTTTGATTTTATTTGGATTTGTGGAGCTGTGAACAACTACGCCAGGAATGGATTTTTTGTGTATTGTTTTTAGTCCTGGCTTGTTTGCAGCTAAGAGGAAAATTTCAGACAGTTCATTAATTGAGGTAGATTTTCCAGTTGCCAAGTTAAAGACATCAAAAGATTTCTTTTTGTATTTTAAAGCCAAATAAAACGCTCGTGCAACATCATCAACGTGAATAAAGTCCCTTGTCTGTTTTCCGTTTCCAAATATTATGGGAGACTTGTTTTCGTTTAACCTATCCATGAATTTGGAGATCACTCCGGCGTATGCATTATTTTGACGTGGCCCATAGATATTAAATGGTCTTAATGCCGTAATGTTGATTCCAAACAGATCCGAGTAAATTTTACAGTATTGCTCACCGGTCAGCTTGGTAGAACCATAAACAGAAGTAGGAATTGTGGGTGATGTTTCGGTGATTTTTTTCTCATAATCTCCATAGATTGCCGCAGATGATGTAAAAACAAGTTTTTTGATTTTCTTTTTTCTACAAAATTCAAGGACATTCAAAGTACCATTAACATTTACATCATTTACAAAAATTGGATTACTTATTGATTCCACTACACTGGCTATTGCTGCCAAATGAATTACCGCATCAACTTTAGGAAGCTTCATGATTTTTTTGAAATTTCGAATATCATATTTGATGAATTGAGCTTTTTTTCTGTCTACGAATTTTTTGATATTAGAGTAAAGACCACTGTTTAGATTGTCAACGATTATTGGAAAATGATTCTTTGAAACCAATAATTCAGTCAGATGTGAACCTACAAAGCCAGCTCCACCAGTAACAAGAATTTTCATAAAATCACTTTGAAGAGTTTTCTCGTACAAGATTTACTATTGAATATAAAATGATAGAAGTCATAAGTAAAACTGTGCCAAAGATTATTGTGCCAACACCAATTACTGCAGCACTCAACAGAATTTGTCTTGTTTCTGTGAATCCCTGAATAGTCATAATTGTAAATATCAACCCTATTCCGAAAAAAATTAGCCCTGGAATTCCATAGAATTTCAAAGGATGCTCAATTGAGATAAATTTTAGCGTACTAAGTGTTACAGATACGCCATGCGAAACGGGATGTTGTGTAGAGGTTCTGCCTTCATATGATACAACTATTGGCACCTCGGCAATTTTAAACCCGCTTTTACTTGCTTTCATAAGAATTTCATTGGACACTCCCATACCTTGCTCTGACGGAGTAATTGTCAAAAGAACGTTTTTGCTGTATGCTCTAAAACCACTTTGAGAATCAGTGACGGATTCTTCTAAGGAAGCATTAGCAAGTTTAGTTATCATTTTTATCCCAATTTTCCTGTATTTTGGAATGTTCTCCTGATTTCCCTCAAGGAATCTTGAACCAATAACTAGATCTGCCTGGTTTTTAATTATTGGTTCTGCAACAGGCAATACATCAGAGATTCTGTGTTGACCATCAGAGTCCATTGTAACTAGAACATCACTTTCTAGTTCTCTAGCTTTAAGAAAGAGTGATCGTATGGCGCCACCATATCCAAGATTTCTTTCATGATTAATTACAATTGCCCCCATTTTTTCAGCTATTCTTCCAGTATTATCACTAGAACCGTCATTGCAAACAATTACTGTATCTGCAATTTTGTTTAAATTTTCAATTATTGAAGCAATATTTTTTTCTTCATTATACGCCGGAATCCCTACAGTAATTTTCAAATTAATCACTTGGTATCTTTTTTCAACATCTTGTAACCATTGTAATACATTGCAAAATCTTTGAAACTTCTAACACTAAGTAGTTTTTTGAGTATGTAAGAAGGTCTGAAGTAATATTCACGGTATGCCCTTTTTGCCCAATATGCTAAATCTTTGGCAGATAATGCATTTGTAGTTAAAACTGGAGCTTGAATTCCACCAGAACCAACACCTGCATAGACAAACTTGTCCCAAGTATCATCTAGTTGAATCAAGCCAGACTTTATGGCTTCATCATACAGCTTGTTACCAGGAAACGGCATAGTTATTGCAAACTGTGCATATGTACAATCTAATTTTTTTGCAAACTCGATTGTTTTCTTGATTGTCTCTTCTGTTTCTTGTGGCAACCCAATCATATAATATCCAACAGTCTGAATTCCAGCCTCATGTGTCCACTTTACAGCATCTTCGGCTTGCTTGAGGGTTGCTCTGCCACCTTTAATTTCATGAATGAATACGCCGTGTTCTATTCCATAAGAGATCATCCTGCATCCTGCTTTTTTCATTTCCAATAGCAATTCTTTGTCAACTAGATCTACACGAGTTTCAGCGTCCCAATCTAGCTTGAAGCCTAGTTTTTCAGGATTCATCGCCTTCATCAATGTCATGGTTGCTTTTCTATTAAGAGACATCACATCATCATAGAAAGTCAATTCTTCAATTCCATATTCTGAATGAAGATATTTGATATGATCAACAACATATTCAGGAGACTGGTTTCTAAATTTTAATCCAAAACTATTTTCTCTGTTACAGTAATTGCAGAAAAATGGACAACCGCGAGACCACATTATACTAGACCACTTTTTTCCAGTACTCTTTGGAGGGTGTGGGTGATAACCATCAGGAAAATGTGGCAATTTATGATAAGCAGGGTATGGCAATGAATCCATATTATCTATGTATGATCGCGGTGCTGTTGGTACTACTTTTCCTTCTTTTCTAATAAACAAGCCAGCTACATCAGAGAGAGCTTTTCCACTAACAATTTCTTCAATTTGTCCTTCACCTTCATCATATACGATTACATCTAATGCAGGGCATTTTCTCATAGTAACATCAGCTAAAACAGCATGGGGTCCTCCTAAAACGGTAAGAATTGACGGGTTGACTTCTTTTACAGCAGTTGCAGCTTCCAAAGCAGGATTTGCAAAAGGGGTAAATGCACTAAATCCAACTAGATCAGGATTATGTTTTTTTACTGCCATTTTTACATCGTAAACATAATTTTTTGAGAAATTACCATCAAGAATATCTAAAACATTTACATCTGGTAGTCTTTCAAGAACTCCCGCAAGATAAGCCAAGCC
Organism: Nitrosarchaeum sp. AC2; assembly: GCF_013407385.1. Lineage (NCBI taxonomy): Archaea > Thermoproteati > Nitrososphaerota > Nitrososphaeria > Nitrosopumilales > Nitrosopumilaceae > Nitrosarchaeum > Nitrosarchaeum sp. AC2. The sequence goes on along the minus strand of NZ_CP030847.1, from coordinate 151,815 downwards.
CAATGGAGGTTGTGGATGAGGATCTGCATCAGAGCCGCCTTGTAAAGCATTTGACCCTGTAGGTGGACGGGTAAGTAGAATCTGCTTATATTTCATAATTAAAACAGAATCTAATCATTATTTAAACATCATTCGAGATTATTTTGAATAAATCATTAAATTAATTAAAAAAACGAATTCCATAGTTTTTCCTTGAATAAATAGCATAATTAATTTAATTTTATGGATTCAAATTATCCATATTAAGCCTATCAACTAAATTGAGTATATTGAATTTAAAATATGCAAAAAATCCCACTATCAAAAACCCAATCATAGTTTTACCTACAATTATTGCAATTGGAATAACAATTAGATTTCTTTTTGTTCCATTTGAAATTCCATTGAATTCAGATAATTTTGCATATTTTATGTATGCCATAGATCATAGCTTAGGACAAAACTCATCTATGCAAGTTTCCAATAACGGTTGGCCACTTTTTGTAAGTTTTTTCTTTTCATTGTATAATTCAGGTAATTTTTTGGACTATATGGCATTGCAGAGAATTTTATCAGTTGTGATTTCCTCACTAACTGCAATTCCTATTTATTTTCTTTGCAGAAAATTTTTTGATGAAAAATTTGCATTATTGGGAAGTTTAATCTTTGTCTTTGAACCAAGAATAATTCAAAACTCAACTTTTGGAATTACGGATCCGTTATACATTTTGTTGATAGTTATCGGGATGGTTCTCATATTAAGTTCGAGTTATAAGAAAAATTATTTGGCTTTTATAGCAATTGCGTTAGCATCTACAGTAAGAATTGAAGGGCTATTTTTATTGCCTGCATTTATTTTCGTGTTTTTTCTAAAAAATTCAATAAACAAAGAAAAATTTTTCACATTTCAGTTTCAGTACTAATTTTTATTTTAATTGTTTCAGCAGTGGGAATTTTGAGAACGGAGGAATCTGGTTCAGATAATTTTTGGTCCCGAGTTAGTGTTAGTACTGAGGAGTTGACAGGTAGTCCGGAAACTAAAATGTATGGTGGTACAATTAATCTTGTTTCTGAAGGTTTGATAAACACATTCAAGTTTCTTGGATGGTCTCAAATTCCAATGTTGATCTTTGTTGTCCCAATTGGATTTGTATTAATGGTTAAAGATAGAAAGATTGCCAAATTTGTGCTCAGTATTGGCTTTTTTATTCTCTTACCAGCAGTCTATGCATTTTCATTTGCGTCAGATACAAGATATCTGTTTCCTTTGTATCCAATTTTTGCATTACTAGCGTTATTTCTTTTTAGATGGATATATGAAAATAAGAATAAATTTTTTAAAATTTCGCTAATTTGCTTAGTTGTGTTGATTGTAATTTCTTCTCCATTATTTCTAATTTGGAAAGATATTGACAGAGAACATGAGAGTGCAGTATATGAGATTATGAAAGAGATGATCCCTTCAAATGCAGTAGTAAATAATTTTGAACCAGAATCATCGTATGTTTTCTCTGCTGGAATTAGTCAAATGAATAATTTTCCAAGGACTTGGGCAGAAATATCAACAAATACAGCAATAGTACAGATAAGAGGAACAAATTCTATGGAGGAATTATTAACATCAAGTGGATATCATGAAGATAGGTTCGGAAGATCCTTTTTAGTTGAAAAAATAACCCATATAGTAGTAAAAGAAGATAACAGCCCAGCATTTCTAAACGACGTATTTGAAAATGAAGAAAAATATGATTATTTAACTAAAGAATATGATTCAAAAGAAAAAGGACACGACATTTACTTTAAACTTTTCAGAATAAATTATGAAAAAATCCCTGATCAAAAACAACAATAAAAATCAGTTTTTACCAATTCCAATTGTATTGAGCATACCAGCTGAAAATAACTTTGAATTGAGAACATTTCGTCCGTCAAAAAACAAAATCAATTTTTTTCCTTTTGAAAATGATTTTGAATCAAGTTTAGAATAAATTTTATGATCTGATGAAATGAAAATTAAATCTGCATTCTTGGTAGCAGTTACAAGATCTTTTGTAAGAGAAACTGATTTTGGCAGTTTTGTGTCTTCAAAGATATACGGATCATGAACAGTTACTGTACATTCTTTTTTTAGAAATTCATTTACAACATCATATGTAGGAGACAATCTTGTATCTGTAACTTCGCCTCTAAAACCCAATCCAAGAACAGCTATCTTTGCATTTTTAGGTTTAATTTTATTTTTTAAGAGCATTTTGATGGCATCATCAACACATTTTTTGGGCATGTTATCATTGATTCTTCTAGAGTATTCTAAAAGACTCATTGTCTTGCCAAATTTTGATGCGTTTTCTATAATTATGCGTGGATAAACCGGAATGCACAGACCGCCTACACCGGTACCAGGATAATGCAAATGACAAAAAGGCTGAGAATTTGCACCTTTACGAGTTTCCCAAAAATTAATTCCAATTTTTTCACAATATTCTGCTAATTCGTTTGCAAGTGCAATGTTTACATCCCTATATGCTCCCTCAAATAATTTTTCAGCTTCAGCTTCTGCTAAAGTAGGCATTTTTAAAACTCCTTTTTTAGAAATAATCCCAAATAGATTTTCAGCAATCTTCAAACTCTTGGGTCCAAGTCCAGAGATTACGGCAGGATAGTTTTCTTCAATATCTTTAACTGCTCTTCCTTCAAAAATTCTTTCAGGATTGTAAATGAGGTAAAAGTCTTTTTCGCCTTTTAGTTTGCTTTCTTTTTCAAGAATTGGCAAGACTATTTTTTCTGTAGTTCCAGGCGGAACAGACGGAGATAAAATTACAGTATCACCTTTTTTGAGGCCTTTGGATATATTTTTGGTTACTTGGATTACAGAACTAAGATCCACCTTTTTGTTTTTCAATCCTACTGGAACTACGATAATTTTGATTGAAGATCTTTTTGATGCGTCAATTCCATTAGAAGTTAGAAAAAACGACTTGTTTTTAATGGATTTTGAAAAAGTTTCAGATAAGAAAGGTTCTTTCTTATGAGAAACACCATCTTTAATTTCAGCTAAAAGGGTTTTAGAAATATCAACACCAATAACTTTAGCACCTGCTCTAAGCCAAACAGCAGCTATAGAACCACCAACATTACCAAGCCCATATATTGCAAAAACTTCTTTGGATAAAATTTGTTTAGTCAATTACAATCACGAGTAAATAAAGTACTAATTTAATTATGTCATTTCAAAAATTTTAATCAAAAAAGTAATCATGAGTTATTTTTTAGCCAATCAACTGTTTTACTGAGACCAATTTTAACATCTGTTGAAGGGGTTTTACCAAACGTTTCATGCAATAGAGTTGTATCGGCCACAAAATTACCTATCTCACCTGGTCTGACAGGTTGGTACTCAATTTTTGGCTCAATTTTAAGAATTTCAGACATGTTTTTTACAATTTCTAGTATGGTACTGCCTTTTCCAGTTCCCATATTGAAAACCTTATTTTTTCCAATTTCTGAGGAAGCCGCTTGTTCAAAAAATGGAAGAATGTCTTCAATGTAAACATAATCACGAACTTGATCTCCTTTCCCAAAAATTGTAATAGAGTCATTGTTTTGAATTTTATTAAAAATAGATGGGATTAATCCGTTTTTTTGAAATGGTCCATAAATATTAAAAAATCTAAACACAGTGTAATCTATACCATACAGCTCATGATATAGACGCAGATAATGTTCAGACGTTAATTTTGTTATCCCATATGCTGTTTTAGGTTTTGGAGTATGATCTTCATTTACATGAAAAGATTTTGGCTCACCTACAAGAGAGGAAGCAGAAGTAAAAATCACTTTAGGAACTGAATTTTTTCTACAGCTTTCAAGTAAATTGAGCAATCCCATGATGTTAACTCTAGCATTGGTAATAGAACCATCAAGAGAAGAAACTAAAGAATGAGCAGTCAGATGAATTACAGCATCTACATCTCTAACTATTTTTTCCACTGAATCGTAATTTGTAATATCACATTTAGAATAATTTTGATCAGTAGAGTCAAGTTGATCAGATGTATAGATATCATGTTTTTCAGACAACCCCTTGACCAAGTTTTTTCCTACAAATCCTTCTGAGCCCATTATCAGTATTTTCATCAACAAAAACCCTGCCTCATATTCTAAAAAAGCTTGCTAAAAAATACCTTAATACGAGAGAGCAAAAATCCCAAATTAGTGACTGAAAAGAAACTCATACCACTAGCTGTTCCCGATGTAGGAGAGGATGAGATAAACGAGATCAGAAAAGTAATGGCTACAGGTTTTCTAACAGAGGGAAGCACTACAAAAGAATTTGAAGATATGGTTGCAAACTATGTGGGAGTAAAACACGCAATAGCAGTTACTTCATGCACTACAGGACTTCATACGGTATTGGAATGTTTGAATATTAAAGGACAAGAAGTAATTGTTCCAGATTACACGTACCCTGCTACTGCCGAAGCAGTAGTTTTGGCGGGTGGAATTCCAGTACTTGCAGATGTGGATTTGGATAGCATGAATATGACTGCAGATATTCTGGAGGAAGCATATGATGAAAAAATGAGCGTTTTCAGTCCAGTTTCATGGGCTGGAGTTCCATTAGAAAAAGAAATCTATCAAAAGGCAAAAAAACTAGATTTGAAATGTCTGGAAGACTCTGCTTGTAGTTTAGGTGCAAAAATTGGCGAGGATTATGTTGGAAAGATTGCAGATTATTCTTGTTTTAGTTTCCATCCAAGAAAAGTAATTACAACTGGAGAGGGCGGCATGATAACTACAGATAACGATGAAATTGCAGAAAAGTGTTATTCCTTTAAGCATTTTGGAGCAAAGGGTACTTCGTTTGAAACTATAGGAACCAATTACAAATTATCAAATGTGTTAAGCGCCATCGGGCTAGTTCAGATGAAGAAAATTGAAAAAATAATTGAAGACAGGATTCAAAAGGCAAAAATTTATCAAGAATTATTATCAAAAATTGGAAATATCAAACCAGCATATGTAGGCAAGAATACAAGACAGACATTTCAATCATACACTTGTTACGTGCAAAAAGACGGTTACAGAGACAAGATAAGAAAGGCATTGGCTGATGAAAATATTCAAAGCCAAATTGGCACATATGCATTGCATTTGGAACCAGCATACAAGAATATGAAAAAGGTGGGCAATTTAGAAAACTCGGCAAAATTATTTAATAACGCATTGACACTTCCGCTTCACAAAAATTTGACACGGGAAGATCAAGAAAATATTTTCAGGATAATCAATAAGACACTAAATGATTAATGTTAGATTAATTTTTTAGTACTTTTTAATTCGTTTGTTACAAAAATTTTAATCCATATTTCTAAAGCAAGTATAGAAATTAGTCTATTCAAATACCTTATGTCTCCATCAAATTCAATTTTATCAAATGCTTTTACAGTCCAGTCATAATTGATTAGATTTTTTTTATATATCTGAGAATTTTTATTTAATAAGAATGACTGACATATTTCTTTACCATTTTTCTGCCAATCAAAAAGCAAACTAGGTGAAAAACCTTTTTTTTCTTCAATATGATTTATCCCTAACCTTTTTGATATTGCTCTTAACACTAATTTTCCTCTGTTAGTTTTGTTGTCATATTTTTGATGTAATGGTAGTTTTTGTGCAAAAGTTATCAAAGATTTATCCAAAAATATTGGAATGTTTTTGATTTTGTAATAATCAGATATTGCTTTCCCAGTAGGTATAAAATCAAATAACAATTTTCCATTAAAATCAGCTAGCATTACCTGAGAAATAGGATCTAGAGCATTATGAAAATAAGGTTTGAAATAATTGTAAATTTCATTCCAATTAAACTTGATACATTTACCAAACAAATTATTTTGATCCGGAACCCAATCTCGATTATGACACTCTAGATATTTTTTAGTTTTTTCTAGCCATTGATCCTTTGACTTTAAAAGTTGATTGAATTTATGATATCGAAAAACATATCCACCAAATAGTTCATCAGCGCCATCACCAGTCACCAAAAAATTTGCTTTCTTTTTAGCTTCTTTGGCAACAAGATGAGTGTAAGTATTCCATCTGGGCCTCTTGGAAATAGAGATGATCTCGGGCATGTTTGTAAACATCGAACCCATATGAAGTACTTTGAATTCGGCAGAGAATTTGTCTGCAATTTTTTTTGCCTCAATCGATTCATCAAAGCCATTTTCAAAAACTCCACATATAGCAATTATTTTTCTTTTGGGAAACGTTTTTCGTAGTATTGCTAAACATATTGAAGAATCAATTCCACTACTTAGCGAGATTGCTATTGATTTATTGTCATCAGGGATAGAATTTTTTAAAGAGAGAGTAAGAAGATTTTCAGTCACAAGCCCATGTGGATCAGAAGTTTGAGTTTCAAAATCGTTCCAAGTTGCTAAATGCGGGGAATTTATCAGAGGATCATATCTAATTGTAAGATAATTACGAATTTGGTTTTTGTTAATTTGCAACTATTTTTCTTATTTCAATGAAGTAATTATTGTTTCAGGTTATACTAGAAGTTTTTACAACATAACATGCATAACCACTTTCTAGTTCTTTGATATATTTAATATTTAGATTAAACTCAGCACACCATGACTGTATTTCATCTTTTGAATGTCTCCAACAATATTTTGGATGATACCAATCAATATTAACAAGATTAGAATAATCATATCCCCATGAATCTTTCCAAAAACATTTGAAAAAATAATCATAAAAAAATCTCTGTAGATCATATGTTCCTTTTTTTATTCCCAACAATTCTATATCAAACGGTATAGTAATTTGAATATTTTTTTCATGTAGTAACTTTCCAAAATCGGTAAGAGGCTTAATTTTTTCCCATGCATCATTATAAGATAAATCAGAAATTTTTGAACGAATATAGTCGTCTGAAAATTCTCTAATGGGTGATTTTTTTTATATATATAAAAAATACAAAACCCGCCAATTTTTAATTTTTTTAGGGAATTTTTTAATGCTAATTTTGTATCAGGTGTATGGTGAAATACACCATTACTAACAACAACATCAAAACTTTCGTCAAGATAAGGGAGTTTGTTGATGTCAGCCTGAGAAAGAATAGGATTTGAAATTAATTTTTTTAAATTTGTTTGAACACGATAAACTGCTTTTGAAATATCTACTCCATGAAATTCTTTGGCTTGTGGTCCCCACAATCTTGATGATGAACCACTTCCAATTCCTACTTCAAGAATAATTTTATTATTAAAAACAGCTAGATCAGATTCTTCAAGACCCATCATTTCTAGGTAAACAGGTTTAATTTTTTCTTCAAATTCAGCATCATTTTGTCCAAAATCACTTTGTGACCACTTTTCTCCAAATGATTCTTGAACTTGTTTTTGGGTTTGATCATTTACATTATCAACAAAATTTGGTATGCCATTGAATATAGAATATGATGAATGATTTGAAACAAGGTAATGCCCATCAGAGTTTAAAGTTTCATTGGTAATTGGATCAACCCATTGTATTTTTTGATCAAATACTCCCATTTCTAATCTAATGTTTTAGGATATTATTAGTTATTGGTAGAATGAAATTATAAAATTATTTTTTAAAATACTCAAACTCTACATTTTTTCCTTTGACTTTAACTTTACCTACAATCTTTGCTGGAGAACCAAACGCAATTGAATAAGGAGGAATTACAGTATTAACAAAACTTGATGTTCCAATAACACTTCCTTTTCCAATACTAGATCCCATACTAATTACCGAGTAAGGACCAATGTAACAATTATCACCTATCCTGACAGATTTTTTTTCGTATTCAGCTTTTCCACCACTTACAGCCCATTTTACTGTGTTATGAGTATAGATTTGAACTCCGCTACTAATACTACAAAAATCACCTATGGAGAGTTTTCCACCACTGCCATCAAGTATAGTGTAAGGACCTATCCAAGTATTTTTTCCAATAGAAACCTTGCCAAATACATAACTGTTATCATATATGCTACTACCATGCAATCCATTCAAAAATTTGGCTTTTTCCCATCTGTCAGATATTAATTCATTAAAAGGTAAAACTCGGTTCCATTTTTTTTTAACTTCATTTCGTCGTTTTTTATGTACTGATATCAAGTCGGAGTAAAACTGTTCTGAAATTTCAAATTTTTTTGTTCTCATACAAAATAGAAAGAATTTAGCTAAATAAAGCATTTCATAAAGACTTGAACAATACATAATTCAAAATCTTAAGATAATACAACTAAAAATTAAAGTAGTGTAAACAATGAACAAAGAGGTCTTTTAGATGAAATTAAAAATTCTGGCAATAGGAGATTCAACAAGCAATATCTATCTAATGAAAAAATTTGCAAGAAATATAGAAGTTCATTTAATAGATTTTCCAAAAAAAGGTGTAGATAAAACAACAACTGGAAAAGATGGAATAGAATACTTTGATTCGTTATTAATTTCAAAACAAGTAGAAAGAATCAAAAAAATCAAAGATAACTATGATTTATGCATAGCTGTTCCTTGGGCAGGAACAAGAATTGCATATTTAGCGGGAATAAATTACATAATGTATTTTGTCGGAGGAGATATTACAAATCCACCTTTTGCAAAAGAAAATAAAAATTATAATTTTTTTGAAAAAAACTTTTATAAAAAAATACTAGATAATGCCATTGCATGTATAGCACCTATGGACGAATATTATACACCATTAAAAAAATATAGAAAAGATGCAATCAGATTAGACAGGATATTTGTAGATACAGAACTTTTCAATGAAAAAATACAACCAATTGAATTTAAAAAAGAAAAATTTACTTTCTTGTCAGCACAAAGATTTGGATTGGAAAAAGGAATGGATAAGATTTGGAAGGCAATAGAGCTTTGTAAATCAGATTTTGAAGTATTACAAGTAAAGTGGTTTATAGAAGATACAACCACTGAAAAATTTGATGAGTTAAGTTCAATAAATAAAAAATTAATCGATGAAAAATCAGACAGAGTCAGATTCATTCCATTAATTAAAAGAGAAGAATTAGGCAGATATTTTGCAGGAGCGAACGCAGTGATGGGGCAAATGAGAGCAGGTGTTCAAGGCGGGATAGAAAGAGAAGCTGCATTTTGTAAAAAACCAGTGATTTGTTATACGGATCCAAAAAAACCCAACATTGTTGATGGTGAGGAAATAATCCCGCCATTTCTACCAAAATCAAATGAACCGCAAGAGATAGCAGATATCATAGATAAGATTGTAGAATCAAAACAATTCAGAGATGATTTAGCACAAAAGGAATACGAATATGTAAAGAAAATATCTGATCCGGAATTGGTATCAAAAGACTGGGAAAATATTTTTGTAAAAGTATTTGAGAAAAGTAAAACGCTAGATAGAAAATTATCCATTTTGGATAGGTTTATGAGTTTTATTATTCTTAAGATTGAAAAAATATACATAAAAAAATTCAGAGAAAAAAACATCAGTACATGGGGAAAGGAAGAATATGATAGATTGATTAGAGATTGATTATTTCAAGTGTGAAAATTTCTTGAATAATGCAACATCTATTTGTTTATTGTCTTTTCTTTGATTAAAGTAAGTTTCTATTTCATTTTTCAATTTTATTAGCTCATCTAATTTTTCATTGGAAACATTATTTTTTTCATAATCCAAAAGTAAGAGATCGACTAATTTTAGATTTAATTGCAAAAGCAATTCTATATCGTTATATTGTCTTAGTGCATGAGGATTTGATTCATAATAGATATCAGCTTCGGCTTTATATGACGAAGTTTTTTTCTGATGTGCATATCCAACTAAAATCAGCAACGGAACACCAATAGAAGCTGTAATAGCTAGATAAACATAAAATGTTGGAAAAATTGTCTTTAAAGAAGGAATATTTTCAATTGCTAGATAATATGTAACAACCATTGTGTTAATGGCTGCAAAAATGAAAGCAAAATAAGTTGTCCATCCTTGCCTAAAATAGAACCATCCTCGAAAGCCAATATTTTGTTTCATGATTTTTTTCTTATTATGTTGTATATCAATTGAACTATCATATTTGATTTGAAATTGGATTTTCTTTAATTAGTTTAGTCTACTTCGTTTTATTCTGGCATCAATTACAGTACAACCTTTTTCATAATTAAAAGTATGAAGTCCAATTAGACCACTTTTCCAATCAGGCTTGAAGAATTCCAGGTGTTTTTCTTCATATTCATTTTCATTTAATTTAATTATTTCATTAAAGGAAAGTCCGTTTCCATATACTTGAAAACAGTTTTGTGCAGGTCGAATAATTTTATTATTCATTTCAAAGATTTTTCCTGCAGGTCTAGCATTTCTAATATCAGAGACTATAGGATTCAAAGGGTGTGGAATCCAATTTGCACTAAGTGGATCATCAGAATAAAAAAGCATCAATTCCTCAGATCGAGATGTTCCATTATTTTCGGCTTTACATGCAAATATCCACCATTTTTTATTATAAAAAAACATGGTAGTATCTACAAGTGGGATATCAATGATTAATTTACGATCATGCTTCCAACGAAATGGAAAATTATCACACTTGAATAATTCCACATAAGATTTTGAATTATGTATTGTTCCATGAATCAGATACCATTCATTTTGAAATTCAAATATAGACGGATATGATAAGTGATAATCACGTTCTAAAATTTTTACAGGTTTAGTATAATTTCCATTATTATCAACAGTCATTACTGACAAATGTCCTTTATTTTGATAATTCAGAAATTCTTCAAAAAATATATGATGTTTCTGATCTTTGTAAACTACAAATGGATCCGCCCAAAATCTGTCTTTTATGGGCATTATCTCCTTAAATTTTAAAAAGGATGTGGAAATATCATTATTCATATTTACAAGAATTATCCACTGATAGAAATATGGAAAATGTGAGATTTTTGATTTGATTTTTTTAAACAATTTCATATCACTGTAAACAACTATAAATTAATTCTAGATTTTAGTTATACTAATTAAAGTATGACAAAAAGTATGTCTCAAAATAAGATATTTAATGATTTAGTCATGTATAGAAAAAATCACATAAGATGAGAAATGATTAATGAAAATACGTGGATTGAATTTATTCGAAATCAGGAACTGTCATCTATTAGAAAAAACCTATCAGACGCTAGAATAAAAAAAATTTTAGAAATTGGAGGAAAAGACGGATATCTTGCAAGAATTTTAACAGATTGGGGTTTTGATGTAATTTCAATTGATATCAATCCATCTTCAACATATTTTGATGTAAAAGAAATGAATGCAATAGAGTTAGAATTCAAGCCAGAAACATTTGATTTAGTTTTTTCTTCACATGTAATTGCTCATATAAAAGATAAAAATTCACTATTCAAGGAAATCAACAGAGTTCTAAAATCAGACGGTTTAGCCATACACATTGTTCCATCAAATTGGTGGTCAGTAATTACTAATTTTTGGCATTATGTATTATTACCAAAAATACTGTACAAAAAAATTACAGGTAAATCAAATTCAAAAGAAAATTTAAGAAATGATGGTAAAGACGGATTAAATCATAAAAAAATTAGATTAAAAAACTTGTTATTTTTACATCCGTTAGGAACAGAAAGATCTTTTATTATTGAAATTTTCAAGTTTTCAAAAAACTCTTGGGCAAAAATGTTCGCTTCTTATGGGTATGTAGTTCACAATGAATCAAACGGTCCGTTAGTTTATTCTGGATATAGTATATTCAAGAGTTATGGTTATAAAATTAGAAAATATTTTGCACATGTTTTTCCAAGTTCATATATTTTCATAATGAAAAAACAGAATAAACAAAGTTTATAAAAAATTTATTTTTTCCCAGTAACACTAATTCCGCTTTCAATTTCTTTAAAACTTGTAATTTTTATTTTGGTATCACGATACCACTTACGTACTTCATCAGGAGTGTGTCTATAAGCAAACTTTGGATAATACCAATCAAAGTTAACACCTACGCTTCTCTCAAAATCTCCATCTTCAGCCCAAAAGCATTTCAAAAAATGCCAATAGATGAATCGCTGTACATCATATGTACCTGCCTTGATGTTAAGTAGCTTAATGTCACGTGGTATGATAATCTTCCTTTTTAGATTAGATAATGATTTTCCCAGAATTGTCATATCTTTTGAAAACTCTACACAATCATTTACAGACATTTTTGTAGTCTTTGAACGAATGTAGTCATCTGCAAATTCTCTTATTGGAGCCTTTTTGTTGTAAACATATATCGAAATATGGCCTGCCTTTTTGAGGAATTTTGTCAGATATTTGAATGATGTTTCAGTATTTTTTGTGTGATGTAATACCTGATCAGAGTAGACATAGTCAAAAAAATTCTTTTTAAATGGAAGTTGACGCAAGTCTGCTTGCAAAAAATGAATGTTTGTAGCACCGCCATATTTTTTATAAGCAAAATTTACAGATTCGCTAGCATCTATTGCAAAAACTAGTGATTGTTTGTTGGTAGATAGAAAGTTTGCACTATTTCCAAGACCAGTTCCTGCATCAAGAACATTATGTTTTGTCAATAGAAATTTATTAAAACTTTCAAGAGTTTCCCATTGAAACCTTTCTAAAAACCAATTTCTTTGAAACTCAAACCATTTTTTCTCATGATATGATTTATGATATATTTTCCATTTTGATGAGAATGCATCTTCAGTTTTTACAAAACCCTTTGTAGCATCTGTGACAAATCTAGGAATTCCGTCTGTAATAGTAAATTTGTGTTTATTTATACAAATCAAATATCCCTCCATAATTTCTCCTTTAGATTTTTTTGTTATTTTGATGTTGAAATTTTTTCTGCATATAGGACAAACTAGATATTCAACAAGAGAAGGTTTCAAGTTGTTTAATCGATTTTTTATGGCTTTAAAAATATTAGGATTAAGTATAATACCATTTATTTTACAAAATGTCTTAATACATACATTATTTTTATAATTGTGAACAAAAATGAGATTACTTATAGGAGGTTCTACCTCCAAGATATTTCATCTAAAGGAATTTGCAAGTGCTCTAACAGATTTAGGAGTTGATTGTAAGCTAGTTGTAGATACAGATATTTGCAATGGTTTTCCAAGCCGTAAGGTTTCCGATTGGTTTCAAACTAGAAAGAAGTTTGATCAATTAATTTCTGAATTTAAGCCAGATGTCATTCTAGTAGACAGACAAAGGCATTTTGCGCTTGCCGCATCTAAACAGGATATTCCCCTAGTAATACATCTGAGAGGAAACATTTGGAAGGAAATGGAGTGGGCAAAAAATACACTGTACAAATCACTTCCAAAGAGAATTGCATTGCAAATGTGGATTTCTATTGCTAGACAAACTTTTCAAAAATCATCATTAATTGTACCAATTTGTGAACATTTAGAAAAAATTGTCAAGAGGAATTATCCAAACAAAAAAACAGGAGTGATGTATCAGGGAATATCCTCATCTAGATGGTATACATCAAAAGGAATGACTCTCAAACATCCTTGTGTTGGATTGTTACAAGGGGCAGTAATTTGGGGAAAAGCCCAAGAGATGCTTATTTTAGATAGTGTCTTAAAATCCATGCCTGATGTGACTTTTTACTGGGCAGGAGATGGGCCGTACCGTGACAAGATTCTATCGGCATTAGGAAAACATGATAATTTCAAGTGGCTTGGAAATTTGCAATATCCAGATAAAGTCAGAGAGTATCTAACTGAGATTGATGTCTATGCACTAGTTAGTGGAATTGACATGTCACCGTTAACATTGCAAGAAGCACAATTAATGAAAAAGCCAGTAGTTGCAACAAACGTAGGAGGGATTCCAGAGCTTATGAAAAATAACGAAACTGGATTTTTGATAGAGAAGTGTGATGCAAACGAATGGATTGAAAAATTATCACTTTTAATTAATAATGAACAAAAAAGAAAAAGCATGGGAGAAAGTGGAAGAAAATTCGTTGAAGAGAACTTCAATTGGAGTAAAATTGCAAAAGAGTTTTTAGATATTTTGGAAAAACACGGAATTAAATAAATTAAGAATTTAAAGAGTAACAGTTGGTTTCATTTCTTTTGTGATAAATATTCTGTACCATATCTCCAAAGATAATAACCCAAGAAACTTGTTTACATATCTGATATCTATGTTATTTTTATCAAAATGCTTTTCAATCCAATCTTTGTTAATCCATTTGGACTGTACAATTCTTGCATCAGACAGATAACAATCACATAAATCATACCCATAAGATTTCCACAAATTCATTGTATCTACAGAAAACCCTTGTTTTTTCTTAATCAATAATTTATCAAGGGAATACTTGTGAAGAATTTCCCTTAAGAGAAGCTTTCCAGTATCGGTTTTTAAGTCATATTTTAAATTAATCGGTAAATGTGTAGTATGTTGAATTGTTTCTTTAGATAATAGTGGAGTAACAGGTTTTACTCCAAAGTAACTGTGAAAACTTGTATTTAATGGAATCCAGTTGTAGAGTAGTTTACCATTAAAGTCTGCCAGAAATACCTGCGATAATTGACTTAATGGATTATCAAAATATGGTAAAAATTGTTTGTAGATAGGATTCCAATTAAAACCAAGTTTTTTACCAAATATGTCTGCTTGGTCTTCTACCCAATCTCTTTCATGGCATTGCAGATATGCTTTGACTTTATCAATTGGTGATGAGTTTTTTGCAGTTAGAGAGAGAAATTTTTGTATCTGAATGTATAACCTCCAAATAATTCATCTCCACCATCACCTGACATCAGGAATTTTCCCAGAGTTTTTGCTTTTTTTACAACATGATACCAGTGTAAATCCCAAAACGGTTGTTTAATAATACTAACTGCTTGTGGTAATTCCCTGAGATAATTTTCAACATATACAATATTATGATCTATGTCAAATTTTGATGCAATCTTTGCAGCATATCTTGATTCATCAACACTATTCTCAAATCTAATTGAAATTGCACTAATTTTTACATCTGGACATGTTTTTTTTAATAGTGCTAAAACAAGTGTAGAGTCAACTCCGCTACTAAGAGCTATGGATATTTTTGTATTTGTAGAATTTCTAATTGTTTTATGGATGTTTGAACAGATCAAGTTTTCTATTATTTGTGAAGATGTATTGGATGGTTTTTCAACAAAATCTTTCCAAGTTTTTTTGGTAAATTTTGATTTTTTTGTTGGATTGTATCTAAGAGTGAGAATATTTTTGATTGAATTAGGAGCTAATTTCGAACTAGATTTTTCCACGTCCAACTCCACGATAAATCAATCCTGCATTTTTTGCATCAAATTGATTAATTATACATCTAGAATCAATTACCACTGGAGATTTCAGAGTTGATTTTAAGAATGCTGGTTCTAGATCATGGAATTCTTTATGAGCTGTAACCACAATTAATGCATCAGATTGCTTCAAAGATTCCACAAGATTTGATTCGCAGTTTATTCCAAACAAAGTTGAATTCTTAAAGTATGGATCATATATTTTTACATTAGAACCTAGTTGGTGTAATTTTGAAATAATTGGTTCGGCAGGAGTTAATTGAACATCTTTTACATCAGGTTTGTATGTTACGCCTAAAATCAATATTGTTGACTGTTTTATGTCTGTACAAGATTCGCTAAAGGCATCTTTCAAAAGTTCAATTACATGATCTGGCATTGATTCATTAATTCTTCTTCCTGTTTCAACAATTGAAAAGTTATCAAAGCCAAAAGTTTTTGCAAAATTTATCATTTGATAAGAGTTTACAGGAAGACATGGTCCGCCAACTCCAGCTCCAGGATAATGAACTTGGAAATTATATTTTGTTTTTGCAGCTTCTAAAACGGTCATTATATCTATTCCAGATTTTTCAAAGATTAATGCCAGTTCATTGATAAATGCAATGTTTAGATCACGAAAAACATTTGTTGTTAATTTTACGGCATTTGCTGTTTTACAGTCAGGCATTGAAATCAAGTCTACAGTAAAAACATGTTTGTAGATTTTTTTTATTATATTATGAGTTCTTTGATCTATTGCTCCAACTAATCTAGGTAATCTCTCAAAGTCATTAAGAATTTGTCCTGGATTTGCAGTTTCTGGACATACTCCTATACCAAAATTTTTACCAGCAGTTAGTTTGAGATCATTTCCTTCTATTATTGATTTTAATTCATTCTCAACAAAACCTGGCTCAATTGTACTTTCAACAATGACTATAGAACCAGAAGTTAAAAATTCGTGGAGTTGTCTTCCTACTAAACGTAAAGCATCATAATTTGGTACATTTTGTTTATCCATTGGTGTAGGCAATGATAAAACTATTACATCTGACTGAGGAACAGCATCTTGAATCTTAGTAGTCGCAGTGAATTTTTTTTCTTTTAAAACTTTTTCAAAGATTGTAGGGTATCCAGGTTCGTCCTTTAAGGGAAATTCTCCTTGATTAATCATATCAACTAGTTCAGAGTTGATATCAAGACCGATAGTAGGTAGACCAGAATTGGCAAATGATAATGCGGTAGGGAGACCTATTCTTCCAATTCCAATTACACATATTTTGAGTGATCCTGATTGGATGCTATTATTGAACTCAAATTCATTCATTTCTAGAACATTTTTCATTTCTGACTTACAACTTCACATAATTTACTTGTTTTTTAGTTTTATTAATGATGAAGATTTAAAGATTGGAAAATTTTAGCGACGACATGAAATTTGCAGTAATTGGAGGAGCAGGGTTTATCGGAAATAACATAGTAAGACAACTTCTCAAGCAAAATCACACTCCAATTGTAATTGATAATATGTATCGAGGAAAGATTGAGAGAATTTCATCACTTGGTGTTGAGTTTCATAAAGTTGACATAAGAGATTTTGATCAACTTAGAGACATAGTAAAAAATTCTGATGGAATATTTCATGAAGCTGCACTTACAGATGTACAAGAATCATTTACAAAACAACAAGAATACAACGATGTCAATGTAAAAGGAACTGAAAATGTATTTAGAATTGCAAAAGAGTTTGACTTGAAAGTAGTGTATGCAAGCAGTTCAAGTGTTTATGGAAATCCAAAAAAAATCCCAATAGTTGAAAATAGTGAACGTAATCCGATTAACCCATATGGAAAAACAAAATTAGACGACGAATTTCTTGCTGAGAAATATTCTAAAGATAATGTATCCATTATTGGCCTTAGATACTTTAATGTCTATGGAGATGGTCAAACTGGCTCATATGCCGGTGTGATTACAAAATTCCTCAATAGGTTAAAAGAAAAAAAATCTCCAATAATTTTTGGCACAGGTACACAATTAAGAGATTTTATTTTTGTTGATGATGTTGCATGTGCAAACATAGCTGCTATGCAAAGCAATGTAAATAACGGATTTTTTAATATTGGTACAGGCATTATAACATCAATTGAGCAGCTTGCAAAAATAATGATCGAGTTATCAGGTTTGAAACTAGAGATACAGTATGAAAATGCACTGGATGGTGATGTACAGTCTAGTCAGGCAGATACCAACTTGACTGAATCTGTATTAAACTGGAAGTATTCTATGGAATTAAAAAATGGATTATCAAAATTTTTTATCTAAGATAAATTTTTATAAAAATCAACATATTTGAAGATTAATTTCTCCCAGGTAAAATTTTCAATTATAAACTCATATGCATGTTCTGCCATTTGTGATGTCTTATCTTTGTCTTCCAATAATGAATTAATTGCATCAAGTAATGATTGCGGATCGTTTGGTGGAACAAGTATTCCTGTTTCATTGTTTTTAATCACTTCTGGAATGTCCCCAACACTTGTAGCTATTACTGGAATTTTTAAAAAAAATGCTTCCTTGATTGATTGTGGCAAGCTCTCCATTCTTGAAGGAACAACTAGAACAAAAGATGCCTTGAGATTTTTCATAGCCTCAATCCATGACATGTTTGTACAATAAACTATTTTGCCTTTAATTTGTGGCTCTATATTTCGTAAAATATCGGTTCCTTTCTCAAAGCTATCGCGCCCAACATAGACAATTTGGTTTTCAATTTTTTTTACGTCTGGAATTTCATTGAATTTTTTAATATCTAACGGTGCTGGAAGATACACAAAGTCAAGATCCAGTTTTTCTTTGTATGTTTTTTGAACAGATTTTGAATCAGTTGTAAGAACATCTGCAAATTTCAAAACTTTAGACTCTGCATTACTAACCATACTACTTGTGGCAGTAGAATGCAATGCGTCTACCTGTTCTGAATAAATCCCATGAACTGAGAGAACTTTCTTTTTTGCTTTTACAAACTTCATCACAAATGCAGATGGAACATTCCATGCATGTACCACATCATATTTTTCTCTATCAAGTATTGCCTTTATCATACCAAAAATTGCAAAGCTTGGATTTTTCAAATTTTTTATTGGAACATGTGGGATATGCATTAACTTTACATCAAATCCAAATTCACGCAGTTTTTCTGCCACCCTAAATGCGTGACCTCCAATACCTCCTTCATATCTTGGAGAAATAAAGAGTATCTTCACAAAACAAAATTAGTTTTAGATAATTTAAGGTCTAAGATTTACATTGTTGCCTGAGCAGCGTCATGGAACATCTGACTCTTTGCACAACCAGCAGCAAGTTCATCTCCTGCTCCACGTCTCATTAGACCACGATACAGACCGTCTTCTAGTTTGACGCCTTCTCTTTGCTCCCATTCTTCTACTGTAATGGAGTATTTCTTTTGAATTCTGTCTCTGTACCATTCTGGAATTACATTAAATGCACAGAATGGAACGATTCTAAGGTCTGGAGTAAGATAATGAATGTCACATCTTTGCAATCTTTCCAAGTCTTCGTTGTATTTGTCCTGAAAGTGCATCATACCCAAGAATAATCCTTTGACATGCCATGAGCCAATTGACTCAAATGATCTCTTCATTAAAATATTGCCAAACATCTTTGCCAAGTCTAGTCCTGCTGGTTGCTTCTTTGTGTCAACAAAGCCTTTTAGTTTTCTTACAACTTCAAGCATTGTAAAGTACTTGTTTTTACCAGAACGAATCTCTTCTGCTTTGTCTTCAAATAGTTCAAGCATTCCTTGAATGTCACAGAACTTAGTTAGTGGAACAAATTTCTTTGTCTCTGCGTCTTCAAAGATGTATGTTCCTGCACCACAGGCAAAGTGGATAGATAATTCATATTTTGGTTTACTAGAAAATGCCTCAATTACATTAGTTAGTGGCATGCAACTTGGTACTGGGAACCAGTCATCAACAGTTACCTCACCGTTTGTCTGCTCTTCAATTCTTTGAATGCAATCTGGAACTGTAATTCTGTATTTTTCACGTTCTCCTTTACCCATTCTACCAGTTAACGATACAGGTTGGAAGTTAACAGCATGAACTACATCCATGTTCTTTTGTGCATAGCGAATAATTCCACCTAATTCATGGTCATTAATTGATTTGATTACAGTTGGAACAAAGACTACGGTTGTTCCAGTTTTTCTGCAGCTATCAAGTGCATATGGAATTTCCCAATGATTCTTTGGATTTGTTCTTGCAGTAACACCATCAAAAGAAAGATACAAGTTGTTACATCCAGCTAGTCTGACTTCTCTTGCAGCTTCTGGATCCATTGCATGTCTAATACCATTGGTATTCATCTGGACATGGTCAACACCTTCTTCTTTCATTATTTTAATAACATCAGCAATGTCTTCTCTAAGCATTGGTTCACCACCAGTAATCTGAATAGAATTGCCGGGAATTGGTCTTTCAGCTTTAAGTGTCTTCATCATTCCTCTAACTTGTGTATGGTCTGGCTCATACATGTAAGCACCTTCAAGGCCTTTCTTTACATAAAAGAAGCAATACCAGCATGTCAAATCACATCGATTAGTTACAATCATGTTTGCCAATCCACTGTGTGATAGGTGATTTGAGCACAATCCACAGTTATTTGGACATGAACATTTGTCAATCATTACGTTTGGAGCATGAGCGCCTTTACCGTCTACCCAGTATGTACTGAACTTCTTGTACATTTGATAAGAACCAAAGTATAATTCCTCACATTCACCATGAGTTGGGCAAATCTTTGACATGTAGACCTTATCGTCTCGCTCAAAGACTTCAGCATCTAATATCATGTTACAGTCAGGACATATGCTTTGAGTAAATCTAATAGTGGATTTCTTGCCTAGACTTTTACTTGACTGATTGGAAATCTGAATTAATGCCATGCTTACAATGGCAACTTTTCTGAAATGCTATATAACGCATTGCCTACTTGGCCCCGTATGGAATTTAGTAATCAGGCATGACTGGTTTAAATATCAAAACTTAACGATTAGATCGCATGAATATAACTGACAAGACAAGAAAGGCTCTAGAAAAAATCGGTCTTACTAGTTATGAGACAAGGACATTTGCTTCGTTACTTGAAACGGGTGAATTGACAGCCTCTGATCTTAGTCAAAAGTCAGGTGTTCCTTATTCAAAAATTTATGAGGTTTTAGGGACACTAGAAGAGAAAGGCTGGATTGGTTCTGATGATTCCAGACCAACAAAATACTTTGCAAAATCTCCATCTACGGGGTTGGAGACTACAAAACAAAAGATGCAAAATGATTTTTTACAAAATCAAAATGTTATTTTAAACGAGCTTGTTCCGTTGTATGAAAAAAGTGGAACCAGTGAAAGGCCAGATATATGGGTATTATCTGGTGCAATAAATATCGCTTCAAAAATTTTGGAGATGGTAGAATCTTGCAGAAATGAAGTAATGATTGCATTACCTGAAGCAGGACAAGAGTTAGTCAGACAAGCATTACCAAAACTAAGAGCATTACACGATAAAGGAGTAGATATCAAAATATTAACTTCAGATAAAATGGATAAAGAGTCACTCAAGGCAATAAGCAGAGTTGCAACTGTAAAAATCAAAAAAGGACTCTTTGGTGGAGGAATAATTTCAGATAACAGATATGTCGTAATTTTATTGGGTCCAGAGATGGGAGCAATGAATACCCCGGATCTAGTTGCAATTTGGGCAGATCATACAGGATTGGCAGGATTTGCAAGGCAATACTTTGAATATTTATTAAAAGATTCAAAGGTGGTATAGTATGGACGCAGTAAATGATGAAAATGATGAGATTCTTTTTGTAGGAACAGCAGAAGCTGAACATGTCGAAATGTATCTCAAGGCAATTTGGCATATAAAAGAGAGAGGAGAAGATGTCAAGATATCTACAATTGCAAAGATGCTCAATGTCAGACAGCCAAGTGTTGTACAAATGCTCAAAAAATTAAATGAGAAAAATCTTGTAAACTATAACAAAGCAGGTGTAACACTAACCCAAGATGGAGAAAGAATCGGTTCTAGTATGATGAGAAACAGTAGACTGTTGGAAGTTTTGATGGACAGTGCATTAAAAGTTGCAATTGATGAAGAGATGGTATGTGGAATTGAACATCATATGAACAAACAATTTACAGATGCACTATGTACCATGTTAAAGCATCCAAGAAAATGTCCTCATGATCACGAAATCCCAATGGGTGAGTGTTGTAAAACATCTTAGAAACAAATTTCTGATCCCAAAGGATATATCGTATTAAAAATAATATGACACATGGCATGTTTTTGTGGCTGTGAAACCTGGCAAAAAAATGATGATGGGTTCAAAGTGGCATGTGTGAAATGCGGTCATGGACCTCAGAATCATGATGAAGAATTCAGAGCTTCTGCAAGAAAGAACGAGTCACAAAGTCAGAAGCGCGATGTAGATTTTGGATAAATTATTCGCCAATAATTTTAACTAGCACTCTTTTTGGTCTTTGTCCATCAAATTCACCATAGAAAATTTGCTCCCACGGACCAAAATCTAATTTGCCAGCAGTAATAGCAACAACTACCTCTCTTCCCATTATTTGTCGTTTTAAATGAGCATCTGCATTGTCTTCGCCAGTATTATTGTGTTCATATTGATCAACTGGTTCATGTGGTGCAAGTGATTCTAACCATTTTTCATAATCATGATGTAATCCACTTTCATTGTCATTTATGAAAACACTTGCTGTGATATGCATTGCATTTACAAGACAAAGTCCCTCTTGGACTTTGCTTTTAAGAACCAGTTTTCTCACATCAGAAGTAATATTGACAAAACCTCTACGTCCTTTTACATTATAGGTTAGATATTCAGTTAAAGATTTCATGATATGAAATTAGCATGTCTGTCATAAAAATTCTAAGAGCAGGCTCAGAACTCAAGATCCTCATCATCAATCAAAGGGATAGGGTCATCACTGCCAGCAAGGCATAATTCAGGCAGATGCCTATTGAGTCTTTCAACAAGATTGATAAATGACGAACTGTGGATTTATTCAAAATGGTTACAATTGACACTCCTGCATCATTGGAAAGTTTTAGAAGATTTGTAATTGGAAGTACATGCCGATCTTATGCTCCAAGAAGTTATTTGGAGGATTCAGAAGTATTTGCTGAAAGAGAAGACAGTTTGGGATCAATTTATGTTGAAGCTGCAGACAAGGTTACCTTAAAAAAAGTAAGAGACATTACATTTGTTAACGCACGAGATATTCTTGGAATTATCTATAATTCAAAGAGCGGAAATACAGCACTAAAATGGCGTCAAATAAGAAAAAACAATGGAAAGGTAGTAGGCGAAGCCTCTGCAAATTCTTTAACAAACCTAGCTGAATCAGGTGTCCTTACTTTGGATTGGGTTGAAAATTACCTAAAGAAAAAAACTGAAGAGACAAAAACTAACGAAGTCACAAGCTAAACTCTTTTGTTTCTGTTAGTTAGAATAAGATCATGATTACAAAAACAATTGATGATAATTCAATTTCTGTAATGCCAGAAGATTCTGATGATCTTTTGAATTTGCGTCGTGTAATCAAAGAAGGAGACAGAATAGTTGGCGATACAACAAGAGTAATCAAACTAGAAAAAGATTATGCAAGACCGGACAAAGGGGAGAGAATAAAAGTGAGAATTGCACTAAATGTAGAAAAAATATCACTTGATGATGTGTTGGATAGATTAAGAATTGGTGGTACCATATTAGAATCAAGTAACGAGTCAGTACCTCACGGATCACACCATTCGTTTATTCTTAAAGTAAGTGATGGAATTACAGTTACAAAGAAAAGATGGCTACCAATTGAAAAAAATTTAATCGAGTCAAACAACAAGCAAATAGGTTTTGTATTAGTTGCAATTGATACTGGAGATTGCGGAATAGCAAGATTAAAAGGGACACATTTGGAGTTTATTCCAAATATCTATTCCGGATCTGGAGGAAAAAGATACAAAACAAATTTCAATATAGAAAAATTCTTTGAGCAAATTCAGCAAGCATTATTTTCTATAGTCAAAGAAACAGACACTATCATTATTTTTGGTCCGGGAGAAACAAAGAAAAGATTTTCAAATTTTATATTAAAATCCAAAGATGCTCAAAAATATAAAATTCAGGTTGTAGAAGGCATTGATTCAGGAGGAGAGGACGGAATCTACACATTTACAAAATCCCAAGCTATGAAAGAAATAATGTCAGAGAGTAAACTGGCCAAAGTATCTTCAATAATTGATGAGATAATGCTAAGGGCAAACAAAAAAAGCAAGAAATTTACTATGGGGTTTGAGGAAACTCTTAAAGCTAATCAATTTGGTGCTGTCGAATTACTAGTTTTTTCAGATAAAGCAATACAAACAAATGATGAAAAAAAAATAATAGAATTTCTCAACGATGCTGAAAGTAAAGGTGTGAAAACTTACAGTGTAGACTCTTCCACAGACATAGGTCTCAGAGTTACTGGATTGGGAGGAATAGTTTCTTTACTACGTTATGCTATAGAAGCCTAAGAGGTAGATTTGGCTAGCCACTTGAGATAAGATAAATTTATTGATGAAATAGCAATTTCAGCAATTTCAGGAACTTGATATGGATGAGTCTCTTTAATTTTTTCTTTGAGAATTTTTTTGTTTTTTTGTGTTGTTTTGAAGATTGCAAGATATTCGGTAGTATTTTCAATTTTATTATTCCAAGAGTAAATGGATGAAATTTTAGTAATGTTAACACAAGCGATAATTTTATTTTCAATTAGTTGATTTGCAATTTTTGTAATTGAAATTTTGTTAGGATATGTAGAGATAATCATGGTTGGCTTCATAATACCTATAAATGACAGGAGTTTAAAAAATTAACAATTAGTTTGGACCTTGATTTTATCACTCAAAATTCGATAATCTACGTGTTAATAGCGTGGGTAATAATTTTGGTGGTTGCCAAGGGATTAAAATTAGAAAAACATGGATTTGAGCTAAAAATTTACAGTCTAGTTTACAAAAATCAACAAGTACAATCAGTGTTAACAAGAATGTTAGGACGAACCAGACGAGGAATCAAAATTTTTGCTAATGTTAGTGTAGTTGCAGGCTTTCTTATGATGGGATTTGCATTTTGGTTTTTACTATCAAATATTTCTAACTACTTTGTAGCACCAACTGAATTTTCACAGTTAACCGTCTTAATTCCTGGTGTAACTTTGACATCTTCATCATCAATTCTATACTTTTTACTATCAATTCCAATTGTTTTAGTTATTCATGAAGGTGCTCACGGTATTGTTGCAACACTAGAAAAAATTAAGATAAAAACTGGAGGGTTTGCAATATTTATTGCAATGTTTGCAGGATTTGTAGAACCAGACGAGGAAGAATTTAACAAAGCAAAAAAGATTTCAAAATTAAGAGTCATCGGTGCAGGAGCTACTTCAAATGTAATTTTTGCATTTGCGTTAGGATTGATACTTTTAACAAATCCTTTCTTTGCAATGGTTTTACCTGAACCATTACTAAGTACATTTTATGATTTACCAGATGGAGTATTGATACTTTCAATTATAGAAAACTCTGGAGCAGAAAAAGCAGGACTGCTTGCAAATGACATCATTACTTCAATTAACGGAATCCAAATGTTGAGTCCGTTGGATTTCCAAAAGACAGAATTAATTCCTGGTGAAATAGCAAATGTCTCTGTACTGAGAAATGGACAGATTTTACAATTTCCTGTTGAAATAATTCCATCACCTGAAGATCCTCAAAGAGGATTGATAGGAATAATGAGGGATAATTCATTTGCATACAAACCAGTTTTGAATTTTATTGAATGGAACGATCCAAATGTTTCAATGTTTTTGCTATGGTTATGGATGATATCATTTTTTATTGGAATCATCAATATGTTGCCATTACCAATTTTAGATGGTGGAAAATTCATTCATACAATCATAGATAAGAAAATTTCTGATAAGGCAGTAAACATTACAATGTGGGGAATTTACGCATTCACGTTTGCATTGTTTGGTTTGAATATTGCATTATCATACATGAAATCAGGCTGGTTTACTATCTAAAAAATACCTAAAGAATCATTAATGAAAAATAATCAGATGGTTTAATGAAATGCGACAGATGTGAGAATCAGGCAGCATACACGCGTAAATATTCTGGAGAAAAATTATGCTCTAGATGTTTTTCAAGTTCTATTGTAAGAAAGACTGCAAAAACTATTTCAAAACACAATATGATTCAAAATAATGAACTAGTAGCAGTTGCAGTATCTGGTGGTAAAGATTCACTTGCTTTACTTGATATCATTAATCAAATGACTAAAACACATAACTTTAGAATCAAGGCAATAACAATTGATGAGGGAATTCCAGGTTATAGAAACGAGGCATTAGAGATTGTCCAAGAATATTGTGCTAAATTAAATGTAGAACACAAAGTTTTTTCTTATAAAGAATTGTTTGATTTAACATTAGAAGAAGCACTAGACTTGAGAGAAAGCGAAAAAACATCTTCATGTTCAATTTGTGGAACTCTAAGAAGACGTGCAATTGATCATGCAGCAAAAGATATTGGTGCAGATGTAATAGCAACAGGGCATAATTTAGATGATACGTTACAGACATTTGTAATAAACATGTTATCTGGAGATACTACTAAAATTGGTTGGATGGATCCTGATAATTCCAGCAACACATTGAGAAAGATAAAGCCATTTTGTGAGATTTATGAATCTGAAATTGTATTTTATGCTTTTACAAACGACATACCATTTCAAACAGAACCTTGTCCACACATGAACGAAGGAATAAGAACTGAGATCAGAGAATTCTTGAATTCATTAGAAGGAAAACATAGTGGAATTAAAAATAATCTGTATCAATCAATAATCAAAGTATCTCAAAGTGTAAAGGACAGCAATAGCAAACAAAAGACAATCTGTATAAAATGTGGTAATGAGTGCACTGGAAAGATCTGTTCTGTGTGTAATATGGTTTTAAAACTAAAAGAAAATCAAACCTAATGCAAATATAACATACCGTCATAGAAAAAAATGGTAGTAGGGAGGATTGGGGTGCCAGCCGTGCCCTATTCTGAAACCGGCTATACGCAGAGATCAGTAACTGTTGGGTAAATCTCTAGATAGGTAATTCCCGCTTGGTGTGCGGAAATGAAATCACGCCGAGGCGGGTGGTTGCAGGACCAGAATTATCCGAAGGGATAACGTCTAAGTCCGAACTATCGAAAGGGATGAGGTCCGGGAGGGAGCAATCCTAAGGTGGAGCATCCACGCTTCCTCGTCTACGTGGCGGATCTTGTATGCCTTGAAATGGGGCTATCCGTCTAGACTGGAACCAACAGATCTACTACCTTTATAATTAAAATAAAATTTTAATCATCATGGATGGAATAATTTCTTTTGGAACAAAAAGAGATTATAATGATTTTAAAAAACAAATTCCAAGTTCAGTACTACCACTATTTGATTCTGTAAGAGAATTCTGTCTTTCATTAGGAGAAAACGTGGTCGAGGACATCAGAATGCATAGAGTTGTTTTTGGAAAATCCATGACATTTAGATGGTTTGTAGATGTAGAGCCAGAAAGAGAAGGCATTATAATTAAAATTCAAAAAAGCAGAAAAGAGATTCCACAAATTCTACAAATCAAAACAGGGCAAGAAATAACAGAACTCAAAGAAATCATAAAAAATGCTTTTGAAACAATTAACTAGTACAATACATCAAATTTTGAAAATTCTCCAGTAAATTTCTCGTTTCGGATTTCAACATCTTCGACTCGTGCATTTGCCGGTCCTCCATGAGACCATTCAATTAGCCTATTTACTTTTTCTTCATCTCCTTCAAGTACAGCTTCAACTCGACCATCTTTGAGATTTTTTACCCAACCAAAAACATCATTTTTTTTAGCCATTACTTTTAACGCTTGCCTAAAAAATACACCTTGCACTTTACCTTTTACAAAAATTCTGATTCTTTGCTTTGACATACAAAAAATATTTTCAATCAGGTATTAATCAATTTTAGGGAAGAAAAATCAGATTATTACTTTCTTTCTTTAATTCTAGCTCTACCAGTTTTTCTTGCAGCAATGCTACCTACTTTAGCTCCAGGTGGAGCATCTCGAGAAACAGTAGAACTTTGTCCAACGTGTTGGTGTCTTCCACCACCGTGTGGGTGTACATAAGCTGCTTGTGCTACACCTCTTACTATAGGGAATTTCTTTCCTTTAGCTCTAAAACTACGCCATTTGTTACCTGCACTCATAAAGAATCGTTCACCAGCTCCACCACCTGCCAAAGTTCCAATCATTGCCCTGTTCTTTGGATTTAGTGTAGTGAATTTTCCAGATGGGAGTTTTATTGTAACTCCCTCTTCACCGTGAGAGAAAATAGTTGCGTTTGTTCCTGCTGACTTTACTATAGCACCGCCATCACCAAAATGTTTTTCGACATTACAAACAATAGTTCCATCAGGAATATTTTGAACACTGATTACATTTCCTTTTTCGATTTTTGATTTTAATCCAAATTGGAAAGTTTCGCCCACTTTAGTACCAAGAACTGCAGGCATAAACGAGACTGAACCATCTTCAAATCGTATTTTAGCTAGTGGTGCTTCTCTACCACGCTCATGCACTAGATCAATTACTAATCCTTCATGTTGCTCAGATAACGAAAATCGAGGATATTTTGCTTTACTACCTACTTTACCAGTAGAAGTAGATCTAAATTGAAATCCTCCACGGCCACGTCTTCTTACTAATGGTCTCTTACCCAAGTAGATCGATTCCCATTCATTAAGGATTTTAAGCTTGTGATTTTACCCGTGTATTTTGCTGAAATTACCACAAAGATATAAAAATTAGACAACAGAGTTTGTAATATGAGCCAGAATGCACTTTCTCTTAAAGTTCTAGAAGCATATACACGAGACGTAGGTCGTGGCGTAGCAAGAATTGATTATGATTCTATGGATACACTAAACGCATCTACTGGCGATGTTATTGAGATTAAAGGTAAGAGAAGAACCGTTGCAAAATGTCTTCCACTTTACCCATCAGATGAAGGAAAAGGAATTATCAGAATTGATGGATTGGGTCGTAATAATTCAGGAATTGCCATAGGCGATACCATTACTGTAAGAAAAATCAAAGCAGTCGCTGCTGAAAAAGTTGTAGTTGCACCACTTGAAGCAATACCTCCAATTGATGAACGTTACCTTGCTGATGCTCTTGAAAGCGTTCCTTTGATTAAGGGAGATAATGTAATGGTTCCATATTTTGGAGGACGTTTAACATTTCAAGTAATTGGAGTAACACCAGCTGCAGATGCAGTTTTGGTTACTCAGAAAACTGTTTTCCATATTGCAGAAAAGGGTGAAACATTACGAGGAGTTCCTCAAGTAACGTATGAGGACATTGGAGGTTTAACTGATGAAATAAAGAAAGTAAGAGAGATGATAGAACTACCATTAAGACATCCAGAAATTTTTGAGAAATTAGGAATTGAAGCCCCAAAAGGCGTGTTATTATACGGTCCACCTGGAACAGGTAAAACCTTACTTGCAAAAGCAGTTGCAAATGAAAGTCAAGCTCATTTCATTAGTATTTCCGGTCCAGAAATTATGAGCAAGTTTTATGGTGAAAGTGAAGCTCGACTAAGAGAGATTTTCAAAGAAGCCAGAGAAAAAGCACCATCAATAATATTTGTAGATGAAATTGATTCTATTGCACCTAAAAGAGAAGAGGTAACTGGCGAAGTAGAAAGAAGAGTAGTATCACAAATGTTATCATTAATGGATGGGTTGGAAGCTCGAGGAAAGGTTATCGTAATTGCAGCTACAAACAGACCAAATGCAATAGATCCAGCACTTAGAAGACCAGGTAGATTCGATAGAGAAATTGAGATTAAAGTTCCAGATAAAAAAGGAAGAAAGGACATTCTTGCAATTCATAGCAGAAACATGCCATTATCAGATGATGTCAATGTTGAGAAAATATCCAGTGTCAGTCACGGATATGTTGGTGCAGATTTAGAATATCTTTGTAAAGAGGCTGCAATGAAATGCTTGAGAAGATTACTACCTGAGCTTAACATGGAAGAAGAAAAACTTCCTCCAGAGACTTTGGATAAATTGATTGTAAATAATGAGGATTTCCAGAAAGCATTGATTGAAGTTACTCCATCTGGAATGAGGGAAGTTTTCATAGAAAATCCAGATGTTAAATGGGAAGAAGTCGGTGGTTTGGAAGATGTAAAACGTGAACTTCAAGAAGCAGTAGAATGGCCAATGAAATATCCAGGCCTATATGACAAATTAGGACATAAAATGCCAAGAGGTATTTTGCTACATGGTCCAAGCGGCACTGGTAAGACACTATTAGCTAAAGCAGTTGCAACTCAGAGTGAAGCAAACTTTGTTTCAGTTAGAGGTCCTGAATTATTATCAAAATGGGTTGGAGAATCTGAACGCGGAATAAGAGAAATTTTCAGAAGAGCAAGACAAGCTTCACCATGTGTTGTATTCTTTGATGAAATTGATTCGATTGCACCAATTAGAGGTGCAGGAGGCGAAACAGCTGTTACTGAAAGAGTGGTTAGTCAATTACTTACAGAATTAGACGGTATGGAAAACATGCATGGAGTAGTTGTTTTAGCAGCTACTAACAGACCAGACATGATCGATCCAGCATTACTAAGACCAGGTAGATTTGATAAGATCATTCAGATACCATTGCCAGATAAAGAAAGCAGAAAGATGATCTTGAAAATTAATGCTGAAAAAATACCAATTAATGATAATCCAAATGATCCACAACGTGTAGATATTGATAAAATTGCAGAGTTGACAGACGGTTTAAGCGGTGCAGATACTGCTGCGATTGCAAATACTGCAGTATCACTTGTAATTCATGAATTTTTAGATGCACATCCAGATGTCAAAGATATAGAGAAGAGTTCTGGAGATGCCAAAGTTACTATGAAACATTTTGAAGCAGCAGTAAAGAAAGTAAGAGAACAAAAGAACCTCAAGATAGGCGAAAAACTAGTTGCTTCCTATTACAGGTAGTTTTTATTAAATAGGCAATACCAACTCTCGTAAATGTCAGAATTTAGGGGATACGCTGGTAAATCACTAGAGTTTTTGAAAATTAATAAGATTAGTGTTGGAGATTCAGTCAAGATTTTAGCAGATTTGACATATTTGGGAATAATTATGCCAAGATATGAACACAGTGACGATTCACATCTTGTTCTCAAATTAAAAAGTGGATATAACATTGGATTAGAAATAGAAAAGATCAAAAAAATCGAGATAACATCTAGTTCTAAAAAAAATATTGAAAAAGTAGAAAGTGTTGAAAAAAATCCAAGCTTGCCAAAAATTCTATTATTATCAACGGGAGGAACAATTGCAAGTAAGGTAGATTATAGAACAGGTGCAGTAACTCCGGTTTTAAGTGCTGAGGAACTTAATTCATCAGTTCCAGAACTTTCTAAAATTGCAAATATGGATGCAGAAGTATTATTTTCAGAATATTCAGAAAACATAATGCCAGAACACTGGTTAAAAATTGCTGAGAAATTAAAAGAGCATTCATCTTCAGATTATTCAGGTATAATTATCGCGCATGGAACAGATACAATGCATTATACATCATCATTTCTTTCATTTGCACTTGTGGGATTTCCTATTCCAATTGCACTTGTAGGTTCACAAAGATCCTCTGATCGTGCTTCTTCAGATGCAGCTCTAAATTTGATTGGTGCGGTAAAATTTTTGATAGGTTGTAAAACAAATGGTGTCTATATTGTAATGCATCAAGATGAAAATGATGAAACAATTGCGTGTCATTTTGGAACAAGAGTTAGAAAAAACCACACTAGCAAAAGAGGCGCATTTCAAACTATTGGAGATGATCCAGCATTTATTGTTGTAGATGATCAAATTCAAAGAAATGCAAGAAATGATTTTTTCAAAGTAAAAGAATTTCAACCAAGAATTAAGATCAATACAAAAGTAGCTCTAATCAAATATCACCCAGGATATGATCCTAGTCTCCTGGAAAAAATTATTGAAATGAATTATGATGGAATAATTTTTGAGGGTACTGGTTTAGGACATATCGGAAAAATAATGTATGATAATGTAAAAAAAGCAAATGAAAAAGGCATATTCTTAGGCATGACTTCTCAATGTATTGATGGTAGAGTGAGAATGACAGTGTATGAAAGTGGTCGAGATTTACTTGATTTAGGCATAATTCCACTAGAAAATATGATTCCCGAGGTAGCTCTAGTAAAAACAATGTGGGCATTAGGAAATTTTCAAGACAGAAATAAAATAAAGAAGATTATGCTTGAAAATATTGCATCGGAGTTATTAGATTAGAGGTTATAGTAGTGTCAGAATTTTCCATAAATGAGATTGGAGTAAAAGTAGGACTTGAAATTCATCAGCAACTAGCAACTAATAAGAAGTTGTTTTGCAATTGTATGCCATTAGAATCAGATGAATATTTTATAAAATTTCTGAGGAAGTTACGAGCATCAAAAAGCGAATTAGGTGAATATGATCCTGCAGTATTATTTGAAAAATCTAAATCAAAAACCATAATGTATTACGCTAATCCAGCAAGTAGTTGTCTTGTAGAACAAGATGAAGAACCGCCACATGAATTAGATGATGATGCAAAGAAAATTACATTAATTATTGCTTCTACATTAAAATCAAATATTTTTAGTGAAATTTATCCTATGAGAAAAACAGTTGTTGATGGATCTAATACAACCGGATTCCAACGTACTATGTTAATTTCACAAGGTGGTAATTTTGAGGTTGACGGAAAAAATATTGGAATTCAATCCATATGTCTAGAAGAAGATGCTGCAAAAAATTTGGGCGATGAAGGCTCTACAAGAAAATTTGGATTAGAACGTTTAGGAATACCATTAATTGAAATTGCTACTGAACCATTTGAAGTAGAACCCCAACAAATCAAATCAATTGCTTTGGGGTTAGGAAGAATTTTGAGGAGTACTAAGAAGGTAAAAAGAGGATTAGGTTCCATTAGACAAGATGTCAATGTTTCAATTAAAGATGGGGGAGTTGTAATTGAGGTAAAAGGTGTTCAGCAATTAGAACAATTAGAAAAAGTAGTAGAATATGAGGCTAAAAGACAACATGGATTACTAAAAATTTCAAAAAAATTACAAGAGATAGAATGGAGTCATAATAACGAGGACAGAAAATTAGTCACGGAGCAGTTTAAAAAATGTGAATCAAAAATTATTCAAAATGCTATAAAGAAAAATCAGGAGATCGTTACAATAATCTTTAAAAATATGAGAGGTATGTTTGGATATTCACCTTATGAAGGAATACGATTAGGAAAAGAAGTAGCAGAATTAGTGAGGTTTTTTGGTTTAGGTGGAGTTTTTCATTCAGACGAGTTACCAAATTACGGTATTGAAGAAAAAGACATAGAGAATTTGAAAGAATTTCTAAAAATTAATGATAATGATGCATTTTTAGTTTTAGCTATCCCGTTTGAAATGATGGATATCATCATAGATCAAATAATTTTACGAATCGAACATATAAAAAATAAAGGCATACCAAATGACACACGATTAGCTACTCAGACAGGTGAAACAAAATTTCTAAGACCCAGACCTGGTGCAGCAAGAATGTATCCTGAAACAGATATTCCACCAATCTTAATTTCAAAAAAAGAATTAGAAGATGCAAGAAAAAACATACCAAAATCATGGGATGAATCTATCAAAGACTTACAAACAAGATATGAAATTAATGAACAACTAGCAGAACAGATTTTTGATTCACGATATATTGAATTATTTGAAAAAATTGTTGAAAAGACCAAAATTAATACTATGTTTGTAGCATCAATACTTTGTTCCACAATTACTAATTTAGAAAGAAATGGACTAAATGCTAATTTATTACAAAATGATGACATTGTAAAAACATTTGAATTATTAGATATTGGAAAAATTGCCAAAGAATCAATTGAAATGATTTTTGAAAATATTATGGCTGGAAAAGCCAAAACTACTGAAGAAGCAATTAAAAATACTTCAATTGAGGCGGTAAATGAATCAGATTTGGAAAAGATCATTGTAGAAATAGTTGAAACAAATCAAGAAATTATTAAAAATCAAAAAGAACGAGCTGTTGGACCACTTATGGGAATTGCTATGAAGGAATTAAGAGGTAAAGCATCAGGCGAAATGATAAACAATCTTCTTTTAAAAAATATCAAGAAAAAATTAGAAAGCATCTAATTCTATGCGGGAAGTGGGATTTGAACCCACGAACTCCTAGAAGATAAGGATCTGAACCTTACGCCTTTGGCCAGGCTGGGCGACTCCCGCAATCTGAATTTTTGAAATCCTGAATAAGTTTCTTTATTATACTGTTTTAGTTAAAATACTTCGAATTAACAAACATAGAAAATGGAATTTAGAGAGATTTATTGTAGTAATTGTAAAAAGATTCTAGGACGTTATAACATAAAATTCTATAGTGATGATAAAATTAAAGAAATAGCAAACACTCATCATATAAGTCACATACGAAGTGGTCATCAAGTTAGAATAAGAAAATTAGTCAAAGATGCCAGATTATAATTTCAATTTTTCAACAGCTTCAGATAATGTAAAAATTCTTTGAACCTTTGGATCAGAAATATGTTGATTCCATGGTTGTGAGTATAATAAAACATTCTTTTTCCGTTCTAAAAATTTAATTGCATTTAGTGGGGAATCATCAATAAAAACATCATAATCTAAATCTGCTTTCATTGGACCATCAATTACAGAGACATAATTTTGGTAAGTTATATCATGATGCTTTAGCCAATCTTTTACAAAAGAATCAGTTGAAAGTTCTCTTGCTGTAACAATATCAACTTGTCCAATGTTTGAAAGATTTTCTGTAATTACGGACAGATTTTCTTCTGTTGGAGGAATTGCATTCCAGTTTTTCCAACAGGTAGATAATTCTTCATAAAAATCATACCTATTAATTTTGAATTTTTTCCAAAAATCCCAATTTGTTATTTCATCTTTAGAAATATTATCTCTGATTTTATTACTGTAAATTAACCATGATTTAATTACATCTGCTAGAACACCATCTACATCTAAAGCTATTTTCAATTTTATTACCTATTGATCTGCTTTTTGGAATTCATCTAAAAGATTTTTTTGATGCTTATTGAGTTTTTTGGGAATATTAACAACAATTCGCACATATTGATCACCTCTATTTTTTGAATTCATGCGTGGCAAACCCTTGCCTTTTAATTTTATGATCGTATTTGGTTGACTGCCTGATTCCACTTTAATTTTTTCAGTTCCATCCAAAGTTGGAACTGTAATTTCACGCCCTAAAGCGGCATCAACCATAGATACATCTTGATCATAAAAAATATCCATATCATCTCTCTTGAATTTTTGGTGAGCTTGTACTCTAATTCTAACAATTAGATCTCCGTTTATTCCCTCTGGCATTTCGTTGCCTTCTTCTGGAACAGTATAATCACCGCTATCTACACCAGGAGGAATATCAAATGATATTTTTTTGCTAC
Source organism: Nitrosarchaeum sp. AC2 (assembly GCF_013407385.1). Lineage (NCBI taxonomy): Archaea > Thermoproteati > Nitrososphaerota > Nitrososphaeria > Nitrosopumilales > Nitrosopumilaceae > Nitrosarchaeum > Nitrosarchaeum sp. AC2. The sequence goes on along the minus strand of NZ_CP030847.1, from coordinate 116,734 downwards.
CTTTTTTCTTACCGTTTCCTTTACATTCGCTACAAGGAGTTTGGATGATTGAACCTTGTCCTCTACATGTTGAACAAGGTACTACTGTTACAAATGATGCAAATCCCATGCTTCTGCTTTGACGTACCTGACCTTGGCCATTACATGTAGAGCATGTATTCTTGTTTGTCCCAGGTTTACATCCCGACCCATTACATATTTCACATTGTATTTCTTTTTGTAAATCAATCTCCATTTTTTTTCCATGAAGAACATCTTCAAGAGTAATGGTAGTTTGATATAGAATATCTGAACCTCTTTGTTGCCTATAGCTAGTTCCTCCTGTTCTACCAAAGATTGATTCGAAAATGGAATCAAACCCACCGCTTCTTCCAAATAAATCACTAAAGTCGCCACCTGCACCTTGAAAAATATCTTCGTTACTATATCTTCCATCTACACCAGCGTGACCATGTTGATCGTAAACCTTTCTTTTTTCAGGATCGGATAAGACAGCATATGCCTCTGAAATTTCTTTAAAGTGTTCACCAGCTTCTTCAGATTTATTACGATCAGGATGAAATTTTAATGCTAATTTTCTATATTGTGCTTTAATTTCATCGGAAGCAGATGATTTTGAAACTCCTAAAACCTCATAATAATCACGTTTTGCAGCCATAAATCATCCTTTAATTGTAATTGTATAAACGGTGGAATTTGTTAGTTTTTGTTTTCATCAGAAGATGATTCGGTATTTTGCTGAGCAGTACCTTGATCTTGCTGGCCATCAGTTCCAGCATTTTGCTGATCTGTATTTGGTTGAGCAGAATTTTTGTAAAGTTCAGTTGTTATTTCATTTACTAGTGTTTTTAAAGTATCAAGTTTTGGTTTAAGAATCTCAATTTCCTTATCAAGAGATTCTTTTACTTCTTTTACAGCATCAGTGACTTTGATTCCTTGTTCTTGTGAAATTTTGTCTTTAAGATCATGATTTACAAGTTTTTCAACTGTATAGATGAAACTTTCAGCTTCATTTCTTAGATCTATTTTCTCCTTTTTCTTTTTATCTTCATCAGAGAATTTTTCTGCATCTTGTTTTAATTTTTCAATTTCTTCAGGTGATAATTTTGAGTTAGACGAGATGGTAATTTTAGCTTCTTTTTTGGTTCCAAGATCTTTTGCAGTTACATTAATTATTCCATTTGCATCAATGTCAAATTTTACCTCAATTTGAGGAATTCCTCTAGGAGCAGGTGGTAAATCTGTAAGATTAAAACTTCCTAATGAAACATTATCAGTTGCCATAGGTCTTTCCCCTTGGACCACATGAATTGTTACTGCTGTCTGATTATCTGCTGCAGTAGTGAACACTTTACTTTTTGATGTAGGTATGGTTGTATTTCTTTCAATTAATGGCTCTCTTACTCCACCCAAAGTTTCAATTCCTAATGTTAATGGTGTAACATCAAGCAATACAATATCACTAGTTACATCTCCAGCAATGATTCCAGCCTGAATTGCTGCACCCATAGCCACTGCTTCCATTGGATCTATACCAGATTCAGGTTCTTTACCAAGAACTTCACCAACAAATTTTTTCACTAGTGGAATTCTTGTAGGTCCCCCAACCATCACAATTTTGCTAACATCTGTTTTTGATATTTTAGCATCTTCAAGTGCTTTTTCTATAGAAGGTTTACATCGTTGAATAATTGGGCGAATTAAATCATCAAGTTTTGCTCTTGTTAGTCTTAGTTCAAGATTTTTTGCACCAGATGAGGGATTATGAGAAATGAAAGGAAGATTAATGTCAGTTTCCATAATAGTTGAAAGTTCAATTTTTGCTTTCTCTGCAGCTTCTCTGACTCTAGCCATTGCAGTACTATCTTTAGATAGATCAATTCCTTCTTTTTTCTTAAATTCATCAAGAATGTAATTAATTACTACTTTATCCATGTCAGTTCCACCTAACTGAGTATCACCAGATGTACTCATTACTTCAAATACACCACCACCCATTTCCATAATTGTAACATCTAACGTTCCACCACCAAAATCAAAGACAAGAATTTTCATATCTTGTTTAGTTTTATCTAATCCAAATGCCAACGATGCAGCTGTTGGTTCATTTATTATTCTTACAACATCAAGACCTGCAATAGTTCCGGCATCTTTAGTTGCTTGACGTTGATTATCATCAAAATACGCAGGAACTGTAATTACAGCTTTGCTGACGGGTTCGCCTATGAAAGCTTCAGCGTCTTTTTTTATTTTTTGAAGGATAAATGCAGAAATTTGTTGAGGTTTGTAATTTTTATCTTGAATTTTAAAAATATAATCTGAACCCATTTTTCTTTTTGCAGCCGCAATTGTACTATCAGGATTTGTTACAGCCTGTCTCCTTGCTGGTTCACCTACCAAAAGTTCGCCTGTTTTGGTAAATGCGACTATTGAAGGAAATGCCTTACCACCTACAGTAGCACCTTCAGCTGCAGGAATAATAGTAGGTTTTCCACCCATTACTACGGCAGCAGCCGAATTACTTGTTCCTAAATCTATTCCTATTATTTTAGTCATTTAATTTCACCATTATTTTTTGATATTTCTACCAGTGTTGGTCTAATAACTCTCTTATGAGAAATATATCCTTTCCTCAGTTCTTTGACAATTGTGTTGTTATCTAGCTCAGAATCTTCAATTATAGAAATTGCTTCATGAAGATTTGGATCAAATATCTCACCTAATGCGTCAATTGGAGTTATATTATATTTTGAGAGTAACGAATCCATATTTTTCAAAATAGAGTCTAATCCATTAGTATTGATCTTACTTTCTGAAAATACTTGCTTTGCTCTTATAAAATCATCATAAATTTTCAAAAAATCCAACATAAATTCTTCAATTTTTGTATTTACTCCCTTTTCAATATCAGATTGTGTTTTTTTATTTAGATTTTGATAATCTGCCAAAACATGTTTAATTTTATCCTCATAATCTTTCACTTTTTGTTTTTCAATTTCCAAAAGATTTTGTAATTCATCTACAGTAATGTTGTCACTAATTGTTTCTGTTAAATCTTCAGATAAATTATTGATTTTATTCTTAGAAATTACATTAACTGGGACTTCATCAAGATTGTTTTCATCTGACATTTCAACCATAATGATCTATTAGCTAATTTATACTCTTATTGAATAATTTCACATAAGGGATTAGCTTTAATTACAATAATATTGGTATCTTGTTTATTTTTTTCTATATTTTCAAAATCTATTTTTGAGCATGCTACAATAATGGTAGTTTTGTCACTATGAAATAAATCAGAATTTGGATGTTCATATGCTTCAACGTCACCAATGTAATCACGTAATCTAGAAGTTAGATTCTGTAACATTTCAATTTTATCTCCCCGCATTTCATGTTGATCCAGGGTCCAAGATAATGCAATTTTGGTTCTACTAGCTTTTAGATCATTTTTCTTCAGTGTAGCTCGAATTTCATCGATTAATTTCTTAATATAGCCATCAATGCCCTTTACGCTTCCATTAATAAGATACATGAGCGTATTGGCACTCTCAAATGAAGAACCTAATGATTTGAGATCAAACAATCCACTAATCATATTGTCTAAGAAGATTTCTTGGAAATCATCTGAAGATAGATCATTTTTTGTGATGTCATCTTGGACGTATCGACAAACCTCTAAGATACTACTTAGGCTAGCAAATCTAGATAATACATTAATTGCATGAAAATGCTCAGAAGAAGAAATAGCTACAAACTTTTTTTCTTTTTTTCCAGTTGTTAAAAGATCTGCCAATACAGAGTCCTCTTTTCCGTTGAAAGAACCAATAAACTTTGGTTGTTGATTAAGATCTTCTAACGGATAATAAAAGTAGGAAATTTGTTTTCCAACTTCAAGTCCGGTTACATGTTCAAGTAGTGAAATATTTTCATTATTACCACCAAAGCCAGCAGGAAGTGTGTAGATTACAGAACTATTTTTTTTAAAGATGTTGTAGCGTCTTTAAATTTTGAATGAATTTCAGTTTTGATGTCTTGTCCTGTTTTTCTAATTCTAGGGGTAAAGAAAAGATATTGAGCTTTTGAAATAGCTATATCGATTGGTTCCATAGCTAATAATGGCTCATCTTCTTTTAGAGAAGATACATTTGGATAAGTTTTAGCTATTTCTGCTTTTAATGAAATTGCTGAAGGTGTTGATTCATCAATAATGTATACATCAGCTCCCTTGATTGCCATTTGACATGCAATGGCATATCCTTCGGTACTAAGTCCATATACAACAACTTTTGCTCCCCCCATTACACATAAGGCTAGTATTAGACTAAGAAAAACTTATTGAACTAACCATAATAATGAGATATACTTGAAAATTTGGATAGATGTTCTAACTCCCAAACAATTATTGTTTTCAGAACCAATGATTGAAAGACTGAGGAAAAAGCATAATGTTTTGTGTACATCTAGATCATATAATGAAGTCTCAAAACTAGCAAAAATTCGAAAAATTGACCTGATTTATGTGGGAAAGCATGGTGGAGGCGAAAAATTTGACAAACTTGAGGCTAGTATTGACCGAATAAAGAAACTCACTTTATTAATAAATAAATTTTCTCCAGAATTGGTAATTAGTTTTTGTTCTCCTGAAGCAGCAAGAGTTTCTTTTGGCATGGGAATTAACCATATTGCATTTTGCGATTCACCACATGCTAATGCAGTGATGAAGTTGACATTACCATTAATTCAAAAATTGTTGATCCCTTGGATAATTCCTAAAAAAGAATTTTCAAGATACGGGATAGATTCCAAATACATTATTCCATACAAAGCAATTGATGCATCAGTAACAATTAAAAGAAAAATAAATCATAAAAGACGTTCACTGTTTAAAAATAAACTCAAGAAAAATATTTTGATTAGAGTTGAAGAAGAGCAAGCAGCATATTCATCAAAATCAAAGAAAATTATTCCAATAATAAAAGAAATTGTAAAAGAATTTGATGGTGAGAATATTATTATTCTAGGAAGATATTCTGAACAAATTAATAGTTTAAGAGAATTATTTGGTAAAAATGCAAAGATACTGAAAATGGCATTTGATGGAAAATATTTGTTAGATAATACAAACATTTTTGTAGGTTCTGGTGGGACTATGACTGCAGAATCAGCTTTACTTGGAGTTCCAACAATTTCATATAATGCAGTACCTAATATTGTTGAAAAATATTTAGTTAAAAATCATCTTGTGAAGAGAGAAACAAATCCTAAAAAAATTACCAAAATTATGAAAAAATTTCTTGAAATTTCACCAAATAATCATAAAGAAAAAGCAAGAAAAATTACTAACAGTATGGAAGATCCTATTCAAAAACTAATTCGAATTATCAAAGAGGGATAATGAATTAGTTCTAGGTAGAAATTCAAGTAAATAAAAAGTTCATTAGGGGAATCAGGTTGCTCTTTTTTGATAGTCCTGTAGTGTAGCGGTCAAGCACAGGGGCCTTTGAAGCCCTTAACCCCAGTTCGAGTCTGGGCAGGGCTACCATATTAAAATTATATTATCTAAAAATCTAGTTTTGTAAGTAATTTTGTTGCAATAATAAAAAGCACTGTTGCTAAAACAACTAAAACACCCATTTCAATAATTACAAATTCTGTAATATTACCAAAAATTCCACCACGTATAACATCTACCAGATAGGTAAGAGGATTTAGATAAAAAATGGTTCTTAGAGGTTCTGGTGAACCAGAAGAAGGATAAAACGCAGTACTAACAAAAGCAAAGAACAGAAAAACAGTATTGATTATAACATTAAATCCTTCACTAGAACGTAATCGGGTAGAAATTATTGAGGCTATTGAGCCAAACAAGACAGAACCTACAATTGCAGCAAAGATAATTATCGGAATGGTAATTGGAGTAAATTCAATTGATTCAAAAAATACAGGATACCCAACAAGTGCAATCAATGATGCACTTACCAACCCTACAATTCCAATAGTGCAAATATTACTTAAAATATAATCAGATCGTGTAAATGGGCCAGACATTATTTGCTCAAACATACCATGTCTTCTATCATTCCAAATTATTATTCCTGAAATAAGAGTACTATTCATAATATTGAATCCAATCATACCAGTTGCCAAAAATGTAGGATAGCTGATATTTTTGTCACCAAAAGGAACTTGATCAATTAATGATGTGTAAGCATAACCAGCAACAAAAATGTAAATTAAAGGAAAAATTACTTGCCAGATCAAAAATCCAGGATTAATTGATATTGTTAAGTTTCTATTAACAAGCCTAATTATTGGATGCATTATCACTCACCATTTTTAAAAATATCTCTTCTAGATTTGTAGGAACAGCTGAAAGATCTTCTATCTCAATTTTGTTTTCATTTAGAATTCGTAGAACTTGTAATAAAACTAATTCAGATTGTTCTGAATGTATTATTATGTTAGTTCCATTATCAAAATCAATTTTGCAATCAACTACTCCTTCAAGAAAGGTTATTATTTTATTTTGTTTTTCAAGTAAATGAATTTTTATTGTTTTTTTATTTCCAAATCTATTTTTTAGTGCCTCAGGTGTATCCACTGTAAGAATTTTTCCTTTATCAATGATAGCTATTTCATCACAAAGATATTCAGCTTCACTTAGAATATGTGTGGTATAAAATATTGTAAGACCTGTTTTAGCTTTGTTTTTTAAAAAATCTAATAATTTTCTTCTAGCACTAGGATCTAATCCTACAGTTGGTTCATCAAGGAATAAAAGTTCCATATCGTGCATAAATTCACGAGCTACCTGAACTCGTCTTCTTTGACCAATAGAGAGATCCTCGTTTCTTTTCTTACGGATATCAATAAGATCAAAATCTTTTAGGAGTTCTTCTCTTCTTTTTTTACGTTCATTTTTTGGAACATTCCACATCATACCATATTTATCAAGAGATTTTTCAACCGTTAATGTCGGTTCGTAGCTAGGTTGTTGCAAAACTACTCCAATTTTATGACGAACCTGTAAAGGATTTTGAATTGCATTTATTCCTAAAATTGTCAGAGAACCATTTGACGGCGGAATTAACGTAGTTAAAAGTTTGATAGTAGTTGATTTACCTGCACCATTTGGACCCAAAAATCCAAAAACTTTACCAGATTTTACTGCTAAAACAATATCATCGACTGCTGTTAGCGTTCCATATGATTTCGACAAATGCTCTACAACAATACATGACATGAAAATAATGCGATCTTCCCACTAATTTAGTTAATGAAGGAACGACTAAAATCTAGATATGAATTATTAAAATTAACAAACAATTTATGAATTTGCGATCAAGAATTGATATACATGATACTTTACAATAATGAAATTTTTATTAATACAACTGATTTACAAACAATGAATTGTCAGAATTTGATAGTCTTATAGATAAATTACTAGAACAAAAACCAGAATTAACTAGATCAGATATTGAAGAACAAATTAAACATAAAAAAGAGAAGATCGGTGCAGGCTATCTAACAGATCAAGGTGCTCTATTTTTAATTGCGTCTGATTTTGGAATATCATTATCAGGACCATTAAAAGTGGAAATGGGTTTAAAGGATCTATATGCAGGTGCTAAAGAAATTTCCTTAGAAACCAGAGTTCTTAACGTATCTCCTGCCAAACAATTTTCTCGCAAAGATGGTTCACCATTTTATCTCAGAACCATGACGGTGTATGATACGAATTCAACAGCTAGTGTGAAATTATGGGATGATAAAGCAAATCTGCCTGGAATTGAAAATATCAAACCAGGTGATTTGATCAAAATTATAAAGGCATATGTAAAATCGGATCTTAGTGGTTCTCCAACTATCAATATAGGTTCAGGATCCAATATTGAAATAACAGATAACAAAAGTGACATTCCAACTATAGATAAAATTACAAAAGACATTAGTGAGTTACATGAAGGCCAAAAAGATCTTGTTATTTCAGGAACTATTGATGGCATCGTAAGTAGTATGGAATTTACAAATTCTCGAGGTCAGCCTGGAAAAGCGCTGAGATTGAGGCTAAAAGGTAAGGATGGAACTGCACTTAGAGTAGTTTTATGGGGAAAAGATGAATCTGATATTCCAAATATGATTTCTCATGGCGCTAAAGTACGATTACTTGGAATTAACATGAAAAATGGAAATCAAGGATTAGAGATTCATGGAAATGATTCAACTTTAATTGAAATTGAAGGTGGTAAAGAAGCAGAGCCGGTAATAATAAGAATTCTTTCAATTGTAACTACAGAAAATGGAAAGAATATGATTTTGGGTGTAGATAATAAAAAAAATATTTACAACATCATAGATAATTCAAATTCTACAAGTATTTGCAATGAAGGAGATGTGATTGAATGTATGCCAACAAAAGTTTATGGAAATTCTGTTACATTAGATAATAATTCATTTGTAAGAAAATTGGAAAACGATGTGTCACTACCGTCATTGTCACAGTTAAGGACAAAAATTAATGAAGTTAAAGTAGACGGAAATTTCTGTATTGAAGCAATTGTATTAAAAATTCCTGAAAGAAGAGAAATTCAAACCAAGTCTGGAGAATCAGTTTTATTATCAGAGATGTTTGTTGAAGACGATACAGGTCAAATTTGGGTTAAGGGATGGAGAAATCAAGCTAGACTAATAGAAAAATGTGAACTGGGGGAAATAATTTCAATAACAGGAGTCAATGCTAAAGCGGGTTTGGAAGGACGGATTGAATTAACTCTTACTGCATTTTCTAAAATTACAAAGAAAAATTAAGAATCCCAGAATCCGCGAGTTACAACATATTGTCTTTCTGCCTCATAAATTTGCTTAAAGATGTGTTCATCATCTATCATATTTCGTAATATTCTAGCAGCAGTATCAGCCCCTACTCCATATCCAGACATTACAGTTACTGCAATTTTTCCAAAATTTTCTATTAAAGAAGATACCTTCCAGGCTCGATCAAATCGATGTTTTTCATCTAAAGTTAGTTTTTTTCCTTCAAATTTTTTTTGTATTATTTTCGGAAGTTCATAATCTGAATAAAAAGTTGCAGTTATTTGTCGAGCTTTACAATAAGGACAGATCAAGGTATTTTTTACCTCATTTGTTTCCATTACTCTTTCCCATTTTCCACATCGTGCACAGATAAGACGGTGCTTTGTCTTTGCTAATCTAGCTTTTACAAGATCGATAATCCCCTTGTCAAGATTAGCAGGTGCTGAATAATATTTTGATGTATGATCTAAAATGGGCTCAGCCAATTTTGAAAATTTATCTATTTCTAACCATGTAATTATAATTTCATTATCTCTGATTTTTTTTAATATTTTATCAGTATTTTTAAGATCATATTTGTCATGAAATAATTCACGCAATGCTTCTTTTACGAGAGAGGTCTTTGCGTATCTTTCATATAAAAATCGGGCTGATTTTTTTTCATATATTGCCCCTCTTCCAACTACTCCAAATTTTTTTGCAACACACCATGTCTTCCAGTTTACATTATGAGTTCCTGCTAATGATGCAGTTATAATCGAATAAAGATCATAATCATCTTTTATGATTTCAGTGAAAAGTTTTTCAGAAATTCGTGATCTAGAAGATAAGACTATTCTATATCCATCTGAACGTGAATCAACTACGGAACCCGACATAGAAGATATCATAGAAGAAAGCAAAGTAGATAAAGTTGAATTGACTTTAGTACCAAAACATGAATGTAACACTATAGAACCTTGTGAACGACTAGATTCTATGATAATGTTTTTTTCATCTGGAATTTCATTGAAATTTAACTCCTCAATGGTTTTATTGATTAATTTTAATGTGCCATTTTTTACCTTGCTACGAAATGCCCCAACTTTTTTTGCAGTGTTATAATCAATGGGAATGTTTTCTCCTTCCCAATATGGAATAGTTATACCTCCTCCTCTAAAGGGTTCGACATTTACCGAAAATGATTTTTCATCCACATTAAGTATTCTCCATTGTAAACCCTTTAAAACAAAAATATTTCCAGAATCCCCAAAATCACCTACAAATCTTTGATCTAAGGTACCAATGATTTTTTTTCCAACACTATCAAACACTTTGAATTTAAGTATATCAGGAATTGTGGATAGATTTTCAAAATAATATTTAAAAGAACGTCCTTTTTTCCAAAATGTCATTTTTGTTCTATCAAAGAATATCAAATAATTAGAATCAAGTAAATCTAAAACTCCTAACAAGTCTTCTAATTGTAAATTTCTAAATGGGTACGCATTGTTTACGATTTTTAATGCTTGATTTACAGGAATCTCTCCTAATTGCATAGTCATTCCAACAAGATGATGTGCAAGCACATCAAGAGAGCCATCATGAATTTTTTGTTCTTCGATAGAACCTTCTTTGATACGATCAAGTATTGCTCTTGCTTCAAATTCATCATCAGAATTATTTGTAATTATTAGTCCCTTAGCAGAAGCATCTCTATTATGTCTGCTACGACCAATTCTTTGGACTAATTTTGATACTTGTCTAGGAGAACCGTAATGAATGACTAGTTCAATTGAACCTATATCTAATCCTAATTCAAGTGAAGATGTACAAACCACAATTCCATGTTTTCCTTCTCTTAATGAAATCTCTGTATCTTCTCTTACTTCCTTTGATAATGATCCATGGTGTAGTTCTATGTTGATAGATGATTTTTCTTTTAATATGGAAGCTAAAAATTCAGCTTCGCCTCTGGTGTTAGTAAAAAGAAGTATAGGAGAATCTAAATTTAGTTCTGAAACATGCTCAATTATTTTATCTGCAACATCTGAAATTGTTCCATTAACAAATTTCACTTCAACATCATATTTTCTAACAGAGGTATCTCTGATAATCTGACATTTTCGTTTAGTTCCTACTACAAATTTACCAGCCTCTTCAAAATTACCAACTGTTGCAGATAATCCAATTTTTGTAAGACAGTGTTTTGAATTAAGTTGTAAACGTTCTATACTTAATGATAGTTGAGATCCTCGTTCACTAGCAAGGAGTTCATGTACTTCATCAATAATGATCCATTCAAGTTCAGATAATGCATCTAGCATCTTTAATTGTGTAAGAAGAATAACCAAAGTTTCAGGAGTTGTTATCAGAATATCAGGAGGATTTTCAGTGATTTTTCGTCTTGCAGTTTGAGTTGTATCACCATGTCGGATTTCAATTGAAAGGTTAGAATGCTGAGCGTATTTTATTATCCTTCTAAAAACATCTCGATTAAGTGCTCGTAGTGGAGTAATGTAAAGAACTTTAATTTTTCCAAGTTTTTTTGATTTTTTTACTAGAGAAAAAATGGGAATTACTGAACATTCTGTTTTACCTGAGCCAGTTGGTGCAATTACCAAACAATCTCTTTTTTGTAAAATTATAGGAGATGCTTTTTTCTGAATTTCAGAAAGAGTAGTAAATCCAAAATAATTAAACAGTGAATCAATTGTAGAATCAGGAAGCTGATTCTTTTGTTGTATTTGATCGGGATCTTTCATAAACTATTACGCCAGCTAAACCAAGTACAAATAATATCACAGTGATTATTGGAATTGAATCAAATATTCCTGCCATTGCTAAACTTTATGATTGATAGTTAAATATCTTCAGGATAATCAGATAGACCTGCAGGAAGAATCTTATAAGAAAATTGAGTCTGATGAAGAAGCCATCTAATCTCTCCATAAAATTTTGATGTTTTTGTGAGTTTTATTTTAATATGTGTAAGCGGATCAATAGCAGTTCTCATATTTTCCATTTCTATACCTTCTATGTTTCTAATCATATTAGTAATAACAACAGGAATTTTCTTATTGATTGCAACAAGCGATAGATTATGGATGTATTTGAAAAATATAGAATTTTTTTCAAAGATTGTATCATCTTTTGGATATTCATATGAAAACAAATCAGTGATATTATCAATTACAATTAGAGAAAAGTTTGAGTTATTCATGACTTCAATGGATTTGAGCTGTTCAGAGGTATTAGTAATTCTTGAAACTGTTATTTTTTCAAGAATATCAAATGTCAAATTTTGTTGTTTCTGAATTTCAAGGATTCGTTCAGGTCTGAAACTACCTGTTGTATCTTGATAAAGAACATTACCTCCATTTTTTATTGCATTAATGCAGATTTGAAATAATAGTTGAGTTTTACCAGTTCCACTTCCCCCATAAATGTCAGTAATTACACCCTTAGGTATTCCACCAGATAAAAAATCGTCTAATTTTTGTAATCCTGTAGAGATCATTTGGTTAATCATCTAAAAATGATGAAAAAATTTAAAGAATTTCATAATTCACAAAAGAGGCAAGGCTTTTATTCTAGAAAACAACGTAAGCAAAACAAGTGAATAATTAGTGTCACAAACTAGTAGTGCAAAAAGGCCATTAACAACTCTTCAAAAAAGTACTAAGAAGAAAGTTACTGTAAGACTGAAAAATGAAGTTGAATACAAAGGAAAAATGGATAATGTTGATTCATACATGAATTTAATCATGACTGATGCAGAAGAATTCCACGACGGTAAAGTAATTGCAAATTACGGTCGAGTAATTGTAAGAGGCAATAATGTACTGTTTATCAAACTAGAAAACGAACTCTAGGGGTTATGACTAATAATTTTCTATTTACATCAGAATCAGTTACTGAAGGTCATCCTGATAAGATATGTGATCAAATTTCAGATGCATTTTTAGATGAATTTCTCAAACAAGACCCTGAATCTAGAGTAGCAATTGAAACAATGGTCACCACAGATTTTGTTGCTGTTGCAGGAGAAGTAACCTCAAATGCTAATTTTGATAAGAGATCTCAAGAGGCCTTAGTTAGAAAAGTAATTAGAGAAATAGGATATGATAATAAAGATTTGATGTTTGATACTGAATCTTGTCAAGTTACATTAAGACTTCATTCTCAAAGTCCAGATATTAGTCAGGGTGTAACTGCAACTAAAGAAAAAGAGCAAGGAGCAGGTGATCAAGGATTGATGTTTGGCTATGCTACAAATGAAACAAAAGAACTAATGCCAATGCCAATATTACTTGCACATAAATTAACACAAAAACTTGCCGAAGTTAGAAAAAACAAAGTTTTACCTTGGGTAAGACCTGACGGTAAATCACAAGTTTCTGTTAGATATGAAAATAACAAACCAACAAAAATTGAAACAATAGTTATTTCAACTCAACATGCACCTGAAATAACACAAGAACAGATATCAAAAGAAATTATAGATAAAGTAATCAAGCCAGTTTTAGGAAATCTTTGGAATGATCAAATTAAAATTCATATTAATCCTACAGGAAAATTTGTAATTGGAGGTCCGCATGGAGATTCTGGACTTACAGGACGAAAAATAATTGTAGATAGTTATGGTGGATTTGGAAGACATGGTGGTGGAGCTTTTTCTGGGAAAGATCCTTCAAAGGTAGATAGGTCAGCATGTTACATGTGTAGATATATTGCCAAAAATATTGTAGCTGCAGATTTGGCTGAAAGATGTGAAGTTCAATTAGCTTATGCCATAGGAGTTGCCGAGCCAGTTTCACTATATGTTAATACATTTGGTTCCAGTAAAATTCCAGAAAAAGAAATTGAAGAATTAGTTAGGAAGAATTTTGATATGAAACCATTTGGAATTATTTCACAATTAGATTTGAAAAGGCCAATTTACAGAAAGACAGCAGCGTATGGACATTTTGGAAGAAATGAGCCTGAATTTACTTGGGAAAAAACAGACAAGGCAGACGTTTTAAAGAAGGCTGCGGGTCTTTAGAAGTTTTGATATAGAAGAAAATTCAATTTTAGAGATATTTTTTAGTTTTTTATAGTCTCCATTAAAATCACCAATTAGTAAATTTAGATCATCTATTCCAAATTCACTATTAGGATTAGTAATGGCTTCATGGTAAACAGTTTCAAGATTTATTTTTTTAATTTGAGTATTGATTCCACGTGAAAATTCTTTAACGTATTTTTGAAAAGTGAACGATTCAGAACCTACAAGATCTAGAATCATTTTACTAAAATTATTTTGGGTTAAAGCATTGAAAATAATTTTAGTAACATCGTCTATGTAGATAGGTTGAAGTGAATAATTACCTGAGCCAGGAATTTGAATTTGACCTGTTTTAATTTGTTTTTTAAGATATTTTGTAAAATAATCATCTTTACCAACAATATAAGATGGTCGAAATATCGTATAATTTAACTTAGAATCAATGATCAATTTCTCAGCCTTATATTTTGAAATAAAATACCCTAATGAAGCATTTTTGGAAACGCCCAAGCCGCTGAAATAAATTATTTTTTTGATTTTTGATTTTTTACATAAATTAATTATTTTTTTTGTGAGTTCGATATGAATTTGATTGTAATCGTTATCAATTGTTTGTTTTCCAATTCCAACTAAATGAATTAATGCATCTGAATTTTTTAATTTTGAAAAAATAACTTTTTCATCATAGTTTTTTGTAATAAATTTTGTTTCATTTTTAACTTTTTTAAAATCATGTCTTGAAATTGAGATTAATTTTACATCGTTATCAGATAGATGTTTTCTGAGATTTTTTGCTATAAATCCACTAGCACCAGTTACAACAACTCGCATATCTTTTTCCATAACCCCTGTATCTTTTATTTTAAATATAATCTAAGAAATGTTACTAGAAACACAAAAAATTTCAGTATAAGTTCTAGTCTCAAAAAGTAAGATTCAAAACAAATCAAAGAAGAGTTAATACATCAAATTAGGCATGATTAGCGTGGAAGAGATAAAAAAAGAAAATCTTCGAACTGGATATACTACTGGTACATCTGCAACAGCAGCAGCTAAAGCAGGATTATTATCCATAATTAATCAATCAAAAATTGAAAGTGTTGATGTCAAATTACCTAAAGGTAGTTTTATCAAAATTTGTATTCATCAATGCCAATTTGATAAAAATAAGTCTACATGTTCTGTGATTAAGGATGGAGGAGATGATCCTGATGTTACTCACGGTGCAGAAATAATAGTGGAGTTATCATTGACAGAAAAGTTCAACGATATAGAGATTGATGGTGGAGAGGGAGTTGGAATTGTAACTAAACCAGGATTAGGTCTTGAATTAAACAAGGCTGCAATTAATCCAGTACCAAAAAAAATGATTAAAGAGAATCTGAAAGAAATTTTAGACAAACATCACTTGAAAACAGGAGTCAAAGTAATAATTTCTGTACCAAAAGGACGAGAATTAGGTCCTAAAACAGATAATCCAAGAATTGGTATTTTAAATGGAATTTCAATTTTAGGAACAAGTGGAATTGTAATACCATTTTCAACTGCATCGTATGCAGCTTCAATTAGACAAAATCTAGATGTATCAATTGCGATGGGTAATGACATAGTTGTTCTTACTACAGGTGGAAGAAGTGAGGATTTTGCAAAAAAAATTGTTGATTTACCAGAACATTGTTTTATACAAATGGGAGATTTTTCTGGATACACAATACAACAATGTGCTAGAAAAAATATCAAAAAGGCATACATTGTAGGATTTATTGGAAAATTAGCTAAAATGGCGGCAGGTGTAAAACAGACACATGTTAAAGGGTCCAAAGTTGATATGAATTTCTTGGCAGAATTAGCGAGAAAATGTAATGCTAACGAAAAGATTATTGAGGAGATTAAGAAGGCAAATACAGCCAGGCATGTATCTGAAATTGTCATAGAAAATAATGTAAAAGGTTTTTTTGATGAAATATGTAATGAGACATTTCAACATATGAGAAAGCACTCTGAAGAAAAGGTCCCATTAGATGTGATATTATTTGATTTTGATGGAAATATTTTGGCTAGAAAGTTCTAGTAGCAAGGTATTTTATTTAATTTGAGAGGTTTTAACTGTGGATAAAGTTTCAGTTCTTGCCATTACCAAAAACGGGATAAAAACAGGGATAGAGTTAAAAAAACATTTTCCAAATTGGGAAATTTTTGCACCATCTAAATTTTCGGATAGTAATAAAGAAGTAATTTGGTATTCAGATTTGACAACAGAAAAAATTGTCGAGTTATTTAAACATAATAATGCAATCATTTGTTTATTTTCTTTAGGTGCAGTAATTAGATTAATTGCGCCATATTTGAAAGATAAAAAAACAGATCCAGCTGTAATTGTAATTGATGATAAAACAAGTTTTGTAATTAGCGTATTATCAGGACATTTGGGAGGAGCAAATGAATTAACTCAGATAATTGCTCAAAAGCTTAATGCTATACCAGTAATCACTACTGCAGCCGATGTCAATAAAACAATTGCAGTTGATCTGGTGGGAAGAGAATTTGGCTGGAAGATAGAAGATGATTCCACAGTAACAAAAATTAGTGCGTTTATGGTAAATGAAGAAAAGATTGGAATTTTTCAAGATGCAGGCAAAAGAAATTGGATGAAAGAATTTCCAAAAAATGTAAAAATTTATCAGAGTTTAGAAGAAATGGAAAAATCTGACTCTAAAGGATATCTTATAATTTCTGATAAAGTCTTAGAAGGAGATTTTCTCAAAAATTCTGTAGTTTACAGACCTCCAAGTCTTGTGGTAGGAATTGGATTGCATTGGGATACGTCTAAGGAAAACATCAAGGAGAGTTTGGACTTTTGTTTACAAAAATTCAAACTGAGTGAAAAATCTATTTCAAAATTAGTCTCAATTAAAAAACCTGAAGATGTTAAGGGACTAGTTGATATTGGAAAAGAAATGGGAATTATTGTGGAATATGTGAATAGAGAAGATTTGGCAGAGGTATCTACACCTAATCCTTCAGATACAGTCAAAGCGTTTGAAGGGACAGCTAGTGTATCAGAGGCTGCAGCAATCAAAGTTTCTGGAGGTAAATTAATTGTTGAAAAACAGAAATTTCCACCAGATTTGACTATAGCCATAGCGAGGATAGCAGATTGAAACGTGGATTTTTACTAATTGATAGGGGCAGTAGAGAAAGAGAGGCATCTGAAGAATTAGAAGTAATTTGTAATGCCGTTAAAGCAAAAGGAAATTATGTCTTAACAGAGTACTGTTTTCTTGAAGTAGAACCACCGTATATTGAAGACGGTATTGCAAAATGTCTAAAACAGGATATTGATCATTTAACAATAGTTCCATATTTTCTATACCCTGGTAAGAAAGTAAAAAATGCAGTTACAGATGTGATGAAATTTCAAAAAGATACTAAAGTAAAATTTGTGGTCACAAAACCAATGAGCATGCATAAAATTTTGATTGATTTGGTTGAAAATAGAATATCTTCAACCATACAAGAAAATAATATTACAATTCCAAAAAAGAATGTTGATGTATTAATTATTGGACATGGTAGTAAAGATCCTAATGCACAAATGTCAATGGACTATGTTGTAGAAGGGTTAAAAGGAAATTATAGAAATGTAAGCAGATGTTGGTTAGAGATAGAACAGCCAGATATTGTAAAAGGTATTAAGAATTGTGAAAAAAATAATCCAGAGATTCTCATAATTGTATTTTATTTCTTACATGAAGGTGCTCATGTCAAAACTGATATCAATAATGATCTTTTACCGGCACTAAACAACTCCAGTATCAAAAACACATACATTACAAAACATTTAGGAACTGATGAAAAAATGATAGATTTGATATTAGAAAGAGCAAAAGAGGTAGAGAATGCAAACTAAAAAAGGTCAAGCAATAGAAGATGCAAGTATGCAGATGATCGATAATGAAATTGGCACTCATCAATATAATGATAAGGAATGGCCTATAGTCAGAAGAATAATTCATTCAACTGCTGACTTTGATTTTGCTAGAGAAAATAAAGTAATATTTCATAAAGACGCTATTCAAAGCGGCATGACAGCATTAAAGAACGGATGTAGCATAGTAGTTGATGTAAATGGTGTTATTGGTGGTTTGAATAAGCAAAATCCAAAGGACTTTCAAAATAAGATAATTTGTAATATTTCAAATCCAGAAATAATGGAGATTGCAAAAAAAGAAAATAAAACTAGATCTCAAATATCAATGAGAGAAGCACTATCAGATATTGAAGGTGGCATAGTTGCAATTGGTAATGCGCCAACTGCTCTTATGGAGGTAATTAATATGGTAAAGGAAGGTATTGTAAAACCAGCACTGATAATTGGAATTCCAGTGGGATTCATTTGCGCTGCAGAATCAAAAGAAGAATTAAGCAAATTAGAAGATACACCATTTATTACTAACAAGGGAAGAAAAGGGGGAAGTTCTTCAGCATCTGCAATAATTAATGCATTATACAAGCATGTGAGGGCAGAATCATCTTCTTGAATTATCAATGCAATTCTTAACAAAAATTTTGGCATAATTGGAACTATCAAAATACAGATGTCCATATGATGCTAATGTATTATATTGAATCATTCCATCCTTATGATTTTTAATTCCTTCTCCAATATCTAATTCATACGCAAATTTTGAATCAGAGGATATAGAATTTAATTCAGAGTAATGAAATTCATGTCCTTGTAAACCGTGTAGCTTATCTGAGATTATATTTTTTGAAACAATTTTACCTTTAGTATAATTTAATTTCATTTTTTTAGTCATTTTTGTTTCTGCATCAAACAATCCAATCATTTTATATTTTTTATTTCCATAATCAATGGATTTTGTAAGATACATCAATCCTCCACATTCAGCATAAATTGGAATATTTTCTTCGGATGATTTTTTTATTATTTTTTTCATAGAATGATTTTTTTCAAGTGAATTACCAAGAATTTCAGGAAATCCACCTCCTATGTAGATGCCATCAGATTTTGGAAGTTTTTTATCATGTATAGGACTAAAAAATTTTAGAGCTGCACCTTCACGTCTTAGCGCCTCTAAATTATCACGATAATAGAAGTTAAAAGAACTATCAAGTGCAATAGAAATTGTAGTTTTTGGTTTTTTAAATATGATTTTTGATTTATTGTGAAGTGGTATAGAGTTTTTTATGATTTGAATAATTTTATCAATTTCAAGTGAATCTGAAATTATTTTAGATGTTTTTTCAATTTTTGATTTTAAATTTTTTTCTTTAGCAGGAATCAACCCCAGATGTCTTGATTCAAAATTTAATTCTGAATTTTTATAAATTACTCCCAAGATTGGAATGTTTGTCTTTTCAAGTGCTTGCCTACATAAAATTTCATGTTTTTTACTACCAATTTTATTTAGAATAAGACCGGAGATTCTAGAATTTTTGTGAAATTTCTGAAATCCAAGCGCTGTTGCTGCAATTGATCTAGAAGTTTTACTTGCATCCAATATCAATATGACAGGAGATTTTGTTATGGTGGCAACATGATGAGTGCTAGCATAATTTGAATCTCCACCAAATCCATCATAATATCCCATCACCCCCTCGATTATAGAAATATCAGATTTGGAATTTGATACAAAGCTTTCAAGAAGATGATTTTTTCCCATCAACCAAACGTCTAGATTGAAGACTTCGTGTTTAGATATACTTGATAGATAACTTGGATCAATGTAATCAGGACCTACTTTAAATGGTTGTACAGAAAATCCTTTTTTTTGTAAAGCATAGATAATGGCACATGTTATTGATGTTTTTCCAACACCACTGGTAACTCCAGCTAAAGTAATTCTTGGAATTTTCAATTCGTATCATTAGAATCAGTTTTTATTTAAATTGATACATTGACATCAAACAATACTTAATGTTTTTAGTTGGATAATTTATGAAATAATCATGAATGAAAGCGGGTTAATAATAGTATACACTGGAAAGGGCAAAGGAAAAACCACTGCCGCTTTGGGAATTGTATTAAGAGCTACAGGTTATGCAAAAAGAACATGTATGATACAATTTATCAAAGGATCATGGCATTATGGTGAAATGTATTCATCAAAAAGACTCGAACCAGAATTTGAAATGGTAGCTATCGGAAAAGGATTTGTTGGGATTATAGACGATAAGAGCCCCAAAGAAGATCATAAAAGAATTGCAAATGAGGCAATTAAAATCAGTACTGAAAAAATCCAGTCAGGAAAGTATGATATTGTAATTTTAGACGAGGTAAACTACGCCATAAATTTAGGTTTAGTAAAACTTGAAGATGTAATTAATTTGATTAAAACAAAACCAAAGAATCTAGATCTTGTGTTAACTGGAAATTATGCCAAAGATGAAATTATCAAATTAGCTGACCTAGTCACAGAAATGAGGGAGATAAAACATCCATTTCAACATGGAATAAAAGCAAAGAAAGGAATTGATTTCTAACTAGCAACATTAAATTATACAGCAGAGAAATTTAGAAGAAATGTCTACTGAAGTTCAAGAGATGCCAGAACAGGGAGAAATTGTTCTTGCTACAATAACCAAAGTTATGGATCATGGGGCATATGTTACATTAGATGAATATAATGAAATTCAAGGGTTTTTACATATCTCGGAAATTGCACCTGGTTGGATTAGATCAGTTAGTAAGTTTGTAAAAGATGGTGAGAAAAAAGTACTACTAGTAAAAAAAGTAAATTCAGACAGAGGTGACATAGACTTGTCATTAAAGCAAGTATCAAAGGATCAAAAAAAACAGAAGTTAAAAGAAGTTAAGAAATTTGAAAAGGGAAAAACATTATTACAAAATGTTAAGGAAAAAGGAGATCTCTCAGATAAAGATATTGAGAAATTAGAAGATATTATTTATTCAAAATTTGATTCTGTTTACGATGCATTTATTGAAATTGCAAGAAATGGAATAGAATCAATAAAAGAGTTAAAGCTTCCTAAAAAAACAGCTGCAGTAATTGAAGAAATATGCTCCAAAATTAAACTACCCTCAGTCGAGATTAGGGGAATTATGGAAATTACTAATAATAAATCAGATGGAGTTGAAATCATTAAAAAAGCGCTTTTGGATGCAACAAAAAAAGATCCTACAATAGATATTACATATTTGGGTGCACCAAAATATAGATTATCTATTACTGCCGAAGATTTTAAATCCGCTGAAAAAACACTAAAACCTATACTTGTAGAGATTCAGGACAGTATAGAAAAAAAGAAAGGCTCATTCAAATTCACTAGAGAAGAATCGAAAAAAACAAGAGAGAACTAAAATGAGATTTCAATTAAGAAAATGTTTAAAATGTAATCATTATTCACTTAAGGAAAAATGTCCCTTATGTAATGAAGAAACTATCTCAGCACATCCAGCTAAATTTTCACCAGATGACAAATACATGAGATATAGACTAGCTGAAAGATACAATTAAAAAATTAGTTAGTTGGGACATAATCTTTGTTTACTTGATAAATGAACACACCAATCATATGTTGACCTTTTTCTGCATCAAAGCTTGGGGATGTATGAACTAGTCTCAATGGACCGTCACTGTCAGAAGGATATTTGATGTCTTTTACATACACTGGTGTAAATCCTGGTTGGTATGTTGCAGATTGTTGATTTGTTTGGAAGTTGACATAAGCTAGTGGGGTAAATGGAAACATTTTGCCCAATAAAGTTTCATTCCAAAAATAATTAGTGCCACTCATGCCATCAGATTCTAAATATTTTGGTAGAGGCTCCTCAGCAATTCGTATGAACCATTGCTTTTTTGATTCATCTCCACCACCTTGTAATACATAAAGAGCCTGATCATCATTGTCAACTGCTAATCTCTGACCTGAAACAAAAACTACCACATAATCAGCTTGCATCTCTGTTAACATTTTCCATGCTTGATCTGGAGAACTCATTAACATTTTTGCAAGATTTTCTATAATTTGGGAATTTAATGTAGAATTGTCAGCTATTGAGGCTCGTTCACCCAGTGTAGATATCCAGTATCCATAATCCCACCAAGATGCAATTACAGCATCTTTAGGAGTGTTGTTTTTTATCCACTCCATAGATTCTGTCCAATCATTTGTGCTGACTGGATAAGCAGTACCACCATTAAGAATCGTAGGTGGGGATTTTGCTGCCGTAACCCAACTACCATTCTCAGGAAAAGAAATTGGGATAACTAGGAGAATTATAATTCCTACAAGAAATGAAGATTTTATAATTAGATTCTTAGATTTTTTCCTCTCTGTGTTGTTTAAAACATTTCTTACAAGTATTGACAATCCCACTGAAGATAATATTATCAAAGACATAGACGCAAATACTTCCAATCTTACAAATGCAGAACTAACGTAAATCCCAATTAATCCAAAGATTAATGAAAATAAAATTGCATCATTTTTAATAAAATTAGAATTTTTTTCTTTTTGATTTTTTATTATAAACCATATTCCTAATCCTGCAAATATCATTAGAATTGAATGAAAGAAAAATGACTGTGAAATTGTTGTACTAGCATGCTCTGCAACTGAATCTACTAGGGGAATTGAAGTGGTCAAAAAAGGATTAATTGCGTTTAGATATCTATAACTTGGAAGAGATAAAAATTCTGATTCTGCATTAATGATTAAAAAACTTGCACCAATTATCAGAATAGCAGCTAAAAACAATAAGCCATTTCTAGTTTTTTTGTTTTCATTGCTTTTACTTTGAATAAAAATACAAGCAACAATGAAGATTGTTGGAATTAATAATGAAGCTCCTCCCAATCCAAAAGTAAAACTCGAACTCAATCTTTCAAAACTTAGAGAAACTAAAAATACAGTTGTAGTGAAAAGAGGAATTGCCCACATGATAAATTTATGATCAGATCTTACAAAAGGTAACGTAAGAAAGAAAACGCCTATAGGAATTATAAAAAACTGGCTACCACCCCATGCAGAGATAGATAATGGTACAATAATTCCTGCAGCTATTAATTTTACAATTGCTATCTTTGTATTTTTAGAATTAAGACCGCTAAGCAAAAAATAAAGTGCCAAAATGCCTAAAAATAAGCCAAGAGGTTCAGATTTGAACCAACCAATTGTACCTCTTACTATCAGAGGTAACGATATGGAAAATAATAATGCAGAAAGCAATCCAGCAGTTGTTCCACCAATCACTCTGACTAGCGCAAAAATTACAATAGTACTAAGAGATCCAAAAACAACAGGAAAAAGAATTGTAAAATCATAAAGATCCATACCTCCACCAAAAATCCAATACGTGACAGCAGCAGTAACGTGAAGGACTACTTGGGAAGTTTGTGAAACATCTCTTCCGTGAGGATACCAACTAAGTTCATCGTTCCATTCAAAATATGCATTTATTCCATTATCAACAATATATTGTGTAGCTCTATAATTGAAAAAAGGATCAAATTCATTTAATTCCCAACCATAATCAGCTGCTTGTGATCTAACTAAAAAAGAAATAGAAAAAGACAACGATAGAATTCCTATAATCAAGAGATGATGTAATTTCAGATCAAATTTTCCTAATGAAACCAAAGTTACGTTTGAAATCAATTAGCTTTTCTCTCTAAACTTTGCTTATTACTCTTTGTATAAAAAGTAATTAAAATTATTCATGGATTTGAGATCAGATATATAAAATCAAGAAGAGGGTTTAAGGAGAGTATCTACCTGTCAGTTTAGCTTCTGCAAGAATATGATCTCTCATTGAGTTTTCTACATCTTTTTTTGATGTACCTTCCTTGAGATTCAAGTTTGTATCTAACGCATATAATTTGAAAATATAGGTGTGTTCTTTGTCAGGTGGAGCTGGTCCACCGTAACCTATTTCTCCAAAATCAGTTTTACCTTCAATTGCACCAACAGGAATTGAATTTTCTTTTATTTCTACAGTAGGTGCAATATTCCACACTACCCAATGTACCCAAATTTTTCCTACTGCGCCCATTGCGTCAGGATCATCCATTATTAGAACTAGCGACTTGGTATCTTTTGGGATTCCCTTGATTGTTAATGGTGGATTTATGTTGGTATTTTTATAGCCATATTTTTTTGGAATTTGTTCTCCATTTTTAAAAGCAGTACTTTCCAAAATTAAACTAGTCACATCAATGATAAATAAATTCTTCAAGTTAAATTTTGCTATGATTCTAGAATAATTTTATCATTTGATAAAGACATTATAGTTCCGCCATGTTTTTTGATTTGTTTTTTCAATTCTTTGTCCATGGTGCCAATAATGGAACCATTTTTTTTTACATAATCAATTAGTTCTTTATCTGCAAAATTTCCATTTAAAGGAAGTACTTTGAAATTTTTTATGAAATTTAGTGTTTGACTAATATCTTGTTGTTTTTTAGGATTTTTAATTAATCCAGAAAGTTCATTTTGAACAACTTGTGGGACAACAAAAATAATTTGTCCTATTTCAACATCAAGATTATCAATATTTTTGATTCTTCTAGTTGCTATATGAATTAAGAAATTGGTATCACAAATAACTTCAACCAAGTATTCCTGCACCAATTAATCTCCATCGGTCAGTAATTCTTCTACTAATGGCTACATTACCACCTTCAAATATGCAAGCTGGTCTTCGAAGTTCAACTTCTATACTATTTGATTTGATTTTAGAAACTTTACCGAGAATTGGAGCAGTGCCTATGTTTAATCGTAATAACTCTCCAACTTGAATTGGAAGTACTTTAGTATCTTCAGCTGCTCCAACTGCAGAATCAAATAAATTTACTTCAAGTTTTATTTGAGTTGAATTTTCTGGTAGGGTTCCAGGTTTTCCAATTACTGAACCTATAAAAGAATCACTTCTAGTCATTGCAGGATCTAGTTTTGTACCAATTGCGACCAAACCTCCTGGTTTTACAGAATCTACTATGCCAGCTGCTGTACCTAATGAAGTAATCTCTGTAAGTAGTGGCTCATATGATTTCTTTTTTTCATCCATTATCCCTGGCTTAATTTCAATTTCATCACCTACATTCAAAGTTCCCTGTGTTAAACTACCACCAATAACACCACCTTTGATATTTTTTAATTTAATTCCAGGTTTGTTGACATCAAAAGATCTCAATACATGCATTATCGGTTCTTTAGATTCATCTCTTTCTGGAGTTTTAATGGTTGATTCAATTGCACCAATTAACGCATCTATGTTAAGTCCTGATTGAGCAGATATTGGAATGATTGGTGCTTTTGCAGCATTTGTTCCTTTAACAAATTTTGTAATATCTTGTTGATTAGCAATGGCTTCTTCATATGAAATTAAATCTACTTTATTTTGCACAATTACAATTTGTTGTATTCCAAGTGTTTGAAGTGCCAAAAGATGTTCTTTGGTTTGTGGTTTAGGTACTGGTTCATTAGAAGCCACTAGCAATAATGCGCCATCCATTAAAGCTGAACCTGAAAGCATGTTTGCCATAAGACTTTCGTGTCCTGGACTATCTACAAAACTAACAACTCGGGATAATTCACTTTCTTTTCCACAGTTTTTACATTTTGGAGTTGTAGAGTATCCTAATGGTTCTTCACAACTTTTACATTTGTAAAATGCTGCATCCGAGTAACCTACACGTATAGTAATTCCCCTTTTTAGTTCTTGACTGTGAACACTTGTCCATGAACCTGTTAATGCTTGAATAAGTGTAGTTTTTCCATGATCAACGTGACCTGCAGTTCCAATATTTACACATGGTTGATGACCATATTTTTTTATGTACCAATCAGGAAGTGTTTCTCGCCAGTGCATCAATGAAAATGTAGATCCGGCATATGTTAAGCTATTCTTTTTATTTATTTTCTTGGGGTTCTGTTGCTACTTCAGCAGGAGTTTCTACTGGTAGTTCTCCATCAAATTTACAATTTATTTGATATATCTCTTCTGAAACAGTATTACCACGCATAAGTTTTCTTACTCTTTGACCTATTTCTGCTGCTTGTAATCCAACTCCCTTTGAAAGTAAAATGTATTTTCTTGCGGAACCATGAATATCATTTCTCATTGGTACTCCAGATTTATCACTGCCTCCAGTAAGTTTTAGTTTCCCTTGCAATCCTACAATGGATGCATCTGTTTCATTACCTAGTTGCAAACCAAGTAATTTGTTTGCATCACTGTCTTTCAACTCTTTAGTAATGGATTTTCCTTTTACATCAGATACTGTAAGCTTGAAGTTTGTCAATTATTCCAAAAAAAAGTTGAACGACTAATTAACCTTTGGACATTATTTTTAAATCAAGATTACTTAGCATACGCATGGATGAAGAAATTAGGTGTCCTAGATGTGATAACAAGATGGTAGATTTGCAAGCATGCCATATGTTTTGTCCAAAGTGTGGAGCACATTTGGATTGTTCAGATAAAGGAAATTTTTGGTAGTTAAAGCCCAGGTCTTTTTGGTATGTAATCATATGACATGTTAATTGCTTGATCTTTCATTATCTCAAGATACGTATCATAATCTGCTTCAAAATTACAATGTGGGCATTTTACTATAGTAATTTCATCATTTAAAATTGCTACTTTCTCACATTCTGGGCAACGTGCATCCATGATATTGTTTTACAATCAAGATATTTAATCATAATTAATTAATTTTAGTAAGCGGAGTTAGTCTAGCTCGGTATGACGTCAGCTTCCCAAGCTGAAGGTCGCGGGTTCAAATCCCGCACTCCGCATATCATAATTCTCTTATAGCTTGCTCGATAATCCCACGATCTTTAGCCTTTGGAAAAAGTTTCAAATAATTTTTTAGATCATTTTTTGCATCAGAATTCTTTTTTTGTTTTTCTTTGAGATAAGCTCTGTTTTTGTAAATTTTTGCTGATCTTTTAGGATTGATTTCAATTGCTTTACTATACTGAATTTCAGCTTTTTCAAATTGATTGTTTTTAAGATAATAGTTGCCGAGTCCTACATATGCAAGATAAAACCGCTTGTTGAGAGCAATACATTTCTCATAATACTTTACACAATCATTAGAATTTTGTTCATTAAGTAAACTAGCTATCAAATATGATGCAGTTAAGTTATTTTCATCTAATTCAATTGCTTTTTTTAAAGATACCAAAGCTTCAGATGTATTTTTTTGTATGATTAATCTTTCAGAAATAAGACATAATCGATTTGAGATTTCGTTGGTATCATTTAGTTTTATAGAAGAAAAGACATCGGATGGTGCTAAAATAATTAACAATCGTCCATCTTCAGACCACTCTTTATCAAAAAGTTCTTGTGGAATAGCTCCCACTTGTTGTTCACCTTCATAATTTCCTTTTTGAACGTAATGAAGGATGGTTTTTTCATCATCATCGTATCCAGATATTACTGATGCATGTTGTGTAATTTCTGGAATTCCTGGCAGAATAACTATTGGTGGTATTCCTGATGCAATAATTGTCTTTAATTCAGATAAAGATGAATTAATAATTTTACACTTTAGTCCATGTCTTTCTGCAGATTCAATTCCTTCAATTAAGATACTTCCATTATAATTCGGATATTGTTTAGCAGATTCAATAGCTTCTGACATTGGAAGTGTAATATTCCAATATTTTGAAACTACATTTATTGGCAAAGGCAAGCAAATATTTTCTTCATCTACTAAAGGAAGTAAAAGTTGATGGTCATTAGTGTCCATACAATCAAAAAAGATTTGAGTTATTAAAAGCAATCAAAGAGAACAGAATTTTTGAATCAAATTTTGACCATCATTACTCATTTCAGGATGAAATTGAGTTCCAAAAATAGGTTTATTTTCATATTGAATAATTTCAAATTTACAGTTTTTAGATGAACCTATAACATGTAAAATCTGAGGTAGTTTAGAAATTTCAAACCCATGGCTTTCAAATGCTTCTAAATCATTTGTAACTAGTGGATTTTCTTTGCTAATACTAATTTTTTCCTTACCTTTTTGAGATATTGCGAGTTTTCTAATTGTTCCACCCAAAGTCAAAGCTAACATTTCTGCACCATAACAGATTCCTAATAATTTTTTATCATTTTGAATTGCATAATTAATAATTTTAGAATTAATTTGGTTTGTTATTTTTTCATTTTTTCTTCTTCCAGATAGAATAAATGAATTATAATTATCTAAAGATTTTAAATCTAACATTTCAGGTGTTTCAATTTTAAATAAAATATTTTTTTCAGTTAAAAAATCAATCAAAGTTTTTGTGTAAACAGACCCATTATCAATTATTAGTAGCATTAGTTGATAGAAAAGATGCAGGTAATTTAACGTTCTAAAATATTTTAAGCATAATTTAGAAGTTAATTTCCAATTTCAATTGAAATGTAATGCATTTCAGGAATATTGTCTTTTACTATTATTGTTCCAATATTGAGATTACTGTTTTCTTGCCACATGAATACTCTATCGGTTCTTGGTTTTACAAAATTATCTATGAATTTTTTCAAGAAATCTTGTGTATCAAGACGATCATTTTCAGTAAAGAAGAATATTTCTCCCTCTTTAAACGATAATGGAATCTGAATTGATGTTGGTTCAGAAATCTCAATTTTATTATCTGTAAATGACGATTTTATAATATTGATTCTATCTGTTTTTCCTAATTCAATGTAATCTACATTAACTGAAGTTGAAGAACCAGCTACGCCAGATACCTTTTTCAAATATGCTTCAAAGGCTTGTTCTTGAGTATCTCCCAAACCAACATAATATTCACCAGTAAAGGCTGCACCTACTGCTGCAATAGTACCAAGTTGTGCAACAACTCCACCAGAACCTGCAGTGTATACAGGTATAAAGTAAACATCATGTTGACCAACTCTATACAGGATATTATCTCCAATTCTAGGATTTCTTAAAAGAGTCTTTAGTTCTGCAAATGTAGGATCTTTATCTAATGCTTCTCTAACTGCAGTAGGACCAATCAATTTAGTAGTAGAATTTAATGGAACTTCATAGAATTGTAAATCTCCTAAATGATTAAGATCGTTTTCAACTATCATGTATCCTGCAAGATTTCTTCCTTGAGAACCTCTAAGTTCTAATGAAAGTAAACCAACGAATTCTGTTGTATCAAAACCTGGAGGTTTTGCTTCAACATAATATGCCTCTAGTCCTTGAGGAATTTCATAAAATTCATTTGCTTGAATAAATGTTTCAACATCATTTACATGATAAATGTTATACATCTCTGCTTTCCAATTAAAGAGTTCAACTGGATATCGTATTTGTTCCTCAAGCCAAGCAGGTATTGGTGTGAACTTGTCAGAGTATTGACTAACAAACATATCGGTAAAGAAATCATCGCCTGTTTTCATTAATTGAATATCACCGTCGTAAGTGTCTACTAGAGCAAATCCTACTAATCTCAAATATGGATTTCCAACAGACCATGGCACATCGTGAGTATCAAATCCAACTATCAAAGGAATCAGCCAATAGGAATTTGTGCCATCAGTTACTGGAATAGAATCTAGTTCTTTACCAAAAAGATCATACAGAAAATACGGATACAAAGTTTTCATTCTATCATGAACATCTTTGTATCGCATTACATGTACAGATTCGGCAGGAAATGAAAGCAAAAAGTTTGGCTCAAAAGTCCAGCTAAGTGGTGGAGATACATCTAATCCTCCTGCACCATTATAAGATACACCTCCAAGTTCTGCACTAGTAGTTCTAGAGTTTGGATATGCAGACCATGTTGTAGAAAAGAGACCACCTTCGCCGTAATAGATTTCTCGTTGTTTGAAAAATTTACTACTGTCTATAATTTGACCAGTTGTAGCCTCAAGCGTTAGGAATCCATTTGGAACGTGAGTGTATACAAGATGCTCGTTATACCATGTGTTTGCAAGACTTACTGAAGATGGCAAGACTGGTTTCATAGAAGCAGTCCAGTATAATGTACCATTAAAGCGAAGAATATCATTATCCTCAAAATCCACGTAAGGGATTAATCCAATTTCTGGTTTTAGTTTAGCAAAAGCTGCTTCCCAGTCCCATACTCTAACAACATTAAGCACATCTTTATTTTGATTAACATAATTTTTGATATTATTTGGTGATACAGATTGTAATTTTACATCGTGAGTGTTTTCTTTGATGTCATCTAGTTGGCCAATGTGTCTATTGAGACTAATTTGTTGAGCAGTGTATGGTCCCAAATATTCAATTTTTTTTGCATCAGCAATACTATTGTTAACAGAG
The DNA here is from genome assembly GCF_013407385.1 of Nitrosarchaeum sp. AC2. Classification (NCBI taxonomy): domain Archaea; kingdom Thermoproteati; phylum Nitrososphaerota; class Nitrososphaeria; order Nitrosopumilales; family Nitrosopumilaceae; genus Nitrosarchaeum; species Nitrosarchaeum sp. AC2. Next base: position 86,587 of record NZ_CP030847.1, on the reverse strand, counting down.
ACTAGTCCCCCAACAATTACTGCAATTGCAAGAATTGTTAAAATTCTAATATAAACATCTCTCTTAAACATATGAGTAAGAACACGAGCCCGAATTCTATCTACAAGTGCAAATGCTAAAAGAGCAAAACCAATTACAAGTGTTCCACCAATCACATATCTAGTATTGTAATCAATTTGATCAGTGAAAAAGAGATTGAATCCTAACCAAACTATTCCCACGCCAATTATAGTTTCTACTGTTGAAACATAATTGAGATATCTTGGTTTTCCGCTTTGTGAATCTTGAAGATACGATGTAATGACATTAATAATTTTATGAACACCAACATACAAAACCAATCGAAGACCAATTGCTGCAAGAATTGGAGGTAAAAGAAGTACAAGAGATGGAATCATTGGAACAACTTGCTCAACTGAATAACTACCGTCAGTTGGTGTAACGAATGGTAAAGAGAAGATATTAGTTATATTTTCAATACCAAGATTATTCCCATCAATAAAAGATATAGCTGCAAATCCAAACATAATATTGACAAAAAATGCTCCGAAAAGCAAAATCTTGGTAATCTGCCAAATTATAAATTGTAATGGGCTAAGCTTGTAGGCTTTAAAGCTTGTAATATTATTTGAGAGTGGTTGCTGAGTGCCTCTTCCTATAAAGCCAATTGCTGTGTGAAGCCCATACCAAAAGATAGATGATCTACCAATGATGTTTACTCGTACCAGAGCAATAGCTGAAAGAATAATGGTTGAGACAAGGGAATAATACAATGGTTTGGAAAACTGATCCCCAAATTCAGTAAAATTCATTGACAAAATTACTGCCTGATTTCCAGCAACTGCAATTATTACAATTGCAATTATTGCAACTATAATTAATCGGACAAGTTTACCTGCATCAGGAGGCGGAACTTGCTTATCAGTGGAGGCGCTATACAAAATCAACGTTACTTGCGGCTTGGTAAATTAATGTCTTACCAGTAAATTTCAGAATTTAATCAGGAATTTCTCGGTTAAGAGGTTTAAGTTAAGAGATTGTTGCTAGTTTTTTGCAAATCATATATACTGCAGCAAATGTCGGAACAGATACTTTTTCATTAAAATATGGACCAAACTTTGTGTTTTTTAGATTAAATCTAATCGGACAGTTAGCTATTACTTCAACTAATTTTTCATTGAGAAACGAGGCTTCAAGATATGGATCAAACTTTGTAAGATCAGTACAGAAAACTTTGGTTAGACCACTTTTACTATTTAATGAACCAGGAAGTCTGAAAATTCTATGAATATCCATTGTAACATTAGGATCTATTTTTGCACCAATTTTATCAGAAAGATCATCCAAAGTTTTTTGAAAAGAAGAATATCCATTTACAATTAATTCGGTGATTATTTTTGAACGCTTTGATTTTGTACCATACACTTCTTTAGAAAATCTTCCTCTCCATCCCTTTTCATCAAAATCTGGAAATGTTGAACGATTTGGCTTAATTTTTTTCATTCCAAATGTTTCTGGAATTGCCCCATGAAACATTATGTAATCTGTTAATTCTGATCTTTCTTTAGAACCTAATTGTTGAAATTGTGAATTATATACATACACATGAAATCCTTCATTACCAGAAAAATACACATGAATATTATTTTGAGGAATACTAAAATCTTCAATAAGAATACTTGATAGTTTTGATACTTCATTTTTTGAAGCATTTATACAATTTTTACAAGGAAGAGATTTTTTCTCTAGTTTTATAGAATTACATTTACTACAACTATTCATATTAGTAGATATTTCATTGCACTCATTACATTTAGAAATTGTATGATTTTTTCTGCATTCTAGATTAAGATCTTTAGCATCAATATCAAAAATTAGATCGGCTTCTTTCCAGTCTTTTTCATTCATAGGTAAATTTGGAAATGAATAACATGCATTAGAACAATATACATCAGACGGAGTGTTTTTCATCAACAGTAGATGTAATTCTTTATCATCTTTGATTGAGATATGTCTAGTCATACCAGAATTAAATTTTTGGAATCCAAATTCCCTCTCTGAGGTTCTGTTTGGAACACGAATAAGATCAAAATGATCAAAATAATATTTTTTAAAAGTATCCTCTAGAAATTTTATGTCATTTTCTTGCATTAGATTCTCTTTTTTCCAAATTGGATTGGGTTTATGATATTATCACATTCTGGTATTGCAAAGCATAAATTTTGTGTTTTAAGTTTTTCACATGAAGGACAAGAATAATGAGTTCCACTTCCTGAAGTTCCAGCAAGATGATTTAATTGATAAAGAGTTACTCTTTGATTATAATCCGGTGCATTTTTGAATAATGGTGCAATTTCTTCAACTGATTGTCCTTTTGATAAGAGAAACGTAGCAAGCATAAATCTACCAGAGTGAGGTAAATTTTCTCCTTTTTCAAGAACTTCAATTGCATGTTTTATGCATGGTGGATATTCTCCAGTAGTTGTAGTGTAAGAAGGAGTAAGTTTTTTACAAATTGAAATTAATTCATTTACCATATTTTCAAATCCAGGAATCATGGGAGGTGTTGGAGCATTGTTAATTTTAGAGCCAATATAGGTTCCTAGTTCTTTTCGAATTAATCTAACTGTTTTTTCTGGAGTAAGTAACACTTTGCCATCCTTGACATATCTATTGATTAATTTCCATTCTCGCTCATGGAAACTTATAGAGTGTTTTAGATAATCAGCTACTGGTATTTCAAAGAAATCATCTCGTTTTATTACTTCAATACCAAATAAATCATGAATTATTTTTATTGCTAAATCAATTTTAGATTTTTCAGAGGCTTTTCCTAGATCTCTTTCAAGATGTTGTTCTGCTCGCCTGGCTTCTGCTAATGCAAATCTTTTGGTTAGAGTATGCATACCAGTTAATTTAATCAAAACTATTGCTAAAAGAAATGAAAAAACTTCAATCTCAAGAACATATGATTTTGATGCTTGACCATCAATAAGTTCAGATTTGTAAATTCCACCTTCAGTAGAAACTTTAAGCCTATGAAATGCTTTTTCAACAGATGGTTTTAGATCAGGATCTGTTCCAAATTTAACTAGAGGAAAACCTTTGTCCTTTAGATATTGACCGGCATCGGCCATAAAGGGATACTTTGCATATTCATCAGCCCCAAGTTCAAGCATAAAAGTAATTTACCGAGTTTACTTAAAAATCTGATTTTTGAATTTGAACGGTGGTTTAAATTATGTTTTAAGAAAAATGTCAATTATGCAGATCGGATGTCATGTTTCAATATCTGGATCAATTGACAAAGCAGTAGATAATGCAGTAGAGAGAGAATGTTCCGCTTTTCAGATATTTACTAGAAATCCTAGAGGATGGCATGCAAAAGATCTTTCAAATGATGACATTACTAATTTCAAAGAGAAATTAAAATCAAGTAAGATAGATAGACTTGCAACATGTGCTCATATGCCATATTTACCAAATTTATCTACGCCAAAAGTAGACGGTTTTGAAAAATCTGTAAATACACTAGTTAATGAAATTGAGAGATGTGGAAAACTTGGCATTCCATATTTAGTTACACATCTAGGTAGTCATCTAGGAACAGGAGAAGAAGCTGGAATAAAGCAACTTGTTAAGGGTCTAAACAAGGCAGGACAAACAAAAAACGATGTGATGATTTTACTTGAGAACACCGCAGGGCAAAAAAATTCTGTTGGTGCAAACTTTGAACAATTAGCAGAGATATTTAATCAATTAAAGCCATCAAAAAAGTTTGGTGTTTGTTTGGATACATGTCATGCATTTGTTTCAGGATATGATCTAAGAACAGAAAAATCAGTCAAAGAAACGTTAAAGAAATTTGATGACATAGTAGGATTTGAGAATTTGAAGATTCTACACCTTAATGACGCCAAGGGTGAGATTGGCTGTAACCTCGATAGACATTATCACATAGGATTGGGAAATATTGGAGAGAAAGGATTAGCCGAAGTAATAAAAACTGCCAACAAGAAAAAAATTCCAATAATTTTGGAAACTCCTATTGATGATATAAGAGATGATTTTGAAAATATAAGAAAGGTCAAGGAGTTGGCGTAGAAATTTATTCAGTTATTGGTGATATGATACAATGAATTACGAAGATGTCATGAAATTAGCACTTGAGCGTGGATTTTACTTTCCAAGTTGTGAGATTTATGCAGATGCACAGGCAGGGTTTTGGGAATATGGTCCTTCTGGCGTAAGTCTGAAAAACAAATTTCTTGAATTATGGCGAAGAGAATTGATAAGAAGAGATGGAATGATGGAAATTGATGGCTCACAGATAATGTCAAAATCTGTTTTTGAGGCGTCAGGTCATTTGGGAAACTTTGCAGATCCGATAATAAAATGCATAAAATGTAAATCAACTTTTAGAGCAGACAGAACTATTTCTGAAATATCAAAGATCGAAATTCCTGAAAGTGCGGATTTGATAGAATTTGATAATGCAGTTTCACAAAACAACATCAAATGTCCAAAATGTAAGGGGGATTTTGAAAAAACAAGAAAATTCAATATGATGTTTAAAGTAGGAATTGGACCTGAAGAAGAGGAAGCGTATCTTAGACCAGAAACATGTCAATCAATCTTTGTTGATTTTCCAAGACTCTTTAAGACAATGAGGGGAAAATTGCCATTAGGAATAGCTCAGGTAGGAAAAAGTTTTAGAAATGAAATAGCACCAAGACAAAGTCTACTTCGTTTAAGAGAATTCTATCAGGCAGAAATCGAAGTATTTTGTAATCCAACAAAATTAGATGAGATGGATAAATTTTCTGAGATTCAAAATACAATAATTAGAATTCAAACAGATGCTGAACCAGTATCAATGACATGCAGAGAAGCTGTAGAATCTAAAGTAATACCTAACAAGTTTGTGGCATATTATCTTGGGATATTGACTGAATTTTATGAGAAAACTGGCATTGATGTAACAAAAAGTAGATTTAGAAAACTTGGAGATAAAGAAAAAGCATTCTATGCTGAGGTTGCATTTGACTTTGAAGTTGAAACAACAATAGGATGGCTTGAATTAGTTGCATGTAATTATAGATCAGATTATGATCTTTCAAGCCACGCAAAGAAAAGCAATGAGAAATTTGAGGTCATGGACAATGATGAAAAAGTATTACCACATATCTTTGAGATTTCAATGGGAATTGACAGAAGTCTTTACACAATTTTAGAGCATAGTTTGAAAGATGATAAAGAAAATGAGAGAATAGTTTTAGCTCTAAAACCATATTTGTCACCTATTCATGTTGGAGTTTTGTCCTTGATAAAAAAAGATGGACTAAAAGAAAAGACTGATGAGATTTATCTACAAATTAAAAGAAAATATGATGCATTTTTGGATCATTCAGGAGCAATCGGAAGAAGATATAGAAGATTAGATGAAATTGGTTCTCCATTTGCTATAACTGTAGATTATCAAACTCTAGAAGATCAAACTGTCACCATACGTAAAAGAGATTCCATGGAACAAAGTAGAATAAAAATTTCAGACTTGCAATCAATAATTGCAGAATCAATTGCATATCCTTAATTTTTAAAATACATTAAATTATTTAATATTAAATTAAAAATAATAGGATCAAATTAATAACTTAATTTGATTTTACAGTTATTGTTTCAGAGTGATATCTATATTTTATCTTAATTGATGTATCTTGTAATGCATGAACTTGCGGTACAAATTCATCATCAGTTTCCAATGTTATAGTCCATTGATCAGTAATTGGATCAATTGATGTAATTGAGAATCTCTCAAGTGCATTATCAGATCCACTATACTTTACTCTAAGTATTTGATCTCCATATGGAATACTTTGTAATCCACCACGATTCTGTTTGGTGTTTTCTTTAACAAGACATTCATCAGTTCCACCAATAATACATTGTCCTTGAGGATCTATTACTCTAAATCTAAGATTTTCATCTGAATCTGAGGCATAAATCAATGCAGGATCTGCCAAAACTTTGTCATCTTTTACCAATATTTCTAATGGCTTCATATCATATACGGACATTGTAATTGTCTTTGGATAGCTGTGAATTAGTGCTTGACTTGTGATAATTGTCTTATCATACAAATCAACTCTTCCTTGTAATTCATTACTTGAATAACCTTCAGATGATGGTACAGTCCAGTCAAATGAGACTTTAGTTTGTCCTGTTTCAATTAGTTGGGATTTCTTTGAGACTATCTTGCCGTCTACCACTAGAGAAACAATGCCAAATGCTGGAGAATTTTCATTTTTAATGTATATTTCTGGTTTTGCAACAGATCCTGTTGGTCTAATTGTTGGCGTATCCATCTCAACTACCACATCAGGAATGGTTGTTGGTTTAACACCAATGCTGTATTGTTTTGATTCATTTGTGTTTTGATCTTCATCTAATACATGTATCCAGTATTTCATTGCTGGTTCTGCTATGAATTGGGATGGAATTGTTGCACTAACAAGATATGTAGAGTTTGATACAGGTATAGACTTGATATTCATTTTAACTGCAACGTATTCATTATCAGATTGAGTCATTGGAATTATCCTAAGTTCAGCTCTCTGTAATGAAATCTTACTATCTATGATTGCAGTTACAGTCAAATCTTGGTTATCAAGATAGTAGAATTCTGATTCAGTATCTGCACGATATTGCTTTCCGTCATCAATTTGGAATTTGGTATCAAATATTCTAGGTGCAATAGAGGATGTCTCTTCAATCTCATCTTGTGGTACCTTTGCAATCACAATAGATCCTTCACATGATAGCAAACGTACTACTGTCTGAACAGTGTTTTTGAGTTCTCCTTTTTGTTCGGTGACTACTATCATCAAAAATGATTCATCTGAATCAATTGTGATTTCGTAGAGGTACTTGTCTACTTTTGTTATCTTGTTTGATTCTGCATATGGTTGATTATCAGATAATTTTGCATCAATGGATCCTGATTTTGCAGTTTGTACTCTCACAGATGGTGCAGTATCAGCATCGCTCGATACAAGTATTCTTGCAATGTGTTGACCGCATTTATCATAAGTTACCTCATTGATCGTCAATGAAGTACCAAGTATTCCACCAAATCCAGATGCAGCTCCACTTGTACCACTGCTTCTACCACCACCAGAGGAACCGCTGGATGTTCCGCCAGTACTGCCAGTATCACCAGAGGAACTAGATTTTGCTGATTTATGAGCATCACCAAATGATGTAAAATGAGTCGTCCAGACTATAATATCAGTTCCATTATCAATAGCACATTCTCCTGCTCCACCAAGTTGTGCCTTTACTGAAGCAAGATTATCAGAGTTGCAAACAGTATTGATAAATGTAACACTGCTGTCACCAGGTTTCTTAAAGTAAGTTACAAATCCCTGACCACCAGAATTTGAAAACTTCATTCTAACAGGTTCATCAAATGTAACACTATCAGAAGGCAATCCAATTTCAAATGAAGTGATATCATCAAATGTATCAGTACTGGTATCAGGTATTGTGATTGTAGTGATCGTTGGCAATGAGAACAAGCCATTCCATCCAGCAGGTCCTGTAATTGTAGTAGAGTTGGCAAGTGTTACTTGCACATCAGATCCAGATACACCATCATCTAGATCAATCTGAGCTGTCCAGCTGTTAGACACAAGAACGGTATTTCCTGTTTTAATTGCAGTGTAATTCATTTTTGTATTTTCAACATTTCTTTCTATAGAAACAGAGTGTAGCATAGCATCAGTAGATAATATGACTAGCTCAGAATTGCTGGTGTTAAGAGTAATAGTAGGCTGCTGTTGTTCAATTAGAATTTGATTAGGTTGTTTGTTTTTCAACGAAGTTCCACTGCTAGATAACTTTAATGATTCAGTGAATGAACGTGGAATTTTTTTGTTAATTTTATCTTGTAGTAACAGTGATTCAGATAAGGATACAGATATGGCTTGTTCGTCATCTACTGTATCTTGTAGTGATAGTGATTCTGCTAGTGAGACTGAAGCTGTCTTTGTAATGGTGTCATTGATGGTTAATGATTCTGCTAGGGAGACTGATACAGATCGGGTTGTGTTTACTGTGTCATCAAGGGATAGTGATTCTGCAAGGGATACTGAAGCTGTCTTTGTAATGGTGTCATTGATGGTTAATGATTCTGCTAGGGAGACAGAAGCTGTCTTTGTAATGGTGTCATTGATGGTTAATGATTCTGCTAGGGAGACAGAAGCTGTCTTTGTAATGGTGTCATTGATGGTTAATGATTCTGCTAGGGAGACTGATACAGATCGGGTTGTGTTTACTGTGTCATCAAGGGATAGTGATTCTGCAAGGGATACTGAAGCTGTCTTTGTAATGGTGTCATTGATGGTTAATGATTCTGCTAGTGAGACTGAAGCTGTCTTTGTAATGGTGTCTTGTAGTGATAGTGACTCGTTGAGGGATACTGATACAGATCGGGTTGTGTTTACTGTGTCATCAAGGGATAGTGATTCTGCTAGTGAGACTGAAGCTGTCTTTGTAATGGTGTCATTGATGGTTAATGATTCTGCTAGGGAGACAGAAGCTGTCTTTGTAATGGTGTCATTGATGGTTAATGATTCTGCTAGGGAGACTGAAGCTGTCTTTGTAATGGTGTCATTGATGGTTAATGATTCTGCTAGGGAGACTGATACAGATCGGGTTGTGTTTACTGTGTCATCAAGGGATAGTGATTCTGCAAGGGATACTGAAGCTGTCTTTGTAATGGTGTCATTGATGGTTAATGATTCTGCTAGTGAGACTGAAGCTGTCTTTGTAATGGTGTCATTGATGGTTAATGATTCTGCTAGTGAGACTGAAGCTGTCTTTGTAATGGTGTCATTGATGGTTAATGATTCTGCTAGGGAGACTGATACAGATCGGGTTGTGTTTACTGTGTCATCAAGGGATAGTGATTCTGCAAGGGATACTGAAGCTGTCTTTGTAATGGTGTCATTGATGGTTAATGATTCTGCTAGTGAGACTGAAGCTGTCTTTGTAATGGTGTCATTGATGGTTAATGATTCTGCTAGGGAGACTGATACAGATCGGGTTGTGTTTACTGTGTCATCAAGGGATAGTGATTCTGCAAGGGATACTGAAGCTGTCTTTGTAATGGTGTCATTGATGGTTAATGATTCTGCTAGTGAGACTGAAGCTGTCTTTGTAATGGTGTCATTGATGGTTAATGATTCTGCTAGGGAGACAGAAGCTGTCTTTGTAATGGTGTCATTGATGGTTAATGATTCTGCTAGGGAGACTGATACAGATCGGGTTGTGTTTACTGTGTCATCAAGGGATAGTGATTCTGCAAGGGATACTGAAGCTGTCTTTGTAATGGTGTCATTGATGGTTAATGATTCTGCTAGTGAGACTGAAGCTGTCTTTGTAATGGTGTCTTGTAGTGATAGTGACTCGTTGAGGGATACTGATACAGATCGGGTTGTGTTTACTGTGTCATCAAGGGATAGTGATTCTGCAAGGGATACTGAAGCTGTCTTTGTAATGGTGTCATTGATGGTTAATGATTCTGCTAGGGAGACAGAAGCTGTCTTTGTAATGGTGTCATTGATGGTTAATGATTCTGCTAGGGAGACAGAAGCTGTCTTTGTAATGGTGTCATTGATGGTTAATGATTCTGCTAGGGAGACTGATACAGATCGGGTTGTGTTTACTGTGTCATCAAGGGATAGTGATTCTGCAAGGGATACTGAAGCTGTCTTTGTAATGGTGTCATTGATGGTTAATGATTCTGCTAGTGAGACTGAAGCTGTCTTTGTAATGGTGTCTTGTAGTGATAGTGACTCGTTGAGGGATACTGATACAGATCGGGTTGTGTTTACTGTGTCATCAAGGGATAGTGATTCTGCAAGGGATACTGAAGCTGTCTTTGTAATGGTGTCATTGATGGTTAATGATTCTGCTAGGGAGACAGAAGCTGTCTTTGTAATGGTGTCATTGATGGTTAATGATTCTGCTAGGGAGACAGAAGCTGTCTTTGTAATGGTGTCATTGATGGTTAATGATTCTGCTAGGGAGACTGATACAGATCGGGTTGTGTTTACTGTGTCATCAAGGGATAGTGATTCTGCAAGGGAGACTGAAGCTGTCTTTGTAATGGTGTCATTGATGGTTAATGATTCTGCTAGGGAGACTGAAGCTGTCTTTGTAATGGTGTCTTGTAGTGATAGTGACTCGTTGAGGGATACTGATACAGATCGGGTTGTGTTTACTGTGTCATCAAGGGATAGTGATTCTGCAAGGGATACTGAAGCTGTCTTTGTAATGGTGTCATTGATGGTTAATGATTCTGCTAGTGAGACTGAAGCTGTCTTTGTAATGGTGTCATTGATGGTTAATGATTCTGCTAGTGAGACTGAAGCTGTCTTTGTAATGGTGTCATTGATGGTTAATGATTCTGCTAGGGAGACTGATACAGATCGGGTTGTGTTTACTGTGTCATCAAGGGATAGTGATTCTGCAAGGGATACTGAAGCTGTCTTTGTAATGGTGTCATTGATGGTTAATGATTCTGCTAGTGAGACTGAAGCTGTCTTTGTAATGGTGTCTTGTAGTGATAGTGACTCGTTGAGGGATACTGATACAGATCGGGTTGTGTTTACTGTGTCATCAAGGGATAGTGATTCTGCTAGGGAGACTGAAGCTGTCTTTGTAATGGTGTCATTGATGGTTAATGATTCTGCAAGGGAGACTGAAGCTGTCTTTGTAATGGTGTCATTGATGGTTAATGATTCTGCTAGGGAGACTGAAGCTGTCTTTGTAATGGTGTCTTGTAGTGATAGTGACTCGTTGAGGGATACTGATACAGATCGGGTTGTGTTTACTGTGTCATCAAGGGATAGTGATTCTGCAAGGGATACTGAAGCTGTCTTTGTAATGGTGTCATTGATGGTTAATGATTCTGCTAGGGAGACAGAAGCTGTCTTTGTAATGGTGTCATTGATGGTTAATGATTCTGCTAGGGAGACAGAAGCTGTCTTTGTAATGGTGTCATTGATGGTTAATGATTCTGCTAGGGAGACTGATACAGATCGGGTTGTGTTTACTGTGTCATCAAGGGATAGTGATTCTGCAAGGGAGACTGAAGCTGTCTTTGTAATGGTGTCATTGATGGTTAATGATTCTGCTAGTGAGACTGAAGCTGTCTTTGTAATGGTGTCTTGTAGTGATAGTGACTCGTTGAGGGATACTGATACAGATCGGGTTGTGTTTACTGTGTCATCAAGGGATAGTGATTCTGCTAGTGAGACTGAAGCTGTCTTTGTAATGGTGTCATTGATGGTTAATGATTCTGCTAGGGAGACTGAAGCTGTCTTTGTAATGGTGTCATTGATGGTTAATGATTCTGCTAGGGAGACTGAAGCTGTCTTTGTAATGGTGTCATTGATGGTTAATGATTCTGCTAGGGAGACTGATACAGATCGGGTTGTGTTTACTGTGTCATCAAGGGATAGTGATTCTGCAAGGGAGACTGAAGCTGTCTTTGTAATGGTGTCATTGATGGTTAATGATTCTGCTAGTGAGACTGAAGCTGTCTTTGTAATGGTGTCTTGTAGTGATAGTGACTCGTTGAGGGATACTGATACAGATCGGGTTGTGTTTACTGTGTCATCAAGGGATAGTGATTCTGCTAGTGAGACAGAAGCTGTCTTTGTAATGGTGTCATTGATGGTTAATGATTCTGCTAGGGAGACTGAAGCTGTCTTTGTAATGGTGTCATTGATGGTTAATGATTCTGCTAGTGAGACTGAAGCTGTCTTTGTAATGGTGTCATTGATGGTTAATGATTCTGCTAGGGAGACTGAAGCTGTCTTTGTAATGGTGTCATTGATGGTTAATGATTCTGCTAGGGAGACTGATACAGATCGGGTTGTGTTTACTGTGTCATCAAGGGATAGTGATTCTGCTAGGGAGACTGAAGCTGTCTTTGTAATGGTGTCATTGATGGTTAATGATTCTGCAAGGGAGACTGAAGCTGTCTTTGTAATGGTGTCTTGTAGTGATAGTGACTCGTTGAGGGATACTGATACAGATCGGGTTGTGTTTACTGTGTCATCAAGGGATAGTGATTCTGCAAGGGAGACTGAAGCTGTCTTTGTAATGGTGTCATTGATGGTTAATGATTCTGCTAGTGAGACTGAAGCTGTCTTTGTAATGGTGTCATTGATGGTTAATGATTCTGCTAGGGAGACTGATACAGATCGGGTTGTGTTTACTGTGTCATCAAGGGATAGTGATTCTGCAAGGGAGACTGAAGCTGTCTTTGTAATGGTGTCATTGATGGTTAATGATTCTGCTAGGGAGACTGAAGCTGTCTTTGTAATGGTGTCATTGATGGTTAATGATTCTGCTAGTGAGACTGAAGCTGTCTTTGTAATGGTGTCATTGATGGTTAATGATTCTGCTAGGGAGACTGAAGCTGTCTTTGTAATGGTGTCATTGATGGTTAATGATTCTGCTAGGGAGACTGATACAGATCGGGTTGTGTTTACTGTGTCATCAAGGGATAGTGATTCTGCAAGGGATACTGAAGCTGTCTTTGTAATGGTGTCATTGATGGTTAATGATTCTGCTAGGGAGACAGAAGCTGTCTTTGTAATGGTGTCTTGTAGTGATAGTGACTCGTTGAGGGATACTGATACAGATCGGGTTGTGTTTACTGTGTCATCAAGGGATAGTGATTCTGCTAGTGAGACAGAAGCTGTCTTTGTAATGGTGTCATTGATGGTTAATGATTCTGCTAGGGAGACAGAAGCTGTCTTTGTAATGGTGTCATTGATGGTTAATGATTCTGCTAGGGAGACTGATACAGATCGGGTTGTGTTTACTGTGTCATCAAGGGATAGTGATTCTGCAAGGGAGACTGAAGCTGTCTTTGTAATGGTGTCATTGATGGTTAATGATTCTGCTAGGGAGACTGAAGCTGTCTTTGTAATGGTGTCTTGTAGTGATAGTGACTCGTTGAGGGATACTGATACAGATCGGGTTGTGTTTACTGTGTCATCAAGGGATAGTGATTCTGCTAGTGAGACAGAAGCTGTCTTTGTAATGGTGTCATTGATGGTTAATGATTCTGCTAGGGAGACTGAAGCTGTCTTTGTAATGGTGTCATTGATGGTTAATGATTCTGCTAGGGAGACTGAAGCTGTCTTTGTAATGGTGTCATTGATGGTTAATGATTCTGCTAGGGAGACAGAAGCTGTCTTTGTAATGGTGTCATTGATGGTTAATGATTCTGCTAGGGAGACTGATACAGATCGGGTTGTGTTTACTGTGTCATCAAGGGATAGTGATTCTGCAAGGGAGACTGAAGCTGTCTTTGTAATGGTGTCATTGATGGTTAATGATTCTGCTAGTGAGACTGAAGCTGTCTTTGTAATGGTGTCTTGTAGTGATAGTGACTCGTTGAGGGATACTGATACAGATCGGGTTGTGTTTACTGTGTCATCAAGGGATAGTGATTCTGCTAGGGAGACTGAAGCTGTCTTTGTAATGGTGTCATTGATGGTTAATGATTCTGCAAGGGAGACTGAAGCTGTCTTTGTAATGGTGTCTTGTAGTGATAGTGACTCGTTGAGGGATACTGATACAGATCGGGTTGTGTTTACTGTGTCATCAAGGGATAGTGATTCTGCTAGTGAGACTGAAGCTGTCTTTGTAATGGTGTCATTGATGGTTAATGATTCTGCTAGGGAGACTGATACAGATCGGGTTGTGTTTACTGTGTCATCAAGGGATAGTGATTCTGCAAGGGAGACTGAAGCTGTCTTTGTAATGGTGTCATTGATGGTTAATGATTCTGCAAGGGAGACTGAAGCTGTCTTTGTAATGGTGTCATTGATGGTTAATGATTCTGCAAGTGAGACTGAAGCTGTCTTTGTAATGGTGTCATTGATGGTTAATGATTCTGCAAGTGAGACTGAAGCTGTCTTTGTAATGGTGTCATTGATGGTTAATGATTCTGCAAGGGAGACTGAAGCTGTCTTTGTAATGGTGTCATTGATGGTTAATGATTCTGCTAGTGAGACTGAAGCTGTCTTTGTAATGGTGTCTTGTAGTGATAGTGATTCTGCAAGGGAGACTGAAGCTGTCTTTGTAATGGTGTCATTGATGGTTAATGATTCTGTGAGAAATAGAGCAACAAATCTAGCATAATCAACTAGTCCATCATCAATGGATAGATTCTCTGTTAGTGTGACTGGAGTGTTTTTGTTTATCTTATCAGCAAGATTAAGATTTTCCAATAGTTCTACCTGAATTTTGTTGTTGATAATCAAATCAACCATAAATCTTTGATTTGCATGACCATCTTTGCCCCAAATTATTTCAAATGTGTCACCGCCTACATTAGATGATTTCATTGATACTTTGATACCAAATGAGCTACCTGATGGAATTGTACCACTTAGATCAGATAGATCAACGTTACCTACAAGATTTTGGATTCCATTAAATGAAACTGTGTCAATCTCAGATATTTCTACACCTGTTGTTGGGGTTACTTCTACTAGTGTAAAGTTGAGATTTCCAGTAAATCCTGTAAATGTTGCATTGATATCATTTCCAAGAGATTTACCAGTCACTAGTATGTCATTTGTAAATCCAGTGTTTTGCAAATAGAATGTAACTAGTGGGTATGCATTTGAATCAGTTGGAGATAGTACTGTCTTGGCTGTATTATCACATGTTGTCTGTTCAGTGTTAAACTCAAATGTTTGATGTCCAGTAAACTCCCAGGTTCCACAGATAAAGTTCTCACCAAATAATGTGCCAGATGTCATTGGGAAGAACTGTGTATTATCAGAGAGAGATAGTGACTCTGCTAGAGATACTGTAGCTGTCTTGGTTACTGTGTCATCAATAGACAGATTTTCTGTGAGTGATACTGTAGCATCTTGGATAGTGTTTACTGTATCATCAAGTGATAGTGATTCTGCTAGAGATACTGTAGTTTTTCTATTAATGTTGTCTTGTAGTGAAAGGTTTTCTGTGAGTGATGAGAAAAATAGTATAGGCACTCTAAAATGAATTCTCATCTGTACATAGTCTACTGCGACATCATCATTACCAGAACAACCTGTACATGCAAATGTAAGTCGAGCACCAAAGTCAGAATCAGTGACAGTTGATACTGTTAACCCATCAAAACCATGAAGCGACGTTGGACCACCAAAGACATAAGCAGTTGGTGATGTACCAACAAAAGTTACATGAGTGGTAGAATTTCCACTGGAATGTAAGTTTCCAAGATTATTGTACATTGTTACATCTATAATGCTACCTTCGGGAGCACCTTCATTCAAGAATCCTTCAATTTTAAATTCAATTCCTTCAATGAAAGCATCAGATGGAATTTGTAAACCACCACCAGTACCAGTTGTAAATCCAAAATTCTTTAGTACAAGTATTTCATTATTTGTACAATCAGCATTTGATCCATCATCAGCTGTTACACTAGTAGGATTTCCGCATGTACTACCAGTAGTTGATGAAGGAAATGCATATGCAGTAATATATTGAGAAGCAAAACCTGCATCTACTGTTCCATCATCAAATGATAAAGATTCACTTAAAGAGATCACACTAGGCAAAGCATTTACGGAATCAACAAGAGATAGAGATTCACTTAAAGAGATTCCTGCAAATACATTAGTAAATGCTGTTCCGTCATCAAGTGCTAATGGTTCTTTTAGTGTAACTTTGTATGCTGCTTTGTCTGTTCTAAAGTCCATGTTTTGTGCGACAAATGATGTTCTGTTACTAATTGTTAATGCAACATCATTAGCAGTGTCACTGGTCTTTGTAATTCTGAGCTTTAAAGTATCACCTGACTTGAGATCAACATAACAGCTGGATTCTGCAGCGCTTTCTAGGACGTCATTTCCACCTTGAGCACCTCTTGCATATCCGCCTCCAATACAGACTGTTTTTGGAATATCATTGACTAGAATTTCGGATGTAAATTCAAATCTATTATCAACTGCTGCCCTTTCTACAAACGTGGTATATGCAACGTGATAAAGACCATCAGTGTTGATAGTGATGGTATCACTTACTGGCGTAAATGCAAAGTCGCTATCTACTAGATCAGCAGTATCCCAGAATTGATTGACATTGGAAAATTCAGCACCAACATCAAGATCATCTCCGCCTTCTGCGTCATGTATAATTAATGCTTGAACATCACTAGTGCCCAAAAATTCTATGTCAAAGTGCATAGCACCACCATTAATAGTTCTGTCAGATGTTGGATTTTGATCAGTATCGATTAAGACAAGTTTGACTGTATCTTGTGCATTTAGATTTAAGATAGTTGATGCTGCAACTGCTGCAAAATTACCACCTGTGTTGGTTCTAAGATATGCAGAACTCCATCCGCTAGTAGCGTTTGTAAATGAACCACCTTCTGGCTGTATTTGGATTGCACCGCCAGTGCCTGTTCTTTGATTAGTACTGGTGGTATGCTCTACACTGTATGAAACTCTGTACAGTCCATCAAAGAGAACTTTGACATCTGATGAGCCAGACTGGTGTTCAAATGGCGTATCTTTTCTGTCCTCAGTGTCCCATGTAAGGTCAAGTGTTCCACCGTCAGTAGAAAGCGTATCTCCACCTGTTGCTTCGTGTAAGATTATTACGTTTGGATTTGTTATTTGCTGTATTTGGAACCAGCTTGATGCTGCATTTAGTTGTGGATTCGTGCCAGCTTCTGTTGATGTTCTTCTTGCAGCAATACTTACAGTATCACCTTGAGAAAGATCCAGTAGACATTCTGCTTTTACTGTTGAATCAAAGGAGCTTGATGCACCTCGATTAAAGCCAGAATCATAACATGAACCTGAATTACTATCATTAATGTTTACGTGTGAAATTGCAGTGTATCTGTCTGTACCTGTCGTAGTTATTGAAAGACCATAAGATACTCTGTAAACACCGTCAGCTGGAACGATGATATCTTTAGTTCCAACTGTATGTTCAAATCCGTTGGTCCTGTTTTGTATGTTCCATAAAATATCAACATCAGAAGTGCTGTCAATGTCCACACCTACCTCAGCTGTATCTGCACCGCTAAGGAAAACAAGCTTTGTAGCATACTTATCATAACTAATTGTTCCATCATCAATTGATAATGATTCTTCTAGGAATGCTTTACTAACTAAATTCTTTGCAAAAATATCATCGCTAAGTGAAAGTGGTTCATCCAAAAATACAACAAATTCACCAGCAGCTCCGATAACCGATATACTAATCATATCGTTAAATGACAGTGATTCTGCTAGTAATGCAAATGTGACTCTACTTGCAGCTACTGTTACATCGTTAATTGGCAAAGTCTCTTTTAGTGTAACTTTGTATGCTGCTTTGTCTGTTCTAAAGTCCATATTTTGTGCAACAAATGATGTTCTGTTGCTAATTGTTAATGCAACATTGTTATTTGTATCAGTGGTCTTTGTAATTCTGAGCTTTAAAGTATCACCTGACTTGAGATCAACATAACAGCTGGATTCTGCAGCGCTTTCTAGGACGTCATCTCCACCTTGAGCACCTCTTGCAAAGCCAGAACCAATACAGACTGTTTTTGGAATATCATTGACTAGAATTTCGGATGTAAATTCAAATCTATTGGCAACTGCTGCCCTTTCTACAAATGTGGTATATGCAACGTGATAAAGACCATCAGTGTTGATAGTGATGGTATCACTTACTGGCGTAAATGCAAAGTCGCTATCTACTAGATCAGCAGTATCCCAGAATTGATTGACATTGGAAAATTCAGCACCAACATCAAGATCATCTCCGCCTTCTGCGTCATGTACAATTAATGCTTTAACATCACTAGTGCCCAAAAATTCTATGTCAAAGTGCATAGCACCGCCATCAGCAGTTCTAGTAGATCCAATAGATTGATCAGTGTCAATTAAGACAAGTTTGATGGTATCTTGTGAATTTAGATTCAAGATAGTGGATGCTGCAAGTGCTGCTTCATTTATTCCGCCATTCATTCGAAGATATGCAGAACTCCATCCGCTAGTAGCGTTTGTAAATGAACCACCTTCTGGCTGTATTTGGATTGCACCGCCAGTGCCTGTTCTAATACTACCAGAAGCGCTATGCTTTACACTGTATGAAACTCTGTACAGTCCATCAAAGAGAACTTTGACATCTGATGAGCCAGACTGGTGTTCAAATGGCGTATCTTTTCTGTCCTCAGTGTCCCATGTAAGGTCAAGTGTTCCACCGTCAGTAGAAAGCGTATCTCCACCTGTTGCTTCGTGTAAGATTATTACGTTTGGATTTGTTATTTGCTGTATTTGGAACCAGCTTGATGCTGCATTTAGTTGTGGATTCATACCAGTTACTGTAGATTCTCTTCTTGCAGCAATGCTTACAGTATCACCCTCAGAAAGATCCAGTAGACATTCTGCTTTGAGTACTACATCAAATGAGCTATCTACACCTCTAGCATATCCAGAATCATAACATGAACCCGAATTACTATCATTAACGTTTACGTGTGAAATTGGTTCATATCTGTTGGTACCTGTCGTAGTTATTGAAAGACCATAAGATACTCTGTAAACACCGTCAGCTGGAACGATGATATCTTTAGTTCCAACTGTATGTTCAAATGAACCAGTTTTATTTTGTGTGCTCCAAATGATTTCTACATCAGAAGTGTTGTCAACATCTCCACTTGCTCCACTGAGGAAGATTAGATTTGTTTTGGATTTGTCAGAAAAAATTGTTCCATCATTAAGTGATAGAGATTCATTTAGAGAGACGTTCTTGCTGTTAGAAACAGTGATGTTGTCTTGTAATGATAATGATTCTGTTTGTGAATTGGTATTTATAAATAGTCTAAACGCAAAGTCAAATACCTGCGTTGTTTGAGAAACAAGATTGTTTTCTAGTGCACCACCACTTGAGATATTTGTCCATGAAGAACCATCATAAGTATCTGCCCAGAGGTCATTTGATTCATCTTCCTGCAAAACAAGTACTTTGTTAACAGATGGATAATCATACAACATAATAATTTCATAGGAAACAGCATTTCTAGTTCTAGATTGATCAGATTGTGCAGTCCAAGTACCTGCACTGTTCATAGTTTGCCAGTTGATGTCATCTACACCTGGATCTGGATAAACAAAAAGCCCTTGCACTGTAGGACTTACATATGAAACTCCTGCCATGTATTTACTTGCAGCCCATTCTTCAGCAGTTGTATCAGCAGTAAATCCATCTGTTCCAACAGAGCCTGACCATGAGCCACCTTCAACGTCGTTGCTGTTATTGTTTGTAAGTACTTCAGTTCCACCCCTTGCAATTCTATCTTGCCCTGCAACTGGTGATGCTAGATCTTGAAATTGTGTTGCTTCAGATTGAGTAATAGTATCAGTAGTTTGCCATGTGGTATTAGATGGTGTATATTCTTTGTAGCTTGTTGTAGTACTACCACCCCATGTTACAATGAAAGCCCCGCCAGATCCTACTTCTGCACTTCCTTCCCATGATACATCAAACTTTCTTATATCTCCGGTTCCTGCGCTTGTAGTTAATGCAACTACTGGAGCATTACCCCATGCAGAACCACTCCAAATTTTTGCATCAATATCATCAGCACTATCACTCCATGCAAGACCAATCTTATCACTATCTATATCAGACTCCATCTCAACCCATTCAATTGCTCCAGCTGTGTTTGTAGTTGTTATAGCTGAATCATTAATCCAATGTGTTCCGTTAAATTCTATAGATCGTAATTCATCAGATGTGGCTGTACCATATACCAAAACTGCTTGGCCAGAAATTGCTTCATATGCTATGTCAAAGTTTTGCATAGGATTTGTTGTTGATCCAGCTGTTGTAGTAATGGATGTTGGAGTGCCACAAGATATTCCAGTATTGTTTCCTGTACATACTTGAGCATCTATATCATCATCTGCATCTCTAGTAACTATAATCCATTGATCTCTTGTAGGACTTGCAGCAACACGTATCCATTCTATTGCTACTGAACCAACAGAACTTGCACTTGCCTCAGTACCAAATACGTTAGTATTTCCATCAAATGTTCTATACTTTGGAGTTCCTGCTGTTCCATCAGCATAAACAAGTAAGCCACCTACATTTTGTGGGATATATGGATCTGCAGCTACAAACCATGGTCTTGCTTCAACAAACTCACCTGAATTAATCTCAAGTGGTCCAAGTGAGTAAAGTTGTGGAAATACTAACGGAATGGAATAGGAATATTCCACATATGTCTTGTTTTCTATCAGATTTCTTGTCCATGTCAGGATCTTTGTATCTCCTATTGTTTGTATATCAGCATCAGTAATAACATCAAATACTGTAGGTATTTTCTCTTTGAGTTCTAATGTATCAGCATCAGTAAATGATTCAATATCGATTCTGACATCAAATGAGTTAGGATTGATTGTTGGATCTATCTTGCTTTGCGCTGTTCGAATAATATCAAATTCATAGTATTCTTGAGCTACAAATGTTGTACTAAAGTTAGTATTGATTCCAGATGTAGTTGCATGAATATCTACTTTGTATGTGCCATTTACAGATGTAATATACTGAGCATCATAAAGACCACATTCTGCATTTGGTACTATACCATTACTATCCAAGTAATCAATTATTCCAGATGGTGATGTTACATTCATTGAGAGATTTGCGTTACAAACAGGATGACCTTCAGAATCCAATACAACAATTACAAAGTCTGCAGTATCACCAGGTTTGTAGATGCTCTTTTTGGTGTTAAGTGAAACCAGACCCCATGCAAATTCGTTTTCTGTCTCATGTCTCTGACCATCTACAGTGAAGATAGTTTTGATCTTGTATATTCCTGGTTTGTTGTTGCTATCAATTGAGAGCTTGAGGTTGAATTTTCCTTCCATTACTTTCTCGTATTTTGTTACAGTATTGACTAGGTTACCTTGAGGATCGTAAATTTCCGTAACAATTGTATTTCTAGAGTCCTTCCATTCACCTGTCTGAATAGGTTCAATTCCGGCAGTTTCTTCTATTGTATCTATGATTTCATCTAATCTTTGAGCACTGTCATCTAGATTGTTCTTTTCAAGATTCTTTACTACTGATTTGATTTGTTTTGTTACAATCTTTAATTGTTCTTTAATTTCTTTGAGTTGTTCTTTATTAAGATCATCGTTGTCAGATAGTTCTTTTACTTTATTTTTTAATTCTTTAACTTGTATTTTTACTTCATTAATATCTAATTTAGTAATATCATCATCGCCTAATTTTGCAGCTTCAGCTGTTTGTATTGAAAACAGATTTTCAATGTGTGAAATAATGTCAGTTATTGTTGAGTTATTATTGGTTTCAGGGGTTGTTACATCAATTTCATTTTCAATGTCTTTAAGACTTTGCTCAAGTTCATTTGAAATTAGATCTGTAGCGTTTTCTATTTTTTGTTTTTCATCTACAAGCATTACATCAGAATTATAGAACTCAAATTCAAATTCAACTTCTTCTGTAATCAGATAGCTTTCCTTGACAGATGTTAGTTTTGGAATAATTTCCAAATTTATTTCAGTTTTATTGTCTTGATTTACAATTATAGCATTAATTGGTAAAATTTCTGAAAGTTCAATTATATTATCACCATTTAGTGTTGTTGAGATTATATCGGTAAGTGATAATAAATCAGAAATTTCAACTGTTGAATTGTTATTAATAATTGAATTTGCTGGAATTATTATAGCAATGACAACATCTGAAAACGTCATGATTTCAATTGTTGAATTGTTTGAATCGCCTGCTGGACCATTTACTTTGTATGTTACATAATCTGCAAATGAAATAGATTGAACATCTAATGGAACAGTAGAATCAATATCAAGTGGAAGGATATAGATTGATTCAGTTGAATTGTTTAAGAATACTGCAACTTCATCTGTAAATGACAATAAATCAGACTTGAATGGGATTTCATTATTAGTTGAAGGTGTAAGATATCCTGTGTAAATATCGTTAATTTGTACCTGAGATAAGGCCTTTTTGTAGATTAAGACATCGTCAATAACACCTGAGAAATGATTTGACAAAGTGATTCTGCTTCTAAGTGTATTAAGATATGCACCAATTATCAAGTCAGATTCATTTACTGCAATTTCAGCTGGGATTGGAATGACATCACCTTCAGAGATTGAAAATGAATCCTCAAGTGTTGATTGTGCATCTAGATTACCATTTACATAAAGTGAAATGTTTGTTGCATTAATCACTGCAACAAGATTAGTCCAATCAGTAATTTGTGTTGTTCCAGTAATCTTTGTCCATTCAACACCATCAAATACTGCAAATGTTGCAACTTTTTGTGGTAAATAAACATTGTTTATTCCAAGAACAAATGAACTTTCCTTTGATACAACTGCAAATTCTGCAGAACCAGATGAATAATCTGGATTAATCCATGTAGAGATTGTTAGTCTGTTAAGATCTTGGTTTAGTTTTTCTTCTACTATTGGAATATAACTTTCTGTAGTATTGAATGTAAACATTGAAGTTGCATTAGTATTGTCTACACTTGTTGCATTGATATCGATGTTTGTTGCATTAATGTTAATATTTGTTGTATCAATGTTAATGTTCGTAGAGTTTGTAATTATTTTTGGTGCAAGTACATCAATTGCAGTTACATCTTCCTCAATTATTTCTACTATTGTATTATTATGTAATGATTGTATCATTGGCAATGTCTGCAAATAAATTTCTGCAATTTGTGCTGCACTAAGATATACACCAAAGATGTTGATTTCTTTTATCTGTCCATGGAATTGTTTTGTTACTTCATCTACTGATCTGTGATTCTCAAGTGATGCACCAACAATTACATCAGAAGTAGAGTTTGCAGTCTCAATTGTTTTTATTTCTAGTTGGCCTTTTAGATTCATTGAGATGGTTTGTACAGTTGAAACATTAGACAGCGTACCGTTTGTGTAAATTGAAAGGGTTGTTCCATTAAAGGTGGCAGCAATATGAGACCAGTCATCGCCAATTTGGGAGGTAGATTCTACTGAGTGCCATTTTATACCATCAAATACTGCAAATTTGGCTATATGTGTAGGTGCCAAATTGTTGTTAATGGTCAAGGCAAATGACTTTTCTTTGGAAATTACCGTAAATTCGGCAGATCCGCCTACATAGTCAGGGTTTACCCAGGCAGTAATAGAGAGGTTTTGGATGTTATTTGTAGAATTTCCGCTATTTGAGAGGTAGCCTTCCCCATCTAAAATGAGGCTAGAAGAGGCTTCCTGAATGTGGACATCACCTATGAATCTGGAGCCATTTATGACTTTGTCAAATTTCCAGGATTCAGTGGCGTTAGGAATAACTACTGGAACTGTGCTGTTGAGTATGCCTGTGCTGTTGAGTATGCCTGTGCTGTTGAGTATGCCTGTGCTGTTGAGTATGCCTGTGCTGTTGAGTATGCCTGTGCTGTTGAGTATGCCTGTGCTGTTGAGTATGCCTGTGCTGTTGAGTATGCCTGTGCTGTTGAGTATGCCTGTGCTGTTGAGTATGCCTGTGCTGTTGAGTATGCCTGTGCTGTTGAGTATGCCTGTGCTGTTGAGTATGCCTGTGCTGTTGAGTATGCCTGTGCTGTTGAGTATGCCTGTGCTGTTGAGTATGCCTGTGCTGTTGAGTATGCCTGTGCTGTTGAGTATGCCTGTGCTGTTGAGTATGCCTGTGCTGTTGAGTATGCCTGTGCTGTTGAGTATGCCTGTGCTGTTTGTGATTAAACTATTGTTTGATGTAGAATTAGTATCAGAAGTTGTAGCCTCAGCAACATTATCTTCAGCTGGTGTAGAAGAAGATGAAGTGTCTGCTGAGGCAGTTGTATTAGCGTAATTTGTAACGTTAGATGAGGTTGTAGCCTCAGCAACATTATCTTCAGCTGGTGTAGAAGAAGATGAAGTGTCTGCTGAGGCAGTTGTATTATCAGAAATTGTGTTATCAGAAGTTGTAGCCTCAGCAACATTATCTTCAGCTGGTGTAGAAGAAGATGAAGTGTCTGCTGAGGCAGTTGTATTATCAGAAATTGTGTTATCAGAAGTTGTAGCCTCAGCAACATTATCTTCAGCTGGTGTAGAAGAAGATGAAGTGTCTGCTGAGGCAGTTGTATTATCATCAATCTCTGCATAAGCCATTGGCCAATAAGATGATGAAATTGTATACGGAGTAATTACAAGTGTTGATAAGATAAGTAATGCAAAAACAAAAGATAGTGGTTGACGAAGTTTTCTAATTTTAAATTCAAAATCTTCAAAATATAAAAATAAAAATATAACAAAAGGAACAAAAAGAATTAAAACAAATTGAGATTCAGTTTCAGAAAATGTTAAGTTAAAAAGATTTTCAAAGTTAAAAGAAAAATTATTTTCATATTCAACAGATAGAGGGTTATTTAATGTAGAAAATTTATCAAGTAAGTTATTTTGATCATGTAATTCTAAAAATGACTCAAAATTAAATATATTAAAAAGATTTTCTAAATTAAATAAGTGCAATTGTATGTCAAATGGTTGTGAATTAAAGTCATCATCTAAAAATAATTCCAACATTGAATTCTTTTTTCTATCCTTTAGTTTGTCAATTTGAGAAATTCTATCAATGCTTGTTTGTGGTTGTACTACAAATGGTTTCAAATAAATTTGATTTTCTACTAAAGATGATTTAATATCCAAGCTTTCAGAAAAAAATACAAATTTTGTAAAAGAATCTTGTCCATCAACAACATTTACAGATTCAATTGGTTTATCATCAGCTGGTTTGTTAGATTCAAGACCAATGTTCTCATCCAAAGAAACTGAAATAATTTTAGATTGTGTTGATGAAGATTCTAAATTCTGTGGAACTGTGATGTCAATATGATGATCGGCAAATCCAAATGGAATGCTTGAAGTGATCAAAAATGCAATTATGAAGAGAGATAAAATTGACTTCAATTAAAAAATCCCCCAACACAAAAAGTTGCAAAAATATCTTGGTGTAGAAATTGATTTGCAAAAATTTGGTGTAGACTGTTGTCTAGGGGATTGAAAAAATCAATAGTACTATCTATAGGATAGTCTAATGTATCCACCTCATCTTCTTCTACACCAAACAAAATTACTTTAGGAAAAACAATAAAGAGGCTGGAAGTGTGATACTAGAAACGATTCCAGTATGGAAATTGGGTTAATTTCTAGTTCCTTTTTGGATCATGTATTTTATCCAAGTTTTATCAGAAATAAAACATAAAATAATTCATATGAAATTTAAGATCTTAATTTTTTAAAATAATTCATGATAAAATTATTTAAGAATAAATTTTATGTGTTTAATTTTTAAGGTTATCATAATTTAAAAATTATTATTTAAAATAACGTTAGTTAAATTTTAAAACGTAATTAAATAAGTTAAATATTTTTTATTATTGTGTAATTAATCATGATATTCTTTGAAAATAATTCCTTCAAATGATTCAATGATAGTTGTTGGATCTTTCCATGAATCTTTTGATAGTCCAGCTTTTTCGCAAGTGTGTTCAAGAAATTCTTTTGCATTCCAATTGTAATCAACTGGAACTTGTGGCAAAAGTAATCCAGAATGATATCCATTCCTGACAATTAAACCGTCTCTTCCTACTTTGATCTTTGATAAATATTCTTCAGGATTATTTACAATAATTTTTTTGGTGAAGTTAATACAGTTACTTCAAATATTATTGAATTTAGATCTTTATCTTCAACAGGAGGAAACCTCGGATCTTTTGTTGCAGCAGAAATTGCTGCATCATATAATGCATCATACAATAATTTATTTGGTAATGGATAACCTATGCAACCACGTAATCCTTGTTTATCATTTAAAGTTACAAATACCCCAGATTTAAATGAAAAATTATTTTTAAATTCATTTTCAAGTTTTAGTTTCGTATTATTTTTAATATATTCAGTAACAATTTTTCTTGCTGTACTGACAAGGAGTTTACCATCTTCTTTTGATAGGTTATTGTAATCTTTCATTGATCTTACCTACAAACATTTGCAAATTTTTAATATGTGTACCTTCCCAATAGATCTTCTCACAACTTTTACATCTACAATAGTTTTCATTTAAATTAAAAACTCCTAGAAGTATTTTTTCTTTGTAATTATTCTTATCAATTGGTTCTGTTAGTGAATTACAGTTTGTACATCGTGCTACATTTCCATTTATTTTAAAATTTTTCAAATGTACTTTATTTATTATTTCAAAAAATTGCTCAATCTGTTTTTGTTTAGTGATATGAATTACTTGTAGATTATATTTTTGTGCTCGTAAAATTAGTTCATTATCTTTTGAAATGATTATTCTTTTTTCTTTAATTGCTGTATCAATTAATTTTGTATCGTTAATATCTGGAAAATATTTAGAGTCATAGCCTAATAGTCTTAATTTTCTAGCAATATTTCCCAACATTGCATCTACAAAAAACAAAGGATTATTTTCTGTGTTAAGCAGCATCTCCTAATCCTATTTCTGTAATCTGACTTGCTCCTGCTGGAAGTACACGAACAAAATCATCAATGTTTATTTTCTTTGTAATCTCTTCTTCTAATTTTAAAAACTCTAATCTAATTTTTTTTGCAGCGTCTACCATTTCCAATCCATGTGGTTCAATTATTACATAACAAATAGAATTTTTTTTAATTGTATCAGGTGGTCCGCTAGTTAGAATATAATCATCTCCTTGTGGAATTATTCCAACAGCTAATTTGAGAGTAGATATCTTTACAAAATTTCGTTGTCCTTCTATTGTAAAAGATCCTTTTGGCAGAAATTGTCCACTAGGTGCTGATTTTTTACTTGTTCTGGATTTACCCAAAATGCACTAACACCATACATACCTTCTCTCCATGCTCTGCTAAAACAAACAGTTGCATGAGCAACTTCATTTAAGCTAGCTGTAGGTGGATTATCAGCATTCTTTAGAATGAAAAAAGGCGAACCAAAGATGTCACCATGAAATATTTTATCATTTTTTTCTAAATGTTTTCTTACTACAGCAGAGTTTGAAGGTGCATCTCTACCACCTATGGCAAGAATTCCATCAGACGTAAAGAACCATCTGTATCTTTCATACCAGTTTTTCTTTCTAATCTCTGTAAACGAAACTGAATCTTTTTCAGTTTCAGCTTTATTTTGTAACTTTGATAATTTCTTTTGTGTATTGATTTTAATCTGTTCAATTGATTTTATTGCAGCAGATTTACGTTTTGCTTCATTAAATAATATAGATGCAATTGATTGCAATGAAGACTGTGTGTTTATCTTTATTTTTTCATCATCAATTAAGATAAGAGTTATACCTTTTTCTTTAATCAATTTTGAGTTGTGAGATGATAAAATTTCCTGAGCTTGTATATCTTCAATTGATGTAATACCTTTTGAAATCATTTCAAAAAGCGAATTAGCAGTATTAGTTATGTGACTTGATTTTTCTTTTACTGTATCAATTGCTTTTTCTTGTTCAGAAAGCTGAGTTTCAAGTTCTTTTATTTTTTTATCAGAACCACCAGTTTGAATTGATTTACCAATCTCTACAATATTTTCTGTAAAAACAGTATCTAACCCTTCAATAAAGCTGTTAACAACAGTACATTTGTTATCCAAGTTTCCTAATCTAACTGGAATGATTTCAGTTTTTTCATCTCTAATAATTACTGGTTCATGTTTACCAGTAACAACGTTTGTAACAATATTTTTTGTTGTATCATATAATTTTTTTATTTGCTCAGATGTTAAATTAGCTCCAACACATTTGGAATCAACATGAGACATTTCGAATATTCCTTCAACGTATTTTTTTGGTAATCCCAATGTACGTCCAAGCCATTTTGCAGCAGCTAAATCAGATGTCTTTAATTCTTCAAAGTTAGTCTCTGTTACTTTAATTACATCTATACCATTTAGAGGTGGCGGGGCATACACCAAACCAACACCAAGCTTTCTATGTCTTACATCAATTGAATGTTGTAATGCAAGTATTTTCATTTCATTGTTGCATAGTAAGATATTTCCTTCGCCAAAAAATTCTGCTACAATTACGTATTCCTTATCAAATCCTGCAAATGTAAAATAGGCAATTCGTTCTGATGCTATTTGTTCTATTTTTTTTATCTTTAATCGTAAAAGATCACTTCGCAATCGTTTTAGTAATCTATTTGGTTCCATCTGATCAATTTTAACAGATGTTAACCAAACACCGGACGTAGATAACATCATAAAAAGATCTGATTTTTCAGTATGATGAAGTTTGAACAATATACTATCTTTTGTTACACCATAGATGTTACTGACATAGTAGTCCTGTGTTGCCTCTGAAATTTGATTTACTAAATACCGAAGTTCTATTCCTGCAAGAGTCACAATAATCTATTCAGTATCTGAAATTATACTCTTACTCTCTTTTATGCTCATTTTATGACCAAAGATTTTAAACAAGGCTTAATGAAGTCAACCTAGAAATTTACTTGGCAAAATTTAAAAAAAAGAAATCTGCACCAACACCTGATCCTAAAGACTCTAAAAAAGAGTCAACTAATGAGGAAAATAGCAAGATTCCAGAGACAGAATCAAATGATACTTCAGCATCAGAACCTACCATAAATCACGAAGAAAAAAGTGAAAAAGACAAGAAATTAAACAGATTATTTTGGTTAAGAGTCGCTTGTGCAGTAATTGCTGGTACTATTGCAACTTTTATCTTTGAAGATATTCAAGGAGAGGAGAGAAGATGGGCATCAATTGCATTTATGATCATCGTATTTATTGTAACTATATTTATTGCAAAGTCAATGAACATGCAATTACCATCATCTGATAGAAAGAAAATTGTAACACAGGGAATAGGGAGTTATATTTTCTTGTACCTATTTGTTTGGATTCTAACATATACTATTGTACACGCTGGCAGTGTTACAACAGGCATAATTCCAATTTCATAAAAAATGCTGGGCTTGGTTTATGTGGAATTATAAAACACCTGGAATTCCAGATGAGTTTTTTGAGCGTACAGAAAATGTACCTATTACAAAAGAAGAGGTAAGAGTTGTACAAATTAGTAAAGCAAGACTTTGCCCTGGATATACTGTATATGATATTGGATGTGGGAGTGGTTCTATATCAATTGAAGCAGCTATTCAAGTTGAATCAGGAAAAGTAATTGCAATAGATTATGATCCTAATGCAATTGAATTAACAAAAAGAAATGTGGAAAAGTTTGGATTAACAAATATTTCTGTAATTCTTGGTAATGCAAAGGAAAAGATCTCTGAATTAGAACAAGCTGATGTAATATTCATAGGAGGAACTGGTGGAGATACAGAAGATATCGTAAAGATATGTCAAGACAAACTAAAATCTGGTGGAAGAATAGTAATTGGAGTAATATTAATAGAGACATTGTATTCAGTCTTGCAAATTATTGAGAAATTAAAATTTAATTCGGTAGATTTGACTCAAATAACCATTTCTAAGAGTAGAAAGACCTCAACAGGTACAATGATGCTTGCTAGAAATCCAGTTACAATAATTTCTGCAACTAAAATTTAATCTAGATTTTTAATTGGGGATAAAACTAGAATTTTTATGCCTGAATTAATTGGAATAGGAGTAGGTCCTGGAGATCCAGAGTTGCTTACAGTAAAGGCAGCCAAAGCAATTCAAAATGCCGACACTATAATGTGTCCTGCCTCAGGTGAAGATAGACCAAGTATAGCATTATCTATAGTATCATCATTAATTGATAAATCAAAAAACCAAGAGATAGTAAAATTGATCTTTCCAATGACGAAAGATAAAGATGTACTTGAAGCAACTTGGAAAAAAAATGCAAAGATTATGGCAGAAAAAGTTTTAACAGGAAAAAATGTTGTTTATCTTACAATTGGGGATCCATATCTATACAGCACTTGGATTTACATGCATAAAGATATTGAACAGAATCATCCAGAAATAAAAATCAGTGTCATTCCGGGAATTGTTTCTATGTTTACATTTGCCGCAAAAGTTGGGATAAGTATTGCAGAGGGTTCAGAAAAAGTTGCAATAATTCCATCATGTTATGATTTAAGTACAGTAAAAGAAATTGCAAAAAATTCTGAGACAATGGTTTTTTTAAAAGACGGTAGATATTTTGATAAAGTGATTGATTTGTTAAAAGAATCTGGTTTTCCTGATAATTCTATTTTTGCAATTGGACAAGATCTAGGAACAGAAAACGAAATTATTAGAAAATTAACATTGGGTGAAGTTAATGATGGAACATTAACTACAAAATATTTTTCGATTTTGGTGGTAAAACGTGTCTAGGGTATATTTTGTTGGATGCGGTCCAGGAGATCCAGAATTAATAACTGTTAAAGCCAAAAAATTAATTCAAAAAGCAGACATTGTAGTTTATTCCGGTTCACTGATTCCTCCTCCAATTCTTAAATTATGTAAAAAAGGTAAATTACATGATGCATCTGGGTTAGTAAGAGAAGAAATTTTTGATCTACTTTACAATAACTCAAAGAACAACAAGCTAGTTGTCAGATTACATGATGGTGATCCATCAATTTATGGAGCAATCAAAGAACAAATAGATAATTTAGAACAAAAAGGAATTGAATCAATAGTCATTCCAGGCATCACTGCATTTTTAGCATCAGCTGCTGCACTTGGAACGCAATTAACACTTCCAGGAGTAACTCAAACAATTATTGTTACAAGAGCAGAATCTAGAACAAAAGTACCAAAACGAGAAAAAATTTCAGAGCTTGCAAAACACAAAGCAACTTTGATTTTTTATCTTAGTGTTCATTTACTTTCAAATATTGTAAAAGAATCAATTGCAGGTGGATATAAAAAATCAACGCCTGTTGCTGTAATTTATAGAGCAAGTTGGGATGATCAAAAAATTATCAAAGGAACACTTAATGACATTGTAAAAAAAGTAAGAGATGAAAAAATAACAAGAACTGCAATTGTAATTATCAGTGATGTAATTGATCCTAAAACGTATGAATATTCAAAATTATATGATAAGAAATTCAGTCATGGATATCGAAAGGCTAAAGTCAAGTAGACAAAAAATTAACTTTATTTCGTATCCCAAGTTTAATTAAATTATTTTGGAATTGTTTTACATTTCCAGACGTAAAAATCTTAATTGTATTTTTCTTGGAATTATTATTTTTAATATTTGCAAGTACTTTATGTGCTACGATATAAGAAGGATCAACAAACTTTACTTCTGGAAATTCTAACTCCAGTAATGGTTTTAAAAAAGATAAATGAGTACTTGATAAAGTAGCTACATCAATTTTATTTTTTAAAACGTTATTAAGAATTTTTTTAATAATCTTTCTACTGATTGATTTATTTGTGATAAATCTATTTGATTCTACAAGATTGACAAGCAATGAAGAATTTATTTTGTAAATTTTACTGTTTTTAGGAAAATTAAATTTTTTTATATAATTTGATAAGCTCTTACTTGCAACAACAGTTTTTGTTCCAAGTAATGCAATATTTTTTGTCTTAGAAAGATTCATAGCTTCTCTAAGAGGAGGATATACTTTAATTATTTTTTTATTTTTAGTTTTTACCATTAAACTTGGTGTATTTGATGCCATTACAATTAGATCTGGGAAAAATTTTTCTTCTAAGAGATTCAAAGTTTTTTTAATTATCAATTCTAATTCTTTTTTAGATTTTTTCCCATAAGGAAAATTTTTCTGGTCTGCAAAGTAGATAATCTCTGATTTACAGATTTTTTGTATTGCAGTAATTATTGATAACGAGCCTAATCCAGAATCAAAAACCACAATTCTGACCATAATTTGTTAAATCTCTATCTAGAATTAGTTTGTTAGCTAAATTTACTCTAATGTTTATCTAAATTTACTCTGTCCATTAAGAGCTAACTTCTAAATCACCTGACATGCCAAACTTCGATAAAACTTGGGCTCGACAAGAGACACCAGGTGTAACCGATAAACTCCGTGAGACTATAAAACCTCAAGGTGCATTAAAACCACGAATCCAAACGGCAGTAAACAAACTACAAGTCCAGATATCAAAAATGGACTCGATGCTTGGAAAACTACGTGAAAGAGACGCGCAACTCTTCCAAAGAGTCGTGACTGCAATGCAACAACATGATACCAGTACAAGCAGAGTTTTGTCAAACGAATTAGCTGAAATTCGTAAGGTTACAAAGATGCTCGGCAATGCAAGAATGTCATTGGAACAAGTCCAATTAAGACTGACAACTATTCATGATCTAGGCGATGCTATGGTAGCAATCGGCCCAGCGATGTCTACAATGAAGGGATTGAAGTCATCACTAGGAAGATTCATGCCTGAAGCAGACTCAGAATTGAATTCCATGACACAGACACTCAATGGTCTAATGATGGACTCCTTGGCAGGAGACTCATTTAGCATGGAGACTGGCGCTTCAAGTGAGGAAACCGAAAGAATCCTTCAAGAAGCATCTGCAGTAGCAGAGCAACAGATTGGAGACAAATTCCCATCTGTACCAACTTCAACTGGACTATCGTCTCAATCTTCAACTTCTACATATTAGAAGTTTGGAAAGACGATTGTCACTTTTTATTTTATTTTAATCAAATAATTAATTATTTAAAAAATAAGTAGACATTGAATATGTCAGAATTTGAACGAACCAAAAATTCTAGTCTTGATTTTTAATTGTATTAGAATAATTGTAAAAATCGATACAGTAAATATCAGAATTGGTAGATTTAATTCTGGAAGCGATTTGTCAGGGGAGATAATATCACCCCATTGTGATGGAGGTGGAATGTCTGATGAATTTTGTTGTGTAGAATTTTTAGGCCATGAATAATATTTATCTAAACTTGCATCATAAACTGAAAGATAGAATCCATAGTTATCAGAACGATTTAGTAATTCAATTGGAATTTTAAATTCATAGCTTGGATGTAAAATCTTTGTATATCGATCATTCTCGTCTGAAACAGAGCTGATTGCAATAAATTCTGAATTATTTGTAAATTGATATTTTGAATTATCAAAACCTTGTTGAATTGTTCCTTGTCTTTCTCCAAGTAGAATTGAAAAACAATAATCATCTTTATCTGGAATCAGATTTTTATTATTTTTTCCATCAAAACAAATTATAGATTTATCCATTTTATAATCTAAGGTATGATCAGTGATTGGATCAACAAATACATAGATGAAATTTTCATGATGAGCGGTTCGTAAATGTATTACTGTTTCATTGTTATCATATGAAAACATGTTATCACTTGATGCCTTCCACTCTATTTGGTTTGTCCATTTACCATCAAAGACTACATTTTGTATGCTTGAAGAATATGTGATCAGTATGGAATCAGTAGATGCATAGATTTGAAGAATTGGTAAAACCATCAATGATATAATCAAAAATAAAAAAATTTGTTAAACTTCATTGCTGAGTTAATTATGAAGAAATATAAAAAATCAAGCTATATTTTTAGGCATGTTTATAGACATGTGTGAAATAATGTTTTTGTGAATAAATCTGTCATCATTGGAATTATTGTTGGAATTGTCATAATCGGTATTGGGATCACAGTATCATTATCATCAACAAACAGTAATGGGCAAATACCAGAAACGGATAAAGAAACAGAGCCTATTGAAGTGCCTCAAACTGGCAAAAATATCACAATAGAGTTATCGGAATCTATTGGTCTCAAAACACCGTAAATATACCAAATTGGATCATCTGGTAAGCATTTTTTGCCAAGCAACTAATAATATAGTTAAACACATGGTATCTTAATGAATAGATTAAAAACGATCGTGTTGTTTGCAGGCATATTCGGAATAGGCCTGGGAACAATTAGTCTAAGTGGCGTATCTGCAACCTCAATGATGGTTTCGGCTGCTCCACAAACACAAGCAGGATTTGACATGTTAGGTCATGTTGAGTACAAAGTACTAGATGAATCAGGTGCAATCAAACAGTATCTTCAAGGCGATAATATCGTAGTGATTGGAGGTAAAGACTGTGTTGCTCGTCATGTATTTGAAAACTCTACAAGTGCTGTATGTGCAGCAGGAAATAATGAATTTCAGTTCATTGCTATTGGAAACCATACTACAGCATTAACACCAGTTAATACATTATCTGCACTTGAAACAACTTCAGGTGGAGCTTGTGCATCATCTGGAGTCAGTGGTGAAATGGCAAGAAAACAAGTAGTACCTAGTTTTACACCAGCAACTGGTGGAACAGGAACAATTGTAGTCTTGGACACAACTAGTGCACCATTTAATTTTGGTGCTGGTAATGCAACAGGTGCAATTATGCAATCTGGTATCTTTAACGGAGATAATGCATCAAAAGATGGAAATGGACAATGTACATCACTAGGAACAGCTAGCATGTTTTCAGTACAAGATCTAAACTCTGATACAGGAATTACTGTATCAAGTGGTGATAGCTTGTCTGTAAAATGGACAATCACTGTAGGATAAGATTGAATTTTTAAAACCCAATCTTTTTCTTTTATTTTTAAATATTATTCTCTGTATAATATTTGCAATTTTTTTTAATTTTACAAACATTACACATTGGATTAATAGGTTTGCAGATATTTTGTCCATACATTACAAAAGTGTCATTAATTTTAATCCAGTATTTTTTTGGAATTTTTTTCATTAATTCTAGTTCTGTTTCTTCAGGAGATTGTGTATTTACTAACCCCAATCTATTAGATATTCTATGTACATGAATATCAACAGGAATTGCAGGCTTATCAAATGCATATACTAATACACAGTTTGCTGTTTTTCTTCCTACTCCAGGAAGTTGGATTAATTCATCAAGGCTATCAGGAACTATTCCATTATACTTTGAATCTATAATTTTTGAGACTTCGATGATTCTTTTGGATTTTACATGATAAAATCCGATGGATCTGATTATTTTTTCAATATCTTTTACTTTGGCATTAGCTAGCTCCTTTGGAGTTTTGTATTTTGAAAATAACATCTTTACTGCTTTAGTGGTAGTTTCATCCTTTGTTCGTGCAGACAATATTGTTCCAATTAAAATACTAAAATTTCCTGTTTCGGCCTCATGTAATTCTCGCAAAGCAGTCATTCTTGGCGGTTTTACAGAATTCATAGTAGACATCATTCCATGAATAATTTTTTTCATGTTCATACAATATTCTACGTACAAGTATTATATCTGTAATAATCAATATGTCGTGTGGAATTAACTCGAGAGGAAGAATCTGCTCTAAAAGGTGAACAAGGTGAAATTATGCAAATGGCATATAGAATTTTAGTAGCTACAGGTGAAGCAGTTGATGCAGAAAAACTAGTACCAATAGAGTGGGCACATCTATCAGGAGTCAACTACAATACGATTGGAGATGCAGGTGAGGAATTTCTCTCAAGTATAAGTAAGAATGCCAGAGTTAAAGTAAAAACAACTCTGAATCCTATGGGATTTGATATTGACAATGTTGAAAATTATAATTTAGATAAAAATTTCATTTCAAAACAATTATCAATTAAAAATTCTTATGAAACAATGGGTGTTACTCCTTCCTTTTCATGTATTCCTTATGAGATTTTTGATATTCCAAAAGAAGGAACTCAAGTTGCATTTGCAGAAAGTAATGCTGCAATTCATGCAAACTCGTATGACAATCTTAAGACAAACAAAGAAAGTGCATTTAGTGCACTTGCAAGTGCAATTACAGGAAAAAGCCCATACTCTTCATTACGAAAAGATGATACTCCTAATATCACTATAAGAATGAAAGTGAAAAATCCAAACGAGTTGACATATGGTATGCTTGGATTTTTTGCTGGAAAGGTTGGCGATACTTCTGTAAATATTTCAGGTCTTGGAGAGATGGATAAAAGACAGTGTAAAGCAATGTGTGGAGGAATGGGAACTTCTGGAACTTGCGCCAAGTTTCTTTTTGGAGATGGAGATGTTGATTGTGAAAAAGTTGATTTTGATGAAAAGGAAATGCAAAATATTCATGACGAGTTAAACACGGCTGAAAAAGGTGATCTGATTACACTTGGTAGTCCTCAATTAGGTTTAGAAGAAATATCTGATCTTGTTGGTAAGTTAAAAGGTAGATCATTTACAAAAAGATGCATGATTTTCTGTCCAAGAACTGTCAAGGAGCAAGCAAGAAAGATAGGATATACAAATGAATTAGAGCGTGCAGGGTGTGAAATTCTTTCTGATTGTTGTACGTGTTTAACTCCACTTATTACCAAAAATGATGTGGATGCTGTAACTACAAATAGTATCAAGGGAGCATTTTATCTAAAAAATTCAAATGGTGTAGATGTAAATCTAAAATCACTGTCACAAATAATTGAAGATGAAACAAATTGAAAATTCTTGTTAAAGGTAAAGTAGAAGGAATCGTATTAAAATCAAATATGCCAATTAATTTTTTAGGGACAGTAGACAAGAAGACAGGAATTATTAGTGATAAAAATCATGAATTATTTAATAAATCTATTAAAAATTCAATTCTAGTATTTCCATCAGGAGTAGGTAGTAGTGTAGGTGCATATACAATCTATTCAATAAAAACCAATAATACAGCACCTTCTGCGATGATTTGTCAGAAAGCTGATCTTACAGTTGCAAGTGGTTGTGCATTATCAGATATTCCACTTGTGATAGTTTCTGATGAAGAGTTTGCATCATTTCAAAACGGCCAAAGAATTTCTTTAGATACAGAATCTAAAAATCCAATATCAATTATTCAATAATAAAAAATAATGTTTTTATTCGTAAATTTTTATGAATATTTTTCAATAAAATTTCTTTGATGATTAATAAGATTTTTCTGTTTTTAATTGTTCAATGATTGTTTGGATTATTTCTTAGTTGCCTTCTTTTCTGCTTTTTCTTCTGCCTTTTGTGCCTTCTTTTCTGCTTTTTCTTCTGCCTTTTGTGCCTTCTTTTCTGCTTTTTCTTCTGCCTTTTGTGCCTTCTTTTCTGCTTTTTCTTCTGCCTTTTGTGCCTTCTTTTCTGCTTTTTCTTCTGCCTTATCCCATTTTCCTTCAGATTTTAATTGATCAACAAATTCTTTCCATGACATTTTTTCTTTAACTAATTTTTTGGCGTCTTTATCATGTATTATTTTATTCCATGATTGACCAAAGTTTTCAATCATATTGTCATCATATTCTGAAAGATCATTATCAAATTCAGAATTAGTTTCGGCATCAACATATCGTAATGAACTTATGAAGTTTTCTAGAGTTCCTTCACGTAAGTTATGAGTACCAATGTAAGTGTTTATGATTAGCTGTTTGTCAATTCTTAGTAGTTCAATAGTGATTTCTGCTAATTCAGATTTGAATGAATTAGATTCGTGTCCTTTATGGTAAATATTTACTAGATGTTTAATTCCTTGTTTGTCATATTTGAGAGCCTTTATTGCACTCTTTTTATCTAAAAAGCTGTTTCCATCTTGAGAATAAAGTTTTGAATCAGCTCCTTTTCTAAGTTCCTTAATTGCTTTTTTAAGTTCTTTTTTGGTTTTATCATCTTGAGCTGAATTAATCAAATTTTCTAATTGTTCAATTAATGCTAGTTTTTGTTGAAGAAGTGAGTTTACAACTGTTAGAGTAATATGAATTGGCTCACTTGGTGGTGATGTGTTAAGTCCATCAGACGCAGTTGCAGTAATTACATTGATGCCTCCAAATAATTGAACTGTATTAGACCAGTTTCCAGCAGAATTAGCTATTGTTGTACCTGTTGATGCACCATTAACAAACACTTCAATTGTAGAGTTTGGTTCAGAAGTGCCTGTAATTGTTTGGGATGGATCAGATGTGGATGTACCGTCATCAGGAGATATAATTACTGGCACGTTAGGTGCAACAGTGTCAAGTATGATATGAATTGGCTCACTTGGTGACGATGTGTTAAAACCGTCAAATGCAGTTGCAGTAACTATGTTTGTTCCTTCAGACAACGATACTTGGGTAGACCAGTTTCCAGCAGAATTAGCTATTGTTGTACCTGTTGATGCACCATTAACAAACACTTCAATTGTAGAGTTTGGTTCAGAAGTGCCTGTAATTGTTTGGGATGGATCAGATGTGGATGTACCGTCATCAGGAGATGTAATTACTGGCACGTTAGGTGCAACAGTATCTACAACATGATATGTTCTACTTTGTTGAATTGCAGCATTACCATTGATATCAGTTGAATCATAATAGATTACATAATCGCCTATTGTGTTAACATCTACAGAACCAGTGACAGTTATAGGTGATCCATCGTTTGTGGTTACACCGCTTAAGAGACTAGGTGGAGATGAACCAAGTTCAATGTTAGCAGATATTGGAATTACTGTAATGATAGGAGGAATTACGTCTATAACTGTAAAAGTAACAACACCTATTCCATATTGATTAATTATACCATCAGAAACAATATACGACATGGTGTCTGTTCCAAAGAAACCAATGTTTGGAGTATAAGTAAAACTACCATCGGAATTAATTACAACAGATCCTGATTGCGGTGGGAGATAAAAAAGTGCAGTGAGAGTATTGCCATCAATATCACTATCGTTAGCTAACAATCCAGGAGCACTAATAGATAACACACTATTTTGATTAAGTGAATAATTATCTGGTAAAGCTACAGGTTTATCATTTTGACCAGTTATTGTCACTGTAACTATAGCAGTCGAAGTCAATTGCCCATCTGAAACAGTATACTCAAATGAATCAGTACCTGTTTGTCCTGCTTTAAGGTACTCAAATTGTGAATTTGGGTTATAAGTTAATTGACCATTTATAACAGATACAAGTCCCTTAGGAATTGTTGTTAGTCCTGCACTAGTTATTGTTAAAACATCACCATCAGGATCTGTATCATTACTTAATACGATAGTTTTGATGTTTGTTGCCAATGAATCTTCATTTACAGTTATGCTATCATTATTTGCAACTGGTGAATCATTTGAAGGAATTACATTAATTGTAACAAGTGCTGTAGCAAATCCATCAGTTCCATCATCTACTTTATATGAAAATTTATCAGTTCCAAAAAAGTCAGTTTGGGGAACATATTCAAAACTTCCATCTGAATTAAGATTAACAATACCAAATTTTGGTAAAATAGTATCCAAGGTAACTAAAAGAGTTGGACTATCTGCATCACTATCATTTTTTAGGACTCCATTTAGTGTAGAGACTATAAGAATTCCATCTTCATCTACAGAATAATTATCTGGTAAAGCTATTGGTAATGCACAAGTAGTTTTTTTTGCTGGATTTCCTTGAAAAATTCCGCCATTTAATGTTTTAATACCTCTAGAATCAAAATTATCGCATACATTAGTCCATGTTCCAGAATTTACAACTTTACCATTATCCAAAGTTACTAATCCTTGATTTGAGACGGAACCAAAATTATCAATTAATCCAGCTACATAAAGTGTATGTAGGATAATTGCATCTCTACCAACAGGTATTGTTGCATTTTCTCCAATTTGTATGCTAACATCATTACCATCAATAATTATTTTATCTATATTACCCGGACATGCTGAATCTGTCACAGTTCCTATTCCAAAATTTGTATAACTAAATGCACTTGTGGGAGCCGGATAAAGTCCGCATCGTAAATTTAGTGTGCCAGTATTTAACAAATATTGTTTACTATGAAATGGTGTAGTAAACAAAAGTGTTCCATCAATTATGAGTTCACTACCAGATTTAATCTCTATACTAGATCTTTGCAATGTAATTGTAGTTCCAAATGCAATTTCCAGTTTTGCATTATTTTGAATAATTATTTTAGTGTCAGTTAAAACTTGATTAGTAGCATAAACAGTATCTGTAGAAATTGTAATTGTATCATCGGCATATACATTTTGAAGAGAAGGGAAAAACATAGAACTAACAAGCAAAAGTGTAGTTAAAATAAATCCAATATTTCTATTAATCACAAACAAATTATGAATTTTTTACATATAACCCTAACATGAATTTCCCATTATTGGAAAATGGAAAATTTTGTATGTCAGAAAATATAACGACACTTTAGT
Organism: Nitrosarchaeum sp. AC2; assembly: GCF_013407385.1. Taxonomy (NCBI): domain Archaea; kingdom Thermoproteati; phylum Nitrososphaerota; class Nitrososphaeria; order Nitrosopumilales; family Nitrosopumilaceae; genus Nitrosarchaeum; species Nitrosarchaeum sp. AC2. Next base: position 46,355 of record NZ_CP030847.1, on the reverse strand, counting down.
CATAAATTAAAGTGATTTTTATCAATTTCAAGATCGCTTCTTTGTTAGATAGAGAGCTCCAACTAGAATGCCAACAGCTGCAGCTATGTAAAATGGAAAAAATGCAATCGGGTTTTTTGCAGGATCACCTGATATGAATTCAAGAATCATACTTCCAGAATTTATTGCCGGTGGATCTGTAGAACTTTCCATTCCATAAACAGAATATGAACCGATTTTAAAAACTCCAATATCAAGATTAGATACAACTATTCTTGCACCGTTGTTAACTGTTAATCCCGCTCTTTCTGTGTATGATACTATTGATTTTGATGATGAAGACCATCCCCTCTCCAAGTCACTATGCACAACAACATATCCCTCTTTAGGAGTATTTACTGCAATCCAAAATTTTTCATTAGGTTTTGCACCCATTCCTATTTCAACTAATTTTTCAGGATTATCTTTATCATAAATTCTCAAAACTGCATTTCCATTTGGATTTGCATACAAAAGATTGTTGTCAATTGTAACTTGCCAGCTTACTCCATGTGTCTCTTCCATTTGAATAATATCTGCATCTCTAAGAATTTTATTGAATTCGTATGATGGAATTTCAATTGTATCTATAATTAATGATGGATTCTTTGAGTCTTGGGCAAAAACTGGCGTTATGATTAATCCAGAAAATAAAATTAGTACAAAAAGATACTTCACAAGCTAAATCTAGTTTTAGTGAATAAATACCTAATCAACAAATGGATGTGGATAATCTAGAATTACCTTTGAGACTTCGGGTCTTAAGATAAACTCAGATGGAGATTTTCCTTCATCAATCATTTGTCGCAGTTTAGTTCCACTGATTTGCTCTTTTGCATCATCACCATGTGGACAAGCCTTTGGATTTGTGTATGTCAAACATTTTCTGCAATAGAAAAACGCTGGGAAAAACACTGGAGTTATTTCTAATTCAGGATAATCTTCAAAGATTTTTTGGGCTGCAAATGGATCATAAAATGTTCCTACTCCTGCATGATCTCTGCCAATTATGATGTGTGTGCATCCATAGTTTTGTCTCATAATGGCATGGTGTATTGCTTCTTTTGGTCCAGCATACTTCATTTCAGTGTGTAGTGTTCCAAGTTTGCATCTGTTTTCTGGGTAATAGTGTGTAATCATTGCCTCATAGCATTTTACAATCACTTCATCTACAAAGTCGCCAGACTTTTTTTTGCCAATTACGGGATTTACAAATACACCATCTCTTGTTGTAATTGATGTTTTTTGAAGCATCTCATGAGCTACGTGTGGTGGATTTCTGGTTTGAAAAGCCACAATTGTCCTCCATCCTGCTTTTGCAAATGCTTCTCTAGTTTGAAGAGGAGTTAATCGATATTTTCTGATTTCTGTTTCTTCAGGTCTTGCAATGTAATCTATTTTTCCACCAACTAGATAGTCTTGCATAGACATTGTCTTTGCAACACCTGGATGAGAAGAGTCAGTTGTTCCATATACTCCCTTTGCAGTTTTTTCTTTATCAAAAGTAAAAGTATCTTTAACATGTAAAATTGCAATTCCTAATCCTTGATGGTTTTGTAGTAAAACTTTACCAGCCTTCTTCATTTTTGCAGCCGTTGATTCATCAACATCTAAAACTATTGGAATTGTCCAAGCCAAACCGTTTGCAAGTCTACCTTTTGATATTACATGTTCAAAATCTTTTTTCTCTAAAAATCCCTCTAAAGGGCTAAAAATTCCATCTGCAATGTTTTCAACATCATTTGCAAGATCTTCAGAAATTTGTACAGAGTATAATCCAGATGGATCAGACTTGGTAATTCTATTTACTAATTTTCCGCCATGTGGTTTAATTGAATCAGACATTACTAAATTGCCTAATTATGGTCTATATGAAGGCCACACTCTTTGTGCTGGCCTTGTTCCCACCACCAACGCCCTGCTCTCAAGTCTTCTCCAGGTTTGATTGCTCTGGTACATGGCTCACATCCAATACTTGGGTATCCTTTGTCAAGAAGTTTATTGTATGGTAAGTTATTTTTTTTAATATAATCTTGAATTTGTTCCCAAGTCCAGTCTATAATTGGATTAATTTTTAATATTCCACCATGCCCATGATCAATTTGAAAAATATTGACATCTTTTCTTACTTCAGTTTGATCACGTCTTAATCCAGTAATCCAACCATCTAATGTAGAGAGTATTCTGTTAATTGGATGTACTTTACGGATTTCACAACATAATTTCCTATTTTCCACACTATCATAGAAAAGATTTATCCCTTTTTCTTTAACCATGTCTTCAACTTCTTTAGTATCAGGAAACAAAACTTCAATTGTAATGTTGTATTTTTTTCTAACAATATCCATAATATCATAGGTTTCTTGAGGTAATCTCCCAGTATCTAACGTAAAGAATCTAAATTTTGGATTAATCTTGTGCATGATATCCATAATTACCGCATCTTCAGCTCCAAAACTAGATGCTTTAGCAACTCGTGGATGTAAGTTATCAGAAACCCATCGAAGTGCTTCTTCTGTTGTTTTTATTTTAGAGTTGAGTTCATCTACTTGTTCTTGAGTAAATTTTTTCACAAATACACATGAATTGTTTTGTTTTATATTGATTACCCAGATATCTTATCCTAAATTATAAACAGGTACATAACTAAAATGAAAATATGGAAGATGTTTCTTATGTAGTAGTTTTTCCATCGGTATTTTCAAAAAATAAAATTCCACAGTTAATTGCAAATATTAAAAAAATTCTAAAAATTCAAAATCAGGAATTTAAATCAGTAAAACGTGATGGAGATATTATTTTAGTAGATGCAAATGATCCTGTATTTGCATCATCAGCTATCAACTTACTTTTCGGTATTCAAAAAATAGCAATTGCAAGACAGATAAAAAATAATTTTCAAAATATAGTCTCAGAAATTACTACAGTAGGTGGAAATTTACTCTTAAAAGGTGAAAAATTTCTTGTCAGAGTTGAAGGAACAACAAAGGGATTTTTTCCAAAAGATATTGAAATTGCAGCAACGTCAAGCATTATAGAAAAAAATCAAACATGGGCGCTCGTCCTGGAACGGATGAAAATTTTGATAAATTACTTTACACATATCTAACAAAAAATTATGCATATGTCTGTATTTTTTCAGATAATGGGCAGGGAGGTATACCATCAAATAATAAAAATACCATATGTTGCGTATATGATGAAATTTCTGCAATTTCTTGTTTTGAAACAATAAAACAAGGATACGATTCAAAAATAATTATCTGCTACAGACAAAAATCAGAATTGATGAATTTAGTTAAAATAATCAATCAAATAATTCCAAGACTTGTAAAACAAGAAATTCAGTTAGAATTCTTTCATTTAAAGATAAACCAGGTTGGAATTAAAAATTATCTTATCTTTGTTAATTCAATTTTGGAAATTATGCTTCGTGAAGGAAAATCAAATAAACTAAATCACGTATCTCTTGCATTGTCTCCACTAATTTTTTCTACAAAATTTATTGATTATTCAATGAAACGTGTGTTTCAAAATGATATGATTCCAATAATTCCATTAAGTGGAGTTGATTCAAAACTTTTTGAAGAAGCCAAGGAGATTGGATTAGAAAAACAAATTCCAAAATTGGAAAAATTATTTATGATTAATTCTGATGAAATACCCAAGTTTTCAAGCAAAGATGTAGATTTTGCCATAAAAACAAAGAAAAGTGTTACAGTCAAGATTGGACCAAATAATGTACATGATATACTTGACTCATTAGAATAAAATCACTGGGAATTTAAACAGCATTTGAGGATTAATTTTTGTGCTAAAAATAGGTCAATTTATCTATCCTTGGGGAAGTGGACATTATTCTCGAATGATGAGGCTAAATGAAGTGTTAGGAGATTATATCAAAGAGAAGTTTGTAGTTCATTTTTCAAGTAAAGATCATGTTTACCAAAAGTTATTAGAAAAATTCCCAAATCAAAAAGATCAAATTCATAAGATTTTGATGCCAACTCCAATTGACGGAAAGCTAGGACCAAGTATTTTATTATCAATGCTAAATTTTTTACTACCTGTTTCAAAAAATCCGCCACTTGTAAAACAAGTTACAAGTTATTTGATACAGGAAAGAAAATTGTATGATAAAGAAAAATTTGATCTTGTAATTAATGATGGAGATATGGGTTCAAACATTATTGCAAAAAATCGTAATGTTCCAAGTTTATTTATTACAAATCAATTTAGACCAAAATTGTATAAATCAAGATCTTATTTTTATCCAGCAGTAAATTATATTTCAAAACAAATTGGTAAAGCTTCCAAAATTATTGTTGCGGATTCCCCACCTCCATATACCTTGTGTGAATATAATCTAAATTTTACAAAAGAAATTAAAGATAAGGTATCATATGTAGGTCATTTCACAAATGGTAAAAATATCGAGAAAGGAATAACATCTGATCTTGAGAAATTGATAGAAAATTCAGAATTTGGGTATTGGATGCGAACAGGAAATAAATCAACTAATGATGGTACGGGTAAAAGGTATGAACAGATATTTAATCAAAATGAAATGAAAAATGAGAAAAGGATAATCTCTCATGCAAGAAGTGATCCAAATATTGATTATGTTTTAGGTAAGGATGGAAAAAAATATACAGTATCTGATGCTTTGGATAAAAAAATTGATTGGATTCAAATAGACATAGGTTTTCTAACCGAGCAACAAAAAGAAACGGTTTTGAATTTAACTAAATATGCTGTTGTAAACGGTTCTCATACTGTAATGGGTGAAATTCTTGGAGGAAAGGCAAAACCGATTATCGGTATTCCTGTTTATGATGAGCATACAAACAACATCAAATGGGCAGATGATAAAAAATTAGGGGTATTAGCAGTTAGAACAAAGCAAGTAATCGAGGCTATTTCAAAAATTAAAAATAATTATAATAAATTTGAAGAAAATTTAGTTGATTTTTCCAAAAACTTCGTTCCTAATGGTGCTGAAAATACAGCAAAAATAACGGCTGAAATTCTAGAAGAAAAGAAATAATACTTTATTTTGGGTTTGTTTGATATCTGGCACGCGGGATGTTCGATGGGCGAACTGACCGCAAGGGATGACGATAAAATCCGCGTGTCAGATTTTAAGTCGATCAGATAATAACGTGGGAACGCTTTTATGGAAAAAATTAAGCCAAAACATTAGTGCCTAACTGTCCAGAATGTACTGCAAGAGAAAGAAAGAAAATTCAAGCAAAGTATGAAGCTGAAACTGCAGAAGAAAATAGGGGTAGAGATGATTTATTCAAGTTATTTGATGAAGTAGAGATTCCTATGAAATTGGACTCGGCTACAAAACATTTCATTTGTAAGAGATGTGGATTATATGCTACACGAGAACAAGTTTCTGATATAAAATACAGGTTAAATCAGAAAGAAAAGACACGTGAAGATAAACAGGATGACTATCTTGAATGGTGGCAGAAAAGTAAGAAAGATAAAGAATTGATCTAGAGTTGTTGTTCTATGGTTAAAAAGACTGACGAAGAAAAATCATCGAAAAAAGAAAAGAAAACATCGAAAAAAGATGACATTCCAGATTGGGTTACAGATGAAATTCAAAATGCAAAGTTTGAGAAACCTGAAGAACTAAAAAGAGCTGGATATATTCTAGAAATTTATGATGCTGACAATAAAATCGATGCTCAATTATATGATCCAGTTGAAGATGGAAGACATATTGTGACACTTGATTTACCAAAAAAAATTAAGACATCAGATTTAGAAAAAGGAGTAGTTTATGAATTTATTTTTGATCAACATAAAGCACCATTAAGTAAAAAAGTATCTGAATTTCTTCAAAAGGAAAAAGAGATTGATATGAATGCCATTTATCAATTTGATTTAAAGTCAATGGAATTACTTGATGTAGGCTCTAGTGAATCTTCAGATGAAGATTTAGAAGAATAAAACTAGTTTTTTTAACGTCTAATTGTTTTTTAAAAGCCATGCCTAAAATCGGATTTATGAAATAGGGAAATGTATTTTTCATCCAAACAGCACCGCGAACTACTGAAGGAACAATAATTTCTAGTCGTGGTGAATTTGAAGCTCTTAAGATTGCTTTTGCAACTGTTTTATCGCTAAGAGATGTCGGAGAATATTTTGGCATATGTTGAAAAGATGGATGATCAAAAAAGTTAGTTCTAACCATGATTGGACTTACAACAGTTATTCCAACACCGGTTCCTTTCAATTCATGTTTCAAACCTTCTGAAAAACCTAACATAGCAAACTTTGATGCACAGTAAGATGCAATTCCTGGTAAACCAAAACTTGCTGCAACAGAAGCTACATTAACAATATGCCCAGATTTTTTTTTGAGCATTGACGGAAGAAAGTTTTTGATAAAGTAAATCATACCAAAGTAATTTGTTGCCATTTGAGATTCAATTTCTTCAGTTGTTAAATCAAAAACAGAACCATAAATTGCAAAACCAGCATTATTTATTAAAATATCAATAGACTCATATTTTTCTAAAACAAGTTTTGCAGTTTTTTCTACTTGTGATTTATCTGATACATCACATTCACAAACAAGTGTGGATACATTAAATTTTTTTAAATCATTTGCTATTTCTTCTAATTTTTGTTTTCTTCTTGCAATCAAAATTACATTAGAACCTTTTTTAGCAAATTGAATAGCAGTTTTCTTACCTATTCCAGATGATGCACCAGTAATTAGTACAACTTTACCTTTGAAATCCATAAATCAAAAAATTCATTAAAAGATAAAGTGCTTTCTATTATTTTTCTGTCTTTGGAATTTTACTCAAGGCTAATTTCACCAACAGTAACCAAGTTATTGCAATAGGGACATAATATGTAGCAATTCTCCAGCCAATTACTGCATCCCATGCAACTGTTCCTTCAGGAATTACAAGATTAAATGGATCCAAATTATTGAGATATGCAATAATTCCAAACTCTGCTAATCCAGAACCACCTACTGTTATTGGCAAGTTAGCAATTGCATTTGCACCCATTACAGCCATGATTGAATCAAAAATACCAACAATGTATCCTGTTCCCATTGCAATTATCATAAAAGATATTCCATAAAATGACCAAGATGCAAGTGAGAATAGGAAAGATATTGTAAAAACTTTTTTTGATTCTGTTGTTCTAAGATTTTTTCTACTCATTGTACAAACTTCTTCCATCCATGAATTTGTCTGGTCAATGTATTTTGCTCCTTTTTCTTTACCAAATCGCTTTGTTAAACTAACAAGAATTTTTGGCACTTGGAAAGTTCTTCTCGATGATAAAAAGAATAAAACCATCCATAATGAAGTTATAGTGATACTAATTCCCAAAATCAGAGCGCCTATAACATATGCTCCATGCATCAATGCGATAATACCTGCCATAATGGATAACAGGCCACCTGCAAAAACTTCAGTAACTATATCCATTATCGCAATCCAAGTTGATTTTGATGGTGCAACTCCTTTTTTATGCAAATAATAAATTACAACAAATTCTGCACCCACAAACATTGGAGTAGTGAATTTGATAAATTCACTTCCTATTCTAACACCACATAACTTCCAAAAAGAATCAAATTTTCCCAGATATTTGTGCGAAATATATGCAAATTTTATTCCTTGAAGACCGAGTTTTATCATCATAGCAATTACAGCAAGTACGAATGGAATAACTCCAATTGCCAATACATCTTCAAATTTTATATCAAATTGAATTGCTATAACGAAAATAGGAATAAGAGTTGCCGGAATAGCAATAATTCTCCAATTCATTGATAATTTTTTTAAGGATTCAAATATGAAAGTTGAGTAAATAGAAATCAAATATTTAATGCCTGTATCTAGGCACAAATTTTGAAAAACTACAAGAAAGTAACAGGTATTATTAGCGTGTTTTTTGAATTTCTTGCTTGACTTCAGCAAATAATGAATCTAAAACGTCATAATCTGAAAAGTTTTTTTCTTCTAATAATTTGATAACTAGTTCTTTTAGATATTTCTCTTTTTCTTCAATAGATGTATGAGTCATAAATTTCATGTATCATTACATGTTATAGATCAAGCGGAATTTTTTTTGATTATTGATTACCATAATGGCATGTTTTGAAGAGGTTTTATGAAAAGTAACTAGTTTGAAATATAAGCCAAGAGAGAAAATTCAGACAGGATTGAAAACAATTTTTGTAACAGGAACAGCAGGAGCTGGAAAATCTCTTTTAACATCTAAACTATATGAGTATTACACAAAAAATGGCACATTTGCAGCTGTATTGAATTTGGATCCCGGTGTTAGAGATTTACCTTATACATGTGATATTGATGTTAGAGATTATGTTGACATTATAGACATAATGCAACAATATGATCTAGGTCCAAATGGTGCGGTAGTCATGGCAAACGATCTGATTGCATCTAAGATTGATGAGATTCAAGAACAGATAGGCAAAGTAAATCCAGACTATCTAATTGTAGATACTCCAGGTCAAATTGAGTTGTTTGCATACCGTTCCAGTGGTCGCTTTGTTACGGAAAATATTTTGTCTGAAGAAAAAATGAACATATTTCTTTTTGATGGTGCACTAATTACCACTCCAGTAAACTTTGTATCAATTGCACTTCTTGCAACATCAATAAGATTACGATTAAACTTGCCAACAATTAACATCATTACAAAAACAGATCTAATAGGCTCTAAACTAAAAGATATTCTTGAATGGTCAGGTAATCTGAAATTATTAGAAAATGCTATTGCTAAAGAGGCAGATGGAGAGACATATAGTTTAACTACAAATATTCTTAGAGGTCTAAATCTAGGGGGATTTGCCCAAGGATTAATTCCTTTTTCTAATGTCACTGGAGAGGGATTGGTAAATCTAGAGGGAGCATTAAGCAGAATTCTTAACTTGGGCGAAGAGGTAGAAGATTAGTTGGCGTCAACGGTAACTGTAAGAGCACCATCGTCTACAGCAAATTTAGGACCAGGTTTTGATGTATTTGGATTAGCTGTTGATGCTTTTTTGACGAAATCACATTAACAAAAAAAAATAGCGGTGTTACCATAGTTACTAAAGACAACATTCCAACAAATCCGGACAACAATACTGCAGGGTTAGTAATTAAAAATATGTTAAAAAATTTAAAATTAAAGACGGTGTAGAAATTAAAATCAAAAAAGGAGTACCAGCTGGATTTGGGATGGGAAGTAGCGCGGCTTCAGCAGCAGCAGCAGTAATTGCATTTAATCAAATGTTTGAATTAAAATTAGATGATAATGCACTTGTAGAATTTGCGGGGTTTGGAGAAAAAGCTAGTGCAGGTTCTGTTCATTATGATAATGTTGCAGCATCAGTATTGGGAGGATTTGTAATAGTCAGGACAAATCCTCTAAATGTAATCAAGATTGAACCTCCAATGAATCTAAGAATGTGTATTGCAGTTCCAACACTAGAAGTTCCAAAAAAGAAAACAAAAGTATCACGAGGTGTAATACCTAAGAAAGTTAGATTAGGTGACAGTATTGCAAATTTGTCAAATGCTGCAGCAATTGTTGCAGGATTTATGAGAAAAGATACTGATCTGATAGGTAAATCCATTAAAGATGTAATTGTAGAGCCTGCAAGACAACACATGATCCCAGGATTTATCAAGGTAAAAGAAAATGCACTAAAAGCAGGAGCACTTGGCGTAACAATAAGTGGAGCAGGCCCTTCAGTGATTGCATTTTCAAAAAGTAATGCCGATTTAAAAAAAATTGCTCTAGCTATGTCAAAAGGATTTGCATCTGCAAATACAAAATGTCAAACTGTAATTTGTAAACCAAGTAAGGGTGCAATAGTAATAAAAAAATAATCTGGAAAATTATGAAAAAAGCTGTTATTGTATTTAGTGGTGGAATAGATTCAGTTTGCGTTGCCAGTTATCTAAAATCAAAGTATGAACTTTATGGAATTACATTTTCATATGGTCAAAAAGCTAATAGAGAGATTAATGCTGCAAAGACTTTTGCTAAAAAATTTGGATTAAAACAACATAAAATTATCGACATTGGATTTATGAAAGAATTGTATGGAGATTCTAATGTTTTAACTAGTTCGAAAAGGAAAATTCCAAGTAAGTTTGATTATTCTATTGTTGTTCCAATTAGAAATGCAGTCTTTCTCTCAATAGCTTCTGCATGGGCATTTACTCTAAATGCATCATTTGTGGCATACGGTGCACATATTGGTGATAATCATTATCCTGATTGCAGACCAATATTTGCCAAAAAATTAGAGTCTGCATTTAATCAAGGAGAGATTGATGGAATAAACTTGGGACTACGAAAAAGTATCAAAATATGGTCACCATACAAAGAAGGTCTTTCAAAAAGTGATTTAATACAAAATGGTATGAAAACTTTGGGAGATTCAATCTTTAAAACATGGAGTTGTTATTCTAGTAAAAATAATCACTGTGGTATTTGTGAATCTTGTAATAATAGAAAAATAGCATTTCAAAAAGCAGGAATTATAGATAAAACAAAATATCTAAAATAGTCTAGTATTTGTTATCGAGAATTTTCTTTTTGAAGACAAAGTTTCTAATAATTAGATACCAAATAAAGAATATTCCACCAACAATTCCCATAAATACATAATTTTGGATTTCTGGAGTTAATCCTTCTATAGAATTGGTAATTTCTCTTGAAACTAACATTGAAATTGCAATTACAATTCCAAACTCAATTGCATACCACGTCCAATTAGGCCATGATTCTTTTGGAACGTGAACATTAGGATGTGCTCCCATGAGTTTTATCTAAAAGATTGATTATTTAATTTTTCAGAATCTACAGAGATGTCTCAGGAGTACGTCGTCTAATCATAGCCATAATACTCTCTTTTTCTTCTTTATTTTCATAAATTCCTCTATATGCTGATGATGTGAGAGTTGCATCGTTTCTAACACCACGCATTTTCATACAAAAGTGCTCTGCATCAGCTAAAACTACTACTCCTTTTACACCTTGAGCAAATAGCTCATCAGCTATATTCTTGGTTAATCGTTCTTGAATTTGTAATCTTTTTGAGTATTTTTCAACTAAACGTACCAGTTTTGAAATTCCAAAGACTCTACCGTTGGGAGAATATGCTATGTGAATTTTTCCAAAAAATGGTAACATATGGTGCTCACACATTGAATAAAACTGAATATTACGTGCAACGACTACATCAGAATCTTCAGAGAATTGTACTGATAATTCAGAATCAGATTCATATCCATCAAAAATTTCTTCATACATATTTGCAATTCTTTCTGGAGTATCTTTAAGACCTTCACGAGTAGGATCCTCTCCAATTTCAATAATTAATTCCCGAACAAGTTTTTTTACACGTTCTTTATCCATTTGATATTTTGAATAATTTTTTCTAGTATTTGAACCTAATCTAGTTTTTAGGCAGGTGCTATGATTATGGTGCTCCAATAAATTTGTGAAGTTGTGGTACAACTTTCACATCAATATAATATGGATAAACTATATCATACAAATTTAGCAATAATTCTAAAGAAGGCTCTGCAATACCATATGTAGGTTGTATGATAAATCCATCAACATCATGTTTTGAAATGTTTTGAAATATTTTATTAACTAAATCTTTAAAATCTTCTAATTTGGTTTTAGAGCTTACAACTATTTTGATATATGTAGTTTTTTTAGATGCTACTGATGATTTAAGACATTTCATTGCATTTTCAATTAATCTTTCATAGTGTTTAGAATCTACAAAATCTGAATCCATTGTTTTAAATTCTATTTTAATAATGTCAAAAAATGGTAATACATGATTAAATCTATCAGAATCAAAGCATGATGATTCTAGATATGTCGGAATTTTTTTAGTTTGAATATATTTTGCAAGCTCAGCTACTGCACTATGCTGAATTAATGGATCACCTCCTGTAAAATTCACTTTATATGTTTGATTTTTAAGATTAGAATCAATTAATTTGCATGCTTCCTCAATTGAATATTCATTACCTGAATCTAGTGGAAGAGATTCTTTTGTATCACAATAAAAACAAGTAAATGGACAACCAGCTAATCTAACAAAAAGTGTTTTTGTACCATAAAGAATTCCTTCTCCTTCAACTGACGTAAATATTTCAAATAATCTAACTTTCAAGTAATAATGGTGTATTTTTTCATTATTTATTCAATGAGTTTTGATTAGTGCATTACAGGTTCTTTTGTATAAAATAAACCAGAAATAAAGAAAACTACACCTAAAATTCCTATCAGACTTCCTACAAATTCTACTGTGTTTTGCATGCCATTTTGAAACGGAGCCCATAACCATGCCATCAAAGCTCCTACTATGATCATTGGAATCCCTACTCCAATAGTAATTGTTTTAGAAGCCATTATAATTTCTGTTTGCAAAATGTATATGAAGTTTATGATAAGAATGATTAATTTTGAGTCATATTCAATAAAGCTGCTAATGAACGAAGTAATTCATTTGCTTTTTCAAATTCACCTGTAGCTAAATTACGTTTAATTATTTGAATTGTTTTTTTTGCTTCATCAATTTTAGATTTACTTATTTTATCGGAGTTAGATAGATTAAGTAGTGTTTTTTCAATTTGCATGACTCGAGATTCTAATCGATCATTTTTTGTTAATTCAAATTGTTCTTTAATTGATATAATTTCTCTTATTTGTTTGATTATTTCTTGTGGATCGGTTGTTGATGAAAGATTTTCTTTAGCAGTTTCAAGTTTTTCGATGATATTTTCAGATAATCCTTGACTCTTGGCATTTTCAATCAATCTGTCAAGTTGTTCTAGATATGTTTGGGCATATGCTTTTGCACGTGATTGCTCTTGTTGGGAAGCATATTCACGGATTTTATTATTCAAATCTACAGTAATTTGTTTAATTTTACCAATTGTTTCTATTGCATCATCAAATTGTTTATCAGAAATTTGTTTTCTTGCAGAGACAAATAGATTGTCTAATTCAGAAAAGTCAATTGATGTACTATACTTTTTAGCAATTATCTTGAGATTATTAGCATAATCTTGCATTCTTTTAAGATCAATTGAAGGATCTTTAGTTGGAGCTTTAAGAGCAACCATTTCGGGTTGTGTAGATTTAACGTTTGATAGTTGTTGAGAGATTTCTTTGAAAATTCTCATTACAGAAAGAAATTGAGTTTTGGCTGAATCTACATCATTGTTTTTAATAGATTCTTCTAAATTCCTAATTTCTTGTGTGCCTTCTTTGAAAAGTTGTTTTGTTTTATCTGATACGTCTTTATTCATTTGATTTTCAAGTTGTCTTTGTGCTTGCTTTGCAATTTTTAGTAGAATTGATGGATCAGTTTCTGCTTGAGCAGTATGGGTTATACCACCTAAAACTAAACTAGATACTAAAATCAATAATGCAAATGAGGTTATTTTGTTCATTTTTCTTCCTCCAGATCTTTTTTCAGTTTTACTAAATTTTGTAGATCTTTTTTATCAATTTCAATTACACCTAGTCGCTCTAATCTTTTTACAGCTCTCCACATAGTAGTTCTTGGTTGAAGAAATTTCTTTCTTAATTCACTTTCCAATGCTTGGCCTCCATTATCAGAAATAAATTTTATAATTTCTTTATCATCTTCTCGCATTTCAGGTCTAAAATTGAATATAGTTTCAGTATCAACTGATGTAGTTTCAGTTTGTTTTTCAGGAATAGATTCTGATTGTGTTATGAATGTAGAAGATTTTGATTGTTTTCTTTTTAGTATAATTATAGTGCCAATAATTGCTGCCATGATTGGACCAGCAATAATTGCAACGGTAGAATAACTAAATGATGATTCATTTGGAATTGTTGGATTGGGAGTAGGATTTATGGATGAAAAGATATAGTTTATTTCTGACAATCCTGCAGAAAGTTCAAGTTTTGGTTGGTCATCTACTATTTCCATATTGGTTGGTAAACCACTCATTCCAACTATAACGGAATTTTTTGGCATTAGTAAAGTGTAATCAGATGGAGAATTAAATGAGAATGTCCAAACTCGACCCTCTTTGGAAATTAAATCATGAACGTCATAATCAATTGTTATACTTGCAGATCCAAATTTGTCTATGATTGCTTTATTTTCGATTATTTCTTCAGATAGCAAAAATCCAGTATCACCAATCGCAACAAAATTATCTATTGACTTACCAAACAGATCAAGCTCAAAGTCAGGCTCTAATGGATCTACGTCAATTTGTCTTGATACATGTGTAGAACCGTCTGAATAAATGATAAGTTCAAGAGTTCGAGTAGAGCTGAATGAGGTCTGAATAGGCATCACGATTATAGCAATAATTAAGCCAGCAATTATCAAAGGCATCTTAACCATTGTTTCGAAGATACTATCAGTCCTTACAAAAAGCATTCCATCTTCTCGAATAGACTCTTCTATGGGAGTCAGCTCCAATTCTGGGTTCATGGCTAGTACCTCAAATTCATACTTTCGACAAGTCCCTGGAATCTCTTGAATTCCTGGAAGAATTGAAGTCCCTTTTCGGTAATTAGGAAGACTCTATTCCTGTCGTTTTTGACTGACTCGACTAAGCCTGCTTCTACCAGTTTCTCACATTTGTCTAGTACTGCGTAGTGAGATAGGTTGGCTTTGCGAGATATTGCAGATACAATGACTCCAGAACGACCACCATCGGCAGTAACGTCAAGGATATCACCCATTATGCCCATTTCGGACCTGTATTGTTGTTTTGACATGGATTAGTATAGAATTACTTGGTTAATGAGGAACATTTTGAAACTTTGAAGCGGAACACAAAGCGGAACAGGTAATTCATCCCATAAAATGAGTATTTTCTGGCAAAATCACTGAAATCAGAAAAAATTTCAATTTTTCTCATGCCTAATAATTTAATGTAAAAAGAATTTTTTCTGGAATTTTTTTTAAAAATTTTTTTTACCAAAGTTTTCAATTATTTTAAGGATTTTTGGTGATTTTTGGCTAATTTTAATATATAAAGAACAGCATTGAAACATGTTTTTGGCCCAGATTAATCATAAAAATAAGAATTATTGACTTTTTTGAGATAAACTATCATTAAAAATCACATCTGTGATTAAAAAATGAAAGATAGAGTATTGGTTAATCTCGTTTTAAATAAAAACATGCTAAAAATTATCTATAGGATTAGATTAAACCCAATAAAACAATAGCTACATTTCTTTGATATATTTAGATAATACGATTTATCGAATAATTACGGATCTTTGTATCATAGTTCTCAAACCATGTATCTTATTCTATTAAAAAATTACATAAGGAAAATACAGAAATTTGATTTTAAGAGAATCGGTATAATTTTTTAAATGAACAAAAAATCAGTCACTAGGTCAGCTTTGAGATTCATAGTAACTTTTTATTCCCATTTTGAAAATAGATGGTAAAATGTTTGATAAATTCAAAAAAGATGAGGGTGGGGAAGCTACTGAAGAGAGAATTGTAGAACATGCAAGTATGAAATCTAATGAAAGTTCATCTAATGAAACAGTAGGAGAGATCGGTATTGTAGAACTAATGGATAAGCGTGTCAAATTGGAAGAAGCTATTGATTATGTAGGTCTAATGATTAAAAATTTGAAAGATAAACGAACTGTTTTAGAGAAAGATATTGAAGAAGAATCAGTTGATATTAAAAATTTGAAGGAAAAACTACAGAAAGTAAGTCAATACATTGAAGAGGAAAATAAAGGAATTAAAGAATTAGCTCATAAAAGACAGCAAGTTGAAAACGAAGCAGATGAAGTAGGCTCAATTATCAATAATCTAAGAGATAGATTGGCAGGAATTGACAGGATAATCGATAATGAAGGTAGTAGAGTTAAGAAAATTAAAGAATCCAGAGAATCTATAGAAAGTTAATAGAAATTACTTTTTGAAGCCATAGTATTTGTAGGTGTTGAAGGCAATCTAGTTCCAACAGAACTTTCAGCTACTGCTGCAGCTTCTTGTAGAATTTTTTCAGATTCAGAATTAGTTGTTTCATCCATTCCAAATGTAGCATCACTTGAAAAACTATCTGTCATAAATCCACCTAACATTTGAGCCATCTGGGTGATTTCTTTATCTGCGCTTGGCATGAATTTTACAAGAGAAGATTTTAGATTTTTCATCAAACCTATTGTAGGCATGATAGTAACTACTGTATCACCAAGATCATGATAAGTTGTTAATCTTAATTCGATTTGTTCTAATGCTATTCTGGCATTGCTTAGAATTTTTGTAGTTTTTCTTACCTCAACTAATTCTTTTGATAAAACTCTACTAGTATTCACATCATGTGATTGAGTTGCTTCAACAATTCTTTTGAAAAGTTTACTATCTCTTTCATTTAATTTGACAAGCATTGAATCAAGTTTGGCAATTTGTGCTTGTAATTTTTTAATTCCGTTTTGAATTTTTGGTTTTAAAGCTCCTTTAGGATTAATGGCATCACTAATTTTATCTGTAATTCCAGGTTTTTGTTGCCTATTCCATTTATTTTGTAAGTTTGACAATAGTTTCGATCATATAGTTTGTACTTAATTTCAGGTGTAAATATTGCTTAACAGTAAATAAAATATAACTAACAAGAGTATGCTATACCTAAAGATTTAGGACAGATACTCTTTGTGGATGAATTTTTTGTATGTGATTTTGAATCACAGAATTGCTGTTTAGCGATTCTCCGCATAGAGGACATTTTACCATTATATGCTTGTGTGGATAAAAAATTGTATTTAAATATTTTTTTTCGGCTAAATTAACAAAAAATACCCAAGTTTCAAATCTTTTTAAGCATAGAATGAAGATGAATTTCTGAATTTATGACTAAAAGTGTTGGTTCTGGAGTCAGATGTCAACGTTGTAACAAGGGAGTTTTTTTAACAGATTCTAATACAGGTGAAATGTTTTGCTCAAAATGTGGCTTTGTTGCTACAGATAGAATTGAGCAAGAAGGACCTGAATGGAGAGCTTTTTCCAAAGATGAAGGAGATAACAGAACCAGAACAGGTACACCTACTTCTTTGGCTATGCATGATATGGGTCTTGCAACAATCATTAATCCTTTAAATAAAGATGCTACAGGAAAACCGCTTTCTGCTTCTATGAAGAGCACTATTGAAAGACTTAGGACATGGGATAATAGAAGTCAGGTTCATGAGCCAGCTGATAGAAATTTCAGACAAGCATTTAGCGAATTAGATAGATTAAAAACAAAACTTGCATTATCTGATGCTGTTATTGAAAAAACTGCATATATTTACAGAAAAGCTCTAGACAAAGGTCTAGTTAGAGGACGTTCAATTCCAGGTCTAATAGCAGCATCTCTTTATGCAGCATGTAGAAACACGGAAACTCCTAGAACACTAACTGATGTTTCAAACGGAATTAATATCAAAAGAAAAGATATTGCAAGATGTTACAGATTATTACTAAGAGAATTAGATTTGAAAATGCCAGTTGTAAATCCTGTTAAATGTGTATCAAGAATATCTAGCATTGCAGGTTTGTCTGAAAAAACAAAAAGAAAAGCAGTTGAAATTTTAGATCAAGCTGCAAAAATTGAACTTTCTGCAGGAAAAGATCCAATGGGATTAGCTGCTGCTGCATTGTATTTGTCCTGTGTCATAAATGGTGAAAATAAAACTCAAAAAGATATTGCAGTTTCTGCAGGTGTAACAGAGGTAACAATCAGAAATAGATATAAAGGTTTGAAAGAAGCGTTGGAGTTATAATTTATTTTTATAATGGATTTGATTATTGAAATTAAATGAATAAAATATTAATTATAATTCCAATAATTTTTATCATAATTGTTATAGGATTATCTTTTAATTCCTCTGATAAGATTAGTAATAATACAGTTTTTCATGTAACTTTAGCGGATCCTAGTTTATACAAAAATGGAATTTATTCTAATACATTTACAATAAATGAAGGAAATTATGTTTTAAAATTTATTCCAAATGGTGATAGTCCTCAATCTCTAAATATTTTATTAAAAGGAGAAAATTATGACTTTTCGGAAAATTTCAAGTTAAATGGAACTTTACATCAAACAGGAATATCTGAATATTATACATGGGATTATGATGGCCAAAAAGAAATTACAATTTCTTCGTCTCAAAAAATACAAATTGAAATTAATCCAAATGGGAATGAATTAGGTTCGGTATCAGTCTATATTATTGAAAATTAAAGGCGTTTACCCCTTTACTGCAGAACTCTGAGAGATTTCCTCTCGTGGACAGGTCGTTAAAACGCCTGAATGCCTTTTCTGTTCTGCGGGGCAACGCAATTTTAGTCGATAGGAATTATATCCTTCGGCATTAATTCTTATAGTTACTTTAACTATTTAAGATTTAACACAAAAAATTATAATAATTTATAGACTTTATAAGATTTTTATCTATATAAGAATGATTTTTTAGAAATTCAGATATAAAAAATAATTTTAACATTCAGATTTTAAAAAATACAAGACAAATTAATTCTTGAAATAAAATTTGGTATGATTAATAATTAACAAATTTTAAAATTTATAAAAAATTTTTTCAAAGTTTATACTGCTATAAATTATGAAATTTATTGAATAAAATATTGAAATTATCTGGAAAAGTTGCTATTGTTACTGGCGGAAGTAGAGGTATTGGTTTTGCTACTGCAAAAATTTTGTGGAAAATGGTGCAAAAGTAGTGATAACAGCAAAGGATTCAAAACGATTAGAAAAAGCTACTAGTCAACTTACAAATACAATAGGAATAGCAGCAGATATTAGAAATGAAAATGATGTCAAAAAAGTTGTAGAGCAAACGATTAAAAATTTGGCAAGTTAGATATTTTGATAAATAATGCAGGAATATTCCCAAAAATAAAACAGTTGCATGAAATTAATGAATCAGAGTGGAATGAAGTATTAGATGTGAATCTCACAGGACAGTTTAGATTCACAAAAGAAGCTATACCTTATCTACGAAAAACAGCAGGATCAATAATTAATATTTCATCTGATGCAGGATTAAAAGCCTATCAAGGATTTAATGCTGATGCATATTCTGCATCAAAAGCTGGAATAATTATTCTTACAAAATGTTGGGCGTTAGAGTATGCAAAAGACAAAATTCGAGTTAATTGTATTTGTCCCGGTGTTGTAGATACTGATATGACAAAACCATTTTTAAAAACTCAAAAAGATAGAGAGTTTATGGATAACGAGCACCCGATAGGTAGAATAGGTAAGCCAGAAGAAGTAGCTAAAGCAATTTTATATTTTGCATCTGATGATGCTGCATGGACTACAGGTGCAATTCTTGCAGTTGATGGGGGAGAATCAATTAAATAAAATTCACATGGCTTTAATACTGTTTAATGAGTAATGAAAATGATGACGGATAGAAAGAAAAAAGCAAAATTAATTATTTTATTAGGAATAATTTGGGTAGTAATTACACTCCCATTACCTTGGATTGTAAACAATCCACAAGTATCAGAATCTCAATTTAACATCATACTTGGAATTATCGGAATAATGTCTATTCCATTTATTGTCCTAGGAGTTGTTTGGACATTAAAACCGGAATTAACAACCTAGGTAATTTCCATTGAAAAACATTCCAATTTTAGATAAAATGCCAGAATTAGATGTAGCTATCGAAGCTGCATATGAGGCTGGAAATACAATTTTAGAGATATACAAAAGAAATTATGAAACCTTCACAAAAAGTGATGACTCGCCGATTACTGAAGCCGATTTAAAAAGTAATGAGATCATTAAGACTATTTTATCAAAAACTAATCATAAAATTTTATCAGAAGAAGATAAAGATGATCATAAACGATTATCAGAAGAAATTATTTGGATAGTTGATCCGCTTGATGGTACTTCTGATTTCATAGATAAAACTGGAGAATTTACAGTCATGATTGCATTAATTAAAAATAAAAAACCAATTATTGGTGTTATAGGATGGCCAACAGAAAAAACAATTTTTGCAGCACAAAAAGGATGTGGTGCTTTTAAATTTTCAGAAGGCAAATGGAAGGAAATATCAGTTACAAAAATATCAGAACTTTCAAAATGCAAGGCAGTTGGTTCAAGACATCATCTTTCAGAAAAAGAAAAAATGTTTATCAAAAAATTAGGAATTAAAAACTTCACCAGTATTGGAAGCTCATTAAAAGTAGGAAAGATTAGTTCTGGAGAAGCTGAAGCATACATAACTACAACAGATAAAATGAAAGAATGGGATTCAGCTGCATCTTATTGTTTAATTTCTGAAGCAGGTGGAAAAATGACTGACATGTCTGGGAATGACATTACATACAATAACAAAATTGTAAATCATAAAAATGGAATTTTAGTAACTAATGGAATAATTCACGATCAAATAGTTAAAGAATTTAAAAAGCTAAATTAGATTTCTTTTTTTAAGAAAATCCTTTATTTTGTTAGTACTATCTGTCAATTGTTCATGTTCTGTATCTATTAGCAAGTCCGGATTTTGTGGAGCATCATATGGATCATCAATTCCTGTAAATCCTTTAATCTCTCCTTTTCTTGCTTTGGCATACATTCCTTTGACATCTCTTTGTTCACATTTTTCAAGTGAACATTTAACGTAACATTCAGCAAATTGATCACCTGAATTAATGATCTCTCGTGCATTATCTCTATTTTCTTTGTATGGAGAAACCAAAGAGACCGCAGATGGAACCCCATGTTTTAACAACAATTTTGCTAAATGTGCAACTTTTTTGTTGTGCTCATCTCTTCCTGCCTTGGAAAAATCTTTAGGTGAAAACCACTCTCTTAGTTCATCTCCATCAAGCATAGCTAGATTTGGGATGTCTTTTTGGAGTTCTTTTACAATTGTAGTCTTTCCAGAACATGGTAAACCAGTCATCCATAATACAAAAGGCTTCATAATTAGAATTTTCTCAAATAGGTCTTAAAGAGTTTACGTTAGAAATTAATTGTATTATTCAAGATGCTTAGTTTCATACGTATTTGCAAACTTTTTGTATTTTTGTCAAAGCCTATAATAACATAGAATAGTGATGTTACAATAATAATTTCAGGTAAAAATCATGAAATTCATCAAGGTTATGCCTCTGCTTCTTTTAGGATTTTTTGTTTTAGTATCAAGTGCATACGGAGAGACCATAAATCAGAGTATGGAAGGAAGTATGGATATTCAAATAACACATCCAGATGAAGCAATAGTTGGAAGAATAGCATCGATTTCAGTATTAATAAAAAATAATGGTTGGGAAGACAAACAAGATATTTCATTTATCTTTACTAGTCAAGATAATTCAATGATTCCAATTTTAGATAATAATATAACAATAAAGAAATTATCTCAAGGTAGTTCATTTGGAGGAAGTATAGATTTTAAGATTTCATCAGATGTTAATCCAGGAATACATTTTCTTAACGTAAAATATTCGCAGGTTTTAGTAAGTAATAACAAAGAACCACAAGAACCAAGTGTCTATGATATTGCAATACCAATAGTTGTGAAGAATGAACCAAGTGTAATAATTCATACAATTACACCAGATGCAATTTTTACAAATGCTGAATTTCCATTTATTGTCGAAATAATTTCTAAAGATATAGAAATTTCAAATGTCAATGTTGAGATAATTCCTCCAAGAGATATTCAATTTAGAGGAGAAACATTACATTCATTTTCAAATATACAAAAAAATTCTCCAATAATTATTAATTCAAGAATTATTTCTCCAATTGAAGAAGTAAATACAGAATACAAAATGCCATTTAACATCATAGTCAGATATACTGATGATGTAGGAGAAGAAAAAATAGAATCTCAGGCTATTTCTGTCATATTACGTCCTAGAACATTTATGGAGTTAACAACAGATGGTGGAATATGGATTGGAGATTTCTTTATAGCTCCATATGTAAGCATTGGAACAATAATTGGAATTCCAGCCGGAGCAATTATTTCATTATTAATTCGAAAAAGTCAAAAATCTACAAAAAAAAGATTGAAAAAGAGAAAAGAATAGAATTAAGAGTATAATTTTTCAGTAATGATTTGCATATATTTTTGATTATATTCTATAAATAATCGAATTTTATCGTGTGCCAAGGCCATAGCGCCAGGTCTACTATTGATTTGTTTATTTGCGCTTTGCTGTTGTTCTAATAATTTTTTTAAATCATTTTTAGTTTTAAATTCAAGTTGATTAATCAAGTTTTGATATTCATTTTCTAATAATTTTTTTGTATCAATAGCAGGAGGAAAGGCTCCTATGATTTCTTTTGTAGTAATTTTTCCAAATACTTTCAAATTTAAATCAGTCAAAAGTAAAAACTCCAGTTAACACCATAAAATCAATTTGGAGTATGTAGAATTAATGTTTTTTTAAAGATCGATTGAAAATATGAATTATAATTATTGTGTAAAAAATACAAAAATTATTACTTTTCTAAATTTGAAAATCATGTTAGAATTTAAAAAATTACGTAAAATGTATTTTTATCGTATAAACGAAAATCAATAATCGTGTTCATTAAAATCTGAACCAAGTGATATTGTTGCAATTACTGTGTTTTTTGTAGTTTGAAATTTAATATTTTTGTTTGGCATAAACTGATTAAAAATTTCTTTTAGTAATTGTTCTGTAAAAAATGACCAATTCATTCCTAATTCATGTTGAATAATAAAATGATGTAAATCTCCTTCAATTCGATGATCTGATTTCATTCCTGATGCACGCATATAATCTTCTAATGTTTCAATACAACGTTTCAAATCATATTTTCCTTTCATAAAAAGAACTGTATCTTTGATAATTGGTAAAACTGATTTAATGATTTCATTAATATCATCTCCATTCATTTCAGCACCTAATGAATCCAAGATTCCTCTTGGAATTGGAATCATTCCAATTTTATCACCAAATCGATCCCAGTTTACATATTTTTCAAGAATTTGTTTTACCAAAACATTTTGTGAAATTTTGTTATTTGTTGCTACTGTTTCTAATTCTTCAACAATTTTTGACGGTAGTCGATAAGTAATACTGCGTGTTTTTTCTTTTTTTTGATTGTCAGATTTGTTTTTTGATGGAGTAGATTTCACAACGAATTTAACAATTGTGAGTATATAAGATGTGTCGAAAATTTTATAAATTATTTAGATTTTTTTTATTAAAGAAAAATTCTTTTTTGTCTTCTAAATCATCTACATATGTATCCATATCTAACTTGAATTCTTCCTCATCAGCATATGCTCGTTCTGCATGTTCACTAATATCTAATCCCGCATCTTCAACTTCTGGCGATACTCTAACTCCAATTAAGAAATCTAAAATTTTCATAATTATCCATGTTCCACAAAAACCAAGAACTGCTGCTACACCAACTCCTATTGCTTGAATTCCTAATTGATCAGGATTGCCAAATAGTAATCCATTTGGTCCAGCTGGATTAACTAATTTACTAGCAAAGAGTCCAATTGAAAGAGAACCAATAATTCCTGCAACACCGTGAACTGAACTAACATCTAGTGCATCATCTATCTTTAGTTTTTCTTTGAAGATTATAATTCCAGAATAGGATGCTATACCAATTGCAATACCAATAACGAAAGAATGTTCTACGCTAACAAATCCTGATGCTGGTGTAATTCCTGCAAGACCTGCAATGGCACCATTAACTGCTGCAACTACAGAAGGTTTACCTGTTCTCATCCATGATAATCCAACCCAAATGAGTGCAGATACTGAAGATGCCATGTGAGTTACAATAACTGTGTTACCTGCTAGAGAACCAGAAGCTAATGCACTACCTGCATTGAATCCAAACCAACCTAACCAAAGTAGTGATGAACCTACTACTGCCAAAGGGATACTGTGAGGAATTTCAATTGCAGGACCAAAAAATCTTCTACGACCAAGTACTATAGCTGCAGCTAGTGCACCCATTCCAACACTTGTATGAATAACTATTCCACCTGCAAAATCAACAACACCAAGTTCTGCTAACCAACCACCTCCCCATACCCAATGAACAAGTGGATAGTAGATTAGAATAGACCAAGAAGCTATGAATATGATAAATGAACTAAATTTCATTCTTTCTGCAATAGTACCAGTCAGAAGCAATGGTGTAATTGCAGCAAACATCAATTGGAATTTTACAAACAATACACCTGGAATAGTTGGTGCATAATCAAGCGCTTCATCCCATGGAACTCCTTTTAGAAACACCCAATCCATATTTCCAATAAATCCACCTGATTCATCAGGGCCAAATGATAAACTAAATCCAAAAACAAACCACATTACACTAAGTAAAGCTAATCCAAAAAAGATTTGCATAAAAACAGATACGGCATTTTTCTTTCTCAATAATCCTGATTCAAAAAGTCCAAGTGCAGGTATCATTAAAAGAACTAAACTTCCAGCTACAAGCATCCATGCGGTATCACCTGTATCTATTGGCATGCTAGTTTTCAAGTTCTAAAACTAAATAATAATAACGAAAATAGCTAACCATTTGATTATCACTTGATTATCAAAATCTGAAACTATTATTTGTGAAAAACCTTTTAGAAATATCAAATGCTAAGAATCGAAGCACTGTTAGGAAATAATGACGTAATGGCGATAAGTGAGGCTTTAAGAAAAATTGAGATTGGTGGTTTGACGGTAGGTAAAGTCAGAGGAAGAGGAAAAAATCCACCAGCAGAAATTCATGCATCTAAAGGAAGTGCCATATTTCAACCTCAATTCAGTGAAAAATATGTCATAGTGGTAATTATTCCAGAAAGTAAGGAAGAGGAAGTTATCAATATTATTAAAACAAAAGGAAGTGTTGGAAAGATCTTTGTTTCACCAATATTACGTGCTATAGATATTGGAACGGGAAAGGAAGGAGAAGAAACAATTTAACTAAAAATCATGAAAATTATTTTCATAAACAATTGTAGAGTGTTTTAGTTGTTTTTCAATAGTTGGAAGATATCCCATAATACAATAATTAACAAAACTACTAAATGATTTAATTCTATAATCTGACTGTAATTTTTCTTTATTATCTTCATATATTTTTTCAAGTTTTATTAATGTAAACTTATGAAGTGGAACTAGTCTGCTTCGCTTAGTTTTTGGTTTGGAAGAGAAAAAGACTTTATCAGATTCAAGATCATGTTGTGCACTAAGTGTATTCATATCTACAACTTCTTCCATTTCTGAAATGAAGATTTTTCCTCCTTGATTTTCAGAAAAACCAGATTTCTTAGAAATTAAATTAATAACTTGTCTTGCATCTTTTTCTAAAACAACCAATTCTATTTTGGAAAGTGGAATTGCTTTAACATTAGTTGAACCAGCTTTTGCACCTGATTGTTTATCAAAAATTTTGTTATCTTCTAAATTTCGTTTATCAATAATTGAATATCCCATACTGCTTAGTTCACTAATAATTACAGGATATGTTGAACGCTTGATTATCGCTTCAATTTTTTTCATAAAAAAAATTTGAAAATAGGTTATTTATGTATCTATTTAATTATTATTCATGATTTTCAAAATTATTATCTATGGAGTGACTAAAAAATATCAAGAATAATTGAATAATTTGAATAAAATTTGTTTATTGGAATAGAAAAAGGGCTTAATTTACAGATTGAATTAATAAAACATTATAAGAAATCACTACAAGTAAACAGTATGGCAATTCCAGAAGATGTTCAAGAATATGTAGAAAAAAATGTCAAATTAATGATATCTCAGACTGAAACTTATCTTCCTTTTATTAAAATAGCATTTCCATATTCACAAAATTTGGCAGATGGTGTTTACAATCTAATTATAGGTAGTGCATTATCTGTTTTTGTAAATCAATATGCAATGAGGATGAAGTACCCATCAGCAGAAGATTTTGCAGATTTTGGAAGATTAACTTTCAAGTATAGGGAACAAATAGATAAATTCTTCAAATAATTATTTTAGAATCTTAATTTAGTAAAGATAAAAAATTATGTAATTATCTAAAATTTAAGAGAGTAATTAAGAAATATCCTATACTTAGAATATAGGTAATCCAATTTTTCGAATACTATCTTTAGATCTATTTTTTGCTCGTTTAGATAATGTTCGTAATAATTTTTGGCTCAAATCTTCTAAAACCTCACTTAAATCAAACCCAATCGAACTGAAGATTAGTGGGGTATGATGTGAAATTATAATCATAACCGTTACTTCAAATTTTCCTTCTTTTTTATTTCCAGTTCTTTGTTGTTTTATTGAAACTCTAGCTTCATGTATTTCAGAATATACGTTTTGTAATCTTTTTAGAATTTTTGCAAATTTTGAATTAATTAATTCTATATTTTCTTGATCATCAGGCATGCCAACAATGTATAACGGAATTTGAGTTTCAAGTTTAGATGCTAGTAAAACAAGTATGTCTCTATAAGTGATAATACCTTGAAGAGTATCCCAGAGATTAACTAGACAGCATGTAGTATCTGTTTTTAGCATTAAATTGATAATTTTATTTAAATCATCGTTAGCAGAACATTGTGGGATTCTAGTACTTCCTAAATTACCAATATTAGATTCTAATGCATGAAAAGTTTTTGGAATCATCGATTTTCGTCCTTGTTTTTCTGATGGAATAATTGATTGAAGTATATGGTATGATGTAAGAACTTGTTTAATCTTTCCCTGATTCAAAACTGGTAAATGATCTATTCTTTTATTAGTCATCAATCGTCTTGCATTGCTAATAGATTCACTAGAAGAGATTGTTATTGGATTTTTAGTATAAATCAAGTTAGCTTTAATCCATTTATTATCGTTTGATGATAGTAATGTAATAATTTGTTTAGATGTCACAACACCGATTATTTGGTTTTTATCTACTACAGGTACTTCTCTTATTCTATAATGTGCCATAATGTTTGCTACTTTCTGGACAGATTCATTTTGTGTAACGTGAGGTATAGGATAAAGAAATGATTCAATTTTCATTTTATTAATATTTTTAGCGTTTAGAAGAGATCTAATATTTGTAGAAAATACATTTTTGTCTTTAAGATAAAAAACATCATAGCAATTATTCTTGGTAATTTTATTAATTACACTTGAAATGGTATCAGTAGGGTCTATAGTTGTTGCTTTTGAAATCAGGGATTTCACTTTAATCAATTGAATGTTTTTCATATGTTCATGAATTGTATCACTAATCATTTTGTTAATCTTATGTAAAAATAATTTAATAGTAAATTAAAGGTATTGTTATATTTTCATAGTTGATATTCATAAATGATTTTTTAGTTGGTGTATTTAACTAATAATATTAATACAAAATTATGAGACTAAAAAATACAGATCTAAATAAAATAATTAAAAGAACCATTACAATTAGTCCAAATGCAAGTATATTAGATGCAAGAGAAATTTTACTTAGACATAACTTAAAACGACTTGTGGTAATAGATTCAAAAAAATGCCCTATCGGAATAATTACAGAAAAAGATATTGCAAAAACTATCTATGCTCTTGGTGACAAACCAATTAAATCTGTCAAAGTCTCTGGTTTTATGTCTAAAAAATTAATTACAGTAAAGAAAACAGATTCGATTTATGATTGCGCTAAATTAATGAAAAAAAATCGAATAGGATCTATAATTGTATTAGGTAGTAATGGTATTCTAGAGGGTTTAATTACAAAAACTGATCTTGCATCTATTTTTTTGACACATGCAATTTCGCCTCTAAAAGTTTCAAGGATCATGACTAGAAATGTAATCACTGCTATGCCTGGAGATTCATTATTGTATGTAGAAAGTCTGTTAATTCATAATAGAATTTCAAGAATTGTTATTCAACGAAATAGAATTCCTGTTGGAATTATCACATACAGAGATTTTGTTCCAGCAAAATTACCATATTGGTTATCTCAATCAGCTGATCCAAAAGAAGTTGAAAATTATAAAATGAATAGTCCTAATGAGTTTCAAGTAAATCAAATGAATCATCTTCTTCATTTCAAAGCTGTTGATATAATGTCGTCAAATCCAATTACAATTGAAGCTGGTGAGGATGTTGGAGTAGCTGTATTACTAATGATTAGAAATGGAATTAGTGGGTTACCAGTTGTAAAAAAATCAAAATTAGTAGGAATTATCACGAAAGCAGATATTGTAAGTGCTATTGCACAAGCCTAGTTTGATTATTATGATTGATAATCTTGATTTGGTGTTAAATCATAAAAATATAGGTTAAAAGTAAATGATTAGAAAAAATATTAAAAAAATACTTGTTCCTATTGATGGTTCTAAAAATTCTATGAGGGGATTGGATGAGGCAATTTATCTTGCAAGACAATGTCATGCAACAATTACAGGATTGTATGTAATTCCAATATATCCAAGAAATTTTGGTGATGCGATAATGCCATATCAGATGCACCTTACAAAATCAGCAAAAAAATTCATGGAATCTTCAAAGACTAGATGTGCACAAAAAGGAATTGTGTTTAAATCTAAAATAATTTTTGGAAGTCCAAGTATAGAAATTAATGAAATGGCAAAAGGATTTGATATTATTGTTATCGGATCTAGAGGTCAAAGTGGATTAAAAGAAATTTTCTTAGGTAGTGTTGCAAATGCTGTGGTACACAAATCAAAAATCCCGGTATTAGTCATAAAGTAGTGATCATAATGTTTTCAAAAATGCTAACCAAAATCCTTGTTCCATATGATGGTTCTAAATATTCAATAAAAGCATTAACTAGAGCTATAGAGCTTGCACATAATCTTGATTCAGAGATTTTTCTATTTTCTGTCATTTATCTAGATTATATTTCACCACCTGGAATGTTAGGATTAACTAAACTAAAATCTGAAAAAGAGGCTATAAAAAAATGGACAGAGTCGGTTATGGCAGATTCAGAAAAAATGCTAAAAATAGCAATTAAAAGATGCGATGAGAAAGGGATTTCTGCATCATATCATATTACACGTGGTAATGTCACAAATGAAATTTTGAAATTTGCAAAAAGAAAGAATATTTCATTAATAGTAATTGGTAGTCATGGTTTACATGGAATTGGTAAATTAAAAACATTAGGAAGTACTAGTAGAAAAGTTTCAGAACTAGCTAAATGCCCAGTATTATTAGTTAGATAATTTTAGACTAATTCTCCCAGAAAATGAACAACTTTGTTTACAACAATTACTGTTCTATCTTTAGGAATATGAAATAATTTTTCTGAATTGTCCGATGTTTCAATTATCAATTTAGAATAAGGATCTTTAAGTGATTTGTATAAAACTCCTTTATCTCCTACTGATTGAGACCAATTTGTACCTTGTAAAAACGAAATTGATTCAAATTTAATGACATGATATGAAAAAACCATGTTTAAACTCAAAAATTCTCTTTTTCCATTCTAGTAATAATTTGATCACATATTCTCCTCATTTCTGAATCAGAACCAACACTACAAATTTTTACTAAATCTGTAGTTGTAACAATTCCAATAATGTGGTTATCTTTTTTGACAGGTAATTTGTGAATATTATTTATTTTCATAATTTGGGCAGCTTCCCATACTGTTTCATTTGAGTCTATTTCAATCAACGGTGAAGACATTACTTCTTCTAATACTGTAGATAGTGGTTTTTCTTTAGCAGTTATGCGTTTAACGAAATCTCTTTCGGTTAAAATTCCTACAGGTAACTGATTTTTAGTTACAATTATGCAACCAATGTTCTTTTCATCCATTAATTTTGCAGCATCTTTAATTGAAGTAGACACGTCTAGTGTGGCTAAATCATTAATCATTACATCTTTTACAAATGTATGTGCCATGTTATTTTCTATGATTTTCTTTTTATAAATAAGATCCTTATTTTCATGCAAGAAAGTAACTGAATAATTGATTATTTTACAATTAACACTGGAATTTTTGATTTGTGTAAAACATAATTGGATGTACTTCCTAAAAAAGCCTCTTTAATAGAACTCATTCCTCTAGATCCGATAACAATAATATCATATGCTTTGTTCTCTGCGTAGTTTATGATTTTTGGCCCTTCGTCACCATAAGCAATATCATCATCAAAAAGAATGCCATTTTGTCCACAACGTATTTTCGCTTTTGACATAAATTTTGAAGCGTTATTTAGTAAATATTTTTCCAGGTAAGAAATTTGTGAATCTGTTAAGGGTTTTGCTATTGGAATTACATACAATCCTGTAATTGTTGCATGACATTGTCTTGCAAGATAAATTGCCTCATCCAATCCCCTCATAGAATTTTTAGAACCATCAATAGGAACAAGTATTTTTTTAATATCTTTCATAATTAACTTATAAAAGAACTGAAATTAAGAGTATCACAACATTATCGAGTTTGATTTTCAACTATGAAATTGTACATAGCCACTATATACAGAAAATTCAATAATAATTTGAAAATGACTGATGCAGATAAAATTACGGTTAGAGACATTATGACAAAATCGGTGATTGCAGTAGATTCTACAATTACTGTAAACGAAGCAGCAAAATTAATGGAAGATGTGAAAGTGGGAGCTATCATAGTTATGGAAAATAATACACCTGTAGGAATAATTACAGATAGAGATTTTGCAGTAAAGATTGTAGCTCATGCTTATCAAATTACAACTCCAGTAAAACAGATTATGTCAACTCCTCTAATTGCAATAGGTCCTGATGAATCAGTGTGGATGGTAGCTGATCTAATGTATACTAGAGGTATTCGTAAACTACCAATTATAGAAGATGATAAAGTTATAGGAATTATCACTGCTACAGATCTAGTAAATCGTCTTGCAATATCAACAGATGAAGATATTAGAAAAATGTATCATGAATCAGTGATCAAAGTTTACAAACAATATAGCCCATACAATTGATTAACCATTTACTATAATAGACATTAATGATCTTCCACCAACTAATGCACCAATAGATAAACCAACATTTGCAACAAGATTAATAGCTAAAGTACCATAATGATGATTATCAAACAGATTACTAGAATCTAACGCAAAAGATGACATTGTAGTAAGTGAACCACAGAAACCTACTGCAGCTAGGAGTGAATATCTCCCATCAAGATTCCACTGTTCTGATATAACGATAAACATGCCTAAGACAAATGCTCCAATAATATTAACAATCAAAACATTAAGAGGTAATGTATTAAACAGCAGTGGTGATTCTGTTATTTTATATCTTAGAAAAGCTCCAAGCACGGATCCGACTGCTAAAAATACAAATTCTAAACCTTTCATGTACCTCTAATTTTTAGATTATTAGATATAATTAGTGTGAAAGTTGATTTTTCATCCAATTAAGACAGTAATTTGTTATTCTGAATGCTAAACTGAGGATTTTTATAGCTTTGATAATTTTTGCACAATGAATGACGCTGAAACTAAGATGTCAAGATTATGGATTTGAGTGTGAATTCGTTTTGGATGGAGAGAAAAACATCACACTCCTTGAAAAACTACGACAACATTTTGAAGAGGAACATGGTATCGAGTATACTACTGAAGCAATAACTCAAATGATTGTTAATCGTGGTCACTCTTTAGAATCTATACGAAAAGAATAGTCTCTAATTTTTAAAAAATTTATTTTTAACATTTATTAAAAAGTATTTTCTATAGCAAATAGAATTTATTCTAAACAAAATTAGAGGAATTTTTTGAAGTTAAAATTGTCTTTTTGTATTAAAATTACCTGTTTCAATTTATTTTTATTTTATGAATGCCTATTATACATAACAGTGTTAGAAGATTATTCAAATAATTATGATGTCAAGTGTAAACTAGACACTTGCAAAACCTATCCCATAATTACTGATTCAGAAAGAGGTGAAATGTTTTGTGGGGGATGCGGTATTGTTCTAGTGCAAAACATATCTGATACTTCAAATGAAGGAAACGGGTATGGCCAAGAAGATTTTTTAAAATTATCAAGAACTGGTCCTGCAACATCATTAACTATGTATGACAGAGGATTATCAAGTGTAATTGGAGCAAACAAAGACTCTTCAGGTAATACCTTATCAAATAAAACAAAATATGACTTTAAGAGACTTCGTACATGGGATCAAAGAAGCAAATCTAGATCAACTGTCTCACTAAGCAAAGCTTTTACTATATTAAATGGAATGAAGACAAAATTAGGAATACCAGATAGTGTAGTTGAAAATGCAGCTTATATTTATAGAAAAATTTCAAATGCCAAACTAACTAGGGGTAGAACTATGGCTTCATTAGTTTCTGCGTCTTTGTATGCAGCATGTAGAGAAAATAACATTCCTAGAACATTAGATGATATTGCAATTGCTGGAAATACAGAGAGAAGAATCTTATCAAGAGATTTGAGAACGATTATCAAAAAACTAGGATTAAATCTAAATCAATATGATACATCATCGTTTATTTCTAAAATTTCAAATAATATGAATTTGAAAGAAAAAACAAAACGGGATGCGTTTGATATCTTAAAACGTTGTGAAATAAAAGAAATTACTGCAGGTAAACATCCTGTAGCACAAGCAGCCGCTTCTCTGTATATTTCATGTATAATTAATAATGAGAAAATTAGTCAGAAGAAATTTGCAGAGGCATCTGGAGTAAGTGATGTTACCATAAGAAATAGAGTTGTCTTAATTAAAAAAACATTAAAAATAATGGAATAAAAATAGACTATTAATTAAAAAATTTATTTATTTAAAGAAATCAAACTCTTGATCTCTTTTTTGTTTAGGTAGATCTTCCATAACTGCTTGTACGACCTCATTATGATTATACGTGAGGTGTCGTAAAAATTTTGCAGACTCGTCAGCTCTTTTCTTTGCATCCGCAAATAGCATTTCAGGACTACTTAATTCAGCCATCATTGTATTACATTCTTGGCATGGATTAAAGTCAAGATATAGCTTCATTGATTTGTATGATCTCCCTTAGTATTTAGACTATTTTATGGATTGTGAAATAGGAACATCTCTTCCAGGCTTTACCTTATTGATTGAATCGAGTAGATCTTCTTGTGATATCTTGATTTCTTTTACATTCTTTGATTTTCCATTCACATATCTCTTTAAAGCAGTAATTGCTGCTCTATTTGCTACAGCTGCAATTTCTGCACCACTAAAACCATCTGTTAATTCCACTAGTTTTGCAATACTTACATCACTAGCGAGGGGTTTCTTTTTGGTGTGAATCTCAAAGATATGTTGTCTTCCTTTTGAGTCAGGGGTTGGAACTTCTATGATTCTATCAAATCTTCCAGGCCTTAGTAATGCTTCGTCTATTATATCTAATCGGTTTGTTGCACCAATGATCAATACATTGTGTAATTCTTCAAGTCCATCAATTTCAGTTAAAATTTGTGAGACTACATTTTCTGTAACATGTGAGCTCGAATCTCCACTTCCTCTTCGTGGTACAAGTGCATCAACTTCATCTAAGAAGATAATACATGGCGCTGCTTGTCGTGCTTTCCTGAAAATTTCTCTAACTCCTTTTTCAGATTCGCCAACCCATTTTGAAAGGAGTTCAGGACCTTTAATGCTGATAAAGTTTGATTCAGTCATTTTAGCAAGTGCTTTTGCAATCAAAGTCTTTCCTGTTCCAGGTGGACCATGAAGTAGAATTCCCTTTGGACTTTCTACATTAACATAATCAAACGCTTCTTTGTATTTCATAGGCCATTCAACTGCCTCTAAAAGTTCTTCTTTTAGTTTATCTAAACCACCAACATCATCCCAACTAACATCTGGAATTTGGACTTGTACTTCTCTAAGTGCACTTGGCCTAACTTCTTTTAATGCATCTCTGAAATCTTCGCTTGTGATTTTTATTTTTTGAAGAATTTCAGATGAAATTTTTTCTTCATCAAGATCAATATCAGGAAGAATTCTTCGAAGAGATCTCATTGCAGCTTCTTTGGATAATACTTCTAAATCAGCTCCTACAAATCCATGTGTAATTTTTGAAATTTGTTTAAGATCTACTTTTTCATCAATTGGCATTCCACGTGTATGAATTGAAAGAATGTCAAACCTACCTTCAGTATCTGGAATTCCAATTTCTATCTCTCTATCAAATCTGCCTGGCCTTCTAAGTGCTGGATCTATAGAATCTGGTCTGTTAGTAGCTGCAATAACTACTACTTTTCCTCTAGATTTCATTCCATCCATTAATGTCAATAGTTGTGAAACTATTCTTTTCTCTACTTCACCAGACACTTCATCTCTTTTTGGAGCAATAGAATCAATCTCATCTATGAAGATTATACTAGGTGCATTTTCCTCAGCCTGTGAGAAAATTTCTCTAATTTTTTCTTCACTTTCTCCATAATATTTTCCCATAATCTCTGGACCACTAAGTGAAATGAAATGAGCGTTTGTTTCTCCAGCTACGGCTTTTGCAAGTAAAGTCTTTCCTGTTCCAGGTGGACCGTATAGCAATACACCTTTTGGTGCTTCTACGCCTATTTTTTCAAATAATTCAGGATGCCTCATTGGCAGTTCTACCATTTCACGAATTTTTCTAACTTCGTTTTTTAAACCACCTAATTCATCATAAGTTATTCTTGGTACATTAGTGTCAACTGCTTTTGTCATAGAACCGAGTTTGAATATTGTACTTTCTGTTACAATTACTGGTTTTGATGGTTTTGTACTAGTTATAATAAATTGAATTTTTCCTCCCATTTGAGTTGGAAGTTGAATTGAATCATGAACTGTAAATACATGATTTTGAAAATTTGTAATCATAACATCATGTAATTGTTCTTCATCAATAGCTAATTTTTCAGTTGGAGATAAAGTAATTTGTTCTGCGTCTGCAGCTTCTACTGATTTTATAGAAATTTTATCACCAATTCCAGCTCCAATATTTTGTCTAGTCATTCCATCAATTTTGATAACACTAGTACCATATTCTTCAGTTGAACCAGGCCAAAGTTTTACATGTGTTTTTTTATTATATGTTAATTCTAAGATTTGTCCTGGTTTCCATTTAGTTTCTTCAATAATTTTAGGATCAACTATAGCTCTTCCTCTACCAATATGTTGTTGTGGAATTTCAACAATTTTTAAAATAATTTCATCCATATTTTTCTCCAAAATTTAGGGAGGTTTATTCAACCTCCACTTTTTTGCCTTTTGGTTTTGTATCTTCAATCAATTTGAAGACAAGTTCAAGAATTCCATTTTTGTATGAAGCTTTGGCAGAGTTTTCATCAACTTTATGGTTGATTGGAACTTTTGTATGGTATTTCTTTTCACCATGTTCTGCAGAAATATCTACTAATTTGTCTTGGACCAAAATTTTAACATCTGTCTTTTCAACTCCCGGCATTTCTGCTACAAGTTTCACTTGTTTTTCTTTTTCATCGACAATTACATCTACAATTGGTTCTCTATTATCAGATGTAGGAAGTAATCCTGGTTTTACGTTTCCATATTCTTTTAGAACCGGTTTTCCATTAGGACCAACGGTCATTGTATAACCATAATAAATTGGGCCAGTATTGGAATCACTTTTCTTGAATTCTTCAAATATGTCATCTATATCAAAAAATGAGCCTGACATTCTCTTGAAGATTCTATCAAATTCATCATCAAACATTGTCATATTTATCTACTGTATGTAATATACATTACATTATATAAATATTATGTATTATTTTGTAATATATTACATAATATTATTATATCTGACATAGTATAATTATGCCTGATGAGAAATTCAAGTATGTCTATACCTGAATTAGTTAGGGAGATTATTACTAGAAATCGTTCAATTTATGATTGCATGAAAATGGATTTGATTAATTATACAGCATTAGCTGTGAAGATTCAACCCGAGATTGAAAGAATTTTGGGCAGTACTGTAAATCTCAATACTATTGTAGTTGCTATAAAACGATATGCAGATTCGTTTGAAATTAAAGAGAATATCAGGGATGAGAGTGTTTTGAAGAATGCAAGGCTTTCGTTAACAGATGGAATCATGGATATCAAATTTTCTATGAAAGATTTTGCCGAAATGGATACAATGTCAATTTTAGATAAATTCTCAAAAATTACTAATAATTATGAATTTTTTAGGATGTCTGATTCATTTAGATTCCTTACAGAGGATATAGAAAGTATAAGGCAAATTTTTGAAAACGTACCAAATAATGAAAGTATGTTTAGTACCGGTCTTGCAAAGATTAGAATTTCAATTCCAAGTAATCAAAATCAATCAGATGTGGTATCTTATGTTGCAGAGATCTTACATGATAATGGAATAGAACTTGTAAATGCATTTTTCAGTCAAGAGAGTATAATTATAATTCTAAATGAAAAAGATGCCTCAAGGGCATATGAAATACTTCACTCAGACATAGTCAAAATTTCATAAATTCAAAAAATAGTAATAAATTACCAGAATATTTGATCTCATAGGATATATTCAGTAATTTTCTGGTATAGGGTAATTGGCTAAAAATAAGAAGAAAGTAGTAATTTTAGGAGGGGGATTTGCTGGAGTAGAGTGTGCTAGACAGTTAGAGTCATTTTTTAAAAATAATTCCGAAGTTGAATTAGTAATGGTGAGTGAGGATAATTTCTTATTATTTACTCCAATGTTGCCTCAGGTAGCATCAGGCATTATTGAAACAAGACATATCGTAATGCCTATCAGAGCAATTTGTAAAAAGACTAAATTTTATGAAGGTAGAATAAAAATGTAGATCCATTTGGAAAACTGGTAACATTGTGGGGCACGGGTGAAAAACGTGGTGTTTCAATTTATTATGATTATCTAGTAGTTGCATTAGGTAGTGAAACCAATTTTTTTGGAATGGCAGATGTTGAAAAAAATGCCTATACAATGAAGACACTCAATGATGCAGTTGTTTTAAGAAACAGAGTCGTAGATATGCTTGAACAAGCTGATAATGAAACTGATACTATTCTTCGTGATAGTCTTTTAACATTTGTAATTGTGGGGGAGGATTTGCTGGAATTGAAACTGCTGGAGAATTATTAGATTTATTATTAGATGCACGAAAACATTACCCTACAATTCACAAAGACGATATTCGTGTTATAGTTTTAGAAGCTCTTCCAATGATTCTTCCCGGCTTTAATGAAAAATTAGCAGATTTTGCAAAAGAAAAAATGATTCAAAGAGGAATTGAGATTAAACTTCGTATGGCAGTAACAAGTTTTGATGGAACTGAGGTCTCTGTAAAATCATTAGATGAAAACCCAAAAGACTCAGTAGACGAATCAAAGATTAATGGAATTAGAACTAAAACATTGATTTGGACTGCAGGTGTAACACCTGTAAATACAATAAAAAGATCAATGTTCAAAACAGATAAGGGAAAAATTATTGTAAATGATTTTCTTGAAGTTCCAGAATTTCCAGGAGTTTTTGCAATTGGAGATTGTGCATTATTTATGGATCCACAAACAAATAGACCATTTGCTCCTACTGCACAAATTGCCGAAGCACAAGCTAAGATTGCTGCACATAATCTAAATGCCTTAATTAAAAATTCAGAGAAGGAAAAATTTGTTTATCATTCAAAGGGACAAATGGCAATAATTGGAAAAAGAACTGGAATTGCAACATTTCTAGGCATGAATATTTCGGGATTTTTAGCTTGGCTTATTTGGAGAAATGTCTATCTATCAAAAATTCCATCACCTGATAAAAAAGTCAGAATTTTTTTAGATTGGATAATAGACTTGTTTTATGATAGAGATATTTCAAGACTAAAACTTTTGAAACGTGAAACAGAAAAAGAATACAAGGTTCTTGATGAAGTAGATGATGTTTGGTAAAAAGAGACTGTTCATCTCTAATAGATGAATATATTGATTAGATCATCTAACTGATCTATCAAATTGGTAATGGAGATAGTTTCCAAATCAAATATGAATTTAAGGATAATGGAATATATGTTAAAATCTAATTTTTCTTAGTTTTTGTAATATCTTGAAAGTATAGTATTCCAGCTGTTTTCCATTAATGAGTATTCATAAGGACAATTTTCAGATCTCTCTACAGGCAACCATCCATCTGTAATCAAATCTTGATTATATTCTGGATTTTGACCATACGCATAACAAGAAATATTGTAAAATCTTTGAATATCTAAATTATGAACATCCCAATAATAGGATTATTCGTATAGTTCAGTTTGAATTAGAAACCAAGTACCAACATTGTACAAAATATCATGACCAATCATTCCTTCATACTCATCTATGTCCTCACTGAGTAGCATGAATATAGTAGCAAATTGATCTGCAGCATTTTCCTCAAGACCTGTAATAGGTAAACCATACATGTCAATCAAAGCATGACCAAGTTCATGATAAAAGAAAAAATCGATTACATTAATAGTCATGGTAGAAATATCTGACTCTGTTATATTACCATCTTTCATCTCAATTTCATAATATTGTAAAAAATCAGCATAAATAGAATCTACAAATTCGTAGCAGATTATGATCTTTTTTGACTCCCAATCATAAAATGCATTTGCTTCACCACATTCCATTAATTGAATTTCAATATCTTGAGGTAAAACAAAAATTTCGTTTAGATAGTCTACATTTACTTCAAAGTATTGAGAATTTATTATAAATTCTCTTGCAGAATAATCATAAATGGAATTAGGATTAGAATAATATGTGACGTAAAAATCACCATTATCCTCCATTGTTTTATTTGGAGAATACACTTGAATGATATTATTTTGGATCATAAATTGTAAGGCATTGATAAATTCAGTATCAGTTACTTGATCATTTGCCCAAAACTTGGCAGTGTTTTTTATCCAAGATGGGATAAATGATTCTTCTGCAGATACATTGACAAAAAATCCTAGAATTATTCCAATTGTAAAAATCAAAATAATAACAACTGTGAATTGAGTTTTCATAGATGCTGTAAAGTGTGCAAATTCTTAAGGATTTATGAAATTAAAATTTCTTTCTAATTTTATGAATTATAATAATTGGAGCTACAAAGTACATTCCAAAATTTAATGCGATGACCGATATTCCCAGTCCCAGAACTTCAGCTTCAG
This sequence comes from Nitrosarchaeum sp. AC2, assembly GCF_013407385.1. Taxonomy (NCBI): domain Archaea; kingdom Thermoproteati; phylum Nitrososphaerota; class Nitrososphaeria; order Nitrosopumilales; family Nitrosopumilaceae; genus Nitrosarchaeum; species Nitrosarchaeum sp. AC2. The sequence goes on along the minus strand of NZ_CP030847.1, from coordinate 7,108 downwards.
AATCAGCTAATGTCATAATTGAAAGAGTTGATAACATTGGAGTAATAATCAATTTAACTATCTCTTTGAATACGGGAGATTCTCTTTCCCAGTCTGCTACAATAGGACTGAAAGAATAGTAAAATTGGTTAAATCCAATCATAAATGTAGTTCCAGATTGAGTTGGAAGAATAGTATTATCTCTTATTTCTCTTAGTTGTTGAATTTGAGGAGCTAATTCTGAGCCATATGCTGCAGTAGCAATTAGACATGCACCACCTTCTTTTTCATTTTGAGAAGTAATGTTAGCTTGTTCAGAAATTATTTTGAATGTATTTGAAAATTTTTCAAATATGTGATATTGTTGATTGAAATATTTCTGGTCATTGTAATAAGTCAATGTAATATATTTTTCATCGGTTGGAAAAATTATTTGTTTAATTTCTCCTGTAAAAATTAGATTTTGTGTACGTATATCTTGAAGTCTATCTACAGCATAAGCTTGTAGACCATTAAAATCTATCATTTCTTTTGATAAGATTTCAATTTGATTGGAATTAACACCGTCTTGTAAAAAATTATCATACTCATTAATTTTTTGTTCAAAAGACTTTTGTCCTTTTTCTTCCATAATAATATTTATGATAGGTGGAATTAATCCAAGTTTTTGACCTGTTATTGTAAGTAAAGGTTCATTTGGATTTTGTTGATCTTGAACAAACCAACTTATAGGAATAGAAAAAGCAACACCAAGTTTTTTATTTTCATAATCGATATAATCTGGAGTTTCAATTATGTGAATTATTCTTTCAGGATCATTAAGTTCAAGTAAATTTAATACTTTTGAACGATCAACAATCTCTACTTTTGTGATTTTTACTTGCTCAATATCAACTGGAATATCTTTAGTTTTTGTTTCAACAGATGCAATTTTATCAATTGTGTCAAAACTTTCTTGAGTAACAATTCTTCCAAAAACTGTATACAATTCATCCAGATTATTCCAATCTTCAATGTTAGGTTGATTAGGTTTATCGCTAAGAACTATGAAAAATTGTGAACCAGCGCTATCTACGTGAATGGAACGAGCCATAGAAACAATTCCACGGTTGTGTTTGATTGTATTAAATTCAGCATTTACAGAATAACCTGGTCCTCCAGTTCCCCAAGTATTTTGATCTCCACCTTTTGTGTTTGGATCACCACCCTGAATCATAAATCCTGGAATTATTCTGTGAAAAATAGTACCATCATAAAATCCATCTTCTGCTAATTTAATAAAATTCTGAACGTGATTAGGAGCATCGTTTGGGAATAATTCGATTACAATATTACCAAGGTTAGTATGCAAAATTACTAATTTATCATCTGATTGTGCAAATGATTGATTTCCTAAATTAATTAAAAGTAATGATAATGAAATTATAATAAGAATTTTTTTCAACAAGCCATTTCAAAATATCTTACATAAAAGCTAATTGTATTAGTTTTTAACAAAGTCTAATAAATTAAGCATATTGCAATCAGATGAAAAGATTCAAGCACATTTAGTTTCGGTATGGAGAGAGTCAAAGAATTTCTTTTCGATTGGTGGAAAAGAAGGAATGTTAGTATTAACTGATAAACATCTGATGTTTGTTCACAAAACAGAGGCTAAGATGAGATGGTGGCAAGCAATTAGACAAAGACAAGTAATTAGTTTTTTAAAATCGAAAAATACAATGATTCGTCATGATGGATATAATGAAAGTAATTTAATGGAAGACATAAAAAATAAAAAAAATATTCAAATGTCTTTTGATGATATTTTGAATATCTCACATGAAGAAAAGGAGTGGGGAAGTATCTTACTTTTAGAATATAAAAAAGATGGAAAACAGCAAAAATATCAATATTCAATTGCACAGGATTGGGTAAAATATCCAGTTAAAGAGCCTACAAAGTACATGAAAGTAGATTGGGAACCTTTTGTGCAATATATTAAAGACAGGCAGAAATTTACAAAGTAAATTGGGAAAAATTTATGCTGTAGGTGTAGGTCCAGGCTCGCCAAAATATGTTACGGAAGTTGTAAAAGAAATCATACAGAATTGTGACATAGTTATTGGATACAAATACACATTAAAAACAATTGAAGATTTGATTGTTGGTAAAGAGATTTATGAAATCACTATGAACAATCAAGAAGAATCATATCAAAAAATTTATTCAGTGCTAGATAATCGTTCGTTAGTTATTCCATTTACAGGTGATGTTAATTTTTCAGAGTCTGAGGTTGTAGATAGACTAATTGAGATTTTTGGTGATGTAGAAATTATTCCGGGTATTAGTTCAATTCAGGTTGCAGCATCAAAAGCTAAAGTCCCATTAGATAAATCCAAAGTAATTACAATGCATGTAACAACTTCAATTGAAGAAAAGAAACTTGAATTGCAAAAAGCATTAATTGATGGATATAATGTAGTTTTAGTTCCTAGACCATGGCCTAAACAACCCGACAAACACTTTATGCCATCAGAGATTGCAAAATATCTAAAAAATAACGGGTTTGATACAGAAAATATGAAAGTTCATGTTTTTGAAGCGCTTACTACTGAAAATGAGACTAGTTTTGTTGGAACTGTAAAGGATTTAGAAGGAAAAGAATTTTCAGATTTATCTGTAATGGTTTTCAATCAATTTGTTTTGGATTCCTATATGAATTACAAATGGCAATGGAAAAATTAATTTATTATTTTCCTTGCCCAAGAACAACATTACCTTCTATGGTTGGAAATACATATGCATTAAGTTCCATCCATTGATATTTTGGATCATATAATCTATAAAATCCAGCTTTATCTAGTGTAATGTTAGTTGATTCACCTGGTAATATTTCACCTGTTGAAATTCTGTTGTCAGCAGTAAATTGAACATAACGATCACTATTTTTTGTTCCACTTAGAATACTATGTGATACTATATCGTCATTTACAATAGTAATTGTTGTTCCTGGTTCAACTGAAATTCTATCTTGAGAAAAATATCTTAATCTTAATGAATCAATTGAGCTTTGAGTTTGTGATGCTTGTTGTTTAGTTCCTGCAAGATCAATGTATGTACCTATACCTTGAGTCGATGAACCTTTAGTTATATGAATTGTAATTTGTTTATCTATTTTCGATTCTGTTGTTTTAGGATCTGTTGCAGGTTTAATTTTTGTGAGTTCTGATAGTTTTGCCGTATAGATTATTTTATAATTATCATCATTAATTGTTATTCTTCCAGTAAAACCATAGATTGAAGCATTTTTACTTTCTTCAATTAATTTTCCAAAAAAACTAATCGATGCTTGATTACCAATATCACTATCAATAACTCCGTTAATTCTAATGTATTTACCTTCACGTAGCATTGTTGCTTTTAATTCAGTAATTAGAAAATCTTCATCATCTAAAGTAATGAATCCATCTTCAACTGACGATGCAATACTACTTCCAGTTTGTTTTTGGGTTGAAATTGCTAAATCAATTTCAGAAGTTTTAATCGTATTTTCTGTTACAGCGTATCCTGATCCTTCCAAAGTAAAAGCACTGTTTGGTGAAATTGCAAATGAATCACTAAAAGTAAATCCAGAAAAAACCAATAACACTAAAAATCCAAGAATAGTAGTATTCATACTATATTTCTCTTCTAATTTGGTTTATAATTTGCTACTAAATTATTTTAAGCTGATTAGATAAATCAATGGGTTTTTTCAAATTAAAATCCAGGAAGCGTGATGGATTCATCTTGAACTAATTTAATCATATAATACTCCAAATATCCACCTGCTAATAGAAGTCCTATCACTATTCCTATTTCTATTATAGTTGGTTTTAGAAATGGAATTAGGTTAGATTTTCTATATACTTCTTTAATCAATATGAAACTTCTAGAGGTAGCTAAAGAATAGGCAGTAAGTTCCATTATGCCAAATGGGGATAAAAAGAGAATTGCCAGTGGTGGGACTTTTGCTAATTCTGGAGAGATTGAAACTATTGCTGAAAAAGCAAATCCAGTTGACCAAGCTGAAAATAATCCCCATACTACTCCAAACCCAGGAATAAACATTGGTAATGAAATTGTAGAGTTATGAAGGAAGATCCCCATTGCATCGATATCTTTAACTAATTTTTCAAATTCAGTCATAAACGTAGTAGCTTCTTCTTCACTAACTGTAGACATTGAACCGATTTGATATGCAATTGTAAATAATCCCATAAATATGAAAAATGTGATTATTCTAATCTTAGACATATAATTTTTTATTGTAAACGATATTTGAGGGTTAGGTATGGGCGCAGATTTAATTAAACCAGAAAACATTCTTTGATATTGAAAAAAGAGCTATCAGTTGCTTTGAATTATGCTTTGAATAAAGGGTTTCAAATTCATCCAAATGCATTTAAGTTTCTTGAAAATGTAGATGTAAAAAAATTAGAGAAAATAATTAAAGAGATTGTTCGTGAAAAAACAAAACAAAAATCGTATCAGATTAATCAAGATGATTTAGAAGTTTATTTAGGAATTAAAGACGATCAAACTTTACAAAATGATCATAAGATACTCTTTGATCCAACATTAAGAATTACTACCGGAGAGGGAGTAAAAGGGTATAATGCGTTGTTTTCTAGCCGTTTTAACAAGTTAAAACGAATAATCTCAGATAGGCCTGAATCAAGGATGTTAAAATCAATTGCTTCAGTAAAGACTGCAAAAACTGATGATGATATGTATGTTTGCGGTCTTGTCACTAGTAGAAGTATAGAGAGAAACATAACAAAATTGGTTTTAGAAGATCCTTCAGGCTTGTTTGAGGGAATAGTTTTTGATAATGAATTACAAAAAACAGCAGGCTCATTACTTAATGACCAATTTATCATGGCTCGAATAGGTTTTGGTAAAAATGCTGGTTTTATCATAAAAGATTTGATTTCGCCTGATGTTCCTGATCAAACCTCAAACAGATCTGAAACTGAAACATATGCTGTTTTTCTTTCAGATCTACATATTGGTAGTAAGTACTTCATGGAAGAAGAATTTACAGAGTTTGTATCTTGGTTATCCAGTCCAGATTCAGTAGCAAGAAAAATTCGTTTTGTGTTAATTGGTGGAGATTTAGTAGATGGTGTTGGGATTTATCCAAATCAAGATAAAGAATTGGTTTGTCAGACTATTGAAGAGCAGTTAAAAAAAGTTGAAGAACTCATAAGTAAAATTCCTAGTTATATCAAAATATTCATTATGCCAGGAAATCATGATCCTGGTCGTAGGGCATTACCACAACCAGCAATTCCTAAAAAATACAATTCAGGATTATGGGAAAGAGAGAATGTCTTCATGGTTGGAAATCCTGCTGTAGTTTCTCTAAATGGAGTAAAGGTGATGATGTTTCATGGTCAAAGTATAGATGATATTGTAAAAACTACGCCTGGTCTAAGTTATGACAAACCTACTAAAGTAATGAAGCATCTTCTAAGAGCAAGACATCTAAGTCCAATTTATGGTAGTCAAACCCCAATAGCTCCAGAAATGGAAGACTTGATGGTAATTGACGATATTCCAGATATTTTCCATGTAGGACATGTGCATAGAGCCGAATTAGATATGTACAAAGGAATTCTTTTATTAAATTCTGGTTCTTGGCAAAAACAAACACCATTTCAAGCAAGTGTTGGAATGACCCCAAATCCAGGAATTGCACTTATGGTAAATTTGAAGACTTTCAAAGTCTATCATGAAAATTATAATTCAAATATTCTAAACAATATCTTGCAAAGTTAAATCGTCTTTGAAGGTTTTTTTAATCATTTCCGACGAGATTGTAAGTTTGTATTTTTTTGTTCTTCCATGTATTCCTTGATGAATTAGTCTGCCTGAGATAATTCCAGATAATTCAATTTCACTAAGCATTTGAGTAATTCGCCTTTGTGTTAGTTCGTCTCTTCCTACTATCTTACAAAGTCCTTTGTAAGATGAATAAATCTCGCCAGTTGATGAACCTCCGGCCTTCATAATTGCCAGGATTACAAGTTTTTCATGGAGGGGGTATGATTTTAGAGATGTTTCCTCTTTATTTTCTTCAATTTTTAGTGATGCCTCTCTAACATGATCTTGGGAAACTTTTTCTGATTGTTGCCTTTCAGCGATTTCACCTGCAACACGAATAAGATCAATTGCCCTTCTAGCATCTCCATGTTCACCACCTGCCAAGGCTGCACAAAGATTTAGTGCTGGATCTTCTACTGAATTAGGGATAAACGCCTCATCAATACGTTCTTCTAATATTTTTTTAATTTGTTCTACATTGTAGTTTGTAAAAACTACCTCTTCTTCACCTAAACTGCTAATTACTCTAGGATCAAGTTTTTCCTTAAATGTAAGGTCATTTGAAATTCCTACCAAAGTTAAAGAGCCTTGTTTTAGACGTTCGTTTGCTCTAGTAAGTTGATATAAGATATCTTTGCCTGTTTTTGAGACAAGTTGGGCTAGATAGTCAATTTCATCTATAACAAAAATAGCATTTATTTTAGATTCATCAATATTATTTAGAATTCTTTTGAAAACTTCACTAATTGCTAGGCCAGTTCCAGGTAGTTCTTTATCACTCATGCCTAACTGCCTTCCGAAACTTACTAACAAACCATAAAGTGTGGTTTCTTCTTTAGAGTTAGCATAGATGAGTTTTATTGGAAATTTTGATTTTTCTACTCTCTCCTGAATTTTATTTAATACTTTTTTAACTACAAGTGTCTTTCCAGTACCTGGTTTACCATAAACTAATAGATTAGATGGTCTTGAATGTTTAAGAATTGGTAGTAGTGATTGAGTAACTTGTTCTTGTTCAGAATTTCTATGTTGAATTGTATTTGGGATATATGTAAAATGAAGAATATCTCTATTTTTTATAATTGATTTTCCAGATTCAGCTGCATCAAGTAATCTATCAATTGGATCGGACATACTCACACACCTATGTTTCTACTCTTTAGTAACATAATGATATCTAGTATTAGAGAGTAAAGATAGGAATAGTTATTCTAATTTAGTTTGTAATTAATTATTTTTAGTTAGTTTTTAGATTTTCAATAAAAAAAATTAAAGAAAA